>NZ_JBGANA010000011.1:0-249427 GCF_044222565.1 Prosthecobacter sp.
GGCTGGATCGCCAAGAGCGCTCAAGAACTTCAGGAACGCCTGATCGCATCTGTGCAATCTCTCTTTGAGCAACCTGCCATCCTCCAGTCCCAGTGCCGCCCAAAGACCAGTTTATGACAATCTTTTCGAGAACCGGTCTAAGCTCGAGCGTGAGCCTGACAACGTGTCTGGAGCCTTTTACGTTGTTAAGGACCGGTGCATTCTTTGCTCTCTCCCTCCTGAGACCGCGCCACAGAACATCACTTGGGATGCAGCATTTCAGAATGCCGGTTGCACTGGTTGTGCGAACCATTGCCGAGTGGAGCGCCAGCCGCAGACGCCGCACGAGGTGGCACTTATGATCACAGCTGCATGTTCCTCTTGTGTCGAGGCTATCCGTTACTGCGGCTCAGACCCTGCGATTCTAGGGCAATTTCGCGAGAAGGGAATGGAGAGGTTGTGTGATGCGCTCTGACGTGTTGACCCACCGATTCGATAGAGAACGGCTCTGCAGGTCGCATCAGGACTCTTTACTCCCCAGCCACCTCATCCCCCAGCCGCTTGTCCGGCACGAGGTAGCCCTGCACATAATCCCGCACCGCTTCGGCCAGTGGCGTGATCTCAGTCATAAACCCTGAGCCTCGCAGTTTGGTGATGTCGGCGCAGGTGTAGTATTGGTACTTGGACTGGAGGTGCTCGGGCATGTCGATGAACTCGATGTTGGGGGCTTTTCCGAGGGCGGTAAAAATGGCGGTGGCGAGTTCGATCCAGGTGTGGGCTTTGCCGGAGCCGAGGTTGAAGAGGCCGCCGGCGGACGGAGTCTCGGCGAGGTGGAGGGTCATGCGGATGGCGTCTTTGACGTAGAGGAAGTCGCGCATCTGCTCGCCGTCCTTGTAGTCGGGGCGGTGGGATTTGAAGAGCTGGACTTTGCCGGTGGCGAGGATCTGGCCGCAGGCTTTGTGCACGAGGCTGCGCATGTCGGCCTTGTGGTCTTCATTGGGGCCATAGACGTTGAAGTACTTGAGGCCGACGATGTTGGGCAGCCAGCCTTCGCGCCGGGCGTGGAGGTCGAAGAGGTGCTTGGAGTAGCCGTACATGTTCAGCGGGCGCAGGGCGTGGAGGTCGGGCATCTGGTCGTCCATGCCGTGGGCGCCGTCTCCGTAGGTGGCGGCGGAGGAGGCATAGACAAAGCGGGTCTGATTGGCGAGCGACCACTGGCAGAGCTGCTTGGTGAACTCGTAGTTGTTCCGCATGAGGTAGTCGGCGTCCCGCTCGGTGGTGGCGGAGCAGGCGCCGAGGTGGAGGATGTGGTCAAAGCGGCCGAGTTTGCTAGGGCTGTGGATTACGGCCTGGAGGAGGTCGTTGCCGTCGATGTAGTCGGCGAACTTGAGGGGGACGAGGTTTTTCCACTTCTCGTCGGTGCTGAGGCGGTCGCAGACGACGATGTTTTCGCAGCCGCGGCGGTTGAGCTCCCAGACGAGGGCGCTGCCGATGAATCCGGCCCCGCCGGTGATGAGGATGCGACTTTCCGTGTTTTTCATGAGCCCGTCTGGTAACGGGGGAAATGAAGGGATTCAAGCCGGAGCTTGGGTCAGCTCCCGAACAGGGCGCTTTCAGAGTTTGGGGTGGCTCCTCCCTGTGGGAGGGATGGGCAGGCGGATCCGCGGGAAAGGCTTAGGCTGCCATGACTTCCGTTTCCGGAGAGGTGGAGAGCGTGGGGAGTTGCTCGCGCCAGAGGGCTGGATGCAGGAATGTGCCGCGGGGATCGCGGTCCCACTCGCCCTCCCAGCCGATGACGGTCTCCATGACGATGGGATTGGGGCACTGGATGGCGGGGTAGAGCCACTGCTGATCTCCAACGACCAGCTTGGGGATCAATGCTTCACCGTGGTATTCGATCTCCCAGCCGAGGAGGAGAGGTTCTTCATCGGTAAAGCCGGCCAATCCTTTAGGATGCTCGACCCAGCCAACGAGGCCGCTTCGGTTCAGGGCGTCCCAAACTTCACGCATTTCCAAGTCCACGCGCACAGCGAAGCCGCTGGTTTTGGCGTGGCCACCATTGACTGGATCGCGACTGACGAGGCCGAACAGAATGCTGGTGGGGCAATTTTCTGGAACGATATCCACCTGAAACCCAAAGCGAATGGGGTGATCCGGCAGCAGGAGGCTGCCGTAGCTTTGGAGCTGGAAACCTTCGAAGGCTGGATCAGCAGCAGCGGTAGCAATGAGCGATTCCATAGAGTTCTAAAAATTTCGGTAAAGTTTATTATATTTACTCTATTTTATTGAAATTTCAAACAGATTATTGAATAAGATGGGAATTGTCATCGGAAATCTTTAAAACTCGCTAGGGGGTAAGCGGGAGGGATGCCACGTGCATCGGGAATTATGACTCATTTTATGGCCTTGTAGCGGATTCCTGACCGCGATGCTATTGACGACGCTGCCGACCTTGTTACCAAGTAGAGCTTGTGGCACCTGCTTCATCGATCAACTGCGTGGAAACCGATCTGACGGCCGATTTTCGCGCTCAATTTCTCCTCAGCTTCCAGCACATGCTGCTGGCCCGGGTGCTGGAGGAGAAGCTTGGAGCCCTTTACCGTGCGGGTGGGAGGATCGTCGGCGGGGTGTATCTGGGCAAAGGCCAGGAGGCATTCAGTGCGGCTCTGGGCGTGCAACTGCAGAAGGGGAAGGACATCTACGGCCCCCTGATCCGCGACCAGGCGGGACGCATCGCTTATGGAGAGCCGATCATGGACTGCGTGCGCACTTATCTAGGAACCGTCACTGGCCCCATGCGTGGGCGTGATGGGAACATCCACCGTGGACGGCCGAAGGAAGGGCTGCTGGCGATGA
Organism: Prosthecobacter sp.; assembly: GCF_044222565.1. Taxonomy (GTDB): domain Bacteria; phylum Verrucomicrobiota; class Verrucomicrobiia; order Verrucomicrobiales; family Verrucomicrobiaceae; genus Prosthecobacter. The sequence continues at coordinate 2,836 of NZ_JBGANA010000011.1, forward strand.
TCAGCCACTTGGGCAGTCTGCTTTCGGTGGTGGCGGGAGGATTGTTTGCCCGGCGTCTTGCCGGAAACCTGGGAGACAGCGTGGGGGCGACCAGCATCGGCGATGGGGGGACCTCCACGGGAGCCTTTCATGAGGGGCTGAACATGGCGGCGGTGGAAAAGCTGCCGATCATCATCAGTGTGGCGAACAACCAGTACGCCTACTCCACGCCAAACACCCGCCAGTATGCCTGTGAAAACCTGGTGGACCGCGCGGCGGGCTACGGCATTGAAGGCATGACGGTGGATGCCACAGACCTGGCCTCATGCCTGAAGGCCTTCCGAACTGCAGTGGCCAATGCAAGGGCCGGGGGCGGGCCGCAGATGATCGTGGGCACCCTGCTGCGCCTCGCGGGGCATGGGGAGCACGATGACGCCTCCTACATCCCGGAAACGAAGCGCCAGGGAGGCGCTGCGCGCGACTGCCTCCAGGTGGCGGAAGATTTTGCCCGAGATCATGGCTGGCTGTCCTCCTCCGACCTGCGCGAACTCAATGATGAGGTGCGCCGCAACGTGGATCAAACCGTTTCCAAAGTGTCCAAAGAATCCGCTCCAGATCCCTTCAAAGAAAACTGGCAGGCCCTTTCCTGCGCCGAGCTCGTGGAGGGACAGCACGAGGCATGAGCATCACCTATCTCGAAGCCATTCGTGAGGCTCAGTATGAGGCTCTGCGCAACGATCCCTCCGTCTTTCTGTATGGACAGGACATCGCCACATTCGGCGGTGCGTTCAAGGCCACCAAGAATCTGAGCAAGGAGTTTCCAAACCGTGTGTTTGACGCCCCCATCAGCGAGGACGCCATGGTGGGCATGGCAGTGGGGGCGGCGGTGGAAGGCGCGCGGCCCATCGTGGAGATGCAGTTTGCCGACTTTTCCTCCGTGGGGTTCAACCAGATCGTCAATCAGGCTGCCACACTCTTCTGGCGCACCAATGTGCCGTGCCCGATCACCATTCGCATGCCTTCCGGCGGCACCGCTGGCAGCGGGCCGTTTCACAGCCAGTCGATGGAGGCCATCTACGCGCACTATCCCGGCCTGGTGATCGTGACGCCCGCGACTGTGGAGGATGCGTACTGGATGCTGCTGGACAGTGTGACGCTGGATGATCCGGTGGTCTTCTGCGAGCATAAATTCCTCTACTACCATCTGAAGGCGGAAAGCATCGGCGACCGCGAACTGCCGATTGGCAAGGCACGCATCGCGCGGCCTGGACGGCATGCGACGATCGTGACGTACAGCGCCATGGTGCATGAGGCGCTGCGTGCCGCCGAGGAGCTGCAGATGGACGGATATCAAATCGAAGTCGTCGATCTGCGATCAGTGAAACCGATGGATACGGACACGATCCTCGCGTCCGTGGCGCGCACCGGGCGTCTGCTGGCGCTCGGAGAGGCCTTCCCCTGGGGAGGCGTCACCGCGGAGATCATCGCCCGCGTCACCACGGATGGATTTCACCTGCTGGATGCACCGCCGATGCGGCTGAATTCCAAAGACACGCCGATCCCGTACCATCCGAATCTGTGGAAGGCCCACCGCCCGACCACCTCCGCCATCGCTGCCGCGCTACGCCGTTTGCTGCGTAATTAATTGAGCACCCTTCTTTTCTTCCTCTAGCTTTCGTCATGCGTACCATTCCCATCTTGATGCCCCAGCTTGGCGAGTCCATCGCCGAAGCCACCATCATTCGCATTTTGGTGGAGCCTGGCCGTGCGGTGGAGGGAGGCTGCGATCTCTTCGAAGTGGAGACAAACAAGGCCACCATGGCCGTTACTGCGCCCTGCGCGGGAGTGGTGGGGCAGATCGTGGCCACCACGCAGACGAGCTACGCCGTGGGCTCGACTCTGGCGGCGTTTGAGATCACTCCGGAGAATGCCCAGCTGCTGGGTCTCTCGGATGAAAACGAGCCTGCTGCCGCGGAGCCGTGCGCGAACCGCGACCGCCCGGCGGAGGTGGAGAATCTGCATTTTAAGATCAGCGACAATGACGTCATCTCCACGCGTCAGCCCACGGTGGAGCCCGTCGTCGGCGGACTGCCGGTGCCGGCGGGAGCCACGGGTGCCAGCTACATCTCCCCGCGCATGCGTGCGCGCATGCTGGAGCTGGGACTGAATGCTTCAGACCTGGCAGGCGTGCCCGGAACTGGTGCGGGCGGCCGTGTGACGGTGGAGGACTTCGAGTCCTTCCTGCGCGGACTGGAGCAGCACCGCATGACGCCGGCCTCGCCCATGCGCATTGCGGTGGCAGATTCCATGCGCCGCAGCTGGACGCGCCCGCTGGCCACGGTGGGCAGCCCCATCATGCTGGACGCCATGCTGGCGCATCGCAAAAAGGCTGATCCCAAGCCCGGACCTGCGCTCTATGTCATTCGCGCCCTGGCGCTGGCACTGGCTGAAAACACCGCCTTTGCCGGACGTCTGGTGGGGAACCGCATCGTGCATCCGCTGGCCATCGACATCGGTTTCGCGGTGGAAGTGGATGACGGCGTCATGGTGCCGACGCTGCGCGAGGTGGAGAAGACTCCGCTGGTGAAGCTGGTGCCCACGTACAACAAGCTGGTGGAGCAGGCCCGTGCGCGCAGGCTGCCGAATGATGTGAAGCGTCCGGGCATCGCCACGGTGACAAATTTTGGAACCTTTGGCATCGTGTGGGCCACGCCCATTCCGCTGCCGGAGCAGAACCTCGTGCTGGGCCTCGGAGCCGGCAGCAAGGTGCCGCGCTGGAGCGAGGAGGTGAAGCAGTTCATCCCCGTGACGGAGGCGGAACTGACGCTGAGTTTTGACCATCGCGTGCTGGATGGCGGCGGTGCTGGCCGCCTGCTGAAACGCGTGGCCGAACTGCTGCAGAAACCGGAGCTGCTTTGACGAAGACTGGAGCGCGGGTGCTCCAGCCTGCCTCTAATCTTGATTGATCGAAGCGCCATGCACGACAAACCCACGCTGCGCCAAAACATGCGCGAACGCCTGCGCGGCATGGACGAAGGAACGCGGCATGAAGCGAGTGCACGCATTGCGGCCCATCTTGAGCATCTGGCCGCCACGTGGGCAGCGGGAACGACCGTGGCGCTGTTTGGGGGGCTGAAAAATGAGCCAGAGCTGGTGACGGGGCTGCTGCCCGCCCTGCATGCGCTGGGCATTCGCACCTGCTTCTTCCAGATTGAACATCAGGCGCTGCAGCCACGGCTGGTGAGCAGCATGGAGGATCTGCACCGCGGCCAGATGAACGTGTGGGAGCCGAAGCCGCACTGCCCGGTGGTGGATGTGGCTGCGCTGGATTTCATTCTTGTGCCCGGTCTTGCCTTCACGCGCGATGGGAAGAGGCTGGGGCGTGGTGGTGGCTACTATGACCGGCTGCTCGCTCATCCAAACTGCCGTGCGGAGCGCATTGCGATTGCCTTTGAAGTGCAGCTCGTGGAGCACATCACCACTGAGTTTCATGATCAGCACATTCATCAGATCATCACGGAATCCGGCTTGATCCAGGCTGCCGCTGCTGATTAGTGCGCGTTCGCTCTTTCCTCCTCCATGAAGCTCATCCTCGAAATCGTCAGCTCCGGCACCGCCTACCTGGAGAAGCGCAAGATCGAGGAAGCGCGGCTGAACATGGAGCATCTGCTGGCGCATGTGCTGGGCTGCCGGCGGCTGGACCTGTATCTGCGCTTTGGTGAGAGCGTGCCGGAGCCGGAACTGGTGAAGCTGCGCGAGCTCCTGAAGCGGCGCGGGGAAGGGGAGCCGCTGCAGCACCTGCTGGGCAGCGTGGAGTTTTGCGGGCATGAATTTGTGAGCGATCATCGCGCTCTTGTTCCGCGTCCGGAGACAGAGACGCTGGTGGAGATGGTGCAGAAGAAATTTGGCACCGCGCCCGCGCGTGTGCTGGACATGGCCACGGGCTCAGGGTGCATCGGTATCAGCCTCGCGAAAGAGTGGCCGCTGAGCGAGGTGGTGCTGGCAGACATCAGCGAAGACGCGCTGGACCTCGCACGGCTCAACGCCTCGCGACTGAGTGCGAATGTGAAGCTCCTGCGCAGCGATCTGTTTGAAAAGATCACGGGCAGCTTTGACGTCATCGTCGCAAACTTGCCATACATCCCCAGCGCTGAGATCCCGACGCTGAGCGCTGAGGTGAAGCGGGATCCCATTCTCGCGCTGGATGGCGGGCCGGACGGGCTGCGTATCGTGGAACGGTTTCTGAAGGACGCGCTGCCGCATCTGAACACAGGCGGGCTGATTGCGCTGGAAGTGGGGCATGATCAAGGCGCACCGGTGGCTGCGAGATGCACGGAGCTGGGGTATCTGCATGCGAGCACCGCGGCGGATCTGGCGGGGATTCACCGGTTTGTGTTTGCTGTGGCGCCGGAAAGGGTGGTGGTTCAGGAGACTGAAGCTGTGGACGTGACGGAGTGAATGGCTGAAGCGCCTTTTACTTGCGCTGAAATCCGAGCTTCATGAGCAGCGTGGAAACCACTTCGAGCGCATAGGCATAGCCCTCCGGCCTCTTGCTGCCGCGTGGACCAGCCACATTGAGGCTGCGGAGATCCCTGGTGGTGACAAAACGCAGGGCCATCTCGGCGGCCCGCTCTGCGCTGATTTCTGCACCGTCGATCAGATGGTAAGGACGGTGCAGCTTGATGCAGCGGGCCACGGTCAGTTCGGTGCCACCTTCGAGTTCTTCAAAATAAAGAATCAGAGTGCCATCGGCATCGCAGAGGTTTTGAATGGTGCGCTCTTTGTAGCCGCCTTCCTTCAATGCCTTCACGGGATAGTGCGCTGGAATGGGGCCGTCCTCATCGTGCCGTCCTGCAGGCACCCAGCCGCCGCAGGGCACACCAAAAGCCAGTGCTGCATCCAGCGCTGCGCGGTCCACGCCTGTTTGGGCGCCTGAGATGATTTTGAACCGTGGCTTCTTCATTTGCTTCTCACGCTCTCATTGCGTTTCATCAATCTGCAGCATAGAAAACTCACAGTTCTCCCATCCCACCCCGCTTGATCCAAGCATTCAGCGGCTCGAACTGATTTACTTCGATCGTAATGCCGCAGCCGAAGGGGGCGGTGTTGACGGTGCTGAGGTCGAGGGTGCCGTTTTGGATGTGCAGGCTGGCGAAGCCCTGAGGGTGGCGGTGGTAGAGGCTGGTATGATTTTGAAGGATGGCTTCCTGAGTGCCTGCCGAGTGCATGCTGAGGCCGCGGAAGTAGTGGTGGCCGTTGCGCTCGACGTGGGTGACGCCGAGGAGGGCCATGACGCTGAGGTCTTGGAGCAGGGCGACGGGGCCTACGTTGGCGAGGTCTTCGCCGCTGAGGATGGGGCCGCCGGGAATGGTGGCGGCGCGCTTTTTGAGCAGGGCGGCATTGGCGAGGCCTTTGACGATGCCTTTGCAGTTTTTGTGACTGGTGCCTCGATAGCCAAGATCGAGGGCACGAGGGAGATCGGCGAGGGAGCCGTCGCTTTCATCGATGATCATGCCGGGGCCTTCATTCCATGAGCGGAGGGTGGTGCCGACGTCATTGTGCAGGGCCTGGGAGCGGTGCAGGGGCTGCTCGATGAGGAGCAGGCTTTGGAAGAGAGGAGCGAGCGCGGGATCGGCGCGGAGGGTGGCGTAGAATTCGCGGAAGGAGGCGAGGTCGTAGAACTGCTCGTTGCCATCGAGCGTGGCGTGGAAGCCCGAGGGACAGTTCGTGTCGATGATGTGGGTGATCTCGCGCAGGCGTGGGATGTCGATCTCGGGCTTGCCGCAGACTTTGATCTTGAAATAACGCAGGCCGTAAGCGCGGATGGTCTCCTCCAGCGTGTAGGGCAGGCCGTCTTCGGGGCTGCCTTCGGCAGAACTGAGGGCATCGCCAAGGCCGACGGTGTGGCGTGCGTGGACGTGGGAGAGCGGCGCAGGTGCGATGACATCGGCGACGCGCATGTCGCGCAGTTCTTCGCGCACGGCACCGAGATCGATGCCGAGAATGTCTGAGCGAAGGACGGAGTGCAGAGGCTGGCCTAGAGCTTTGCAGAGGCCATCGAGCACGGCACGCTCGATGAGGCTGACGCCGAGATTGGCGAGGAGAGACGGGCACTCTTTGACCTTCGCCCAGCTGCTTTGCTCGGCGTAGAGATTCTGCCACCAGGTGAAAAATCCAGTGGGCTTTTCGGCAGCGAGGCGCGCGATGCGTGAGGCGTTTTGAATGACGGCGATCATCTCGGCGAGATCGATCTCGAAGAGCGTGTCGGGGTTCTTGGTGAACCACTTGGGCGGCAGGCCTTCACTGGCGAGTCCGCTGAAGGCTTTGCCATCGACGACCAGATTCGCCGTGACGAAGAGGTGCGGCAGGGCGTTCATGCTGGCGATGCCGTACTTGAACGGAAAGCGCGTGTGCATGGGCAGCACGTGGAAAGAAAAGGACTCGAGAGTGAAGGTCATGGCGGGCGGGAAGAACCGAAGGTCAAGATGCGCTTCGCGCAGTCAAGGACTCAAGGCTTAGAACTGGGTGGCTTGACTCCGTGATCTATTCAGTTACTCGTCGGCATGAACTGGACGAAAGCACGCTGGATCCTGGCAGGGATCGTACTCCTGGTGAGTGTGTGGCTTATGTCTGCGGGGTTGAAAGCGGGTGGCATTGGGGCGGCGTTTCCGGTGATCGGGAGTGCGCTGCTGTTTGTGACCTTTATCATTATGATCGCACCGGATACCGCGGTGAAGATTTCAGAGTGGATCGCGCGGCCGTTTGCGGCGCTGTTTTTTCCTGATGATGAGTTTGAGAAGCCGCCGCTGTCGTATGTGCTGGCTCGGAAGTACAGCCAGGAGCGGAAGGTGGATGCGGCCTTGCAGGAGTATGAGAGGATCCTGTATTTTTATCCGCAGGAACGGGATGCTTATCTGGAAGTGATCGAACTCGCGCAGCGGGTGGGGGATGTGGAGCTGCGGGAGAAGTATGAGACGCTATTGAGGGAGCGGTTTGGGGAAGGGGGCAGTCAAGAGGTCGAGGAGTCAAGTGGTGGTCAAGAGACAGCATCTATGTAGGCCTAGCTCTCAATTCGGTTTGAGTGTGGACTTGTTTCCACGATGGGATCGAAAGTTTGACACTCGCGCAACGACATCGTTCACCAACTGCCTAGTTCCTTTGTCAGACTACACGGACGCGATGGATCTTTAAAGGAAGCCCTCGACCATCGTGAAATTGATTGGATTGAGATTACGGAGGCTGCGAGCCGGGCCCCGAGGAATGGGACGCAGCTGATTCTGACAATAAACAGTGGTTCGAGTGGTGCGCAGAAGCCAGGGAGGAGGTAACGATTATTTTCGGTCCATGGCACGATTCTGATCGATAATGAGCTAATGGGCAAAGTTCGAAGGTGCTTCAAACGCGGAGCGGGAGGATCGAGGACGAATTCGAGTAGGAGCCAAGCACAGGACGACTCCGCCTGGGCGGAGCGTCTTGATCGCTTGACCGCTTCTTGACGTTTTGACACGCTGAGAGGCGAGCTGAAGCTCTGGACTACTTTCCGATCTACACCAACGCCGCAGGCGTCTGCTCTTCCATTTCCTCGATGGCAGTCAGGCGTGCCTGTTCTTCGTCGAGGTCTTCGTTCACGGGAATGGAGTCGTCGGAGGCATCTGCATCGTATTCGGACTTTTTGTTGCGCTTGTTTGGCGCTTCGAGGGCGAGTTCCTGGGCGGATTTTTCCAGGGTGCGGGTGTCTTCCGTGGTCATGCGGACGCCGACTGGCTTGCTGACGCCGAACTCCTGCATGGTCACGCCGTAGATCACGTCGGCGCGGCTCATGGTGCGCTTGTTGTGAGTGACGATGATGAACTGGGAGTTGTCGATGAAGCTGTCCAACATCTTGAGGAATCGGCCGATGTTGGTTTCATCGAGAGGAGCATCAAGCTCATCGAGCACGCAGAAGGGGCTGGGCTTGACCTGGTAGATGGAGAAGAGCAGGGCGACGGCGGTCATGCTGCGCTCGCCACCAGAAAGGAGGCTGATGGTCTGCAGCTTTTTGCCGGGGGGCTTGGCGATGATTTCGATGCCGGACTCGAGCGGGTCGTTTTCATCGACAAGCATGAGGTCGGCTTTGGCGGCGGGGCCGAAGAGTTCGCGGAAGTTGTTGTTAAAGAAGCCGCGCACCTGCTCAAACGTTTCCACAAACATGGTCTTCGTGGTGTCGTTGATCTTGGCGATGACCTGCAGCAGTTCGTCCTTGGATTTGACGAGGTCGTTGTGCTGGGTGTCGAGGAAGTTGTGGCGCTCTTCGAGTTCTTCGAACTCCTGGATGGCGTCGAGGTTCACGGGGCCGATGCCTTCGAGCTTCTGGCGCAGTTCATACACGACCTCCATGACAAAGGCCCAGTCTGGCTGTGCTTCTTCGCCGGGAATGACGACTTCGTCGATGTCCACGGCGTCGTCATCGCGATTGGAGACGGCGCGAATCTGCGGAGCTTCCTCTGCCTCCTCGGCGGGTTCTTCGGGGTCTTCGCTGGAGGCTTCCACGCCTTCGCCGGAGGTTTGAGTCTCCGTTGCGCTGGCTGCGCCTTTCTTGCCACGGTTGCGGTTCTTCTTCTGCTCTTCGATGGTGACCATCAGCACGTGGTAGTCCGGCTCGAAGGCTTCGATGTGGAAGCTGTAGCGCTCCTGCACCTGGTTGATGAGATTTTCGAGGCGGAGATCCACGCGGGTGAGCGTGACTTCGGCGCGGTTGCGTGATTCGTTGAGGCCGTTGAAGCTCTGGCGGAGCTGCGTGAGCTGGGCTTCGAGCTGGCTGACCTGCTCAAACAATCCGGCGCGTTCTTCGGTCTTGGACTGCAGGTGCTCTTCGATGGCGCCGATGGTGTCCTTCTGGGATTCGATCTGCTCCTGGAAGCGGGCGTTTTCAGCCTCGCTCTGCTGGATGCGCATGCGCCAGGTGTTCATCTCCTCGGCGAAGCGGTTGATGCCGGCCTGAAGCTCCTGCAAACGCATGGCGAGCGGGGCCTTCTGGCGCTCGATGGAGGTCAAAGCGCTTTGCTCAAGGGCAAGGGCGGTGCGCAGTTCATTGAGGCGCTCGCTGGACTCCAGCTCGCGGCGGAGGAAGGACTCCATTTCGAGTTCGAGCTCGGCTTCGCGGATGCGGGAGGTTTCGAGCTGCTCCTGCGCGATGGCCACGGCCTCGCGGAGCTGAGTGATCTGGCTTTCGGAGCCGCTGATGCGCTCCTGGATCTGGTTCTGGTCCCACTCGACGCTTTCGAGCTTGGCGGTGGCCTGCTGCAGGGCGCGCTGGACGACGCTGATCTTGCCCTGGAACTGGGAGAAGCCTTCACGTGCCCGCTGGGACTGCTCGCGCAGGGAGACTTCCTCGCGCTGCATTTCCTCGAGCTGCGCGGTGATGTTGTTCACCGCGTCTTCCTTTTCCATGTACTGGTATTCGAGGGCTTCCACTTCGGTGCGAAGCTGGCGGACCTCGGCCTCGCGACGCAGCGTGGACGAGCCTTCCTCCTTGGAGGCACCGCCGGTGATGATGCCGTCATGCGTGATGAATTCGCCGCGCATGGTGGCGATGGCGAGATGGGGCATCTCGCGCTTCATGCGGAGAGCCGTGTGGAGATCGTCCACGACGACGACGTTATGCAGAAGGTGGTCGAGCAGGCCCTGCACGCCGGTCTTCACGCGCACTTTGTCCGTGGCCCAGGCGATGGCGCCCGCGGGCAGGAGTTCGCGATCGGCGGCACTGCGGAGATTGCAGAAATCATGCGGCACCAAAGCGGCGCGGCCCATCTTGTGGTCGGTGAGGCGGTCGATGATCTGCGCGGCGAGTTCGCTCTCGGTGAGAAGCACGGCCTGCAGATGGTCTTTGAGCGCGGCTTCGATGGGGGTGATGAATTCGGGCTCGACTTCGATGCTGGAGGCGAGGAGGCCGCGAACGCCGACGGAATAGACTTCGGGGTTGTCGAGGCCGCTGATGACCTTCTGCGTGCCGGCGGAGAGGCCTTCGCCTTTTTGAAGAAGCTGCTCGATGATTTCGAGGCGCGACTTCCGCTGGGTGAGATTGCGCTGGAGGTCGTTCAGCTCGTTGTTCATCGCGTCGCGCTGACGGCGGCGCTCGATCATCTCGCGGGCGCAGTCCTTGGCTTTTTCGTCGAGCTGATTGCGCGTCTCTTCCAGCTCCTGAATGTTGCGCTGCAGTTCGTCGAATTCGATCTGGCTGGTCTCGCGTGCCTGCTGCGCGGTCATGCGATCATGCGCGAGGGACTCATGGCGCTGGCGATCGCCGGAGATCTGGCTGCTCAGGGATTGCGCACGGGCTTCGCTGGAAGCGATCTGGCCTTCAAACTGGCGGATGGATTCGCGGATGGCGCGGCGGTCGCTTTCGAGACGGTTGCGCTCCGGCAGGATGCTCTGGTGCTGGCTGGCGTGCTCGTTCATGGCGAGCTGGCGCGTCTGGATGTTGTCGGTGATGGCGAGCAGCTGCTCGTCGGCATTGGCGAGATCGCGGCGGGCCTGATCGAGCAGTTCCTCGTTGTTGGCGATCTGCTCTTCGTTCTGGCGGATGCGGCCTTCGAGTTCCTCGCTGCGCTCGCGGTTGAAGCCGAGGCGGCTCTGCGCGCTCTGCATCTGGGAGCGGAGCTCCTGCGCCTGCTGGCGTGCCTGGCTGATCTGAGACTCGAGAGCGTGATAGGCCTCGCGGGTCTGCGCGGCTTCGGTCTCGGCGACCTGGAGCTTGCCCTGAAGCTGCTCGATCTGCTGCGCCATCATGCGCACGGTGTTTTCGGCCTCGGATTTTTCTCCGGCAAATTCGGTGTACTGTTTGTGCGCGAGGTGGGTGTCCAGCAGGCGTGTGTCTTCGAGCAGGGTCTGGTAGCGGCGTGCCTTGGCGGCCTGGCGCTGGAGAGTGCCCATCTGGCGTTTCACTTCGGCGATGATGTCGGCGACGCGGAGGAGGTTGGCCTCGGTGTATTCCAGCTTGCGCAGGGCTTCGCGCTTCTGTGATTTGAACTTGGTGATGCCGGCGGCTTCTTCGAAAACGGTACGACGGTCTTCGGGCTTGGAGCTGAGAAGCATGTCGATCTGGCCCTGCGCCATGATGGAGTAAGCGGCGCGGCCAATTCCGGTGCCGGCGATGAGATCGTGGATGTCTTTGAGGCGGCAGATGGTGTTGTTCAGGCGGTATTCGCTGCGGCCATCGCGGAACACACGGCGGGTGAGCGCGACTTCGTTGAAGTCCACGTTCAGGGACTGTTCGCAATCGGCCATCGTCAGCGTCACTTCAGCGAGGCCAACGGGCTTGCGTTTGTCGGTGCCATTGAAGATGACGTCGGCCATTTCATCGCCACGCAGCGCTTTGGCGGAGGTTTCACCCAGTACCCAGCGGATAGCATCGACGACGTTCGACTTGCCGCAGCCGTTCGGGCCCACGATGCCGGTGACGCCTTTGTGGAACTCGAAGTGAGTCTTGTCAGCGAAGGATTTGAAGCCGTGAAGGGTGAGGCTTTTGAGGTACATGGCGGTGGAAAGGCGGAGATGGAAAGGCGGGTGAAGAAATCCGAAGGACGAATGACTTCGCGGTGAGTACTGAGGTGGACTGAACCATTCCGCGTCGGAAGGCAGCAAGAGTGAAGGTGTTTTTCCACCTTATCTTGGGGTTTGTTAAGACATCTTAAACAAGATGTGGGATTTTTCAGAGCGCTTTTGCTGTGAATAATCGTAGCGGCTGTGAACAAGTTTTCAAGGGGCTTGAAAAGTAGCCTTGTTGCTGTGCAACAAGAGTGGGGTGGCGAGGCCGCGGTTTTTCTTGGTGCTAGCGGACGCTGGTGCTTGCCGGGAGGTTGCTTGTTCCGCAGGGACAAGTCTACTCTCTAATACACCGCCTTGCGGTGAAACAGAAAGCTCTCCGCCAGCAGCAGCGCGAGCGCGAGCCAGATCAAACGCTTGGGCCAGGTGCTGAAGGCGGAGGCGGTGATGATGGGGGCGGCGCGTTGAATGGAATGGGCGCTGGTGGTCGCCAGGGCGGGAAGATTCGTCTCGGCATCGGAGATCAGGGCGCAGGTGCCAGTGCGGTCCCCGGTTTCCCAGCTGCCGATGCGGTTGAGGGCGAGGAGGCCGTGGGCGGGGTCGTCAGATACCTCGGAGAAGAATTCGCCGTTCCAGGCGTGCCATTGCACGAGGCTGTCGGTGTGGAGCATTTCGCCGGTGTGCAGGGTGCGCAGGTCGGCGAGGGCGTCGCTGTTTTCGGCGCACCAGTAGAGGGCATTGCCGAGGATGAGAGGAAAGGAGGGAAGGAGGGCGAGCTGCTCGGACTGCGATGGGGAGAAAGCGGTGACAACGAGGCGCTGGCCGTTCGATTCTCCTGCGGCGAGCACGGGCTCGCTTCCGGTGATCCACAGCGGCTCGATGGAAGTGGGGAGATCGAGCACGGTGGTCTGCGTGACGGCGATGCGTGCGCTGCTGGCGCGGAAGAGCACGGGGTGGTCTGGCTGCACGGAGCGCACGGCATCATGCGGAATGCTGCTGATGGAGCGGGTGCGCAGCGGGCCGGAGCTGCCCTGCGGTGTGAGGGCGATGACAGGGCGGTCTGCAGGCCAGTCCTTGGGCAGCCAGTGCTCGAAGACATAGACGTCCGGCTTCTCTTTGGGCGGCCATGCGGAGGGATCTCCTTTGCGCATTTCGATGCGCCCAGTTTCGATGAGGGATGAAAGGGCAAGCGCGGTGAAGGGGTCGGGCTTGTCGGCGAAATAGGCAACGCTGAGGGGTTTGGTTTTCGGCAGCGGGGCGGCGAGGGCATCGTCCCAGCCGAAGCAGTCGCCGGCGGCTTTCACGCGGACTTCCAACTGCTGGCCGCGCACGCCTTCCAGCGGAAGGATGACAGCGGTGGATTCACCAGCAGCGAGGTCCATCTCGCGCAACTGGGCAATGCGACCGGCGATGGAGATTTCGAGTGTGGCGGTGGTTTTGCCGGGGTTGCTGGCAGCGGCGCTGACTTTGACAAAGGCTTCGTAGCGATCGCGTGCGAGCGGGCTGTGGCGGATCTGGAATCCAGTGATGCCGACATTCACCGGCGCGGGCAGGGCCACGGGGATCCAGTCGATGGCGGTGCCGGTAGGGGCCGGAGCATCGGTGGCGAGCCAGATGCGGGAGTGCGATTCGAGATCGGCCAGACGCTGCGCGACGATCATGACGGCCTCCGGTTTGCCCTCGATGGGCAGGGGCGTGAGTTCTTCGAGAAGGCGCAGGCATTCGCGGTGATTGCGGCTGCGGGAGAGCAGCACGCGGGAGCGTGAATCAAAGGCGATGAGAGATACCACGGCCTGGTCTGGCAGTGCGCGGATGCGTTCTTTCACGCGCTGCTTGGCCACGTCGAGACGTGTCTGGCCCTGGAGATCCTTGGCAGACATGGAGGCGGAGCAGTCCACCACCATGACCACGGCGCTGACGGAGTCGGCGGAGATGTTACCGCTGGGCCGCGCGAGTGCGAAGATGGCGAAGAAGAGGACGAGCAGCGTGAGAAGCAGCGAAAGCCATTTTTTGATGCGCCTCAGCCAGGCGGACTCCTGATGCTCCCGTGCGAGCGATTTGAAGAAGAGCAGCGTGGACACCGGCACCCGCTTCGCCTGCCGGCGGAACAACCACAGCACCAGCGGGATCAGCGCGAGCCAGAGGAGGTGCAGGTAGCTGGGGGAGAGGAAGCGCATTGGCGGGGATCAGAATGACGAATGAGTAAATCCGAATCACGAAACAATGTCCAAGCCTGAATGTCGAAAGTGGCGTGGCTGGCAGGTCGTCCTCGTCCTCTTACTCGAACTCGTCCTCGATCATGGCGTATTCGCTGGGTGCTGCGGTATGGAAGAACTGAAAACTGAAAACTGAGAACTGAAAATGGTAAAATGCACTGAGCTTGCGCGTGGTGAAGGAGCGGGTTGGAAATTCATCCCCTACTTCCTCAGCTCATCCAGCGCCTGCTTCAGGTGTCCTTCGTGCACATCCTTGCTGACGTAGGCTTCGCCAATCTTCCGCAGCAGCACGAAGCGGATCTTGCCGTTTTCGTATTTCTTGTCGGTGCGGGTGATGCGCATGATCTCCTCGGTGTCGAGATCGTCGGGAAGGCGGATGGGGAGGTCGCAGAGGCGGAGCAGGGCGAGGATGCGCTCGTAGTCGTCGCTGGTGAGATCGCTGACCTGCATGGAGAGCCATGCGGCGGCGCGCAGGCCGAGGCTGATGGCCTCGCCGTGCAGCAGCCTGCCGTAGCCGGCGGCGGCCTCGATGGCATGGCCGAGGGTGTGGCCAAAATTGAGCAAAGCGCGGGTGCCGATGGTTTCGTATTCATCGGCCTCGACGATCACCGCTTTGATGGAGATGTTGCGCCGGATGAGGGCCACGATGTCGCCTTTGCCTGCGGCGATGTCTTCGATGGCCTTGAACATGGAGGCATCGCGGATGCAGGCGTGCTTGATGATCTCGGCGAAGCCCTCGTTCCACTCGCGTGTGGGCAGGGAGTTTAGCGTGTCCAGGTCTGCGATGACGTGAACGGGCTGGTGAAAGCAGCCGACCATGTTTTTGGCGTTCGGCAGGTTCACGCCGGTCTTGCCACCCACGGAGCTGTCCACCTGGGAGAGCACGGTGGTGGGCACCTGCACGTAGGGGATGCCGCGCTGATACACGGAGGCGCAGAAGCCCGCGAGATCGCCAATGACACCGCCGCCGAGGGCGACGACGAAGCTCTTGCGGTCCAGGCCAAAGCGCACCATCTCGCTGAGCACGGACTCGCTCCAGGAGAGGGACTTCGAGGACTCGCCGGCGGGCACGGTGATGAGGTTTGGCTTTTTGCCCACGGCACGCAGGCTCTGCATCACCGTCTCGGCATAGAGCGGGCCGACATTGGAGTCCGTCACCACGGCGCAGGTGCTGCGGTCGGGCATCTTCTTGTTGATTTCCTCACCGAGAGTTTTGAGCAAATCGCGCCCGACCTGAACGAGGTAACTGCGCGGACCTAGATTGACGAAGACGGGGCGGGCGGGCTGGACGGGCGGAGGCATGGAAAAAGTTCGAGAAGAGAAGTAAGCGCGTACTGTGCCGTGGGAAGGGAATCGAGGCAAATCGTTTGGAAGCAGCGTTCGCGCCTAAACCAGGTGATCTGACGTTTGGCGTAATGGCGCGTGGACTGCTGAATGGCGGCGATGGTGTCTGCTAGGGAGACCTGCCCATCAAGGAGAGCGCGCACTTCGCGCACGCCGATGGCCTTTTCTGCGGTAGGGGAGAGATGCTGCAGCGCGGCGACCTCCTCGATTAATCCGGCATCGAACATTGTCAGCGTACGTTGATTGATGCGTTCATACAGCGCGGCGCGGTCCCACTCAAGGATGACGCCATTGACCTGCGGCTCGGCCTGCTCAAACGAGCGGCGCAGGCCGGACTGGGGGCGTCCAGTGAGCAGGCAGATCTCGAGTGCGCGCTCGACGTAGCGCGGGTTGCGCAAATTGACGGTGGTGGCGGCTTCGGGATCGCGCTGAATGAGCCACACGATTTTCTCGCCGGGGCTGAGGTGCTTGAAGCGCTCGCGTATTTGTGGCGATGCTGCGGGCAGGGGAGAGAGGCCGTGGGTAAGAGCCTTGATGTACAGGCCGGAGCCGCCGACGACGATGGGCACACGGCCGCGCGCGGCGATCTCATGGATCACTGGAAGTGCCAGGGCGTGGTAGCGTGCGGCATCGCAGGCCTCGGAAAGGGGGATCACGCCATAAAGATGGTGCGGCAGGCGTGCCAGGTCCGCCGGCGCAGGTTTCGCCGTGAGGATGTCCATGCCCGCGTAGAGCTGAAAGGCGTCTGCATTGACGATCTCGCCCCCGACGTGCTCCGCCAGGGCGATGGCCAGAGCGGATTTGCCCGAGGCCGTGGGCCCGGTGATGAAGAAGGTGCTGGCTGGGAGCATGCAGGGGGCGCAGTGTCCTGCGCCTCAGAATTTGCTTTCGATCTTCCGGCCCACGTGCTCGATGCCCTGGCCGGTTTTGTAAATGGCAGCGACAATGAGGAAAGAGGCGATGATTTTCATGATGGTGGAAAGTAGTGCAGAGGGCGCGAAGGCTCAAGCGGGGAGGGCGGGAAAAGCGAATCCTTCTTCGCTCACTCTTCCTCATCATACCATGGCAGGTTCTGCACACGCAGCGCCCAGTCTTCGTGCAAAGGGGAGCCGTAGGGCGCATGGGGCAGCGGCACGCCGCCTGCTTCCAGGCGCACGTCCTGCTCGTCGAGGTAGGCCAGCAGGTCATGCGTCGCGGCTTCGGCGGTGGAGATCATGATGGCGCGGATGGCATCGCGGATGTCCTCGGGGAGGGAGTCGAATTTTCCGGCATGCTCGCGCGGCCACTCTCCGGCGCTGAAGGCCTGGAGGCGGTAGGTCAGCGTTCCTCGGCGGGAGATCAGGCCATCGATGAAGGCTTTGTAGGCGGTCAGTTCGGAGGGAGTGCTCATGTGGGGCTGTGTGCTTTATTCAGGACACCATGTCGTGGCAGCGATGGCAGGGTTCACCTTTATTCCAAAGCAACCTTCTGCAGGCCTGTTGGGCTGGCTTCAGCGCCTTGGTTGCCGGTTGCCCACCCTATATTCTTGCTGTGGCAACCGGCAACCAACGGCGGCGGGGAGCAGCATCAGCAACCCGTGCGATGGATGGCGTGAAAACGCCCGCGTGCTGCGCTGGCGGAGGAGAGGGATCATCCTGATCCCTCCACGTTTTCGCGTCGTCCACGGCCCTTAAGTTGCGAAGCTCCGGACGTTTTCAGCCATGCGGGGTTCTGGGCGGGGGCGGTGTGCTGGCGGTGCAGGATGATCCCCTCCTGCTGGGCTGCTCGTTGGCCTGCTGGATTGGAAAACATGGCAACTTGGGCATTACTTTAAGTTGCCACGGTGCGTTCATCGCAGGCCCTGAAAACTGCGCCTGCCTGCCCTGCGTTGCCTCTGTTTTCCTTCTGTTTCCACTGTGAGCATGGCTGTTTGGGGGAAAGTTGCCGAGTTTCCACGCCTAAGCACGGCAACTTGGCAACTTTGGCCCTCAGGGCTGCATGTCACCCAGGGGTGGCTTCATTCTTGGCTGCCGCTGAGTTTCTTGATCTCAGCGAAGGCGTGGGCCAGGGCTCCTGCTTTAGCAGGCATACAGAGTCTGTAATAATCTTCGGACTAAATTCTGTCGGCAATATTAATCCCGAAGTGACTGGGCCTGCCATTCATCATGCAGGGCGGCGAGGGACTGGATCTCAGTGTGCATGGGGGCAGGGACGCCAGAGATGGAAGGAGATGCCACGGGAAAGGCGGGGAAAGTTGGGTGGCTGTGGCAGGTGGGGGAGACGATGTTGTATATGTTTCTCCACACCCCTGCTGGTTGCCGGTTGCCACAGCGAAAATATAGGGTGGGCAACCGGCAACCGAGGCGCTGAGGCTGGTTCGGGGGCGTGCTGAAAGTGGCTTTGGAGCGAAGTGAACGCCACCAGAGGCGCATGGAGTCGGAGGGCTGCTGGTGTTGCTGATGTTTCTCCTGAACTGGCAGACCACACGGATGTTGCCCCGGTGCATTCGTTTGGTCTTCGCCTTGAGGTGCTCCCAGCGGGTGGGTGTTGGTGGGAACCACGGCAACTTGCGGACGAGAAAAAGTTGCCGCAGAGGGGGGCGCTTGAGGGTAAAAAAATGTTATTTATTGCTGCTTATTACCATGAAATGCCACGTGGTGCGCTTCGTTGCGCAGGTTCCATAGCGTGTGGCGAGGCGAGTTGCCGAGTTGCCGTGCTTAGGCGTGGAAACTCGGCAACTTCGGACAGCGGGGCGGTATGACGCTCCACCGCGGCCCTGAATTGAGGGAGGAGGACAGCCTGCGGAGCGCCGTGATCGAGATGAACAGGCTTTTCTCACGGCGGCACCGTAAACGTCCCGCCGCAGGTGGTGGCGATCTGATTCAGCAGGGAAGGGGCGTCGTTGCCGGGGATGGATTCTTCGCCGATGCTGATGGTGTGGATGCGCACTTTGAACTGGGCGAAGATGCGCTGGGCGTAGTCGAGCACCTGGAGCGGGGTGCCATCGCTGGGCTGGCCGTCGCTGAGGAAGTAAATGGCGTCGATGCCGCCCTCCGGGAGCATGCGGGTGAGGGCGTGGTTGAGCACTTCGCACATGGGGGTGCCGCCGCCTGCCTGAATGCGCTCCACAAACTGTACGGCCTGCCGGTGGTTCTTTTCGTCGTTCACCGCCATGCCTTTGGCGGGAAAACAGGAGTCCACCTGGGAGCCGAAGGTGAGAATGCCGTAGCGCAGCCCGGCGGGCTTGTTCTGCAGGGCGGTGAGGAGGTTCTGCATCTGCGCCTTGAGCCTGCCGATGCGGTCGTCCCGCGTCATGCTGCCGCTGACGTCCAAGATGAAGAGGGCGCCTTTGCTGCGGATTTCCAGGCCATAAAAGGAGGCCATGTTGTTTATCACGACATCACCATCCAGCGGCTTGAGCAGCTTCTGGGTTTTGAGGAATTCGGCGTAGTCGCTGCGGGCGAGCATCTTCCACGGGATGTTGGCACCCTGCTCGGCGATCCAGGCTTTCCACTTGTCCGGGTCGTCGGCGAAGTCCTGGCCGGTGAGCTGATACAGCGAGCAGTGGACGGCCTCGCCGATGGTTTCGTCATTCAGCCGGGGCACGAGGGCTTCCAGCGCTGCGGGGCTGCGCATGCCGCCCAGGGCCTCGGCTGCGCAGGCGCGAATGACGTGCGGCGTGGCGGGGTCCAGCAACTCCGCCACGCGGGCCACGACGACGTCTGGATTGTCCTGGAAGCCACCCAGGGCGCGTGCTGCCAGGGCGATGCGGCCGGGGTCCTTCACGCTGGAAAGCGGAGCCTTGGCCTGGCTCAGGATGTTCCAGAAGTAGGTGCGGGCCTCCCTCAGGTGAATGCCTGAAAAGAACATCAGCTCGTCGTCGTCGCAGCTGGGGTGTTTCACCAGCCAGTCCACCAGGGCTTTGCGTCCGTCTCCCGCAGGCCAGGTGGCGACGATCTCGGCCAGGCGCAGCTTGATGCCGATGCCGGTGCGCTTGTCACTGATGAGGGAAAGAACAGCCTCCCCGGCCTGTTTGTGCGCGTGCAGATCCTTCAGCGGCGCCAGTGCTTCCTGAATGCCGTTGCGGGCGTTTTTGACGATGCCCTTCAGCAGCGCGCCCGGGTCCTCCGCCGCATGCAGGCATGGTGCCGCCAGAGCGAGCGCCATGCAGCATGAAACGAGCGTACGCATCTGCCGGGAAGGGCGGGTTATTTGGCCTCGGTCTTGGGCTTGCCCACTTTGGCTTCCAGCTTGCTCAGCAGTTCCGGGTCATAGCCCACGAAGCGCGCGGCCTCCTTGCCATCGCTGTCCAGAAGCACGATGGTGGGGTAGCCGTTGACGTTGTATTTTTTTCCGAGTTCCTTGTTCTGCGCTTCCGTTTTCTTGGGCAGGGAAGTGTTTTTGGGGAAGTCCAGCTCCACCAGGACGAGATTGGCCTTGGCGAATTTTTTGAAGGCGGGCTTGGAGAAGACATCGGCGTCCAGCTTCATGCAGTAGCCGCACCAGTCGGACCCGGTGAAGTCCAGCAGGACCATTTTTTTGGTCTCTTTGGCCTTGGCGAGAGATTTTTCAAAGTCGTCGTCCCAGCCAGTCTTGGCGGGCAGGGAAGTGGCAATGAGGAGGAGGCTCAGTGCGGAGAGCAGCCATGTTTTCATAGGGATTAAGATGGGGTGGATATGGGAACGGCGCAGTATGAGCTTTCCAGACAGGCCGCCAAGCCTAAACTTCGTGGCGAAGAAGCTGCGGACGGCGTAAAAAAGCCGATTCTTTCCAAAAGAAGGCAAATAGTCTTTGACAGTGATCCCTACCCCCTTACTATCGACTCACTTTTTCGGAAAAAACCGGGGTGTACTGTCTCCTGACGCCAGTCTTGGAGGCTTTTCATATCCCGGTTTTCTTGTCGAAAGAGGAGGAGGTTTCTCACGAAGCCGCCGCCGGTTACGCTGTTATAGCTCAGTGGTAGAGCACGTCCTTGGTAAGGACGAGGTCGAGGGTTCAAGTCCCTCTAACAGCTCCAGCGGCAGTACGTGGGGATCTTCGAAACACGACAAACGAACCAGTCCCAAGCGCACCCCCTCAACTAACTCCACCCATGGCTAAAGAAGCATTCCAACGCAACAAGCCGCACGTCAACATCGGCACGATTGGCCACGTTGACCACGGCAAGACCACCCTGACCGCCGCCATCACGACCGTCCTTTCCAAGAAGGGCTTCGCTCAGGCACGTGCATATGACCAGATCGACGCAGCTCCTGAAGAAAAGGAACGCGGCATCACGATCAACACCGCCCACGTGGAGTATGAGACCGACAAGCGCCACTACGCGCACGTTGACTGCCCCGGACACGCTGACTATGTGAAGAACATGATCACCGGCGCCGCCCAGATGGACGGTGGCATCCTCGTCGTTTCCGCCGCTGACGGCCCAATGCCCCAGACCCGTGAGCACATCCTGCTCGCCCGTCAGGTCGGCGTTCCCGCCCTCGTGGTGTTCATGAACAAGGTGGACATGGTGGACGATCCAGAACTCCTCGACCTCGTGGAGATGGAAGTTCGCGACCTCCTTTCCAAGTACGACTTCCCAGGCGACGACATCCCGATCGTCAAGGGTTCCGCCCTCAAGGCCCTCGAAGGCGACGCTGAGCACGAAGCCAACATCCTGAAGCTCATGGACGCTGTCGACAGCTACATCCCGCTTCCAGAGCGTCCGATCGACAAGGACTTCCTCATGCCCGTTGAAGACGTGTTCGCGATCGAAGGTCGTGGTACCGTCTGCACCGGCCGTGTCGAGCGTGGCATCATCAAGAAGATGTCCGAAGTCGAAATCGTCGGCATCCGCCCAACCGTCAAGACCACCGTCACCGACATCGAAATGTTCCGCAAGCTGCTCGACGAAGGTCGTGCAGGCGACAACGTCGGCCTTCTGCTTCGCGGCACGAAGAAGAACGACATCGAGCGCGGTCAGGTCATCGCCAAGGTGGGTTCCGTGACTCCTCACAAGAAGTTCACCGCCGAGGTGTACGTTCTTTCCAAGGACGAAGGCGGCCGCCACACCCCCTTCTTCAACAACTACCGCCCGCAGTTCTACTTCCGCACCACGGACGTGACCGGCAGCGTGAAGCTTCCAGAAGGCGTGGAAATGGTGATGCCTGGTGACAACGTCTCGATCGAAGTCGAGCTGATCACCCCGATCGCCATGGAAAAGACCATCCGCTTCGCCATCCGTGAAGGTGGCAAGACCGTGGGTGCTGGCCGCGTCGCCAACATCCTCGACTAGTCCGCTTTGTTCGTTTGTCTCGAATCCCCGCCGGGTCTGGCGCACAGGCCCGGCGGTGATTTCGTCTCCCAGCCAAGCCGGGAGATAAAAGAGGCGGCGGACTTGCCAAAGTTAATTCATCCGTTATCCATTCCGGGAAGCTTTTCTTCGCTTACACAGGTCAGTAGCTCAATTGGTAGAGTAGCGGTCTCCAAAACCGTCGGTTGGGGGTTCGAGTCCCTCCTGGCCTGCCAGCGAAAATCCCGGAAACATCCGCAGAAAACGAAACGCTTCACATGAGTCGCATCCGCAAATACATCAGCGAGGTCACCCTGGAACTCAAGAAGGCCACGTGGCCATGGGACCCCAAGGAGAAGGGCTTTGCCAAATACCGCGAACTGAATGAATCCACAGTGGTGGTCTTCATCGCGATGATCCTCCTCGGAGGCTTCGTGGCAGCGTTTGACATCAGTTTCAAGTGGGCCTTTGAGGCCGCGCAGAAGCTGGGCATGTAATTTTCGTTTTCCCCCAACCCCTTTTTTCCGAATCCTTATGGGAGCCATCCCCTCACCCCGCGACCAGTGGTTCGTCATCCACGTCCGCTCCGGCCTTGAACAGAAGGTCCGTGACAGCATGCTCCGCCGCATAGAGAAAGAGGAGATGGGGGATTATGTTTACCAGGTCCTCGTTCCGATGGAGCGCGTGGCCGAAGTGAAAAAGGGCAAGCGTTCCGAAAGCAACCGCAAGTTCTTCCCCGGCTACGTCATCGCCAACTGCCACCTCCTTGACGAACACAACCGTCTGGTGGACAAGACCTGGTATTTTGTGAAGGAAACCGACGGCGTACTCAACTTTGCCGGCACCAAGGATCACCCCATCCCGATGCGTGCCAAGGAAGTGGAGGCCATGCTGGCCCAGGTCGGAGACAAGTCCGAAGGCGCCGTGCCCAAGATCGCCTTCAGCCTCGGTGACACGGTGCGTGTGGCCGACGGTCCCTTCGAGAGCCAGAACGGCATCGTCGAAGAGATCGATCCGGAACGCGGCGTGCTGCGCGTCTCGGTCAATATTTTCGGACGCTCCACCCCGGTCGATCTCGAATACTGGCAGGTCGAGAAGGCGTAAGCCGCCCCGCCACCGCCCCCCTGAATCTCAACACAAGCAAGCAAGGAACCCAAAGACATGGCCAAGGAAATCATCAAACTCATCAAGCTCCAGATCAAAGCTGGTGCCGCCAACCCCGCACCGCCCATCGGCCCTGCTCTCGGTCAGGCCGGTGTGAACATCATGGCCTTCTGCAAGGAGTTCAACGCCGCCACTTCGAAGGCTGGTGGTGACGTCCTGCCGACCGTGATCACGGTGTACAAGGACAAGAGCTTCACCTTCATCACGAAGCAGCCCCCTGCCTCCAACATTCTCAAGAAGGTGGCGAACATCGCCAGCGGCTCCAAGGAAGCCAACAAGGTCAAGGTGGCCAAAATCACCAAGGCCCAGCTGCTGGAAGCCACCAAGCTGAAGATCGCCGACCTCAACACCCCCAATCTCGAGATGGCCTCCCGCATCATGGCAGGCACCGCCCGTCAGATGGGCATCGACATCATCGACTAATCCCCCAACCCAAGCAGGAGAACGTCACAGTTCGCCACCACTGCACACCCACCATGCAAAAGAGAAGCAAACGTTACAAGAAAGCAGCCGAGATGGTTCCGGCAGGCAAGGCATTCACGCTTGAAGAAGCGGCCGAACTCCTGCGCAAACTCCCTGGCACCAAGTTCAACCAGACCGTCACCCTGTCTTTCCGCATGGGTGTGGATCCGAAGAAGAGCGACCAGATGGTCCGCGGTACCTGCCCCCTGCCTCACGGCTCCGGCAAGACGGTGCGCGTGGCTGTGTTCGCCCAGGGTTCCGCCGCTGACGCCGCCAAGGCCGCCGGTGCTGACATCGTTGGCAACGAAGACCTCATCGCCAAGGTGAAGGACGGCTTCCTCGACTTCGACGTCGCCATCGCCACTCCGGCCGCGATGAATGAAGTGCGCAAACTCGGTAAACAGCTCGGACCTCGTGGCTTGATGCCCAATCCTCGTACGGGTACCGTCACCGAAGACACCGCAGCCGCGGTCAAGGCAGTCAAGGCCGGCCGTGCTGACTTCAAGCTCGACAAGAACGGCAACATCGCCTCCTCCGTCGGCAAGGCCTCCTTCGAAGTGGCCCAGATCGCTGAAAACGCCACCTCGCTGATCGAAGCCGTGGTGCGCGCCAAGCCCGCCTCCGCCCGTGGCCGCTACGTGGAGACCATCACCCTCGCCGCCACCATGTCGCCTGCGCTCCGCATCGATGTGTCGAAGTACGTCAAACTCTAATTTATAGAAGCACTGTATCATGAAAGAACTCAAAACATTGCTCATTGATGACCTTCTGAAGCGGGTCAATGCCTCCCCCTACCTGTTCGTGGTGGACTACACCGGCCTGAAGGTCGACAAGTTCGCCGAGCTGCGCAAGCGCCTCAGCGTGGTCGGATCTGAGATTCACGTCTTCAAAAACAACCTGGTGAAGAAGGCTGCTGAAAAGGCCGGCTATCCTGGTGAACTTGGCGACCACCTCACCGGCCAGAGCGCCTTCGTGACGGGTGCCAAGGACGTCTTCGGCGCGGCCAAGATTCTCAAGAATTTCCAGGCCGAGTTCGAAAAGCCGGTGATGAAAGTTGGCGTCCTCGACGGCAACCTTCTGGACACCGCCGCCATCAAGGTCCTTGCCGATCTGCCTTCCCGTGAAGTGCTGCTCGCCCAGCTCCTCGGTGTGCTCCAGGCTCCGGCTTCCGCCCTCGCCCGCGTGCTCAAGGCCAAGGCCGACAAGGAAGGCGCTCCTGCTGAAGAAGCCGCCCCGGCTGCCGCTGAAGCTGCTGCTCCTGCTGAACAACCCGCGTAAAACCCCATTTGATTAGATGGCCCGTCACACGGCCTGAATACCCCAACACCCAATGGTTCCTCGCCGGAGCAAAAGCTTTTGCTCTTAATTTATCCGCAGCTGCGGACCGCGGCGATACCGACAAAATACTATGGCTGACCTGAATAAAATCGTTGAAGAACTGAGCACGCTTACCGTCCTGGAAGTTGCCGAACTTGTGAAATCCCTCGAAACGAAGTGGGGCGTTAGCGCCGCTGCTCCTGTTGCTGCTGCAAGCAGCTCTGGTGGTCCTGCCGCACCTGCCGCAGAAGAAAAGACCGAGTTCGATGTCATCCTGACCGACGCCGGCTCCAACAAGATCGGCGTCATCAAAGAAGTCCGCGGCGTTGTTCCCGGCCTTGGCCTTGCAGAAGCGAAGAAGCTTGTCGAAAGCGCTCCGCAGACCCTCAAGGAAGGCGTCAAGAAGGAAGAAGCCGAAGAGATCAAGAAGAAGATGGAGGCCGCTGGCGCCAAAGTCACGATCAAGTAGTCTCTGGTTCCTCCTGCTCTTTGCCGCGTGGCGCCTGCGTTCATCCGCAGCGCCGCGCGGTCAGGAGCCTCAAGTTAGTGTTAGTTTCAATCCCCCGTTCGTTTCGATCCATCGCATGCCCGCTACCGCCCGTGATTCCCGCCTGAACCTCCGCAGCAAGAGCTACGGTTCCGGGACACCTCGCGAAGTGGGGCATGCTTCATTCCATTTTCATGGCCAGAATCCCGGCTCACCCCTGGATTCCGGCTGCTTCGTTTTCGCGACAAGCGTATGCATTGCCGGGCTGGCCGCCTGACTTTGCTGCATTTGTTGCTTCGCGGAACTCACTCTTCCGCATCCCGTGCCACCGCCCATCGCCCCCTAACCGCCTCATCACTGCCTTATGTCCCAGCGCACCAACTTTGGCAAAATCCACGAAGTCGCCGAGCCGCCAAATCTCATCGAGATCCAGCTCCGCTCATACGAGGAATTTCTCCAGAAAAACATCCTGCCCTCGAAGCGCAAGGACCTCGGTCTCCAGGCCGTGTTCCGGGAAGTCTTCCCGATCACCAGCTATGATGAAAAAATGACGCTGGATTTCGTCATGTACGAAATCGGCGAGCCAAAGCTCAGCTCTCTCGAAGCCATCCACGAGGCCGAGACCTACAGCGCCCCCCTTTACGTGACCTATGAGCTCAAAGACGAGCAGGGTGCGAAGCAGGAACGTGTGTACATGGGTGAAATCCCCCTCATGACGGTGCGCGGCACCTTCGTCATCAATGGCGCCGAGCGTGTGGTCGTCTCCCAGCTCCACCGCTCCCCCGGCATCTGCTTTGAAACCAGCCAGCACCTCAACGGCCGCTGGCTCCATGGCTTCCGCATCATCCCTGACCGCGGCACCTGGCTGGAAGTGCAGTTCGACACGAACGACCTCCTCTACGTCTATCTGGACCGCCGCCGCCGCCGCCGCAAGTTCCTGGCCACCACGCTCCTGCGCGTGATCGGCTTCCCAGGCGATGAGGACATCCTCAAGCTCTTCTACGAAATCCAGGACCTCAAGCTCAAGGACAGCATCTCCGAAGAAGAGATCGCCACGAAGATCCTCTTCAAGGACATCCTCGACGGCGAGCTCATCGTGGCCCGTGCCTACGAGCCGCTGACTTCCGGTGTGGTGCGCCAGCTTATGCAGCTGGGCCACAAGTCCATCAAGGTCGTCACCGCCTCCCCGGACGATCTCCTCATCACCTCCCTGCGCAAAGACACCGCCAAGGATGAAGACGAGGCCCTCAAGGAAATCTACCGCCGTCTGCGTCCGGGAGATCCGCCCACCACGCCAAATGCACGCGCGCTGGTGAAGCGCCTGTTCTTTGATCCCAAGCGTTATGACCTCACTCGCGTGGGCCGCTACAAGATCAACCAGAAGCTCGGCCTCAAGATCGACACTGAAATGCGCATCCTCACCGCCGAGGACGTCATTTCCGCTCTGCGCTACCTCTTCCACCTGCGTGAAGGCCAGGGCATCCTCGATGATATCGACCATCTCGGCAGCCGCCGTGTGCGCGCCGTGGGCGAACTCCTCGCCAACCAGTGCCGCGTGGGCCTGTCCCGCACCGAGCGTCTGGTGAAGGAGCGCATGACCCTGTTTGACGTGAACATGGACACCATGACTCCCGCCAAGCTCGTCAATCCGAAGGCGCTTTCCGCCGTCGTGCGTGACTTCTTCGGCCGCAGCCAGCTTTCCCAGTTCATGGACCAGATCAACCCTCTGGCTGAGCTGACTCACAAGCGCCGTCTGTCCGCACTCGGGCCTGGCGGTCTGAACCGTGACCGTGCCGGCTTCGAAGTGCGTGACGTTCATCCGTCCCACTACGGCCGTATCTGCCCGATTGAGACTCCTGAAGGTCCGAACATCGGTCTGATCAACTCCCTCGGCTCCTATGCCCGCATCAACGAATTCGGCTTCATTGAGACGCCGTACCGCCCGGTGAAGGACGGCGCTGTGGCCGACAAGATCGACTACCTCACCGCTGATCAGGAAGAGAAGCACTACATTGCCCAGTCGAACAATCCGATCGACGAAAACGGCCGCTTCAAAGGCGCCAAGGTGACCGTGCGTTACCGCGGCGACTTCATCGAAGTCGAGCCCGCCATGGTCACGCTCATGGACGTGTCTCCCAAGCAGCTCGTCTCCGTGGCTGCCGCGCTGATTCCGTTCCTCGAGCACGATGACGCCAACCGCGCTCTGATGGGTTCAAACATGCAGCGCCAGGGCGTGCCTCTCCTCGAAGGTGAGTCTCCGCTCGTCGGCACCGGCATGGAAGGCAAGGCCGCCCGCGACTCCCGCTCCGTGATCGTTGCAGACGCCAACGGCACCGTCGCTGCCGCGACTGCCGACGTCATCATCGTTTCCAAGGATGGCAACCTCCCCGTCAAGGACGACAAGTTCCTGGAGAATCCGCTCAAGTCTGTTCAGACAGACGAAGAGAAGGGCATCCACGTTTATCCGCTGCGCAAGTTTGGCCGCTCCAACGCCGGCACCTGCATCAACCAGAAGCCTCTGGTGAAGCGCGGTCAGAAGATCAAGAAGGGCGATGTCATCGCCGACGGTCCTTGCACAGACCAGGGCGAGCTTGCCATCGGCAAGAACATGCTCGTGGCCTTCATGCCATGGAACGGTTACAACTTCGAAGACGCCATCACCATCAGCCGCCGCGTGGTCAAGGAGGACATCTACACCTCCATCCACATCGAAGACTTCGAAGTCATCGCACGTGACACCAAGCTCGGGCCTGAAGAAATCACACGAGACATCCCGAACGTCGGTGATGAAGCGCTGAAGAACCTCGACGCCCAGGGCGTCGTGCGCATCGGTGCTGAAGTGAAGCCCGGGGACATCCTCGTCGGCAAGATCACTCCGAAGTCCGAAACCGAACTCGCCCCTGAAGAGCGCCTCCTGCGCGCCATCTTCGGTGAGAAGGCCGCTGACGTGAAGGACACCTCCCTGCGCGTGCCTTCCGGCTGCACCGGCATCATCATGGACGTCCGCATCGCCCAGCGCGGCGCGGGTTCTGACTCCGAGAAGGAGAAGCTCTCCCCCTCCGAGTACAAGAAGCACATCAAGCAGATCGAAGAAGACTATCGTGCGAAGAAGGAAGACCTGACCGAGCAGCTCACCGAGCGCCTGTCCGACATCCTTCTCAACGAGAAGATCCCGCTCGACATCGTGAACGGTCAGACTGGCGAGCCTCTCGTGGGCGCGAACAAGAAGATCACCAAGACGATGCTGCGCCACGTGGCCGAAAGCTACGACACCATCGAAATCGACCCGAGCCCGATCCGTAACAAGATCTTCGACATCATCCAGACCTTTGAACAGAAGTTCAGCGATGCCGACATGGAACGTGAGCGCAACCTCGACAAGATCGAGTCCAGCGAAGACACCGCCGACAGCGGCGTGGTCAAGCAGGTGCGCGTCTTCCTGGCCTCCAAGCGCAAGCTTTCGGTGGGTGACAAGATGGCCGGCCGCCACGGCAACAAGGGCATCGTCGCCAACATCGTCCCTGAAGAAGACATGCCGTTCCTCGAAAACGGCTGCCCGGTGGACATCGTGCTCAATCCTCTCGGCGTGCCTTCCCGAATGAACGTCGGTCAGGTGCTTGAAACCCACCTCGGCCTCGCCGCCAAGGCTCTGGGCATGAAGATCGCCACCCCGGTGTTCGACGGTATTCCTGAGACCAAGATCATGGAGTACATCAAGGACGCCAAGAAGGTCCCTGGTTACGAATGGATGGGCCTCAACGGCAAGTCGAAGCTCTTCGACGGCCGCACAGGTGACTCCTTCAGCCTCGATGTCGTCGTCGGCTATATCTACATGCTGAAGCTGAACCACCTTGTCGCCGACAAGATCCACGCCCGTGCGGTCGGACCTTACTCGCTCGTCACGCAGCAGCCTCTGGGTGGTAAAGCCCAATACGGCGGCCAGCGCTTCGGGGAAATGGAAGTGTGGGCGCTCGAAGCCTACGGCGCCGCCTTCACGCTGCAGGAACTCCTCACCGTCAAGTCTGACGATGTGCAGGGCCGCACGCGCATCTATGAGCAGATCGTCAAAGGTGACCACGCCCTGGAAGCCGGCACGCCTGAGTCCTTCAACGTGCTCATCAAGGAAATGCAATCCCTCGGTCTGGACGTCAAGGTGCACAAACGCGCCGGCGCCAATGCCGACGCGGAAGCTCTCGACGGCTTCGTCTCCACGGTGGGTGCCTAACCTGCCTTCCCCTAGAAACCCAGCGCATAAACCTGCCACCCATCTCCACACATCATGAATGCTGACGCGAGCTTGAAAGAAATCTTCGGGGAACCTCAACACGGCGAGGAGTTCGACTATGTGTCGATCTGCATCGCCTCGGCGGACCGCACCCGCTCCTGGTCCTCCGGCGAAGTTAAGAATCCAGAAACCATCAACTACCGTACGT
The DNA here is from genome assembly GCF_044222565.1 of Prosthecobacter sp. Lineage (GTDB taxonomy): Bacteria > Verrucomicrobiota > Verrucomicrobiia > Verrucomicrobiales > Verrucomicrobiaceae > Prosthecobacter. The sequence continues at coordinate 32,014 of NZ_JBGANA010000011.1, forward strand.
TCAAGCCGGAAAAGGGCGGCCTTTTCTGCGAGCGTATCTTTGGACCCACCCGTGACTGGGAGTGCGCCTGCGGCAAGTACAAGCGCATCAAGCACAAGGGCGTCGTCTGCGACCGCTGCGGCGTCGAAGTGACTCTCTCCCGCGTTCGTCGCGAGCGCATGGGCCACATCGAGCTCGCTGTGCCGGTGACGCACATCTGGTTCTACAAGTGCATGCCTTCCCGCATCGGCCTCATGCTCGACATGACCGCCCGTTCGCTGGAGCGCGTGATCTACTATGAAGACTACATGGTCATCGATCCAGGCAGCACGCCGCTTCAGCGCGGCCAGCTCCTGACCGAAGTGGACCTTCGTGAAGCTGAAGAGCAGTACGGTGCGGACGCCTTCCGCGTTGGCATGGGCGCCCAGGCCATCCGCGACATCTTCGCCCAGATCAATCTGGCCGAAGTGACCAAGGAACTCGAAGAGGCGATGACCAAGACGCGCTCCAAGCAGATCCGCAAGAAGCTCGCCAAGCGTCTCAAGCTCTGCCAGGGCTTTGCCGAAAGCCACAGCCGTCCCGAATGGATGATCCTGGAAGTGCTTCCGGTCATCCCGCCAGACCTGCGTCCTCTCGTTCCTCTCGAAGGCGGCCGCTTTGCCACCTCCGACTTGAACGACCTGTATCGTCGCGTCATCAACCGCAACAACCGACTCAAGAACCTCCTTCAGCTCCGCACGCCGGATGTCATCATCCGCAACGAAAAGCGCATGCTGCAGGAAGCTGTGGACGCCCTGTTCGACAACGGCCGCCATGGCCGCCCTGTGACCGGCGCAGGCAATCGTCCGCTGAAGTCCATGTCCGACATGCTCAAGGGCAAGTCCGGCCGCTTCCGTCAGAACCTTCTCGGCAAGCGCGTCGACTACTCCGGCCGTTCTGTCATCGTTATCGGTCCTGACCTCAACCTGAACCAGTGCGGTCTTCCCAAGAAGATGGCGCTCGTGCTGTTCGAACCCTTCATCATCCGCCGTCTCAAGGAGATGGGCCTGGTGCACACCGTGCGCTCTGCGAAGAAGATGATCGAACGCCGCACGCCGGAAGTGTGGGACATTTTGGACGAAGTGACCAAGGGACACCCGGTTCTCCTGAACCGCGCTCCGACGCTGCACCGTCTTTCCATCCAGGCTTTCGAACCGAAGCTCATCGAAGGTGAGGCCATCCGCGTGCATCCCCTCGTTTGTACGGCCTACAACGCCGACTTCGACGGTGACCAGATGGCCGTGCACGTGCCGCTTTCCATCGAAGCTCAGATGGAGGCCCGCCTGCTCATGCTTGCGCCGAACAACCTGTTCAGCCCTGCCAGCGGCAAGCCGGTGATGAACCCCTCCCAGGACATTCCCCTGGGCTGCTACTTCCTCACCTACCTGCGCGAGTTCCCAAGCCACGAGAAAGCCAAGAAGGGCGATGTGGAAGGCCGCGTGCCTCTCTTCAACGACGCTTCCGAAGTCGAGTTCGCCATCTCTGAAGGCGGCCTGACCGTGAATGACAAGGTCCGTTTCCGCAATCCTGACTACAACCATGGCGGGCCGAAACGTCCGTATGGAGATCCTACCAAGGCGGTGATCGACACCACTGCGGGCCGTATTCTCTTCAATGAGATCTGGCCTGAAGGCCTCGGCTTCATCAACACCACCGTCGGCAAGAAGCAGGTGTCTGACATCATCTGGCGCTGCTTCCAGACCTTTGGCCAGAAGGAAACCGTTTACGCGCTGGACCGCCTCAAGCAGCTCGGCTTCCGCGAAGCGACGCGTTCCGGCTGCTCCATCGGCATCACGGACATGGTCATTCCGACCGCCAAGGCCGGTGGCCTTGAGAACGCCTACAAGCAGATCGAAGAAATCGAGAAGCAGTACCGCCGTGGTATTATCACCAATGGTGAGCGCTATCAGAAGATCATCGACATCTGGACGCAGGTGGGTGAAATCGTCGCTGACGAGCTCTTCCGCACGCTGGAATACAACGAGGGCAAAAAGCACCACAATCCGCTCTACGTCATGGTGAACTCGGGCGCCCGAGGCAACCGTACGCAGATCAAGCAGCTTGCCGGCATGCGCGGTCTGATGGCCAAGCCTTCCGGTGAGATCATCGAGCGTCCGATCACCTCGAACTTCCGTGAAGGTCTGAGCGTGCTCGAATACTTCATCTCCACCCACGGTGCTCGTAAGGGTCTGGCAGACACCGCCCTTAAGACCGCTGACTCCGGTTACATGACCCGCAAGCTTGTGGACGTGTCCCAGGACGTCATCGTCACTGAGGAAGACTGCGGCACCGTCAACGGCATCACGCTGTCCTCCATCTACCAGGGCGACGAAGAAATCGTCGATCTCAAGACCCGCGTCTATGGTCGCGTGTCCTGCGAAACGATCCACGATCCCGTGGACAAGAGCGTCATCATCAAGGCCGGCCAGCTCGCTTCTGAGAAGGAAGCCGCCCACCTTGCGAAGATCGGTGTGGAGAAGCTCAAGATCCGCTCCGTGCTCACTTGCGAAAGCAAGCGCGGCTGCTGCTCGAAGTGCTACGGCCTGCATCTGGCCACGCACCGCATGGCACGCATCGGCGAGGCCGTCGGCATCGTCGCCGCGCAGTCCATCGGCGAGCCCGGAACGCAGCTCACCATGCGTACGTTCCACGTGGGTGGTGCCGCCACCAGCCACTTCAAGCAGCCCTTCATCAACGTCAAAAACGCTGGTACCGTCAAATACACCGACATGCGTGCGGTGCAGACCACGGAAGGCACCTGGATCGCCCTCACCAAGAATGGCGTGCTCTCCATCCATGACGACGACGGTCGCGAACTCGAAAGCCACAAGCTGGTCACGGGTGCCGTCATCGCCGTCGAAGACGGTGGCAAGGTCAAGAAGGGCCAGCAGGTCGTCACCTGGGATCCGTATAACGTGCCAATTATCACCGAGAAGGCTGGTAAGCTGGAGTTCCGCGACATGATCTCGGGCATCACCATCACCAAGGAAGTCAACCAGAGCACCGGCAACGAAGAAACCGTTGTGATCGAGCACAAGGAAGACCTCCACCCGCAGGTGGTCGTGGTGAATCCGAAGACCCACGAAGTCCTCGCCAGCTACACCATTCCAGCCGGCGCTCACTTGAGCGTGAAGAACAACGAGAAGGTCGAAGCTGGTACCACCATCGCCAAGACGCCTCGCAAGGCCTCCAAGACGAAGGACATCACCGGTGGTCTTCCCCGTGTGGCCGAACTCTTCGAAGCCCGCAAGCCGAAGGACGCGTGCGAAATCGCCCGTATCGACGGTGTGGTTGAAATCGGCGGCCTGGTCCGTGGCAAGCGCCGCGTGATCGTGACCGACGGCAAGACCGGCCAGCAGGAAGAACATCTCATCCCCCGCAGCAAGCACATCTTGCTCTTCAACGGCGACCACGTCAGCAAAGGCGACCAGATCACTGAAGGTCCAGTCGTTCCGCATGACCTCCTGGAAATCCTTGGCCCGCAGGCTCTTCGTGAGCACCTGGTCAATGAAGTGCAGGAAGTGTACCGTGCGCAGGGTGTGGAAATCAACGACAAGCACGTTGAGATCATCATCCGTCAGATGCTGCGCAAGGTGAAGGTCACCGACACGGGCGACACCGAGTTCCTCTGGGGCGACCAGATCGACCGCGGCGAGTTCGAGAAGGAAAACGCCCGCGTGTCCGAAGAGGGTGGCAAGCCTGCGGAAGCAGAGCCTGTGCTCCTCGGCATCACGAAGGCCTCCATCGAAACCGAGTCCTTCATCTCGGCCGCTTCCTTCCAGGACACCACCCGTGTGCTCACCGAAGCCGCCACCCTTGCCAAGTCCGACCTCCTGCGCGGCTTCAAGGAAAACGTCATCATGGGCCATCTCATCCCGGCCGGCACCGGCTTCATCAGCAACCGCAACTTCGAACTCCACGAAACCGAGCGCCCTGCGCTTCCCGCCGTGGACGAAGACGCTGCGTAAGCCAGAGCCTTCGAAGCAAACACTCACCCGCCTCCTTCGGTGCAAGCCGTCGGAGGCGGTTTTGCGTACAGCGCTGAGGGGTTTCTTTAGTCCCGGTTCAGGCATCCGCCTCAGGGCATCGAGGCGAATATTAGTTTAGTAAACTTAACCATTCCTCGCCATGAACACCATCTTAATCCGAGCCGGCTGGAACATCCTCAAGGGCAAGCTCAAGCAGAATGTGGCCTTGCTCACCGGTGACGATCTGGAATTCAAAGAAGGCAAGACGGAAGAATTCCTCGGCCGCATCCAAAAGAAGACCGGCGAGAAGCGCGCCGCGATCAAGCGGGCCAAACGCGAGTGCGAGGAACTGCGGCTGCAGATTGGGCTGCCTTTCAGGAGTTGTCATTGAGCACGGGGAGTGGACCTCTGGGCGTAGGTTGGGCGTGTTTGTCGTCCAAGGCGTTATGATGCTTCGTCGGTTACTCCGACAAAACCGCCCGACTGCGAGGACTGCCGTACGCCGCAGTGCTTGCGGCACGCTGAAAGACGGAAAAAAATTAATGCTCTAACTCCACCCCTCACCTCGGCACAATGCCAAGATAATTCCGCACCGTGCTCCAGCCGGGATCAGCGTGCTCCACGCCATCGGCGGTGCGGTAATAAAGCGCTGAGGAGTGGCCGCCGTCGAGATTGAGGGCGCGGTGGATGTGGAAGCCGTCGGGGAAAGGGGCGGCGGCGAGAGCGTCGGCGAGTTCGCCGAGGCTGGTGCTTTGGGCGATGCCGAGGATCCAGCGGTGTCCGCCATCGTTGGCGATGAAGGTGCGGGTGGTCTGCTTGCTGCGTTCGAGGCTTGGCACGGCCCGTCCGCCATCCACGAGGCGCGGACCGGCCTGCAGGAGGTGCTGTGCATTGCTGGCATCCTGCACTTCGGCATTCCAGAGAAGCTGGGGCTGATGATGCACGACGATGGCACCGGAGAGCAGCTTGTTCGTCTGCCAGGCGCCGGTCTTATGACCTTCTGCAATCATGAGGCCCATGGGGGTGAACTGCGGGGTGAAGAAACCGCCATTGACGCCCGCTGCGGCATTCACACTGCGCATGCGTTCGCTGATTTTTCCGCCACCGGACCAGTCCTGGGGCTGGTCGATCACCTGCAGGGAGTAGCTGCGGCTGTCGAAAAGGACGAACTGCAGAGCGATGGAGCGTCCGCCCAGATGGATGGTTTGCACGACCAGCGAAGCACCGCCGATGAGGGGCTTTCCGGCGCTGCTCGTTGCAGGTGGCCCGAGGGCTGCGGGAGCGGTTGCGGGCACTTCATCCCACGAAGGGTATCGTGGCGCGAGATCGTGCGGCGTGTCCTGTGGAGCATCTTGTGCGGGAGGGGGCGGGTGCGCGCAACTGGCGAGCAAGAGTGCCGCAATGAACGCAGGAAGGCGCAGGCGCATCAGGCCAGGGAGGCGAGTTGTTCCTTCATGGCTTCCAAAGCGCGGGCGCGATGGCTGAGCTGGTTCTTGGTTTCGGCGGACAGAACACCGAAGGAGTCGCTGAAGCCCTCAGGAACAAACAGCGCATCGTAGCCAAAACCACCTGCGCCTTGCTCCTCCGTGAGGAGATGGCCTTCCACGCTGGCCTGCGTGATGTGCAGCACTGCGCCGTCGCGGGCGAGCACCATGCAGCACTGGAAGCGGCCGGAGAAGGGAGCGGTTTGCTCCAGCTTGCTGAGTTCTGCTTTGAGTTTCGCGCGATTGTCCGCGGCATTGGCCGTTTCTCCGGCATAGCGTGCGCTGCGCACACCAGGATGGCCGCCCAGCGCATCCACTTCGAGACCGGAGTCATCCGCCAGCACCAGCATGCCGGGCACGCCACGGCTGCCGCTCACGGCTTTGATGATGGCGTTGGCTTCAAAGGTGTCTCCGGTTTCTTCATCGAGCGTCACACCGGGATGGGCACGCAGATCCTGAACCTGCCACGCTTCGCCGAGAATGGCGGCGACTTCTTCAGTCTTGTGGGCGTTGGAGGTGGCGAAGACGAGTTTTGGAACCATCTATGACTTATGATTTACGATTTATGATTTGGGAAGTCTGATTTCGAAGGCGGCTTGGCCGTCTGGGAAATCATCAATCACAAATCGTAAATCATAAATGGATCGCTTCACCGCATCAGCGGCTCCAGCAGTCTTTCTTCCGTGATCAGACCTGCGGGCTGCTGGCGTTCATCGAGCACGACTGCGAGGCGACGGCCGGATTTGCGCAGGCGCTGAAGGGTCTGCATGGCTGGGAGGCTGGCGGGAATGGCATCCAGCGTGCGCATGTGGTGGCGGACGAGGCGGTCCGGGGGAAGAATGGCTGGGAGGTCGGTGGTGTCCAGCAGGCCGATGAAGCTTCCATTGTCTCCCAGCACGGGGAGCAGGGTGCAGTTCTGCTCGCGGGCCACGATGAGCGCGGTGCTCAGCGGGATCTCCGCGGCGAGGGCGACGCTGCGCGCCAGCGGCTGCATCACATCCGCGGTGCGCAGCTTCTTGTAGTCGAGCACGCGTTCAATGAGGTGCGTGGCATTGGGGGAGAGCTGGTGCTGCCGGGCCAGTTCCTGCGCCAGAGCTTTGAGGTCGTCGCGGCCACGAGTCTGGCGTGCCTCGCTGGGCACCTCGCTGGCATCGGTCGTTTGTTTCCGCGCCATCATGCGGAACAGCGGACGCGCCAGACCCACCAGATGAACGAGAGGAGAAACGCTGCGCAAAGAGCGGAAGGGGTAGCTGCGAAAAATTTTCTTCGGCATGACCTCCAGGCCGATGAGAAACACCGGCAGCGCCAGGGAGAATGCCAGCACATAGCCCCACAGGCTGGCATGGCGGATGACGGGAAAGGCCACCAGCAAAAACGCGGTCAGATTGGTGAGGTGATTGGCCACGGTGATGCAGCCGATGAGCGCATCGCGGTCCTCCAGCAGGGGCAGCAGCCCACGGGCACGGCGGTCTCCGCCGCTGGCGGCGTGGCGCACACGCACACGGCTCACCGCCATGACCGCGCTCTCCAATCCGGAGAGCATGAAGGAGAGGGCGAGGCAGAGAATGAGCAGGAGCCAGGTCATGCGGAAGGGGAGATTCAGACGTCAGCGGCGTCCGCGGTGGGCTTGGGTTTGAGGCGCAGTTCGACCTCCTGAATGCGGGCGCGCACGATACGGCGCACCTTGATGTCAGCATCGTCAATGGAGATGCGCTCGCCGGGCTTCGGCACGTGGCCGAGCTGATTGAAGACCAGGCCGCCGATGGTGTCGATGCCGTCGGCGTGGAGCTCCACGCCCAGCTCCTCCCGGATGTGATCCAGCCGCGTGCCGCCATCGAGCAGGAACCGGCCGTTGCCCAGATCCCGGATTTCCGTGGTCTCACCGTGCCATGGTGCGGCCTCATACAGCAGCCAGTCGGCGATCTCACGGCGGGTGATCATGCCTTCCAGACCCCCGTATTCATCGGCAATGAGCACCGGCTGTTCGCCGCCCTGCAGGTGGTGCTCCAGCGCTTCGAGCACGGGCATGGTTTCCGGTACAAAGGCGGGCGTGCGCATGAGGGTGCGCCACTCGGGGCGGTTGGCCAGCTTCCAGGCGGCGGTGTCCAGCACGCCTTCCACGGAGTCGGGCGTCTCACCATACACGATGACAAAGCGGCTCGCGGATTTTTCCAAAATGGCGGTGATCTTCTGCGGCGGATCCTCGCTGCTCATGAGGGCCAGGTCCACGCGCGGGATCATGCAGTCGCGCACGGTGAGGGCCTCAATGTCCAGTGCTTCGTGGATCATGGCGCTTTCATCGTTGTCCAGCAGGCCCTGCTCCTGCCGCATTTCCACCAGCGTCTCAAATTCATCCCGCGTCACAGGCATGCGCGCCTTGATGTGGCGGGTGACGAATTTCTGCAGCAGCAGGTCGGTGGTGCGGTCGACAAGGGTGGCCAGGGGGTCAAGAACGTTGCGCAGCGGATGCAGCAGACGCAGGCTGCCGAGCAGAACCACGGAGGGATTGCGGGCGGCGAAAAATTTTGGGGCCATGTCTCCTAGCAGGACGGTTGCCAAGAATATCACGGATGAAGTGAGCCACGCATTCCACCCCAGCGCGCGCAGCGGACCGGTGACAATCCACAGACCCAGCGCCGCGAGGGCGAGGTTCAGCGCGGCGGAGAGCAGCAGGGTGTGGTGCAGCTGCGCAAAGGGATTGGCCGTGATGGCGCGCAGCTTTCTGGCCACCGCCCCCTCGCCGGCGGCGAGCAGCTGCGCCTCCATGTCCCGCGCGCTGTGGATGGCCGTTTCCGTGGCGGAAATGACCGCGAGCAGCAGGAGCAGTGCGAGGTAGAGAAGGGAGGCAACAAACAGGGACATCGAGGGAGACAGCTCAGTGAGGGAGGTGCAGAGCCGGGGGTCAAGGTGAATTACATACCACCATGCAGGTTCGTTCTTGCCAAAAGCGGCCCGGACTGATAGCAACGCCTCCACAACCATGCGCTCCCTCCTCCTTGCCATCCTCGTTTGTGCAGTCACCAGCCTGCAGGCCGCCGACAAGCTGAAAGTCCTCATTGTGGACGGTCAGAACAACCACAAGTGGGACATCACCACGCCGGTGCTGCGTAATGCCCTGGAGAGCAGCGGCGCCTTTACCGTGGACGTCAGCACCACACCGCCGAAGGGCTCTCCCAAAGAGGCCTGGTATGCGTGGAAGCCCATGTTCAGCGACTACGCGGCGGTGGTGAGCAACTACAATGGCGAACCCTGGCCGCAGAATGTGCGCGATGCCTTTGTGAAATATGTGGCGGATGGCGGTGGCTTTGTATCGGTGCATGCGGCGAACAATTCCTTTCCAGACTGGAAGGAATACAACGACATGATCGGCGTGGGCGGCTGGGGTGGTCGCAATGAAAAGTCCGGCCCCTGGCTGTATGTGAAGGACGGCAAGCTCTTCCGTGACACCGTGGCGGGAAACGGCGGCGCCCACGGAGCGCAGCATGAGTTTGTGGTGGAGACGCGCAATCCGGATCATCCGATCACCAAGGGACTGCCCACGCGCTGGATGCACGCCAAGGACGAGCTGTACAGCAAGCTGCGCGGCCCGGCGGAGAACGTGGACATCCTGACCTCCTCCGTGTCCGACCTCACGGCTGTGAGTGAGCCGAACAACATGGTGCTCAACTATCAAAAGGGCCGCGTGTTTCACACCACGCTGGGCCACGCGGACTACTCCATGCTGGATCGCGGCTTCTACACCATCCTGCAACGCGGCACCGAGTGGGCGGCCACCGGCAAGGTGGAGCTCACCGCGGCAGTGCCGGCGGATTTCCCCACGGAAGCAGCGGTCAGCGTGGTGAAACTGGAGGGCTACCCCAAGCAGGAAGCGCCTAAGCCGAAGAAGCCGTAATGCCGAGTTCACGGTTACAGGTTTAAAGTTTCAAGTGTTGAGCTTGAGGAGGACCGGCGGGCTGATGGCGGTTCGTCATGCTGTCGTATACAGACATAATTACTGGAACTAAAGAGGTGTGATATAACAAGATCACCGTAATTTTTTTCTTCCAGGAAGGTCAAGAAGGGCTTATTATCAAGAGATTAAGGCCGGAGCACGGTCGCCATCTTGTCACCACCAGCGCATGCCGCCCATTGCCCAACAGGAACGCTATTCAGTTCGCAAGAACGACTTCGCGCCTTTGATCGAATGCGATGAACTGCTGCGCGAACTCATCGCCCAAGGTGGTCCGCTGCCGGGTGACTATGCGCACATGAACCGCACCCTGCGGCATCTGGGAGACGCGGTGCGCTCCGGTGTGATCGCCAGGGATGATGTGCTTGCTTACGCTCAAGACGTTACAAATCGCTACCTCGAAGGCACCATGCAGGCGCGGGCGCTGGGGAAAAAATACGGCTACAGCGGTGACTTCGAAATCATCGAGGCCATCTACACCATGCAGACTGCCCAGGAGCCGCACCTGCGCCGCTGGGACCTGTATTTCCACTCTCAGGCCGCACCGAATGCCGTGCGCAACCGCAAGGCCTACTTCCACCAGCTGCTGCACTCCCATTCCGCTGGTCGTACCAAGGCGCCGCTGAATGTTCTGAACGTGGCCAGCGGCCCGGCCCGCGACGTACGCGAGTGGGTGCTGGACAACCCGGAGCGCGAGGTGTTCTTCGACTGCGTGGATGCGGAGATCCATGCCATCGAGCGGGCTAAAAAGCTCTGTGAACCCTTTTCAAAACGCGTGGAGTTTTACCACCGCAATGTGCTGCGTTTCCTGCCTGCCAAGGGCTACGAACTGGTGTGGTCCGCCGGCCTGTTTGACTACCTCACGGACCGCACCTTTGTCTTCCTGCTCAAAGCTCTCATGGCCGTGACCAAGCGCGGTGGTGAAGTCGTGGTTGGCAATTTCTCCACCCACAACCCCAGCCGCGACTACATGGAGCTGCTGGGAGACTGGGTGCTGCAGCACCGCACGCAGGACCACCTGCGCGAACTTGCCCTGCAAGCCGGCGCCTCGGCAGATTCCATCGAGGTGATGTGGGAGCCTGAGGGCGTGAATCTGTTTCTGCACATCCGGCGGTAGGGGTGTGGATGGGATGACCAGAGGGTCAAGATCCGTGATGAGTCCACCGGTTTGGATTCCCTCACTGGAAATTGTTAGGCGCTTTCTTCGCTGACAGATTCAATGCCTTGTCGAGCTGTGAGGCGAAAACTGTTTGATTTCGGGCACCAAGAAAATGCGGATTTCGGAGTTTCAAAACTGGCAGGTTATTCGCCAGAGCCACAGGGAAAATGCGATCCCAAGGCTCGTTACCAAATTCGTCCAAACAAGGCTGCCCAAGAGTGGGATTTGCGTCAGTACACTGAACCCATTTTGCGCCGGTATGTTCGATGATCACCTTTCCAAGGTATTGCCCTATAAGCTGCGCCAATTGCTCCAGATCGGAAAGGCCGGGAGGGATGCCTTTCTGATTCAATTCCCAATAGATCTTTTCAAGAGCAACCAACGACTCCCTAGAGCCGTCGATTGACACAGCGTATCCTAGATTATCCAAGAGGAAGGTCAGGTTTGCCGCAGATGCAGACACGTCTTTGACGTAGTTCTGAAACCAGCATTTCATTTTTGGAGAGACCTTTGCCATATTTTCCGTTTTCATCGGTGGGATATGACAATTGTTCAAGGTGGATACTCAGCCGCAGATCTGTCCACAGGTAGCCGAAGCAGAGTTCACCGCAAAAAGATGCAGTCACCTCTTCGGTCTTCTTCTCACGGCCGCTTCATCGAGGTCATGTGGGAGCCTGAGGGCGTGAATCTGTTTCTGCACATCCGGCGGTAGGGGCGGCAGTAGCCAAAGCCGCAGGGGATCTCAAGACTTGAGATTTTTCGTCTTCTCTTCCTCCTCGTCCGCTTCTTCAACCTCGCGTTCAAGGCGCTCTTCCTCGGCTTGTTGAACCTCAAGGAGTTCTTCCTCGGCCTCATCAGCACCTTCTTCGACCAAGAGTTCGTCGACCTCGGCTTCGTCTTCGGCAGCTTGAGGGACGACGCGATAGCCGGACTCCTGAGCAGGGGCGTCCCAGGTTTCGAGTTCGGCCAGGCGAGGGGAAACAATCTCCGGCGGCAAGGGCAGATTTCCCAGCGGGTCTTCGGTGACCGCGGGCGGCGGAGTTTCAATGTTTAACGCGGTGGCGGGCCGGTTCGCCGCAGGTGCGGACGAGGTGGCCGCAGAATTCTCTGAACGGGATGAGGGAGAGGTTTTCATGTGTGAGTCCTTTTCAAAGGCATCGCGGCGAAGGCCCCCCGTGCGTTTGTCTTTTTTGCCGTGCCAGGCATGAACGGCACCCCCTTGAGAAGGGGAAGTTTTGTCATCATGGCCCATAATGCTTCGTCAACGTCGTGGCAAAGGAGCCTGCCGTACGGGAAGCGTCGATATTCTGTCGGCTCCGGATGAGCGGACTTGCTGCAGTGTCATGGCAGGCCTGCCCAGAGGCAGCGTGCTTCAATCAATACTCGGCACGTGATCTCGTGGCGGAGCGCCCACCGGAGCCGGCAAGATACCAGCGCTCCCAGCCCGGACGCTCACGCGTGTCGCGTTGATTTTGGGAGTGCCTGACGACGGGCTTTTGCCGGGGTGGATTGGGCTGCATCGGAGGGATAAGGGCTTTCAAAACAAGGGTCAGCAGAACGAACAAGACAAACCAGGCGATCACACCGCGCGTGCGGCAGCGCTCCAGCAGAGCGCGTGTTTTGGCATTGTAAGCGGGGCGGTTGCCGCCTTCCGCGGTGCGTCTTGTGCGATCCACGGATGGCAGCAGCAAGCAGGCAAGGGGACTGAAGCATGCGGGAACCATCGTGTAGATGAGTGGCACCCATTTTGACCCATCGCCTTCAGGCGGATACTCAATGCCACGGGCTGCAAGCACGCTGGCGGCTGCGTTAAGGACATGCCCCGGCCAGATGGCGCTGAAGTCCAGAAGCTTGATCAGCTGCTCGTTGCTGCGCTGTGCGAGGTAGGCCATGCCGTCCTCCAGAGCTTCCGAATCCTCAAGAGGCCCGAGCCTGGAACCCGCGGCTACCCGAGCCTGGGCGGCATCCTGCGACCGGACGATTACTTGCAGCCCCTCATACCATTCTCCGAAGAAGCGCCGCAGCTCGTCTGTTTTGGAGGCGCGATACACCCCTTCGAAAGGGATGCCCAGTTCGCTCAAAGTTTCGCGGATGAACTGCCCGTCCTCCTCGGAACGGATTTCACCGATGGCGACCGCATGGTTAGCATGTTCGTCTTCCCGATTGGAGCCATCATGATCAGCCATTGCCTGCGCCCATATCCGGCGTGCTTTGAATGGCAAGGCAAGAGTGGCTGGGATTGCGCCCAGGCGTGGCAACATTTCACGCGCCAAATGTTGCCGTCTTTTTCGCCGTTTTCGCTGGTGGACTGCGCTTCGTTGCGCAGTGGTGCGTTCTTCTGCGTTTGCCTTCCTCTTCAAAAACGGAGGAAAGGCGAAATGTTGCATGTTGCACCGCCTAAGCACGGCAACATGGCAACATTTTGGCCGGAGGGTGGGCTGAATCTCTGGAGGAGGGGGACCATCCTGGTCCCCTGGTTCGAGGGGGGGGAACGCGGGAGCGTTGTGGGATCAAGATGATCCCACTCATGCCGGAGGCGCTGGGACTGCGAAGGGGGGAAGAAGCCATGGGCATGAATGAATGTGTGTGGATCTATATATAACGATCAATGCTGCCCTGTCCGCATGGCCTGCCAGGCGCTCGAGACATCCTTCCTTTCCACACTCCAGGGACGGCGCCCCTTTTTAGCGCCCGCGACGCTACAGACCCGAAACTTCGGAGCGTTTGCGCGAGGTTCCGCGCATTCGCGAACGCGACAACGTTTTGGACTGCGTGCGGCAAGTGGCGCGACGCCGCTTTCGAGGCGGTCTGGGGTGTGCAAGAGGCCCGGAGCTTGCGCCGCCTGACCTACTCGCCCCCGCATCCATGGCAACATTTCAGCGCTCAAAATGTTGCCATCTTTGGCCGCCTTTGGCCGGGTTTTCTTCGCTTTAATGCCATGAAATGCTGCTTTATGCCACTATATGCGCACGCAGGAGGCGGTATTTGGGGAAATGTTGCCATGTTGCCGTGCTTAGGCGGTGCAACATGCAACATTTTCGCGCCACCTCGGGCAGGCGTTACGGCGGCGTCAAGGGTGCGGCAAAAAGATGCCTGATGCCGTGCTTAGGTGTGGCATCAGGCATCCAATCCGGCGGGCGACGGCTCACGCGGGCTGGGCTGGACTGGCACCCACGCACCTGAACCCCACTCCAGATACTCCGTGCCTCGAAACTGCTTTTTGTAGTCATACAAACTCGGCTCGCGGGTGGCGTAGCCGGGGTAAAGCCAGCGGAGGCCGAATTGTTTGCAGTGCTGGATCTCCAGAAGGAAGGTGTAGATGCCGAGGCTGCGCTTCGAGTACTCGGGCTCAAAGAAAGCGTACACGCTGGAGGCGGCGTTCTGACCCACATCGAAGAAACTGGCGGCGATGAGGCGGGGGCCGTCGAAGACGCGGAGCATGTGGCATGCACAGGGGCCTCGGGCGGGGTCGGGGCCGAGGAAGGTTTCGAGGGTGTCGGGGATGTTGTGGGTGAAGCGCTGCTTGTGGCGCTGGAAGAGGGCGCGGAGGCTGCCGTCGAGCGCGGCGGGGGAGATCTCTGTGCGGAGGTCGATGTTCCTGTTCAACACGCGGCGCTGGCTTTTGGTGAAGGTGCAGGACGCGAGATCGATGCGCAGCGGCGTGATGGTCTGCAGCCCGCCGCCGGCCGCCTCCTGCAGGCTGTAGCGGAAGAAATGCCTGCCGAAGTGCCTCCAGCCTGCTGCCCAGATCTGGTCCATGACTTCCGCGGGAACGGAATCGCAAATGAATGCATCGTCGAGGACTGGCGTCATAGGAGGGTCTTATTAATCCATTCACGCTGATTGACAATCCCGCGCGTGCCCGCACACTCCGTGAACGGCAGCCCCTACGCCCATGAACCTCCTGCAACGCATCGAACGCGTTTTCTTCTGGCTCTCCGCAGCCTCTTCCGACAACCTCGACGCCTGCCCTGCCTGGGAACGGCGTAAATACGTGGCCTTTGGCGCCACCGTGCTGGTGCCCTCCACCTTTGCCATCATCGCCTGTGCGTATGCGCTGAGCACGCTGACGGACAACTGGTATGTCATCGTGCCCGTGTCGCTGGTATGGGCCTTCATCATCCTCACGGTGGATCGCGCACTGCTGGCCACGTACCGTGCGTATCAGGGCTTCTTCCGCAAGATTTCCCAGTTCTCCCTGCGCATGGTGGTGGCGGCGCTGATGGGGATCACGATTTCGCATCCGCTGACGCTGCTCCTGTTTAAAGACACGATCTCCTCGGTCATTGAAAAGAACCGGCAGAATGAGATTGAAGCGGCGCGTGAGGCCTCGAAGCAGCAGAAGGTCGCCGTGGAGGCGCGCCTGGTGCCGCTGGAGGAGGAGATCGCCAAGCAGCGTGAGAACTGGAACGCGACCTTCAACGCCAAGTTCCTCGACGACAACGGCAAGCCCATCGAGAAGCCGCTGACGGACGACGAGAAAGCGGCCAAGGCAGCTCGCGAGGCCAAGATTGCCGAAGCAGTGGCACCGGGCAAAGAGCGCCTGGAAAAGCTGGACACCGAGATGGCTACGCTGAGCAAGGATTACCAAAAGATCGCGGAAGAGCTGAACCACTGGCAGTCGGAGTTCGAGCGCGAGGTGAACGGCCAGCGCAGCGGCATCATCGGCCTGGGGCCGCGTGCCAAGAGCATTCAGGAAGACCAGCTCACCTGGCGGCGTGCCGAGTCCGCCCGCCTGAGCGGGGTGCTCGACACCATGACCAAAACACGCGTGTCCGTGGTGGCGGAAATCAAAGCTGCCGAGGACGGCGTGAACGCTGCGCTGGATGCGAAGGCTGCCGAGGATGCCGCACGCGACAAAGCAGAGCGGGACCGGGTGGCCGCGCTGAAGCAGAAGGTGCAGACGGAGCAGGCGGACCAGTTTGTGGGCCAGCAGAACGCCATCCGCGAGACGCTGAAGGCGCAGATCGATGCACTGCTGCTGCAGCAGAAAAACATGAACGAGGAGATCGGACAGCTCATGAAGGACGAAGAAACCCGGATCAGCAAAATCCGCGAGGAGCCGCGCCGTGACATCCTCAAGCAGACCCTGGCGCTGCATGAGCTGTTCAATCAGGGGGCTGAGGGCGGCACCTTTGCACGGGTGGCCTATCTGGTGCTGACGCTGCTCTTCATGCTGGTGGACACCATTCCGCTGATCATGAAATTCTTCTCCAAGCCCGGCCCCTATGACACGATGGTGGACCGCGAGGAGATGGGCTTCGAAGGCGAGCGCAAGGCCTTCATGGAAGGCTTCAGCCTGCAGATGAAGGAGCTGGCCGGCAGCAAGATGCTGAACCTGACGCGGAACAAAACGCTGGAGCGCTCTTTGATCACCAGCGTGGATGGCGCGCGTTCAGCCAAGGAGTTCCTGGTGTATCTGATGGACCTGGAGCGCGAATTTGAAGAGCGCAGCCGCGTGGCACGCGAACTGGCTGCGAAGAGCGGCGTGAGCCACACGGCCGAGGCGATCGAGGAAATGTCCCGCAACTTCTACGCGGACCTGCGTGAGCGCATGGAGAAGTTCTTCCATGACGACGACCGCCGCCACACCCCGGCGACGGGCAGGGCGTGAACAACCTCAACGCACAGGCGGAGATGAAAATCTTCCGGCATTCTCCGGTCGTGCATGTGATCTGCGCTGCTTTCCCAAATCTGGACGGCCTCGTATTTCTCAGCCCGGTGGAGGGTTACTTTTTCGGACGCTTGTGCGTGGAGGAGTCGCGGATCAAAAGCTCGGAGTTTTTGACCGTTCCCAGCGCGTGACCCTGGCCTGCTTTCACCTCCTTGAATGCCTGTTCCGGTGTGTCAGCGGCAACTTCAATGAGGGTTTGCTTGGTCTCTACCTGTTCGACAGTGATGATGGATGACATGACTTTGAAGGTGGTTCGCCCTGAGATCGCGTTTAACCACCCAATCGCGTGCGTGCATCCAAAGGATTTTGGAGATCTGGAGGGCCCCGCTTCTTCGGGTCGCCCCAAACTCAGCGGTCCCTTCCCCATACCCGTCGTCCTGGAGTCGGTGTTTGTAATCTTTGGCGCTACGTGAGAGTAAAGGCGTTTTGCGGCTCTCCCTTTTAAATTCGAGCGTATAAAGCTGCGATGTCCGCACCCATTTCAAGCTCCCTTTCAGACCTTGCGATGCTGGGGCAGACTCTAAAAGCAAACAGCGAGCGGATCGTGGCGGAAAGCGCCGCCGTGTTTGCCAGTGCGGGCCGGGAGCGCGCACATCCTTTTCCATTGGATGCCGTGCCGGGCGGTCTCCCCTTGTTGTTGAGTGAATTGATGGCGCTCCTTCCTCAGGCGATTGCGGAGGGAGATGTCACGCTGTCCGCCGGCGCGGAAAAACTGGAAGTCCTGGCAGAACTGCGGCTGGATGTGGTCATCAAAGCTCTGGAAGGTGTCAGCGAAGTGGTGGTGATGGAGCTCAAACGGTTGGAGGGATCTGTGGCGAAGGGCTTTTTGGACGAGGCCTGCCGGGAAACCAGACTCTTTTTCGACCTCAAGATCGCGCATTACTGCCAGAAGTTTGTGGCCGCTCAGGGGACGGAGCTCACCTTGCACACCAGGCAGCTCGATGAAGCGAGCGAGAGGCTGGCCGCGGATGGTGCCGGCGCCGATGCAGCGGCGCACTCACGGGTGCAACTGCTGCAGGGGGTGATTCACGAGCTGCGCAACACCCTGCAGTCAGTCGTTCTTCACGCGACTTCTGTGGTGGATTTCCCACGAGAAGCCGGAGTGGCGGAGGTCATGCAACGGCTGACGGCGAACGGCATCCGTCTGCAGGAGCTGCTGGACCGGCTCGGGCTCTACGCGTCTCTCCTCGCGGGTGAATGGTCCAACCGCATGGAGTCCGTGGATGTGGGCGTATTTCTTCAGGACCTGGAAGTGCGGCACCGTGGCCTGGCCAGAACCGCCAGCACCCGCCTGACGTGCCGGCAGACCAGCGGCCCCTCCCAGATCATCACCGACGCCGGCAAGCTCAGCCTCATCGCCGACAATCTGGTGACCAATGCCGTTCATGCAGCCAAGGGCGGACTCGTCCAGGTGGAAATGTCAGAAGGGGGAACCGGGCGCATGCTGCTGACGGTGACGGACAACGGCCATGGAATTCGCCTGACGGAAGCCCGGCACCTCTTTCGGGTGATCCACCACGTGGAGGGATCCAAATTCTCAGGACTCAAGCTTGGGCTGCTGGCCTCACGGCATCTGGCGCATCTGCTGGGTGGAGAGCTCACGTTTGAATCTGAGGAGGGCAGGGGAGCGACGTTTCAGGTCTCCTTTCCTCGTGTGCTCCGCTGATCGGCAGCGGGGCGGGGCCGATTCCTTGGAGCAAGAGGCGGCGGATCCGGCCCGTATGTTGCTATGTGAAAGTCATGCCTGCCATGCCCCCATTCAGCCGTCGCGAGATGCTGCGAAGCTCCTGCGCGGGTTTTGGCTATCTGGCCCTGCAAGGAGTGCTGGGACTGGAGTCTGCAAAAGCAGCGGTGATCGATCCGCTGGCACCGAAGCAGCCGCATTTTCCCGCCAGGGCCAAGCGAGTCATCTTTTTGCTGATGAAGGGCGGCCCTTCGCAGGTGGACACGTTTGATCCGAAGCCGCTCCTGGAGCGTGACAACGGCAAGCCGCCGCCCTTTGCGCTGCCGCGCGTGAAATTCGCAGAGACGGGCAACCTGCTGAAGTCGCCGTGGAAATTCCGTCACTATGGCCAGAGCGGCCTTCCGGTGAGCGATCTCTTTCCGCACGTGGCCAAGCATGTGGATGACCTGTGCATCATCCGCTCCATGCACGGCACCAATCCCGCGCATGGTGGCGCCTTGCTAAAACTGCACACCGGCAGCGACACCTTTGTGCGCCCGAGCCTTGGCTCGTGGGTCAGCTATGGGCTGGGCACGGAGAATTCCGACCTGCCCGCTTTCGTCACCATCTGCCCGACGCTGGCGCATGGCGGCGTGAACAACTGGGGGTCTGCCTTTCTGCCAGCGCACTGCCAGGGCACGCCGCTGGGAAATGCCAGCATCCCCGCGGACCAGGCGGTGGTGCGGCACATTCACAACAAGTCCCTGTCTCCCGAGATGCAGCGCGCCCAGCTGGATCTGGTGTCGCAGTTGAACCACGATCATCTGGGGATGGCGGGTGCGAATGCGGCGCTGGAGGCACGCATTAATTCCTTTGAACTGGCCTACCGCATGCAGTCCACCATGCCGGAGCTGCAGGACATCTCCGGCGAGACGGAGGCCACGCGCAAGATGTACGGCCTCGACGATCCAGTGACCGCAAACTTCGGCCGCCAGTGCCTCATGGCGCGGCGGTTTGCCGAAAGCGGTGTGCGCTTTGTGCAGGTGACGCACAGCGATGGTTTCGTGCAGTGGGACCAGCACAGCGATCTGCTGAAAGGCCACACCAAGAACGCGGCCGAGGTGGACAAACCCATTGCCGGACTGCTGGCAGATTTGAAATCACGCGGCCTGCTGGATGACACGCTGGTGGTTTGGGGCGGTGAGTTTGGCCGCACACCCGTGGCGCAGGGCACCGACGGACGCGACCACAATCCGCATGGCTTCACCATGTGGCTGGCCGGTGGCGGCAGCAAGCCGGGCACCGCTTATGGCGCCACGGACGACTACGGCTACTACGCCGCCGTGGACAAGGTGCACATCCACGATCTGCACGCCACCATCCTGCACCTGCTGGGCCTGGATCACCTGAAGCTGACCTACCGCTACGCCGGGCGTCCGGTTGCAGCGCAAACGGAACTCCCAGACCCGTTGCGGCGCAACGGGTCAACTTCGGGGGGCGGCCTTACTGAATGAAGAAGAACTGACGCGTGTTCAGCACGGTCCAGAGAACATCGCCGCGGTCGGTGCCGTCGGCGTTGTCCACGATGGGCTTGAGGAGCTCTTTCTCTTCGGTGGAGGCTTTGCGGCTGAGCAGGCTGAGATACACCGTGTCGATGACTGCCTCAGGGCTTTCCTGCCTGGCGCGGTCCATCGCGCGGGCGATGACCGTGTAGCGGTTCATCAGATTGTTGAAGAGTTTGCCGTTCAGCAATGTGAGCGCCTGGCTGACGCTGGCTTCGTCATTGGAATTTTCCACCAGCTCGCGGTCGCTCTGGCCGAACTCGCGCAGGAAGTGGCCGTTGGGTGCGGGGCTGCGCAGATCCGCGGCACGCAGCATGTAGCTGTCGCGGAAGTTTTCCCAGGCGACGAGGGAGGCCTTTTCATTCTTGTCGTCCACCTCAAAGCGCTCTGAGTCTGCGGCGAGGCGGGCCTTCGCCAGCTCGGTGAGCTTGGCGCGGCGCTGCTTGGCCAGGATGGCGAGCGCTTCATCCATGCTGAGGTCCTCACCGTTTTTCTTGAGCTTGATCGCGGCGGCGACTTCCTTGGCGAAGTCTGCATCTTTGGTAAATTCGTCCAGCTTGCCTTCGCGGGCGAGTTCGGCAAAGCGCTTGAATCCGGCGTCATACACCACGGCGTCCACGGCTTCGTCGATGTGCTTGCGCTGGTTCTTGATGAGCTCCCGAGCCTTGCGGATGGCGGCTTCGTCCTTGGCCTTGGTGGCCGCCTCCATGCTTTCCTGCGCGGCGCGCACTTCAGCGGCCAGTTCCTTCTGCTTCTGCGCCACTTTGATGGTGCAGGCCTGAAGCTCCTTGGGCGAGAGGCTGTTCAGCGCACGGTCGAGCCATTCGATGCGGCGCAGTGCGATCTCGCCATCCACCTTGGTGGCGATGCTGGGCTGGTCTGCGCTGGGCTTGTAGAGGGCCACCATGCTGTCCCAGATCTGTTCGGCGCTCATGCGGCGCAGGAGTGGGCCGGGGAAGTTGTAGATCTCGCCGAGTTCGACGTCCTTCGTGTAGGCTTCGCGCTGGTAGGCCTGGGAATTCAGAATGCTGCGCAGAACGACCTTCATGTCGTAATTGGCAGCCTTCATTGTTTCTTCAAGGAAGGTCATGAGCTGCGGATTGCTCGGCACGGTGCTGTCCGTGATCTCGTCAACGGGTTCGATGATGCCCTGGCCCATGAGCTTCTTCCACAGGCGGTTCGCGATGACGGTGGTGAAGCGTGGATTGTCCTTGCTGGTCATCCAGGTGGCATAAGAGGCGACCGGTTTGACGCCGTCCTTCACGATTTTTCCATCCTTGCTGAAGGAGGCGGGGATGACGGGTTCCACCTTTTG
Source organism: Prosthecobacter sp. (assembly GCF_044222565.1). GTDB lineage: Bacteria > Verrucomicrobiota > Verrucomicrobiia > Verrucomicrobiales > Verrucomicrobiaceae > Prosthecobacter. Next base: position 52,806 of record NZ_JBGANA010000011.1, read on the forward strand.
CTTGGGCTTGGCATCGGTGTACTGGTAATCATGCGGCAGCACGAGGGGCTTTTTGTCCGTCTGATCCAGCACGGTGTTGTAGCGCAGCGGGCGGAGGATTTCGGTCATGGCGCGGCCCACGTCCTTGCGCTCAATGCCTTTGGGCAGGTCAAATTTGGAAACGCTGCCGCCGTAGCGGTTGCTCTTGTTTTTCGGGGCGCCGCCACCGTAGATCGCCTGGGCCAGCAGCGGATTGGTCAGGCCATTGCTGCCGGTCATGCCGTAGGTGTGGGCCGCCATCTCATAGTAGTCCATCTGCGTCCACTTGTCGAAAGGGTGGTTGTGGCACTGGGCGCAGACCATGCTGGTGCCGAGAAAGATCTGGGTGGTCACCGCCATGTTGTCGAGCGGCATGTTGTAGTCGCGGATGTAGAATCCGATGGCGCCATCCTCGTAGCTCTTTCCGCTTGCGGTGACGACCTCGCGCACCATCTGATCGTAAGGCTTGTTCTCCCGCAGGCTGTCCTTCAGCCACTTGGAGTAGCCATAAAAGGCGGGCAGGCTCTGTCCGCCGCCGACCATCTGGCTTTTCATGCGCAGGATGTCGGCCCAGTAGTTGTAGAAATTCTGGACGTAGCCGTCGCTGGCAAGGAGCTTGTCGATCAGCCTGGCCCGCTTGTCGGCATCGGTGTTCTTGAGAAATTCGGTGGTTTCCGCCAGGGTGGGGATGCGGCCCGCGACGTCGAGATACACGCGGCGGACGAAAACTTCATCGCTGGCGGGTTTGTTGGGCTGGATTTTCTCCTTGGCCAGCTTGGCGTTGACGAGTTCGTCAATCTTGGCGGCGGTGGCCTGGAGGTCGGGCGCGGCGTGAACCATCAGGGCCGAGGCGGCGAACGATGCGAAAAGGACGCGAAGGGGATTCAACTTCATGGGATTACAAGGGGGTAAGCGCGATAACGACACGCCGGAAGCGGTCTTTCCGAAGAAGTGAAAAGGAAATGGCGCGGTGCACCACCCCAAAAAAGCGCATTGAAACAATGATAAGCCGATTTTAGCTTTGACAATCGATGCTCCTTTCCGACAGAATCACTTATTATCTATGAAATTGCTCCTGCCCCTAGTTCTCCTCTCGACCCTCGCCTCCTGCACCAGCATGAAGGAAAATCTGGCGAACAATCCCCGCCCGACTTCCGTGCTGCCCTGCCGTGACGCGGGTCTTGTGAACAAAGGACTGGGCTACGCCAGCCAGGGAGTGGGTTTTGGCACCAATCACGTGGTGGATGTGGTGGATGACGGAACCAACTTCGTCGGCAAAGTCGGAGATCAGCAGGCGCGTGATTACACCAACATCGCTGAAAATGCCGTGTTCCGCACCGATGACATTGCTTTCCGCGAAACCAACCGCTACACCGACTACGTGATGGACACTGTGGACGACGGTGCCACCTTTGGTGTGCGTGTGATCCGCCGCTGGCCCGGAGTGGCCACGGGCATCATGCAGCGTGGCATGATTTCCACCAAGCGCGTGTATCAGTCCGCTCTTTACACCTACGGGGAAACAGTGAGCCGCGGCCTCTTTGGCGCTGTTGACATCATCACTCCGCCTGAGCCCAAGTCCTACATGGTGGGCAGCCTGAACGACCTCAACGCTGGCTACATGCTTCCAGGATCCGGCAGGCACTGCAAGCTGCCGATGCTGCCACCGGAGCCTGAGCAGGAAGTGACATACGGCAAAAATCCAAAAAACCCTGTCACGATGTCCAAGTAAATCGTCTCGATTTTCCACACGGGAGCGGCTGCAAGGTCGCTCCCGTTTTTGTTTTTAAGCTTCGCCATGGCGCTGCACACCCTGTTCTTCGACGCCGCCGGCACCCTGATCCGGCCTGCAAAGCCAGTAGGAACCACATATGCAGAGGTGGCCAGACGCCATGGCATCTCCGTGGCGCCCGATGTGCTGATGCAGGCATTCCGCCTTGCTTGGAAGGAGACGTCCTCACCGCTTCACCCCGAAGGGCAGTCCTCCGCCGATGATGACCGCAGCTGGTGGCTTGCTCTGGTGAGAATGGTTTTTAGCCGTGTGCTCGGCGCGCCTGTCCCGGAGGCTGTACTGGAAGATCTTTTCAGCGAACTCTACGAGCTCTACGCCCAGCCCCAGGCGTGGACGGTGTTTGACGATGTGGTGCCCGCGCTGAACGATCTGGCCCGCGATCACCGGTTGCTGGTACTTTCCAACTTTGACCGCCGCCTCCGGAGCATACTGGGAGGGCATGATCTTCTGCGCTGGTTTGAGCACGTCATCATATCCAGCGAGGTCGGTGCGGCCAAGCCGCATCCGCGCATGTTCCAGGCAGCGCTGGCCGCGAGCGGCTGTCTTCCCCAGGAGGCGCTGCACATCGGAGATGACGCCATCTGCGACGTAGCTGGGGCGCAGGACAGCGGAATCCACGCCTTTCAGGTGATTCGGCCTGAGTCTGGAATGACGGGACTGGTGCAGAAAGTCCGCTCTGGGGCATATTCCGGCTTGCGCAGCGCCTAGATGTGAATACATACCCGCCCCCGTTTCGGGAATGCGCAGGTAGCTCAGCGGTAGAGCAGTTGGCTTTTAACCAATTGGTCGAGGGTTCGATCCCCTCCCTGCGTACCATTCTCATAATGAATGGTTTATGAGCGAATAAGGCAACAATAAGCCTTTAAGGGAACAGAATCCGCTATTGTTTGAAGTGTTCCATCTTTATCGGAATGCTTCTATATGAGTGGGGGCCTGTTGTTGGGCAAAGCGCGAGTTCCGTCAGATCTTATCAATCCAATGGCTCCCCAGCTCTCTCTGTGATATGGTAGCCAAGATGGACAAGCCGACATCAGCATCCCAGCAGAAGATGCAAAGCGTGCAGGATGAAATCTCCTCGCAGATAAGAGTGACGGGGGAGCAAGCACTGGCCCAAGCTCTGCGATTCCACGGTGACCGCCCAATTCGTCCACGGCAATGTTTCGTTGGGAGGAAAAAAGCGGCAAGCACAGCTAACCCAGCTCTGGCGCCCACAATTCCCCATAACGCATGAAACCCGTTATTACGTCCATGCCAGCCAATATGCCCCAGCAGACGGCAACAAGCGTGCAGCCTCCAACCCGCTTGACCAAGGAGCAAGCCTACGCGCAGGCGGTGCGCAACGGTTCCCCAATGCGCCCCAATCCCTTCTATCGTGGGCCAAAGAAAACGGATGGCCCATCTCCGTCTTCAACTACCAAAGATGTATGAAAGCGGCAGTTTGACCAGCCAATATCCTTTGCTGGCATCAGTAGCCGACAGGCGTACATGCGCCTTGATTGGGTAAGACCGGAAAAAGGAGAAGGGCTACGCTAGAACGCACCCAGCCCGACGCCCCCAAGCTCAACGGTCTCTGGCCCTCGCCAGGGGGAATTCCACCGCAAAGATGACATACCCTCCCCACAGTTAAAGCTCACCGCACGGAAGTACTCGCCAGCGCAGCAGCCACGCCCTCGCCGAAGCCAAGTGTGCATTCTGAAACCCTCTCTACCAAAGCAGGGAGCCGAAGCCCTGTCGGTACACAAAAGTTCCCAATGCAAGATCATGGCCGCTGTTCATGGCAATCACGACATCCCGGAAAAAAGCCAGGGTTTATCCCATGACGCCGGGCGGCTTCATCCAGCTCCGACAGCCAGTGGGACAGTTGAATACCCTTGTAGAACGAAAACTTCCACGATCAGGTTCTGAGGAGGGCTTCCTTCACCCAGGGATTTCTCGACCAGCGGGAAAGATCGAGGCAAAGGCTGATCGAGCTTTTCATGCAAACTCCCGCTTGTTGAAAACGCTGGGAGAAAAACCATGTTATTTCGATAATTGTAAGCTTGGAGGAGTGTGTTGCATCGAGGAGGAATGAGATCGTGGGTTTATGGCAATGGGACCGGGCCAAGCTGGGTTCGCCCGTGCAATACCAGAACACACTCCTTGACTGCCTCCGCTATTTTCGGAGGAGTCGCGTGAGGTTGTGTTTTTTCTCAGTGTAGCTTGGAGGGAAGGTTGACACCGCAAAGCCTGGTGAGTTGATCCAATGCTTTGAGGCGGATGGCGAGCATGGGGGCAGTAACCGGATTCGTGACAAGGAAGGGTTCCCCGCTGACGTCGTCCACGATCTCAATGGGCCGGTATGGCTCCACTATCGTTGACTCCAGCCGGGTGGCGATGAGTTCGCGCATGACCCGGGCGATGTCCTCAACACGGTCCTGATTGAGAAGGGGCGGGAGGCGCTGATGAAAACGGGGTTTTTCGAAAGTATAGATCTCCGGAGAACTCCAACGTTAACATCGGGAATCAAAGATCTGGACGTTACGGTGCTGGAAAAATAAACGATCGGGTGCAGTCCGTTCCGCTGGCTCGCCGGCTGGCAAACTTCACGGTGCGGCGAATGTCTCGATGTAGGCGGATTTGCGCTGCTCCTCCAGCCAGTATTTGAGCGCCTCTTCTTTTTTCTGCTGGCTTACCGTTTCCAGCAGGCGCTGGCGCACCTTTTCGAATGGCGGAGGAGCCTTGGGCTCTTCATCCTTGATCCATAGCAGCACCAGATGATTTTCCAGTTCGATCACCGGGCTGACGTCGTGGGCTTTCATGGCCTTGAGCGCCTCCTGCAATGAGACCGGCAGATCGCCTGGATCGACCGTCCCGCGAAAGCCGCCGTTGCTGGCGTTGGCATCCTGCGAGTAAGTTTTGGCGAGCTGTTCGAAGCTGCCGCCTTTGACGACCTTCTCACGGATCTCCCGAGCCAGCTTGCGCTGATCTTCGGCAGATCCAGCTCCTTCGTTTTTTGGCAGTGTGATGGCGTTCAGCTGAATGGTGCGCCCGCCGCTCGTCACAATCTCTTTTTCGTATGCCGCCTTCAGCTCCTCCTCAGTGGGCGCCTTGGCATTGCCGTGGATCTGGTTCTTCATGAATGCAAATATCATCCCGTCCCGGTTGACTTCTCTGAAGCGCTCCAGCGTCATGCCCGCCGCCTCCAGCTCCTTTGCAAAGGCCGCTTTGTCCCCTCGGAAACTCTGGCGGATCACCGCGTTTACACTTTCATCAACGATCTCCGGTTTGACCGTGCCGCCGGTCTTATGGAAGGATTGTACCATCAGCGCCCGGTCGATCAGTGAATCGACCATCGAGGTTTGCAGCCTGGCCAGCTGCACTTCCAGTTCCTTCGGCTGAGATGCCAGAGTGCTGCGCAGGGTCTCCTCCGACAGTTTCATCAGGGTCGCGACGTCCTTCCTCAAGATGTCCTCCCCATTGACGCGAGCGGCGATGACCGCGGGATCGGCGGGCTTGAGTCCAGGTGTTTGATTGAGTTTGTCCTTGAGTTTGGGTTCCATTTGTTGCACCCACCACTCTTTGGCCAGCGGCCACAGCAGGTCCGCAGGGACGCTCTCAGGTTTGGCGCGCAGCAGGGCCAGGGCATCACGCAGCGTCTTCTCCACCTCCGGGTTGCCAAAGAAGGTGACGGCTTGTTTGATGAGCAGATCTGACTGGTGGTCGTCCAAAGTGCGCAGTTTCACGAGCAGGCTGCCGGCGCCGTCACTGAGGCGGGAGGTGGAGTGAAACAAAAGGCGCCAGTCCTTTTCAAAATGTCCGACGCTGAGCTTTTGCGCAGCCATGCGGCGGAACAGCAGGGACTGGGGCATCCCCATCTTCTGCAGCCAGGCTTCCGCCAGCAGGCACCCGAGAGGCCCTATTTCCGGACTGCTGGCGATGCGGTTCATCATCGCCTGGGTATGCTCGGTGCGTCCGGCCTGCGCGTAAAATGCCTCGCGTCCCAAGCTCCACAGCCAGGTGTCATGCGGCAGCACGTCCGTCAGCAGAAACCAGGTTTCCGCCATCATCATGACAATGGAGCGGTCCTTCTCCAGGCGCTCCGGATTTACGGGAATGACGAAACGATTGTCCGAAACCTCGGTGTTCATTGATTTGAGCAGCGGCACGGCGGTGTCTCCCATCAGGTCCAGCAGCAAGGCTCCGCTTTCTATGTTCTCCGTGCTGACCAATCCTTTGGCGGCCTCGATCAGGTCCGGGAACATCAGAAGCAGCTGGGCCCAGTCCTTGAAGCCGGCCTGTTTGCCGCCTTTTTCGGCGGGAGCGCGGCTCACCTTTGCTTTCGCGTCCTGCCAGGATGCTTTGCCTGGGCGTATCACCGCCACCTGCCGTGGGAGCGTTTCTGTTTTCCCGTCAGTCGGGAAGAGCCAGTGCCTGAGCTGCTGCCTGTCCAAATCCCAGCACAATTTCACGCCGCTGTAATCGACTTCCAGGTATTCTCCCTCTTTGTCCTTCTTTCGGCTGGTCTGGCACCGGGTGTCTATCATCATGCGAAAGATTTCAGTCGGAGAGATGACCATGGTCAGCTTCACCGGCTGCCCGCTGTTTGACACGGAGCTGTAGCCGCCCGCGAAGCTGAATGTGCCTCCGGCCTCTCCCTCCGCATCCAGTTCGGTCCCCAGCAGAATGCTCAGGCTCAGAGTCATGGCGTTCAGGGACGACTGCCAGCGCAGCGGCGTCTGCCCATCCTCAAACACTGCGGTGAGCGCCCCGTCCGCAAGGGAGACGACGGAGCGCTTGAAGCGGGCCCCCGGAGCCTCGAAATTCTGGTTCCACACAAAGCCCTGCCGCGGTGCCCAAGTCAGCGTGAAGGGTTCTTTGCTGTCTGGTTCCAGCCCGGCGGAAGTTTCGATGAAGCTGCTCACTTCAAAGTTGCCTTCCCGCTGGTCAGCCATCGAAATCCACTCGGCGAATTTTCCCATTTCTATCTGGTCTGCGGACAGAGACTGGTCCAGCGGCAGCGCACCGGGAAGCTCTTCGACTCCGAGCCGCATTTCAAGCCCACCGTTCTGCAGGTTGATCAGCAGCATCTTCCAGCGCGTAAAGCGCATGGATCTCGCGAGCCGGTCCTCCACCTGTTCTCTGAGCTCTCCCCGTGCCTCATTGCCTTCGGCTATGCCCAGAAAACGCAGGATCTCCTCGCGCTTGAACTGTTTGTTTCCCTTCACGACGATCTTTTTCAAAACCTCCTTGGCTCCCTCCTGGATCTTTACCAGCGTGTCCACCTTGCCGGTGTCGGCGTGGCGGGTGTGGCTGATTTCCAGCTTTTGCGGGATAATGCCACGCAGGCGCAAAGCAGATGTGATCGAGGCGTTGATGCTGTCTTCGGAATTTTTGCCAAACGAGGCATGACTTCCCTGCTTCCAAGCCGTTGAAAAAACCGTCCGGCTGCTGGCCGGCTGCGGCTTTACGCCCAATAGACTCTCATCCGAAAGCAGATCGCCGGAATTCGATTTCAACATTTTTCTGGTGGACTCGATCGTTTCAGTCAGCCTTCGGCCAAACGTTTCCTGCGGAGCCTTCTCCTGAACGAGCTGCTGCAGAAACGCCTCTGCATCAATCGAGCTCAGACCTGTGATCTTCAGCGTGTCCCAATGGTAACGCCTCCCCTCGGTGATCCGCACCCGTACCACATCCTTCGCCGGATCATGCATGGCTTCGATCCTGGCATCTGGAAAGCCTTCGTTGCCATAGCCGCGCAGCAGGCATTCCTGCACAGCCTTGAGAAAGTCTTCAAACCTGCCCGCCGGATGCGCCGCCAGAATGAAGTCGGAACTGCTCATGAGGCCCCGCTTCAGCAGCGAGGCGCTGAAGGAGGCATTGCCTTCAAACACCAGCCGGTCCTCCTGTGAATAGCGGCCCACGAAGCGCGGCTGCAGCGGCCGTCCTGCCTCACGCGCCAGCTTTTCCAGGGCTTCCTGGATTTGAATGACGGAGACATGGTCTTCACCATAAGCTTTCGTCAAAACGGCGCTGGACGCCTGCAGCAGCGGTTCGGCCTCAGATGCTTTTCCCATGCCGGCCAGAGCAAGTCCGAGCCTTCGATCCAAGTCCGCCATGAGCAATGGATCGGCCTTGGGTTGCGTCCCGATCGATATGACTTCGATTCCTTGTTTGCCACTGGTGAAATGATTCAGCACCCCGCTGGCCATCACCGTGCGCCACTGGCGCAGTGCGGCGATTTCCTGCTCAGGCATCGCGGCCTCATGGCAGGCCTCCGCCAGTGCCTCCAGCAGCACCGCATACAGCGGGTTCTTCTGGTAAGCCGGCGCCGCCATGACCTGCAGCCCTTCCTGCAGCAGCGGCACCGCCTCCTCGGGTTTGCCCGTTTCCGCGAGCACCAGCCCGAGCCTGCCCCGCTGAAAGGACAGCACCTGCGGATAGCTACCCTTCAGCTCGGCTTCGGTCAGCGCCACATGTTCACGGAGCAGCGGTTCAGCCTTCGCATCGATACGCGTCGGCTTGATCTGTATGAGCGGCTTGGTCAGTCCCATCAGTTCCACGCTGCGCCGTGCTTTCTGGAGGTCCCGGTTCTTCTCCAGATCATAGAGGCGTTTTGCCAGTGCCTCATGGCCGTTGATTTCGGCCGCCTGCGCCGCGGTCACGCCGCTGAGTAGAAAGTGGTCCGGGCTGGCCCCGCCTTTCAGCAGTTCATCGACGATCTCCCGGCGTCCGGCGAATGCAGCCAGCGACAGCACGGTATTGCCAAAAGAGTCCTCGGCTTCAAGGTTCGCACCATGAGCCAGCAGCCAGCGGAACGAAAGCAGCTGGTTCGAATTGACGGCCAGATGCAGCGGCGAGGCACCCTTTTCATCCGGGGCGTTCACGTCCGCCCCGGCGTCGAGAAACAACTGGGCGAGGTTCACATGCCCGTTGTCCACGGCATAGTGCAGCGCGGTCATGCCCACTCCTGGCACCTGCTGCTTCGCCCCGCGCTGCAGCAGCAGTTTCACGGCTTTTTCCGAACCCTCAAAGGCAGCCCACAGGATGGGGGTGCGCCCGTCGGCATCCGCCGCCTCGATCACCGCGCCCCGTTCCAGCAGCAGCTGCATGATGTCCGGTGCATTTCCTTTTGACGCGATATGGAGCGGCGTCAGCGACCTGGTGCTGCGTGCATTCACGTCAGCACCGGCATCCAGCAGCAGGCGCACGCATCTCAAAAAATCTTCCTCCGTCGCGGTGACCTGCGTCTTGCCCGCAAAACCGACGTTGTTTTGAAAAGTGGAAGGATTTTCGCGCGCGCGTTTCCGCATCTCCATGCCCCAGCTCGCCTGATGCAATGCCGTGGTGCCGTCGTTGTCGTCTCCGCTCTTTCTCAGGCGTGCATCCACCTTGGCGCCGCGCTGCAGGAGGAGCTCCACCATCTTCGCCTTGCCTGGCATGGCCGCCAGGATCAATGGTGTGTTGCTTTCCCTGTCCGTATCTTCGAGGGGAAGTCCTTTTTCCAGGAGCAAGGCGGCTGTCTGTACATCGTTCGTGCCTGCCGCGATGCAGAGCGCATTGCTGCCTGGTGAATTCAGCGCCTTCACATTGGCACCGCGCTCCACAAGCAGCTTCACCACTTCATGGTGTTCATTTTCCACCGCGCTCAGCAGCGGCGTATAGCCCGCCTTGTCCGTTGTTTCAATCTTTGCACCTGCATCGATCAGCGCCTTGACGGCACTGAGCCTTCCCTGCCATGCCGCCAGGTTCAAGGGGGTCATGCCCATGGCTCCATTCTTGGTCTCCAGATCCAGTCCGCGTTTCAGCAGCAGGTCCAGCACCGGCTTCGCATCGCGCCGGCTTACGATGTCATTAATGGCATTGCTTTGCGCATGGAGCATTTTCATCGCCGGCATCTGCCGCATTTCCTGACTTAACGCGTTCCATCCTTTGGCGGAGGTGGACCTGGCATGTTCTCCGCCGCTGGCTCCGAGGATGTGCACGAGTGAGTAGCCGTCTGGATCCCTGGCCGTCACATCCGCGCCGTGGTCCATCAGGAGCCTGAGCAGTTCCACATCCAAAATGCCCACGGCTTCAGCCATCGGCTTCATGGCGATGCTGTCCTTCAACTTTGCCATCAAACCCGTCTTTCCCACACTCTCTTCGGTTTTGCCGTTCACGTCTGCCCCGTGCTCCAGCAATGCCTCCACGATACGCCTGCCCTCCTGCGGGTGAATTGCGGCCGCATGTGCCGCCTGGAGCATCGCTGGCATGCCTGAGACTGCATTGGGGTTCGCCTTATTCTGCAGCAGCAGCTCCACCACCTCGGCATTGCCTCCGATAATAGCGTGGTTCAGCGGTGTCATGCCCCCGGCGTCGTGCTCATTCACCGCCTGGCCTTCTTGAATAAACCGCTTCACCGCTGACACTTCGCCAAGCCGTGCGGCCTCATGCAGACTGCGTGAGACCGGGCGCATGCCGTACCAGACGAGACTCGCGACCACCGCCGCCAGAATCACGCTGGCGACGATCAGATCGCGGCCGCTTACACTTTTTCTCGCGCGGGGAAGTGGAGTCGCGGTGGATTCACTCACGGTTGAGATCGTGCTCAGGTGCTCCACGGCATTGCGCAGTTCGCTGGCACGCTGGTAGCGGCGCGCAGGCTCATTCTCGAGCGCACGCAGCACCGGTTCATCCACCTCCGGGCTCAGTCCACACTCTGAAGGCTTCGGGAAATTTCCCTTCGGCAGCTCGCCTGTGAGCATTTCATAAAAGACCACGCCGAGCGAATACAGGTCCGCCCGCTGGTCCACTCCCTCCGGCTGCTCGCGCTGTTCAGGCGCCATGTACAGCGGCGTGCCCAGTGCATCTCCCTCCATTGTCAGCCGCTCATCCGGAGGACGCGGCCCCATCAGCTTGGCAACGCCAAAATCGGCGATCTTCACCCGCCCGTCTTCGCTCACCAGAATGTTGGAGGGCTTGATGTCGCGATGCACCACGCCCTGCGCATGCGCGTAGTCGAGCGCGTCGCACACCTGCTGCACGATCTTCACCGCCTCCTCCGGAGCGATGCGTCCCGCATGGATGCGCTGCGCGAGATCCGTACCCGCGACAAACTCCATCAGCAGATGGCACATGCCCTCGCGCACTCCGAAGTCATACACTCGCACAATCCCCGGGTGGCTCAGCTTTGCCAATGCCCGTGCCTCCTGCGCAAAACGCTCGCGGAAATGCGGATCAGCATCCAGTTGCAGCGGCAGTATTTTCAATGCCACCAGACGGTCCATGCGGGGCTGACGGGCTTTGTACACCACGCCCATGCCGCCATGGCCGATCAGCTCCATGATTTCCAGGTCTGGAAACAGTGGCGCGATGTCCTGCGGATCCGGTGGCAGAAAGTGGGCGCCGCCGTGCGCCGTGCTCAGCACTCCGCGAATGAGCAGGCAGCGCGGGCACAAGCCATCAGCCGCCTGTTGGGGGATCGGCGCATGACACAGGGGGCAGTGAGGAGTCGGCTTCATGGAATATCAGGTCTTTCCGGCTACATCCGGCCTGGGACGCGGCTGGTTACAGGCGAAGATTGAAAATCTGCAGCGTGCCCTGCTTCAGCTCGTGCTCATGCCGAAGACCTTGAACAGATGCACGATCTCCTCATTCACTTCGCGGGGTGAGTCCACCGTGAGGGAGATCTCCTCGTGCAGGATGCGGCGGTAACGCTGCCGCATGCGAAACACCGCCACCTTCACAGCGCCCTCATTCATGCCCAATGTGGCGGCGGTCTGTGCCAGCGTGCCCGCGTCCCCATCGGCGGAAAGCCGGTCTTTCAGGGCGTCAAACACACGCACTCTCCCGGCGGATTCATATTCCAGGCGCAGCTTTTTGAGCACTGTGTCCAGCAGGGTCAGCGCCCACTGCCGTTCAAACAGCAGCTCGGGTGTCACCTCCGTGGCAGGATCCACCACGCACGTCTGCTCCGCCTCGTCCGCATTGAGCGCCACATGTGTCGTGCCGCCGCCACGTTTCAAAGCAGTGGCCCGCTCATGCTCATTGGCCGCAAATCGCTTCACCGCCACGAGCAAAAAGGTGCGCAGCCGTCCCTTGCTCTCCTCCACATTGGAGAAAGATTCCCGCTCCAGCAGCATCGCAAAAAATCCCTGCGTGAGATCCTCGGCGTCATGAGGGGCATTGCCCTGCCGGCGCAGGAAGGCATAGACCGGCTTCCAGTACGTTTTGCACAGTTCCGCCAGTGCATCCGCCGCCTGCGGGTCCCCGCTCGCTCGCGCACGCATCACGACACTCCAGCGTGTGGCGGGAAACATGCCTGCTGGCCCGGCGGTCATCTTTGCTGAAGGCCTCAGATTAATGGTTGAATCATTCATGCAGTGGGCGGTCATTTCTTAAAATGGGAGGCTAAAGGTTTTCCCAGCAGAACGCGATCCTCATTTTTTGCTTTCTGCCGCCGATGTTGCGGCATAGCTCGCAATCAGTTTGGCCACTCCATATTGCCCGGCCAGACTCGCATTCTCCGCCGCCGTGAGGCCTCCGCCATCACGCGCCAGGGGATTGGCGCCGTGCTCACACAGCAGGCGCGCCGCGTCCAGCTTTCCCATCACAGCGGCCTCGTGCAGCGGCGTGAAGCGGCGGATGTCCCGCGCATCCACTTCAGCCCCGTGCGCCAGCAGCAGTTTCATGATCTCCACATGCCCTCCGCCTGCCGCCAGGTGCAGCGGCGTGGCCAGCCTTGTATTCGGCCTTTTCACATCAGCCTTATGTTTCAGAAGCAAAGCAGCCGACTCCACATGCCCGGCCCGTGCGGCCTTGTGCAGGGCGGATTCCAGCTCGACAAGCGCGTTTGCCCGGGATCCTTTTTCAAACAGGACGCGCATGGCTGCCGTCGCATTGGTTTCAGCGGCGAGCATCAGCGGCGTCAGCCCTTCGGGTGGCAGGAAATAATTCACATCCATCCCGCGCTCGATCAGCAGATCCGCAGCCAGGGCCTGATTCGCCGCCGCCGCATGATGCAGCACTGAAAGCTTCGCATCATCCAGATCATTCATCGGTGCTCCGAGGTCCAGCAGCATGCGCACTGTGTCCGCGCAGCGCTGTTGCGTGTGTCCGTCGTCCTGCCAGACGACCCGCCATGGCATTGGGGTCGTTTTCGCCTGCCTCCACCACCCCGCTCCCGCCGCCAGATGCAGTGGCCTCATTTCCAGGCATGGCGCCGGTTCTGTCTCGCCTCGCTGCAGCTTCACGCCTTGCTGGATCAGCCACCGCACCATGTCTGGCTGGAGGCAGGCCGCAGCCCAGTCGAGCGGCCGCCATCCATTCTCATCAGCCTCGTTCAAATTTGCGCCATGCGCGTTCAGCCACTGCGCTGATTTAACCGCTCCGCGGCCTGCCGCGAGGTGCAGCGCGGTTATTTTTCCGCGCAGCATCGTGTCGTGCTTCACACCGGCCAGATGCAGCGCCTCCATCATGTCTGAGCGATCCTGGGCCGCGGCCAGGAGGATCGGCGTCCAGCCATCAGCATCGGCGGCCTCGAGCTGCTCCTTGTTCTGAATGAGTTTGGCGAGCGTGGAAATGTCCCCGCGCAGCACCGCAGCATGTGTCTGAGTCTGACCTGGTTTCAGCGCCGCCTTCACCTCCGGTTTTTCCACCGTGCTCTTCTTTGCGACCGCCACGCGCCTGGGCCTGTAGGGCGCGTCCAGTTCATCCCGTTTTGCCATGGACCACCATGCCGCGGTGGCACCCAGGATGATCACGGGGACTGCCAGCATCATGAATGTCAGACGTCTGTGCCGGTTTTGCTGGTTCTCTTCGGCAGCCCGCGCCAGGGCCGCATGCATTTCATCGGCGGATTGAAATCTTTCCCGGGGTTCTGCCGCCATGGCCTGCATCACCGCCGCGTCCACCTCCGGACTCGTGCCCGCGGAGCGTGATGGCAGAGGGAAGCGCCCTTCTGGCAGTCTGCCCGTGAGCATTTCGTAAAGTACCACGCCGAGGGCGTAGAGATCTGCGCGTTCATCCACCGCCCACGAGTCGCGTCGTTGTTCCGGTGGCATGTAATGGGGAGTGCCCAGCAAAGTCGCTGCACCCGTCAGATCCATGGACGGGGATTCCAGCAGCTTCGCCAGCCCAAAGTCGGCCAGCTTTGCCTGGCCGTGCCGTCCCATGAGAATGTTTGCGGGTTTGATGTCCCGGTGCACCACGCCTGCGGCATGGGCATGCAGCAGTGCTTCGGCCACCTGCATTGCCACATCGAGCGCCTGACGTGGCGGCAGCGGCCCATGTGACAGGAGGTGCGCCAGATCCTCCCCCTCCATAAACTCCATCACCAGATAAAACCAGCCTCCACGCTCGCCGACATCAAACAAGGCCACGATGTGTTGATCATTCAGCCGCGCCAGCGCCAGCGCCTCCCGTTCAAAACGCTCGCGCCGTGCCTGGGTGGCTCCTTCCGCATGAACCAGCTTCAAGGCCACGCGCCGGTCCAGTGCACATTGCCTTGCCTCATACACGATCCCCATTCCGCCCCGTCCCAGCGGTTTGCCAATCTCCAGTTCAGGAAACAACAGTCCCAGCTCCGCGGCAGTCGGCGGCATCACTCCGGGCTTATGGTGTTCGGGCATCATCACAGGCTACATCCGCATCTCAAAGAAATGGTAACACCACGGGTCGGAAGATTTTGCATTCCTTTTCGTTTTCGCTCAGCGGGGAGCATGCGCGTTGAAACGTCCACGCCATCGCCGCGGTGGGGGCTGGTGGCGGGCTTTCAGGGCTCTGCGTGTGCTGCTTTTCACCTGAGGGGCTCTTCAGGGTGGTGGCGGTGAAACTTAGGGCGCCGCAAGGGCGTTAACGGCTGCGCATGAAAAACACCCTCGCTGCCGCGCATCTTTTGTTGTTTGCCTCCACCGGCTGGTCTGCGGACTGGAATCAATGGCGCGGGCCGGATCGCAATGGGATTTCCCAGGACACGAGTCCGATCGCGAACAGCTTTCCGAGCGCGGGACTGAAAAAGGTCTGGGAGAGCGAATTTATTCCCAGCAACGAATATGGGGGCCACGGCAGCCCCGTGGTGAGCGGGGAGCGGGTGTTCATCAGCGTGGTGTGGCACGAGCGTGTGCCCTCGGAGTCGCGTGAGATTGACACCGAGGTCATGCAGTCGCTGAACTACCGTGGCACCTCTCCGGAGCTGGAGAAGAAACTGGAGGAGACCCGACTGAATCTGCCCAAGCTGCGGGGCGAGAAGTTTGACGAATGGGTCGTGCAATGGCGCAAGGACAACCTGAGCGAGAAGGAGGACATCACGCTCGGCTCCTGGGTGACGAGCCGTTTCAAAGCCGGCAAGAATGCGATCGCTTTGGAATGGCTGGGCAAGATGAACAGCCGACAGGGCAAACCCTTCGCCAGTGCGGCGGAGTTCAGCAAGTGGCTGGATGACGAAGGCTTTCCTCCCGAGGTGAAGGAGAAGATGATCGCGCTGGTGCCGAACACGGTGAAGGTCGCGCAGGATGTGATCCTCTGCCTGGACCTGGCTACGGGCAAGCAGATCTGGAAATACTCGCAGCCTGGCAAGCCCAGCGGCCGCCAGTCCTCCAGCACCTGTGCGGTGGTGGATGGCAAGGTGTATGCGGCATGCAGTTCGGAGCTGCTGTGCGTGAATGAGGCGGATGGCAAGCGCCTATGGTCGGCAGCTCTTTCCACCAAGGGGCCTGCGGCCTCCCCGCTCATCGTCGGTGACCGCGTGTACATGGCCGCCGGGGTGGCCTGTGCCTTTTCAAAGGCTGATGGCAAGCTGCTGTGGGAACAAAAGGAGGCCAAAGGTGTGATCGCCAGCCCGACATGGTGGGCGCCCGCCAGCGGCAAGCCAGTGCTCGTCATCAATGGCAGCAACGCGCTCTATGGCCTTGATCCCGAAAACGGAGCGGTGAAGTGGAAGGCCGAAGGCGGGAGCCAGAGCACGCCGGTGGCGAGCGGGGACTGGCTGGTGCTTTACAGCGGCACGCAGGGGGTGGGATTGCGCGCCTACAAGATGCAGGCGGATGGCACCCCAAAAGCAGCGTGGTCCCATTTCTGGGTGACCCTGCGCTATACCGGAAGCCCGATCATCCATGAGGGCAATGTGTACCACTGCTGCGGTGGGAAGCATCAGTGCGTCGATCTTGAAACGGGTGCGGTGAAATGGGTGGTGAACGAGGTGAACAGCACCATCACCTCCCCGCTGCTCGCGGATGGCAAGCTGCTCGTCTATGAAAACAACGGCACGCATGTGCGCATGGTGAAGGCAACCAACGCCGCTTACGAGCAGCTCGGCCGTGCCAAGACGGACGCCATGGGCTGCTCCTCCCCCGCGATTGCCAACGGCCGGCTGCTGGTGCGGCAGAAGGACAAGCTCGTCTGCTTTGACCTTCGGCCGGAGAATTGAAAGCGGCTGCAGTGAGTCCGGACCGGCATGCGCTCTTATGGTATGACGTGGTAGCCCATAGGATGCGCCGGACCATCTGCTCAGTCACAAGGCTCACGGAGTGACGACCCTGACGCGGAAGAAGCGAGCCTCCTGGCCGTTCACCTGGGCGGGAAAGGGGACGGTCACGGCTTCGATTTCACCGTCGTTGCCGATGGGGGTGGGAATGTCGGTGGCTGTATTCCAGGAGGTGAAATCGGCGCTGAACTCGACCGTGTAGGTGAGGCCTGCGCCGATGTAGTCCATGCGCCGGCCAAAGACAGCCAGGCGTGTGTTGCCAGAAATCAGCACAGCGGGCGTGCCACGCTTGGTGAGCGTTCCTCCCACGACGCTGACGGTGCCTGCGGAGTTTTGGGTGGGATCTCCGCCGAAGGCCCATTCGAGCAGGTTCGGGATGCCGTCACCATCGCTGTCCTGCAGCGCGCCGGAAGCACCGTTAACGATGCCGCTGGCCACCACCCAGTCCTGGAAGGGGGTGCGGCGTGTGACGGTGAGCGTGTAAGTCATGGTGGTAAGGCCATCCTGCGCAGTCACAAGAATGGAAATCACATTGCTGCCGATGTTCAGGGGGATGGTCATGCCGGCGGAACCATTGAGAGCGAGGCTGGCATGCGCCTCCGCCACCACGGGCGAGAGAGTGATGCTGGAGGTGGCGTTCGAAACCTCGGCAGCGTAGCTGGTGGTCCCGGAAGTGAATGCTGGCGACAGAGTGCCGCCTGCGAAGCTCAGCGATGCAAGGCTGGCGTTGATGCTGAGGGTGGAGAAGATGAGGTCCCCACCATTGGTGGTTCCCCGCGAGCTGGTGGCAGCAGCCTGGAAGTGATAAGTGGTGCCGGGGGCGAGACCCGTGAGCGTGGTGGTCATGTTTTGCGGCACGACATCGTGATCGCCGTTGAGCGCGAAAGTCACATTGCTGCCGTAGCTCGTGTCTCCTCCATATTTGAACAAAGCGGTGCTCGTGCTGCCGTTGGGATTGACCACGGCGTTCAGCGTGGCGGTGGTGGCGCCCACCTGGGTGGCGGAAAGGGTGGTGACGCCTGGCGCGGTTGGATTGATGAGGGAATGACTTATGTCTGAGGACTGCCAGGCGCTGTCTCCCTGCTGAAAGGCGATGACGCAGACCGTTCCCGCGGAGTTCACCGTGAGCTGATCTCCCACGAGAGTGGCGGGTCCGCTGACAATGTAGCTGGAGGGAATGGCGCTGGCGGTCGTCGTGCTGAGGGTGATGGTGTTGCCGACGGTCACACTGGAGGGCGCGGTGAATGTCTGGCTCTGGAGCGAACCCAAGTTTGGCACCGCGAGATTTGGCACCCAGAGATTGCGGCCCGCGAAGGCGCTCTGTCCGGAGGAGTTCTGGCCAGCGGTCCAGAGCGTGCGGTCGATTGCAAAAATCAGGCTGTGGGTGGCAAGAGACTGCACCGGGAGCGAACTCCAAAGGCTGCCCGTGCCTACACGAGTCGGGGTGGTGTTGGTGTTGAGCGTGGCATTGCCAAACTGTCCCAAGGCATTGCTGCCCCAGGCGAACAGGCCGCCGTCAGTCGTTGTGGCCAGGGAGTGTGTCAGCCCTGCGCCGACACTGGCCCAGTTGGTGGCGGAGCCGATCTGCACCGGAGAGGTGCGCTGCGTGGTGGTGCCATCACCCAGTTGACTGGAGCTGTTCAAGCCCCAAGCCCAGAGTGTGCGGTTGGATTTGAGCGCGAGGACATGGGTGTTGCCAGTGGCGAGCGCGGTCCAGTCCGTGGCAGTGCCGACCTGCGTGGGACGAACGACGGTGGTCGTTGTGCCGTTGCCGAGCTGGCCGTTGAAATTGCTGCCCCAGGTGAAGAGAGAGCCGTCAGTCTTCAAGCCGGCCGCGAAGGTGGTCGAGGAACTGGCAGAGCCGGCAACCATGCGCCAGTTTGTGTCCGTGCCGATCTGAATGGGGAAGTTGCGCTGCGTGGTGGTGCCATCGCCCAGCTGGTTGGAGGAGTTGGAACCCCAGGCCCAGAGCGTGCCATTGGTTTTGATCGCGAAGGTGGAATTGTTGGCGTCGAAGATGTAGCTCCAGTCCGCATCGGTGCCTATCTGCACGAGGATGCTGCGGGAGGTCGTGGTGCCATCCCCCAGCTGACCGCTGCCATTGCTGCCGCAGGCCCAGAGCGTGCGATCACTGCGAATGGCGTGCATGGAGTTGTTGGCGGAAGACACACTCAGCCAGGTGCTGCCCGCACCCATCTGCAAAGGCACGGGGTGCTGACTGGAATCCGTCGCGCCGAGAGCCAGCTGCCCCGAGCTGTTTCCACCGAGGCCCCAGAGGCTTCCGTCCTGTTTGATAAAGTAGGAGTTGTTGGTGCTGCCCACGGCCGTGCTGACCGCGCCGAGCTGCGAAGAAAGAGGCAGGAGCGAGCGCATGACCACGCCATGTATGTTGTTGGCGTTGGATCCCCAGCAGTAAACCGCACCGTCCGTGGTGGTGCCATACGACGCTCCCAGTCCGCCGGCGAGGGCCGCCCAGGTGGACAAGCTGCCGACCTGGAGAGGTGTATTGGCGCGTGCGGTGAGGTCTGCAAAGCCCTGGCCGAGCTGCCCGAGGTTGTTGCCGCCCCAGGTCCACAGAGTTCCATTGGTCTTTCTCACCAAACACTGCACGCCGCCACCTGCGAGCGTGGCGCCGGACCAGTCCGTGGTGACACCGATCACCACCGGGGCGGAGCGCTGAGTCAGGGTGTTGTCCCCCACCTGCCCGCTCGAGTTGAGGCCCCAGGAATTGAGCGTGCCGGTGGTCATCGTGGCAAAGCCGCCATTGCTGGTAGCCGCGACGCTTTGCCAGGTGGTCGCGCTGCCGATTTGCACCGGAGAGAGGCGTGTGGTGGCGGAGCTGTCGCCGAGCTGGTTGCTGGTGTTGAGACCCCAGGCCCAGAGCTTGCCGAGCGTGTCGATGGCAAAAGTGAAGTCGCTGCCTGCGCTGAGCGTCTGGCCGCTGATGGACCAGGTGGAGGCCGAGCCTACGCGGGTGGGCGTGGAGTAAGTGGTGGTCAGCGTGCTGCTCTGGCCCACCTGGCCGTTGGCGTTGGCCCCCCAGGCCCAGAGTGTGCCGTCGTTTGCCACGGCCACGCTGTGGCTGGCTCCGGCCGCCACGAGAGACCAGACCTTGGTCACACCGAGCTGAGCCAGCGTGCCGATTTGAACGGGGCTGGTGCGCTGCGTCAGCGATGAGTCGCCGACCTGCCCGCTGGTGTTCAGACCCCAGGCATACATCGTGCCGTCACTGCGCAGCGCCACCACATGGGAGGTGCCGCAGCTTACGCCGGACCAGTTCGTCGCAGTGCCGATCTGAACGGGTGTTCGCCGCGAGGTGGTGGTGGTGTCGCCCAATTGTCCGTTGGAGTTGATCCCCCAGGCCCAAAGTGTGCCGTCACTGCGGATGCCGAGAGTGAAGTCATTCGCCTTGCTGCTGCTGATCTGCACAAAGCCCGCTGCGGTCTGAACGATGAAGGACTGGTACACCGGCAGAGCTGCACCGATGCTGCCGCCGTTCCCTGCCTGGGTGGCTTTGATGGTGACGACTCCTGCGGTACCTGTCAGGGTGACCGTATTGCCCGACAACGTCGCCGCGGAAGAGCCTGCCACGATTTGATAGGTGACGGCCAGTCCGCTGGTGGAAGTGGCGCCGAGATTGAACGCCGCGTCCGTCGTGCGCTTCAGACCCACGGTTGGGAAAGCGATGACCTGGGGAGTCGCTGTCAGCGTGATGTCATTGCCATCTCCTCCGGCATACGTGATCTGGAACAGATAAGACTGCGCATTGAATGTCGCCGTCACACCGCTGCCTTCTGGAAGGCTGGCAAAAGTGCCGTTGACCGGGCTGCTGCCGGTGTTGTTGACGAGCTTCAAGACGGTTCCGTTTGTCGGAGCAAACCCGAGACTCACCGTCAATGGCAGACCGCCTGCATTGAAGTTGTCGATGGTCACCGGCACGTCCGCTGCGGAATTGAAGGTGGCTGTGTTTGCGGTGGAGAATGAACGATCCGGCCCTGGGAACGTTCCGTCCGGTGTGACTGCCACCATGCGGTAGTGATAGGTCAGGAATGGCTGCACGAGGATGCCGGAGGTCCTGACCGCTGGAATGTTTCCTGCGCTGAACGATTGCGATCCGGTGGTGGTGCCATAGCCGGATGTGAGGCCGTATTCGAAACAGGTGGTGCCGGAATATTCTTCTCCAACGATGGAGCCATTCAGGGTCGCGCTGCCGGCCAGCACGTTGGTGGCGGGCAGAGCCAGCGCGGCGGGCGTGGGATGAACTCGGAAAATGCCGGAGCTGGTCTGCCCGTAGAGGTATCCGTCCGTGGCATTCAGCAAACCGTTTGCCGAAGTGATGCCATCGGCCCGTCCGGTAAAGGAGTACAGGTGCTGCACACTGCCATCCGTGCCGACGCGGAAAAGAGTCCCCTGGTTGTAAAGGCCACCACTGGTTGTCACACCATAGAAATGTCCGTCAGGTCCGGTGAAGAGACCATTGCTGGGAGCCGAGCCAGGCAGAGCACCTGAGGTCCCCGTAAAGCTTGCCAGATTGGTGAACACGCCGGCCAGAGTGACTTTAAAAATGGTCCCGAGGCTGGAGGTGCCGCCACTGGTGGTCACACCATAGAGTGCATTGTCAGGTCCCTGGACAAGCGCCCCGGCCGGAGAGGAGCCCAGCACGCCACCAATGGCATTGTTGAAGCTGACGAGGCTGGTAAAAACTCCTGCGGGCGTGAGCTTGAACACGGTGCCAAGCCCGCCGCCGCTGCCACCGGTCGTGGTAGTGCCATAGTAGTTGCCGTCATTGGCCAGCAGAAGCGGACCTTGAGGACTGGAGCCGAGCACGGATCCCGTGGTGCCGGTGAAAACCGCCACCGGCGTCATCGCTCCAAGCGAAGTGATTTTGAAAACTTCACCAACATTGGCAGTGCTGCCACCCGTGCTGGTGGTACCCCAGTAGTTGCCGTCTGAACCGAGGATCAGAGCCGCCTGTGGACTGGAGCCCGGCGCCGCACCGGATGTTCCTGTGAAGTTCAGCAGGGTGGTGACCACTCCGTCCTGGCTCGCTTTAAAAACACTTCCCGCATTCGTGGCGCCACCGGCGGAGCTGGTGCCGTAAAAATTGCCGTCGCTGCCGAGCAGCAGTCCACCGCGGGAGGTGATGGCGCTGGTGCCGGAGGTGGGTGGAAGCTGGGCAAGAATGCGTGGCGCGCCGTCAATGGATGCAGTGAAGTACGTTCCGTAACCCAATGCCGTCCCGCCGCCTGTGGTGGTGCCAAAGAAGGTGCCTTCGCTGCCCTGGGCCAGTTTGCTGATGACCGGCGGAGAGCTCAGATTCACCAGCGTGGTCAGCAGGCCGGCGGTGGAAACTTTGAAGATGGTGCCCTGGTTGAACTGGCCGCCGCCGCTGGTGGTGCCGTAGAGCGTTCCATCCACTCCACGGGCCAGCGCACCCTGCGGTCCCGTGCCCGGAGCGGTGCCCGTGGTGCCGGTGAAATTGACCAGGGTGGTGAGCACACCTGCCGGAGTCATCATGAAGAAAGTGCCGTTGCCGCCCGCGGTGCCGCCGGCAGTTGTGGTGCCATAAAAGTTCCCGTCGCTCATCTGCACCAGCGCACCTTTGGGGCTTGAGCCCAAGGCCGGAGCCACAGTGCCGGAGAACTGCACCAGGGAGGTGAATGTGCCTGTGGGTGTGCAGACAAAGACGGTGCCAAAATTCAGCGTGCCACCCGTGGTCGTGGTGCCGTAGAGGTTGCCGTCCACACCCTGGATGAGAGTGCAGTTGGGGCCCGCGCCGGGCGCGGCTCCCGAGGTGCCGGTGAAGTTCACCAAGGTGGTCAGCACGCCTGCGGGCGTCATCTTGAAGATGGTGCCATTGACGCCAGTGCCGCCGTTGTTTGTGACTCCGTAGAAGTTGCCGTCGTTTGCCAGCAGCAGCCCGCGCGCGCTGCCTCCCAAATAAGCACCCGAGGTGCCGGTGAAATTGACGAGAGTCGTGAACACGCCTGCCGGTGTCATCATGAAGACGGTGCCATTTCCACCCCCTGTGCCGCCGCCAGTGGTGGTGCCATAGAAGTTGCCATCCAGGCCAAGCGTCAATTTGGAGACAGTTCCTGAACCAAGAGCTACGCCGGAAGTGCCGGTAAAGTTTACCAGCGTCGTGCGCGTGCCATCCGGCGTTATCATGAAAATGGTGCCGCTGTTGGTGGTGCCGCCAGAATTGGTGGTGCCGTAGAGATTGCCATTGGGGCCCTGGACCAGCGCTCCTTGGGGAGAGTTTCCATCGACTCCGCTGTTGGCCGTGCCGTAGAAGTCAGACAGCGTTGTCATGGTGCCGCCTTGGGACATCTTGAAGGCCGTGCCCAGATTGATCGATCCACCGGTGCTTGCCACGCCATAGAAGTAGCCGTCATTGGCAAGCGTGAGACCGCTCTGCGGTGAGGTGCCGGCCACCACGTAATGGAAGATGGGTTCGACGATGGCCTTTGGCTGCGGGGATGGAGTGGTGATGACCTGATCGTCGCCGTACGTGGTGCCAAATCCGTTTTGAGCCACGAGGCGGATGTGAAACTCCGTCCCGGGTGTGATCCCTTCGCCAATGGTGACGGACACAGGCAGTGTGGCAATGCCGCTGGAGAGGTTTTGCGGTCCGTCCGGCTCAGTTTCCGGATCGAGGGTGATCGGCACACTCTCCATCACCTGCGGCACGGTGAAGTCATCGTAGTCGGTGCTCTCGCCATACTCGAACCAGTAGTTGGTCAGGCTGCCAAGAGGATTGATGTAACCGTCCACGGTAATGCCGTTTTGCGCGGTGCCCGTCCATGAACCGGTGATCACAATCGGCGGCCCCTGGGTGGCGAAGGTCTGATCTGGCGAGTAATAAGTGCCCTGCGCCGTGATGGTGACCAGCCGGTAGTGGTAGATCTGTCCGGGAATCAGACCGCTCAGTGTCGCATTCACATCCACAGGCGAGGCGCTGGCGGGCAGATTCTGCATGGCAGATTGTGTGCCGTAGTTTGTCCCCAGGCCCCACTCGAAATAGGCGGACGCCGAGTCGTTGTTGGGGATCACACTTGCGGTGAGAGTGGCGCTCGTGCTGGAACTGACGGCTGCATCCGGCAGGTCCTGGACAGCAGGCTGCTGATGCACACGATAGATGGCTCCTGCATTGGCGCCATACAGGTAGCCGTCCGCACCGAGCACGAGGCGGTAGTCCAGCGAAAGGTTGCTTGAGGTCGTGGCCACCCCGCCGTCAGCGCCCGAGCCAAAAGCGTACAAGGTCTGCACCATGCCGCTGGGATGAAAACGATAGACCGTGCCCATGGAATAGGCCCCCGTCCCACCTGTGGTGCCATAGAACCAGCCGTCTGGCGCCTGCAGCAGCATGGAGGAAGGTGAGGAGCCCGGCATCGTGCCCGTGGCACCTGTGAATGCCGCCAGCGAGGTGAAGACACCTCCTTTGGTGCAGGTGTAGATGGTTCCCGAACTGCTGGCACCGCCACCTGTGGTGGTGCCGTACAAAATGCCGTCCGTGCCGAAGACGAGATTTGAGGCGGGCGTGGCACCGGGGGCCGCACCTGCAGTGCCGGTGAAGTTTACCAAAGTCGTCAGCACGCCGGCTGGCGTCAGAGAATAAACCGTGCCGGAGCCCCCTGTGCCGCCGCTGGTGGTGGTGCCGTACAGATTGCCATCACTGCCCACCACAAGGTTGGTGTTCGGGCTGGTGCCCAGAGCTGCTCCTGTGGTGCTGGTGAAGCTGATCAGCGACGTCACGGAGCCGGTGGATACATTGATGCGGAAGATCGTGCCAAAACCTCCTGTGCCACCGCTCGAAGTCGTGCCGTAGAGATTGCCATCCGGCGCTAGCACCAGGCGTGTCTGCGGCCCGCTTCCGGGCAAAGCGCCCGTGGTGCCGGTGAAAACTCCGAGTGCAGTGTAAGTCCCTCCAGGGGTCACCTTGAAAACAACACCGAAACTGTTGGTGCCGCCGCTTGAGGTGACGCCGTAATAGTTTCCGTCGCCACCAGGAGTAAGGTGCGCACTCGGGGATGTGCCTGGCACGGTGCCTGTCGTCCCGCTGAACGTGTCCAGCGTGGTGAGTGTGCCGGAAGTTGTAAGTTTGAACAGGGTGCCGTTCGTGCTGATGACACCCGTGGGATTGGTGCCGTACAAGTTGTTGTCCGTTCCGACAATGAGGGTGTTCGGGTTGGTCGCGCCAGAAGTGCCGGAAAAACTGGTCAGGGTGGTGAGGGTTGACGGGATCACGAATTTAACCACGCTGCCGTACTGGTTGGTGCCGCCCTGCGTTGTTGTGGCGTAGAGGTTGTTGTCGCTGTGTCTGACGAGATTGCGATAGACCGGCGGCATGAGCTGAAAAGATGACAGCATGCTGAAAGTGTTGGTGCCGGGGACAAGCTTGAACACGCCGCCCTTGGTGGCTCCGATGTTTGACACATTGCCGGAGAGGGTGCCGTAGAAGTTGCCGTCCGTGCTTGCCAGCGTCATGCCGCCGAGCGGGCTGGAAGGACCGTCTGTGGTGGCAAGGGTCTTGATGTTGGTGAACACCCCCGCCGTCGTGATGCTGAAGAGAGAGCCGTAAGTTGTACCCGCTGAAGCCGTGCCGTAGAGCGTCACGCCATCCGCGGCGAAGGCCAGCGGCGCGGCGCAAGTGCCGCCGATGACTGCGCCGGTGGATCCTGTGAAATTTTGCAGGGTGGTCAGCACGCCTGCCGTGGTGCATTTAAAGATGGTGCCATTGGAGCTCGCGCCGCTGGTGGATGTGGTGCCATAGAGCGTGCCGTCAGAGCCTTGCACCAGCGCGCCGAGGGGAGTGCTGCCCAATGCGCCGCCGGAGGTGCCGGTGAATGCAACCAAAGTGGTGAAGGTGCCGCCGGTGGTCATCTTAAACAGGGTGCCAAAGCCGCCTGCGCCGCCGCTGCCGGTTACACCGTAGAGATTGCCATCACTGCCCTGAATCATGGCCGCCTGGCAGTTCGAACCGAGCACCGTTCCGGTGGTGCCGGTGAAGTTGTTCAGCACGGTAATAACTCCGGCTGGCGTGACGCGAAACAGGGTGCCGCTGCCGGAAGTGCCCGAAGCCGTGGTGGAGCCGTAAAAATTTCCATCGGCAGCCTGCACCAGGCCCGCCTTGGGGACGGAGCCCGTGTTTGGACTGACAGAGCTCAGGCTTACCAGCGTTGTCAGCACGCCCGCGGGTGTCATTTTGAAAATGGTGCCCAGGTTGCTGGCTCCGCCTGCCGTGGTGGTGCCGTAGAAGTTGCCATCGCTGCCAAGGCAGAGTCCTGCCTGCGGCGCGGCGCCATTCACGCCGTAGAAGTTCACCAAGGTGGTGACCACCCCTGCGGTGGTGATCTTGAACACAGAGCCCTGGTTGTTGAGGCCTCCTGTCTGACAGGTGCCGTAAAGCGCACCATCGGCTCCGAGCACCAGCGGGCTGAGGGGCTTGTTGCCGAGGATGTTCGCCTTGGAAGTGAGGGGTTCCACCACATTCACAATGCCCACGGTGATGGAGACCGTGGCTGCCGGACTGGTGGCGATCCCATTGTTCACCGTGAAGGCGAATGAATCTGCCCCCGTATAGCCGGCGGCAGGAGTGTAGGTGAGATTGGGGGCGGTGCCTGAGAGCGTGCCATGGGTGGGAGAGGACGTGGTCGCGAACGTGAGCGGCAGCGGAGGAATGTTGGGATCGGTGCCCGTCAGCGTGATCGCAGTCGGAGTGTCCGGGGCAACGGTGACAGATTTTGGGGTCGCTACCGGCGCACCCGCCGCAATGGTCAGGCTGACGGTGGCCGGGGAACTGGTGATGCCATAGAGATTCGACGCGGTGAAGGTGAAGCTGTCTGATCCTGAATAACCCAGCGCAGACGTGTAACTCACGTTCGGAGGCGTGCCAGAGAGCGTGCCGTGGGAAGGAGGATTCGCGATGCCAAAACTTAGCGGCGCCCCGGTGGGGGAGTTTGTATCCGTGCCCGCGAGGGTGAGGGACTGGGTGGCGCCGAACGCCATCGATTTGCTCTGCGCGGTCGCAGTGGGGGCGGTTCGGCTCACGTTGCCCAGAATGTCCACGTCATCGATGTTCCAGCCCGAGTATGGCAGTGCGCCTGCCGCCACCTGATAGCCCCAGCGCACAAAGACGGTGGCCTGATGGTCGGCCACGGCGGAGATGTCATACGTCACCGGCCGCCAGCTGGAATCTGTAACCGCGCCGGTGTCATTGGTGTAAACCTGGGTCCACGTGGAGCCGTTATTCGAGACTTCGACGGTGGCAAAGGCAAGAGGCTGCACGTCCGTGTTCAGCCAGCGTTGGAACTTCAGCTTGGTCTGGGTGGATGTGCTGCAGTTGAAGGCGGTGGAGGTCAGATAAAACGGTCCGCCCGGAGTGGTGGAGTAGTTGCCGGAAAGATTGACTCCATACACGTTCGCGCCGGTGCTGCCTGCTGTGGGATCTGCAAATCCATTCGGCGGCCCGCCGCTGCCTGTGGGCGTGCCGTAGGACCACTCGCCCTGCGTGCTCCAGCCTGGATTGGAGCTCAGCGTCTGGGAGCTCACCTTCGCCTGCACAAGCAAAGATGCGGAGCGCGTGGTGTTGCCGTTGCCGTTGCTGGTATTGGTGAAGGTGATGGTGTCGCTGTAGGCTCCGGCTGAGAGCGCATTCGCGGAAGTTGTATTGATGGACGCGGTGACGATGGAGCTTGAACCGGCGGTGACAGTGCCGCTGGAGGATGAGAGAGTCAGCCAGGTGGCAGCCTTTGCCGCGGTCCAGCTCATGGAGGCAGTGCCAGGATTCTGGATGGTGAATATCGCGCTGGAAGGCGCAAACGTCCCGCCGGCGGCGCCCGTGGATGCGAGCGAGCCCGCAGTCACGGACATGGCCGGTGTGCCCGCTACAGACAGTGACACAGATCGTGTCGTGCTGCCGTCTCCTGTCAGGGTGTTGGTAAAAGTGACCGTGTCCGAATAGCCGCCCGTGGCAAGAGAGTTGGCGCTGGTATTGACCGTCAGTGTGACCGTTGCCGTGCCACCGCCTGGGATGGTGCCGCTCGTGGGAGAAATCGTCAGCCATGATTGGGTGATGGCAGCCGACCAGGTCACACTGGTGTTGCCCGTGTTGGTGAGGGTGTATGCGTTTGAAGAGGGAGTGAACGGACCGCCCGCACCTCCTGTCGGAGTGAAAGTCGCTGTGGGTGTCACCGAAATCACCGCCGTGTCGTCATCAATGACGATGAGATTGGCAAATCCGGACTGATAACCCGCGGCTGCAGCCGATATGCCGATCGCCTGATTGCTGGAGAGGACCGAATCATTGCCAGGAGTGATCAAAAACGAAGCCGTGGTTGCTCCCGCCAGCACGGTGATGGAAGATGGCACCGTAACCTTGGAGGGGTTTGCAGATGTCAGCGTGACATCAATGTTTGTCGCGGCGGGCGTTGGCAGGGTCACGACCCCCGTTCCGGTGGTTCCGTTCTCAGTGACGCTGACAGGCAAAGCAATGGTGATGGGATTGTACGAAAGCGAAACCGGGTCCGAGCTGATCCCGTTCGCCACCACCACGACGTCATAAGTCCCGCCTGGCACGTTGGACGGCACGAAGAATTCGGTCGTCACCGGCAGTGCGCCCGTCACCACGCCGTTGTTGTTCCAGTTGAAGCTGCGCGCGTAATAAACCGATGAGCCGGAGGTCAGCCGCACGATGGGGTAGTTCGTGGCGTTCTGATTGTCATCACCGTAGGACGATCCTTCCGACCAGCCGTTTAACTGGGTGCCCACGATGTGGAAAGTGCCGTCCGCATTCTGCGACAGCGATGTGATCACAGGCTTGCCCGCCGTGACCGGTGTACCGTCCGGTGTGTAGCGATAGATGGTGGAGGAAAAATTGGAATACAAACAGGTGCCGTCCGGAAGGATCAGCATGGTGCCATAATAGGACGCATGGTTCTGCGAGCCGCCCGGGATTGGCGCAGCCGTCCAGGTGTTGGTGATGTAGTCGTACTCGTAGAATGCGGTGGGAGAAGGGAAGTGCTGGGCTGAGGTCGGGACGGGAGAGACAGCGGCGAGCACTTTTCCGTTGGGCAGCATCGCGCAAGGCGCATCAGGCGTGCCCTGTGAGCCGGGGATGTCCGCAGCGACCGTCCACGACCCGTTCGCGGTGGAACCCGAAGGCGTGTAGATGGCGCAATGCCCGAGCGAGCCGATGAAGAGGGCTTTTCCATTGGGCAGCATCATCGCCCCACCTGTTTCCGAGCCATAGGGATCGTAGAGGGAGACCGGCACCGTGGCATCCGCGATCCATGTGTTCAACGCCGGGATGTACCGCTCAGAGTTGGTGGAATTGATGTCCACCATCAGCTCGCTCTGGTCCGGCAGGCGAACCCAGGCCGACTCATTGTTGCTGCCGAGACAGGTCGGACCTGCCGTCCACGTGTTGGTGGCAGGATCGTAGATTTTGGTCGTTCGTGCCGCCGCCACCACGGCGTTCAGCACGCGCCCGTCTGGAATCATGGCAGAATTCGCATCGCTGAAGCGCACCCCGGGAAGCGGAGCCATGAGCCATTGATTGGTCAGAGGATTGTACACTTCCGCCGCGGAGCCGCCGGTGCCGTACTCGCCTCCCGCCACATACACCCGGCCGTCCTTCAGCACCTGGGAGGAGAAATACAGGCGGGAATTGTACATCGCTTTCAGCGTGGTCCATGTGCCTGAGGCGTAACTTCCCTGGGCATTCGGCGTCAGCTTGGCAATCGCAATCCCATTGTTGTTAAAAATGAGCAGTGAGCCGTCCGACTGAAGAATCATCAGGCCCACGGTGAATGGGGCTGTGGGCAGGGTGGACCATGTCCCGACGCCGCTGGCCTGGAATGGCAGAACGCACGGCAGAAGCGCCGCCAGGTACAAAAACTGCCGGATTAACCAGTGAAAACAGCGGCCCGTGAAGGCGAGGGAGGGCAATGGGTCGGAATTCATGGTTTAAATGAATTCCGGAGGCTACCATTAGGCCTCAGGCACACTCAATCCTTAAATCGATCTTTCATGCTTTGTGAAAAAGCGCCTCGGCGACTTTGCCGCCCGCCGCTACCTAAGCGAAGGACTCGGGAGCCCGGTTTCCGGACCTGGAGTCTCGCATCAAAGCACACTCAACAGCGGACCATCCGCACCGCAGGCGCGCAATCGGTCACGAGCACTGCCTTGACGGATCATGGCCAGACCGATCGTCTTGCCCGTCTGAGGATGCTGGGTGGCGCTGGTCACTTTTCCGACAGCCTTGTCATTCCAAAGCTCATCACCCATGCTGACAGTAGCTTCGGTTTCGAAGGCGACCATCTCGCGCGGCATTTTGCCGGTGGTTTTGATGCGTGAGAGCACCTCCTGGCCGATGTAGCAGCCTTTGGAAAAATCCATCGCTTTGCCCTCAAGACCGGCTTCAGGAGGAAAGGTCTCGGCGTTCAGTTCGTAAGGCCAGCGCGGAACCTTCTGCAGGATGCGCCAGGTTTCGAGGTCGGCTTCGGTGAGGAGGGGCCGGGAGTCAAACGTGGGAGCAGGAGCAGCGGAGGGCAGCCAGAGGTCCATTCCCGCCTGGCCATAGCGTGTGGAATGGAGAAAGTGCTGCGGGCAAGCATCACCTCCCCAGACATGCCACAACTGCCATTCTTCGGTCACATCGGTCAGTTCCACGTCATCGGCCACAATGTAGCGCTCCAGGCGCATGCCCAGGGGCTCGCGGAGGTCAGGTTCGGCGTCGAGGAAGAGGGCGTCTTCGTGCGCATGAACGAAGACATCGCCGGCGATGCGGCCTTTCGCGTCCGTCACGCAGGCGTAAAGGGTTTCGGCATTTTTCGCCCGGCGCATGTCGTTGGTCACCTGACCGTTCAGGTAGCGTACGCGGTCAGCGCCAGTGAGCCTGAACTTGGCACGGGAGGAAAGATTCACGGCGGCTCCGTGAGTGGTGATCTGCTGAAAAAACTCGGCTGTCATGCCTCATGAATGGACAGGCCCAGCGGCATCGCAAGCAGGCAAAGTCCATGGATTGGATTGACGCACAACGGAGAGCGCGGCAGAATCCGGCATGCGCGCGCTACTCCTGTTTCTCTCCACTGTTTTTCTTCTCAGTGTTGTTCAGGAGGCTGCGGCGCAGGCACCGGCGGCCACCGCACCGGCCGCAAAGATCCGGGTCGTTACTCGAAATCTTGAGCCGTTCTCCTTCGAGAAAGAAGGACGCCGCGTGGGCTATGCGGCGGAACTTTGGGAGCAGTTAGCGCGTGAGACCAAGCTCGATTACGAGGTCAAGGTGGTGAACAACGCGGCGGAGATCATTGATGCTCTGAAGAACAAAACGGCGGATGTGGGTGTTGGTGCCATCAGCGTCACATCCACGCGCGAAGAGGTCATCGACTTCTCACAGCCTTTCTACGAGTCCGGCCTGCAGGTGCTCGTCTCAGGTGGCGGCGGCAGCTTTGCGGACAACATCATGGCTCTCATCGGCAATCTGTTTAACATTGAGCTGATCGGCGCCTTTGCCTTGCTGATGGTGACGATGTTCATCATTTCCCACCTGGTGTGGCGCTACGAGCACAAGATCAACGGAGACATGTGGCCGGAAGACTACAAGAAGGGCATGTGGGAGTCCTTTTGGTGGACGATCAGCACGCTGCTCGTGGGTGGTGCGGACAACAAAGGCCCGGTGGGGGTGGGAGGCCGTATCGTCGCCATCGTGTGGATGCTGCTGAGCATTGTGCTGGTCTCCCTGCTCACGGCCTCTTTTACCACCACCCTGACCATCAACACACTCAAGGGAGACATCAATGGCCCGGGCGACCTGCCGGGACGGAAGGTGGCCACCGTGAAGGCCAGCACCACGGAAACCTGGCTCAACAACCGTGGAGCCAAGGTGGTGCCGATGGAAACGGTGACAGACTGCGTGCTGGCGCTCAAAAAAGGCGATGTGGTCGCCGTGGTCTATGATGCACCCGTGCTGCAATACGAAGCCGGCAAGCTCAACGACGAGAAACTGCAGATGGTGGGACCGGTGTTTGACCGGCAAAACTACGCCTTCGCGCTGCAGCAGGACAGCCCGCTGCGTGAGAGACTGAACCAGGCGCTGCTGAAACTCTCAGAGCAGGGAGTGGGCAACGAACTGCGCAAAAAGTACTTCGGAGATGACAAATAGAACGGAGAGGATTGCGCTTTAGCCATGGCAGAGACTTTTCCGAAACCTCCAGGAATCCTGGCCACGATCTTCGCGGTATTCCGGCAAAACCGCCTGCCGTGCCTGGTGCTCAACGCGTTTGCCCTGGCTCTGGTGGTCAGCTACTACCAAGTGCCGGCGCTGGCGGGTTTTTGGGAGGCGCTGGGTGAGTTTAAGACACACTGGGCCTTCGCCTTCTCCTGCGCCTCCACCATGTTTGCCGCGGCGATCATGCCCATGGGCATTCAGCGCCTCATGGGGACGCTGCCGCGGGAAGGAAACGGAAAACGCCTGCTGCTTCTGATGCTGTTCTGGGGCTACCGGGGCATGGAGATTGATCTCTTTTACCACTTTCAAACCTGGATGTTTGGCGATAGGCAGGATGCCCTGACGCTGGTGAAAAAGGTGCTGGTGGATCAGTTCATCATGAGTCCCCTCTGGTTTGTACCCACTTATGTCATCGCTCTGCGCTGGGTGGAGCTGGGAGGCTCGTGGAAGCGTACGCGGCCGACTTTGGACCGAGAGTTTTGGACGCGCACCTGCCCCACCGTGCTGGTCACCAACTGGCTGGTGTGGATCCCCGCGCTGGCGCTGGTTTACAGCCTTCCTGCTGCCCTGCAGTTTCCACTGTTCTCCGTGGTCATGTGCTTCTTCATCCTGGTGGTGACGGTGATGACGCAGAGGAAGGAGACGGAGAAAGCGAACGGCTGAGCACGGCAGTCGTCAGTTCTTTTCAAAGAACCAGTCTTCGTGTTCGGCTAACCATCTTTCATGTTGGAGAAAACCTGGGCGTCGATCTCCGAGACATCAGCCGATGTCACTCCCTATGTTTAGACGGTCTTTCCAGGATGGGACTTCAGCAGTTCCACCAGCCGGAGGAGTTCGTCTTCGCTGATGTCCACGAAGGAGTCGAGCGAGCGGATGGCGGCGATGACGTCTTCGTGGGTGGCTGGGGAAGCATCGGGTGGCGCGATGTGCGGCTGTTTGCGGAGGGCATTGGGGTAGCGCCGCCAGCGGAAAGGGTAGTTCATGAGCACCGCCAGAGACACCATGACGATCGCGTTGGTGAGCACGGGGAAGAGCACAAAGCCAAACCCAAGATCACGAATGGCACTGCCGCCCATCACGGCGGCAAAGGCGGTGGCGCCACCTGGCGGATGAATGCATTTGAGCTGCTGCATGGCTCCGATGGACAGACCGACGGCACAGGCTGCGGCTAGTGCAGGGGAATGAATATACTCTGCGCAAACGACTCCGATGAGCGCCGAAATCCCATGCCCGGCGATGACCGGCCAGGGCTGTGAAAGCGGACCGTGCGGCACGCCAAAAAGCAGCACGGCACTGGCTCCCATGGAGGTGATCAAGGCTGCCGCGCCTCCATTGGGAAGCGTCCAAGAAGTCATGAAGACCAAGGCCAGGATGGCAAGGCCGCCGCCGAAAGTGGAGACGGCTTTTTCGGTGGTGCTGACTTCGATCAACTCGATGCCGAGCCATTGGCGCAGGTTGGGCAGGGGCACGTGCGGAGAGCGGTTTTATTTGGCAATTCGGTCGGCAAAGTTCGAGTCGAAGAACTCGGCGAGATAGCAGGGTGGACTGGCAGGACGCGTGGTTTCAGCATTCATGCTCTTTGTTTTGACCCGCGGAGCCGGTGCTCGCGCGTCTGCCTTCTTGCGTTCATTCGCAGCGGTGGATGCGCGCCGTTTCATCGGGCAGGATGAGGAGTGGAAAACAGGGCATTGAGCCAGCGCTGACGATTCCACCACAGGCCGGCGATCAAAGCTCCCACTGTGTAGGCGAGCACATCGCGGGGATCGCCGCTGCCACGGGTGATTTTGGGGATGAACCATTCGAAGAGCAGAGACCAGAATGCGAGATGCCCGATGATTTCTCCAAGGCGCGGCGGGGCATCATCCGCGCGCAGTCCCAGGCGGCGGTGGAGCCAGAGCACGGGCGGCAGGCAGCAGGGGATGAGCCACAGGTCATTGAAATGAAACATCATGAAACCCGGCGGCATGACCGGTTTGATGACACAGCGGTTGAGTCCGTAGGCCAGGCAGGCGATGAGGAACGCCGCATCGCGGAAGTAGCGGAAGCGCGGCATTTCAGCAGAGGTAGTAGATGAGACCTGCGGAGCCGGCGGCGATGAGGAGCTTGAGCAGCAGAGATTTAAGAAGGAAAAGCATGAGGTGATGGGGCGGGGAGATGCTGGCCCATCATCCCTTTCGTGCATGCAGCCGCTTCAGGATGCCGCCGAATACAGACGCACGGTAGGATGTCAGGCAGGGGTGGGCTGGCATGAGAACGATTTAATATCGTTTCACGATATATGTCAACGCGATGGCCCCGAAAATGCTCTTCAAGCGGCCATGCCAGCCACCACCCGCAAACGCATTTCCAAGTCCCAATACGAGAACCTCGCGGCCTTTCGTTACGCTTTGAGGAAGTTTCTACGCTTCAGCGAGGATGCTGCAGTGGCGGCAGGGCTAACACCGCAGCAGCACCAGGCTCTTCTAGCCATCAAGGGTTTCCCCGGCCGCGATCACGTGACGGTGGGAGAGCTGGCGGAGCGCCTGCAGATCAAACACCACAGCGCCGTGGGTCTCATCGACCGGCTGGTGCTGGAGGAACTGGTGGAGCGCGAAACCTCAGCCGAGGACCGGCGGCGGGTGGACATACGCCTCACCGAACGCGGAGAAGGCATGCTGGAAGAACTGGCAGCACTGCACCGGGAGCAGTTGAAGCGCATCGGGCCGGAGCTGAGCAGTCTTCTGCAGCGGCTGGGGCAGGGGGAGGCATAGGTTTAAGGGGCATAATGAGGCTGACAAGGTTCCGGATTTATGATTAATCTCAGCGGATGGAGAGCAAAGCATCGCTCAATATGCCTAGAGTGTCGGCGCGTTGGGTCACTCCCTTTTGGCTGGATCTGTTTTTTGTTTCTGTTGCGGGTCGCCTTGCGATCGAGGTGAATTCAAATCGCCCGGAAACGGCATTGGTGATGTTGCAGAGGGAGCCAGTGAGCTGGCTAGTCTCTCAATCAATCCTCTACTCAGTGCATCTCATGGGAGCCTACATTCTCCTGCCGGCCTTTCTCAGGCACGATTATCCGAAGGCGACCCTCTTGTTGGGGGCGTTGCTTGCGTGGTTTCTGATCTTGATGCCGATGTCAGGCCATCGGTACTGAGAGTGTCAACGTTCTCTCCGGAGCGGAGAGATGCGTTTTCCAGCTACTTCCAAAACTTCTCCACCGCCGTCACCAATCCCGGGATGCTGTTCTCCTTCGCTTCCACATCGACCTTCAGCCCGCGGGCCTCGATGGCGGCGCTGGTGATGGGGCCGATGCTGGCGATCTTGATGTCCTTGGGGAGATCGACTTTGAGATTGAGGAAGTGCTCCACGGTGGAGGCACTGGTGAAGGTGATCATGTCCGCGCCCTCTTCTTTGAGGCGGGCGAGGGCTTCGAGGTTGTCTTCCGTCTCGGCAATGGTGCGGTAGGCTTCGGCTTCATCGACGATGGCGCCCATGCCGCTGAGTTCATTGGCGATGACTTCACGCGTTTCCTGCGCACGCACCCAGAGCACCTTCACGTTTTCCATGTCCTGGTGGTCTTTGAAGGCTTTGACGAGGCCTTCAGCCACGTAGTTGCCTTTGTCGGGCAGGAGGTCCACGGCGAGGTGGCGGGCCTTCACCTTTTCCGCTGTGCCGGGTCCGATGCAGGCGATGCGCACGCCGCCGATGCTGCGGGCGTCGTTGTAGAGCTTGTCAAACATGGTGAAGAAAGCATCTACGCCGTTCGGGCTGGTGAAGATGATCCAGTCGTAGGTGTGGCAGTCCTGCACGAGCTCGCCAAAGGAGAGCTGGTCTTCCACAGGTGCGATGCGGATGGTGGGCAGCTCGATGACATCCGCGCCGAGTTGCGCGAGCTGTTTGCTGAGCGTGCTGGCCTGGGCCCGGGTGCGGGTGACGACGATCTTTTTGCCAAACAGCGGACGTTCTTCAAACCAGTTGAGCTGCGGTCGCTCGGTCACCACGTCTCCCACGACGGCCACGGCGGGAGCCTTGAAGCCTGCGGCCTTCACTTTGGCGGCGATGTCTGCGAGCGTGCCCACGAGCGTCTGCTGGTGGGTGTGCGTGGCCCAGCGCACGAGGGCGACGGGCGTTTCGGGATTGGCGCCGTGCTTCAAAAATTCACGCGTGATCTCCTCGATGCGCTCCACGCCCATGAGGAAGACCTTGGTGCCGTCTGCCTGCGCGATCTTGGCATAGTTGAGAGACGTGTCCGGCTTGGTAGGGTCTTCATGGCCGGTGAAGATGGTGAGCTGGGAGGCATGCGAGCGGTGCGTGACCGGGATGCCTGCATACGCCGGACCGGCGATGGCGGAGGTGATGCCAGGAACGATCTCAAATTTCACGCCTGCCTCGCGCAGCTCGGCGGCTTCTTCGGCGCCACGGCCAAAGAGCACCGGATCTCCGCCCTTCAGGCGCGTGACGATCTTGCCCTCGGTGGTGAGCTTGACGATGAGCTTGTTGATCTCCTCCTGGGAGAGGGTGTGGTCTCCCGCCTTCTTGCCGACGTAGATGCTGGCGGCGCCGTCCTTGGCGTAGCGGAGGTGTTCGGGGTTGCAGAGGTAGTCGTAAACGAGCACGTCCGCGGCCTCAATGCATTCCTTCCCTTTGAGCGTGAGGAGTCCGGGATCGCCGGGACCGGCGCCGACGAGGTAACAGATGCCAGGGGTGATTTTCTTGGTGGCCATGGTGGGAAGGGGGCGCACAAGGTGTCGAAACCAAAGCCGACCGCAAGGATAGATGAGCGTTTCCCATTTACTGATGGAATCATGCAGTTAATTCGCTAAGAATGTCAACTGTGCCTTCCATCCTCCTAAACCTGCCTCCAGCCTGCGATCCTGCCGAACCGGTGCTGCTGGCAATCTCAGGGGGGCGGGATTCGGTGGCGCTGCTGCACCTGCTGCTGGATGCGGGATTCAAACAGCTCATCCTCTGCCATTTGAACCACGGCCTGCGTGGCAAGGAGTCGATCGATGACGCGGCGTTTGTGCGGCGTCTGGCCAAAAAGCACGCGCTGAAATGCGAGATCGAGACGGAGGATGTCGCGGCGCTGGCGGAGAAGCGGCGCCTTTCCACGGAGACAGCCGCGCGTGAGGCCAGGTACGCTTTTTTGCTCCGTATGGCGGAGAAGTACGACGTGTGGGTGGTGCTGCTGGCACACCATGCGGATGACCAGGCGGAGACGATTGTGGCAAACCTGTGCCGCGGCAGCGGACTGGCCGGTCTGGCGGGCATGCACGCGGTGCAGCGCATGGACTCGGGACTGCATCTGGTGCGGCCTCTTCTTCATGCACGGCGCAGTGAGATCGACTCCTACCTCAAGTCGAAACGGTGCAAATACCGCGAGGACTCCAGCAACACCTCCCCCAAGCACCGCCGCAACCGCGTGCGGCATGAGGCGCTGCCGCTTCTGAATGACATTTTTTCCCGCGATGTGGTGCCCCAGGTGCTGCGGCTGGGCTCGCTGGCGGAGCAGGACGATGACGCGCTGCAGCGTCAGGCCATGGCGTTTCTAATCGCTGAGGGGCGTGTGCAGGAGGATCGCTCGCTGGTGATCTCTCCCGAGCTGCTGGCGCTGCATCCTGCAGTGTCTTCACGCGTCATCGGCACTTGGCTGCGGGAGGCCTGGGAGCTGCCGGGCATTGATCATGACGTCATCGATGCCGCGCTGGGCATGCTGGCGCCGGATGGTGTGGCGAAGGTGAATCTGCCGGGAGACAAGCACCTGCGGCGGAAAGCAAAGAGGCTGTGGGTGGAGTAGGAAAGTAGTCCTGAGCTTTAGCTCGTTCTGGATTTCTGGGACGAAGCACGTTCTCCAGAACGAACTGAAGTTCTCAACTACTTTGGCTTCACCCCTCCAGCGTGTGCACAAACAATCCGCTGCGCAGCTTCGGCTCAAACCAGGTGCTCTTCGGCGGCATGATCTGGCCGACGTCTGAGATGGCCATGAGCTGATCCACGGTGGTGGGATACATGGAGAAGGCCACGGTGTGCTCCTTGCCGTTCACGAGTTTCTCCAGCTCCGCGGTGCCGCGGATGCCGCCGATGAAGTCGATGCGCTTGCTGGTGCGGGGATCGTCGATGCCGAGGATGGGCTTGAGCAGGCGGTCCTGCAGGATGCTGACATCGAGCTGGTCGATCGGGCTGGCGTCCTTGGCTGGCTCCCAGTTGAGTTCATACCACTGGTCCTTGAGGTACATGCAGCACTGGCCGGGCCGGGTGGGGGACTTGAGCGTGGTGGGCTTGAGGGTGAAGATCTCGCCGACTTTCTTGAGGAACTCCTCGCGGTCCATGCAGTTGAGATCCTTCACGGCGCGGTTGTAGGGCAGGATTTTGAGCTCGTTGCCGGGGAAGAGCACGCTGAGGAACCAGTTGTAGTTTTCCTCGCCGGTATGGTTCGGATTGGCCTCGCGGCGCAGCTTGCTCACGCGGAATGCGCTGGCGGCGCGGTGGTGGCCGTCTGCCACGTAGGCACAGGGCACCTGGCTTTCAAAAAGGCCGGTCAAGGAGACGCAAAGGCCCAGCGAGAGGCGCCAGAGCTGATGCCGCACGCCATCGGGCGCGGTGAAATCATTGATGGGCTTCTCTGTTTTCATGAAGCTCTCAATCAGCGCGCTGATGCCCGGGCGCTGACGGTAGGTGAGGAAGATGGGGCCGGTGTTGGCATTGAGCGCATCGACCAGATTGGTGCGGTCGTCTTCTTTGTCCTGACGGGTCTTTTCGTGCTTCTTGATGATGTCCTTCTCGTAATCTTCGGTGTGGCAGACGGTGACCAGGCCGGTCTGGCTGTGGCCGGAGATGACCTGACGGTAGAGATACATGCAGGGCTTGGCCTCACGGACGAGGATGCCATCCTTCTGCAGGCGGTCGAAGTTCTCGCGGGCCTTGGCGTAAACAGGAGCGGAATAGGGGTCGATTTCGGGGTCGAGGTCGATTTCTGCGCGGTCCACATGCAGGAGGCTGAAGGGCTTGCCCTTGGCCAGGGCGGCGGCTTCCTCACGGTTCACCACGTCATAGGGGACGGCGGCGACTTCGGGGGCGTTTTTCTGGGTGGGGACGAGACCTTTGAATGAGCGGATGCGCATGGGGCGGGATAGAGCGCGGGGGGGCGCTTGTCAAATCCCCACTCTTGGGTGGAATTGTTTCACAATTCCGAAGTAAAAGCGCCCGCCCATGTTCGCGGTTCATGAGGCTGGAAAAAATACCCATCACGTGCTAAGAACAACCTGTGGACGATGATCTCGTGTTTTCGGAAAGCGAAAAGCCGCGCTATCTGCTGCCTGAAGGCTGCAAGGATTTGTATGATGTGATCCGGCGGCAGGAGGAGGATGCGGCGAAGCAAAAGCAGAGGGATGACATTTCGGAGGCGCTGGAAAAGCTTGCCGGCAAGCTTTCCAGCAAGGCGGTGGAAGATACCATGGGCTTGCCCGATACGCTCGGTCCCTGCACCTTGGAAAACATGCCCGGTACTGCGGATATGAATCTCCTCCCCACCAGCATCACGGTGCCAGATCCAGTGACGGTGGGCGCTCTGGCTGAGCTGCTTCACGTCAAGTGGTTCAGGCTCGTCTCTGTGCTGATCAAGCTGAAGATTTTTGTCTCGGCGGACTCCGTCATCAGCTTTCCCATGGCCTGCAGGGTTTGCAGTCATTTTGGGGTGGAGGTGAAGAGTGCGTGAGTTGTTTAGAAAGATGACGCCGCGCTGAAGCATTAGCCCAGGCTGACTGAGAGATGCGGGCTTGAGGATAGTGGACACCTGGTGTATCGATTCAATATGATCTCTCTGTCTGTCAGCGAAGCCGGGCGGCATTTTGCCGAACTGTTGCACCGTGTGCAGCATGAGGGCGAATGGGCGCTTCTGACGGACGGCGGCATGCCGGTGGTACGAATGATGCCCGCGAATCGTGTGCCCAAAGGTGCCGAACTTGCGCTTATTTGGGAAGGTCGCCCCCGGCTCGGGGACGAAGAGGCCGCAAGATTCGAATCTGATATTGCTGAGGCTCGAGCTGCTCTTCCACCGGTGCACGTGCCATGGGACTGATTTTAGACACGTCGGTCATCATCGCTGACGAACGCGGGCGCCTTAACCTTCCTGCTCTATTCCGCGCCAAGGCAGGAGAGGAGTTTTTTATTTCCTCCATCACTGTGTCCGAGCTTCTCCATGGCGTTGAGCGGGCAAATACGGCGGAGCGTCGTGAGAAAAGATCGAATTACGTGGAAGGCCTGCTGCAAAGTCTGCCTATCATTGAATTTGATCTGAGGGTGGCCAGAAGGCATGCACGGATCTGGGCAGAACTTGAAGTGGCCCGGAAGATGATAGGACCGCACGATCTTATCATCGCTGCCACTGCATTGGAGCATGGGCACTCGCTGGCGACTTTGAACGGGGCTGAATTTTCTCATGTGCCGCAGCTTTTGCTGGAGGACTTGACCTCGTTTGTGGTCCCTCATTCCTGATTTTACTGCCAGTATCCCTTATCTCGCCTCCTGCGCAGCAAAGTTGTCCAGTTGCGCCGCAACTGGCTCAGGGAGCACTCCAGTTGCGGCGCAACTGGACAACTTTCACCCGGCCTTTTCTTTCTCCTTCGCCTCATGATTCTCCCGCGCCACTTTGCGGGCCGCAGAAACCACGTGCGTGCAGGCTTCGATGCAGAGCAGCGGCACGGCATTCGGGGCGTGATTGGGCTGCGTTTTACGGGTGGCGGGGCCGCTCATCGGCTGGGTGGCATTCAGCGGCCAGAGGATGCGGCGGAGGCATTTTTCGTTCGCGCAGGTCTTGCCGATGAGGGCGTGGGCCTGATCGTCCGTGATGGTGTTGACGAA
The DNA here is from genome assembly GCF_044222565.1 of Prosthecobacter sp. Taxonomy (GTDB): domain Bacteria; phylum Verrucomicrobiota; class Verrucomicrobiia; order Verrucomicrobiales; family Verrucomicrobiaceae; genus Prosthecobacter. The sequence goes on from NZ_JBGANA010000011.1 coordinate 93,123, forward strand.
GCGGTACATCCCGGTCTGCCTGCCGAGCACCTCGCGCAGAGGCACGGCGGCGAGCTTTTCTTGTTCAAGGGCACGCGCCATGCCGAGCGCGGCGGGATAGAAGAAATCGAGCGCGAGACGCAGTTCGTCGAGGTCGGCGAGATCGAGACGCCAGCCGCGATTCAGCGTAGGCGCGGTATGCAGGGGACGGAAGGCGCCGCTGGCGTCGTAACGGGCGATGAAGAGGGCGTCGTGTGCTTCGTGGTGGACCTGAAGGTTGCCGAGGCCGCGATCCGCCACGTGGCAGAGCGAGTAAGAAGCATCGGCGTTTGTGGCAATGGAGATCTCGCCAATCTCATCGAGGCCCTCATTGAGCCAGTAGGCGAGGGAGGATTTGATCTCGTCATTGGCCATGGCGGGCTTGTCGCTCACGCCGTGCTTTTCATCGAAGTCGTGGACTTGGTCGAGAATGACATCGGCCATGAGCGGCTCGGTGCCGATGGCGCCGCTGTAGTAGATGTGGCGGCCCTGGAGCTGGTGCGGGTTGTGGTGGAAGACGCCGCTCTCGCTCAGAGCCTCGCCCACTTCCTCGCGCATGCCGAGGAGCACGGGGATGTCCTGAAAGCTGTGCAGGCCGTCGGCGATGAAGAAGGGGACGACGACAACGTTTGGCGCGGTGGTGAGAGTGGCCCAATCCTTCACAAAGGGCGCCTCCTCCATGTAAGCATCGATGACTTCGGCAAAGCCATAGTGCCCGGCGCGGATGAGCGCCACCTGGTCCTGAATGGCCTTGGTGGAGTTCTCATTGAGGCTGGTGCCGTGGCCGACGATGACGAGGCTGGTCTGCTCACGTGGCACATGCGGGGCGACTTCATTGGCACGCTGGATGAGCAGGCGCGTCATGTTGGGGTGGATGCCCACGGGATCGCAGTAGCGGATGGTTTTGCCATCGCGCTGCGTGGTGGGGCCGTCGAGGCGGAGTTCGCGCGGGAGCACCTGCTGGCAGAAGTAGCCTTCGCTGATAAAATTGGGGACGATGTAAATGACCTCGCTGTCCACCATCTCGTACACCTCGCGCATGTTTGGCTCTTCTTTCCAGAAGCAGCAGGCGACCTCGCGGAAGAGGCCGCGGCGGCGGATGGAGTCGGCATGCAGATGCGTCGGCGCGCTGGAGTCCGGGTTCGTGGTGGAACCGTGACCGACGATGATGAGGGCGGCGTGTTTGTGGGAGATCAAAGCGAGGAGCGGGGGAGATTTATGATTTACGATTTATGATTTACGATTTGAGAGAGAAAGCGTGGAGAGATGGAGTGGTGGGTCACTACGTCAGCGGCGTCGGAATGGAAACCATTCGTCATTCCGTCATTCGGCATTTTTTGCTTACCCATGCCGGAACCGCACGTCCTTGATCTTGGCATCGGGCAGCTTCTCCTGCAGTTTTTTGAGGATTTTCACCTTCTCCTGCATGAGCGCATGGTGGGCGGTGGGCTGGAGGAGGCGGACGGTGAGGATGCCGCGCTCAAAGGTGTCAGGGCGGGTGAGTTTGAAAAGAAAGACGCCGACGATCTCCTCCCAGGCGGCGAGGATGTCCTCCAGCTTCACGCGGTTGGCCATCCCGGCCTTCGCCATGATCTGCGTGGCCAGGTCTCCCACCCGCAGCGTGGGCAGGTCCATCAGCGGCCCGTCCTCCACGCCGCGCCAGGCGGCGATGAGGTTGTGGCGCCTGCGCATGGCGGCGGTGGGCTTGCGGTAGTCCATGGGCTGCATGCTAGACGAGACGGCAATCGGCGCATGCTAAATCACAAATTTCAAATCTGGCATTCCTTTGCTGCGTTGTTAATGGTGACAGCTCCCCCCCAACCCCCTCCTCGATTTTCCAGCCATGTCCGCCGTCGCCGCCGCCGCCCCCACTGCCTCAGTCCCCACCGAGCATACCGACCCCGTGAACGCCCAGATCCTGGCCGTGAGCGAGGACCGCATCAAAGGTTTCACTCCCACGCCGTTTCAGGACATCGCGCAGCTGAGCGGACTGCCGCTGGAGACGGTGGTGGAGCGCATCCAGGCGATGCTGAAGGCCGGGGTCATCCGCCGCGTGCGTCAGACCCTGCTGGCCAACAAGCTCGCTGAGGGCGCTCTCGTTGCCTGGAAAGTGCCGCCGGAAAAGCTGGAGGCCGCCTTTGAATTCCTCTTCAAGCAGGACCCCTTCAGCGGCCACGTGGTGCTGCGCTCCACCGACCGCGAGGTGAGCGGCAGCGACTACCGCCTGTGGACCACCCTGAAAGTGCCGCAGGGCTATGACATCAACCAGCATTGCGATGTGCTGGCCCGCCTCATTGGCGCGGAAAGCTACTACACCATGGAGGCCCACGGCATCTTCGCCCTCGGCGTCGGTCATGTGCGCCGCAAGACCCTGGAGCCCGGCGAGCGTGCCGATGAACCCGCCAAGATGATGACCACCAACATCGCCGAACTCGATGCGGAAGAGTGGAACGTGCTGCTGCACCTGAAGGGCGATCTCAGCATCGATGAAGTCGGCCCCAATCCGTGGGAAGGCCGCGCCAAGGCTGCCGGTGTCTCGTTTGAAAAATTCTGCGAAGTGGCCAAGCGCCTCGACAAAAAAGGCGTCATCGGCCGCTTCTCTACCTTCCTGGAGCACGTCAAGCCCAGCGCTGCAGGCGTGCGCGTCACGCGCTTCAATGCACTCTTCCACTGGAAAGTGCCGAAGGGCATGGAAGAACGCGCCGGTGGCGAAGTGGGCCGCCACACCATCATGACGCATGCCTACTGGCGTGAAGGCGGCGAGCGTTTTGCCAACGTGAACATCATGGGCGTCATCCACGGCACCGACAAAGAGATGGTGCTGGCCCACAAGGCCGCCATTGATAATCACCTCGCCGAAGCCGGCATCCCTCTGGAGTACACCAACGTCTTCTGGGGCGGCCGCAGTGAGATCAAGCCCAGCGAGATCTCACCGATCGTGTTCAAGGAATGGCACGCGAAGTACAAGGATGTGGCGGGGCCGGTGGTGTAGTTCGGGCCGTCTTTACGAATGGAGTCGCCTGCTGCAGCGCATGCTCAGGCGACCTTTTCATTGGTGCACCAGTAGGTCTGTTTGTGTCCCTTGGCCTCGAAGCTTGCGGCCAAGGACTGGGCCTGTTGCTCAGTGAGATTGGCTTCCACCAAGAATTTGTTGCCGGAGTCGTCCTGTCTCCAGACAGACCAACTGGGGAAATCACTGCCTCGGACCGCTGCCCACCAGCCAAATTCGTCGTGTCCCCACTGAACTCCCAAACGAGAAGCCACTGTGCGCAGTAGCTCCGTCTCCGTCGCATGGGGGCCGGCGTCGAGCAGTTCCGCCGCTGCGGAATCTCCGTTTGCGCTTCTGACTTGGACCGGGAGAATTCCCACCGGGCAGCAGGGTCCGCCTGGTTCTCCACGCCGATGAAAGGTCTTTGGTTGATTCATGCGTGCCGGTGTAAAGATTCGTTCTGTCGGTCACGGGTTGGCTATCCATTCGGCGCAAGCTCACCAAACCGATACGAAGCCGTGACGCCCCCGTCCATGAGGAAGTCACTGCCGGTGATGAAGGCGCCGTCTGGGCCCATCAGCAGCGCGCCCACGGCTCCCACCTCATCCGGCGTGCCGGCGCGGCCGACGGCGCTGAGTTCGATCATGCGCCGGTAGCCTGCGCCGCGCGGGCCTGACAGTTCGTCCTTGGCCAGAGGGGTGATGATGATGCCGGGGCTGATCGTGTTGACGCGCGCACCGCGTTTGCCCCAGCGCACGGCCTCGGCCATCACGCGCAGCGAGTTGCCGCGTTTGGAGAGCTGGTAGGCATGCAGCGAATCTTTGACCTGATCTGGCTGGAGCATGGGCAGGGCCAGCAACTCGTCCGTGGGTGTCGTCGCCAGCGCTTTGTCTTCCTCAGGAGTCAGCGCGGGAAGGCGGTGGCCGGACTGCGAGGCGATGACGATGCCTGCTCCGCCCTGCGCGATGATGCTGCCAAACTCCTCCAGCACGAGAGCGGTGCCATACAGATCGACTTTGAGGATGGTGGCTGGTGATGCCTGTGAGGGAGACACGCCGGCGGCATGAATGATGCCGGTGACGGTGCCGAGTGACTGGGCGGTCTCTGCCAGTGCGTGGACCGACTCGCGTGAAGAAACATCCACCACCGCAGTGCTCACTTCGAATCCCGCCTCGCTGAGGACTTTCGCCGCTGCATCGGCGTTTTCTTTTCGGACATCTGCGAGAAGGACGTGCTTGCCTGCGCTGACGCGTCTCGCGATGGCCTGACCGATGGATCCGGCCCCGATGACGATAATGATTTGGGTCATGATAAAATCCTCTCTGGGATTAAACGAAGCTGAATGGCGAACGCAAGCCCAGCGAGATCTCACCGATCGTGTTCAAGGAATGGCACGCGAAGTACAAGGATGTGGCGGGGCCGGTGGTCTAAGCGGTGACGCTGCGTTTGATCTCATGAGATGAACCATGCGTGTGCGCGCATGGTATGGGGTTGTTTCACGGGCTGAACATGAAGAGCTTTTAATCTGCTTTCACACAGGAGTGCGGATTGATTCATGGCAGGTGATCCATGAAACAAATTCTCTTTTTTTCCGTCCTGCTCCTCTGCGCTGAATGGCCCGCTGCCGCTGAGAATCCCAATGCGGCTGCGGACTTTACCATCAACACCACGGTCCTCGCGCAGAGCCCTGACCGCTATGGCACAAACATCGCGATCAATGGCTTTCCCGATTACAACAACAAGGCCATGGACCCCGGCTTTGAGCCGTTCGTGCTGCGCAAGATGGGCACGGCCACGGGCGGTGGTGCGGACTACCTGATCAATGCGGCGAATGCCACGACCACCGTGTATGATCTGCTGGGAGACGGCTTCTTTGACGGTGCAGGCATCCGGGTGTATCGCATCGTGGGCGGACAGGTGACACTGCTGCGCACGGGGACCGTGGCGCAATACATCGGCGGCTTTAACCGGCTGATCAGCAACCGGCTTACCACCACGACCTTTCATGATGGCGGGCTGGTCGCGGGAAAGACGTACTACTACACGGTGCGGGCCTACGATTCGTCGGGCAACACCTCGGGAAACTCCAATGTGCAAAGCATCGTGGCGCAGGCAGGCGCTGGCGTGGCGGATACGGTGACGGGCACGGTCACGCAGACAATCACGGACTCCACGGCCCCTGCGGCACCCACGGGGCTGGTAGCCACCGCCAATGCCAATGGCACGGTGACGCTGACCTGGAACGCGAACAGCGAGCCTGATCTCTACGGCTACTGGGTTTACCGCGCGGAGTCGGATCCGGCGCTGCACAATCGCATCTACCTCAGCGGCAGCGGCGCCGCGCTGGCCGCTGGCGATGTTTACATCATCGACTCCAACCCCGACAACGTGCCGATGAACAAGATCAGCCCGCGGGTGCAGAGCTTTTTCAATGGCAATGACACCTGGCGCGAGGTCGGCACAGGGGTGACCAAGATGCGCGACAGCAGCACGACCTGCCCGGAAAATGGAGGCAGGACAAGCATGAAGCTCAGCAGCACGGGGACTGGCGAGGCAAGCGTGCGGCAGTTCCGACTGGCCACGCCGGATGGCTTCTACGGTGCACTGGCCCCCAGCACGACGTATCGTGCCGAGGTTTGGCTGAAGCAGCAGGGCGTGCCCGGTGCTGCTGTGACCTTCCGGCTTACGGGCGCCTACAGCAGCGTCTCCAACACCTGGACGGGCATCACCGGCACCTGGCAAAAGTACACCTGCCAGTTCACCACTTCGGACACGTATCCGATCCAAAGCCAGGGCACCTCGGAGATCGTGCTGGCCTTCACCGGACCGGGCGATGTGTGGATGGACAACTTCTATCTCTATGACCCGACGAAGCCAAAGTTTGAGCTGCGTGCGGAGGCCAGGCAGCAGTTGGTGGATTTCTCGCCGGGCTGGATCCGCTCCCACACCGGCCACACAGATGCGACGTGGGGATCGACGATGGAGGACTGGACGAATGAAGATGCGCTGGCGCAGAATCAGTTTGCGAACGGTGGCGGACGCACGCGCCCGGAGCAGCCCTACCATCTGCCCTTCATGCTGCAGCTGGCGAAGGACAGCGGTGCCAATCCCTGGCTCATCGTGGGCAGCTACATGAGCGAGCAGGAGTGGGCAAACTTCATGGAATATCTCGCCGGTCCGGCGGGCACGCCGTATGGCGACAAGCGCATCGCGCAGCGCGGCGGCAACACCACGCCGTGGACCGCTGAGTTTCCGCGTCTGCGCATCGAGTATGGCAACGAGATGTGGAACCCGACCTTTGAGTGGGGCCTGGGCGGTGTGGCGAACGGCCAGTTTGCCGAATACTTTTTCAATCAGGCGCGGCAAAGCCCCTACTATGCCGCGATCGCGGGAAAGGTGGACTTTGTGCTGGATGGCCAGCTGGTGTCCGCAGCCACGAATGGCTACGCCGCCTCCGGCATGCAGGTGGCACCTGCGGCAGGCGCACCGGGACGCCTGGCCACGTATGCCAATCTGGCGATGTACATCGGCGGCTGGGATGCCAACATCATCATCGGCGGCGGGCAGGTGACTCCCGAGGGCTTTGCCGACTACCTCATGTATTCGGGCACGTATGGGAAGTACTGGTTTGATCAGCAGGCGCAGACGCGGGACACGATCACCGCGCAGGGGCGGCCCTACAAGCTGGGCAACTACGAGTGCGGCCCCGGCTACGGCCTGCCCAGCGGGGGCAATCAATACAACGCGGTCTCAGAGGCGTATGGCAAGTCTCTCGCCGCTGGCGTGGCCACGCTGGACTGCTTTCTCTATGGCACCAGCAAGCGTGTGGATCCGCAGTGCTACTTCACACTGCAGACAGGCACCAACTGGGCCTCCCACGCCTACCTCAACAACGGCAACTACCCCTATACGAGCTGGCTGGCGCTGCAGATGAGAAACCGCTATGCCAGCGGCGACATGGTGGCGACTTCGATCAATACGGTGCCCACGCATGACCAGCCCGCGTGGATCAATTCGACCAACGGCGGCGTGGCGGCACCCGCTGCGCCCGGCACGCCGCTCACGGCATGCTACGCCTTTCGCGATGGTGCCAAATACTCCGTCTTTGTGCTCTCACGCAAGTACAGCGGCGACACGCCCGTGACGCTGCGCCTGCCCTTTAATGCCATCTCCAGCGCCACGCTCTACAAGCTCACCGGCGCGCCCGATGCACGCAATGACCAGGGAGTGTACAGCGTCCAGGAGCAGCAGCAGGTCGTGGGCGATTTTGCGCAAAACTACACCTTCACCCTGCCCGCGAGCTCCGCGTATCTCTATGTCTTTAATGGCGCGAGCACCGTGGCTGAGACAAACCCGGCCTGCACCATCACGCAGGCGCTGGCGCAGGCTGATCCCACTTCCACGCAGAGCATCTCTTTCAATGTGCACTTCAGCCAGCCGGTCACCGGCTTCACCGCGAGTGATGTCATCGCGGGTGGCACCGCTGGCGCATCCATCGTGACAGTGACCGAGATCGCGCCCAATCTGGGGACGGACTTTCAGGTGGATGTCACCGGCATGACCAACAGCGGCACCGTGACCATCGATGTGCCGGCCAATGCCGCTTTCAATGCCAGCGCGCAGGGCAACACGGCTGCGTCAGTCATCGACAACAGTGTGCAGTTTAACCTGACGCCCTTCGTCGCGTATGATGATTTCAATCTAGCGCCAGCCAGCGCACCAGCAGCACCCTTCCTGAATGCCGTCAGCACCGGTGCGGGCTTTGCCGCAGCCTGGCAGCTCACGAACTACAACGCCGCCACGTATGGGGACGGCTACAAGCTCGCCACCACCACGCCGCTCTCCTATCTCAATCTCCGCCGCACTGGCAGCTACGCCGCAGGCGGCAAGAGCTTTGATGTGGCCGCGCGCCAGCTGGATGTGGACAGCACCTTCGCGTTTTACAAGATCAGCGGCAGCTCGCCCTCGGCCATCGGGCGCAGCGGCACCACGCTGTGGATGAGCGCGCTGTTTCGCAAAGACACCGCCGACAGCAACCGCCTGCTGCTCTTCACCATGCCCACCACCAGCAATATCAGCGTGGGCGGCAGCAATCTCGGATTCGGCTTCTGCGGAGACATCCCGGCAGTGTCCATGGTCGGCAGCACGCGCTACTGGTCGCTGCAGGTGCGCAATGCCGGCAACAACGGCTTTGACTGCGTGCGGAGCAGTGTGCCTGTCGTCTCCGGCCAGAGCGCGCTGCTGGTGCTGAGGTGCTCGTTTGGCGCCACGGATTCCTTTGATCTCTTTGTCAATCCAGCCTCCCTGGGCGGTGCCGCGCCAGCCAGCGCCGATGCCAGCTGGGCCACCACCGGAGCCACCAACATCAGCATGGCCATGCTGGGCTACAGCGGAGGCACCACGGGAACGAATCAGTCTGGCATCGACGAGATCCGCTTCGGGCAAAGCTTTGCGGAGGTGACCCCGGCCTTCACCCCGAGCGAGTCATGGCGCATGACCCATTTTGGCGCAGCCGCAGCCACTGGCAGCGCCGCCGACTTGGCTGATCCCGACAACGACGGTGTGCCCAATCTCCTGGAGTATGCGCTGGGCTCCCTGCCGATGAACGCCAGCGTGCGCAATGCCCCGCTGCCCGCCACCACGGCGGTCAGCGGGCAGGACTACCTCACGCTCAGCGTGCCCTGGAACATCGCTGCCACGGATGTGACCTTTGCCGTCGAAGTCTCCGGCGATCTCATCACGTGGAATTCCGGCCCCGCCTACACCACGATCGTCAGCACCGGCAGCAACCTCGTCGTTCGCGACAACACACCCATGACCGCTGCGGCAAAGCGCTTCATACGCCTGAGGCTCTCCCGCTGATGGGCGCTCGTTTCTTCCATGCTGGCTGAGGCTGCGGGTATGAATGAAAAGGGCAGAGTTAGCGGTGCGTTGCGGGACCAAGATGGTCCCGCTCCTGCCAGAGCTTTGCCGCGCGGACGCCTTGGAGGAGAGGGATCATCTTGATCCCTCAACGCTGCGCGATCACCCGGCCTCTTGTGTTTGTGCAAGCTCCTGCTGGACAGGCCGAGACCTGTTTTCAACTGTCTGTGGTGTAAACGTCGCCAGACCGCGCCCGCGTTTTCCTTGTCGTGGGTTAGGAAATACTTGTCACGTTCAGCGTTTTCACGTTTTCTTTCAAGGCATGGAAGACACATCGCAAGACCCACAGGAAGCCTGCGAGCTGCTGCGCACCACGAGTCCGGAGGAGTTGAAAGCGGCCAGTGAACTGCTGAAGAAAGCAGGCATCCCACACCGGCTGGCGGGCACGAAGGCGGGTTTTGACATCATGGAAGTCGGGCGCGCCGGAGGCCCTTCAGACAAGCTGATCCTGGTGCCGCGTGAAGTGCTCTCAAGAGCCTCCGCTTTGATGGAAGACTCCTATGCGGAGACGCCGCTGCCAGACGGGCATTTCCTGCACGACGCCTCCGACGATGAAATTCTGGAAATCCTCGCAGCGCCGGAGGAGTGGAGTTTTTTTGACCTGGCTCACGCACGCAGGATCGCGCGGGAGCGCAAGCTTTCAGTGGGCGCTATCGAGCAGAAAAAAGCGGTGCATGTGGATGAAGTGAGAGAGGGCAAGCCTGCGCCGAAGATGCTGCTTCGCCTGGGGTGGATTTTGGCCCTGGTGGGCAGCGGCATTGGCATCATCCTCGGCATCGGCATCGCTGTCAGCAAGGAGAAGACGCCGTATGGTGTGTTTTACAAATATGACAGCGCATCGCGAAAGAGCGGAGCAAACATGGCCCAGGCTGGGGCGACCATGAGCCTTCTTGTTCTTTTGCTGCTTGTGATCCTTTCCCGTTTGTTCCCGTGACCGCGGCTGAGTTCACTTTCCCGCCTTCTGGCTTTTGACCGGCGTCAGCACATTCTTTCCAGCATCAAATCGGTAAACATCCTCGTGTCTGACGAGCAGCACGATACTGCCATCCGGGTTCCAGCGGTCGGGGATGGCATCCTCGGGTGTGGGCACAAGAACCAGCTTTGAGTCGTCGGTGATGCGGAAGACGGTACTCGTGTTTCCTCTGTCCCGGTAGAGTTTGGCGTCGATGATCAAAAGCCGGCTGTTCTTTGGATTCCATTCGAGCGTTGGACTGCCAAATCCGGGATTGATGTAGTCCTCGCCGAATTCGTTGTCATCGGCTATCACCTTGGCTTTCGTTTTCGCATTTCGCAAAACGTAGTGTGTGTCATCGAGCTTGGTGTCCTTGATGGCCACCAGCTCAAACACACCATCAGGTGACTTCTCCAGCAAGCTTTCCACCTCCGCTGCTTGCAGGCGTGTGATGAACAGGAGCGTGGCGAGCAGGAGGGCGAATGCTTTCATGGCGGGCAGAGTTTTCTTCTACTTGATGAAGGGAAAGGAGGATGAAGCAGACGCATTCATCAGAACGGGGACGTAGCGACGGAGCTCGCCTTCAAAGGCTGGCCTGAAGCGGATCTGAAAGCTTCCAACGGAATCCTTGACGTGCAGGAGCCAGCCTTTGATGAGCCAGCCGTCGAGGTGCTCGATACGCGTGACGCTGCTCCAAGGCAGGAGAAAGGGCGTGTGAAAGGCGCTGAAGATCAGCACGGCCCGCAGGTAGAGGCCGCCTTCCGTGGCGACGCCGCTGACGACGCTGCTGTAGCGTGCGCCGGAGAAACTGGCATACGGCGACACATACGTCGTGCCTGGCGGGCGCGTGGGGCAGGGGTAGGCCCTGGCAAAACGCACCCAGCCAGTGCGCGAAATGATGAACGTGATCAGCAGCCACATGCCGATGAAGAAGAAGGGAAAGGCCAGGAGAATCCAGGCGTCCTCCGGGCTGGCTGGCTGGGATGCTACAACGACGTTGCATGGAAGGATCATGGGAGGCTGAAGTCGGCTCTGCTGTGCGGTGGGGGTGGCACGTTTTTTAACATGGACGCGTCATGGTTGTTTCAAGCTTTGGGCGGACCGCCCTGCTTCCTCCGCCCATAAAACAAGGTCCCGAGAAAGCCGAGTCCGGCCAGTGAAGTAACTCCACCGGCCACCACCACACCTTTTTTGGTGACATGCTCAAAGGTCGGAGGCAGCCCGCCCCTGCTGGAGCCGGGGCGCCCGACATCCACCTCAGTGGGCTGGGCGATCATGGTCGTGCCGGTGAGCACGAGGCAGAGTCCAAGAATGAGGATGCCGTATTCAAAACCCGTGAAGCGTGGCATGCGCCATCTTCTTCGAAGCCGATGCTCGACGCAAGCGTGGAGAAGACCTGCCGCGTCAGCATGGGGCGCAGGCCGCGGACCCGCCTCACTGGCGTGCCTGCAAAAGGACGAACACCGCAACACAGTAGGCCAGGATGCCGAGGGGTGGGAGAAACAGGCCAATCGTGATCCTGGCCCAGGGCGGCAGCTCGCTGCGCAGCACCGATATCGTGCCACCTGCGGCCAAGCCACCACAGAGTCCTCCGAGCAGGCCTCCAACGAAGATCAGGACCAGCGGCAGGTACGCCCAGACGACCCACAGTGCCGGCAATGGTGGCATGACCTCGATGTCCTGGCCGGCGAAATGGACTTTCGGTGTGAACATGTCGAACCCCGTCTTGATTTTGAGTTCGAGCGTCGAGCCATCGGCCAGCGGCACCGGAATGGAGGCCTTCGCTCTCTTGAGCGGCACACCATCCTTCAAGATCTGGACGCCTGAAAAGAATCCGCCGGTGCGGAGGCTCAGATTGAGATTGGGGTGACCTGGCAGCTGGAAGGGATAGTCCATGGCAGTGAGAGAGGGCTGGGGTGAAAAATCATGCCGCGCGGCGGCAGGGAAGCTCGAAGAAGTATGGGGCGCTGTGAGTGCGGGCTCAAGCGCAGAATGGGCGGGGGCACCAAAAATGCCATGAAATGACAGGCTGTTGCATGAACCGCCATTTCAGGAACTGCTCATGACGCATTCAAACACGCCCAGATAAACGAATCTTGCCAGAATGGCGGCCATCGCGATCGCGCACAGGAGGGAGAGGATCTTTTGCGCGGGCTTCGGCTCCGAGATGCTGAGGCTAAGGTGCAGAAAGACTCCGAGCAGCGCCGCAGGATAGACCAGCAAAGACCATGGGAAGGTGATAAGGCTGATCACCCTTCCTTCAGGCCCTCTGAACTTCATGCTGCCTCTGGGAATGCCGTCATCGCCAAAGTATTCGTGACGCCAGGAGGCGATGCGCGCGCCCCAGTCAAACACGTCTTCGGTGAGATACCAGAAGACCAGGGAATAGGCGGTGAGCAGTAACACCAAGGCCCTGAAAAAAGTAAAGCTGCGCGGGCTTTCTGGGTTGAAGTACAGCGGCCCTGAGTCGCGCGGGTCCGTGGAGAGCGGTGGCTGGTAGGGATTCATGGGATTCGGGCGCTTTCGGAAATAGACTGGCCGTGCAGAGCGATCCTTTCCTTCATAGATGAGCGTTTTCCACCGTAAAAGCCGGTGAGGCAAACCTGCCCAATGCTAGGGCACTGCGAGGTCAGGGGATGCTCGTGCGATGATGTCCTCCACCACTTCACTTTTGGCATTCGCATACGCGTTCATGTCCGTCCAGTCTTCCTGCGCCAGACTGCGTTTGACGGACTCGTAGTGAAGCCGGTCTTCGGGATGAGTGCGCAGCCAGTTTCGGAAAATCAAATGGCGCGTCAATTCCACGCAGCCGGTGGAGAAAAGGTGGACGTGTACGTCCAGCTCCGGCGTGCGAAACATCCGGTGCTCGTGCCAGTCCGGCTCACGCACACGGAGGACGTAACCGGACGCGACGAGTGCCTCCAGGTAGGACGATTCATCCGCGGAGTCCGCGACGACGACAACGATGTCGATGATGGGTTTCGCCGCCAGTCCCGGAACGGAGGTGGAGCCCACGTGCTCGATCGTGAGCGCCTTCGGACCCAGTGCCTGCGAGAGAACGGCGGCATGACGCTCAAATTTGGCAGGCCAGTCCGGATCATAATCCACAATGACGATCTGCCGCTTTTCGATTCCGCCGATCAGCACTTCGCTCATAAAGGTGTTTCGTTTAAAGCCGAGCCTTGCGCAAGTTCATGCTTGGCTCCGGGCACGTGGATCTAGTTCATCGCCACGCCTCACAGCGGGTGATCTCCTGGAGGCTCCCGCTCCACAGGCCCATGTGTCCGGTCATCTTCGCATCGAATGTTCCCTCGATGAGCACATACTTTTGTTTAAGCCCCGGCTTGATGCTGCTGGCGTCCACCCAGAGGCCGTTTTTGGTGATGCTGTGCTTGAAGTCGTCTTCGTGCAGGTAAATGGCGTCGCCCTCGAACTCCACGTTGAGAAAGCCAATGACCCGCACACGGACTCCATCATAGGCCTTGGGATTGGCGATGAGCTGAATGAGAGAGACCGATTGGGAATCGGCGGCCATGGCGCGGGGCAGGGCCAGTGCGCCGAGAGAGAGAAGGAGCAGGAGAAAGGTGAAGGTGCGTGTTTTCATGGTCGGGCTGGCTAAGGGTGGGGACAGGGACGTATGCGCGCCAGCTTTTCCACTCACAAATTCACAAACGCTCCGTCCACACCAAGCTCCCGCACGCTTTGCCTCGGTCTCAGCTCCCACACGCAGCTGGCCACCACCTCATAGCCGCGTCGTTGCAGCGCCTGCACCAGCCAGCGGGGCAGCACCAGTTGATTGATCATGCAGCAGTCCCAGGGCTGCCGCCGACAAAGCGAGAGGAGGGCAGGGAAGATGCCAAAGCGGGCCAGCCGCACCTCGGGCCTGAGCCGTCGCAGGCTCTGTAAAACGGCGGTGCGATGGGAGGCGAAGGTGACATGCGACAAAGGCACCTGCAGTGCGATCGCCTCCATGACGCGGGTGAGATCTCCTTCGGTGTAGCCCCCCTTCAGATGCGCCACGAGGCCCATGCCCGGCGCCATCTCCGCCAGGCAGTCATTCAGATCCGCCTTCGGGCTCCACGCATGGTGCGCGCAGTGGAATCCGCCGCCCACACTGCGCACCACATCCAGCTCCACGCAGTCCATCCGCTGCCGCACCGCCAGCCGCACCCCCGCCGGCGCATTCTGCATGCCCCGGCCCATGCCTCCGCGATGGGCGATGGTTTTCATGGAGGTGTGAGGCATGACGCAGGCAATGACAGTCACGACGGCTTACCGTCAAGGATGGTCTGATAAGGAGTTCGGGGCCTGCTGCGCGGTGGAGAGTGCAACAACTGCCACAAATCCAACGGCAGGAGATACGCGAGCACCTAGGCCCTTAACCCCTGGCGCGATGGAGAATGTGCAACAACTGCCACAAATCCAACGGCAGGGGATACGCGGGCGCTTGCGGGTCGTCACTCCCAGTGGAACTCGTAGCTGACGAGCTTGCCCGTTTTGGAGTGCAGCTTGCAGCGGCCCAGCTCGACGAGGTGGGGCAGGATCTCGCCATAAAGGCGGGAGGCGGTGAGTGCGCCAGCCCTGCCGGGATTGGCGGCGAAGCGGCGGTTGAGCTGTGTCCTGGTGTACACTGCGCTGTGCCGCGCGGGCTCATGGAGGTGATCTCCCGCGATCTGCGCCATCACCCATTCGGCAGTGTCGTTGACGGCGGTGCGCCTGCCCACACCCTCCACGTACACGAGTGCATCCAGGCATGCGTTCTGGTGGGCCTCCGCCATGGCCAGCATGTCTTCGGTGATCAGCAGCGGGTTGATGCGGCTGTCCCGCTCCCTGGCCCAGCGGCAGGCCTGGAAGATGAGCGCCAGCTTCAGGCAGCGCACGGGGCTTTCATTCAGGCTGGAGCGCAGGCTTTCATCGCCATTGGTATATCCTGGTATGCTCCTGCAGCGCTCGCGGTTGCGCTTTTGCAGCATGATCCAGTAGTCCATGGCGCCGGGGGTCACACACTCCTTTCCCACACTGCCCTTGAGATGGCTCAGATTGTCAAAGAGGTCCGCCAGGCGGTCGAGTTCGCCATCGTGCAGGGACTCGGGCCACCAGATGTCCCGCGCCTGGTCGGTCGCCACATAAAAGCCAAAACGGCGGCGCAGGCCGCAGCCGGACTCGAGCTGCGAAAGCCTGGCCACCCCAAAGGTGCTGCCGATGCAGAAGCTCAGCGTGGCCTGCGGGATGGAGCGCTCGGCCTTGCCGTCCTCGTGGCCCTTGCTCTCGCGGCGGAAGTTCTGGTGCCATGGCGCGCCATCGTAGAGCTTCAGGTAACGGGCGGAGACCTCACGGCCGTAGGCGCTCGTTTCCCAGCTTCGCAGAATGGTGTTTCCTTCATCCTCAAACTGCAGCCGGTGCGGCTGGTTTTCAAAGGTGTCAAACAGCGCGGAGTCGCTGGCATTTCCCGCGATGATGTCGTCATTGGTGAGGATCTTGCGGGCGATCATTTCCGCCGGCGCGAAGGTGGTGCTCTTGCGCAGACCGGCGGGAGTGGCCACGTAGTTGTAAATCGTCAGCGGCTTCTCGGTGCCAAATCCCAGGGTGACGTGTGGCGTGAGAAGCCTGCCGCACAGCGCCAGCGCTGGCGCGATGATCAGTGCGTCTGGCAGCTCGGAGACACCCCGCACAAAGTTGCGATAGTCCGCGAGGATGGAATCCTCCGGGATGGGGTGCTCACGTGAGAACCCTGCTTTTGCCTGTGTGGTGTGGGTGGCGTGTTCCTCTTCTGCGTATTCCGAGACGGTGGCTGGCACGGTATTGGAGTGGGGTGGCGCACAGTCTGCGCCATTCCCAGGCAAAGGCCACTTCTTGCGCGTCGTCGCCTCATAGATCGCGATGTCTTCCGCCGTCGGAACAAACGGAGTGATCAGCTGTCTTTTTGGAGCCGCACTGGCCTCCGGCTTGTTTTGGGGCTGAGCGGCTGGTGGTGCCTGCGTATCCCCCGGCGTTGGATTTGTGGCATTTGTTGCAGTTGCCCCGCCGTGCCAGGCTGCGAGCGAGATGCCCGGCACAGGGCTGGGAGGGTAAGTGATGGCGGCCCTGCCGGTCCGGGTCCTGGCCGGTGGCTGGCTGCCGGGGATGCCGGTCTTGCTGGCGTGGGGTTCGTTCGTTGAGAAGAGGTCCTCGTTTTCGTTGTCGTACGGATTCGTGTCAGTGTCGTTCATGGTATTGAGTGGTAATAAGTGGTATTGGGATGAATCTGACGGCATGCGTGGGCGCAGAGGCGCGGGTAGGCGCGGCGGCGGGCCGCATGCGGGCGCAGGAGCTGCCGAGCGGAGGCGTCGCGGCGGCGGTGGTGGTTCGTTATTTGTGGTTGAACAAGACCGCCGGGCGTGGCTGCCGGGGTCTCCTGCTGGTTGCGAGGTCAGAGTTCTTCACTGCCTTCTCCGCTGTCCCTCCCGGACGGAACGCGTTCTTCACGGCGAATCATCCGGGGATGGCTACATGCCTTGGGTCGTTTTCGGCAGAGTCAACAACTTCCACAATTTCTGCGCCTGGAGGGGATTTCGCGCTATTTGGTCCAAGCATCACATTGAACGGCGAAGTTCATCGTTTAAGCGCCAACGGCGCGGCCTACCGGAGCCCAGGGCAACGCCCTGGGAAAAGGGCCGCAGCCCCGAATTCCCCAAGGTCGAGCCCTGAAAGGGCGGCCTAATTCATGTGGCGTCCGACATCACCATCGGCACGGGTCGTTTCAATCCCAGACATACCGTTCATCAAACGCAATTTTGTGTTTGGCGAGAAACTCGCGGTACTCTTCCTGAAACGTCTTCACTCGGTGATGCTCCTCCTGGTTGCGGACGTAGTTCGCCACCTTGGGCACATTGGATTCGCTCACGGAGAACGCGCCGTATCCCGCCTGCCATGCGAAGCCGGCCAGCGCCGGGTCCTGCGTCTTGATCCATTTGGAGGACGATTTTTTCACGTCCTCAACCACCTGGGCTAGAGAGACGGTGCGGCCCATGTTGAAGAGCAGGTGCACGTGATCGGCCACCGAGTTGATGAGCACCGCCGGGGAGTTCAGATTGGCCAGCACCGTGGCCATGTAGGCATGGAGGTCTGGGCGCACCGAGGAGGAGAGGCAGGGAACCCGTTCCTTGGTGGAGAAAATCAGGTGGATGTAGAGGTTCGCGAGCGATTGCGGCATGGGCTGTGTCCGTTGCGATTGCGGGTGGAGGCGTGGCAGGAATGGAATGGCAGGTGTTAGGCCGCCCCTTCAGGGCTCTCCCTTTCTAAAACAGGGAACTGGGGGCTGGCAAACCCAGGGCGTTGCCCTGGGCTGCGCTAGGCCGCACCTTTGGTGCTGAGAGGGCGGGGGCGATGCATACGAAGATCATTCAACACCCCGCGAAAGTGGTGGCTCCGATGCAGGCCTGCGCCTTGCATCTGCGCGACCGCACTCCAAAAGGGCTGTGCGCGATTGGAGTGAAGCATTTGTCGGAAATGGTTGATTTTCTTTTGCCTCTTTAGCAGCAGCTTTTTTTGCGTGCTTGATCGCGCTCTCAGGGCATGCTGAGTTTGCTTCTTTGCCTTATGCATGTTGTCTCACACGCACCCCACGCATGGTTCTTCCTTGAGGACGAGGGGGCGTACTATCTGGACGTGAACTGCAATATGTCGGCTGTGGGGTTCAGTGTCATCATCCAGCTGAATCAAGACGAGTACAGGGAGTATCATGCCCTTGGGACCGTTTACATCGAATATCTGGCTGCGAGAGTCGCGTACTGGTGGTCGGAATACAGTCCGAGAAATTGCATCGCGCTGGAGGCGGCGGTGCATGATGCAATCAATGCCTATTTGAAAAAGGGCGCCCGTGATGCTTAGCGGCCTGCTTTATCTAGGCTATTCCGACCCAGTAGATGAAAGTGATTGCGAGAAGCGGAATAATAGAAAGCGCTATCACACGCTTTCCGAACCGCTGCTCCTTGTGGACTGCGAGAACGCCGATCGGCAGGCAAATCATGTCAGTGATGAAGATCAAGACGAGCAAAATCCTGCCCCACAGTGGGACCGGATCGGGAAAGGTTCTCCATCCGTCGGTCGCCGCACCGCTGACGAATACAAGGAAAGAGACGAGTGATGCATTGCGGGCGTGTCGTATGTTCATTGCTTCTTGAGGTGAAGTGTCCGGCGTCTTTTTTCGCGTTTGGAATCCTTCACTTTGCAGGATAGAGCAGAGCATCGCGGAGCGAAACGATGGAGTCGTCTTCGTGGACACGCGGGAATGAGAGAGCGACGAAGTTCTTCCAGCGGTGGTGAAGCTGGTTATAAACGGTGCAGTCCCAGAGAAACTCGGGCGTGGCGTATCCAGGATGTGCGCATGCTTCCGAAACAAGCTGTTCGCTGATGCGGATGACATCAATGCCAGGGGCAAAACCCAGAAAGGCCAGCACAAGCTGTCCGAGCAGCAAGAAGGGCGACTCACCCGCAGACCACTCAGTCTTGACCACCCTCTGATGCAGTTCGGCAAACACAGGCGGCAGGAGTTGGAGCAGGTGTGAGTCCTGCAAGGCATGCGCGTCATCGAGCAGGCTGATGGCAAAGTAGTTTGCAGGCATGTTTTCGTCGGGACCTTTGGGGCCGGTGGTCATGGCAACCCCTACGGAGTTGGTGAAGGTGCGGAACCGACGAAAGCGCATTGGATCTGCTTCCAACTCTGGATCATGCCATCGGGTCAGACCGATGGTTTCGGTGATGTCGAAATGCGCAGTGGGCGGAGGTGATCCAGAAGCGAGGATCGCCGTGAACTCCCGCACATAGTCAGCATAGCCAGGGTCGCTGGGACAGTAGTCTGAAACAGCCTCGGGAGTCACGTGTTGTGACGCGTAGTCAAAGAGGGCACGACAGGCTGGTGTCATGGATGGCGCTTTCGGTGACTTGGCGAGTTGATGAGAAGTTGGGTGTCGTGGCCCACCAGGATGGACTCTGTGCTGGCGCTGATCCGCTGCAACGCAAAAACGCCATCCCCCTCGCAGGAGATGGCGTTTCCAAATCAGCTAAGCGCAGCCCTTACAGCCCCGCGATCGGGTACAGGTTGTCTTTGCACCACTGGCCGTTCTGCTTGGTGATGCCATCGGGGTCGTCGACGGCGCCGTGGGCTTCGTCTTCGCAGATGATCCAGCCGGAGTAATTGCGGGCGACGAGGAACTCGGTGATCTTGTGGAAGTCGAGCTTGCCGGTGCCCATCTGGGCCCAGGGCTCGGCGCCGTTGCCGGAGTAGTCCTTGTAATGGATGTGGTTGATGAGGTGCTGCCACTTGCTGAGCGTGGCGATGACGTCCATGCCGCCGCGGATGATGTGGCCGACGTCAGGGGTCCAGCCGGTGACTTTGGGGTCGAGGCTGCTGAGGACGACGTCGTAGTCTTCCTGGGTGCGGACGAGGGATGCGGGCGGGGAGTTCGGGTGGTAGGAGCAGACGAGGCCGGCATCGTGCGCGCGCTGGGAGACGGCGTTGACGTTTTTAGCCACGTTGAGGCGGCGCTTCTGCAGGTCCTTGGTGCGGCCGGAGGGCAGGGTGACGGTGCCGAGCATGGCGCCGGGGAAGTGCTTCAAATAGTCGATGGTGAAGTCGGCGGCTTCTTTTTCATTGGGGGCTTCGGTGTCGCCGTCCCAGGCGCAGACGAGGGCGAGGCCGCAGAGCTTCATGTTGTACTGCTGAAGGGTATCCTTCATCTTGATGGGATCGATCTGGGGGCCGAGCCAGTACTTGGAGCAGCCGAGCGCGCTCTGGGAGATTTCCAGCACCATCGGCTCGATGCCGGTGAAGCCTGCTTCTGAGGCGACCTTGATCATGTGGTCGAGCTTGTTGTCGTAGCCTTTGCCGGTCCCCTGCATGAACCAGGTGTAGACCTCGGAGCCGAATTGAATTTTGCCCATTGGATTGAGTGTGGTTGAACGTTTGCGTTTTGAAGAAATCACCCCGGGCCTTGTAGAAAAGCCGGAGGCGCGGCATTGGAGACGAGCGGGCGCGGGCTGTCCAGCGCCAAAGTGCGGCTCACGTGTTGGAGGAGGATCATCTTGAGCCTCTGCCGGAGGCGCGGGGCATGGAATCTTCCTCTTCGTCCTGCTCCTACTCCTCCTCCCGGTTCTGGGATTGGAACACCTAGGGCAGCGCTTCCGGGAGGAGGAGTAAGAGGAAGAGGAGGAGGAAGATGGGCTGAAGCGGAGCAGCGCGTGGGGCAGGGCGCGTGAGGGAGGAGGGCAATCCTTTTTCTCTACGGCTGTTCTGGCGGTGGCGGCAGTGCGTCGGGGATGATGGGCTTGTCGCGGTCGCGGATGTCACGCGCTATTTCCGTGACGACGTTGGTGCTCTCGCGCCGGCGGGTTTTGCTGAGCTTCAGCGGGATGCTGAGGGTGCCGCGTGCGGGTCCGCTGCGGCGCATCACCAGCACTTCGGCGGTCAGCGTGATGTCACGCTGCGTTCGGGCATCCACCTTGATGTAGGGGCCGAGCAGCAGGCTGGCGCGGGTTTGCGCGGCGGTTTTGGTGGGCTTGAACTCCGCTCTGCCCGCAAAGCCACGCGGCTCCATGGGCGCGTCCAGTTTTTCACCACCGGTCAGGCGCAGGCTCTTGATTTCAAACCACTGCTGGTCCCCGGGCTGGCCAAAGGCATGCAGGCGCATCTGGTAGGGGCCCACCTCTGCCACCATGGCCCCGCCCACCACCATGGCGCTGAGGGCGATGCCGGATTCCGTGCCTTTGGGGATGAATTCAGCCCGAAAGGCCGCCTCTCCCACCTTCGGTGCCGGCGCGGTGGCCTGATACTCCACACGGGTGGTGAAAACGTGCACGCAGGAGGGCAGAAACAGCAGGGCCAGAAGGGCGATCACAGGGCGCATGCCTGCCAGAGTGCCGTGCGTGGCCGGGCGATGCGAGCCGGAAATGGGGTGGGGCGGAAACTTCGGCAAAGGAAATGAGTTACGCTTGTTGACAATATTAACCATATTTAATATAATTGTAATAGAATGCCCTTCTCGCGTTTTCTCTCCCTGCTTGTAGCGTCGGCCCTTCTTTGTGGGTCGGCGAGGGCTCTGGACTGGAATGAGCCCTTCGATGGCGATCTCTCGGATGACGGCGCGGCTCCCACGCTGGTGGGTACGCTGACGCTGGGGCACAACATCTTCACGGGCACGATGGGCTCGCTCGGCGGCACCGGGCCGCTGGATGCGGACATCTGGAATTTCACGATTGATGCAGGGATGTCGCTCACGGGGATCAATCTGACGGGCTACTCCGCCACCAGCGGCAGCCTGCTCAATGAGTCGTTCATGGCCATCGCCAATGGCGGCTCCATCGAGACCTCCGATCCCTCGCTGCACCTGAGCAATTCTCTCTGGGGCTACGGAACGGACGGCTTTGGCAATACCTACACCGATCTCCTCGCCCTGCTGGATGCCGGGCCGCAGTTTGGCGGCATCGGTTTCGATGGTCCGCTGCCTTCCGGGAACTACACGTTCTGGATTCAGGAGGGCACGGATCAGATCAATTACACCATCGATTTTGTGACCTCGGCAGTGCCCGTGCCGGAGCCTGGGAGCGCGCTGCTGCTGGGGCTGGCGGGCCTGCTGCTGCTGCGCCGGCGGCGGTGAGCCGAAAGGGGAAGGGGAGAAGGTTTGCAAAGGGGCGTGCGAGCGTCTAAGGCGGTCCGCACATGATTCGGAATCTCTTGTTCGACTGGTCCGGCACGCTGGCGGACGACCTGCCCAATGTGCTGAAGGCCGTGAACGGCATGCTGCGCTCCGCCGGAGCCGTGGCGCTGACGCGTGAGGAGTTCAGGGCGCGCTTTCGGCTGCCCTACACGGAGTTTTTTGAAGAGGTGCTGCCCGGTGTGCCGCTGGAGCGCCTGCAGCAGCTCTACCTGGAGCATTTTCCCCATGTGCATGAAGGCGTGACGCTGCTGCCGCATGCGGCGGAGTTCATCCAGTACGCGGCCGCCACGGGCAGGCGCATGGTGGTGCTGAGCAGTGCGCCCCTGCCGCACGTCTCCGCCCAGGCGGAGGCGCTGGGGCTGCGGGATGCGTTTGAAATCCTGCGCTGCGGGGTCATCGACAAACGCTCGGAAATTCACACCCTGCTGGCGGAGCTGGACATGGCCGCCGGGGAGACCGCATTCATCGGCGACATGCGGCATGATATTGACGCGGGCAAAGCGGCGGGCGTGTTGAGCATCGCCACCTGCACCGGGTATGAGACCGCCGAGACTCTGCTGACGGCAGAGCCAGATCTGCTGGTGCGGGATCTCTCCCGCCTGCCCGCGCTGCTGGGAGACCTGAGCGGCAAAGACAGCGCGTATCCGGTGCCGACGGTGGGAGCGCTCATCCTCAATGCGAAGGGCGAGATGCTGCTCATCCGCACGCACAAGTGGAGCCACCGCTGGGGCATCCCGGGAGGAAAAATCAAACGTGGCGAGACCTGCCTGGCCGCGCTCGAGCGTGAGATCACGGAGGAGACCGCTCTCACGCTGCAGGACATCGAATTTGTGATGGTGCAGGACTGCATTGAGCCGTCCGAGTTTCAGCGCTCGGCTCATTTTCTGCTGCTGAACTACATCGCCCGCTGTGCGGAGGCGCAGCCGCAGGTGGTGCTGAATGAGGAGGCGCAGGCCTTTCAATGGCTGCCGCTGGAGGAGGCGCTGAAGATGGACCTGAACATCCCCACGCGCATTCTTTTGGACGAGTGCATGCGGCGGAAGCTTGTGTCATGATCCGGCTATGACTCCCCTCGATGAGATCCACCTTTCCGCGCTGCGGCTGACGACGCACATCGGCGTTCCGGAGGAGGAACGTGCCGGCAGCCAGGTGCTGGTGGCCGATGTGGTGCTGCGCGTCCGCAGCCGCTTTGAGGCGATGAACGACGAGATCAGCGCCACGATCGACTACGCGGCGGTGGCCGCACGGCTGCAGGCGCTGGCGGCGGAGCGACCACGCCGGCTGATCGAGACGCTGGCGGCGGAGATGGCGGCCTGCGTTCTGGAGGAGTTTGGAGCCGCCGGAGTTACCATAGAATTGCGCAAACACATTCTGCCAGACACAGAGCATGTGGCCGTGCGTTTGGTGCGTGGAGACTGAACGAAATCCATACGCCGGGGTCCAAGACTTCGATCTTGCCAGCTAGAGCCACCCCGCTACTATCATGGTTAAACAAGCACTCACTTCAGCCAAACCAATGACTCCACTGCGCTATTTTCTTGCCGCCCTGCTTGCCTCGGCCAGCCTTTCTTCGTGCTCCTTTGAGCACTACGACTCCAGAACGCCGACGGTGGCGCAGCAGGACGCTTATGATGTGGCCTGGGGCCTTCCTGCACGCAAACCTCGCGGCAACCCGCGCATGCATTATAAGTACAATGCCCGTGCCGAGCAGGCTGAGCAGTCCGCCCCCATGAGCCTGAATCCTCCTAGTGCTGCACCTGCGCCTTCCTCGGCTCCAGCCCCGGTTTCCCCAGCCCCGGCCGGCAGCGCCACCATCCCGCCAAACCTGCGCTAAAATAGTGGCAGTCGCCCGGCTTTTCTTTTCCCGTCCCGCATTCAAACCACACGCTCGCCTAGTGAAGACCCCGCTTCTGACCTGCCTGCTGGCCCTTGGCTTCCACGTCGCAACAAACGCCCAGCAGACCAAGGCGCCGGAGACTCTCCGGCCCGGGCTGGCTCCAGCACCCACGACCTCGCCCGCACCTGCGCCTGCGACTACTCCTGCTCCCTCGACGGCGGAGATCGACAAGCTGGCGGAAGAAGCGCAGAAGGCTCTCTTCCAGTCCGTGGACAAAGGGACGAGCGGAGCCACGAAAGGCACAAGCCAAAACTACAATTCCAATACGCCGATGCGTCTGCCGGCGCAGCGTGCCGAGGATCCTTCGCTGTGGGCCAAGGACTCCGTGCACAAGATCGCGCTCATGGAGGTCGCGTTTGGCGGTGCACGTGAAACGGTCATGATCGAGCTGTTTCCAAACGACGCTCCGCAGACGGTGAACAATTTCATCGACAAATGCGACAGCGGCTTCTACAACGGCCTGGCATTCCATCGCGCCATCGAAGGCTTTCTGGTGCAGACCGGCGACCCGCTGACCTCGGATGAATCCGCCCGGACCAAATGGGGAACCGGTGGCGAGGAAAAGACCGTTCCCGCTGAGATCAAACTGCGGCACCGCGTGGGAGCCGTGGCCATGGCACGCCGCTCTGACAAGGTCAATCCTGAGCGCCGCTCCAACGGCTCCCAGTTCTACATCACACTGGGCAACTACGGCGCCATCGATGGCAAATACACGGTCTTTGGCCAGGTGGTCTCCGGCCTGGAAACCATCAAGCGCATCTCCATCATGCCGGTGGATGCCAACGACTGCCCGGTGGCGCGCATCGAGATCAAATCCATGAAGGTGATCAATCAAAAAGGTCCGATGCAGCTGCCATCCATGGCTTCTGGAGATGGCCTGCGCTACATCAAGCCCGATGCCGCGCGTGGCTTTGTGAGCCGCTGGTTCCACCATATTTGGTAGGAGTAGCTGCGGGGTGGTTTGTGAATATCACGAGCCATTGAAAACGGGTCTGCTGTGGCGCTCGGGCCGTAGGTTGGTTGTGTTTGGCGTCGAGAGTGCTCCTACGCTCCAATACTCCATCCGCCAAACCGACCGACTGCGAGGATGGTCGTACGCCACGTGGCTTGCGGTACGCTCGCAGACGGGCGGGCTGTCGCCACGCCCATCCTACGATCCGGCAGGCGCCAATAGCTGAGGGGTGGCTTGTGAATATCACGAGCCATTGAAAACGGGTCTGCTGTGGCGCTCGGGCTGTAGGTTGGTTGT
Organism: Prosthecobacter sp.; assembly: GCF_044222565.1. Taxonomy (GTDB): domain Bacteria; phylum Verrucomicrobiota; class Verrucomicrobiia; order Verrucomicrobiales; family Verrucomicrobiaceae; genus Prosthecobacter. Next base: position 117,843 of record NZ_JBGANA010000011.1, read on the forward strand.
GTTTGGCGTCGAGAGTGCTCCATCCGCCAAACCGACCGACTGCGAGGATGGTCGTACGCCACGTGGCTTGCGGTACGCTCGCAGACGGGCGGGCTGTCGCCACGCCCATCCTACGATCCGGCAGGCGCCTGCTGTTTGAACTCTGAGTGGTTACCCATAGACCTGATTTCGACCGATTGTAACATTGCTCGTCCGCAGTGGCGACACTGTCACCCCAAGGGGAAAGCATTGCCGACCGCAGCTGACTGAAAATCTCTGCGTCTCGCATCACTTCGCGGGCACTTCATAGCACACGGCCTCGTGGTCATTGCGCAGCAGCAGCCAGCGGCCTGCCAGGGTGGGAGGATTCCAGGTCTTCGAGCTCAGGGCTTCAAGGCGTGAGACCTCTTCCAGCTTTTCTGGGCTGGCTTTCACCAGGGCGACAAAGCCTTTCTCTGCCTGCACAAGCATCCATTGCTCACCCACGCGGATCTGCTGGCCAAAGCCGTAGCGCCCTTCGCGCCAGCCGCGCTCACCGGTGGTCAGGTCCACGCAGCAGAAAGTCCCTTCATCCAGCGCATAAGCATGGGTGCCGAAGACGCTGGCGCTGCTGAACTTCGTGCGCGGTGCCTTGCTTTCCCACACTGAGGTCGCGCTAAGCTTGCCACCGGCATCCGCCTTGATCTCCAGCAGGTGGCTTTTCAAGCCATAGCTGCTGGTGATGAAGATGCGCTCGGGCGTCACCTGCACTGGCTGCCCCACTTTGGGGAACATGCCCGGCCACTCAAAGCTCCACAGCACCGCGCCGCTGGCGGGATCATGCCCCGTGACGGAGTTGGCGTTCAGATTCACGATCTGCTCGCGTCCTGCCAGCGTGAGCAGCACAGGAGAGCTGTAGCTGCCTCCGTCTTCTCCCGCGGTCCATGCCACCTGGCCGTCCTTGCGACGGTAGGCGATGAGTGACTCGCCTTTGTCGCCGCCGCTGCAGACGACGTATTCTCCCACGAGCAGCGGAGCCGCGCTCTTGCCCCACTCGGGGCTTTTCGTGCTGGCGCCGTCCTTCAGCACATCTTTGCTCCAGCGGACTTTTCCCGTGCTGAGTTCCAGGCAGTTGAGCAAACCTTTGGCCCCCAGGGAGAAGAGCACATTCTCCTGCACATCCACGGTGGGCGTGGAACGCGGGCCGATTCCGCCCATGGGCTCATCAAAACGAGTCTCGTCCGCGTGAGACCACAGCAGCTTGCCGGTGGCGAGGTCATAGCAGGTCACGTACTCTTCTGTGCCGCGTTGCTCCTGGGTGATGGCACGGCCGCCAACCACCGCAAAACCTGCCCAGCCGTCTCCAACTTTGATGCGCCACACCTCGCGCGGCGGGTGGGCTTTCCAGTCGGTCTGCCAGCCAGGATCCGGCAGCACGCCATCTCCTTTGGCGCCGAGAAAGCGTGGCATGTCCGCCGCTCCGGGCGGAGTGGCGGAAGGGCCTGGGGCTGCCTCGGCATTCCCTTTGAGGGATGGCAGCACTTCCTGCTTCTGCCAGCGCCAGCCCAGGCTGGGCATGGCCGAGCCGTCAGCGGAGCCTTCATAGCGCAGCAGCAAGCGAGCTCCGCCCCCGATGACGATGACTCCGAGGATAAACAATCCCAGCCGCTTCAGGCGCACGCCACTCTTGTGCAGCGCCCACCACAGGCCGAGAAGCAGGAGGTACAGGGGCAGGAGAAGCATCACGCTCGCAGCGCGAAAGGTGTGATCTGTGGACCAGAGCCAGGCGAAAACTGCGCCAACCAGAAGGGTGAGAATGAGGGGGAATTTCGGGATCATGAGGAGGATGAGGCAGGGAGGTGCTGGATCTTCATACGCCTGTCGCAGAGCCGAGGAAATGCTTGGCCTTGTCGGGACGTATGGATCATCCTCCGCCAATCTCACCCAACCACCATGATAAAAAACCTGCTCTTTTCTCTGTTCGCCGCCTCCAGCCTCTGCGCCGCCGCCGACCACGTCGTGTATGAGCCCGCGGGCACGGCCAAAGGAAAGCACATCGTGCTCCTTTCCGGCGATGAGGAATACCGCAGCGAGGAGGCCATGCCCATGCTCGGCAAGCTGCTCAGCCAGCGCCACGGCTTCAAATGCACCGTGCTTTTCAGCCTCGGCACGGATGGGGGCATCGATCCCACCGCAGGCGGCAGCCTCAGCCATCCGGAGGCGCTGGATTCTGCCGATGCCATTGTGATGCTGCTGCGCTTCCGCCATTGGGATGAAGCCGCGAGCAGGAAGTTTGCAGCCGCCGTGAACCGCGGCGTGCCCATCATCGCGCTGCGCACCAGCACGCATGCCTTCAGCGGCTACGCCAAGGACAGCCCGTATGCCGCGTGGAATTTCAACAACAACGGCGGCTGGGGTAAAAAATTCCTCGGCGAGACCTGGGTGAGCCACTGGGGCAAGCACAAGGTGGAGGCTACGAAGGGCATCATCGAAGCCGCGAATGCCGGCCATCCCGTGCTGCGTGGAGTGAGCGATCTCTTTGCCAACACCGACGTGTATGAAGCTGCGCCGCCTGCGGATGCGACCATCCTCGTGCGCGGGCAGATCCTGCAGGGCATGACGCCGGACACCGCACCCGCCAGCTACAAAAAAGCCACCGCCGCCAAGGTGGAGCAGGACGTGAACAGTCCCATGATGCCCGTGGCCTGGCTGCGCACGGTGAAAAACGAAGGCGGCAGTGAAAACAAAATCATCGCCTCCACCATGGGCGCCGCCACCGACCTCACCAACGAAGGCCTCCGCCGCATGGTGGTCAACGGCGTGTACTGGGGCCTCGGACTGGAGGTGCCGGAGAAGGCCGACGTGAGCATCGTGGGTGAATACAAGCCCACGATGTACGGCTTCGGCGGCTTTCAGAAAGGGCTGAAGCCAGAAGGCTTTGAGCTGGCGAAGTAGCCGGGATTATTTGGAGTGCGGTCGCGCAGCGAAGAATGAGCGCAGCTACCGCTTTCGGACGACTCCTGACCTGCGAGAGCTGACCGCGCTTGCGAGTGACTGCGCGCTCCCGCTCGCGTATTCGAATGGTCGTTCGCTGCCGTTTTCCTCACGTCGGAAAGCGGTAGCTGCGTTCGTGCCTCACTTCGCGACCGCACTCCGAACGAGGTCGGCTTGTGCTTATTTCAGCTCAAACACAAAGGGCAGGCCCTGGTCTTCCATCATCTTCTTTTCCTTGGCCATGAAGCGCTCGGCCAGCTTGGTGAAGGTGCCGTCGGTGCGCATGCGCTGGATGACTTCGTTTACCTTGGCCTTCAGTTCTTCGTTGCCCTTCTTCAGTCCCACGGCCCACACCTCTTCGCGCAGCGGAGCCAGCAGCGCGCGAGTTTTCTCGGCATGCTTGGAGTGGTAGATCATGATGGAGACCTGGTCATAAATCCACGCATCCACGGTTCCGTTCACCACTTCCATCACACAGGAAACGTCGGCATCAAGGGCGATGATTTTGGCGTCCTTGAGGTTTTCTCGTGCCCAGCTTTCTCCAGTGGTGCCGAGGCGCACGACGATCCTGCGGCCGGGGGCCTTCAGATCAGCGGCGTTTTGAATGGTGGAGTCTTTCGCTGCCAGAACGGCCAGTCCGGTCTTCACGTAGGGCTCGGAGAAATCGATCGACTGGCGCCGCTCCGGCGTGGTGGACATGGAGGAGATCACCAGGTCGATGGAACCGGTGCGCAGCGCGGTGATCAAGCCGTCGAAGTTGATGTTGCGAAACTCCACCTCGCGTCCCAGCGCCTTGGCGATCTCTTTCCCCACCTCGATGTCCACTCCGGCAAGCTCGCCGGATTTTTCACCAAACTCAAACGGTGGGTAGGTGGCGTCCGTGCCGATGATGAGTTTGTTGCTGCGCGAGCAGGTGCAGAGGAGCAGGCAGAGGAAGGCGAGGAAGGATTTCATGACGTTGCGTTTGTTTTAGGAGTTCAAGTCACCCGCATAATCGCTCGGCATGCGCCAGTCGCCACGTGGCGAGAGGGCCACGGAGCCGACCTTGGGGCCATCCGGCACGCTGGAGCGTTTGAACTGGTTTTGGGCGAAGCGTTTGAAGAACAGCGCCAGCCATTTCGCGATGGTTTCCTCGTCGTAGCGGCTGGCAAATGCCTGCGCGGCGAGCCAGCGGATTTTCTCCGCGTTGCTGCCATGACGCACGAAGTGGAACAGGAAAAAGTCATGCAGCTCATACGGCCCGACGGTGTCCTCGGTCTTTTGCTGCAGAGATTCATCCGCCGCGAGCGGCAGCAGCTCCGGGGAGATCGGTGTGTCTGCGATGTCGCGCAGAACGTCTCCTGCTTTGGCCGCGAAGGGGCCTTCAGCGCACCATTCGATGAGGTAGCGCACCAGCGTCTTTGGCACGCCCACGTTCACGTGGTACATGGACATGTGGTCGCCATTGAAGGTGCACCAGCCCAGCGCCGACTCGGAGAGATCGCCGGTGCCGATGACGATGCCGCCGGTTTTGTTGGCCACATCCATGAGGATCTGCGTGCGCTCACGGGCCTGCGAGTTTTCATACGTCGTATCGTGCTGATGCTCCGAATGGCCGATGTCCGCAAAGTGCTGCCTCACCGCATCCGTGATCGAGATGCTGCGCAGCTCGACATTGAGTGCCTCGGCCAGCTTCTCGGCGTTGCCCTTCGTGCGCGAGGTGGTGCCAAAGCCCGGCATGGTGATCGTCAGTGCCGAGCTCAGCGGCATGCCAGCACGTTTGATGGCCTCCAGCATCACCAGCAGCGCCAGAGTGGAGTCCAGACCGCCGGAGAGTCCCAGCACGGCGGTCTTGGCGCGTGCTTGTTTCAAACGGCGTGCGAGTCCCGTGGCCTGGATGGCAAAGATTTCTTCGCATACCGCAGCGCGGTCCGCCTTGGCCGAAGGCACAAACGGATGCGCCGAGAGCGGGCGCTGCAGCCTGTCATCGCCGCCGAGAGCCGCACCAATGCTGAAGGCCACACGGCGGAAACCGATGCTTCCCGCTTCATCGCGGAAGGAAGTGCTCTTCAGGCGCTCATGCGCCAGCAGCTGCAGATCCACGTCCGCGACGACGCTGCGAGTCTCGAAGGAAAAGCGTTCGGTCTCGCCCAGCAGGTTGCCATTTTCCGCCACGAGTCCATGTCCCGAATAAACCACATCGGTGGTCGATTCACCGGCACCCGCTCCCGAATAGATATAAGCCGCCAGGCAGCGAGCCGCCTGCTGTGCCACGAGGTGGCGGCGATACGGGGCCTTGCCAAGCACTTCCGTGCTCGCGGATGGATTGGCCAGCAGCATGGCTCCCGCGAGCGCGAGGTGGCTTGAGGGCGGGATCACCGTCCACAAGTCTTCGCAGATCTCCACTCCGAGCACGAAGCCCGGGACATCCAGCACTTCAAAAACGAGGTCTGTGCCGATGGCGACATCCTGGTCGTTCAGGCGCAGGGTTGAAAGGTTCAGCGTGTGGGCAGGCGAGAACCAGCGGCGTTCATAAAACTCCGCTGAATTGGGCAGATAAGTCTTTGGCACCAATCCAAGCAGACGACCTTTGGCCAGCACCGCCGCCACGTTGTAAAGCCTGTCCTGCACCCGCAGCGGCAGGCCCACCACCAACACGCAGGGGAGATCTTGTGTGGCCTCCACGAGGTCGGCCAGGCCCTTCACAGCGGCAGCCAGAAGAGCATTGGTATGAAACAGATCCGCGCAGGAGTAGCCGGTGAGGCACAGCTCCGGGAAGACGGCCAGGCGGCAGCCGCGCTGCGCCAGCGTGCGGGCTTCACGTGCGAGGATCGTGACATTCTTCGCCACATCTCCCAGCACCAGTTCCGCGGAGACGGCGGCGACACGTACAAAGCCAAGTCGTTCACGGGTGGTGGTCGGGGTGGGGGATGCTTGCGGCATTGGCAATCCTAGCACGGGGTGTGCAGGGTTTGCGAGGGAGAAGTACGATGGGCACTCCAGCAAGTCGATCAGTGCTGGAAAACACCTCTGGTGTGCGAGTGGCCATTCGGTGCCTGATCAGCGAAGCGATGTGCGCGAGCGCGCTAGGCCGTGTTTGAAACCTGTTGCAACGTCGCGGGCCAAAGCGCTTTTGGAGCGCGGAATTCATTCCGCAGAACTCCGCTGCCTCCAGCAACTCCGCCTTCCACTTTCACTCACACCTGCTACGCCACTGGCGCTCCTCAGCATGCTCGTGCTTGCCACCTATTGGAAGCCGTGTTTCTGGCCTGTGGGTGTTTGCGACGTTCTGCGGAATAAATTCCGCGCTCCACGGAGCATGCGCTTAGTCGTTCAGTTGGTGTTTCAAACACGTCCTTTGCCATGCGGCGCACTGAAGCTGGTGTGTGTCCGAGGGAGCGCTGAGCGACAGACAGGAGTGTCTATCGTACTACTCCAGCATGCGCGCTCTCAGTTCCGGCGTCGGCATCATGCACGCATCATCCCTGCCGAACCAGCGGTAGCGGTTGCGGGCAATGATGTAGTAGGCGGCATCGCGCAGGACACTAGGCAGGAGTTTGAAGACAAGCGCGAGCTTCCACACGCCGCCGAGTGTGCGGGCGATTTCGAGGGCGGCGTCGCTGGCTTTGAATGCGCCGCGCGGAGTGATAAACAGCATCGCATTCGGTGCGGCGGGATCGAGGCCATGCTCCGTGTAGAGCCTGCTGCCCAGCGCGCTTTGGATGGGCGCGAATTTGATTTTGCCTCCTGGATCGCGCTTCAGAATGAACTTCACGCTGTTGTCGCAGAGATGGCAGACGCCATCAAAGAGCAGCAGGTGGTCATGGCTGGGATCGTAGTGGGACACCATTCAATCCTCCCGGCGGTGATCATGCGTGGCAGAGAACCAGAACAGGTAGGCAAGAATGAGCAGGGTGCCAAAGCCCAGCGTGAAGCCCCAGGTGCGCGTGTTTGCCAGCGGATGCAGGATGTAGCCGGCGATGCGGCCCAGCAGTGAAAAGGGCCTGTGCACCAGGTCCCAGCTATTCCAGCGGTCAAAGCGGCCGAGGTAAACACCAAAGCCGCTCAGCCCCAAAGTGCCGACCGTGACGCACCAGGCCGTCGCGTGAGAAAACTTCCGTGCAAACCAATGCTGCACGATGTGCATGGACTGAAAGCCGAACCACAGCGACACGATGGCAAACGAAAGCAGCATCAGCAGGTCCAGCCATTTGGGCACGGGGGAGTGGGTCTCATTCAGATGCAGCAGGTCCGTGAGGACGTAGGGTGCATTCGGAAAAAACAGCAGCCACACCGCCAGCAGCGGCAGCGCAAACACGAGGCTGTTGATCCTGCGCAGCCCCAGGCTCAGTCCCAGTGGTATGGCCGCCAGAAAGAGGTTCCACATCATGAAGGCGTAGTGGAGGTGCCCGGCCAGATGAAAGCGCAGACCCAGCATGAGGCCGCACCACAGGCAGGCGAACAGATTCAGAAGGAAAATGCGAGCGGACATGACTGGCCCAAGGATACTCTTTCCCAGACAACAGCAAGTGCTGCTCCATTTATGGAGATGATTTCACGCCGGCTTCACCGGGAGTTCATCAGGCCACCAGCTTCCGCCTCTCCCTCTTTGCCGCCTTGAGCTGACCACAGCCCGCCGCGACATCGATGCCTCGCCTTTGCCGGATGGTGCAGGGGAAGCCGGCATCCTGCAGAATGCGGTGGAAGGTGTCGGCGGCGCTGTCGCTGCTTTCCTCGCCGGTGTAGCCATCCGTGCGGTTGAGCGGGATGAGATTGATGTGCGCGTCCAGGCCCTGGAGCAGATCGGCGATGCGCCGGGCATGCTCGGGGGTGTCATTGACACCGTCGATCAAGGTCCAGGCGAAGAAGATGCGGCGGCCCGTCTGCGCATTGTAGCTGCGACAGGCGGCCATGAGTTCGGCCAGCGGCCAGCGCTGGTTGGCGGGGATGAGTTTGGCGCGTTCCTCCTCCGTTGCGGCATGCAGGCTCACGGCGAGGTTGTAGGGGCGGTTCTCCGCCGCCAGACGCAGGATGCCCGGGACCACGCCGACGGTGGAGACGCTGATCTTGCTGGGGCCGATGTTCAGTCCGCGCGTGTCGCAGATGATGTCCAGGGCGGTCATCACGGAGTCGTAATTGTGCAGCGGCTCGCCCATGCCCATGAAGACGAGATTGCGGAGGCCCTTTTCACCCTTGGCGCGCACACTGCGCTGCGCATGCAGCACCTGGGCCACGATTTCGCCGGGACGCAGGTGGCGCACAAAGCCCATCTGCCCGGTGGCACAAAAGACGCAGCCCATGGCGCACCCGGCCTGGGTGCTGATGCAGGCGGTGTGGCGTCCGGTGTAGCCCATGATCACGGTCTCGATCTCCTGACCATCTGCCATGCGCAGGAGGAACTTGTGCGTGAGGCCGTCGCCACTCGGTGTGTCCACTGAGACGGGCGGGACATCGAGCATCCAGGAGCCGTCGCCGAGCACCTGCGTGAGCCACCTGCGCAGCGGCGGAGGGAGATCTTCGCGGGCCAGGGGATCGGCCATGGCACGGAAGTGCAGCGTATTCCACAGCGTGCCCGCATGGGCGGGGCGCAGGCCTGCGGCCACGATCTGCTCGCGGAGCTGATCGAAGGTCAGGTCATGGAATGATTGTGGCATCAGGTGAGGTAGGGGTTTTCCATCCGCTCGCGGCCGATGGTGGTGTCGTCGCCATGGCCGGGGAAGACGCGGGTGGCATCTGGCAGCACGAAGAGCTTCTTGATGATGCCGCTGAGCAGCAGCGCGCCGGAGCCATTGGGGAAATCGGTGCGCCCGACGCTGTCCAGAAAGAGCACATCACCGCCGAAGAGCAGATTTTGGGAGGGCAGGTGGAGGCAGAGGCTGTCTGGCGAATGCCCTGGCACGTGGTAGAGCTTCCATGTCTCGCCGAGGAGCTCGAGTTCGTTTTTTCCTTCGAGGATTTCGTCCGCTACGAAGGGCGGAACAGAGAAGGGGCTGCCTGTGACCGCACCGTAGAGAATCTCCAGTGTCAGCTCGCGCGAATACTGGGCGAAGGAGTAGACCCGGCATCCATGCTCGGCCTTCACGGCGGCGGCATCCAGCACGTGGTCAAAGTGCTGGTGGGTGAGGAACAGGGCATCCACTTTGACATTCTGCCGCTTAAGCCATGCGCCTATCCCCTCAGGGGCATCCACCAGCAGGGTGCCCCCTGGCAAGGTGATCAGGTGGCCATTGGTGGCGGCGATGCCGCCTGTGTAAGTGGAGATTTCTGGCATAGGACTGGCGAAAGACGGGAAAGAGTTGGACATTTCAACCCAGAAAAGGCAAAATCTGAACGCAAAACGCACCGCGAGGTTCGTTATAGATCTGGACGACCCCCACCATGACTCGCTATTTACTCACCCCCGTCGCGGCAGCGGCCACCGCCCTCGCGCTCCTCATTCCCTCGGCGCAAGCGGAAACCAATTTTGGCCAGGTGGCCATGCATGTGGCCTACATGCTGCAGAACCACCATTACTCGAAGCAGGACTTTGACGACAAGGTGTCTGGCGAGATGCTGCACAACTATCTGAACATGCTGGACTTCAAGCACATCTTCTTCACCGAGCAGGATGTGGCCGGCTTTAAGGACAAGTATGAGACCACGCTGGATGACCATGTGCTCATGCGCAACATCAGCCCCGCCATCGAGATCTACGACATTTACAAGGAGCGCGTCAAAGAGCGCGTGGACTTCCTGAAGAAGGCGCTGGATTCCAACAAGTTCACCTTTGACTCAAAGCGCACCATCGAGATCAAGCGCGACAAGGCCCCCTGGCCCAAGGACAAGGCCGCTCAGGACAAGCTCTGGCTGGACATCATTGAAGACAATCTTCTGGCGGAACGCATCGCCGATGAGACCCGCGCTCGCGATGAAAAGAAGAAGGCTGAGAAAGCCGCCGCGAAAAAAGCCGCTGGCACAGCCGAGGCCAAAACGGATGCTCCGGCCACGCCTGAGGCTGACAAAGTGCAAGCCCCGCAGAAGCCGAATGAAGATGCTCCGAAGGTCGCTGCCAAGACTGACGCCAAGAAAGGCAAGGACGACAAAGACCTGACGCCGAAGGAGCGCGTCCTCAAGGACTACACCCGCCTGCTTGAGAGCATCGAGGAAAACGACACCAAGGATGTCGTGAACTTCTTCCTCTCCAGCCTCGCCACCGCCTACGACCCGCATACGGAGTACATGAGCACCGATGAGGCGGACAACTTCAAGATCCACATGCAGCACCAGCTCGTCGGCATCGGCGCGCTTCTCGGCCAGAAGGACGATGGCGCTGAGATCCAGGGCATCGTCGTGGGTGGCCCGGCTGACAAGCAGGGCGAACTCAAGCTCAACGACCGCATCATCGCCGTCGCCCAGGGCGATGACGAATTCGTCGATGTGAAGTACCTCAAGCTGCAGAAGATCGTGGACATGATCCGCGGGGAGGAGAAATCCACCGTGCGCATCAAGATCGTCCCCGCTGACGATCCTTCCGGCAACAAGATCATCTCCATCGTGCGCGACAAAGTCCCGCTCAAAGAAAAGCTCGCCAACGCCGAACTCCTCGTCACGCCTCCTGATCTTGGCAAGACCCTCAAGGTCGGCTGGATCAACCTTTCCAACTTCTACGCCGACATGGACAACGGCACCGTCAGCACCAGTGCGGACGTGGAGCGCCTGCTGCGCCGCCTGATGAAGGAGAAGATCGACGGCCTTGTGCTCGACCTCCGCGACAACGGCGGTGGCTCGCTCGATGAAGCGATCAAGCTTACCGGCCTCTTCATTCCTGCCGGACCCGTGGTGCAGGCCAAAGACTGGCGCGGCAGCATCACCTGGCGTGACTGCGAAAACGAGAAGCCCGTGTATGACGGCCCCATGATCGTCCTCACCAACAAGGCCTCCGCCTCCGCTTCGGAAATTCTCGCTGCTGCCCTGCAGGATTATCGCCGCGCACTCATCGTCGGAGACAAGTCCTCTTTCGGCAAAGGCACGGTGCAGACCATCCTCCCCGTGGAGCGCTACATGCCCTTCTTCAGCGACAAAAAAGGCGCTGGTGACCTTAAGGTGACCATTCAGAAGTTCTACCGCATCGCGGGTGGCTCCACCCAGCTCAAAGGTGTGGAGGCCGATGTGCCGCTGCCTTCCATCCGCGACGTGCTCGACATTGGCGAGTCCTCCGCTGAAAACCCGCTGCCCTATGACACCATCCCGCCGCGCAAATACCCCCTATTCCGCAAGGACCCTTTCCCGATTGAAGAGATCAATGCACGCGTGAAGAGCAGACTCGCCACCAATCCAGAGTTCCAGAACGTGGTGGAGGAGTCCAAGCGCCTGAAGGACAAAATTGACCGCAACACGGTTACTTTGAACCTGCAGGAGCGCGAGAAGGAGCGCCTGGACACTGAAGCCCGTCGCGACAAGCAGAACGAGGAACGTGCCCAGCGCGCCAAGGAAGTGGCCGAACGCATCAAGGACGCTGGCTTCAAGACCTACCACCTCACCCTCGACAACGTGGACAAGCCCGATCTGGTGCCTGAGTCTGCCTTTACCAAGGAGATGAACTCCGGCATGCGCACCGCCTCCAAGGATGACGAAAACAGCAGCGACGGAGCCAAGTTCCCCTATGGTATCGAGCCGGTGAAGCTGGAGACCATCCACATCCTGCGCGATCTCCTTGAGCTTGACCACAAGCCTACCACGGCGGCCAAGACGGGCGACAAAGCCCAGGACACCACCAAGCCCCAGGCTCAGTAATCCCGCCTCGCTTGCCTGATCCTCATTCACATCCAAACGGCGGTGCATCTCAGATGCAGGTAGGCATCATCACGGTGTCTGACCGGGCCAGCCAGGGAGTTTATGAGGATCTGGGCGGTCCGGCCCTGAGAGCGGCGGCGGCAGGTTACGGCTGGAATGTTGCTGCTGAAGCCATTGTCCCAGATGATCTGCAGCGCTTGCAGGACGCGATCCGTTCTTTCTCCGCCCAAGGCTGCGCGCTCATTCTTACCACCGGCGGCACCGGCATCGCCGAGCGCGATGTCACCCCGGAGGCCATTCGTGGGATCATGCGTGTGGAGATCCCCGGCTTCGGCGAACTCATGCGCATGAAGTCGCTCGAGCTGACCCCGAACGCCATTCTCTCCCGCTGCCTCGCGGCAGTTGTGGAGCGCAGCCTCGTCATTGCCCTGCCTGGAAAGCCCCAAGGCGCGGTGGACTGCCTTGGGTTTGTGATCGGCGCCATCCCCCACACCGTAAAGCTGGCCCAGCGGGTGCCCACGAGCTGCTAGGAAGCACGACAGACACTCTAGTCTGCGGGCGAGCGCTCCCGCAGGGTCTCTGGTCCCCATCCTGCCCAAAACATCGGAAATGTCTCGCTGTATGCTTCCCCGCATTTTGCGGCTGGACTTGCCCTTCAGGTTTCGTTTAAAACTCTCTTCCGTCAGCCCAACCCACTCCCATGAAACGCATTCCTGTTTCCTCCCGTCGTCAGTTCCTCACCAAGTCTGCCGCCGCCATCGGCTTTCCCACCATCATTCCGGCCAGTGTGCTGGGACAGAATGCGCCCTCCAACAAGATCACGATGGCCGTGTTTGGCTGGGGCATGATGGGGCCGGGCAACACCGCCAAATTTTTGCAGGAGCAGGACTGCCAGATCGTGGCTGCTTGTGACATCGACAAACGCAATCTGCAGAAGGCATTGGACACCATCAACGGCGCTTACAAGAACAAGGACTGCAAGCCCTACCATGACTATCGCGAGGTGATGGCCCGCAAGGACATCGACACGGTGATGCTCGCTCTGCCGGACAACTGGCACGCGCTCACCGCCATCGAGGCGGCGAAGAACGGCAAGGACATCTACGGCGAGAAGCCGCTGGCACGCACCATCGCGGAGCAGCAGGCGATTGTGAAGGCGGTGCAAAAGCACGGGCGCATCTGGCAGACGGGTTCCTGGCAGCGCAGCGAGGACAACTTCCGCATCGGCGCGGAGATCGTGCGCAACGGCCTCATTGGAAAGCTCAAAGAAGTGCACGTGGGCCTGCCTGCTGGACACAATGACTTTGCCGGCACGAAGGACAAGCGCAGCGTGACGCCGCCGCCTGCGGAGCTGGATTATGAAATGTGGATCGGTCCGGCGGCGATGCAGGACTACATCGAGTGCCGCGTGCACAAGAACTGGCGCTGGGACTACAACATCGGCGGCGGCCAGCTTCTGGACTGGGTGGGCCACCACTGCGACATCGCGCACTGGGGCATGGGCATGGACAGCAGCGGCCCCATGGAGGTCAGCCCCATCCAGGTGGACATGCCGCCGCGCACGGACATCTGGAACACGGCGACCAAGTACCGTGCCGAAGCCAAGTATGCGGGTGATATTGCGATGACAATCGCCGGCGGCCATGACGACATCAAGATGGGCACCAAGTGGATCGGCTCGGACGGCTGGGTGTATGTGAACCGCGGGGGCGCGTATGACTGCTCCAATCCGGCGTTCAAGCAGATCGTCAAGAAACGCAAAGACGACAAGGATCCGAACAGCGAGGTCATCGAAGTGGCCAAGGCACCGAAGCTGGGAGACGACGTCATCAAAACCCGCCTCTACGAGACCAAGGGCCACCACCGCAACTTCCTGGACTGCGTGAAGAGCCGCCAGCCCACCGTCACCCCGGTGGAAACCGCGCATCACAGCGCCACGCCTGGTCACCTCGCGCTCATCTCCTTCCTCGTGAACCGCTCCATCAAGTGGGACCCCGTGAAGGAGGAAATTTTGGGCGATGCAGATGCCGCGAAGCTGCTCACACGTGAGTATCGTGGGCCTTGGAAGCTGGAGGTGTAGTTGCTCTCCGGCTGTAGGTTGGGTGTGTTTGGCGTCGAAGGCATTGCAATGCCTTCGGCGTGCTCTTCGCCAAACCGCCCGACTGCGAGGACGTTCGCAGACTGTGGGGTTTGCGGTGCGCTGATGGACGGGCGGGCTGTCGCCACGACCGTCCTACGCCCATCTACGCGAATCACATCTCGCAGCTCTTTGAGAAGCGAGCATGCCGGGCTCCGCCGACGGCGGGCTGAGGACAGCCCGCCCTACCTTGCGCTGGGCGTTCGCATGCCCAGCGCTGGTAGGGAGGCTGATCCTCCAGCCTCCGCCGAACGGCTCCTGAATTTCTATTGGAGCAGCGCCTACGCGATCACATCCCGTAGCACATTTCCATGCACATCGGTGAGGCGCAGATCTCTTCCGCTGAAGCGGTAGGTGAGCTGTTCATGATCAATCCCCATGAGATGCAGCACCGTGGCCCAGAGGTCATAGACGGTGCTGACGCCCTCCACGGCGTGGTAGCCGAAGTCATCCGTGGCGCCGTAGATGTGACCGGGTTTGATGCCGCCGCCGGCCATCCAAAGGCTGAAGCCGTAGGGGTTGTGGTCGCGGCCATCGGTGCCCTGGGCAAAGGGCGTGCGGCCAAATTCGCCGGCCCAGATGACGAGGGTGCTGTCCAGAAGTCCGCGTGATTTGAGATCTTTGACCAATGCGGCGATGGGCTGATCCACCTGATAGGCCATGTTGCCGTGGCCTTTTTTGATCTGCCCGTGTTGATCCCAAGGGTTCGCCGCCTGGCCGCCGCCAAGTGTTTGCGGCAGGCAGCTCAACTCCACAAAGCGAACGCCGCGCTCCACGAGGCGTCGTGCGAGGAGGCACTGGCGGGCATACGCGGTACGCGTGTCGTCGGGCCCGTCCATGCCATAGAGCTTTCTGGTGGCTTCGGTCTCGCCGGAGATGTCGCACAGTTCCGGCACGGCGGACTGCATGCGCCAGGCCATCTCGTAGTTCGCGATGGCGGCATCCACATGCACGTCATGCTGCGCCATGCTGGCAAAGCGGTGATCCATGGAGCCGATGAAATCAAGCTGGCGGCGCTGGGAGCTGCGGGACTGATAGGAGCGGATGTTTTTCACCGCGTCTTCTTTGTCGGCCTGCACGATGCTGGCCTGATGCTGCGCGGGCAGGAAGCCATTGCTGAACACGCCCACACCGCCATGCGGCACCGTGGCGCCGCCGCTTTGCAGTACGATGTAGCCGGGCAGATCGCGCGACTCCGTACCGAGGCCGTAGCTGGCCCACGCCCCCGCGCTGGGATAACCCAGAAATGGGAAGCCGCTGTGCATGAAAAAATTGCCCTGAGCATGCTCGCTGAACTTCGCCGTCATGCTGCGGATGACGCAGATCTCATCCGCCAGCGTGGCCATGTGAGGGAAGAGCTCGCTCACAGGCATGCCGCTATGGCCGCGGCGTTTGAACTCCCAGTGCGCAGGCTGCACCGTGCCGTTGTTGTTGAACTGCGTCTTCTGCACCGCCACCGGCATGGCCTGTCCGGCGTACTTCTCCAGCAGCGGCTTCGGATCAAACGAGTCCAGGTGCGAAACGCCGCCGCTCATGTAGCAGAAGATGACACTGCGGGCCTTCGGCGCGAAACGCTTTGCGCGGTGCACGGGAGACTCGGCCTGCATCAGTCCTGCAAGCGCGGCCATGCCAAAGCCGGTGGAGGCATTGGCGAGGAGCTGACGGCGTGAGAGAAGGGGATTCATCAGGCGATGATGTCTTTGAGCACATTTCCATGTACATCCGTCAGGCGAAGATCTCGTCCGCTGAAACGATAGGTGAGCTGTTCGTGGTCGATGCCCATGAGGTGGAGGACGGTGGCCCAGAGGTCATAGACGGTGGAGATGCCTTCCACGGCGTTGTAGCCGAAGTCGTCCGTCGCGCCGTGCACGTGGCCGCCTTTCACACCGCCGCCGGCCATCCAGACGGTGAAGCCGTAGGGGTTGTGGTCGCGGCCATTGCTGCCTTGCGCGAAAGGCGTGCGGCCGAACTCACCGGCCCAGACGACGAGCGTGCTGTCCAGCAGGCCGCGGGCGCGCAAGTCTTTGAGAAGCGCTGCGATGGGCTGGTCGATCTGATTTCCCATCTTGCCGTGGCCTTCCACGATGGCGCTGTGGTGGTCCCAGGGGTTCGCGCCGTTGCCGCCGCCGACATTGTAGGCCAGCGTGCTCAGCTCAATAAAGCGCACGCCGCGCTCCACCAGACGCCGTGCGAGAAGGCACTGCCGCGCATAGGCGGCTTTCTTTGGCTCGGGATCGTCCAGGCCGTAGAGCTTTTTGGTTGCCTCGGTCTCGCCGCTGATGTCGCAGAGGTCCGGCACGGCGGACTGCATGCGCCAGGCCATCTCGTAGTTTGAAATCGCGGCCTCGATGTGCATGTCGTGCTGCGTGGTGCTGACAAAGCGGCGGTCCATGCTGCCGATGAAGTCGAGCTGCTTGCGCTGCATTCCCTGCGACTGGCGCGGGCGGATGTTTGCCACCGCCTCGGCTTCATCCGCCTTCACGATGCTGGCCTGATGCTGCGCAGGCAGGAAGCCATTGCTGAAGAGCCCCACGCCGCCGTGCGGGGTGGATGCCCCGCCGCTTTGCAGCACGATGTAGCCGGGAAGATCCCGCGACTCCGTGCCGAGGCCATAGCTCGTCCATGCTCCTGCGCTTGGGTAGCCCAGGAAAGGAAAGCCGGTGTGCATGAAGAAATTTCCCTGCGCATGCTCGCTGAATTTCGCCGTCATGCCGCGGAGCATGCACAGCTCGTCTGCCACGCCGCCGATCTGCGGAAACAGCTCACTCACCTCCAGCCCCGACTGTCCACGTGGTTTGAACTCCCAGTGGGAAGGCTGCACCGTGCCGTTGTTGTTGAACTGCGTCTTCTTCACCGCGCCCGGCATCGGCTGCCCTGCGTACTTCGTGAGCAGCGGCTTGTGGTCGAATGAGTCCACGTGAGACACGCCGCCGCTCATGTAGAGAAAGATCACGCTGCGGGCCTTCGGAGCGAATTTCTTCGCGCGATGCACAAGCGGCATGTCTGCGAGCGCCTGTTCCTGCATGAGACCTGCAAGTGCTGCCATGCCGAAGCCGGTGGAGGCGCGGGAGAGGAGGGCGCGGCGGGAAAGGGGGGATTTCATGAAAGCGAGAAATGAATGTTGCGGGAAATCGGGCGTGAGGTCATCTTTGAGCCATGCGCACGTGGAAAGAAATTTGCGAAGACCGCACTCTGCAGGACCTGCCGTACAAGATTGAAACCAACCGCTTCAACCAGATCGTCATGAGTCCCGCATCCAACTGGCATGGTGGTTTTCAATCTGAGATCGCTCGCCGACTTGCTGATGCACTGCCTGAAGGCCGCGTCATCACTGAGTGTGCTGTCGAAACCTCCGACGGCGTTAAAGTTCCTGATGTCGCATGGGTTTCCACTGACCGGCTCCAGCCTCATCGCCGATCTGCCTCGATGCCTATTGCGCCCGAGATTTGTGTCGAGATCAGATCCTACTCGAACAGTGTTGTCGAGATGATGGGCAAGATGCAGCTCTACTTTGCTCGTGGCGCGGAAGAGGTGTGGTTTTGTGACGAGGATGGAAACATGAAGTTTTACCGCCATGATGAGCCTGACGCGACGAAGTCCAAGCTCTGCCCGGATTTTCCGGTGAAGTTCGAGTGGTGATTCAATTCGAGGGAGGTTTGGCTGTTTTGTAGTGCTACAACCCGCTGAAGCTGTGCACAACCCGGGGGATCTTCGAAAGCTCCAGAGGACTGGAGCATTGATTGGCTTCGCTCTCCCTCCGGGCAACCTTTGGTTGTCTATCTCCGCTTCGCTCCGATTCCAGGACGCTGGCGCAGACTGTGAAAGCGTATTCATTGCAGATAAATGAACTCCTTCAGGTTGATGAGGGACTGCGCGAAACTCGTCCACGCCTGAAGCTCCACGTCGTCTCCTGCAATGGCGCGCAAGGCTTCGATCTTGGGGGTGAGGTCCTTGCGTTTGAGGTTCAGCTTGGAGAGCTGCACGCGCTGCTCGGCGGTGAGGGTGGCGATGATGTCGGCTTCGGTAATGCTGCTGGATTCGATGCGGGCGGTTTGTGAGATTTCTTCAGGCGTCAACGCTCGGTCGTAGAGGCGGGCGCGGAAGATGCGGCCGGTGAGGCCTTTGTTGCCAGCAGGGGAGCCGTGGCGGCAGCCCAGGAGGACCTGGGAGGCTTCGGCCTCGAAGGTGGCGGCTGGGGCTTTGCGGTAGGTGCGGCCGTAGGGCTTGCCATCGCGGTAGCCGGAGATCGTTCCGTCGGGCTGATACACCACGGCCACGTGCACGGGGCGGGTGGTGGCCTCGGTTTCGGCGCTGCCTTCAAAAAGCTCGCTGCGATCAAAGAAGTTGCTGCCTGCCACCCAGTGCTGCGGCGTTTTCTCCGCGAAGACAATGGAGTCAAACTGGCCGCCGTCCTTGTGCTGCAGCGTGATGACGCCGCCGCCTCGTTGCGCGAGGTTGTCCAACATCACCCAGGCTTCGAGCGTTTTCGTCTTCACGGGCTTGGGCAGGGAGCCGGTCTTGGCCATCGATTTGCCATCCAGAACGAGCGCGCCTTTTTCGATGTGCGCGGTGCCGGTGAGCTCCAGATTCATGCGGCCCTTGGTGTCTTTTCCGTCTTTGTCGAAGGTCCACTCGGCCAGAGGTTCGGGGGTATTGACCGGTGCGGCGGGCAGCTTGCGTTCGGATTGCAGTTTCTGCCGTGCGGGATCGAGGATGGCGGCCATCTGTTTGCTGATCTCGGAGGCCTGCTGCTCCTGAAAGGCCAGTTCCTGGGCGCGCTCGTTGTTTTCCTGCTGCAAGGAGGCGAGATAGGCCAGGCTCTGCTTCACTTCATCCGCTGTGGCTTCACGGGCGAAGGCTTCGCGAAACATCTGCTTCACACGCTCCTCGGGTGAGACCTTGCCGGAGCGTAGAGCCCACTCTCGGGACCAGCGGATGACGTTGTTGTCATTGAGCAGGGTGAGCGACTGCGCGGGCACATTGGTGGTGTCGCGCTTGCCACGGGTGGCAAAGGGGACGGGTGAATCAAAGGTGGTGAGGAAGGGGTCCAGCGCATTGCGCACCACGCGAACGTACACGCTGCGGCGTGTCTGGCCGCTGCCCGCGGGTTCGCCATACATCTCGGGCTCCAGCTTGCCGGTGAGCGTGAGGATAGAGTCGCGAATGGCCTCGGCTTCCAGGCGGTGGATGCTCCAGTGGCTGAGCATCTTGTTTTCCGGGTCTTTCTGCATGGCGACGTCTGCCGCATGGGCGCTGCGCTGGAAGGCCCTGGAAGTGACCATGAGTTTCAGCATGGCCTTGATGTCGCCGCCGCTGGCGATGAAGCGCTGGGCGAGGAAGTCCAGCAGCTCGGGGTGCGTGGGCAGGTCCCCCAGCTTGCCGAAGTTATCCACGCTGGCCACGATACCACGACCAAACACATGGTGCCACAGGCGGTTGACGATGACGCGCGCGGTCAGCGGATTGTTCTTCATGTCCGCCATGTGCTCGGCGAGCTGAAGGCGGCCACTGCCGGGCGAATTGAAGGGCAGGGGATCCAGCGCATCCAGGAAATGGCGAGGCACCAAAGCGGCGGGCTGCTTGTGGTCGCCACGGACAAAGAGCGGCGCGTCCTTGGCATCTGCCTCGATGACGCCGGGCACGCGGGTGGGCGCGGGCAGCTTTGCCTCCACCTCGCGATAGCGTGCCACCAGCTTGGCGGCTTCGGGGATGTCTTTCAGATGATTCGGCAGCAGCCCGGCCTGCACGAGGCGGTTCAGCGCCTCGGCCTGGCTGTTGGTGAGCGTGCCTTTCTGCCAGGCCTGGACGACTTCCGGCGCGGAAAAGGGCGTGCGCACCTCCGCGGCGGGCGGTGTTTTGTCCTTGGTGATGACCACGTCCGTGAGGCCAAACCAGGAGCGTGCGTCTTTATTGTACTCCGCAGGCAGGTCGGCTGAGGTTGTGATCTGGAGGAAGATCTCGTCGCCCTTCCAGAAGTCGAGATCCACGGAGCGCCAGCCGAGCTTTTCATCGCGCGGTTCACTGAGCAGCACCGCCTTGTGGATGGTGCCTGTGCGCGGGTAGTTCTGCACGACGTACTTTGCCTTCACGCCGCCGTTGCCTGCCACGCGGAACCACAGCGTGCCTCCCTCGCATTTGAAACGATTGGAGAAGAGTACGGCGCGGTCCTTGGTGGTGAGGACGTTGCTGAAGTAGCCGCCGGGATACACCTGCGAGACGATGCCATCGCCCTCCAGCGCCACGGAGAACTCGCCTGCCTTCGTCAGACTGACGCCGCTGGTGTGCCACTGGTATTTGTCCAGGCCGGGATGAGCCGAGTCGGAGTTGTCATAAGTGACGGTCTTGGGTGCGACCTTCAGCCAGTGGGCGGCAACGGCGTCTTTGATCTGCGTCTTGAGCTTAGCGAGTTCTTCACGCTCCGCCTTGCCCGTGCCGGGGGCGTTCACATCGATCACCGCCGGGTGGGTGCTGGTGAAGATGCCGTAGAGGGAGTAAAAGTCCGCCTGGGAGATGGCGTCAAACTTGTGATTGTGGCAGCGCGCGCAGCTCACGGTCAGCGCCTGGAAGGCTTTTGTGACGGTGTCGATCTGGTTGTCGGTGAAGGTCACCATTTCATCCAGCGAATCGACGGGGGAGAAGCCGTGCAGCACCATGCGCAACTGCGCGATGCCGATGGCGCTTTCGTTGATGCCGTTTTTGATGCGCGGCTTTGGCAGCAGATCTCCGGCGATGGCCTCCTTCACGAGCTGCGGATACGGCACGTCATCATTGAAGGCGCGGATGAGGTAGTCGCGGTACTGATGCGCGTAGGGGATGGCGGGGTCGCCTTCAGAGCCATAGGTCTCGGCGTAGCGCACCCAGTCCATGAAATGGCGCGCCCATTTCTCGCCATAGGCGGGGCTGGCGAGCAGTTCGTCCACGGTCTTGTCTCCAGACGGCGGCAGACCGGTGAGGATGTAGCTCATGCGGCGGCGCAGCGTCTGCGCATCCGCTGGCGGTGCTGCGGGGATGCCATGTTTGGCGAGTTCGGCGTCGATGTAGTCGTCGATGGTCTTGGTCGCGGGCTGCTGCGTCACAGGCTGAAAGGCCCACCACTGCCTGCGGCGTTCCAGAATGCTCTTCCAGTCTGTCTCTTTCGCGATCTCCGCTTTGGAGGGCGGATTGTCGCGCGGGTCTGCGGCGCCGTCGCGAATCCACTGCTCAAAGTCGGCCACCACCTTGTCATCCAGCTTGGCTCCAGCCTTGGGCATCTTGATGTCGTCGTGCTCGTGCTTGATGGTCTGCACGAGCAGCGAGCCCGCGGGATCCCCGGGTTTGATCACATCGCCGGATTCACCGCCTTCCTGCCAGCCAGGGCGGGAGTCGAGCACGAGGCCGCCTTTCTTCTTGGTGCCGGTGCTGTGGCACTCGTAGCACTCCTGCGCGAGAATGGGGCGGATTTTGGACTCGAAGAATTCGATCTGCGCGGGCGTGGGCGCAGCTTTCCCACAAAGAGGCAGGGCGGTAACGACTGCGGATATAAGGAAATATTTTTTCATGCCAGGAGCCTCCGGGTGATGGTTGCGGCGGCCTCGAGGCAGAGCTTGCCGGCTTTTTCAAACTGGTCGCGTTTCAGACGGAAGGAAGGGGACATGACGGTGATGGCGGCGACGGGGTAGTGGTACTCGTCGAGGATGGCGGCGGCCACACAGTGGATGCCCTCCAGTCCCTCTGCGATGTCTGTGGAGAAGCCTCGCTTGCGCGTTTTGGTCAGGTCCGTTTCCAGCAGCTCACGCGTGGCCAGCGTCGTGGGCGTGTACTGCTTGAGCTGCACCGTGGTGAAAAAAGATTCCAGCTCCTGCGGTGGCAGGTGCGCCAACACGGCCTTGCCGGGGGCGCAGGAGTACATGGGCACCTGCAGGCCCACGGTGCTGCTCACCTTGATAGGCTGGGAGGAGATGCACTGCTCCAGCACGGTCATCTTGTGGTTCACGCTGGCGAGGATTTGCGTGGTCTCACCGGTTTCATCGCGCAGCCATTTGAGGGACTCCAAAGCGCAAACGACGAGGCTTTTCTCGCGCACTTGGGGGCGGGAGAGGTCAAAGAGCTTGTTGGTGAGGACGAAGCGCTTGTCGTCCTCGCGGCGTTGCAGGTAGCCACGGCTGTGCAGCGTGCCGGTGATGCGAAAGACGGAGTTCACCGGCAGATCGAGTTCGCGTGCGATCTCGGTGAGGCTGAGTCCGGCGCGGTGGCGGCCGAGGAGTTCGAGGATGGCCAGAGTGCGCTCCGTTCCGGGGGCGAGCGTGTCTTCGGCGAGGGGGATGGCGGCTTCTTGGAGCATTCTGGATTTAGAAACGCTCCCACATTTGGAAAACTATCGGCAAATTGAAATGGGCGGTTATCGACGT
The DNA here is from genome assembly GCF_044222565.1 of Prosthecobacter sp. GTDB lineage: Bacteria > Verrucomicrobiota > Verrucomicrobiia > Verrucomicrobiales > Verrucomicrobiaceae > Prosthecobacter. The sequence goes on from NZ_JBGANA010000011.1 coordinate 140,070, forward strand.
TTGCATTCTCCGCGCTCTCCCGCATTCTGCGCGGACATGAGTCAGGAAAAAGACCTCACATTGCTCGGACGTTCTGAAAACCGCCTGCCGGCCTCGCCGGATGTGGCGGTGCTGGAGACCTTCCCCAACCGCACACCGGGGCGGAACTACCGCATTCACCTCAGCGCGCCGGAGTTCAGCTCCATCTGCCCGGTCACGGGCCAGCCGGACTCGGCGCACCTGGAGATCTACTATATCCCAGACGCCACCTGTGTGGAGACGAAGTCGCTGAAGTTCTATCTGGCATCCTACCGCAACCACGCCTCCTTCAATGAAGCGATCGTGAACCGCGTTCTGGACGACATCGTGAAGGCCTGCGCGCCCAAGCAGGTCGTCGTAAGAGGGAAATTTGGCGCACGCGGCGGCATCCAGCTCACCTGCGAGGCACGCTTTCCAGACATCGAGGAAACCCTGCGCCTGCCGGACTGCGAATGAAAACGGTGGTGCTGCTCTCCGGCGGGATGGACTCCGTGACGGCCCTGCACTGGGCGCGACAGGAGCATGAAGTCGTGGGTGCGGTGAGCTTTGACTACGGCGCCAAACACAACCACCGGGAGATCCCGCTGGCGGCGTGGCATTGCGCGGACTCGGGTGTGAGGCATGACATCATCGACCTCGGCTTCATGAACGACCACTTTGCCTCCGATCTGCTGAAGTCCGGTGGCGAGGTGCCCGAGGGGCACTACGCAGACGAAAACATGAAGAAGACCGTGGTGCCTTTCCGCAATGGCATCATGCTCGCCATCGCCTGCGGTCTGGCTGAAAGCCGGGAGGCCCAGGCGCTGGTCATCGCCGCGCACGCGGGGGACCACACCATTTATCCGGACTGCCGCGAGCCCTTCATGCAGGGCATGGCAGCGGCCATGCGTGAGGGCACGTATGCGCACGTCGAGCTTCTGCGCCCGTTCATTCATCTGGACAAAGCGGGCATCGCGAAGCTGGGTGCCACGCTCGGAGTGGACTACGGCAAAACGTGGTCCTGTTACAAGGGCGGCGACCTCCACTGCGGCAAATGCGGCACCTGCGTGGAGCGTATTGAGGCTTTTGTGCTGGCGGGCCTTCCCGATCCCACGGTTTACGAGTCGGAAGTCTGATCCGGCGCGGCAGGTGTCCCCACGCGCCGACGGTGGGTGCGCACCATGTTCAGGTCCTTGAGCTTGCGCTGGAGGGTGCGGCGGCTCATGCCGAGCATCTCTGCGGCGACAGTGCGGTTGTTGCCGCTGCGCTGCAAGGCGGTGAGGATCAGCTGGTGCTCCGCCTCGGTGATGTCGAGATCGCTCTTCGGTTTGACCGCCGGATCAGCGCTGGCTGGCGTTGATGCGCCTTCTTTGCTGGCAATCAATGACGGCGCACGCAGGCCGATCCCGAGGCCGTGTGGATTGAGCAGGTAGGAGGGCAGGTGCTTGAGCATCACGCGGTTGCTGTTGCTCATGACCACGCCGTGCTCGATGGCGGCGCGCAGCTCGCGGATGTTCCCGGGCCAGTCGTAATTCATCATGGCGGGCAGGGCGTCCTCCCCCAGGGGCTTGTAGGTCTTGGCGTTGGCTTTGGCCAGTTCGCGCAGGAAGTGGTCCGCCAGGATGGAGATGTCGCTCTTGCGGGCGCGCAGGGGCGGCAGCTTGATGGTGACTACGCGCAGGCGCCAGTAGAGGTCCTCGCGGAATTTGCCCTCCTCCACCATCTTGGCGAGGTCGCGGTTGGTTGCGGCTATGACGCGCACATTGATCTGGATGGGCTTGCTGCTGCCCACGCGCTCGATCGTTTGCTCACCCAGGGCGCGGAGCAGCTTGACCTGCGTGCTGGCATCGATCTCACCGATTTCATCGAGGAAGAGCGTGCCGCCATTGGCCTGCTCAAAGCGGCCGATGCGGCGCTCCTGCGCGCCGGTAAAGGCGCCTTTCTCATGGCCGAAGAGTTCGCTTTCCAAAATCTGCGGGGACAGTGCCGCGCAGTGCACCGAGACGATGTTGGCCTTGGGACGGCCGCTGAGATTATGAATGGCGCGGGCCACCAGTTCCTTGCCGGTGCCGCTCTCGCCTTCGATCAAGACGGTGGCGCGGGAAGGGGCCACCTGCTGGATGGTGTCCAGGATCGGCTTCATCACCTCCGCCTGGCCAAGAATGCCTTCGATGGAGAACTTCCGCTCCACCTGCTGCTTCAGCGCCATGTTTTCGTGCTCCAGCGTTCGGCTGCGGAGGGCACGTTTGATGAGGATCTCCACCTCGTCCAAGTTCAGCGGCTTGGTGACAAAATGGTAGGCGCCCCGGCGCATGGCCTCCACGGCGGTGTCCACACTGCCGTAGGCGGTCATCATGATGCACACGGGCGGCTTTGGCATCGCCAGCGCGGTGTCCAACAGCTTCATGCCGTCGTCCTCACCCAGACGCAGGTCGGTCAGCATGACATCGATATGGTCATTCTTGAGGTACTCCATCGCCTCAGCGGCATTGGAGGCCACGTAGCAGTCGAAGTCATCCTCCAGAGACAGGCGCAGTCCGTCGCGGGTGTGCTTTTCGTCATCGACGATCAGGACTGTGGCTTGGTCATGCATGAGTGAAAGAATGGCACAGTATGGAAGGTGAAGTCTTCCGGAGCAATGACGGAGGCGGAATAATTCTTGACTGACCGTCTAGTCTGTTGCAAACCTCTGGCCAGTTACCGACAGACACCTCCCCCATGGGCCGCACCTCCACAGCCAAAGATCGCCTGATTGACGCCATGATCGAACTGATCTGGGCGGGCAATTACGGCAGCACCTCGGTGGATCACATCTGCGAGAAGGCGGGGGTGAAGAAGGGCAGCTTTTACCACTTCTTTGAGTCGAAAACGGACCTGGCATTGGCCGCCATTGAGCACGGGTGGGTGGAGCACCGGAAGGAGCTGGACCAGCTTTTCTCCCCGGTGGTGCCGCCGGTGGAGCGCATCATGAACTGCTTCCGCAGCTTTCGCCAGGAGCAGGAGGAGCTGTTTCAGAAGCATGGCCGCGTGCTGGGCTGTCCCATTCACTCTCTGGGGGCGGAGGTCAGTACGGTGGACGAGCGCCTGCGGGACAAACTGCAGGAGATTTTGAGCCAGTTCATCCGCTACTACGAGAGCGCTATCCGCGACGCGCAGGCGCAAGGCAGCATTGTCACTCACGATGCGATGGCCTTGGCACGAATCGTGTTTGCATATAGCGAGGGGCTGCTGCTCCACGCCCGCATGTGGAATGACTTGGGCCGCTTGGATGAATTTGAGTCCGGTGCCAAAGTGATCCTCGGCGTCAAAGACTGATCCTATCCTAATGTCCTCAAAGGCAGTGTTTTGCTGCCCTTCTTTCGTTTTCAAATTAACCAACCGGTCAACTTCACCCTCAAAACCCCCGTCCGCCCTGTGAAACTCGTCGCCTTCTCCCTCCTTTCTCTCGCCCTGGTGCTTGCCGCCTGCAAACCGCCTGCGGGTGGCCATGGCGGTGGTGGCATGCCACCGGCTCCTGTGACGATCGCTCCAGTCGAGCAGAAGGAACTCGTGGAGTGGGAGGAGTTCACCGGCCGGGTGGAGGCGGAGGAAATGGTGGAACTGAAACCACGAGTCTCCGGCTACATAACGGACGTGCATTTCCAGGCTGGCGCGCTGGTGAAGAAAGGGGATACGCTTTTCACCATCGACCAGCGCCCCTTCCAGACCCGCCTGCGCGCCACCGGTGCGGAGGTGGCGCGGGCGGAGGCCAATGCCATGGCGATGAAGCGTGAATTTGACCGCGTGCAGACGCTGCTGACCGCCAAGGCTATCGCGCCTGAGCAGGCTGAGGCGCGCGAGTCAATGAACCTGCAGGCCATCGCCGGGCTGGAGGCCGCACGCGCTGCGCAGCACAGCGCGGAGATCGAATTTGAGCACAGTACAGTGAAGGCTCCGATCAGCGGGCGCATCAGCCGCGCCATCACCACCACCGGGAACTTTGTCACCGCCGGTACCACGCTGCTGACGACCATCGTCACAGTGGACCCCGTGCATGTGTATGCGGATATCGACGAGAACAGCCTGCTCAAACTGCAGGCGATGCAGCGCAGCAAGACGACCCTGACCAATGGCGACGGTCGCGTGCCGGTGGAGCTGCAACTCTCCAATGAAAAGGGATTTCCGCATCGTGGCCATATCGAGTCCTTTGACAACCGTCTGGACGCCAGCACCGGCAGCATGGTGATCCGGGCCGAATTCTCCAATGCAGACGGTTCGCTCACGCCGGGCCTGTTTGCGCGCATCCGCATTCCGATGACGGGCAAGTATCAGGCGCTGCTGGTGGATGAAAAAAGCATCCTCACCGACCAGGCCAACAAGTACGTGCTCGGCGTGGATGAAACGAAGACGCCCGCCATCTCCGTGTACAAACCGATCGTGATCGGACCGAGCATCGACGGCAAGCGCATCGTCCGCTCCGGGCTGGCGGCGGGGGACAAGATCATCATCAATGGGCAGGCTCGTCTGCCACAGCCCGGCATGCCCGTCGCTCCAGGCACTCCTGCAGCTCCTCCTTCAGGCAAGGAAACAGCGGCCAAGTAACGGCGCAGAAGCGCCCGCATCATCCTCTTTAGCCACGCTGCCATGAACATTTCCCGTTTCTTCATCACGCGCCCCATTTTTGCTGGCGTCCTCTCGCTGCTGATCTTCATCCTCGGCGCCATCTCGCTGTTCCAACTGCCGATCTCCGAATACCCGGAAGTGGTGCCGCCCACGGTCATCGTCACGGCGACTTATCCCGGTGCGAATCCCAAGACGATTGCCGAAACGGTGGCATCGCCGCTGGAGCAGACGATCAACGGCATTGAGAACATGCTCTACATGTCCTCCCAGAGCACGGCCAATGGAGTGATGACGCTCACGGTCACGTTCAAGATCGGCACGGAGCTGGACCTGGCGCAGATGCAGGTGCAAAACCGCGTGGCGCAGGTGCTGCCAAAGCTGCCGGAGGAGGTGCGCCGCTTCGGTGTCACCACGGTGAAATCTTCGCCAAACATGACACTGGTGGTGCATCTGCTCTCGCCGAATGAACGCTACGATGAAATCTACCTGCGCAACTACGCCACGCTCAATGTGAAGGATGAGCTGACGCGCCTCTCCGGTGTGGGGCAGGTGAACATCTTCGGCGGCGGTGACTACGCCATGCGTGTGTGGATTGATCCCGACAAGGCAGCCGCTCGCGGCCTGACCTCCGGGGACATTGTGAACGCCATTCGCGAGCAGAACATTCAGGTGGCGGCGGGCACCATCGGCCAGCAGCCGACCCGGGATTCGGCCTTTGAGCTGACCGTGAATGCCAAGGGCCGCCTCATCAGCGAGGAGGAGTTTGACCAGATCATCGTCAAGATCGGGCCGCATGGTGAAAAGCTCCGCCTGCGGGATGTCGCACGTGCTGAGATGGGTTCAGGGGACTACTCACTCCGTGCGCTTCTCAATAACAAACGCGCCGTCGGCATGGGCGTGTTTCAGCTTCCTGGAGCCAATGCGCTCGCCGTTTCCGAGGCCGTGCGTCATTGCATGACGGAGCTGAAAAAGAAAATGCCGGAGGGCGTGGATTACGCCATTGCCTACGACCCAACGGTCTTCGTGGAAAAATCCATCGACGCCGTCATTCACACGCTGCTGGAGGCGCTGGTGCTGGTGGTGCTCGTGGTGGTGCTCTTCCTGCAGACCTGGCGTGCGTCCATCATCCCGCTGGCGGCGGTGCCGGTGTCGCTCGTGGGCACCTTTGCGGTGATGCACGCGCTCGGTTTCTCCATCAACAACCTCTCCCTCTTCGGTCTTGTGCTGGCCATCGGCATCGTGGTTGACGACGCCATCGTGGTTGTTGAGAACGTGGAGCGCAATATTCAAAACGGACTCAGGCCGCTGGCCGCCACGCAGCAGGCCATGACGGAGGTGACCGGCCCCATCGTCGCCACAGCGCTGGTGCTGTGCGCGGTGTTCATTCCCACCGCGTTCATCAGCGGTCTCAGCGGCCAGTTCTATAAACAGTTTGCCGTCACCATCGCCATCTCCACGGTCATTTCGGCCATCAATTCGCTCACCCTTTCTCCGGCTCTCTCCGCGGTGCTGCTGAAAGGCCACCATGACAAGCGCGACATCCTCACCCGTCTCATCGACGGTCTGTTTGGCTGGTTCTTCCGGCCGTTCAACCGCTTCTTCGAATGGTCGTCGAACATGTACGTGAGCATCGTGAAGCGCATCATCCGCTTCAGCGCCATCGCGGTCATCATCTACGGCGGGCTCGTGTGGGCCACGTGGAAAGGTTTTGAAATGGTGCCCGAAGGTTTCGTGCCTGCGCAGGACAAACAGTATCTCGTGGGCTTCGCCCAGCTGCCGGAGGGAGCCTCGCTGGATCGCACCGACGATGTCATGCGCCGCATGTCAAAGATTGCGATGGAGCATCCGGGAGTAAAGGACGCCATCGCATTCCCAGGTTTGTCGATTCAAGGCTTCACCATCAGTCCCAATGCGGGCATCGTGTTCGTGGGACTGGACAATTTCGAAGATCGCACATCGCCGGAACTGAGCGGCTCGGCCATTGCCGCCGCGCTCAATGGCAAGTTCATGGCCATCCAGGATGCCATGGTTTTCATGCTGAGCCCGCCTCCGGTGAACGGCATTGGCACGACCGGGGGATTCAAGCTCATGGTCGAGGATCGCGGCAATCTCGGCTACGCTGAGCTTTACAAGGCGACGCAGGCGCTCGCGGGCGCGGCGATGGGCAGCGGGAAATTCACGCCTCCCGTTTTGTCCGGCTACACCGTCAATGTCCCCCAGCTCGAAGCGGATGTGGATCGTGAAAAAGCCAAGATCCAAGGCGTGCCGCTGGCCAATCTCTTCGAGACGCTGCAAGTGAATCTGGGCAGTCTTTATGTGAATGACTTCAACCGGTTTGGCCGCACCTACCAGGTCGTCGCCCAGGCCGAGGAGCAGTTCCGGGATGAAGCCAGCGACATCACCCGGCTCAAGACACGCAATGCCGCCGGCGAGATGGTTCCTGTCGGCTCTCTGGTGAAGGTGAAAGAGGGCTTCGGGCCGGACCGCGTGACGCATTACAACGGCTACCTTGCCGCAGACCTCATGGGCTCGCCCATGCCGCCGCTGAGTTCAGGACAGGCCGAAGAGGTCATCGCAAAACTCGCGAAGGACGGACTGCCCGGAGGTTTTGATTTTGAATGGACTGACCTCACTTATCAAAAGATCATCGCCGGCAACACGGCCGTTTTTATCTACCCGCTCTGCATCCTGCTCGTCTTCATGGTGCTGGCCGCGCAGTATGAGAGCCTGCGCCTGCCGCTGGCCATCATCCTCATCGTGCCGCTGTGCCTTCTGTTTGCTCTGGCGGGTGTGATGATCACAGGCGGTGACAACAACATCTTCACGCAGATCGGCTTCATCGTGCTGATCGGGCTCGCCTGCAAAAACGCCATCCTCATCGTGGAGTTTGCGAAGGAGAAGTTCGACCACGGGCTCAGTCCGTTTGAGGCCGCCATCGAGGCCTGCCGCCTGCGTCTGCGTCCGATTTTGATGACGTCCATCGCGTTCATCGCCGGTGTGTATCCGCTCGTGGTCTCCACCGGTGCCGGTGCCGAAATGCGCCGCGCCATGGGCACCGCCGTGTTTGCCGGCATGATCGGCGTGACCTTCCTCGGTCTGTTCTTCACGCCCGTGTTTTACGTGCTGGTGATGCTGGGCCACAAGAAAAAGAAAGCCGCTGAATCTTCTGCCTCTGCTGCCGACGTCCCTGTCGCCGCTCTTCCTGTTCCTCATTGATCCATTGAACCCTGCCATGCGTTTTCTACTTCCCTTCCTCCTCGCGGCGACGAGTGCCGTCGCCCAGCTCGGCCCTGACTATGAGCGGCCGGAAACCGTGACGCCGCCGAACTACAAAGGCAGCGTCAAATGGCGCGAGGCGCGTCCGCTGGACACGCTGCCGAAGGGCGCGTGGTGGCGCGTGTTTGGCGATGCGCGGCTCAATGCCCTCATGGAGCTGGCCACGGCGAACAATCAGACGCTGAAGGCCTCCATCGCGCGCTTTGACCAGGCGCGTGCGGGCACGGGGCTGGCGCGTGCGGCGTTCTTTCCCACGGCGGATATCAACTCCGCTTTCACCACGCAGCGCACCTCTCCGAACATGCCCAGCGCCTTTCCGCTGAACGGCCTGCATTACGTGGGACCCAGCTACACCGTGCCGCTGGATTTTAGCTGGGAGCTGGACCTGTGGGGCAAGATCCGCCGCCAGAATGAAAGCGCGCGGGCCGATGCTGCCGCCGCTGCGAATCTCATGCAAAACGTGCTGCTGGGAGTGCACGGAGACGTGGCCACCAATTACTTCCGCATCCGCGCTCTCGATGGCGAACTGGCCACCGTTCGCGCCGCCGTGGGCTGGCGCAGACAGGCGCTGGACATCGCGCGTGCCCGTGTCAAAGCCGGTGCCGGCAGCGAGCTGGAGCAGGCGCAGGCAGAGACCGAAGTCGCTACTGCGGAGGCCGAGGTGAGCGCGCTGCAAAACCAGCGCGACCAGCTTGAAAACGCCATCGCTTTGCTCACGGGGGCCAATCCCGCTGCGTTCAAGCTCGGCAGCAATGCCAGCCTGCTTTCCAGCCCACCCGCCATTCCAACCGGAGTGCCCACGGACCTGTTGGAGCGCCGCCCGGACGTGGCCGCCGCCGAGCGCACGCTGGCCTCCACCACTGCGCAGATCGGTGTGGTCAAAGCGAACTTCTTTCCCAGCATCCGCCTCACCGGCCGTGCCGGTTACCTGAGCGGAGATGTCGAGAAGCTCTTCGAAATGGGCAGCATGAACTGGAACATCGGCCCCAGCATCAGCGTGCCGCTCTTCGCCGGCGGCAAAAACCGCGCCTACATGGAACGCGCCCGCGCCGCGCACGATGAGGCGCTGGCGAACTACCGCCAGGCCATCCTCGCCTCTTTTAATGATGTGGAGAACGCGCTGGCTGCCATGCGCAATCTTACCACGCAGACTGAGGCGCAGCACCGCGCCCGCGCCAGTGCGCAGGAGGCTGCGAAGATCGCCCACGCACGCTACGAAGCCGGCACCAGTCCGTATCTGAATGTCATCGAAGCCAACCGATCTCTGCTGTTGACGGAGCGCGCCTGCGCCACGCTGGCCGGCCAGCGTTTGATCGCCAGCGTGAGTTTGATCAAAGCGCTTGGTGGCGGGTGGGATCAGAGCCTTCCAGTGACAGTGCCTGCAAGTGCGCCTGATCCTGAAGCACGCAGCGTCACGACGGAGAAGAAAGGCTTCTTCACGAAGGTGAAGGGGTGGTTTAAGAAGGATTGAGGACTATGTTTGGGGGGCTTCTGCCCCCCAGGCTTCAAGAATTGGCTGAGCATCGTCTTGCCCAGTTCTTATGATGAAGTTTAATGTCTCGGCATGACTCGAAGCTTTTTGAGCGCCACCCCGATGAAAGTCTTTGGGCTGCTGTTTGGGCTGATCGTGGACGTCAGGTGGATTGACATGGGATTGTTCAGCGGTGTCTCATGGGATTCCGTGCCGTGGTGGTTGATCGGGATTTTGGTTTTCTGCTTTGTGTTTTTTGTGGCGTCTGTTTTTGCACGTCTGGTATTTTCCAGGGTAATGGAATCATGGGATTCATGGTTTCCGTCGAGTGAAGCGATGATTCGTCTGCAGGCCTGGGCTGATGAGCAAGTCATGTGGGCCTTGCCCGCTGCCGCTTTGCATTACTTGATCACACTGGCCCTGTGGCATGATACAGAAAGCCTGTTGCTGGCCTGGCTTCATTTGGTTTCTTTTGCGCTGTTCCTGATGTATCAGAAAGCAAAGCAACTGCTTAGCATGAGGTTCTAGATTGACGATGGGAAGCGCCTCAACGACGTCAACTTTCCGCCAGTTTCCTGTACAACTTTTCCATCGCCCCTGCGCTTCGGCACGCAATCGCCGCCTGCGCCAGGATGCTCGCCACATCCAAGCGTGAGATTTTGACCCCCTGCTGAATCTTCTCCCAGGGCGTTGCACGCATTTTAGCCACGGTTTGAATGCCGAGCAGCAGCGGCAGGGCGGTGGCGTAGCGGAGCTTGGCGTGGGTGACGTGCTGCACGTACTTCAGGCCGCATTCGAGGTGCTCGGTGCAGGTTTGCAGCCAGAGGCTCCATTCGGTTTGAATGTCCGCGGGCTGGCAGGGGAGGTAGCAGCGGCCGTCGCGGGTGTCCTCGCCGATGTCGCGCAGAATGTTGATGAGTTGGAGGCCCTTGCCCATTCTCCCTCCCCATTCCATCATTTGCTCAGTGGTCACTGAGGGATCGAGCGAGCCTGGCAGCTCCGTGGCGCAAAGCTGCGTCCAGAATTCGCCGACACATCCGGCCACGAGCCAGGTGTACTGATCGAGCTCTTCGGCGTTGGCGAGATTGCGAAGACGGCCGTCCGCAGGAAATCGGCGGATGTCCAGCATCTGGCCGTCGATGATATGCTCCAGCACGCTCTGGATGGCGGCGAGGGGAACGGGCGGCATGGTGCGCAGCCAGGCGATGCCGTCGGCAAATTTTTCCATGAGGCGGCGCTCGGAGTCATCGCTCTGCTGGGTGCAAAACTGCGTCTTCAGCGTCTGCGCGAGGCACTGGGCTTCACCGGTGCCACGCACGAGCTCGCGGTAGCGCTCCAGGCAGTCGAGCCGTACGGAGGCGCTCACCACGGCTGTGTCGGCGATGGTATCCGCCGTGCGTGCCAGCAGATAGGCCAGGGAAATGGGTTCGCGCAGCTCCTTGGGCAGCGCTTTCAGCGTGAGATAGAAGGAGCGCGATACCGACGCCAGCAGCTGGCCGCCGAGTTCGCGCTCGTGGTGGGTTTCGTCAGACATTGGGGGGCTGCTAGATTCTAGATGCTGGATGCTGGATCAAGCATTCTCTGCTACCATTCGCAGAGTGAAGCATCTTTACGTCCACATCCCTTTCTGCCACCGCATCTGCCCTTACTGCAGCTTTCACAAGCATACGCCGGGCGGCACGGACATGGTGGCGTTTGTGGATGCGCTGCTGAAGGAGGTGGAAAAGCAGCCGCTGAAGCCTCAGACGATCTTTTTTGGTGGCGGCACGCCTACGATGCTGAGTGAAAAGCACATGGAGCGCCTGCTCAGCGGGCTGCGGCAGCGCGTGGACATGTCTGAAGTGGTGGAGTTCACCATGGAGGCCAATCCGCGCAACATCACCGCTGCAAAAGCAGACATCATGCGCGATCTGGGCGTGACTCGTGTCAGCCTGGGCATCCAGTCCTGGGACAATAAGACGCTGAAAACTCTGGGGCGCGACCATACCTATGCGCAGGCCCAGAAAAACTGGGGAGTGCTTTGCGACGCCCGGTTCCCGAGTTTGAACATTGACCTGATGTTTTCCATCCCTGGACAGAGTCTGGAGACCTGGCGGGACACCCTCGAATCCACCCTCTGTTCGCGGCCGGACCACATCTCAGCCTACAATCTCAACTACGAGGAGGACACTGACTTCTTCCGCCGTCTGAAAACGGGCGAGTTCCGCATGGATGAAGATCGCGACGCGGATTTCTTCCATCTTGCGATCGACATGATGGAAGCGGAGGGCTTTGAGCACTACGAAATCTCGAATTACGCCATGCCCGGCTTCCGCTCCGTGCACAATGAGGCCTACTGGATGGGCGAAGACTACCTCGGCATCGGCCCCGGTGCCTTTTCCACGGTGAATGGCAGGCGCTGGCACAATGTGAAGGACACCCCGCGCTACATGGCGATGACGCTGGCTGGCGAAGACACGGCCACGGAGATCGAGGAGATCACGCCGGACAAACGCCGCACCGAACGCTTCGGCCTTGAGCTGCGCACCGCGCGCGGACTGCCGCTGGATTTGATCCAGCCTGAATCACGCAAAATGCTCGACATCCTGCGCGATCAGGGACTGCTCAGCTACGACGAGCACCACGTGCGGCTCACACGGGCGGGAAAGCCGCTGGTCGATCCTGTCGCGGTGGCGCTGATGGGGTAGATCAGCGCAAGGCGGCGGAATTGACGCTGGAAAAGGCCATGGCGAAAATGGCGATGAAAGCGACGACCATCAGGCAGATGCCAATGATGACCATGATGCCGTTGAACTTCCAGTAGCGGCGGTGTTCCGTCAGGGCAGCATCGAGATCGACGGTTGAACGGGATTGCTCGAGCTGGCCAATGCGGTTGGCCTGTTTCCACAATTTCATCGCAGGATAGATCATGAGAAGCATTATCGCTCCCATGTACACCGAAGTGCCCAGCATGGTGTACGTGAGGAATTTGGCGCCGCCAGGAAGTGCAGCGTTGCCTTTAAAGGCAGGATTGTTCTCAAACTGCGCGGCTCCCACGGTGCCGATCATCGCGTAAGTGAAGCTTAGAAACCCCATTCCCGCGCAGCCTAGCCACATGATGATCGACATGAAACGCAGCCAGGGCTTGGTGCCGGCCAGCTGGGCGATTGTGCTGGCGGCGACGGCGTCACCAAGGCCGCTTGGGGAGGAGCCGTATAGGTTGGCGGCCGGGGCGGAGTAGGGATTGGCGGGTGTTTCCATGATAGGTGGGAAAAGAAGGGGGGAATCAGGGCCGGGGGCATTATCCGGCATTCATAAAACTTACGAAAATAATTCGGTGGTTGTCAAAACCAAACGGAACAGCTTCATTGTCGCTCAATGGCAGCGGCACGCGCGGACACCTTGCAATCAGTCGAACTCGCAGATGGCGTGGAGATTCAGCTCCGCGTGGCGGGGCTGGCGGTGCGCAGCATGGCCTTCATGATCGACCTGCTGATCCGCATCGGTGTGGACATTGCGGCAGCCATTCTCATTTTTGGGTTTCTCCAAAGTGTGATTGGACTGGAGATGGCGCGGGGGTTGTCGCTGCTCTTCGCTTTCTTCATGGAGTGGTTTTACAACGTGATTTTCGAAGCCGGAGCCAAAGGGGCGACACCCGGGCAGCGCTCGATGAAGCTGCGCGTGATGAGCGTGACCGGAGGTCCGGTGTCGCTGGCACAGGCGGTGATGCGCAATTTCCTGAGGGTGGTGGATTTCATGCCGGGTCTTTACCTCACCGGCATCGTGTGCCTTCTCTTCACGAAGCGGTTTCAGCGGCTGGGAGATCTGGTGGCGAACACCGTGGTGACCTATGCCGAGGTGCCGCAGCCGGTGATGCCGAATGTGGAAATCCGTGCGGAACGCCGTGCGCCATCACAGGTGCTCACCCGCGAAGAACAGGCGGCGCTGCTGCAGTTTCTGGAGCGCGCGCCCATGTGGGCGGATGAGCGCAGGATTGAGCTTTCTTCGCTGGCGCAGCCCCTGACGCGCGCGGTTGGCATGGAAGGTCTGCGCCGTCTTTGCGGAATGGCCATGTGGCTGCGAGACCCGGAGGAGAAACGCGCGGCGCCGCCACCGATGAAAGGAGCATTTTCCTATCGCTCATGACACCGGCCCAATTTGAAAAACACATCGAGCCACGCTGGAAGAAGCTGGAGAAACTGCTGACGGATGCCGAGAAGTCGGTGCAGTCACACGAAATGGACGAACTGCCCTCGACCTTTCGCCAGGTGTGTCATGATTTGAGCGTGGCGCAGCACCGCATGAGTCCTCAAAGCCTCACGCAGCAGCTCAATTCGCTGGCCATTCGCGGCTATCGCATGCTGGAGCGCCGCAGTGCTGGGGGCTGGGAGTCGTTCATGCGCCTGTTTTTCGTGGAGTTTCCGCAGGCTGTGCGGGCTGACTGGAAGCTGTTCTGGTGGTGCACGGCCCTGTTTTATCTTCCGGCGGTGCTGCTGGCCGCCATCACACCCGCGTACCCGGAATGGTCCATGGCCATGCTGGGAACCAACGGCATGGCGCAGATCGAAAGCATGTATGGGGAGGCGAGCAAGCCTTCGGACTATGTGCGGGAGAGCTTTGGGTCCGGCTTTGCCGCGTTTTGCTTTTACATCATGAACAACGTCAGCATCGACTTCCGGACATTTGCCGGCGGGATCATGGGCGGTGTGGGGGCGCTGTTTGTATTGATGTACAATTCGCTGCACCTAGGCGCTGTGTTTGGCTATGTGCACTATTCGGGCAATCCGCTGACGCTTTACTCCTGGGTGATCGCGCATGGAGCGCCGGAGCTCACCGGATGCGTGATCTCCGCCATGGCAGGCATGCGGGTGGGGTGGTCGGTGCTGCGTCCGGGCAGGCTGGAGCGCCGTGCTGCGCTGGTGCTCGCCGGGCGCAAAGCTATGCCCTTGCTGATCGGGGCCGCCGTTCTGACCAGCCTCGCGGCCGTGCTGGAGGGGTTCTGGTCGCCGATGGACTACCCCCTGCCGATCAAATTTGGCGTTGGCACCTTGTGCTGGATTGCCGTGGCGGCGTTTCTCATGTTCAGCGGAAGGAGGCAAAAGGATGCGGCTTGAGGACATCACCGTGATACTGCGTCCGCGCCAGCCCTGGGAGGCCGTGGACCTCGGCTGCGCCATGGTGCGGCGGGATTATGGCGGCATCATTGCGCTGTGGGCCTGCACCGTATTTCCCCTGTGGGCGCTGGTATGCGTGCTGCTGCGTTCCGTTCCCGAAGTGATCCCGATGGTCGTGTGGTGGCTCAAGCCCCTTTATGACCGCATCCCGTTGTTTTTCCTGAGCCGCGCAGCGTTTGGTGTGCGGCCCACCTTCCTGGAAACCTGGAAGCAGTGGCCGCGACTGTGGATCTCGAACTGTCTGCCGGCATTGTTCTGGAGAAGGCTGTCCTTCATCCGCAGTTTTGCGCTGCCCGCACAGATGCTGGAGGGACTGCGCGGCTCGGCGGTCAATCAGCGGATCAGGACACTGGCCACGGACGGCGGGGGCTCCGGCTTCTCGCTCTCTTATGCGTTCTCGAAAATCGAACTTGTTGCATGGATCGGTCTGATGTTTGGCACTTACGGGCTGCTGCCGGAGTATGCGCGGCCAGACTGGGAGGGCCTCTTTGAGTCCATGGATTTTCAGACCACCATACCCAAAGGTTTTCTTTGGTGGGGCGCTGCCTGCCACATGGTCATCGTGACCCTTGTGGAGCCTTTTTACGTGGGAGCAGGTTTCGCGCTGTATCTGAACTGTCGCACACGCATCGAGGGCTGGGATGTGGAGCTGGCTTTCAGGCGCATGGCCACGCGCCTGTCCTCGGCGGCTGCGGCGGTGATCATCGCGCTTCTTGCGCTCATCTGCATGCCTTCGTCCTCCCAGGCGGCGGCGAAAACAGACCCTGCTGAAGCTGTGGAAAGCGTGCTCAAGCACCCTGACTTTGAGGTTCATAAGATGCCATCCCGAGTCTGGGTGCCAGATCTGGACCCGAAGGAAGCGGAAAAAGAGAAGGAAAAGGAGAAGGAGAAGGAAAGGGCCGATAACGGAAACTTCGATGGATCGTTGGGTTCGCTCCTCGCGCATCTTGGTTTGGGAGGGTTCAGCATCATATTCTGGGCCATTATTGCGGGCCTGGTGGCATGGTTGATCGTGTACCTGGTGAACAACCGGCATTTGTTTATTTCACGCGGTGTCAGCAGAGCTCCAGTGCGGGCGCCCAAGGTTTTGATGGGAATGAACATCACGCCTGAAAGCCTGCCCGATGATCTGGTCACCTGCGCGCGCAAGGCCTGGGCGGCGGGAGATTTTAAGGAGGCTCTGAGCTTGTTGTATCGCGGATCATTGTCGTGGCTGGTGAACCGCCGCCGGGTGCCGATCTCGGACAGCGATACTGAGGAAGACTGCCTGCTCCAGGTGCTGCAGGCCGGTGAAAAAACAGAGGCCGACTACTTCCGCCAGCTCACCGGAGCCTGGGTGCAGGTGGCCTATGCCGTCATGCCAGTGTCGAATGAAGAAATGGGGGCGCTCTGCGACAAGTGGCCGTTTTTGGAGAGGAAAGGAGGCGCGTCATGAAGCCGCTCTTCATGCGCCACCTGATGGCTCTCTGCGGGACGCTGCTGCTGTTCGGCTGCAGCGGCGGGCATTGGGAGGAGGTGGACCGAGTCACGGGCTACAAAGGCAAGGCTCGTGTGAATCCCTTCCTGGCCGCTGAGCGGCTGCTCGACTCTCTCGGTCACGATGCGCACACAACGAAGTCCCTGGCGAAACTGCCTTCGACAAATGCCGTCATCATGCTCTCCAGCGAAGGAGATCTGCCGGAAGGTCGTGCAAAGCAACTGCTGCAGTGGGCCTACAGCGGCGGCCATATTATTTATGTGCTTAGTGGCACGAGTCCGTACAATGACTTTGACCGTCCGTTTGGCTCCTACTTTTCCGCTGTGCTGCTGGAGGAGGAAAAGGATCCGTTCCTTGAGAAGCTGGGCGTAGGCGTGCAAAAGCGTTTTTCAGACGACGATCATAAGGACAACCTGGCAAAAAGCGAGGAGTCCGAAACGGACAAGCAGGAAGCAAAATCTGATGATGACGAGGAGTCCAAGTCCGAAAATGACAAGGATGCGAAGATCAAGGGGAAGAAGATCAAAGGCGACGAAGAATGGCTGGTGTCCGACCGGGAGGTGAACTGGAATGGCAAGACCTATAAGCTCAGCCTGGGCGGCTATCAAAACCTGATCCTCAAACGCAAGCTGAGGCCTGGTGAGTTTTCCGCCGGTTCCAAGAACGAGTCGCAGGCGCTGCATCTGAAGCATGGCATGGGCGCCGTCACCCTCCTGGTGCACGCGCGCCCGTTCCGCAATCACTGGATCGGAGAGCATGACCATGCGCGCTGGCTGGCGGCGCTGGTGGGAGATTATGGCTCCAAGGAGGTTCTCTTTCTCTCCCACTCCTCGGACAGTTTCTTTGGCCTGCTGTGGCTGCACGGGTGGAAGGCTGTGGTGGCACTGGTTTTATGCATCGTCTTCTGGCTCTGGATGCAGATGCCACGCTTCGGCCCGATGGCGGAGGTCGAGCTGGATTCCACCCGGCATTTCGCCAGTCACGTCGGGGCGCTGGGAGAATTTTTCTGGCGCATGCGCCGCGGTCCGGCACTGGTGCAGGCTGCACGAGAAGCCATCTGGGTGCGTGTGCGGGAGCACCATCGCTCGCTGGACGATGGCAGCCGCCAGATGAATGACCAGCTTGCCGAGGAGATCTCCCGCCGCACGGGACTTCCGGTGAAGCGGGTGGCGGCCGCGTTTGATGTGGCTCCTCCAGAAAGCGCCCACAATTTCGTCAATCTCATGCGTGACCTCCAGGCCATCCGCCGAGCTCTCTAATCTTCACCCTTCCATCCATGAATCCGATCCTCCCTGAACCCGACGTTTCGAGCCTCTACACGCCGCCGCCGCCGGCCGGATATCCTCAGCAGCCCAGTTATTACACGCCGCCGACCGTGCCCAAAAGCACCTCGGTGTTCCAGCAAATTCGCGCGGCGGTGGGCCAGGTCTTCGTGGGACAGGAAGAGGTGATGAACCAGGTGCTCGCGGCCCTGCTGGCAGGCGGCCACGTGCTGCTGGAAGGCAAGCCGGGACTGGGAAAAACGCACCTTGTGCTGGCCCTCTCCCGCACGTTTGGCGGCAGCTTCCGCCGCATTCAGTTCACGCCCGACCTCATGCCTTCAGATGTCTGCGGCCACACGCTCTTTGACATGGCCAGCGGCACCTTCCGTGTACGCCGTGGACCGGTGTTTGCCAATCTGCTGCTGGCGGACGAAATCAACCGCGCACCGGCCAAAACCCAGTCCTCTCTGCTTGAAGTCATGCAGGAAACGCAGGTGACGATCGACGGCGAGAGTCACGCGCTGCCTCCTCCCTTCATGACCTTTGCCACGCAGAATCCCATTGAACAGGAAGGCACCTACCCGCTTCCAGAGGCCCAGCTCGACCGTTTCCTGCTCAAGGTGCTCATCGACTATCCGGATGTGACCAGCGAAACCTGGGTGGTGAAGGCGGTGTCATCGCGTGCTTCGGGCGGCGGTCTTTCGGCATCGGTGGTACAGCAGGTCTGCACCCCCGAGGACATTCTGGCGGCGCAGGAGGAAGCCGCTGCGGTGCAGGCGGTTGAGCAGGTCGTTGACTACGCCGTGAAAATCGTGCGTGCCACCCGCCAGCACAGCGCCATTTCTCTCGGCGCCGGCACGCGCGGTGCCATCAGCCTCGTGCGAATTGCCAAATCCTACGCGCTGCTGGAAGGACGCAGCTACATCACCCCGGCGGATGTGAAGCGCGCGGTGCTGCCCGTCCTGCGCCATCGTGTGCAGCTCGCGCCGGAAATCGCGATCAGCGGTCAAAGCGTGGACGACATGCTGAACTCACTTCTGAAGACCATCGAGGCTCCCCGCGTCTAGTTTCATGCGTCCCACTCTGCTGCTGCTGAGGCTTTTCATCGCCTGGTTCGTCCTGGCCGTGGTGGCATGTCTTTGGGAGAACATGATTCTAGTCTGGCAGATCGCAGGAGGCGCGCTGCTTTTCGCGATGTTCGTGGATGCCTTTACGCTGCCGCGTCGGGGGCGCATCACCGGAAAGCGATCTTTGCCAGGGCGTTTTGCTCTGGGGGTGGAGTCGCCAGTCACGCTTACGGTGACGCATACCGCCAGCCGCACGCTGAAGCTGGAGTTGTTTGATGGCATACCCACGGCTGCGGAGGCGGTGGATCTGCCCTGCCGTGTGACCATTCCTCCCGGGGAGTATGCCGCCTTGTCCTACCAGGCCCGGTTTTTGCGGCGCGGACAGCATTTGTTCACTCCCGCGCACGTGCTTGTCTCGTCCGCTTTTGGTCTGTGGAAAAAGCTCCACTTCGTGGCTGGAGAGAGCGAGACCCGCGCCTACCCCAACTACGAACCTGTGGTCCGCTTTGCCATGCTGGCCATGGCCAATCGGGTGGAGCAGATGGGCATCGTGAAACGCCGCCGCATGGGAGCCTCGCTGGATTTCCACCAGCTGCGTGACTACCAGGACGGGGACGTTTTGTCCCGCATCGACTGGAAGGCCACTTCACGCCGTTCGACGCTCGTGAGCCGTGACTATGAGGAGACACGCAACCAGACCATCCTGCTGGTGCCAGACTGCGGCCGCCGCATGCGCGCTTTGGATGGCGGGCTCAGCCAGTTTGACCACTGTCTCAATGCGATGCTGCTCATCGCATTCATCGCCCTGCGGCAGGGAGATGAAGTGGGCGTGGTGGGCTTTGGCGGCGTGCAGCGCTGGCTGCCGCCGGTGAAAGGAGCCCATAGCATGCCCAAGCTGCTGAACCACCTCTACAACTACGAGGCCAGCAATGAGCCGAGTGATTTCATCGAGGCGGCTGAACGCGTGATGACGCTGCAGCGGCGGCGCGCTCTGGTCATTCTCCTGACCAACCTGCGCAGTGAGGACGGTGCCACGCTGGCCTCTGCCGTGGCTGCCATGCAGCGCCGTCATCTGGTGCTCACCGCCACTTTGCGGGAGCAGGAGCTTGAGGAACGTGCCGCCGCGCCGATCGATCATTTGCAGGATGCTCTGCAATATGGTGCCCTGACCCACTACTTCGGAGAACGCCGCCAGCTCATGGAGTCCCTGCGCTCCCGCCGAGTGCTCACGGTGGATGAATCGGCGCAGATGCTGCCGGTGGCGCTGGCCAACAAGTATCTCGATGTGAAAGCTGGTGGGCTGCTCTAATGGGCACCTGAGAAGAGGAGAGGATCGGAAAAAAGGGGGAATGTCTCCATGTCATAGCGGGAGATCTGCGGCTGCCCCTCGGCCAAAGCATTGGCGAACCGGACCTTAGTCGGAGGTTTATCCCAAGTAGTATTTTTCGCCACATGTAGCGTCGCTTGCGACAAGCTTGTCGTGGACTAAGATCGCGCATGCCCCGCCCTGCCCAGCACTGGTCCACGCTCTATCCGAAGGCGGATCTGCTCAGACATGAGGCGGCCGTGGCGGGGGCGCTGCAGCGTGTCTGCGCCAGCGGCAACTACATCTTGGGGAACGAAGTTGCGGCGTTTGAGTCAGAGTTTGCCGCATTTCTCGGAGTCGATCATGCGGTGGGCGTAGCCAATGGTACGGATGCGATCGAGGTGATTCTTTGGGCGCTTGGGATTGGCCCTGGCAGCAAGGTGGTCGTGCCATCCTTCGCCCCCTCTGCGGTGGCGGCAGGTGTGGCGCGGAGCGGAGCGGAGCTGGTATTTGCAGACATCGAGCCGGACACCTTGACGCTTTGTCCCGATGCACTGGCATCCCTGCTTCGTTCACCCGAAGGTCGTGGCGTTAAAGCAGCGCTGGTGGTCCATATGTTTGGCCACCCTGCGGACTGGGAGAGTCTGCAACTTGTGGCGGAAGAGCACGGGATCGAACTGCTGGAGGACTGTGCGCAGGCTCACGGTGCGATGTACTTTGAAAAGATTACCGGCACCCTTGGCCGTGCTGCCGCCTTCAGCTTTTATCCCACGAAAAACCTGGCGGCACTGGGAGATGCCGGAGCAGTGGCCACGAACGATGGCGAACTGGCGGAGCGGATCCGCTTGATCCGTCAGTATGGATGGAAGCAGCGCTACATCAGCGAGTGTGCCGGCATGAACTCACGTCTGGACGAAATTCAGGCGGCAGTGCTGCGCGTGAAGCTGACTTCTCTGCATGAAGGAAATCTGCAAAGGAGAAGACTGGGGGCGGAGTATGATGCCCGGCTGGGAAGCAGCCCTGTAGTGAAGTGCCCCACGGTGCTCGGCGGCTGCCAGCATGTGTACCATCAGTATGTCGTGCGCTCTGAACGGCGGGACGCACTGTTGCAGCATTTGCAGCGGGAGGGGATCCCGGCTGCCATTCACTATCCCGTGCCCTTGCATCTCCAGCCTGCATTTGCCTCGGGTGCAAACCGGGAGGCGCAGCCGGAGTCTGAGCGTGCTGCTGCAGAAGTCATGTCACTGCCACTGCATCCTTACCTGGCTGAAGAGGCCGTGGGTGCAGTCTGCGAAGCCATAGAAAGGTTTGACCATGCAGGCTCCTGAGTACGACATCATGCGCTCGGTGGAGGACCGGCACTGGTGGTACAGCGTGCTGCGCGATCTGGTGGAGCGTGCGCTGGCTGGCCGACTCGCTTCTCATAGCAGGCTGCTGGATGCCGGATGTGGCACCGGCGGCATGCTGGATTATTTGCAAAGACGGAGCGGTGACCTGGAAGTGACCGGAATCGATGTCGCGGAGCAGGCGGTGCGCTGCTGTAATCAGCGGGGGCTGACCACCGTGAGAGTGGCGGCTGTGGAAGCGCTCCCGTTTGATGACGCCAGCTTTGACGCAATACTCAGCCTGGATGTGCTTTACCACTCAAGTGTGAATGAAGAGCGGGCCCTGGCGGAGATGCGCCGCGTCCTGCGTCCGGATGGCCTGCTGCTGATGAACCTGCCCGCTTTTGCAGGATTGCGCGGCTCCCATGACGTGGCTGTGCATGGAGCCAGGCGCTATGCTGCATGTCAGGCGCGATCATTGCTCGAGCAGTCCAACTTCGCTGTGGAGCAGGTTCACTACTGGAATGCCTGGCTTTTCCTGCCGCTGCTGCTCTGGAGGCAAGTGAGCCGTCTGTCTGCCACACCTGCACGTGAAAGCGTCTCAGACCTGAAACTCACGCCTGCCTGGATGAACTCTCTTCTTGCAGGCATGGGCAGGCTGGATGCAGGATTTTGCCAGGAGTTTCACATTCCCTTTGGATCGTCGGTCTTTGCTGTCGCACGGAAAACTCAGTCCATGAAAGGAGGGGGGGCGCATGGCTGCAACTGATGCCCCTCCGGAACTGAGCTTCGTCGTTCCCCTCTACAACACGGGAGAAGGAATACGCAAGCTGCTGGATGCCTTCCGTGCGCTGGCCCTGACGGAAAGCTGGGAACTGGTGCTGGTGGATGATGGCAGCAAGGACGGCACGCCTGCTATGGCCCGGCGTCTGCTCGAAGATTTTCCGGCACCGGTGACCCTGGTGGAGCTTGCTCGTAATTTTGGCGAGCATGCTGCCGTCCTGGAAGGCTGCCGCCACGCGCGCGGCGCCATCGTGGTGAACCTCGATGATGATCTGCAGAATCCCCTCAGCGAGGCGATCAAGCTGTTCCATCATCTGCGTGATTCAGACGCGGAGGTGGTTTATTCGTATTATGCTGAAAAGAAGCACCACTGGGCGCGCAACGCTGGCAGCAGGCTGGCGAACGTCTGCGCCACATTTCTGCTAGGGAAGCCCCGGGACCTCTACCTCTCGAGCTTTCGAGCGATGCGCCGTGAACTGATCGGGCGGATCGTCGTTTATCGAGGCCCCTATCCTTACATCGATGGTCTCATTCTTGGTGCAACGAACCGCATCGCGACACTGGAGGTGCTGCATGCCGAACGCAGTGGCGGCGAAAGTGGATACACCCTGCGCAAGCTGATCCGTCTGGCCATGAGCCTGCTGTTTGATTTCAGTGTGATGCCGCTGCGTCTGGCCAGTGTGCTGGGCATGCTGCTCTGCGCCCTGGGCGGCGTGATCCTGGCTGAGGTGGTCATCGAACACCTTTTTGTGGGCCGGCGGCAGATCGGCTGGGGTTCCTTGATGGGTGCTCTGGCAGTCTTCAGCGGCGCTCAATTGCTGATGCTGGGGCTTATTGGTGAGTATCTCGGGCGCGCATTCCTGACCGTTTCCGGCAAGCCTCAGTCCCTCGTTCGCTCCATCACCCCTTTTGGAAAAAACCCTTCGGCATGATTCACGAGACCACCATCGGAAAATGTTCCGTTCGCGGAGTGCGCCTGTTTGAAATGCGGCACGTGCTCGATCCGCTGCGTGGCAACCTCACGGCGTTGGAGTTTGCCCGCGAGCTGCCGTTCGTGCCCCAGCGCATCTTCCTCACTTACGGCATACCTTCAGAGAGCACGCGTGGCGAACATGCGCACCGCTCCTGTGAGCAGTTCCTGGTCTGCGTCCATGGCGAGTGCCACCTCATGGTGGACGATGGAAAGAACCGCGAGGAGTTCTGTCTGAACCGGCCGACTTTTGGGGTGCTGGTGCCGCCCATGGTCTGGGCTCTGGAACATCTGCACTCACCAGATTCCGTGCTGATGGTCCTGGCATCCCGTCCTTATGAAACCGATGACTACATCCGTGACTACCAGGAGTTTGTGTCAGCCGTAAACCCCGAGCCCCGACCCTCCCCATGAACACAACCGCTCTTGATGCCGCGTTCCCAACGGAGGCGGAGAAGACAACGATGGCAGGCATATGGAAAAGCCTGACGAACCGTATGCGCAGCCACCCCGCATGGATGACGCTGGCGCTGACGATCCCTGCGACGGCAGGCATCGGCTGGCTGGACTACATCACGGGTTTTGAAGTGAACTGGTTTATCTTTTACACCGGGCCGATCTTTATCACAGTCTGGTGGGCGGGGGGAAGGTCGGGGAGGTATGTGGCGCTGCTAACCGGAGCGGTGTGGTGGCTGGCCAACAAGAGCACGAGTCCGCACTCGACAGAGCTGGGCTATGCGTGGTCTTTGATCAACCGGCTGGTGTCTTTTTACATCGTGGTGGTAGCGGTGTCGGCGTCACGTAACAAGCAGGAGGCGAACGAGGCTCAGATCAGAATGCTTGAGGAGCGGCGTCAGCTGGAAAAAGACATTGTCAGCGTCAGCGAGCACGAGCAGCAGCGCATCGGCCAGGATTTGCACGACGGCATCTGCCAGCAGCTTGCGGCGATCGGCTGTGCGGCGCGCGTGCTGTCCGAGGATCTGCAGGCGCAGGGTGTGCAGTCAGCGCAGGACGCGAGCATGATCGAAAGCTCGGTGCAGCAGGTGGTGCTGGAGGCGCGAAACCTGGCTCGGGGCATCTTTCCAGTGCACGTGGACCGCAGCGGACTGACAGCGGCGCTGGATGATCTGGGCAAAATGATGGGCCGCCTGACGGGCATCCCCATCGTGGTGAGCCACTGCGTGGACGTGTCTGTGGACGCGCCTGAGGTTTCCATGAATCTGTACCGCATCGCTCAGGAGGCGGTGGCAAACGCGGTGAAGCACAGCGGTGCCACCGAGATTGTCATCGACCTGAAGCAGGAGAATGGCTGGCTGGAAATGCGCGTGGAGGACAATGGGAAAGGCATGACTCAAACCCAGGGCCAGCGTGATGAAGGCATGGGACTGCGCACGATGCACTACCGGGCGCAGGCACTTCTTGCGAAGCTGGCCATCAGCCGGCGTCCGCAGGGCGGGACTCTCGTGTGCTGCCGCCTGCAGCTCGAAAAGATCAAACACCTCAATGACCATGAAAAAAAATGAAATGAAGACGGCAAACAGTTACAAGGTTCTTCTTGTTGAAGATCATCCCATGTTTCGCGAGCATCTCGGCCAGCTGATCGATCGCGATCTCGGCATGTCCATCTGCGGGGAAGCGGACAATATCCGCGATGCCATGCGGCTGATTCTCGAGACCAAGCCAGATATCGCCATTGTGGACATCACCCTGCATGGCTCCAGCGGGCTGGAGCTGTTGAAGGACATCAAAGCCCAGGGGCTGGACATCAATGTGCTGGTGCTCTCCATGCACGACGAAGAACTTTACGCGGAGCGCGCGCTGCGTGCGGGAGCCAAGGGATATATCACTAAGAACGAAGCCTCCACCGAGGTGATTGAAGCCATCCGCTGCGTGATGAAGGGGGATGTGTACGCGAGCCGTCAAATGACGGCGAAACTTCTTGAACGAATGACGCAGAAGCGAAACAACACCGAATTGGCCGGCATGGAAACGCTGGCGGACCGGGAACTGGAGGTCTTTCAAATGCTGGGCCGTGGGAAAAGCACGCGCGAAATCGCCCAAACGCTAAATCTGGGGGAGTCAACGGTCGAGACCTACCGAGCACGAATTAAAGAAAAGCTGCAGCTGCGGAGCGCTGCGGAGCTCTATCTGCGCGCTGGACAGTGGGTGAGGGATCACGGGGCGTAAGTTTGCGTCTGAGGTTACCCTTTAGTCGCGGTGGTGTCTGACGCGACAGGGTATGTCTTTTGCTTATGCGAGGCGTTTCGGGGCAAAATGACTTCAGAATTAAATTTTTGAAGTCATGTCGAAGCGCCACCGCAGCAAAAACTCCAAAAACAAAAACGTGACAAGACATGTCACGAACCCATCCACAATTCCTCAGGAATCTCCGGGGCCTGTCGACGAGGCGCCACAAACGCTGCCTCAAACTCCAAGCTCTCCTTCCGCGTGGGTGCATGCGGCAGTCGTCACCTTGCTGCTGGGGCTTTGCGCAAGCCTTTATGTCTGGACAGCCGACTTCCCGATGGCGTTTGATGACCACACCTACCTCAAGGACAATCCCTTCTTTCGCAATGGCAGCAACTTTGACTATCTCAAAGACTTCAATGAGTTTGCGACACGACCGTCAAAAATTGGCTCGGATCCCGACTATGCAGTCAATGCCATCATGCGTCCGGTCGCCTATGCCAGCTTTCGGCTGAACTACCTGCTGGATGCATTTAAACCACGCTGGTTCCGTGTGGGCAATGTTTTCATTCATGCTTTTAATGCGATCTTGCTTTACGTGCTTCTAAACCTTCTGCTCAGGCATTCTAAACTGGCAGGAGGGCTGCGGCGCGGATCCGTGCTGTTTATATCCGCGTCTTCGGCCCTGCTGTTTGTGGCACATCCGCTGGCCACGGAATCAGTGACTTACATCATTCAGCGCTTCACATCGCTCGTGGTCCTGTTTTCACTGCTCAGCCTGGTTTTGTTTTTTGCCTCCTGCTTTACTTCGTCAAAATGGCGGTGGCTGCTGAAGGCGGGGGCTGTCATCGCGGTGGTGATGGCCATGCAGACGAAGGAGGACGCAGTCATGGTGCCGCTGCTGGCGCTGCTGCTCGACTGCCTCGTAATCGGCACGCGTCTGCGCGCGGCTCTGCTCAGGGCGCTGCCGCTGCTTCTGTGCCTGCCGCTTATTCCCATGCTGGTGTTTTTCACGGCGTCCGCACAGGCCGGCGGGTTTGATTTCAACGCGGCCCTGAACATTGTGAATTCCAGGGACGCACCGATGAATCACTGGCATTACATCGTGACGGAGTGGACTGTCATCGCGCACTACTTGCGGCAGATGTTCTGGCCAAAAGGAATGAATCTTGATCCGGACTGGCCGAAGTATGAGTCACTCTGGCAGGGGCCGGTGCTGCTGGCCTTGGCAGCGCTGGGCGGACTGGTGGCCTCCACGTGGATTCTCTGGCGTCGTTTCCGCGGAGATGTGCGTCTTGTTTTGGGGTTCGCCTGCGTGCTTTGGTTCCTGCTTACCATTTCGGTCTCATCAGCCCTGGTGCCGCTTCCGGACCTCGTTGCAGAGCATCGCTCCTATCTTCCGTCCATCGGCATTTTTATCCTTGTGGCCTGTCTGCTGGACTGGCTGCGGGGCAGTGAAATCCGCCTGGGGGCGCAGCGCATATGGGTTCCGGTTCTGGTGTTTCTTTCTGTGGGAGCGCTGTCCTGGAAGACCTGCATTCGCAACAATGTCTGGCGGACACGCGAATCTCTGTGGGAGGACACCGTGGCAAAGAGCCCCGGCAAATACCGCACTTGGGGGAACCTGGGCGCGGCCTATTCAGACGCGGGAAAAAATGAGGAGGCGGTGCATTGCTTTCGTGAAGCCCTCAAAGTCGAGCCACGCTTTCAAAACGGACTGCTGAACCTTTCCAATTCTCTGCTCAAGCTCAACCGTCCCAAGGAAGCTCTCGACACGACCATGCAACTGATCAACCTCGACAAAAATGCCACCTCGAGACTGCCCGTGGCCTTTACGCTGGGACTCAGCTTTGCCGGGGTTGGGCGCTACGATGAATCGATCAACGTGTTCAAGAATATCTTGAACGCATTGCCTGACGATCCACAGACTCACAAGGCTCTGGGACTGGTGTATTACCAAACCGGGGTGCCACATCGCGCCCTCGACCATTTTCAGCATGCCGCCCGCGTCCAGCCGGAGGATCCCAATATCAAGAAGCTCATTGAAGCAACCCAGCTCGCCATTGCTAATCGAAGCAAAGTGGCGAGGTGAGGGGCTGTACCCGGCTCACATTTCAAACAGATGCAATGGCGAGCTGTTCGTCTTGTACTCTCCATTCTTTCCCAGGCTGCGGCCGTTGCCATTGCTGTCGCGGTTGGTGGAGGTGACGACAAAATATTTGCCATCCGGGTGCAGCGCCAGAGAATGACAGTTCGCCATTTTGGTATTCACATGAAATGGTTCTTTGTCCGCTGGGTTGGTCAGGAAAAGCATGCCGCTTCCTGGTGTGCCTGCAGTCACGGCCATGAGGTGACCGTCCGGATGCTGCACCAAGTCATGGATGAAGCCCTCCTTGTTCGCGCCATGGGTGAATGTCCTGGTCAGTGCGCCGCTGGCGAAGTCGAAGTGGAGGATGGTGGGGACGCTCTGCGGTGTGGCGCCGTTTTGCGGCGTGGTCCCGGCGGCGAGCAGGGTTTTGCCGCCATCGATGAAAAGCAGCACACGCAGGCCGCCCAGATCCTGGATGCGGTCCAGCTTGTAGAGCGCGGAGGCATCCAGCGTGCGCTGCGGCTTTTTGAGATCATGGTCCATCACCACCAGCCGCCCGCGCATGTCGCCAAAGGCGAGGTCCTGGCCATCGGGTGAAAAGGCAAGCGCATACACGTCTTCGCCAGCCGCGTGTTCGGCCAGCTTTTTGCCCGTGGCGGCATCCCACAGGCGCACGAACTGATCTTTGCCGCAGGTGGCGATGCGGCCGCCATCAGGTGAGACGGCGATCTGCCGCAGCCACCCGTCGTGCGCGGCGCCATGCTGCCAGAGCGTCTTCTCCCCCTCGCAGCAGCGCAGCTGGCCCCAGGTGTCCGCGCAGAACAGGTGCGGCAGCTTCGGGTGAAACGCGATGGCCGTGCTGTAGCCGTGAAAACCTTCGAGCGAGGGCAGGGGAGCCAGCGTTTTGCCATCAAACTGCCATCGCCTCACCACGGGCTCGTAGCCTGCAGTCACCAGCACACTGCCATCATGGCTGAAGCGTGCAGCGCTGATCTGATGCTCGCTTTTGATTTCGGCGAACTGTTTGGGTTCGCGGTTGTTCATGCCAGCGCCTCCTTGATGGGAATCATTTCATCGTGTGCGATGGGCAGCGGCTGCCCGGCGTTGTCAAACTCCGTTCTCAGCGGGTCGATGCCCAGGGCGCGATACCAGGTGTGAAACATGGAGCCGATGTCATAGGGCTGAGATTTCACCCAGGTGCCTTTGTCATTGGTCTCGCCCACGATGGTGCCGTGGCGCACGCCGTGGCCTGCCATGGCGATGCTCCAGGCCTCGGGCCAGTGGTCCCGGCCTACATGGCCGTTGATGCGCGGTGTGCGTCCGAATTCGCTCAGGCAGATGACCAAGGTCGTTTTGAGCAGGCCGCTGGCTTCGAGATCTTCCAGCATGGCGCTGAAGGCCTGGTCAAATTTGGGCACCATCGTTGCATGCGCGTTGAAGTTGTCGCCATGCGTGTCCCAGCCGTAGCTGGTGACTTTGACGAACCGCACCCCGGCTTCGAGCATCTGCCGCGCCACGAGCATGTGCTGGCCAAAATCATTCCGCCCATAGCGTTCGCGGTCGCGCTCCGGCAGCCGCGAGGTATCAAAGATGTCCGCGCGGGCCATGAGCTTTTCGGCCATATCAAACACGGAAGCATTGGCTTCCACCACCCGTTTCTCGCGCTTTGTGGCAAAGCGCTGGTCCAGCATGCTGCGCAGCTCATTGCGTGCGCTGTCCTGCTCCGCGCTGATGTCTGGATGCCGCAGCAGATTCTCCGGCGGCTTTCCATCACCAAAAGCCAGCGATCCGTATTTAGGGCCTAGAAAGCCGGCATCTTCCGCACGAAAGCCCCCGCTGCCGGGCTTGATCCAGACATACGGTGGCAGGCCGCTTGCCCCCGGTCCCAGGAGCTTTGCCACACCTGAGCCGAAATGCGGATAAGGCACGCCGCGGTTTTTGGGATCACCTCGCTGAATGCGGTCCACACCCGAGGAGTGAGCATTGTCCTTGGTGCACATGCTGCGCACCACGCAGAGCTTGTGCATCTGCTTGGCCAGCTTTGGCATGAGCTCGCAGAAATGCACACCGGGAACGCTGGTCTTGATGCTGCGGAAGGGGCCGCCAAACTCCGTGTCTGGCTTCGGATCCCATGACTCGAGCTGCGACATGCCGCCATCCATCCATACAAACAGCACCTGCTTGTCCCTCTCCCTCATCACTTCCGCCACTGCGGGTGAAATCAGTCCGCCCAGCGCACCCAGTCCACCGCCAAGAAAGGCGCGGCGGGAAAGCAGGTGGTCGCCAGGAGTGCAGAGCGGATTCATGGGAGGCGGAGCATGTCAGTGGTTTACAAAGAACTCGGTGGAGCTGAGCAGTGCCCAGGCAAAATCTCCAATGGCCTTTGCCTTTTCGGAAGCGTGCGCGGCGAGCCAGGTTTGCAGCTGTTTCTTTTCCTCGGAACTCGGCAGACGTGTCAGGGTGCTGAGATAAAGATCATCAGCAGGGTCCGGAAGCGCGGCGAGCCGCTCGATGAGGTTTCCAGGTCGCGGCTTCAACGCCCAATTCACGTGGTCGCTGTTGCGGAAGAACAGCGCGCTGCGCAGCGAGGGATTGGCGGCGAGCTCCGGTTCCTTGGCAGGATTGGCGAGCGCTCCGGCAAAGGCCTTTTGGAAATCGGCAAGGCTGTACTTGGCGGCATCCACCTTTACATCAGGCTTCTTGCTCGTCTCCAGACGCTCGCGTTCGCCCGTGGCGATGAGAAAGGCCCTCAGCTGCTGCTCTGTGGTGAGATGGCGCTGCGGCACTCCTGTGTCGGTGCTGCTTCGCTGGTAGGACTGCGTGTGGGCGATTTCACGAATCAGCCAGCGCAGATCAAACTGATGCGACGTCAGTTCCTTCGCCAGGAAGTCGAGCAGTTCAGGATTCGCCGGCGGATTGTCACTGTGGTGCAGATCCAGCGGTTCGACGATGCCTTTTCCCATGAGCAGGAACCAGACACGGTTGGCGATGTTCCTGGCAAACAGAGGGTTCTCAGGGGCCGGAAGGCGCTGAGCTATTTCGTGCAGAGGGCTGAATTTTGGCTGGCCGACCTCCTTGGTTTTGCGGTCGGGTTTGATCAGCCACCCTTCATCAGCAGCGGAAGCTGGAATCATGACCTCCTCACCAAAGGGCACGCGAGGCGCAGTCTGCGATTTTTTGCTGGTGAGCACGGAGGCAAACTCGTATTTGGCGGTGATGAGGCCTTCGCTGACCCATGGGGTCTTGTGCTTCTCATCGGTGGCTTGCAGCTTGAGGTTTTGATAGACGGCGAAGAGGCCGTTGAAGTCGATCTGCTTGTAGTCACCCACGCTGAGATGCCGGTGGCACTGGCAGCACTGCAAATCGATCCCCATGAACATGCGTCCCACATCACGCGTGAGCCCAGGGTAGTCCGTGTCCTGCTGCCCCACCTTCTCCAGCCTTCTTGTGATGAAGTAGCCCGCGCCACGCTGCTTCTCATGGAGAAAATCTGGAGCCAGCATTTCTCGAACCATGGCATCCCACGGTTCGTTGGTTTGAAATGCGTTCACCAGCCAGGCTTTCCATGCCTCGTTCTCTCCACGACGTTCCATCAGCATGACATTGAACGCCTCCGCCATCCGCACCGCAAATCTCGGGGCTGCGATGAGCTTTTCGATCAGTTTGGAGCGCTTGTCCGGCGCCTCCTCGGCGAAAAACGACCTGGCTTCGTCAGCCGTCGGAATCCCACCATCGAAATCCAGCCACACGCGGCGCAGGAATTCCGCGTCATCCGCAGCAGTCACTTTTTGTGCCTTGTTTTTCGCCGCGAACAAAGAGTCGATCTTTTCTGCAGTAGACGGCTCCGCTGCAGCCGATGAGGCTGTCAGCAAAAGCATGCTGGCTGCGCATGAAACCCAAGTCCGGTGCATGCTACCAAGTACGGCACAGAGCCGCCCTTGTTTCATGGCGGGCCGTTTGTGCGGGGGAACGAATCCAGCCAGTCGGCCACCTTGGCAACCACCTCGCTGCGACGGCGGAAAAACAAAAAGTGGTCTTCTCCTTCAAAGCGATGCAGCGTGACCTCCATTCCTTCAGCCTTCAGTTTTTCTGCATAAATTGAGACATAGTCCCACGGTACGCGGTCATCGCTGCCACCGGAAAGAATCAGCATCCGGCGCTGCTGGAGCCGCGAGGCCAGTTCCGCAGGGGCGATGCGATCATGCAGCACCGCGGAAAGAAAAATCAGCGAACGAAACTTTGGTCCCGGGGCCGATTCCGCAAGACACAGTCCCTTGCCTCCATTGGAGAGCCCCATCAGGTGAATGTTCTCCGGGTCGATCGCCGCATGCTTTCCGGCATCCGCCAGAGCGTTGGTGATCGCCTTATAGCCGCCCTTTTTTTCCCAATTTCCCAGGCCGAAGCTCGGGGCGATGACGATGAAGCCCAGCTTATCCGCCATCTTGGACAGCAGCCAGATGTAGGCTTTGAAATTGCCGCCGCTGCCATGCAGGAAGACAAGGGTGGGGGCAGGCCTGGCGCGGTCCACGCCCGCCGGGATGTAGTGAAAATAATGACCATCCCGAAACTCTTCAAAACTGGCCTCGCGATAAATGGACGGAAGCGCGGAGCCCACGGCGACGAAGTCTGAATCGTCGCCGATTTCCGTATAAATGGCATCCGTCATGGCCGACAGTTCTTTGCGTTGCCGCCGGGTAAAGAGCGGATCGAACGCCACGGCCGCCACATAGCCCAGATGGATCTGATCGATCTCCGGCAGCAAACTGCCGACGGAACACGGAGCGTGTTTTCCACTGCTGGTCCAATATCGCGTGTGAATCTTTGCGCTTTCCGCCGTCTGCCCGTCTGGGGACTGCCATGCCACCAGCCCAAAAGCCGCAATGCCCGCCAGCAGAAGGCCCTTTCCAAGCCCGCTTTGCAGCTGCGACTCGCGCTCATGTCCGAAAAGCCAAAGCAATGGCCCCAGACCAATCATTCCGAAGGAGGCGCAAAGCAGTCCGCCCTGCCAGGTCACCATGCAGCAAAGCCCAATGAAAGCCGAGGGAACCAGCAGCAGTGCCAGGATTAAAACGAACGATTTGAGGAGCGCAAACGCACGAGACATGAGGAGACGCAATCGTGGGGTGAGGGGGACTGCAACGAGTTGTTTCGTCAGCTCTGACCTTGGATTCCCGTGCGTGGGCGGCGGAGCCGAGGTGTCCTCCTGTCCAGTTCATTGGAATTCAGGCTTTCAGGGGCGTGGAAAGAGGATTATATTTTTTGGTAATTATCTAAGATAGCATCTGCATGAACGTGTCCCGAAACCGCTACATTCCAGCTCATGAGTGAGATTGCCGTGGACAGCCCGGATGTCTGGCCGCTTCATCGTGCTGTAAATTCCCGGGCGGACAGTGTTACCTTCAAGATGCGCACCAGTCCCCTGTGGGTTTCATTGTTCGCGCCCTTGCTGCTGACAGTTCTTATCGGATGGTTGGACAACATCACGAGCTTTGAGGTCAGCTGGTTTGTCTTCTATGCTCTTCCCATCATTCTGGCTGTATGGTGGGCCGGTGTTCGTGGTGGGATGTCAGTGGCCATCGTGTCGGCTGTGGTTTGGTGGGTGGCAAACAGATACTCCAGCCCCTACCAAACTGTGATGGGGTATGCCTGGGCCATGCTCAACCGGCAGTTCTACTTCTTCGTGCTGGTTTTTGCGGTGAATGCCGTGCGCAACAAGCAGGATGCAGATGCGGCCCACATCCGCATGCTGGAGGAGCGGCAGCAGCTGGAGCTGGACATTATCAGGGTGAGCGAGCACGAGCAGCAGAGGATCGGCCAGGACCTGCATGACGGCCTCTGCCAGCAGCTTGCGGCGATCGGCTGCGCGGTTCAAGCGCTGGCGGAGGATCTACAGTCCCAACGGCTGCCTGCGGCGCAGGACGCGGCCCTGGTGGTGGAGTCAGTAAGCCAGGCTGTGGTAGACGCGCGTGGGCTGGCTCGCGGCATCTTTCCGGTGCATGTGGATGACTCCGGCTTTTCAGTGGCCTTGAAAGAACTGGCAGGAAATACCAGCCGGCTGACTGGCGCCTCGATCGTCATTCACGAAAGAGGAGAGATCCAGGTCGGAAAACCCAAGGTGGCGATGCACCTCTACCGCATCGTGCAGGAAGCTGTGGCCAATGCAGTGCGCCATGGGAAGGCAGGTGAAATCGTCATCTCATTGATCCAGCACGGCGAGACAATGGAAATGAAGGTGGAAGACAATGGCAGCGGCATGAATGCCGACAAAGCAGCCCTGGCTACGGGGATGGGGCTGCGCACCATGCGCTATCGATCAGAAATCGTGGGGGCCGACTTTAAAATCACGCCACGCAATGGCGGGGGGACGTGTGTGTGGTGCAGGCTGCGGGCAGGGGACAGCGTATCCTAGAGGTGCGCTGGTTTGATGTCGCGAAGTCGAAACGCTGACGTGATTCCGTTGAGATGGCAGAGACCGAGTTTCCGCGTGAATAATGAAGATGGAGAATGCGTTTCAGTCCACCGTGCCATGAGTTTCAAATACGTGATCGTTTGCGCAGGTCTGGTCTTTGGCGGCCATGCTCCCTGGTCTTTGGCCGGGGATCTTGTTCCCTTCAGCGGCGACGTCGTCCAAGGCATGTCGGTGGAACAGATTTCCAAAGCCCTGGCATCCACCGCACTGCGCCGGCAGCCGCTGCGCCTGGTGCTGAGTGAAAAGGCCACTTCCCAGGCTGCGGAGGGTAAACCAGCGTCACAGATTCTTTATCATGTGATCTGGGTGGAGCCCGGGTCCCGACGAATGCGCTATGACCGTGTGGACTATGCGACCTCC
Organism: Prosthecobacter sp.; assembly: GCF_044222565.1. Classification (GTDB taxonomy): domain Bacteria; phylum Verrucomicrobiota; class Verrucomicrobiia; order Verrucomicrobiales; family Verrucomicrobiaceae; genus Prosthecobacter. The sequence goes on from NZ_JBGANA010000011.1 coordinate 173,864, forward strand.
GACAAGTCCCCTTACGTGGTGAGTTCCTTTACCGATGGCGTACACTCGGGCCGCTGGGAGAGCGGGGTCAAAGAAGAGGATGTGCCGCGGTTGCTGAGCGGGGATGACAGTATAGCGCGGGGCGGCATGTGTTATCTGGGGCCTGCCGTATGCTATTCTCCCCAGATCGTACTGCGAGTGCTGGGACTGACGATGCTGGACAAACCTATGGCCGAAGTCGTGGAAAGGTGGGGAAACGGTGCCACCATCATTCCGGATGCGGCGGGAGACGGTCTCACATTGGAGACCCAGACCAAGAAGCTCATGTTCGACGGTCACGGACTCTTGAAGCAGTATCTGATGTTTGACGCCGCGCGCGAGGCTGACGCTGGAGGTGATCCTACAATCGTTGAGAGCATTCTCGTCACCGCAACTGGCCAGGTGGGAACTTTTGCCGTCCCGACCCAGATATGCCGCCGCATCAATATTGAGGGCAGGACGCATGAGTCAGTTTTTGAACTCAGGGTGAAGGACTGCAGGCTGTTTAACACCCAGGAGATGGATCAGGCAGTCAATCCACTCTTACCCCAAGGCACTCCGTTGGTCGGCGGAAAGCCAGGAGACAGGATCGAGACTGCAAGGCGCGTGTTTGGTGAGGGAGCGAATGAGGTGCGTTAGAAACGAACCCTTTCGACCGATAAGTCGGCGAGGGCGATAGACTTGCCAAGGCCAGGGCAGGCCTGGGTTGGGCGCTTGCAGGCGAACTGGCGCAGCGGCGGCGTGAATCAATAATATTTCACCAGACCATCACGCCACAGCGGCTTGAGCTGATCCACAGGGGAATCAATGAGCGTGGTGCCGTTGTGAGAGATGTAGAGATATTGCTCGCGGGTAGAATCGCCGATGATCACCAGACCAGCAGCCTCTGCAGCACTCACATGCTCAGGCGCGATCTCCACGAGGAGGCGGCCAGGTGTTTCGCCAAAGAGAAGCTCCGCAGTAGTGAGGCCGGGGGCGGCGAGCGGCATCTTGTCCGTGGATACGCGGATTCCCGCCTTGCCGCTGAAGGACATTTCCGCCAAGGCGACGGCGAGGCCGCCTTCACCGATGTCGTGCGAACTGAGGACGCCGCCCTGTTTCACCAAATCGTAGTAACGGCGGTAGGCGGCCATGCTTTCATCTTCGGAGAAGTCTGGCGCTGCATCCATGCCGATGCCCTTCGTGTACTTGGCTACGATGCTGCCGCGCAGGCCGGTGCTGGCCTTGCCGAGGATGGCGATCTTGCTGCCTACGCGACGCAGAGAAGCGCCGACGACATGCTTCGCATCCTCCACGATGCCGAAGCCGCTGAGCAGCAGCGTGACGGGGATGGAGACCGGGCCTTCATCCGTGACGAAGTAGTTGTAGAAGCTGTCCTTGCCCGAGACGAAGGGGGCGGCGTACGTGGTGGCGGCCTTGGCCATGCCCTTGGTGCACTCCACGAGGGCACCGAGCTCGCGCTCGTTGTCGGGGTTGCCCATGCAGAAGTTGTCAAGAATGGCGATGCGGTCGGGGTTTGATCCCATGGCCACTAGCTGGCGCACGCACTCATCCACGACGGCGCGGCCCATGAGGTGCGGGTCGGTTTTGCCCCATTCAGGGAGAAGAGCGCAGGCCAGGGAGACAAGCTGATTGCTGCCGTCCACGCGGATGACGCTGCCGTCCTGGGGCGCGTCGCCAGAAGCACCGGCCAGCGGCTTCAGCACCGTGTTGCCCTGCACTTCGTGGTCGTATTCGCGGATGATCGGCTCGCGGGAGACGATGGAAAAATCAGCGAGGAGTGTCTTAAGAGTCTGCGTCCAGGACTCCGGGCGCACGGGGACGGCAGGCTTCACTGCCGGAGGGGTGCGCCATTTGGCCTTCATTTCACGGCGCGGGGCCTCGTGCAGGGCCGCTACATGCAGGTCGCAAACGACGGTGCCGTGGTGCAGGACTTTCAGGCGCTGGGAGCCGTCTGCCTTGGCCAGCACGCAGAGCTCGGTCTGGTAAATCGCGGCCAGCTCGTGCATGGCGGCGAGGTCCTTTTCTTCGATGGCGATGACCATGCGCTCCTGAGATTCGCTGATGAAGACCTGCCAGCTTTCGAGATCCGGGGCCTTGAGCGGGGCATTTTCCAGCCACACTTCGCCGCCGGTCTCACGCAGCATTTCGCCTGCTGCAGAGCTGAAGCCACCGGCACCGCAGTCGGTGACGAATTGAACAAGGCCTTTCTCACGAGCGGCGAGCACGAAGTCTGCGGCCTTCTTTTCCTCGATGGGATTGCCGATCTGCACTGCGGTCTGGTCCTCCTCGTGCGAGTCGGTGGTGAGGGATGCGGAGGAGAAGGTGGCGCCTTTGAGGCCGTCCTTGCCAGTGCGACCACCAGCAGCGATGAGCAAGTGACCGGGTTTCACTTCCTTGGCGATGTCCTTGATGGGGATGATGCCGGCGGTGCCGCAGAAGACGAGGGGATTGTAAATGAAGGTGTCGTCAAACTGGATAGCCCCATTGACCGTGGGTATGCCCATGCGGTTGCCGTAGTCGCGCACGCCGCGCACCACACCGCGCATGACGCCGAGAGGATGAATGACGTCCTTGGCCTTGATGTCTTCCTGCTCAATGTTGGGCGGGCCAAAGCAGAAGACGTCGATGGAGGCCACGGGCTTGGCGCCTTTCCCTGCGCCCAGGATATCGCGGATCACCCCGCCGAGGCCGGTGTTTGCTCCGGCGTAGGGCTCGATGGCGCTGGGGTGGTTGTGCGTTTCCACCTTCAGGCACACGGCCTTGTCGGCATCCAGGCGGACGAAGCCTGCATTGTCTTCAAAGGCGCTGAGCACGAAGTCCGGCTTGTTCTTGCAGATCTCCTCCGTCACGTTGCGGATGTAGGTCTTGAAGAGCCCGTCCACTGTCTCCTCCTTGCCGTCCAGCACGTGGGTGATCTTCGCGCCAAAGATGCGGTGCTTGCAGTGCTCGCTCCAGGTCTGGGCGATGACTTCCATCTCGACGTCTGTGGGCTCGCGGCCCTCGTCCTGGTAAATCTTCTGCACGGCGAGCATGTCGGCGCGTGAGAGCGAGAGCTTCATGCGCTTGGAGAGGTCAAGAAGCTGGTCGGCGTTGAGTTCGCGGAGGGGGATGTGACGAAAAACGGCTTTGGACATGGGTGGGACCCCCTGACTTGGCGAGGAATCCGCCGGGTTCAATGGCGGAGGCGGAAAAATGGGTGGCCAAAGGCGGAGGGTCTGTGGGGAAGGCTTCGCCTTTGACTTCTCCGGGGCATCAGCGTGGCATGCGGGACTTGAGAATAGCCCGGATTTTTTTCGGGCTTTGATGCAGATGCTGGACTGCCAGGATCATGTTCCGGCTTCCTACCACCGCGTAGAAGATGCCGAGATTCCAATTTTTCACAATCAACTTGCGGGCACGCTTGTCATAGCGTGAGCCCAAGAGTGGGTTTTGCGCCAGCAAACGGTACATATGGGTGATGTCCGCATTCATTCGGAGAGTGTGATCCTCCCCGCGCTCCATCTGCTCGCAGTAATGAATGAAGAGATCTTCTTCCGCGCCTGAGAGAACCACGATCTCGTTCATCAGCTCTGTCTGGCGGCTTTCCACTCGGCCACTCTTTTCAAGAGACGCTGCTGCACCTCTTCCCACGGGGCGGCGGTTTCAGGGTGCTCATGGTAATGCTGCAGCCGTGCTTCCAGCAGTTCTGAGATCGCCGCCTTTCCCTCGGGAGTTTCGGACACGTCAAATGAGTCGGTGGCTGTCAGGCGCTCCTCTAATTCCCAATACAACTCGCGCATGTCTTCCACGGACATCGTGGCAAGCTGGGCAAGAATTTCGGTGCTCATGGGAGGATATTAGCGGTGCAGCCTGCTTTCGTCAAGATGGCGGCAGGGCCTGTCACACCTCTAGCAGCTCTGCTCCTGCGCGAACCAGGCGCGGGGATAATCACCTTCAGCGGTGTGCAGGCGTGGTGCACTCCGGATAGGAGGTGGTGCGAAACGGTTGCTGTTCTTCCCGCGCCAGCTTTTATCCTGCCCCCATGGCAACCATCGCAGTCCTCGGCACGCTCGACACCAAAGGTCAGGAACACGCCTACGTGGCGGAAATCATCCGCGCACGCGGGCATCAGACGCTGCTCATTGATACCGGCAGCGGCGCAGCGCCGCAGGTTCAGCCGGACATCACGCGGGACCAGGTGGCGGCAGCGGGGAAGGTGGATCTTGCTGGAATTATGGCGCGTCAGGACCGCGGCGAGGCCGTGACAGCCATGGCGGGGGCGGCGGCAGCGTTTCTCTCCGCGCTGGTCAGCAGCGGCAAGGTGCAGGGCGTCATTTCTCTCGGCGGCGGCGGCGGCACAGCCATCGGCACCGCAGCCATGCGCGCTCTCCCTGTGGGATTTCCGAAGGTCATGGTCTCAACGCTGGCCGCAGGAAATGTGGCCCCGTATGTGGGCACGAAGGACGTCGTCATGTTTCCCAGCATCGTGGATGTCAGCGGCATCAATCGCATCTCGCGTGTGCTGCTGGCGCGTGCTGCTGGCGCTATCTGCGGCATGGTGGAAACGACGGTGCCCACGGGCGAGGACAAGCCGCTCATCGCCGCCTCAATGTTTGGCAACACCACCGAGTGCGTGAACAAGGCCAAGCAGATTCTCGAAGATGCAGGTTACGAAGTCCTCGTCTTTCACGCCACGGGAACGGGCGGCAAAATCATGGAGTCGCTCATCGAAAGCGGCATGTTTGCCGGAGTGCTGGACATCACCACCACGGAGTGGGCGGACGAACTGGTGGGTGGCATCCTTGGGGCTGGAAAAACTAGACTGGATGCTGCGGGCAAGGCGGGCATTCCTGCGATCATCACACCGGGCTGCCTGGACATGGTGAACTTTGGCGAAAAGGCCAGCGTTCCCGCCAAGTTCGAAGGCCGCACCTTCTACATCCACAACCCGCAGGTGACCTTGATGCGGACCAACGCCGCCGAATGCGCTGAACTCGGCCGCATCCTGGCGGAGAAGGCGAACGCCTACACCGGCCCCGTGACCGTGCTGCTGCCGCTGAAGGCCATCAGCATCATCAGCGCGGAAGGGAAGCCATTTCACGATTTCGAGGCCGACATGGCTTTGTTTGCCGCCATTCGCGAGCATCTGCGGCCGGGCATTCCGCTGGTAGAGGTTCTTGCTGAGATCAACTCTCCCGTGTTCGCAGCAGCGTGCGCAAACAGCCTGCTGGGACACCTTTCTCAAGCCGAGTCTTGATTCCAAATCATCGCCGGTTCTCTCATTGCAACCCAGGGTGGTCGGTCCAAACTGGCACATCTATGAACTACCCGCTCACGTTTCGATTCAAGTTCTTCGCCCTGGCCCCGCAAATCTATGTGACCGACGCTCATGGCGGCACGGTGTGCTATGTGAAGCAGAAGCTGTTTCGCTTTCGCGAAAAGGTGGAGGTGTTTGCTGATGAAACCATGAGGACGCTTCTGGCCACGATCGAAGCCGACCGCATCATCGACTGGTCGGCGCGATACACGTTCAAATCTCCCGATGGGCAGGTGATCGGTGCGGTGGGACGGCGGGGGATGAGGTCGCTGTGGAAAGCTCACTACGATGTGTTTGCGCCAGGTTCTCAGACGCCTGCCTTTGTGATTCAGGAAGCGAATCCTTGGACGAAAATGCTGGATGGTCTGGTGGGTCAGCTACCCGTCGTGGGCATGTTCACCGGCTTTATGCTGCACCCCAGTTATGTCGCCTCCCGAGGCGAAGGCGGTGCGCCGGTCGTGACGCTGACCAAGCAGTCTGCCTTTTTCGAAGGCCGCTTCGGACTGACGCAGGAAAGTCCGGCGGATGATGGCGAGCAGCTGGCGCTGCTGCTTTCGTTCCTGATGATGAATCTGCTCGAGCGTTCACGGGGTTGAGCCAGTTTATCTTGGCAATCCTTCCATCACCGAAGCAGGCAGCTCCACCGTCTTCTGCCGGCTGGAGGTGCCGCGCAGCAATGAGATCTGCCCTTTGGCGCAGCCCAGTTCGTCGGCGAGGAAGCGAATAAGTTCCGTATTGGCTTTGCCATCCACCGGCGGGGCTTTGAGCTTCACCAGCAGCACAGGACGGCCTTTCTCATCCGCGGTCCATCCGGCGAATTCGGACTTCTTCGCGTTTGGAGTCACACGTACGGCGAGCTGGGCGAGATCCTGGGAGGCGGCCATGGGATCAGACGAGTTTCAATCGTTTGCGCATGAGCCACTCGGCGGTGAGCAGCAGGATGGCGGCGCCAAACCACCACCAGCTGCTCCACAGGATGGTCTCATCGGTGATGACCTGTTTGCGGTCCATGCTTTGCAGCAGACTGGGCAGCAGGCTGCCTGCCTGTTCTTCGCGCATGAAACGTCCACCACTGTTGGTTGCCATGGTCTCGAGCAGCATGCGGTTCATGGTGAGGGCGCCCCACTCGAGATTGCCGGTGTCTGAGACGTGCAGGGAGAGGCGTGCATCGCTGCGTTGCGCGCTGGGGCTTTCGGCCACGGCGATCTCATACGTGCCGGCTCTCAGGGGGGGCGTAACGGCCCGGTAGATTCCGATGTGCGTGGGGTCTGCTTCCAGCTGCAGGGTGGCCACTTCAGCTCCGTCATGCAGAAGGTAGGCGCGTGGCTGTGCGTCCGCGATGATGTCTCCGTTGTCATTGCGCACGCGCACGCGGATTTCGGAGGATTCTCCAGGTGAATACCGCAGGTGGTCGGTGCCGAGGGAGAGTTTTTTCTGATCGATCTGAAACGGCGGCGCAGCAATCCACGAGCCAAGCTGCATCCACAGCCGCTGGTGGTACAAATCCGCCACTTGAAAGCGCCAGCGCCACATTTCATCAGTACCGAGGTAGAGCACGGCGCCGGCACCCACCTGCCGAAAGACCATGGTGGGCTGCTGCGCCTTTGCGAGCGTGATCGCAGCGGGAAGCGGCTCGACGTTCGAGTGCCAGTTTATCTTTGGCAGCGTGGGCCAGAGAGTCGCGTTGGCGCTGGGGCTGTCGCTGAGACGCAGTGCGTCAAAACGCTGGCCATCGGCCGTCAGCTCGATGCTGGACGGGGAAACTTTGCCGCCGGACGAGCCAAAACGCACCGGGACGAGCGGGGCGGTTTTCCCCTGGCTCCATTCTTGCAGTTTGCCACGCTGGCCATCCACCATGATCAAGCCGCCGCCGCGCTTCTCAACGAACTCGACGATCCAGTCAAGCTGCTCGCCTTTGAAACGGCTCAAAGAAATGTCGCCGAGAATGATGAGGTCATAACTCAGCAGTTCGTCCCGGGTTTTGGGGAAGTTTTTCTGCAGGTTGCCGTTCGCCGCATTGTCGGCCATGTCGTCAAAGATCACCTTGGCCTGCCAGCGTTCATCCCGGTCAAAGTGGTTGTGTACATAGCGCGACTCCCAGCGCGGATGGCCATCGACAATGAGCACCTTGCGTTTCTTTTCCAGCAGATGGATGGAAAGCTCGCGGGCGTTGTTCGAGCGTGTTTTTTCCAGTGCGGCACGGTCGCCGCTGGCGGAGACCTGGATGTTCACGCTGCGCAAGGTTTTATCGCGCTGAGCAGGGGCGGGCGGAGGAAGTTCGGAGACGGGAAAAATGAAGTCGTAGTTCTTTTCTCCTTTGCCATCGGTGGTGAAGTCTTTCTTCCACAGCACCTTGCCCTGGCTTTCGATGCGAACGCTCGCGGGAATGCCACTTGGCATGCTGTCATTCACGGTCAGCCAGCCTTGGAAGTTCTCCTTGGAAAAGACGGACTCGGGCGCGGTGACGGCCAGCAGCGCGAGATCCGCCGGGGGAATCTCGGTGCCAAAGCCGACGGTGAAAATGGCGGTGCCGCTGCTCTTGAGCGCCGTGCTGAATTCCTCCGGCGAGCCAGAGGAGTTGTGCTGGCCATCCGTGAGCACAACGAGTGCGGTACCCGCAGCGGCGGGGCCGAGCGCCGCGCGCAGCGTCTGGTCCAGATTGGTGATCGGCGCCGTGGCTGGAAGGTCAAAGCTGGCGGGCATATCGCCCGAAGTGTCTTTGCCACTCTGGCGGTACCACCACAGGCGCTGTGTGTTCATGCCGCGCAGGGCCACCAGTTCAACGTCCTGCGTCTCGGCGAGTTTTTTTAGCAGTGGCGTCGTGCCTTTGAGCAGGAGATCTTCCGCGCGTTGAAAGCGGGCCTTGGGAGTGCCGGTGGAATTCTCCGCAGTCTCATCCGTAAGCTGCATGCTGGCGGAGCTGTCCACGGCTACGATCACGCGGCCCAGCTGCCTCATGGTCGTGACATGCCGCAGGATCGGACCTGCAAGCGCCAGAACAAGGATGAACACTGCGAGAGAACGGAGCACCGCAGGTGCCTGGGCCGCCCGGCCACCCACAAACTTCAATTCACGCCGATAGAGAAACCACATCAGCGCCGCCAGACCAAGCGCGATCACGACCACCGGCAGCGGCGGGTAGCCGCCGGTAAAGCGCAGGGTGGTTTCGGTTTGCGGTGTCATGCGGAAAAGCTCAGCCTCTGGCGATGTGTTGCTGCAGCAGAACTTCTGCGAACAAAAGCATCAGCAGCGCGACAAGCAGAGGCTGCCAGAGTTCGCTGCCATGCCGGCGGGTGCGGTCAAGCGCCTGGTAGGAGGGCAGAGTGTCGGCGTAGGCCGCATCATGGCGCTGGGCGATCTTCTGAATGTCCGCCACGGGCAGGGCTTTGAGATTGGATTCGCTGCCGTCAATGTTGAAGGCCAGAAGCGAGACCTTTTCCGTGCCGTTTTTTTGCAGCTGATAGATGCCAGGCTGCGAGATGGACGAACTCTGCACAAAGACCGCATCTCCTTCTTTGACGGACTTCAAGGTCTGTGTCTGACCCGTGGGATCTCGGAGAGTGAACTCGGAGCCGAGCTCCGCTTTATCCAGCGGCAGGCGGATCGTCGTGCCCACAAGCTGCCATGCAGGCGCGCTGCCCACGGTTGCAAGGTAGGTGGTGAGCCGCTGCATGAGAGGCACAAAAAACGGCTGCAGCGGCAGATTGCTCCATTCTGCGTTGGCCGTGGTGGCGGAGGCGATGACGCGTCCACGCCCGTATTTCTTTTCGACCATCAACGGCATGTTGCGGTCCAGATTGAAGATGCGCTGGGTCTGATCTCCCTGCGGAACCAGTTCAAACCAGTGGCGGAATTCAGCATCCTGCAGCCGGCCTGCGCGCGCATCGTTGAAGTAAAGAGCGGAGGGATGAGTGAAGCGCTGCATCAGGATGCGTGCGGACGGTTCGTCGGCATCGGCGCGGCCCTGGCCTTTGATGGCGGCAGGATAGAGCCCCTCTCCTTTGCGGAAGAACTCGCGGTTGTACCATTCGAGATCGCACTCAGGGCCGGCAAAAACGAGCAATCCGCCGCCCTCTTTGACAAACTTGTCGATGTCATTCTGCGTATGACCCTGCAGGCGCTGCACATCGGCCATGATGATGACCTCCTGCTGGCGAAGGTCTTCATTGCGGATCTTGCGCAGATCCACCTTGCGGGTTCGGATCAGATCTTTCAGCGATGCGGAGGCAACCGTGTGCGGAGTGAGCGCGATCTCCAGAAAGTCAGTGGCGCCGCTGAGCGGCTCGGTGCCTGGCTTGCCGTCGATGAGCAGGACGTTGAGCTGATTGCGCACCTGCACGATGGAGTGAAAGGCATTGTCATCGGCAAAGCTGTCGCCTTCGATGCGGACAGAAAGCGAGTGGTCGCCCACCTTGTTAAAGGCATGGGTAAAGGACAGAACGGCCTCGCCTTCCGGCGCGAGAGAAACGCGCGCGGTGCGCAGGCGCGCTCCATCTGCCTCCAGTTGCACCGGAATGTCCTGCCAGGGGCGTTTGCCATGGTTCTTGATGCGCACCCGCATGCCGATGGGCTGGGACTCTGCGGCCACGAGAGCGGAGATGTCCGCGCTGGCGATGCTCAGATTCTCCGCGAGGTCGCTGCCCACACGGTAAAAGGTAATCTGCGGCTTCGGCTCCTGCTTGGAAAGATTGTCCAGCGCGGGAAGCGCGGCACCATCGGCGATGGCTTTCCAGTCGGCTTCCTGGAAGTCGGAGACGATCACCACCTCACGCGCGGCATTGGGCGCATCCTTCAGGGCGGAGGTGGCGGCTTGGAAGGCATCATTGGCGGCCAGCGGTCCGGACATGGAAGGCACATCGCTGAGCTGCTTGGGCACGAGATCGAGAGACGTGGTGGACTTGTCGAGCAGCTTGCGTGGCGAGCCGCCGGAAAGAATGACCTGAGCGCTTGAGCCACTTGGCAGATCGGTGAGGATGTTCTGCAAATCCTGCCGCGCCTGCTCCATGACGGTGCCGCCCGGCAGCGTGGTCTGCGCAGCGGGTGCGCGCATGGAAAAGGAGTCATCCAGCATGACGACGAGGGAAGAACTCCCAATGCCAAGGGAGCGCAGCGCCGTCAGAACAGGGCGCGCCAGACACAGAGCCAGCACGATGGGAATGGCAATGCGGATCATGAGCAGCAGCAGCTGCTCGATTTTCATCTTGCGCTTCCGCTGGCGGATCACCTCGTGCAGCAGGTGCATGGCGCCCCAGCGCACGGTGATCACCTTCCGCTTGTTGAGCAGATGGATGATCAGCGGGATGAGGAAGGCCGCTGCGCCGAAGAGGAGGATCTCGTTGATGAACATTGTTTTAACGCATGCGCAGGGAGAGGTAGTTGCGCAGCGCCATGGAGTGAGACTCGTCTGTCGGCAGGCTCAGGTAATCGACTTGGTGTTTGCGGAAGCCTTCCTTGAGCTGGGCGGCGAAAATCTGCTGCACTTCCATGTAGCGCTGACGGATGGTGGCGGGATCCAGAAGGAGGAAGTCGTCGTTGTTCTCCAGGTTCTCAAAACGGGCCCAGTTGCCGAATGAAAAGTCGAGTTCGTCGCGATCCCAGAGCTGGAGGGCGATGATTTCGTGGCCTTTTTTGCGCAGCACACCGATGGACTGAAGCAAAGCTGTGGGATCGTCAAAGAAATCGCTGATGAGAATGACAAGGCCCCGGCGCTTGAGACGCTGCGCGAGAGATTCAACCACGGGTGCCAGGCTCGTGTCCTTGCCGGGAGTGGTCTTCACCATAGTCTCCAGCATCAGATGCAGGTGGGAAATCTTGGTGCGGCAGGGAATGATGTCCCGCACCTTGGAGTCAAAGGTGATGAGCCCCACGGCATCCTGCTGGCTCATCAGCAGGTAGGCCAGCGATGCGGCGAGCTTGCGCGCGTAGTCAAATTTCAATACGCCCTTCTGGCCGCGGTAGCCCATGCTGCCGCTGGCATCCAGCACGATGGTGGCGCGCAGATTGGTCTCTTCATCAAACTCTCGGATGTAGAAGCGGTCCGTGCGGCCGAAGATCTTCCAGTCCAGCCGGCGGATTTCGTCTCCCTGCACGTATGGGCGGTGCTGGCGGAACTCGACGCTGAATCCCTTGTGCGGCGAGGCATGCTGGCCGGTGGTGAATCCTTCCACGACCGTGCGCGCAAAGAGCTGCAACGTCTGCAGACTCGTGATGTCTTCGGCGTGGAGAATGTCGGAAAGCGTGGCCACTGGGAGGGCGGTGTCTTGTCTGGATTAACAATCGTCTGACCTGATGACTGCGACTTACAGCACCCGCGTTTCGCCCCTCTTGGTCTTTTTAACCAGCTCCGCGATGATCTGATCCACCGTGATGCCTTCAGCTTCGGCATGGAAAGTGGGGACAAGACGGTGGCGCAGGGCAGGGGCGGCAAGGGCTTCGATGTCATCCGTCGTCACATGGGTGCGCCCCTGGAGCAGGGCGCGGACTTTGCCGGCGAGCACGAGCATCTGGCTGGCACGCGGGCCAGCCCCCCAGCTCAGCATGCTCTTCACATAGTCAGAGGCGTCAGGCTCGGTCGGGCGGGTGGCGCGCACGAGATCCAGCACAAAGTCGATGACATGATCCGGCACCGGAACCTTGCGTGCGAGCTGCTGTGCGGCATGCAGTTCTTCTGCCGTGATGACGGCCTCGATTTCCTGCGTGTCTCCGCCCGTGGTGCGTGCGATGATCTCACGCTCGTCGTTGCGCGTCGGGTAATCGACTTTGATGAGGAAGAGGAAGCGGTCCTTCTGCGCTTCAGGCAGCGGGTAGGTTCCTTCCTGCTCGATGGGGTTCATCGTAGCCAGCACAAAAAAGGGCTTGGGCAGCTCATGCGTCACCTGGCCGACGGTCACGTGCTTTTCCTGCATGGCCTCCAGCAGCGCAGCCTGCGTCTTTGGCGGTGTACGGTTGATTTCGTCCGCCAGGATGATCTGCGAGAAGATGGGGCCCTGCTGGAAGACCAGCTTGCGGCGGCCGGTGTCAGCGTCTTCCTGAATGATTTCGGTGCCGGTGATGTCGGCTGGCATCAGATCGGGCGTAAACTGAATGCGGCGGAAGCTCAGGTGCATGGCATCTGCCAGGGATTTGACGAGCAGGGTCTTCGCAAGCCCGGGCACACCTTCGAGCAAGCTGTGCCCTCCCGCGGCGATGGCAATGAAGACCTGCTCAATGACAGCCTCCTGTCCGACGATGCGCCTGCCAAGGGCAGCTTTGAGCTTGTTGTAACCTGAGACGAGAGCGGCGGCAGCGGCGGAGTCAGACATGAGAAGGGAGTGACGTATCAGAATGAGGAGTGACGGATGAGGACCGTTGAGGGGGCCATCAATCCGTGCGCAGTGAACACGAGGACGAAGCACGAATTCTTTCCACTCTTGCGCGCATGCTGGCAAGAAGACAAAAACAGATTTGTATTTAATGCAGAATCAGATCCTGCTGACGCACGCCACCGCCATGGCGGCGATGCCTTCTTCCCGTCCCACGAAGCCCAGCCGCTCGTTTGTGGTGGCCTTTACACCCACCTGATCCGCCCGAATGCCCAGCGCGGCGGCGATGTTTGCCTTCATGGCGTCCGCATGCGGTTTTACCCGCGGTGCCTCCGCGATAAGAGATGAGTCCACATTCTCAATCCGCATGCCTTTGTCCGCGGCGATCTCCGCACATTTTTCGAGAATCTTGAGACTGCAGATGCCTTCGATGCTGGGATCGCTGGGCGGAAACCAGTGGCCGATGTCGGGCTCTCCGAGAGCGCCTAACACCGCGTCTGCAATGGCATGGCTGAGAACATCCGCGTCCGAATGGCCTTTGAGGCCGCGCGAATGTGGAATGATAACCCCCCCGAGCACGAGGGGGCGGCCTGCTTCAAAGGGGTGGACGTCGTAACCAATGCCGGTGCGAACCATGAGGAGATCAGGCGTTATGGTCTGCGGCCTTCTTCAAGCTGGCAAGCACGTCGGAGATCGGCAGATCGATGCGATGGCGATTGAGAAAGTAGCTGACGTTCTCGTAACCTGCTTCAGTGAGATTGTTCAAGGCGGTCACGAAATGCTCGCCAACTCGCACGGAGCGGTGGGAATCCGATCCGACGACGATGGGAATCTTGCGTTCTGCCATCATTCGCAGCATTTCGAGGCCTGGGTTCATCTCGGAGTAGCTCTTGTTGAGCCCGGAAGTGTTCAGCTCCATGGCCACACCGGTGGCGGCGATACGGTCAAGAGCGCCAGCAACGGTATTTTTCACAATGGCAAAGCACCAGGAATCCGGGTGGTAATTCTTCACCAGATCGGGATGGGCGAGGGCATCGTAAAGGCCGGACTCGGCAGACTTGGCCAGGTGCTCAAAGTAGGTGCGGCGGAAGTTTTCGATGGTGCCGGTCTCAAACTTGTTGAGGTACTCCTTGGCCTGCCAGTGAACGGCTCCAAGCACATAGTGGAAGTCGGCACGCTGGTGCAGCTGGGTGATGTACTCTTCGCATCCGGGAAAGAACTCGCTCTCGATTCCGAGGCGGATGTCGAGCTTGCCCTTGAAGGCGTCCGCGGCGCGCTGAACGAGCCCCACATAGGTGTCGAATTCACTTTCGGCCATGCGCACGGACGGCCAGAAGCCGTTCGGCATCGGGCAGTGGCAGGTGAAAATGATGCCCTTCAGCCCGGCTTTCACCGCCTGTTCGGCATACTCTTCCGGTTCTCCCCAGGCATGTTTGCACAGTGGGGTGTGCATGTGGGAATCGTAAAAAAGGGCTCCCGATTTAGTTGGCCCAGGAGGTGGCAGGGGCTGGCTGGGAATTCGTTTGGCCGGAGGCGGCGGAGGTTCGGCAACGACCTCCACGGGAAGCGTCGGTGCAGCTTTTTTGGCAGAAGGCGATGCAGCAGGTGCAGCCGGTTTCGGGGCTGCAGCGGGGCTCGGCGCGGTTTTGGCGACAGGTTTTTCGTCAGGTGCCGCCACCTTTGCTACGGAAGGCTTGGCGGGCGCCGCCACAGACTTGGCAGGTGCTGCTGCCACGGGTTTTGCTGGCGGCGGTGCTTTGGCTGCAGGTTTGGCAGGCGAAGGCTTGACGGGTGCCGGGGCGGGTTTCGCTGCCGGAACTTTCGCTTTCGGAGCGGGGGCTTTGGCCACCACCTTCTTCTTGTTTGCAGGCTTCGGCGGAGATGCCTTTTTGATTGCGGGCTTTTTGGCGGCGGGTTTCTTCGGAGCGACCTTTTTCGGAGCAGGCTTTTTGGAGGCTACTGTCTTCTTTTGGGGCAGCGCTTTCTTGGCTGGCTTGGAAGGGGCCTTTTTCTTGGAGGCCACGGTTTTTTTGGGCGCAGGCATGGCCTTACCCCGGGCCGCCTTTTTCGTGTTTCGTTTGGGTTTGCTCACAGTCTAGCTCCTGGTTCCGTGCAATATCAGCCATCCTTTGCCCTCGACTGCTGCAATCCGTGCGTTTTTACCACTGCCGGCTGGGCCTGGAAAACAGAGTCGAAGAGTTAATGGGACATCTTTCCAGTTTCCGGTCTGGAGTTGCTGGAGAAGCGGCTGAAATTTAGGATCTTTACGATCAAAGTAGGCATATATGACGTCATTATCGTCAGGATGCTTGATTTCGAGAACCTCACTGCCCGCTGGCGTCGCCTCTGGCGGGCTGTTTTGCGGTTTGGAGGCGATCACCCGAAACAGCATTGGAGAAGTGGGCTGGGTTTTGATAAACTCCTCCCAGTTGGTTTCGCCGTATCGGACAGAGCTTTCCCAGTCCACGCGGAAGCTGCCGTCTTCTTTTTCTTCGATGATGAGGCTGACCGGCTCAGCATTGGCAAAGATCGCCTGAGCGTAGCCAAGGCGATAGCCCGCCTCCTCTACCGGCAGCACCCAGCCAAGACTCTTCCACTCCATTGGCTGCTGGGGGTGGCTTTGATAGTAGTTCTCCATCAGGGGGCGTACTCTAACCGGGTCGCGTGAATAGAGAAGCTTCTGGTCGAGGCTGGCTGCTTCAAAAAAGCCCCGAACAGCGTGTTCGATTTTTGGCCTTTTGGTGTCAATGCCCTCGATGAGGGACGGGGTTTCGGAGGCTAAGTTGCTGCCTCCAAGAGGACCGCCGCGTCCTGCTTGAAGTGTGGTATTTTCAGTGGTTGTAGACGATTCTGATTTTCCACGGGGCTCGGGTGCGCGGACCTCGGAAGCACCATTTAGAAGTGAGGGATGTTCCTTGGTTTTGCCCGACCAACGCCTCTCCAAGTCCTTGTCATATACCGACTGAACATACTCGGGGTTGACCTTGGCTGATTCCCAAAGTTTTACCATAACAACACGAACCACCGTGGCAATCATAACCACCAAGGCCATGCAGCCCAAGACCGTGGCGATAGCGTTGATCATGGCCTCGCGGCGCCGTGCTCGGCTGCGGCGGGGCGGATCATTGTCAGCAATGCTCGGATTGGTCATGGCAAACACGCATGGATGGAGCCGAAGGCGGGATTTGAACCCGCGACCCTCGCATTACGAATGCGATGCTCTACCACTGAGCTACTCCGGCTTGGACGTGTGACTTTAAGTCGCTCATTATATAAAGGGTGGAAAGACCTTGTCATTTGCTTTCTTTTGCAGTCCGAAAAAATCCGCTGTCTCGTCCTCGACGGCCCTCCAGCCAGCCCTTCCATTTGCCACATAGCTCGCCACCTCTGGCTTGAACCGGCCTCAAACTCATATAGTTATACACCCGATGACCAGCTCCCATCTGCCTGCCCTGCCCGGAACTCCCTATGGCGAATTTTTGGCCGAACAGGAGGAAATTCAGCGGCTCAAATGGCTCGTCAGCGAGCAGGAGGGGCATGATATCGGCTTCGAGTTTGCTCTCAATGAATGGGCGCGTAACCATCGTGCGGAATGGCGCAGGATGCGGAACAAGCTTCAGCGCACGACCGCCTAGTTTTTGGCTCCTTTCAGGGTAATTAAGAGGTTGGATCTCGCGTTAATGGCGGGCCATGACCTTCCGTACCGCTGCCCTCGGGGCTCTTGTTCTTCTGACCACTGCACTGGCGCACGCCACAAACCATACCCGTGTCCTTTTTATCATGGCGGACGATTTGCGTCCCGAGCTCGGTTGCTATGGCTCCGCAGCAGTCACTCCTCATTTGGATGCCTTGGCCAGAAGCGGAACGCTTTTCCGCCGGGCCTATTGCCAGCAGGCGGTTTGCAATCCCTCCCGCTCCTCCATGCTCACCGGTCTTCGCCCCGGGACACTGGGCCTGTATGTGAACGGCACCCATTTCCGGGAGTTAAAACCAGACGTGCTCACCCTGCCGCTCTGGATGAAGCAGCATGGTTACACCACCCGCTGCGTGGGCAAAATCTTCCACAACTGGCACACGAAAGAGCATGGCGATCCCCGCTCGTGGAGCGCCCCGGAATTTCTGCACTATGCCAACCACGGCGATGACGTCCCTCAGGTAACCGGGACGCTGCCTCCCAACTTTGCAAGCCTCTCCGGCAATCTGCGCCAATATGGCAAAGTGCCCCTGTGTGAATGCCGCGAGGTGCCGGACGAGGCCTATTATGATGGTCGGGTGGCGGCTGAAGCCGTGCGTGTCCTCGGCGAGGTCAAAGATCAGCCCTTTTTTCTCGCGGTCGGCTTCTGGAAACCCCACGCTCCCTTCAATGCTCCCAAAAAGTACTGGGACCTCTATCAGCGGGATAAACTGCCTGCCTATAACCCCGCGAGACCCGCAGCCGCCCCTGAAATAGCATTCCACCAGAGCACGGAGATTTTGGGACCCGTCGAAAATCAGAAGCAGCCCACAGCCGAGCAGGCAGCGGAAATGAGGCATGGTTATTATGCCGGCATCAGTTATCTGGATGCCCAACTGGGAAAGGTGATCGCCGCTCTGGAACACCATGGCCTGCGGGACTCCACCCTCATCGTGTTCTCTGGCGATCACGGTTACCACATTGGCGAACATGGTCTCTGGGCCAAGACTACAAACTTCGAACTCGACGCCCGCGTGCCGCTCATCATCGCCCCGCCGAAGGCAAAACAAGCTGGAACCAGCACGGATGCCTTGGTCGAGATGCTGGACCTCTTTCCGACCGTCACCGCTCTATGTGGGCTCCCTGACGCCCCCGGCATGGAGGGGGTGAGCCTTGTGCCCGTTTTGAAGGATCCCAAATCCACGGTCAAAGAGGCCGCCTACACCCAGCACCCTCGTCCGCCTTATCCTGACCGCTCTCCTCGTGCCAAGCCGGAGGTCATGGGGGTGAGCGTTCGGACTCCAACGCTCCGCTACACCGAGTGGCGCGATTTCGAAAGCGGCAGTGTCGTGGCCAGCGAGCTTTATGATCACAGCCGTGAAGACCCAGAAATGAACAACACGGTGGCACATCCCGTCTCTGCTGTGGCACTGGAGCAGGCTCGCCAGCTCCTGTACCGCCAGTTTCCACCCCAGCAGCGATGAAATGAGGGTGGCAAAAAACGCAATTAATGGTTGCCAAACACCGCCAAATTTTGTTAATCATCATTAAGTCGCATGAAAAACCGTTTTCTACTCCTCGCTTTCACCCTCTGTGCCGTTTCCAGCATCGCCTATGGAGACATCCAGTCCCCTGCCGGGCATCATTTCACCTGGAGCCGGAAGCTTAGCCGTGGTGTGGGCAACGTTCTTTTCGGCTGGTTCGAGTATCCGGCCGTCTGGCGCAAGACCAATGAGTCCGACGGCTCCATCGCCGCTGCTTCTGATTTCATCGTGGAAGGCACGAAGCGCACCTTGGTGAGAGCTGGCTACGGTCTCTATGAGATCGCCACCTTCCCGATTCCGAGCTGGAAGCGCACCTACCGCCCACCTTATCATCACAAGGAAAACGTGGACACCTGGTGGGGCTACACCCAGTTCCCGCCGGAAGTGGGGTTCCGTTCCGAAGTTCCTTATTCTTCCTACCAGGGCTGGTAGGGGCAATCAGATAACTTTTCCGAGGCACAGACTGCTAGCAGTCTGTGCCTTTTGTTTGCAATCCATGGCTCCTGCTGCCAAGAGGGGCGGTTTATCATGCCTGAATCTCATCAGATCGACATCAACCATGTGGCCAAGCTGGCTCGTCTCTCTCTCGACGCAGAGGAAGCCGCGCGTTATGCCTCCCAGCTTGACGGCATCCTGACTTACATCGACACCCTGACCCGCTACGATCTGGACGGGGTGGAGCCGACCGCCCACGCCATCCCCGTCTATGACGTGTTGCGTTCAGACATTCCCCGGCCGGGCTTTACCCAGGAGCAGGCGCTGTCCAACGCCCCCAAACGCGTCGCTGATCAGATCCAGATCCCGCAGGTCATCGAGTAACGGCCCGTCTCTTTTCTCTCTTTTTTCCGCCTTTCCCCACTATGCTTGCCTCCTCCACCATTGCAGCCTTGCGCAAAGGCATCACTGCAGGTGAAATCACGCCACGAGACATTGTTTTGGATGTCGCAAAGTCCATCGAATCGCGCAATGCAGAGATCGGTGCCTACTTGTCCTGGGATGTCGAATCCGCCCTTGCGGAAGCTGACCGCGCAGACATCTCCAAGCCTCTGGGTGGCGTTCCCATCGCGGTGAAGGACAACATGAACGTGACCGGTCAGCCCTGTACCTGCGGTTCACGCATTCTCGCTGAAAATTACTCCTCCCCCTATGATGCGGGCGCCATTCGGCAGCTGCGCGCCGGCGGCGCCATCCCGTTTGGCCGACTGAACATGGACGAATTTGCCATGGGCTCCAGCACTGAGAACTCCGCCCTCGGCATCACCCGCAATCCGCGCGATCTCTCGCGCGTGCCCGGTGGCTCCAGTGGTGGCAGCGCCGCCGCGGTGGCAGGAGACCTCGCAGTCGCAGCCCTTGGCTCAGACACAGGCGGGTCCATCCGGCAGCCTGCCGCCCTGTGCGGTTGTGTCGGCATCAAGCCCACCTATGGCCGCGTCTCCCGCTTTGGACTGGTCGCGTTCGCTTCATCGCTTGATCAGATCGGACCCGTCACCAAAACGGTGGAAGATTCCGCTCTGCTGCTGAACCACCTTTGCGGTCATGATGCTCTCGACTCCACCTCATTGAACGTAGAAGTGCCGGATTTCACGGCGACTCTGGGGCGCGACATCAAAGGTCTGCGCATCGGACTGCCAAAGGAGTATTACATCGACGGCATCCATGCCGGAGTTTCCGCCAGCGTGCAGGCCGCTATTCGTCAGTTGGAATCTTTGGGTGCCATCGTCGAAGAAATCAGCCTGCCTCACACTGAACTCGGAGTGGCAACCTACTACGTGCTCGCTCCTGCGGAGGCCTCCGCCAATCTCGCCCGCTTTGACGGTGTGCGCTATGGGCACCGCAGCAGTGCCGCCGTCAATTTGATGGATCAGTACACGCGCTCCCGTTCCGAAGGCTTCGGACCTGAAGTGAAACGACGCATCCTGCTGGGCACCTACATGCTCAGCTCCGGCTACTACGATGCCTATTATATCCGCGCACAAAAGGCGCGTACGCTGATTCGCAACGACTTCACCGAGGCCTTCAAGCAGGTGGACGTCATCGTCTCTCCCACCAGCCCCACCCCTGCCCACAAACTTGGCGAGCTTAAAGACAACCCGCTCGCCGCTTATCTGGAAGACGTGTTCACCATTCCGGTGAATCTCGCGGGTTTGCCCGGCATCAGTTTGCCTTGTGGCAGTGTGGAAGTGGAGGGCAAGGCTCTCCCCGTAGGCTTGCAGATCGTCGGCAAAGCTTTGGATGAAGCCACTGTTCTCCGCGTCGCGCACGCCTACGAGCAGTCACGCTGAAGTCTGCGGAAAGAATTGAATAAAATGTGTCGGAGTGATTGACAAAGGAGTGCACTGGTCTATTCTCGCTGCCCGCTGTTTCCCAGCAGCGGCTGAAGAAGTCTCAACGCACCCGTAGCTCAACGGATTAGAGCATCTGACTACGGATCAGAAGGTTTCAGGTTCGAATCCTGACGGGTGCGCCACTCATAACAAGTGAGGTTCAACAGCTTCTTTTCTTGAGCGAATCTTAGCGCGAGAATTTTTGTTCATCTCCCTGGGTATGTTCAGCGACGCTTGCGCCTCGCGGGCTTAACCGGGCGGAATCTTCGCTCACCCTGCCATGCAACAAACACAGGAGATGGAGCGTCGCTACATGGGGACATAAAGGTCCGAACCTTACACGCTTGTAATGTTCCAGTAACGTAAAAGCCATGCCCCGGGTGCTTTCATTGCGGTGGAAATCAATCCACCTCAAACAATCAAATGAACCCAACAACACCCATGAAAACTTCATCCTCCCACACGTCGATCTGGAAGCGCACGGCCGTGCTTGGCTCCGTGTGCGTCTTGAGCGCCTCGCTGGTGGCTTTTACGGCTGCCAAGGAGGCGTCCCTCGGCAAGGCGGAGCCGCTGCACATCCAGGTCAGCGATGCTCCCCTCTCCACCGCCACCCGGGGCTTCCCCAGCTTCTCGCCCATTGTGAAAGCCGTCGCGCCCAGCGTTGTCAAAATCTCAGTCTCCAGCGAAGCCAAGGTCAGCCAGATGGAGCTGCCGGGCGGCATGGATCTGCGCCGCTTCTTTGGCCCCGGCTTTCAGATGCCGGATGAGCTCCAGCAGCAGCGCGGTCAGCAGCAGCGCCGCATGCCCCGTGAGCAGGGCGTCGGCTCCGGCATCATCGTCACGAAAGACGGCTACATCCTCACCAACAACCATGTGGTGGACAACGCCAGCACGATCAAGGTTGGCCTGACTGATGGACGCGAGTTCAATGGCAAGGTGATTGGCCGCGACCCCAAGACCGACGTCGCCGTCGTGAAGGTCGAAGCCAAAGACCTTCCCGCCATGGCCTTTGCTGACAGCGATAAAATCGAAGTTGGCGACATGGTGCTCGCCATCGGCCACCCATTTGGCATTGGCCAGACGGTGACATCCGGCATCATCAGCGCAAAAGGCCGTGCCACGATGGGGCTCGACTATGAGGACTTCATCCAGACCGACGCTGCCATCAACCCCGGCAACTCCGGCGGTGCCCTCGTGGACGTGGAAGGCCGCCTCATCGGCATGAACACCGCCATCCTCAGCCGCAGCGGAGGCAATCAAGGCGTCGGCTTTGCAGTGCCCACCAACCTGGCCCGCTGGGTGATGGAAAGCATCGTCAACAATGGCCGTGTGGAGCGTGGCTTCCTCGGTGTGAACATCCAGGACATGACTCCTCAGCTGGCTCAGCAGTTCAAGCTGGATGCTGCCAAAGGCGCCCTTGTCTCCGGTGTCACGCCGGACAGCCCTGCTGACAAAGCGGGTGTGAAAAGCGGCGACGTCATCACCGACTTCAATGGCAAGCCCGTCAGTGACAGCCGTCATCTGAAACTGCAGGTGGGCTCCACCGCTCCTGGCGCCGCTGTGCCGATGAATGTGCTGCGCGATGGCAAATCCTTGACCCTGAATGTGACCGTCAAGGTTCTTCCAGGAGACAAGGTGGCCAGCGCCACTCCCGCCGCAGACAATGCGGAAGATGCTCTCCATGGCGTCGGCGTGGCTGACCTCGACAAAGCCACACGTGACCAGCTCAAAGTGCCCTCCAACATCAAAGGCGCTCTCGTCTCCTCCGTGGAGGAAGACTCTGTGGCCTACGATGCCGGACTTCGCGAAGGCGATGTGATCCTCGAGATCAACCGTCAGCCTGTCAAAGATGCCGAGCAGGCCACCGCACTTTGCGCCAAGCCCGAGAGCAAGGTCTCCCTCGTGAAGATCTGGAGCCATGGCGGCACCCGCTTCATCGTCGTGGATGAAAGCAAGGCGGGCTGATTCTGAAGCTCCGCTCCCAACCCGCTCCCGCCACCAGCGCAGGAGCGGGTTTTTTCTTCTGAGCCCGGACGCCGCGCCTTTCTCCCACATTGGACAACTCCGCGCATCACCGCTACCCGTATGAATTCCCAGCCCGCCATGCGCCTATTAGTGATCGAAGATGACAGCAAGATCGCCTCGTTCATCGTGAACGGGCTGAAGCAAAACGGCTTCGGCGTGGATGCCGCCACCGATGGCGAGCAGGGCCTCGATCTTGCCTGCACTGTCAGTTACGACTGCATCGTGCTCGACCTCATGCTGCCAAAGCTGGACGGCCTCTCCCTCCTGCGTCAGCTCCGCAAAGAGAAGGTGCACACCCCGGTGGTCATTCTCAGCGCCAAGGCCACGGTGGACGATCGCGTGAAAGGCCTGCAGGCCGGCGGGGATGATTACCTTACCAAACCTTTTGCCTTTTCTGAACTGCTGGCACGGGTGCAGGCCCTGATCCGTCGCGCCACCCATGTGGTGGAGCCGACCACGCTCACCTCTGCAGGCGTGGTGCTCGACTTGCTCTCGCGCGAAGTCAGACGTGAGGGGCGCAGCATCGAGCTGCAAAGCCGCGAATTCGCGCTCCTGGAGCTTCTCATGCGCACCCCCGGCCGCGTGGTCACCAAAACGATGATTCTTGAGCACGTGTGGGATTACAGCTTCGATCCCCAGACCAATGTGGTGGACGTTTTGGTGCATCGCCTGCGGACCAAGCTCGACAAAGATTTCGAGGTGAAACTCATTCAAACCATTCGCGGAGTCGGTTATGTCTTCAAACCCGCTTAAGCTCTGGTTGCGCAGCTTTGCCGTGCGGCTCACGCTCGGCTATGCAGTGATCTTCACGCTTAGCGCCGTGGTGCTCTTTGGCCTGCTCTACGTTCTGCTGGCCTCGGCGATGGAGCGCAAGGACCGCGAGGTCATCGAGGCGCGGCTGAAGGAATGCGCCGCGGTGTATGCCAGCGGCGGCCTGCCAGCCCTTCGCAATCTGGTCCAGCTCAACAGCACGGACGAAGGCAAATCCAAGTCCTTCTTTGTCCGCGTCACGGGAAATCTGGGCAGCGTGCTTTTTGTCAATGTGCCCAACGACTGGCTGCCGGCAGATGCCAGCTCGCTGCGGCCGCAGACCGATGTCGCAAATCTTGACTGGCTCCGCATCCCTAAAGACGACGAGCGGGATCTTACGGTGGCCACCGCACGCCTGCGGGATGGCTCCATTATCCAGGTGGGCCGCAGTACCAACAGCCGTGAAACGGTGCTGCAGCCCTTCCGACGGAACTTTCTGCTGGTCATGACTCCCACGCTGATCTTTGCAGTGCTGGGCGGCGCCTACTTCGCGCATCGCGCCACGCAGCCCGTGCGGGAGGTGGTGGACACAGCGCGCACCATCTCTGACACCGGGGACTTTTCTGCTCGTGTCGCCGCCCACATGAATCGTACCGAACTCGAGGAACTGGCTACGGAGTTCAACCGCCTGCTCGACAAAAACGAGTCGCTCATCCAGGGCATGCGCCATGCACTGGACAACGTGGCGCACGATCTGCGCACGCCTTTAACGCGCCTGCGCGGCACGGCGGAGGCCGCCGTACAGGCCACGCCGGATCCCTTCGCACGCGAGGCATTGGCGGATTGCGTTGAGGAATCCGACCGCGTGCTCACCATGCTCAAGGCGCTCATGGACATCAGCGAAGCCGAGGCCGGCATGATGAAACTCCACCGTGAGCTCACCTCCATCCCCGCGCTGCTCACGCAGGTGGTGGAGCTTTACGACCTCATCAGCGAAGAAAAGCACATCGCCATCACCACGGAGTTCGCCCCGGAGTGCATGGCCTCTTTGGACCCTACACGCCTGAGCCAGGTCTTCGCCAATCTCCTCGACAACGCTCTCAAATACACACCCGAAGGCGGCACCGTGCATCTGACCTGTCATGCTGCTGACAACATCGTCACCGTCAGCATTCGCGACAACGGCATGGGCATCCCCGCCACCGACCAGCCGCACATCTGGGAGCGCCTGTATCGTGGAGACAAAAGCCGCACCCAGCGCGGCCTGGGCCTGGGCTTGAGCCTAGTCAAAGCCATCGTTGAAGCCCATAGCGGCACGGTGGCGGTGAAGAGCGAGGCAGGGAAGGGGGCGGAATTTGTGATCACCGTGCCGCAGATCCCGCTGCCTGTTTAGGCGCTGCTGCTGCGCAGCATACCCGAAGTGAAGATTTTGGCGCGCAGACCGCCGCGGAAATTCGCTTTGAGATATTCCTCCGCACCGTCTGCGATCACCCGGTCCATCCAGTGGCAGGGTTTGCACTCCTGGCTTCCTTCAAATTCCACGCCCTGCACCAGAAAGCGTTTTCCCAGCAGATCCTTCAGGCTGGCTCCGCGCAGGATCACATTCCGGCGAAAGATGGAGGCGGGAAGTTTGGGCAATTTGAAGAGTTGGCGCACTTCCTCCACCACGTCAGCATCCAGAAAGGTTACTTGTCCCTTATGGCCCGCTTTTTTGTGGATGTAGCGGTCGCCACGCAGACCATACTGCGACATGCACTCCACCTCCGTGACTTCCTGAACACCGTGCTGCAGACGTCCTGCCCCCTGCCGGGTCCAGTAGTCATGACCTGAGGAGATGTAGATGGCCACGACGCTGGCGTGCAGCACGAGCGGAGGCGCCCCGTCCGGTGGGGCCTCCGTTTCGTCCAGGGTGTCGGCCCATTGCATGCCTGATTCATCGCAACGCAACCGCTTGGCGGCCTTTAAGCGATGAAAAGTAGCCGCCCGATTTTTCCATCTCCCATGAACGCAACCGCAACGCTGGCCATTGTTGGCAGTGGTCCCTCCGCCCTTTATCTTCTGAAGGAGATTCTTGCTGAAGTGGACGTGCTCAAATCAAAGTATGGCAGCATCCATATCTTTGAAAAAAGCGGCGTGGTCGGCGTTGGCATGCCCTACAGCCCCGAGACTACGGACAGGTTCAACATGTCCAACATCTCCTCGGAGGAGCTCCCGAAGCTGCCGGTGAGTTTTGCGGACTGGCTGCGGTCTCAATCCTCAGCCGTCCTGCACTCCTTGGGCATCCTGCCGGAGAAGATCAGCGAAGAGGAGGTGTACAGCCGTCTGGCGCTCGGAGAGTATTTCAAGGCCCAGTATCAACTGCTTACGAGCTGGATTATCGAGGCGGGAATCCATGTCACAAACCATGCCGAGTGCGGGGTAACCGACATCAAGGACGATGCCGAAACCGGCCGGGTCATGCTCTTCACCTCGACCCAGGAAGTTTACGAGTGTGACATGGTGGTGATCGCCACAGGACATCAGTGGCCCTCCAAAGACGAGCCAAAATGCGGCTACTACGCCTCGCCATGGCCAATCGGCAAACTGCTCGCCGATGATGGAAGCCAGGCCCTTTTCACGATCGGCACCCTGGGGGCTTCGCTGAGCGCCTTCGATGTAGTCTCCTCCCTCTCCCACCGGCACGGCGACTTTGTCATGGAGGACGGGCGCATGGTCTACAAGCCGCATGCCGGGACAGGGGAGTTTAAAATCGTCATGCATTCTTCGCAGGGCCTGCTTCCCCACCTGCAGTTTGCCCAGGTTCATCCCATGAGGGAGATCTACCGGCATGTCACGTCTGGAGGCATGCGGCAGCTGCTGGACGCAAACGGCTTCCTCCGCATCGAGGTGTATTTCGACCGGGTGTGCCGCCGTGTTTTGCACGCGGCCTTTGAGCATGATGGCATGCCGGAGCTCTCCCGAAAGCTGGAGGATCCCGCATTCAAGTTCGCGGACTTCGTCGAGACGATGACGGACAAGCATGACTACGCGAACGCCTTTGAAGGCATGCGGAAGGAGATGGTGGAGGCAAAACGCGCGGTGAAGCAGCACAAACCCATCCACTGGAAGGAGGCCGTGGATGACCTGATGTACACTTTGAATTACCATGCCGAGCTCATGCCAGCAGAAGATCACCTGCTTCTTCAGGAAAAGGTGATGCCATTTCTCATGAATGTTATTGCGGCCATGCCGCTCCCCTCTGGAAACAGCATCCTGGCGCTCTACGACGCTGGCAAGCTTGAGATGGTTTCCGGCAGGGTGGTGCGGATCCGCAAGCTCACCTCCAAGGGTGTGACCGCTGTCGTCGTGGAGCAGGACGGAAAGGAGAGGATCTGCACCTACCGGATGTTCATCGACTGCAGCGGCCAGAAATCGGTAAACCTCAGGCGCTATCCCTTTCCCAGTCTGGTCCGGACGCGGCGGGTGCGTAGGGCGCAGTCTCCCTTTCTCAAGGCCGGGGAGTGGAAAGAAGTGTCTCCCGAAAAGGAGGCACTTGTAGAGAAAAAACGCGGCCAGTGGTTCTACGAGACCGGTGGCATCGACATCGACGACGCCTATCGAATCATCGGTGCGGATGGCAGGCCCAATCCCCGCATTCATGACATCGCCTTTCCGCATGTCACCGGACACCGCCCCTACTCCTACGGCCTGCAGGCCTGTGCGCACACCAGTGCCAGGGTGGTGCGTTCGTGGGTGGCGGAGCTGAAGGAAAACGAGAGCGATGGCGATTTGAGAAGCTGATTTTCGTCAGACATCCTTATCGACGCCCGGCGGAGGCTTGAGACAAGCCTCCCTACCTCACGCCTGACATGCGCATGCCCTCGGCGAGGTAGGGCGGGCTGTCCCAGCCCGCCGCCGCCGAAGCCCAAACCGCACACAAGCTGGAAACCACGTGGCTGACCGGTGACGCGCCACACGAACGCCTCCAAACAAAAGCGCGCCTCTTCCCTGAGGAATGAGGCGCGCTTCTGATGTCGCTGCTTCAGCCGGGCCTTCTCAGCGTCGGCTCACGCTGCCACAGCCGTCCGTTTTTCGCGGCCTCGATGTAGCGCTTCACAGCCTTGTCATTGGGCAGCGGGATCACACCTTCGTCCGCCTTCACTCCAGCGGCATCCAGCAGAGGCTGGGCTTCGGCTGTGTGGCCCATGATCTTGAGATGGGCGAAGGCGTTGGACACCCAGTCGAGCGGGCCGGCCTGCGCGGCAAGATCCTGCGCGCCAGCTTCAGATGCAAGAATGGCCACCGTGTCAAAAATCACCGAAGGTGCGCCTGAGATGGGCGCGTCTGCTTCGGTGCGGGTGCCCGCTGCATCTGTCACGCCTCCCACTTTTGGGGCCACGATCATGAGGGTGGCTTTCTCCTTGGCGGCGGCTTTTTGCAAAGCGCTCAGCAGGTTGGAATCAAATCCGTCTGTGATGAGGACGCCGATTTTGCGTCCTCGAAGCGTGGCGGGAGCCTTGGCGAGGATGCTCAGGGCAGGGGACGGAGCGAGATCGCGTGGCGCAACTGCGGGCTGGATGGCTTCAGCGTCCTGTTCCATGCCAAGAGCCTCCTTCACACCTGCGTAGAGGTCGGCATCAATGATTGCCAGATGCCCGAGCATGCGCAGGCGGATGGCCTTCGTCTCCACCTTGGCCAGTTCAAAGGAGAACGCGCTGATGATGTGCTGCTGCTCCGTTTCCGTCATGGAGCGGAAGAAAAGACGCGCCTGCGAGTAGTGGTCGGAAAAAGTCTCGGAGCGCTTGCGGATCTTGGTGCCGTCCAGTTCTTCCGGCACGCTGGTAAAGCCGTGCATGGGGCACTCACGTGGCTTGCCCCCGTCAAAGCTGTTCGGTTCATAGTTCACGCGTCCCTTCGGCACCTGCATCTGGCGCAGTCCGTCACGCTGGAAGTTGTGCATCGGGCAGCGTGGCGCATTCACCGGGATCTGGTGGAAGTTGGGCCCTCCAAGGCGTGAGAGCTGCGTGTCCTGATACGAAAACAGCCGTCCCTGAAGCAGTGGGTCATTGGAGAACTCGATCCCCGGCACGATGTTGGAGGGCAGGAAGGCCACCTGCTCAGTCTCGGCAAAGAAGTTGTCCGGGTTGCGGTTGAGCACGAGTTTCCCCACCATCCGCAGAGGAATGATTTCTTCCGGGATGAGTTTGGTGGGATCCAGCACATCAAAATCCAGCGAGGCGGCGGTCTCTTCGTCAAAGACCTGCAGCCCCATCTCCCATTCCGGGAAGTCGCCCTTGGCGATGGCATCCCACAGATCGCGGCGGTGGAAGTCGGGGTCCGCTCCATTGATTTTCACGGCCTCATCCCACAGCACAGACGCGGTACCGAGCTTCGGCCGCCAGTGGAACTTCACGAAGTGTGACTCTCCTTTGGCATTCACCAGCCTGAAGGTATGCACCCCGAAGCCCTCGATCATCCGCAGAGAGCGCGGGATGGCCCGGTCCGACATGGTCCACATGAGCATGTGCATGGTCTCAGGACTCAGGGAGACGAAGTCCCAAAAGTTGACGTGGGCTGAGGCCGCCTGCGGGAAGCCCCGGTCCGGCTCCATTTTCACCGAGTGGACCAGATCCGGAAACTTCATGGCATCCTGAATGAAAAAGACCGGGATGTTATTCCCTACCAGATCGTAATTGCCTTCGCTCGTGTAGAACTTCGTCGCGAATCCCCGCACATCGCGTGGCATGTCTCCCGAGCCCGCTCCGCCGGCGACGGTGGAGAAGCGCACAAACACCTCCGTTTTCACCTTCGGGTCCTGCAGGAATGCCGCCTTGGTGATCTCCGCCAGCGATTCGTAAACCTGGAAGTAGCCGTGAGCACCTGAGCCACGCGCATGCACGATGCGTTCAGGGATGCGCTCATGATCAAAGTGCGTGATCTTTTCCCGCAGGACAAAATCTTCAATGAGGGTCGGTCCGCGGACTCCAGCCTTCAGGGAGTTCTGATTGTCTGAAATGGGCACTCCATGGTTGGTGGTCAGCGCGGCCTTTTTGTCGTCGGTCTGCTGATGTGTCTCGGCAGGGGATGTCGCTGCCGCCTTGGACTTCTTTGACTGGGCTGGGGTACGCGAAGGCATAAAGGTCGTTGGGGTTGAAACGGATTCACTGACCCACGCCTCAGAGAGGACTGTTGGAAGGGCAGTGTTCGGTGATCGCAACCGCGCCGCCCAATGGCCTTAACAATCTTTGTAAACAGGATGGACCTGATTGCGCCCCCGGTGCGTACCTCTGGCTTCGTCGTCAGCCAAAAGATTGATCGCATGGGCTTGAGCCTGCGCATGAAAGCCTTCTTGAGGCCTTTGGGATGTGGACTGAATCTTCTATCGAAGATGGTGCGCGATACAGGGTTCGAACCTGTGACCCCTACCATGTCAAGGTAATGCTCTACCACTGAGCTAATCGCGCGAGTCCGGGGGCGAAGTCTATAAACGGCCCCGGCGGTTTGGGCAAACGGTTTTTAGAAGGGAAATCATCCATTGTTCACCTGCTTGCGCACCGTGGTGCCCTGATTCATCAGATCATCCCGCTCCAGACCGGTGAGCCGGGTGATGGAACGCAGCAGCCATAGCAGCAATGCCAGCGTCACTCCCATGAGCGGGATGCCGATGACCAGGAAGCCGCTCCAGTTCAGCCGGCCGATGGCCTTCGTATACTCCTCGCTGCCGGGGGCTTTGTCTCCGAGCAGGTAGAGGGCGAGCGCGAAGTTCATCGCTGAGGAAAGCAGCATCGTGCCTGCCATGCCCCAGGAGGCTTTTTTGAGCAGCACCGCAAAGCTGTGATGCTTTTCAGGCGTGTTCAGCGCCTGGTGCAGCGCTGGCTGATTGATGATCTGCGGATTGAGCAGCATCTCATTGATCAACGGCTTGCCCCAGCGATGGCTCAGCGGAAAGGCGATGCCGAGGAAAATGGGAAACATGGCCTCCTTGGCCGCAAACCACGTGGCATTCAGATTCCACAGCCCCAGCACTCCAGTGATGATGACGGCCACCAGGCCGAGCACGGAAAAGAAGTTCAGTCCGCGCTTGTTCATGAAGCACCAGATGCCGAACCCCAGCGGCAGCAGCAGCGCCACCACCAGCGCCCACAAAGGGCCGAGCCGCTCGGGAGTGCTAAGTTTCTCCAGCGCAATGGAAGGCAGGATGACTGTGAGAGCGAGGTCGAGGAGCGGGTGGGGCTGTTTTTGGGTCACGTGGGTACTTTGGGCGGAGGTCAAGGAATCGTCAAGACGTGGTCAAGTGTGCAAAGCTCGACTCTTGACCTCCCGACAATGCTTGACTCCTTGACCCTCCCCCCTTGCTTCCTCTTCGCCCTGTTATACACATTTCCATGGTCGCCACCGCAGCCCCCAGCCTTACTGAAGAAATCCTCCGCCTCAAAAAAGAACGCAATGCCGTGATCCTGGCGCACAACTACCAGGACAAAGCCATCCAGGAGATCGCTGACTTTGTGGGAGACTCGCTCGGCCTTGCTTACAAGGCCAAGGAGACCGAGGCGGATGTCATCGTCTTCTGCGGCGTGCATTTCATGGCAGAGACGGCCAAGATCGTGAACCCCGGCAAGATCGTCGTCCTGCCGGACGCCAATGCCGGTTGCTCGCTCGAGCAGAGCTGCCCCGGCCCGCAGCTTGAGTCCTTCCTCAAAGCGAACGCGGCGAAGAACTACTACGTGATCGCCTACATCAACTGCAGCGGCCACGTGAAGGCTTTGAGCGACTGCATCTGCACCAGCGGCAATGCGGACAAGATCGTCGAGGCCGCACCGAAAGACCGCCCCATCCTCTTCGTGCCGGACCAGAACCTCGGCTCCTGGGTCATGGAGCGCACGGGCCGCAAGATGGACCTGTGGAAAGGTGCCTGCTACGTGCACGTGGAGTTTACACGGGACAGCATCCAGCAGATCAAAGACGATCACCCGGACGCCAAAGTAGTGGCTCATCCCGAGTGCACCTATGCCGTTCGGATTCTCGCCGATGAAGTCTGCAGCACGGAAAAAATGGTCGGTTACTGCCGTAACAGCCCTGCCAGCACCTTCATCATCGTCACGGAAAGCGGCATGCTGCACCGCCTGGAGCGCGAGGTTCCCGGGAAAAAATTCATTCCCGGCCCCACCGGCCACTGCGCCTGCGCCGACTGCCGCTACATGAAACTCAACACTCTGCAAAAACTGCACGACTGCCTGCGCGATCTCTCGCCCCGCGTGGAGATGGACGAAGACTTGCGCAAAAGGGCGGAGAAGCCCATCCTGCGCATGCTCGAGCTGAGCCGGTAGGAAAAAGGGAACCACCTCACTCGCGATGATTGGAATTGATCTGGGCACCACGAACAGCCTCGTTGCCATCTTGAGCAATGGGCAGCCGGTGACTTTGAAAAATGAACTTGGCGAGGACCTGATTCCCTCTGTCGTCGCAGTTGCGGAAGATGGCGCATTGCTCGTGGGGCGTGCAGCCAAGGACCGCCTGATCACGTGTCCAACTGCAGGCCAGGCCTGCTTTAAGCGGGACATGGGAACCGACACGACCTACGAGTTTGGTGGTCGCAAATGGTCGCCGGTGGAATGCTCCGCGCTCGTGCTGCGCGAACTTAAGCGCATTGCGGAAGTGCAGCTGAAAACCACAGTGGATTCTGCGGTGATCACCGTGCCTGCTTATTTCCATGATCAGCAGCGCCAGGCCACGGTGGATGCTGCGGCCATTGCCGGACTCAAAGTTTTGCGCCTGCTCAATGAGCCCACCTCGGCCGCGCTCGCCTACGGCTACCGTGCGGCGGATGACTTGAGCACTCTGCTCGTATTTGATCTGGGCGGCGGCACCTTTGACGTCACGCTGCTCGAATCCTTCGAAGGCGTCGTGGAGGTCAAAGCGTCCTCCGGAGAGAGCCGCCTCGGGGGCGAGGATTACACGGAAGCCTTCGCCCAGTGGATCGAACGCGAGTTCAACTGGAACCCTCCCGCGGCAGATGCCCTGCGCTGGCGGGAGCGCGTGGAATCGCTCAAGCGCGTGCTTTCAAAACAGGCCAGCACCACGATTTCGCTGCATGGCAAGGATGCCCCGATCACCCGGGACGATTTCATCACCGCCACAGCGCCCATTACCGCGCGCCTGCGGCCCGTGGTGCGGCGCGCCATGCGGGATGCCGGACTCACCCCGAAGCAGATCGATGCCGTGCTGATGGTGGGTGGTGCCAGCCGCATGCCTGTCGTTTTTGATGACCTGTGGGATCTCCTCGGCATGGAGCCGTCCCGCACGCTGGATCCGGATCGTGTCGTGGCGCTCGGCGCGGCTGTGCAGCAGGCCCTGGTGGCGGGAGATGCCGCCGTAAAGGATCTCGTGCTCACGGATGTCTGCCCTCACACACTGGGCATTGAGACCACCAAGGAACTCATGCGCGGCCATCGCGAGCATGGCTTCTTCGCGCCCATCATCGAGCGCAACACCATGGTGCCCTGCAGCCGCAGTGAAATCTTCAGCACGCTCTCTCCGGAGCAGGATGAACTGGCCATTCAGGTTTACCAGGGAGAGAGCCGCCTCGTCAAAGACAACCGCAACATCGGCAAGCTCCACATCCAGGGGCTGCGCGCTCGCCCAGGTCAGAAATACCCCGGCCAGGTGGATGTGCGCTTCAGCTATGACATGAACGGTATCCTCGAAGTCGAAGTGACCATCAAAGAGACGGGCAAGAAGGTGAGCAAAGTGATCGAGCAGCGTCCAGGCACCCTCAGCGCCGAGCAGATCGCCGAGGCCTTGCGCATGCTGCAGCCGCTGAAGACGAATCCCGCGGACCGGCCTGAAAATCGTGCACGCATCGAGCGGGCGAACCGGCTCTACGCCGACCTCTCCGGTGAAATGCGTCGTTCCTTGGAAGGATTCATCGAGGCCTTTGAGGCGGCGCTCATCAGTCAGGAGCGTGAGCGTATCGCAGAGGCGGCTGAGGATCTGGACCGGTTCATGGCACCCTTTTTCCGCGACACCGATGGCTGATCCTTGGAGAGTTCTGGGGCTGGCGCCCGAATCTGCGGATGAAAAGCAGGTGCGCTCCGCTTATGCCCGGTTGCTGAAGGTTCATCGTCCTGACCAGGACCCGGAGGGTTTCCAGCAGCTTCGCTCCGCTTATCAATTCGCGCTCGACTGGCTGAAGCACCGCGCCGCGCCCGAACCCGAAGAATGGGCCGACGATTTCCTCGTGGAGGATGAGGTCGAAGAGGACGTCTCCGAAAAAGCGTCTCCTCCTCCGGTGGTCCCACCTGCGCGCAATACGCCGCCGCCGCTGCCTTCTTCCTGGGCACCGGGCGCCGTCCCCGTGCTGCCGCACCGCGTGGAGCAGGAGCCGAGTGCAAAGCCGGAACCCGAGGGCCGCCCCGAGCGCAACTGGCCACGTGAATGGTCCTACTCGCTCGTATCTCTCGATCGCGCCTTGCAGGGCACGGAGCAAGATTTGCCGGGCGTTTCCTCGGCCCTCAAAGCCCTCGCCTCTGACGTGGTGGAGTATGGCATTCCTCCGTTCGCCTTGGAGGCCATTCTGGACGATGCGTTTCACGCCAAAGCCGCGCTGTTTGGCTCCACCACTCCCGCAATCATCATCGCTCTGCTGCTGCAGGGCGATCGCATGACGTTCCTGACTCGAGTCCTTGATGCCATGGAGCAGGCGGGAAACCAGATGAACATGGCGGTTTTTGCCCAGCGGCTTGATGACTGCCTGCCCGAAGGATTGTCCCCGCGCACGACAGATCTCTATTTCCGTGCGGCCACGCTGGCGGCTTTGCACAAGCCCTTCATCGCCCAGTCCATCGCGCGCAAGTTGAGCCGCTCGCTGGAGGCTTCAGCAAACTCCGCAAAGTTTGACCAGCTCCACGCCGCCATCACGAGAGGAATGGCCTTGCGCGATCTGACGCCCCTCCACCGAAGCTTTTGGTCGCGCCAGCTGAATCATCCTGACGCACCATGTGACTGGCAGGCCAGCGTGCCCCAGCAAGCTCTGGAGGCCGTGGTGCTTCTCGGCAGGCAATGGCCCGGCAGCATGCTGGTGCAGGGCGTTGTTCCTGCGGACGTTTGGAAAGCCGCATGGAAAGGCCGCCTGCTCCGCATCACCCTGTCCAGGGCGTCCAAGGTCTTGCATCCGCGCAACCTCACCGTCACGGGCTTCGCAGTGCTCGGCGGTGGGATGCTGATTTTTGGGGCACATCTGTTCACGGCGATCTCTCCGGTTCCCAAGTCCAATCCCTCCCGGCCGGCCAAGGTCGAGCTGTCTCCAGGAGAACGCCAGCGTCAGGAAGAGTTCCGCAAGCACCTGCTGGAACTGAAGGCGAAATACGAAAAGCAGCAGCAGGAGAAAGATCGCACAAACGCCCGATGATCAGCCTCCGGAAGTGATGCGGGCACTCCTGCCCGCAAATGAGAGCGCTCCGCTGCGGGCAAGAGTGCCCGCATCACTTTTCAATCACCTCACCGCCACCACGCCGGCAGATCCGTCATCGTGTCCTTGAGGATGCTGCGAATGGCCACCCGCTCCGCCGAGGCGAGGTGGGCATGCTGCGCATCGGGCGCTTCACGCAGGTAGAGCGCCATGTGGTAATAGACGCGTTCTTTGAGCTCCTTCGGCGCATGCTTCCAGGTGTCCGTGTAGATCATGTAGCTGCAGCGGTGCTTGAACATGCGGGTCTTCAAATCCAGATCCTTCAGCGAGAGGCCTGCTTTGGAGGTCTTGCGGTCGCGCAAGAAGTCCCGCACGTAGGCGGGATCTCCCACCATCCCTTTGGCGGGAAATCTCGCCTCATCGGCAAACATGATGTAGCGCGCCAGTTCCTGCGCACGCTCTTCGAGCTCAGCTTTCGCCGCCGCGCCCAGAATGCCCTTGCCTTCAAACTTCAGCTGCCGCGTGGTGTAAATGGCATAGACCAGCCGGTTCTCGAAACCCATCTGATGTTCGTTCGTCAGATTCGGCAGGATGTCGCTCGTGGGCAGCAGATGCAGGCTGAGGTCTGAATACTCGCCGGGATTCACGGAGACGATCTGGTTCTTCCCAGCATTCGGGATGCCCATCACGTTGGCACGATTTTGCGTGAGATTGTGCTCGCCGGTGAGGTGCCAGCCACCGAAACGATCTTCCAGAGGGATCTGGTGTCCCTGCACATCCCGGCGGTAAGTCTCCAGGCTGGACCCCGCGCGCGAGACCAGCAAGGATTCCGCGATCAAACCGGGCAGCCGGCGCGTCGCATTGCCTGCGTGGCAGTTCATGCACTTGGTGGAGCGCACCACGTCCGGCACCGGGCCGCCCGGACGCATGCGGTTGAATACGTAAAACATCGGCCCCATCTCAGGATCTGCGGCGATGATCTCGACCAGTCCGCCCGGCACCCAGCCGAGGTAGGTATCCTCATTGAAGTAGAGCGCACGGGGATTGCGCGGATTGATGATCTCGCTTTGCAGCGAACTCGCGGAGAACACCAGGATCTGCGAGCTGATGGGGATGTTCAGCGCCTCCAGCAGGCTGGTCAGGAAGGCCTTGTCACTGGTCGTGTCCAGCTTCACCTCCCCCTTCTGCGCCCGCTCCTGCATTTCGGCAAAGCGGTCTTTCGGCTTCCATTCGAGGTAGGAATGCGGCGGCCCTTTGAAATCAATGACCCGTGCAGGTTTCGTCTCCACAGCCTGGGCGGCGGAGATCAACAAAAACAGCAGTATCGACAGGGATCGGGAACGC
The DNA here is from genome assembly GCF_044222565.1 of Prosthecobacter sp. Lineage (GTDB taxonomy): Bacteria > Verrucomicrobiota > Verrucomicrobiia > Verrucomicrobiales > Verrucomicrobiaceae > Prosthecobacter. The sequence goes on from NZ_JBGANA010000011.1 coordinate 209,528, forward strand.
ATCGTGCTCTATACGCTTGCCAAGTTACCCAAATCGCATCACACAACCACTAAACATTTGTCATTCGTTTAGTCTGGTTACCACCCCGCCATGCCTACCATCCAGCCCCGCCGCGCCGGCATCCTCATTCCTGTCTTCGCCCTCCGCACCACGGAGGACCTCGGCATCGGAGACATCGGCGGCGTCCGCCAGCTCATCGACTGGGCGGCTGAGACCGGCCTCGGCTTCCTCCAGTTCCTGCCCATCAATGCCACCGGCAGCGACAGCAGCCCTTACAACGCCATCAGCTCCGTCGCTCTGGACTACCTGACCCTGGAGCTCACTCCGGCGGCGGTCCCGGAGCTGGACGAGAAATTCTACAGCACCATCACCAGCATCCTGCGGGTGGACCTGCTCCGCCATGGCTCGGTAAACTACCCCAAGGTGCGCCGCCTCAAGAACACCCTCCTGCGCCGCGCCTTCAGCCAGATCGAGCACCAGCCCGCGCGCATGGCGGAGTTTGAGGCCTTCTGCGAAAAGGAGGCCTCCTGGCTGGATGACTACTGCCTCTTTAAAGTCCTCATGGAAGAGCATGGCCATGAGGACTGGACAAACTGGCGTGAAAACCTGAACACCGCCGGCAAGGCCCGCTTATGGCGTGACTCGCAGGCGGACGAGATCGATGACCGCATTCTCTTTCATGCCTACGTTCAGTGGCTCTGCTTCAGCCAGTGGGGTGCCCTCCGTGCCTACGCCAATGGCAAAAGCATCAAGCTCATGGGGGACATCCCCTTCGGCATCTCCTGGTGCAGCGCGGATGTGTTTTTCAAGCCCGAACAGTTTGACCTCGAATGGTGCGGCGGCGCTCCCCCTGAGACTTATTTCAAGGACGACTACTTCGTGCAGCATTGGGGCCAGAACTGGGGCATCCCGCTCTACCGCTGGGACGTCATGGAGCAGGGCGGTTTCCAGTGGTGGCGGCAGCGCACCCAGAAGCTCACCGAGGTCTTCGACATCTTCCGTATCGATCACGTCCTCGGTTTCTACCGCATCTACAGCTTCCCGTGGCGTCCAACGCGCAATGCAGAGTTCTGCTATCTCAGCGACGAGGAGGCCAAAGGTCTCACCAACGGCCGCCTGCCTCACTTCATCGCCAATGATGACGAAACCCCGGAGCACAAGGCCGCCAATCTGGCCAATGGAGACAAATACCTGCGCGTCATCCTCGACGCCGCCGGCGGCAAGGCGGAAATCGTCGCCGAAGACCTCGGCACGGTGCCGGACTACGTGCGTCCTCATCTTCTCAGCCTGGACATCCCCGGCTTCAAAGTGTGCCAGTGGGAGCACAATGAGCAGGGCCGCGTCGTCATGGGCAGCACGTACGACAACTGTTCCTTCACCACCTACGCCACGCACGACCACGAGCCCATGCGCACCCACTGGGAACACCGTCGCCGAGATGCCGCCAGCGAGTCAGAGACCTCCCGTGCCCTGGGAAACAAGGAACTCGGAGACCTTGCCGAATTTGCAGGCCTGCGCTTTTCCGACGGTGGCTGGCCTGAGTATGACTCCCACATCCGTCATGCCCTGCTGGAAGCACTATTCACCAGCAATGCCCGCTTTGCCGCCTTCATGCTCACGGATCTCTACGGCCTGGAAGACCGCTTCAATGTCCCTGGCATCGCCGCAGACAGCAACTGGAGCGCCCGCCTTCCCATGACCATGGCTGAGCTTCGCAACGCCTCCCCCTGGAAAGAAGAAAGCGACTGGCTCAAAAAGGCCGTGAGGCGAACGGACCGTTCGGCCACATGAGCACCGTCCGACCGCTGCTCACCTAGGGGCAGGCCTCTAGCCATTGGAGAAAAAATCACTGGAGTCTGTCTGCGGATTTTCATAAAGTCCCCCACATGGAGGAACTACTCAGCTGGGTCTCTGCCCAGACGGACGCCCGCGGGATTTTGAACAACCGTTACTTTACGGCTCTGGCGCAGGGCGTGATGGACAGGGAGGCCTTTCTGCGCACGCAGCAGCAGTTTTTCTTTGCGGTGCGCTATTTTTCCAGACCCATGGCGGCGCTCATGGCACGCATGCCCAGTTCCGCTCTACGCCGCAGCCTCATCTGCAATCTGGCCGAAGAGCATGGCTGTGTTGAGGAAAAGCCCGCCTCTTTTGATCCGGCCCTGGCGCATGACGTCACTTTTTTGCGCTTTCTTGAGTCAATGGGAATGCAGCGGGCGGAAATGAACGGCGTCCGGGAAGGCGCCGTGGTCAGGGCGTTCAATACCTGCCTTATGGGCGCATGTGTCATGGAGCGCACGGAGGTGGCCTTTGCCTGCCTGGGAGTCATTGAACACGCCTTCGCCGGCATCTCTGCGCGCCTGGGAAAGACCGTTGTAACCCATGGCTGGGTGCATGCTGCGGACTTGGTGCACTACAATCTGCACGAGGAAATCGATGGCCGGCATGCTGCGGAGTTTTTTGAATGCGTTGCCGACGCCTGGCAGGCGGGCGGCGCTGACCGTGCCGCCGTGGAGGATGGAGTGCGGCTGGGGCTGCACGTGTTTGACCGCCTCTATGTGGATCTCTGGGAAACCGCCAATCCGCCACCTCATGATCTCCCTGCCTCCTGATCTCCAGCGGTTCTGCCACACCCGCTCAGCGGCGCGGCATCTCGTTCGTGCGGCGCTGTTCATCGTTTTTTACGGGGTGGGAGCCGGTGGCGCGGTGCTCCTGGCTTCCTCAGGAGCTGCGTGGTGGAAGTGGCTGGCGCTTCCGCCCTTCTACCTTCTGGCCGCGGCTTCGTTGCACGGCCTCAGCCTTTTCACCCACGAGGCGGTGCATGGATCACTGGCGAAGAATCGCCGCCTCAATGCCGTGCTCGGTGCGCTGTGCGCCATGCCGGTGCTGCAAAATTTCTCTGCCTATCGCGTGCTGCATTTGAACCACCACCAGCATCTCGGAGATGCAGGAGACCCTGACCACTATGCCAACTACACGCGCTGGACGTGGATGGTCTTCCTCATGAACTGGGGAAGGCTGCTCGTGGGCTACCCCGTTTACATCACCGCCATTCCCATCCTCGGCTTCATGCAAGGCACCGCGAAAGACCGTCTTGGCATCGCCGCCGAAGTAGCTGCCACCGTGTTGCTCGCATGGCTGGTCTGGTCGCGCGTCCCCGCCATCTGGCTCTGGCATGGCTGGCTCATGCCCATGCTCTTCATCAACACCATGGTCAACATTCGCGGCATGAGCCAGCACACGCTGCTGGAGCACGCGAATGATGAGGTTCTGGGCACGCGCACCATCCTCACCAGCCGGTTGGTGCGCTTCTTCATGTGCAACGAGAACTATCACCTTGAGCATCATCTCTTCCCCGGCGTGCCCTGGCACCACCTGCCGCAGGTGCATGATGCTCTCTCTTCCACATTGCGTGAGCAGGGCGCGCCGTTCATTCCTTCCTACTCGGCCTTTGTGCGGGAGTTTATTATTCACAGCCTGCGCCGCAGTCCGCTGGGGTGGAAGCGGGAGGGCGGGGGCCTGTGAGGATGCGGCGGGTGCAGATTCATGAATGGCTCTATGTTTGGCTCGGGTGCGCCATCTCGCTGGCACTCGCGTTCGTTGGCAATGGCTGGCATCCGCTGCTGGAGGTTTCGGTGCTGACCCTTGCTTATCTCTTGCTGCAGCGCATGGGGGAACCGGGAGGCCGCGTGCGCCTGCTGGGCGCTTACATGGCCACATTGGCGCTGTATGCGGGCTCGTCAGCGATCGTGGAAAAGCTGGGAGTGCCATTGCGCCATCATGAATTGCTCGCTGCAGACACAGCCCTGTTTGGAGAATCACCCGTGCTCGCTTTGCGAGGCGTGTTCCGTCCGGGGCTGAATGACCTGCTCAGCCTGGGCTACATGAGCTATCATGTCTATCTGCACTGGGCGCTGCTCCAGGTAGTGATCTCAAACAAGCACGGCATGCTGTTTGGTGCGCGTCTGTTCACGGCATTTGCCGTCGGCTTTCTCGGCTATCTTTTCTATCCAGCCGCGCCGCCGCTGACAGCTTTCCCCGAGTTGTTTCCAACTCCGCTGGCCGGCGGTGTGCTGACGCATTGGAATGAAAGCATCAACACCGCAATGGCCTCGCACTACGATGCCTTTCCCAGCCTGCATGTGCTCATCACGCTGACGTTGCTGACCTGGGACTGGGGCTGCTTTCGCCTGCGGTTCTGGATCATGCTTGTCCCTTCGCTCCTCATGCTGGTGGCCACGCTGGCGCTGCGCCTGCACTATGCCGTGGACTTGCTGGCCGCTGTGCTGCTGTTTTTCCTGCTTCATCTCGCCTATGGACGAAACCCGCTCCGCCACTCCTGACGCCTGGGCCATCGAGGCCGCCACCCTGCCGCTCGCCTTTGCGCAGGTGCGCGAAGATCCCCGCCTGGATGTGGAGCTGGCGCAAACTCTTCCCGCAGATGCAACGGTCGTCATGATCGCCTCCGGCGGCGAGACGCTCGTCCAGCTGGCTCGTCTGCCGCTGCATCGCATTCACGCCGTGGACGTGAACCCCGCGCAGCTCGCGCTCTCCCGCTTCAAACTCCATCTCGCAGAGCATGCCAGCACCAACGATGCAGCACGCCTCCTTGGCCATGAAGACATGCCGCTGCGTTGCGAGGCTCTGCAGAGATTGTGCGATGAACTTGCCATGCCTGCGGACGTTTTTGGACCGCCCGATTTTGTAGCTCTCAATGGGCCGGATCATTCAGGCCGTTACGAGCGCTGCTTTGCGGAACTGCGCCGCGTGAAATCAAAAGGAGCAGATCTCGACGGATCGCTGCGTCAGGTCATGTCCCTGCCCAATCTGACGACCCTCTTTGGCCACGAAGCTGCACAAAACCCGCGCCGCCCCTTCCACGAGCACTTCGCCTGGCGCACCCGCGTGGCATTGGAACGCGCGGACGCGGAGACAAACCCCTTTCTCCGCCAAATGTACAGCGGCACCTTTGCGCCCGGCCATCGCTACGACTGGCTGCAAACCCAGGTCGCCCCACAGGCGGAGGTACTCTGGCACCAAGGCCGCATGCGTGAAGTCCTCGAAGGCCTTCCCCCAGCCAGCGCGGACATGGTGCACCTCTCCAACATCCTCGACTGGCTCTCACCTGCGCAAGCCGCGCAGACGCTCGCCGCAGCATTCCGCGCATTAAAACCCGGCGGCAGAGTCATCCTGCGGCAGTTGAATTCCTCGCTCGACATGGACACTCTGGCTGGAGACATCATTTGGGACCACGCGCTCGGACAGGCGATGGAGCAGCGGGACCGCAGCTTCTTCTACCCCCAAATTTTAATTGGCAGCCGCCCATGAACCTCCACACCCTGCGCGAACCACCGCCCGCATGGCTGGGCGAGGCGCTGGAGCGTTTCGAGCGCCAGTTTGATTATCCTCTCGGTGAAGGCCGCCGCTTTCGCATCTCGCATGGCCGCGACTACCTGCCGTTCTTTGCCGCCATGGGAGAAGCCACCGTCAATGTCGCCGAAGCCGGCGGCGAAGTGCTGGGCACCCTCGTGCGCGTCGAGCGCTGGCTGGAATGTGATCACGCCACACCGCCGCGTCGTCGCGTGCACTACCTCTGCGATCTCAAAGTCAGCCCTCACGCCCGCTGCACCGGTCTTCTGGCCCACCTGATGTGGGAAACCCGGCTTCAGGTAGCCCAAAGCGGCGCACACGCCTGCTATGGCATCGTGATGGACGGCACCGGCCGACGGCCGGCAGACTACACGGGGCGGCGTGACATTCCCCCATTTCAGCCGCTGGCTCAAATCGTCGTCCTCAGGATCACCGCCGCCGAATCAATACTCACCCCGCAAACGTCAATCGCTGAGACCTTCGCACCGCGTCCCGCCTGCATCCTCACCGGCGGAGACTCCACTCTGCGCTCTCTGATGCCCCCCATCCGCATCGCCGATACTGCCTGGCTGGAAGACACCCGCCGCGGCAAGCGCCTCTGGACTGATGACGGTACCGAGATGCTTTCCGCCCACCTCTCTGGCTTTCGTTTCAGCGATCCCGCCTACGGTGCCGCAGTCGTTCGCCAGGCAGTTCATGCCACCAAGGCTGCTGGTATGCCCGCCATGTTCGTTGCCGTGCCGCACTCACAGGTCGCCGCATTGCTTGAGCCACTCCACGACCTCCAGATCCTCCAGGCTCCCGCGACCATCTACGGCCACGATCTTGCCCCCGGCCACGACTGGTGGGTGGACACCGCCGAAATCTGAAACCACGGCGCATGTGAAGGAGTGGGATCATCCTGATCCCTCACGCTCCCGCCTCGCCCAGCGCTTTCAAACCAAAACCAAGAGAGTCCCCTCAGCCCGGGCGTTGCCTCACGGCAACCCCCACACCCCGCGCAGCGCCGCGTAGTCGTCCTTCGGCAGCAGCACGTAATGCGGCGAAGCACTCGGGTCCAGCCAGCGTAGCATCCGCGTCAGATCCCCTTCGGCCATGGTGGTGCAGCCCGCGCTGGGCTTGTCCGGCCCGCGCCGCACGTGGAAGAAAATGGCGCTGCCATAGCCGGGGGCGGCAGGACCCTGATTATGGCGGATTTCCAGCATCCATTTGTAGGCGGCATCGCCGAGGCGCATTTTTTGTTTCTCAAACCACGGCGGAATTCCCTGGCGCGGATCGATACGGATGTGGCGGTTGTAATACTGGGGCAGGGAAGAGTCATCTACATACGCATCCCAAGGACCCACCTGGATGTAGGGCCAGCGCGCCCCTCCAGGGGCGGCGGCGGCATAGCCAAACAACGAGCCGAGCTGGAAGACACCCGCCGGGGCACGCCAGTCCTTTTCCACCTTGGGTGGGATGCCGTTCTGTGGCGGGGAGAAGACGCCACGCCCCCACGCCAGCCCCTTCCTGCCCAGCAAAACCGGCACCGGTTTTTCAAACACCGCCTGCCATGGCGCCCCGGCAGAAGCGCGCTGGTAGCACTGCATGGTGGCGGTGTTGGAATTCCATCCCGCAGCCTGCGAGACGATGACCTGACGCACGGAGCGCCCTATCTGCGCGTGAGACTCCGAGGGGAGTACGGAAAAAATGCTGATGCTTAGCAGAGCGAATATTCCCGTCTTTTTTCGATGAAAAACTTTTTGGTATTGCATGGCGAACCTGTTTCCGAATATATTCATTAAATCAACCCTGCCGGGTTAATTGGATTCAGGTTTTGGGGGTTTTTTTCCTGAGCTCCGAGTTCCGGCAGGGTTGTTTTTTGCCCCTGGACAGAGTCTTTGCCGAATGAAGCACATTGATTCGCGTCGAAGGCGTTCTACAGATGCATTCCATGAACCTTAGGTGCCTTTCAGCCATTCTCGCGGCCTCTGCCTGCCTCAGCCTCCTTTCTTCCTGCGCCAATTCCTCGGTCGTCAGCCTCGAATATGTGCCCCAGCCCGGGCTCATGCTGCGGGGCACTCCCGATTTCGCCGTGGGCGAGTTCAAGGACAAGCGGAACGAGAACGCCCAGACACTTGGTCACGTGCGCCTGCCCATCGGTCCCAAGGTGGACACCATCCAGACACGCCTGCCTGTCAGCGAAGTGGTGCGCAACGCCTTTGCCTACGCCCTTGAGGCCCGCGGCATGCTTGCCACCGACGTGAGGGGGCGTTTCATCGTCACCGGAGACATTCAGGATCTCCGCTCGCAGCTTCTCGTTCATCCCTACGGCTATGCGCGCATTCGGGTGAATGTCGTCGAAGCCGTGTCCGGCAGGGTGATTTACACCCGGGTGTATGAAGGCGAGCGCCAGAGCAATGCCTTCCGCCCTGGCAGCGGCTCGCCCGTGCCCGTTCTGCGGGACCTCACCTCCCGCGCACTTCAAGAAGCCGTGGACCGCGCCTTGGATGACACCAAGATGCGCCAGCAGATCGGCACGGGCATGGACTCGCGTCCACGCTACACCCCCGGCATGCTTTAAGCAGCCCGTCTGGCAGGAGGGGGACTATCCTGGTCCCCTCATTCGCGATCACAAGCTGCGATGTGCCCTTTGAGCAAGCCCGTCTGTTAGGTCGCAGAGGACCTATCCGCCCTATTTCAGCGCCTTCTCCAGCTCTACGACCTGCGTCAGCTCCACCTCCGGCACCACGATATGTCATGTAGCCTCATGCCCGGAGTCGGCTCTTGCTTGCTGCTTCCGGGCGAGCTCCTTCTGCCGGCACTCGTAGCAGCGCTTCGGACGCTTGTAAGGGGACGCCTTGAGGATTTCATAATAATGTTGCTGCGAGCCAGCAGACCAAAAATCAGGTTTGCCGCAGTCGGCGCATCTGAACTCGATGTCCATGTAGCAAACGGCTGGGATGCAGGCGTTGGTGGGGAGCACGAGGTCGGGATCGACAGGAATGGAATCGTCAGGGATCTCCGAGGCATCCTGAATCAGGCCGCGTTCCAGTAGCAGGCGAATGCGCCGCTCGCGCTCGTCTATGACCTTGCGGAGGCGTTGGTTGGACTGATTGCGGCGTCCTTTCGACATGAGACACGGCGATCACTTCAGCGCCTTCTCCAGCACCTGCCCATCCACACCCGGGAAAGGCACTCCCAGCAGCTTCGCCATCGTCGGTGTCACATCGATGTTTTTGATTTCATCGAGCACCACGCCTTGCTTCACACCAGCGCCGCTGATCACAAATCCTCCGTAGAGATTCGGATCTGTCTGCAGATGGCCATGAGCGCCCTTTGGTGGATCATTGGGAATGATCACGTCATTGTCCGCCAGGGAATCAGTAAATGTGTAGCCATCGGCGGCCAGCAGCACCAGGTCCGGTTCACGACCATCCTTCCCTGCTGTCACGTGGTGCAGCTTCGCATCGAAATCCTTCGCCTCCACCACGCCCTCCACTCCTTCCAGCTTGCTCAGCGTCGGAGTGATCTGCTTTAGAATGCTCTCGCGGTTCGCATCATCCAGCACATACACAAAGCACGCGCCGCCTTCGGCCATCGCAAACACCTGCGAGTCGGGCGCGAGGCTCTTGCCCAGCACCGCTTTGACGAAACCGTCTTTTCGCAGCGCTGCGTTCGCATTGATCGACTTCGTGAAGGTCACAAACCCGTGGTCCGTGGTGATGACGAAAGTCGTCTTGTCGCGGATGCCCGCCTCTTCCGTGGCACGCACGATGTCCGCCACACGGTTGTCCGAATCATTCGCCGCCCAATACGCTTCCGCCACCTGACGGCCATGCGCATGCTCAAAAGAATCGAGACTCACCAGATGCAGCGCCAGGAAGTTCGGCTTGTGCTTCTTGATGATGTGCTGGGCGAGCTGTGAGTACATGTAGTCCCGCTGCGCCTTGCCTGGATTGCCCGCTTTGCACCACTCGTTCTGCTTCTCGATCGGGATGCCCGCCGTCCGTGCCTCCTCCAGCAGGGAAGGGGTGCCGTATTTTTCAAACAGCTCCTGCTCAAATACATCCGGCACCGTCCAGTCCAGCGTCTTGGCGCCGCGTGAGGCTGGCCAGATCACTCCCGCAGTGGTCATGCCAGCCGCCTTGGCCGCGTCGTAAATCGTGGGCGATTTGACGATCTCTTCCTTGTTGAAAAGCGGGTCAGGAATCAGTGGCACCTTCTTCCGCGTCGCACGGTCAAAGTACTCATTCGCCAGCACGCCATGCTTCGCTGGATGCACGCCAGTGACGAGCGTCGTGTGGTTCGTCCACGTCACGGTGGGGAAGGAGCACTCCATGCGCTTGGCCCTTACGCCTTTGGCCGCCAGCGCCTTCACGGCAGGCATGTGGCATTTCGGGTCATCGAAATACTGATGCGCCCAGCCGTCGATGCTGATGAGGATAACGTGTTCGGCCGGAGCCGCTTGTGCAATTGTCGTGGCGGCCAGAAGGAGGGCGAGGGAACGATGGAGCATAACTGTGATGTCCATGAACGTTCCCCAAACCTCATTCTTGTCACGCCACTCCAGGCATTGCTGTCACTTCTTGCCTATGCAGTACAGCTTGTCCTCAGAACGGATGAAGAGGCAGCCGTCGCTCACGGCCACGCTGGCACGAACGCTGGCGGCATTGCCATTCGGCTTGGTGCCGTTGCCCATTTCGTTCATGCCCAGCAGCTCAAACTTGTCGGTGTTGGCTTTGGCCACATAGACCTCGCCCCAGAAGTTGATGCAGTACACTTTGTCGTCCACCACGGTGGGGCTGCTTTCAAACTTGGTCTTGCCGCCGAGTTCGCCGGACCAGAGGACTTTGCCGGTTTTGGGTTCCAGGCAGCTGAGGATCTTCTTGCCGCCATCGAGGACGTAGAACTTGCCTTTGTAGAAGGCGGGGGTGGGCACGTCGCTGGTCACGCCTTTGGGTTCTGTCTGCCACACGGGCTGGGTCTCGCCTTTGGAGTCCAGCGGCATGGCGTAGATGGGGGAGTTCTTGGGGGCGCAGACGATGGCCATGCCGTCGCCGACCACGGGGGAGGGGACGAGGCGGAAGAACTTGTTGTACCCTTCACCGGGCGGATTCCAGGTGGCGATGCGGGAGAACTCCTTGCCCGTGGCGGCATCATGAATGGTCAGTGTGTCACCACCGGAGATGAGCATGAGACGCTGTCCTTTGTAAGTCGTGAAAATGGGGCTGCTGAACGCCTCAAGAGATTCCGTGGAGGCAAGGCTTGGGCGGATGTGTTTCCAGAGGTCCTTCCCGGTGGCTGGATCCACGGCGAGGATGTAGCTGCTCATGTCCTTGCCTGCGGTGCCCTTTTCAAACTTGTCCTGGAATTTAAAAGCCTCGTTGCGTTGCAGCACCTGGATGTACAGCTTGCCGCCGTCGAGTGCGGGGCTGCTGCCATAGGTCCACTGCGTGGCAAAGGCGCCGTGGGTTTCTTTGAAGTCGCGCTTCCACACGATCTTGCCATTGAAATCACACGCGGCAGCAATGGCGTTGGCGAAAAGGAAGTAAACACGGTCGCCATCCGTTACTGCGGAAGGGCTGGCCAGGTTGCTCTTGTCGTCCCACTGAATCTCCGACCCTTCGCTAATGGTGGTGCGCCACTTTTCCTTGCCGGTCTGTTTGTCGTAGCACAGGCCCACGAGCTTTTTCTCCGCATCAATGGGCGCGGTGATGAAAAGGTTGTCCCCCCAGATCACGGGCACGGAGGCGGAGAGTCCTGGCACCTCTGCCGACCACCTCACTCCTGAGGTGGTGCTGAACTTCACCGGCAGGCCGGTCTCACCCGAGGAGCCGTCCTGATTGGGGCCGCGCCAGCTTGGCCAATTTTCGGCGAGAGCGGCAGAAGAGAACGACAGGCAGGCGAGCAGGAGTGCGGCGGGTGATTTCATGGCGAAAATGGAGAGAAGCGAATACGCGCTGGCATGTCGAGATGTTTTCGCGAATTGATCGTGAACTTTGAACCTGACCCACTGGCAATCGACCGCGCTCGCCCTCCTCAGCTTTGCCGCCGGACTGGTGCTGCACCTGCGCTGGCATCCGCTGCGCCAGCCTTTGTCCGATGCTTGGGACTGCCTGCGGCTTCACCCTGCGCTGATCTTGTTCACAGCCGGAGCAATGCTGCTGGCTACAACGCTGGGTAACGAAAAAGAAACAATATATTCGTTACATATTTTGAATGACTGGCGAGAAGCATTGCCGCTGCTGGCTCGCGAGGCTCTGGCTCGACTGGCCGTCCTTCCGCATGCACTCATGGTCCCTTGGCCGCTGTCGTGCGTGGTGCCCTTACCGCTGATGTTTCTGACCGTGCGGATCTGGCGGTGGCCTTACCGCTACGGAGAGCGAAGACCTGTGTTGGAGCAAAAATGTATTCTTATAATCGTTACATTATTAAGCTTTGCTTGGCTGGGAATGGAGGGGGTTAGCATGCGGCGCATGCTGCCGGAGGAGATGGAGACAATGAAACTTGCGTTGCGTTACATTTTTACCGCATTGGCGGCGGCGGGCACCCAAGTGTGGCTGGTGCGATTTGTCATGGCCTGGGAGCGACCGCAGAAGACGGATGCGGATGGTGATGCCGCTGCGGCGTTGGAGCACGCCTTTGCCCGCTGGCAGGGCGTAGCCTGGCTGGCGGGGTTCGATCTTCTCTGGATGAGCTGGCGCTGGTGGCAGGCGAATACACCTCAAAGCATTGGCGCATGGTGGTGGGTGGAACTGCTTCTGCTCTTTGCCGCCCTGCCGGTCGCGGTGGCAGCGGTGCCGGGGACGTTTTGGCAGCAGGGGGCGACGGCCCTGCGCATCCTGCGGCGGTCGATAGTGCGGCTGCTCATGCTCGCCGTCACGGCGATAGCCCTTCGCATTGTGGTTCAGTACACGGCGGCCATGGCGTATGCTTTGTGCGCGGGTGCGCCATTCCTGCGCATGATCGAGCTGCCGCTGAGCGCATTGGTGCTTGCCATGCTGGATTGCTGGCTATTGCTAACGGCCCTACTTCTCATGCTGCGCCACGGTTTCCCACGTTCCTCCACTTCCGCATGACCAGCGGCACGCTCTCTCCAGAACAGATCACGAAGCGGGCGAAGTCGAACCTGGCCTTTGCACTCGCCTGCCTGCCGAAGGAGCGCCGCCGGGACATGATCGCCTTTTACGCCTTTTGCCGCGTGGTGGATGACATTGCCGATGACCCCAACAACAGCGAAGAGGACAAAGAAAAAGAACTCAATCACTGGAAGCGCTGCGTGGATGAGGGCAAGCCCCCCGGCCACCCTGTGCTGGATGAAATGCTGCTGCTGCCGCAGAAGTACAGCTTCCCCCGCGCCTGGCTCTGCGAGATCATCGACGGCGTCGCCAGCGACATCACCAAGACCCGCTACGAGACTTTTGAGGAACTCTTGGGCTACTGCTACAAAGTCGCCAGCGTGGTCGGCCTCGTCAGCATCGAAATCTTCGGCCACAAGAACCCCGCCACCAAGGACTACGCCATCAATCTCGGCTATGCCCTGCAATTTACGAACATCATCCGCGACGTCGGCCAAGACGCCAAGGACACCGGCCGCATCTATATCCCCCGGGCCGAACTGCGGAAGTTCGGAGTGCTGGAAAGCGAGATCCTCGATGCCCGTCCCAGCGAGCGCTTCATCAAGATGATGGACTTCCAGTACCAGCGCGCCCGCGGCTACTACGACGCCGCTCAAAAGATCCTCCCGCCGGAGGACCGCAAAAACATGGTCGCCTCCGAGATCATGGCAGACATCTACTCGCGAATCCTCGAAAAGCTCAAACGCGAGCGCTACCCCGTCTTCACCAAACGCGCCCGCCTCAGCAAGCTGCACAAGGTCTGGATCCTCGGCAGCCATTTGGTGAAGGCTCGGTTTGGGAAGTGAGGAGCGCGGAATTCATTCCGCAGCACTCCGCAAGCATGCACAACGCCGAATCGCCCCTGCCGCCCTTCTTTCACCTCAGTGGCAAGACGATCCCCCTGCGAATTTTGCACGCTTCACTCCTTCATCAACACCAAGGTCGCTTCCATCGGACTGAGTTCTCCACGCCGGTAGCGCACCTTAACGGCGGTGCCAGGCGGCAGGCGTTTGAAGGCGGCAAACTTCTCTGGCGTCATGGTCTTGAGGGGGTGGCCTTCGATCTCGAGTACTTCATCTCCGATACGCAGCCCGGCTTTGTCCGCCGGTCCATTCGGCAAGACATTGAGAATCTTGTTTTCTAAGTCCATGTAGATGCCAGCCGTCGCGGCGCTTGTGATTTCCTGCACGGTGCCCAGGGGCTTGAGACGGAGTTCGCCTACGGAAAAACGAAAGGTCATTACATAGTGGCGGAGCAGATTCAGGCCGATGAGGCCTTTGCTCTCGGCGTTTGAGCCTGGAGGGGCGTCGATGATATTGGTGCGCAAACCATGCAGGGTATCAGGGCCGAATGTAACCTCACGGAGCTTTGCCTCCCGGCTCATCGTTTTGCCTGAAAGAGTGACGGCGGTGGCGAGTGCGGGCAGCGCGTCCTTCAGCGCTTGGGGTGCCATCTTTTCGATGAGCGTGCTCGGGAGCTGGAGAATGGTGCCGTGGCCCGTGTCCGGCGTGGCCGCCAGTTCATGTGTGCCCACGTGCAGTGGCACGGTGAGGTTCATCATGTGAAATCCCTGTCCTTTGGGCATTCCTGCTGATGTGCTTTTGCGTTGGCAGGTGAGTGGCAGTACAGTTTCGCCTTCCTGTGAGGGGGCCTTGCCCGCAGGAAACAGGGTGAGTTTCCGGGTTGAAGGATCGATTCGAACATCCCAGTCGGCCAGGGTGGCCATACCAAGCAGTCCTTGAATTCCCGGGATCATCTCGGCAATGAACACTGGCTCGTTCTCCGTCCAAGCAGATCCAAGGCTGAAGCGCTTGGTCAGCGTGCGGAGGCCCACGACGCTCCCGCCATCGGCGCTGGATGCTGATTCCTTGGGACCATTCGTCTGGAGGCCGAGTTGCCGCGCTATTTCGGGGGACAGAAGAGTGCAAGCGGCTCCAGAGTCCAGCAAGAGCTGCACAGACTGTCCATTGATCTGTGCTTCCACGATGAATCCCAAAAAGGTAGATTCAAGCGGCACCGTCACACTTTCCTCCCCTGTTGGCAGGCCCGAAGTGCGCAAAGCACCGGCCAGCGCCTCAGCTGAGAGCGGCGGCTCTTCTCCGCGCAGAGGGAGAATGAAGCAGGAGAGGATGATGGCAAGGCAGCGCAGGTGCATGAGTGGGGGCTGGGGAGAACTGGGGTGCGTGGGTCGGTGCTTCGCCGTTGGAGTAAAGCGCATTTCCAATGAGAAGCGCGGAATTCATTCCGCAGCACTCCGCCGAAGGGGAAAGGGAGCTTGCCTTTATGGGGTGCCGCAGTTTGTGTGCGTGGCTGCTGCGGAATGAATTCCGCGCTCCTGCCCGGCCTTTCACTGGTGCGAATTCCATACTTTTCTGATAGAAACCCCGCTTTTTGTGCGGCTTCTGCATTCCCGTTTTTTCTCATGCGTTCTTTTGCCCTCTTGCTCCTCCTTACCACGGCCTCTTTGGGCCTTGCTGAAACCAAGCCCCTCAAAGCCCTCCTCGTGGCAGGTGGCTGCTGCCATGATTATGCGAAGCAGCATGTGATCCTCAGCCAAGGCATCCAGGCCCGCGCCAATGTGCAGGTGGATGTGGTGTGGACCGATGACAAGTCCGTCAACCCGCCTCTGCCGCTGTATGACAATCCCGACTGGGCCAAGGGCTACGACATCATCATTCACGACGAATGCGCCGCCGGGGTGAAGGACATGGCCGTGGTGAAGCGCATCCTCGATGTGCACCAGACCATCCCCGCCGTGCATCTGCACTGCGCCATGCACAGCTTCCGCACCGGCACGGACGCGTGGTTCAAGCACCTCGGCATCCAGTCCGCCTCGCATGGCCCGCAGGAGCCTATCGCCATCACGTTTGTGGACAAGGAGCACCCCATCACCAAGCCGCTCGCCGATTGGACCACCATCAAGGAGGAGCTGTACAACAACGTGAACATCTTCGACGGCCATCCGCTCGCCATGGGCAAGCAGGTCGTCAAAGGCAAGGACGTGGACTACGTCGTCGCCTGGACGAATGAAAAATCCGGTGCCCGCAGCTTCAGCACCACCATCGGCCACAACAACGACACCGTCGCTGATGCACGCTACCTCGATCTCGTAACCCGCGGCCTGCTCTGGGCCATGGACAAGCTCACGCCGGATTACCTGACACCGTTCAAGGGCGAGAACAAAGTGACCTTCGTCCCCGCCAAGCCTGTCGAGGCCCCGAAGCCTGCGGCACCACCCCCGCTGCCAAAAGATGCGCTGCCGATCAAAGCCAGCGCCAGCAGCGAAGAGAGCGGCAAGGGCAACTACGCCTGGAAGGCCGTGGACGGCGATGAGGGCACCCGCTGGTGCGCCTCGAATCCCAGTTACCCGCAGTGGCTCCAGCTTGAACTCGAAAAGCCGCAGACGCTCACGGGCATCCAGACTGCCTGGGAAAACGCAGGGGTGTATCAGTTCAAAGTCGAAGGCAGCACCGATGGCAAAGCATGGACCACGCTTGTCGATGGCAGCGACAACACCAAGAAAGCGCCCTACTCGAACGACTTCGCCAAGGTGGAAGGCATCCGCTTTGTAAAGATCCACGCACTTGCCAAAACAAGCGGCGGCTGGGCGAGCATTCGTGAAGTGCAGCTCAAAGGCCCCAACATCAAAGCCGTTGCTCCGACGCTGAGCGAGGCACAGAAAAAGGAATACGACAAGTCCAGCGATCCGCTCAAGGATGCAGGCAACATCGCGCCAAAAATCGTGAAGCTCACGCCTGAACAAGAATCTGCCATCTTGAAGGACGTGAAGGTGGCTGAGGGCTTCGATGTCTCCCTCTTCGCCAACAGCGCAGCAGCGAATTACCCTGTCTTCCTGGCCGCAGAGCCAGATGGTACGCTCTATGTCAGCAGTGATGGCGACGGCTCTGTGGAGCGCAAACCCAACCGCGGACGCGTCATCCGCCTGCGCGATCTGGATGGCGATGGCCGTGCCGATGAAACCAAGGTCTTCTGCGAGGTGGACAGCCCACGCGGCCTCGTATGGGACCACGACCGCCTGTACCTCGTGCATCCGCCGCACCTCAGCGAGTTCATTGATGCCGACCACGACGGCGTCGCCGAAAAACAAAACATCCTCGTCAATGGCATCGCCTTCGGTTTCAAAGACCGTCCTGCTGACCACACCACCAACGGCCTCAGCCTCGGCATTGACGGCTGGCTCTACATCGCGGGTGGCGACTTCGGTTTTATGGATGCCGTAGGCACGGACGGGAAGCATCTGCAGCATCGCGGTGGCGGCGTCATCCGCGTGCGTCCTGACGGTACCGGTTTGGAAATCTACTCCACCGGTACGCGCAACATTCTCGAAGTCGCCATCAGCCCGCTGATGGACATCTTCGCCCGCGACAACACCAACGACGGCGGCGGTTGGAACGTGCGCTTCCACCACTTCACCGGCCTCGAAAACCACGGCTACCCGCGCCTCTACAAAAACTTCAACGACGAGTGCATCCAGCCCCTCGCCGACTACGGCGGCGGTTCAGGCACCGGCGCAGTTTACATCGACGAACCCGGCTTCGGAGAGTGGAACAACGCGCCGTTCACCTGCGACTGGGGCACTGGTGCCCTCTGGCACCATCAGGTGAAGCCCAAGGGCGCCACCTTCGAAGAAACCCGCAAGCCCGAACCGTTCATCAAAATGACCCGCCCCACCGACGCCGATGTCGATGGGATGAGCCGCGTCTATTGCGCCAGTTGGAAAGGTGCCACCTTCGGCTGGGCCGGTCCCGATGTCGGTTACATCGTGCAAGTGAAGCCCAAGGGATTTAAGGCGGAACCGCTACCGGATTTTGCGAATCTTAGTGATGCTGACTTGGTGAAGCAGTTCAAGTCACCGAGCCATCGTCGCCGCATGGAGGCACAACGAGTGTTCGAGCAGAGACAGCCCTCATGGACGGAACGTTTGACCAGCGGCAAAGAAGACAAGCAGGTAAGTGCGAGGAACGAGCTGATCATTGCGATTGCTGAGGATTCCAAGGCATCCATCGCCGCCAGGGTTGCTGTTGCTTATCTTGGTGCTGCGAAGCTGGAAGGAAAAGACCCGCAAATCACTCGCGCCTGGTGGAGGTCGTTTGCGCTGCAGATGCCAATGCGTTATTCGACGACTGAACGTCCCAAGTTTACTCGTGCTGGTGGCGGTGATGAGTACGTGATGTCGGCTGAAATGATTGCTGCGGCACCCGTGGACAGCCTTCGCCTGGCAATGCAGTTGTCGGAACAGGTTAAAACTCGAGATGTCATATTTAGCGAGGCATTTGCCAGTTCCGATCCGGTCATTCAGCACTGTGGCATCCGTGCTTTGGCTCTTGCCCCGCGGCCTGGATGGAAGCTGGCCTTCGACATGGTGGATACGGGCAACTGCGTGACCAACGCACTCCATTCTCTCGCCATGATGCACCAGCCCGAAGTCGTCACCGGCCTCATCGAGCGCCTCGGCAAAGCCACCGATCCCGCCCTGCGCCAGGGCATCCTCGCCTCACTCTGCCGCCTGCATTTCCATGAAGGCGAATGGAAGGGCGACTCCTGGGGCACGCGCCCTGACACACGTGGGCCGTATTACCAGCCAGAGGCGTGGAGCGAGACGCCGAAGATCGCCGCCGCACTGAAGGATGCGCTGGTGAAGGCCGAACCCGAAGAAGCGGCGTTTTTGGTAAAGGAGCTCAATCGCAACCGCATCCAGTTCAACGAGGCGCAGCAACGCATCCTCGCCTTGGCCAAGCAGGATCCGAAAGTGTTGCCAGAACTCGCCGCACAGCTCGCGGGAGCTGAGGAAATACCGGCAGAGGCCGTGGCTCTGCTTGTTGGGCTGGTTAGTGATGCGGGCAAGAGCGCTCCAATCTCTTCGGCCACTCTCTCCCAAGCCGTCATCGCGCTCGCCAAAACCGACAGCGCGCCTGGTGCATCCGCAACGCTCGCAGCACTGGACACGCTGAAGAAGCTTCCGGATTCCGGCAAAGACTTCGATGCGGCTACGAGCGCGTTTTTCAATGCGCCGAAGCTCGAAAACCATCATCAGCTCGTGGAGCAGATGGCGGAGAAGTTGAGTGGCTCGGCATCGCTTTACGCGGATGCGGCGCTCCTGAACCTTGCCAACCGCAAATCTGGCAGCCCTGAGTCCATTCAGCTCTCGCAGAAGGCGCTGGATTCCGGTTGGGCAGATGCCAAGCGCCGGAAGCAGATCGTGGAAGCGATTGGCTTGATCAAGCATACGGCCTCGGCCGCCAAGGTGTTTGCCGCGCTCAATGATTCGGACCCGGCCGTGAAAAAAGCAGCGGAGAACGCAGCGAAGACGATGCGCTTGAGCTTTGAAAAGGACACGACACCGCTGATCAGCGCGCTGAAGCCAGAGGAGGTGCTCACCAAGGTCATCGCAATGAAAGGTGATCTCACGACCGGCGAGATGGTCTTCACCAAGGCCACCTGCATCGCCTGCCACACCACCAAGGAAACCGAAGCACAAAAAGGCCCCTACCTCGGCAACATCGCCCAGACCTACAAGCGCCCCGATCTCGCCCAGAACATCCTCGATCCCAACAAGACGATCGCCCAGGGCTTCGCCAGCGAAGTGGTCACCCTCAATGACGGCACCCAGCAGATGGGCTTCATCACCCTTGAGTCTGCTGACAACGTCAAGCTCCGCAACGTCGCCTCCCAGGAGTTCACCTTCGCCGTGAAGGACATCAAAAGCCGCCAGCGCCTCCCCATCTCCATCATGCCTCCGGGCCTCATGACCAACTTCACTGTGCGTGAGTTCGCCAGTTTGCTGGATTATCTGGAGTCATTGGCGAAGAAGTAACGGAGGAGAGGGACCATCCTGGTCGCTCAATCTCAAGCCCCACACAGCGCACTCGAACGCATGACGTCTCCGGCCGCAGGTTGGGGCTGTTTGGATTTCAAAGCTCACAGCTCTCTCCGCCAAACCGACCGACTGCGAGGATGTTCGCACGCCCCAATGCTCACAGCAAGAAGGCAGACGGTCGGGCTGTCGCCACAGCCGTCCTGCAAACAGACGAGCACACCCCGCTCACGCGATCACTTCCCGCACCACATGCCCCTGCACATCCGTCAGCCGGAAATCTCTTCCCGCATGCCGGAACGTCAGCTTCTCATGGTCCAGGCCGAGCTGGTGTAGGATCGTCGCATGCAGGTCATGCATGTGCACCTTGTCATCCACTGCCATGTGGCCGATTTCATCCGTCACGCCATGGGCGTATCCGGCTTTGAAGCCACCACCTGCCACCCATACGGTAAAGCCCAGCGGATTGTGATCGCGCCCCGTACCGTTCTTCTCGGCATAGGGCGTACGTCCGAATTCACCGCCCCACCACACGATGGTGTCTTCCAGCAACCCGCGCTGCTTCAGATCGTAAAGCAGGCCGGCGATGGGCTTGTCCACGGCTGCCGCATGATCGCCATGCTTCGGCAGGTTGGAGTGCTGATCCCAGGCAGGGTTGTTCGAGTTGTCGCCGTAGTTCACCTGAATGTAGCGCACTCCCTGCTCAGCCATGCGGCGGGCCATGAGGCACTGGCGGCCGAAGTTGTCCGTCGGTTTCTCATTGATGCCGTAGAGCTTCAGCGTCGCCTCGGATTCATCGCTGATGTCCATGGCACCCGGCGCTTTGTTCTGCATGCGCCAGGCCAGCTCGTAGCTGCGGATTACCGCATCGATGTCCGTATCTCCCGGCATGGCATGCGCGGCCTGCTCCGCATTGAGAGAACTCAGCAGGCCGAACTGCTTGCGCTGCTGCTCCGGCGTCCAGATCGCATTCGTAATGTTTTTGATGCTGGACTCCTTTGCCGGCATGCCGCTGCGGCCCACCGGCGTGCCTTGAAACACCGCCGGCAGAAACGCATTGCCATAGTTGCGAGGCCCGCCATTCCCCAGACTCGGGCTGATCGTCATGAAGCCCGGCAGATTCTCATTCTCCGCGCCGAGGCCGTACATCACCCACGCACCCATGCTGGGGCGGATGTTGCTCGTGGTGCCCGTATGCATGAAGAGGGTGGCCGGCCCATGCGCCACGCCCTCGGTGTGCATGCCGTGCAGGAAGCACAGGTCATCCACATGCTGGTTCATGTGCGGGAAAAGATTCGAAGCCCAGCGCCCCGTCTCGCCATGCTGTTTGAAGTCCCACAGCGGCTTCATCACCCGCTGCAGTGCTCCCTTGCCCGTTTTGGCGATGGAGCGCGAGTCCGCCACCTCGATGATCTTCCCATCATCTTTAAAAAGACGCGGCTTGTAATCAAAAGAATCCACATGGCTCACACCGCCCTGCATGAAGAGGAAAATGACTCTCTTCGCCTTTGGCTGATGATGCGGCTTCTTCGTCGCGAGCGGATTGGCCAGCGCTGCCTGGCTCTGCGCCATGGCCTGCCAGGCCAGATAGCCAAAGCCACAGCCGGTCGTTTGCAAAAAATCGCGACGAGAAGAGAACATGCTGCCTAAACGCCGCCCGGGCAGGCTGTTTTGCGCAAGAAATATTCTTTGTCCCGGGTTCCAGCTCAGACAAAACAAAAGCCCCATGCATCCTTCGACGCATGGGGCCTTCAAATCAGAGCGGCTCGGAAGCACTGGCAAACGCGCCTCCGGCGCCCTTACAGCATCTCCGCCACAAACGAGCGCTCATCCGTGAGCTCCTTGTTCGTCGCGGCGATCTTGGACTTCGCGAAGTCGTCCATTTCGTAGTTCGTGATCACCTCGTAGCTGCCCGGGGTCGTAGTTTTCACCGGCATGCCAGCCCACACTTCAGGGGCAAAGCCGTAAAGTCCATTGCTCTTCACGGCGATGGAGTGGATCGCACCCGGAGTCACGAGGGAGCGCACGTGATCCACCAGCGCGTTAGCCGCGGAGGCTGCGGAGGAGGCGCCGCGGGCGGCGATGATGGCAGCGCCGCGCTTGCCCACCGTCTCGCAGAAGGGTCCTTCCAGCCAGGCCTTGTCATTGATCACCTCAGCCGCCGGCTTGCCGCCGATGGTCGCATGCGCAAAGGCGGGGAACATGGTCGGGCTGTGGTTGCCATAGATGAAGATGTCCTTCACTTCCGTGAGGTCCACACCGGCTTTCTGGGCCAGTTGAGTCTGGGCGCGGTTCTGGTCCAGGCGCACCATGGCGGTGAAGCGGTCCGGCGTGAGGCGTTTGGCCTGGGACGCGGCGATCATGCAGTTGGTGTTCGCGGGGTTGCCCACCACAGCCACTCGGGCGTCATCGGCCGCCACGGCGTCGATGATTTTGCCCTGCTCGATGAAGATTTTGCCGTTGTCCTTGAGCAGGTCAGCGCGCTCCATGCCCGGGCCGCGGGGTTTTGCACCCACCAGCAGGCACCAGTTGGCGTCCTTGAAGCCCACGCTGGCGTCGGAGGTCTGCACGATGCCCTTCAGAAGGGGGAAGGCGCAGTCATCCAGTTCCATGGCCACGCCTGCGAGCGCCGCCATCGGCTTCTCAAACGGAGCTTCGATGAGCTGGAGGATCACCGGCTGGTCCGGGCCAAACATGGCGCCGGAGGCGATGCGGAAAAGGAGGGCGTAACCGATTTGACCGGCGGCGCCGGTGACTGCGACTTTGATGGGGGCTTTGGCCATGGGTGATTGGGGAATGAGCCGCCATCAGAGCAAGATGCGGCGGGAGGGCAACTCCGGGCTGAGATTCCTGACAGAAAATGCTTGGGCGAAAGACGGAGTCCTGTTATAAAATCCAATTTCCCCAATTTTGATGCCTCAGCTGCCTTCTCCGCAACGCTCTGCCCCCCAGTTTTTCCGCTGCCTCCCCAGTCGCGGTCTTGTGGCGTGCCTTTCGGTCATTCTCGTTTCGGCCTCTGTTCGGACCACCCAGGCCCAGTCAGTCTCCGCGATGGCCCAGGCAGAGGCACGCCGGCGTGCCCTCCAGGTGAACAAGCTCAATGAGGACATCGAGCGTGGCTACCAGTTGATCGACCAGGGGAAATCGGCGGAGGCTTTGGCTTTGTTTGTGGAAGTGTATAAGGCGGTGCCGGACATTCCTCTCGCCAAGGCTTCTCGGCTGGCCGCTCGGGATGGCTACGTCGTGGCCGGCAGCATGCAGGTCCAGGATCTTGCTGCCAAAGGAGACCTCGCCGCCGCCAGCAAGCTGCTCGATGAAATGCTCGCTCCTGAGGTGGCTCCCAACGACTCACGCCTCGTGGTGCTCAAGAAGCGACTGGGAGACCCGGACCGCTTTCCCCCCGCTTTGACACGCCAGCATGTGGAAAATGTGGGCGCCGTCCAGACTCTCCTCATCAAGGGCAATTCCTTCCTGCAGATCGGCGATCCCGACAAGGCCATCTCCACTTTCCAGGATGTCCTGAGAATGGACCCTTATAACAGCGCCGCGAGACGTGGCATGGAGAACGCCGAGCGTGAGAAGCAGAAGTATTTCAAGAGCGCCTACGATCACCAGCGGTCCAAGATGCTCAGCGCGGTGCAGCAGACCTGGGAGGATCCTGTTCCTCTGACCGCCACGGACCGCAGCGCCCTGTTTGGGGCTGGTTCCGCCGCTCTCGTCAATCAGCAGACCGGCAGTGACAGAATCACGCAAAAGCTTCGCAGCATCATCTTCCCGCATGTGGATTTTTCTGGGGTGACGCTGGAGGAGGTAGTCGAGCTGCTGCGTGTGCGCAGTCATGACCTCGATCCGGAAGGGAAGGGGATCAGTTTTGTGATCAGCGTGCCTCCGGAGTCGCGCACCAAGCCTATTTCCCTGAACATCTACAACGTTCCGATGGAGGAGGTGCTGCGCTACGTCAGCGAGATGTGCGGTGTCTCCTACAAGGTGGACGAGCACGCGGTGATCTTTGTGTCCTTGAGTGAGCGCAACAACGTCATCATCTCACGCACCTTCCGTGTGCCCCCGGACTTCATTCAGAGCTCCCCCGGAGCCGGGCCGCCGGCTGGTGGAGGGAACGATCCCTTTGCTGCGCAGACTCCGCCGCCAGGAGGAGCCCTGGTCATCCGCCGCATGGGTGCCAAGGAGTTTCTTGAATCTCGTGGAGTGACCTTCCCGGAGGGGACCACTGCCAGCTACAGTGCGGCCACGAACACCCTGATGGTCCGCAACACCCTCCTCAACATGGAGACGGTCGAAATGATTGTGGAGCAGGCTGCCAAGGCTTCGCCCAAGATGGCGGTGATCCACGTGCGCATGCTGGAGGTAAACCAGACAAATTTGGACGAGCTTGGTTTTGACTGGCTCATGGGTGGCGTGGGCACCAATGGCAACAATCTCTTCTTCGGCGGTGGCACCGCTGGCAACGGAGTGCCGTATAACTCGGCCAATTATCCTTTCTCCACTCCCTACACCATCCCTTCGCAGGTGGTGAATGGTCTCACCGTTTTCCCTGCCATTCCGATCAATGGCTCCCTTGCAGGCCCGATCCCATCAGGAACCACCGCACCTTTCCCCTACGGCGGCGGACCCCTGACTTCAGGGCTCCGCACGGGTTCCTACGCTACGACTGCGGACTCCATCGACACTTTGCTCAAGACGGGTTCAGTTACCCAATCTCAGGCTTCGGCTCCTGGCGTGCTTTCCGTGGCCGGAGTTTTCACAGATCCGCAGTTTCAGACGGTTCTGCGTGCGCTTTCCCAGAAAAAAGGCGTGGACGTCAACGCCTCTCCCAGCGTGACCACCAAGAGCGGTCTCAAGGCCACGGCGGAGATCACCCAGGAGTTCATCTACCCGACTGAGTTTGATCCGCCGAGACTTCCCCAGGGCGGCGGTGGCGGCACCATTCGTTTTGGCGGCGGCGGCGGCGGCGGTGCTCAGCCACCCATGATCGCCACACCCACGACACCTACCGCCTTTGAAATGAGGAAAACCGGCGTGCTTGTGGAAGTGGAGCCGGTGATTTCAGAGGATGGCCGCACGGTCGAACTCACCATTTCCCCGGAACTGACCACCTTTGAAGGGTTTGTGAACTATGGCTCACCGATTCTCAGCCCGGCGGCCGTGAGCGTTGTGCCCATCCAGTTGGGCGCTGCGGGAACCACTACTGTCGGCACCACTGGCTACGTACCCATCAGCAACCCGGATAATCTGATCACCCCGAACTTGATTCTCCAGCCAATTTTCAAAGTTCAGAAAGTCACCACGGCAGTCAAAATATATGACGGTGCCACGGTGGTTCTGGGCGGGGCCAAAATTCAGAAGCACACCTTGGTGGAGGATAAAGTTCCAATTCTTGGCGATATGCCCTTCGTGGGCCGGATGTTCAAGGCGAACACCAAGCAGACGGACACCAAAAACATTGTCATTTTTGTGACGGTGGAGGTTGTGGACCCCTCTGGTCAGAGAGTGAACCGGGACAACGGCGCCTCCGCCACGGCTTCCGTGGTCAAGTAAGTCTTAGTCTTCGGACCTGGCGTTTTTTAAGCAGACGCTGCCGCTGTCACCTGACCTGCCAGGTCAAAATCCAGCGCTGTCAGGCCTCCCGCGCTGTGGGTGGACAGGCGCACCTTCACCTTGCGCCAGCCCACAAGCAGGTCCGGATGGTGGTTCATCGCCTCCGCCAAAACCGCAATGCGCCGGACGAACTCTATCCCGGCCATATAGCTGGGAAAACGAAACTCCCTCACCAGTTCCCGGCCTTCCACCACCCAGTTTTCTGAAAGGGTGCCCAGTCCCCTCTTGATCGCATCTTCATCCAATAGTTCGGGTCTCATCCAGAAGAATCCGCCTGCTGGGGCAGGGGATCAAGCATCGGAATTGCATTCTTCCCGTCACTGCACTACATACTCCGCCCCCCCGCCAAGCCATCTGAATGTCCATTTCCCGCACCCGCAATTTCTCCATCATCGCCCACATTGACCATGGGAAGACCACGCTCTCTGACCGACTGCTGGAGTTCACGCAAACCATCACCGTCCGCCAGCAGCAGGATCAGCTGCTTGATTCAATGGATCTTGAGCGCGAGCGCGGCATCACCATCAAGGCCCATCCGGTCTGCATGAATTACAAGGCCAAGGACGGCCAGATGTACAAGCTCAACCTGCTCGATACCCCCGGGCACGTCGATTTCAGCTACGAAGTCAGCCGCTCTCTTGCCGCCTGTGAAGGCGCTCTCCTCCTTGTGGATGCCTCGCAGGGCGTCGAGGCGCAGACTGTGGCGAATTTGAACCTCGCCATGCAGCAGAACCTGCATGTCGTCCCCATCATCAACAAAATTGATCTCCCCAGCGCCGATGTGGACAAGGTGAAGCGCCAGCTTGAGGACATCCTGCAGCTCTCCTCCGAGGAGGCCGTGCCTGCCAGCGCAAAGATGGGCATTGGCATTGAGGACATCTTGGAGGCCATCGTCGCCTTCATCCCTCCACCAACCGATCCTGGAGACGGTTACCTGCGCGCCTCGGTGTTCGATTCCATCTTCGATCCCTATCGCGGCGTTGTCAGCTATGTCCGCGTCGTCTCTGGCACCATCACTCGTGGTCAAAAGGTGCGCCTCATGGCCTCCGGCAACGACTCTGAAATCAAGGATGTCGGCACCTTCCGCCCCAAGATGGTCCCCTGTGAAAAGCTTGAGGCTGGCGATGTCGGCTACATCATCGCCAACGTCAAAACCACCGCAGATGTGAAGATCGGCGACACCCTCACCGAAACCCGCAAGCCGGCCCCTGAGCCGCTGCCAGGCTTCAAGGAGATCCACCCCCTCGTCTTCAGCGGAATCTATCCCGTCAGCACAGACGACTTCGAGGCGCTCAAGCTCGCCGTCGGCAAACTTCAGATCAATGACGCCGCCTTCACCTTCATGGCGGAAAGCTCCGCCGCCCTCGGCTTCGGCTTCCGCTGCGGCTTCCTCGGCCTCCTTCACATGGAGATCGTCCAAGAGCGCCTCCGCCGTGAGTTCGACATGGATGTCATCTCCACCTATCCGTCCGTCATTTATGATGTGAAGAAGACCGATGGCACCGAACTCCAGGTGGACAATCCCACCTTCCTCCCACCGCAGGCGGAGATCGAGGAGATCCGCGAGCCCATCGTGAAGGTGAATATCATGATCCCGAACGAGAACATCGGGGACATCATGCAGCTCGTCATGGACAAGCGCGGCGTTGTTAACAACACCGAAACCCTCGACGACCGCCGCGTCCTTCTGCACACCGTCCTGCCGCTGAACGAGATCCTTGTGGACTTCAACGACAAGCTCAAGTCCATGACCCGTGGTTACGGCAGCATGGAGTACGAGCACGCCGGCACCCAGGCCGCCGAACTCGTCAAAATGGACATCCTCATCGCCAGCGAGCCCGTGGACGCCTTCTCCTGCATCGTCCACCGCAGCAAAGCCGAAAGCCGTGGCCGCCAGCTCTGCACCAAGCTCAAAGAGGTCATCCCCCAGCAGCTCTTCGTCGTCGCCATCCAGGCCGCCATCGGTGGCAAGATTATCGCCCGCGAAAGCATCAGCGCCCTGCGCAAAGACGTCACCGCCAAATGCTACGGCGGCGACATCTCCCGTAAACGCAAGCTCCTCGACAAGCAGAAGGAAGGTAAAAAGAAAATGAAAGCCATCGGCCGGGTGAATATCCCGCAGGAGGCGTTCATCGAGGTGCTAAAGACGAACTGAGGCCAGCCCACCACAATCTGCCAAATGCGGCTGTCGGTTGTGGCTGACCGTCTTGTCACGATCCGCCGGTCGCGGACTGCTTGACTGCTTCAAGCTGCTTTACCGTGAGGAGATCATGAGGGCGGCCCATGGCCTTTTTGGCTTGGATCAGGGTGTCGAGATCCAGAATACGGAGCTTTCCGACCGGCAGGTCGAGCTCCAGGCTGTGCTTCAGCACCTCATAGAAGTCGCCCACAATCAGAACGCCGCCGAGGCAGTCAATCACTCCGAGATCGGTCTTGATGGACAGATTCTTCAGTTGTCCGCACATCTCAGGCGTGAGAGCCACCGGCAGGTCCGGGCGCATTCGATGCACCGGATGCTGATCTTCGAACGCGTGCTGAATCCGCATCAAATTGTCTATTGTAAACCGGCAGCACACATCCACGTCACGGGTCGTGAGCGAAGAGCCGTGTATGGCGGCCGCCAGCCCGCCCACCAGGACAAACTCCACCTCGGCTTTGATCAGCCGCGCAAGCTACTGATTAAGTTGCTGCATGGCGGCGTTGCGTTGCAGCTCTGCCCAGCTCGCAGAAATTGACCGTATCGTCGTTGGCCAGGATGCGCTCCCAGGGCGTGAGCTTTAGATTTTCTTTGATCAACGAAAGATCGATGCCTGTCTCGAGATCCGTCTTGGGGCGCAGTTCATCCTCGCGCGGAAAGGCATTTTCAGAAGATCGTGCGGCAGGTGCGGCCATGGCAGGAGCATGTCCAAATGCTGTCGGAGAGCAAGCTGCGTCTTTCTGCTCATGCAAGACCGCAGCCGGGCTTGCATCCGAACGAGCTTTCCAGGAGTATTATTATTGCTGTGACTCCTTCCAACCTCAGTCCCGCAGGCCTGCAGCGGCTCGACGACCTGTACGAGCGACTGCGTGCCTCCAGCGCACGCAACGTTGGCTACCCCACCAACCAGGCCTTTGACTATTCTGAGCTCTTCCGCTTCCTCGAGTTCAGCATCAACAATGTTGGCGATCCCTTCCACAGCACCAACTACCGCCTCAACACCATGGAGTTCGAGCGCGAAGTGTTGGCGGACTTTGCCCGCTTCACAAAAGCACCTGCCGACGAATGGTGGGGCTACGTCACCAGCGGTGGCACGGAAGGAAATATGTACGGCCTCTATGTCGCCCGTGAACTGTACCCGGACGGCATCTGCTACTTCAGCGAAGACACCCACTACAGCGTCGCCAAAGTCCTGCGCCTCCAGCACACGCGCAATATCATGATCAAAAGCCAGCCGGACGGCCAGATGGACTATGCCGACCTGCGCGAAACGCTGCGCATTCACCGCGATGTGCCTCCGATCATTTTTGCCAATATCGGTACCACGATGAAAGGTGCGGTGGATGACCTGGCAAAAATTCGTGCCATCCTGGAAGACCTCGCCATCGGCAGTGCCTACATCCATGCCGATGCCGCCCTCAGCGGCATGATCCTCCCCTTTGTCGATGCACCGCAACCCTGGAACTTCGCCGACGGCGCGGACAGCATCTCGATCAGCGGCCACAAGATGCTCGGCTCCCCCGTCCCTTGCGGCGTCGTGCTCGCCCGCAAGGCCAACGTGGACCGCATCGCCCGTTCCATCGAATACATCGGCGCGCTGGACACCACCATCGCCGGCTCCCGCAGCGCCTTTTCGCCGCTGGTGCTGTGGTACCGCCTCCGCTCCCTCGGAGAGGAGGGGTTGCGGTGCATGGTGCATCAATGCTTGGAAAATGCGGAGTATGCCGTGCAGCGTTTCCTCGCTCAGGGCATCGAAGCCTGGCGGCATCCGAACTCCATCACCGTAGTCTTTCCCAAGCCTCCGCCCTCCATGATGGAGAAGTGGACCATCGCCCCGCGCAAAAACATCGGCCACCTCATCGTCATGCAGCACGTCACACGGGCCACCATCGACGCCTTTGTCTCCGACTTCGCAGCCGCACTGCAGCCATCATCATGAAACAGCTCACCGTCCTTGTGCCGAACGAGCTTGGCATCGCCGCCAGGCTCACCGCCTGCCTCGCCGAGCGCGGCGTCAACATCGAGGAAATCGATGTCGAAAGCGTTGAAGATCACGGCGTGGTCGTGCTCAGTGTGGACCGCTATGACGAGGCGCTCCGCGCGCTCAGCGAGCATGGATTTCGTGCCATCACCCAGGACACCCTGCTGGTGCGGCTGGAGGACCGGCCGGGCGCCCTGGCCGCAGTCGCCATGCGCCTGAAGGACGCCGGGCTGGACCTGCGCTCCATGCACATCCTGCGGCGCGATGCCTCCAGTACCACCGCCAGCCTCGTTTGTTCTGACAATGCCGCTGCTGCCGAGGTGCTGCGCGATGTCCTCGTGGTCGAGCCGCGAGCCTGAAGCAAACTGGCTTTGAGGCGATGACGGCACTTGAGCATTGCCCGCAATCTCCTAAAGTTGCCTTTCCGACCCCCGATGTTTTTCTTCACCCCCCGCTACCTCAAGCATGCCAAGCTCCTGCACAAGGGCGTGACGCGCTTCATCAACTACAAGCGCGACATCCTGCCGCCGGCAAAGCTGGAGGAGATCACCGCCCTGCGCACCAGCCTGGAGCAGGCCATGCGGGCCAAGGACCAGAAGCGCCTCAGCGAGCTCAATGAGGAAATCAACAAAGCCTGTGAAAAGGCGCTGCCGCATGTGGAGCATTCCGACATTGGCGAAAACGTGGAGGTCTTCTTCGTCGCCATCGTCATCGCCTTCGGCATCCGCAGCTACATCGCCCAGCCCTTCAAGATCCCTACCGGCTCCATGCAGCCGACCCTCTACGGGCTCGTCGCGGAGCACACCGAGCAGGACGTCACCCCGAATGTGCTGGTGCAGTGCAAGGACTGGGTAAAGGGCCGCAGCTACTACAACGTGGTGGCCAAGCGTTCCGGCAAGCTGCGAATGAAAGACCCCCTGACCGAGCACAGCTTCCTCGGTTTCTTCATGCACTGCCGCATGCATTTTGAAGACGGCGGTACGCAGTGGATCTGGGCGCCCATTCGTCAGCTTGCCTCAGATGAAAAATTCAACCTGGGCTTTTTGAAGCTCGTTGGTGCGCAGATCCGGCCGGATGGCACTCATATCACCCCCGATGCGCAGTATGTGAGCGACGTTTCGGAACTCGGCGGCAAGCAGATCACCCAAGGTCAGCTTCTGGCCCGTGGCACCCTGGACACGGGTGATAACGTGCTGGTGAACAAATTTGCCTACAACTTCCGCCGCCCCTCCCGTGGCGAGGTGTTCGTCTTCACCACCAAAAACATCCGGGGCATCGAGGAAGATCCCCGCTTCGACAAGCTCCAGGGTTCCCAGCATTACATCAAACGCCTTGTCGGTGTGCCGGGCGATCGCCTGGAGGTGAAATCGCCCCTGCTGTGGGTGAATGGCAAGCCCGCGGAAGAGTTTGGCATGAAGCGCGTCGGCGGGATGCAGGGCCTCTACAAAGGCTACGGCAGCATTGGTTTCCTGGGCGAGGGCCGGGAGCGCGAACTCGCCAATCGCGACGACAAACGCGACGACAAACGCGAATACTGGGCCATGGGAGACAACAGCTACAACAGCTCCGACAGCCGCTACTGGGGCGCCGTCCCCGAGCGCAACCTCGTCGGTCCCGGCCTCTTCTGCTACTTCCCGCTTCTGCGCAACTGGGGCCTGATCCGGTAGCGCCTCCGGCAGGAGTGGGATCCGCCACTCACACCCGTTTCCAAGGAGCGGGGCCATCAATGCATGCCTGCCTTCAGTGCATCGCGGTCTCTACTCCCGGGTCACCCGGTAGAATCGTCTGCTCGGCAGGCCGAAAGTGAACCGGTGAAAAAGACAAAGCAGCAGAGTCAGGATCCCCAATGAGGCCACAAGTTCAAAACCGACGTAGCTGATTTCCCATCCGTCCCGCATCAGGGACGCGATCCTTTGCAGAAGGGGAAGCGCCTGGACGGCGAAGACCATGTTGACCAAGGCCAGAAATAAAACGCCTATCACGTAATTGAATCGGCTGCGCTTGGCCAACAGCAATGAGATCGAGGTGAAGATCCAAAATGAGACAAGCAAGAGGTGACGAACGGTAAGATACGGCGTGAAAGCGTCAGCACCACCTCTGCGAAATTGTGAGCATCCTTCGGTAAGGAAGGAGAAGGAGAAAATCCCCACCAAGATCAGCAGCCATCGGGTCGAAATGGGCCGCGGCATGCTGTCTCCCATCTCCCACGGCGGTACCACATTGCTCTGGGGCGCCGCGTAGGGATTGACTTCGCTTTCAGGTTTCATGGGGGATCTGCGGAACTTCCGTCCCGCATTCCTCAGGCCTTCATGCCTTCCTGGCGCAGGAAATTTTCCACCCAGGTGATGTCATATTCACCGTGCTGGAAGTCGGAGGTGGTCAGGATCTGGCTCTGCAGCGGGATCGTGGTCTTGATGCCTTCCACCGTGAACTCGCCCAGCGCACGACGCATCCGGCGGATGGCGATGTCACGCGTAGCACCGGTGACGATGAGCTTCGCGATCATCGAGTCATAATAGGGCGGCACCGAGTAGCCGGAATAGACATGGGTGTCCACGCGGACGCCACGGCCACCGGAGGTGTACCACAGGTTGATCTTGCCCGGGCTGGGAGCGAAATTGCGCGCAGGGTCTTCGGCATTGATGCGGCACTCGATGGCATGGCCACGCGGCTGCGCGTCCACCACGTGCTCGCTCAGCGGCAGGCCGGCGGCGATGCGGATCTGCTCCTTGATCAGGTCGCAGCCATACACTTCTTCCGTGATGGGATGCTCCACCTGGATGCGGGTGTTCATCTCCATGAAGTAGAAATTCTCGCACTTGTTATCAACGAGGAATTCGATGGTGCCGCAGTTTTCGTAACCGATCTCTTTGCAGAGCTTCACCGTGGCGTCGCCCATGCGCTTGCGCATTTCAGCGGAGATTTTCGGGGAAGGGCACTCCTCGATGATCTTCTGGTTGCGGCGCTGCATGGAGCAGTCGCGTTCGCCCAGATGGACCACGTTTCCGTGGGAGTCGGCCACGACCTGGAACTCGATGTGGTGGGGCTTTTCAACAAGCTTTTCCATGTACATGGAGCCGTCGCCAAAGCATTTCAGGGCTTCGAGGGACGCTGCCTGAAAGCTGGAGCCGAGGGTGGCTTCATTCAGCACCGGGCGCATGCCGCGGCCACCGCCACCGGCGCTGGCTTTGACCATGACAGGGTAGCCGATCTTCCGTGCCCACTCGAGGGCTTCCTCCTCTGTGTGGATGATGCCGTCGGAACCAGGCGTGATCGGCATGCCTGCCTTCAGTGCGGTTTCACGTGCCACGTTTTTGTCCCCCATCATGCTGATGACGCGGGCGGACGGACCGATGAACTTGATCTTGCACTGGTCGCAGACTTCCGCGAATTCAGCCTTCTCAGAGAGGAAGCCGTAGCCGGGGTGGATCGCGTCCACATTGGCAATTTCCGCCGCACTGATGATGCGGCTCATTTTCAGGTAGCTCTCGGTGCTGGGGCCGGGTCCGATGCAGATGGCTTCATCAGCAAGGTGGACGTGCATTGAATCCACATCCGCTTCGGAATAAACCGCGACGGTTTTGACGTCGAGTTCTTTACAGGCACGAATGACGCGGAGTGCGATTTCACCACGGTTGGCAACGAGGACTTTTTTGAACATGAGAGAGGCGCGGAAGGTGGGGGAAGATCTGCCGGGTTTGCTGCACCGGCTGGCCGCTTTCGGCGGGGCCGGGCATCAGAAAAAGGGCAGGTTGGGTGGCGAATCAGGCTTTCAACTCGAACAAAGGCTGGCCGTATTGGACGGGCTTGCCGTCTTCCACCAGAACACGGGCGATGGTGCCGCGCATTTCCGCCTTGATTTCATTCATGACCTTCATGGCCTCGATGATGCAGACGTTCGTGTTTTCGTCCACGCTGTCACCGATGTTGACCATGGGCTTTTCACCCGGGGCGGTGCTGCGGTAGAAGGTGCCGACCATCGGGGAATTGATCGTCGGACCCATGGCCGCGGAGGCGGCGGCCGGGGCCGGTGCGCTGGCTGCAGCAGCAGGGGCGGGAGCCACAGCAGCGGCGGCCACCGGGGCAGGAGCGGCGGCATACGCCATCGGTGCTCCGGAGGTCATAGGCATGCTTTGGAGCAGTTCTTTCACGGTCTCCAAATCAGAACCCCTGCGGAGTTCGAGTTTGGCGCCTGGCTGCTCGCTGTGGAAATAGGTCAGGTTGTTCTCAGCCATCAGTCCGACGATTTCGCGGATCTGTTTGAGGTCGTAGGCTGAGGACGAGGGGGCGGTGGGGGAAGCTGGTTTAGTGGTGGTACGTTTGGCCATGTCGGGGAGAGTGTGTCAACGAACGGGAACCGATCATACAAACTCAGCCTGATGTGGCAACCATAAAGGCATCCTTGACTTTTAAGTTGGAAGCTTTCCGCTCCTTTCAGGGAACTCGTGGAAACTTCGAAAAATCGGGTTTCCGCTTCTCCACATAGGCATTTTTGCCCTCCTTGGCCTCCTCGCTCATATAATAGAGCAGGGTGGCGTTCCCCGCGAGATCCAGCAGACCCATCTGGCCGTCGCAGTCTGCATTTAGGGCAGATTTGAGGCAGCGCAGCGCCAGCGGGGAGTGCTGCAGCATCTCCCGGCACCACTTAAGAGTCTCTTCTTCAAGCTGTTCCAGGGGGACGACGGTGTTCACCAGCCCCATTTCCAGGGCCTGCTTGGCGTCATACTGACGGCAGAGGTACCAGATCTCCCGCGCCTTCTTCTGTCCCACAATGCGGGCCAAGTAGCTGGAGCCGAGGCCCCCGTCAAAGCTGCCCACCTTGGGGCCGGTCTGGCCAAAACGTGCGTTTTCCGCCGCGATGGTCAGGTCGCACACCACATGCAGCACATGCCCGCCGCCGATGGCGTAGCCCGCCACCATGGCCACCACGGGCTTTGGCAGCGTGCGGATCTTCCGCTGCACGTCCAGGATGTTCAAACGAGGCACCCCGTCATCGCCGATGTACCCAGCGTCTCCGCGCACCTTCTGGTCGCCGCCCGAGCAGAAGGCCAGGGGCCCCTCACCACAGAGTATGATCACGCCCACGCTCCGGTCCTCATGCACAATCTCAAACGCCTCCAGCATCTCCTTCACCGTCAGCGGTCTGAACGCATTGCGCACTTTCGGCCGGTTGATCGTGATCTTGGCGATGCCGTCACTGGTCTTTTCCAGCTTGATGTCCTTGAAGGTTTTGATGGGGGTCCACATGGGAAGTTTGCAGTTGTTGGCGGTTGTTGGCCATGGTTTGCAGTGGTTGGCCGAGCCTCCAGAGGAGGGACGTCAGCAGTGGTTTGGAAACAATGGCAAACCACTGCAAACAACAGCCAACCATCGCAAACTCAGAAGTTCGTAAACGAGCGCAGCTCCGCAATACGCGCGGCGATGTCCGCCTTCGTCACGGTCTGCAGCTTGTGCGTGCTAAAAGCCTCGCAGGTGTAGCTGGCGGTCACGCTGCCGTGGACGACGGCAGTTTTGAGGTCTTCAAAGGTGGGCTTCGTCTTCCCGTTCGCTGCCAGCCAGCCGGAAAGGCCGCCGAGGAAGGAGTCTCCCGCGCCGGTGGGGTCAAACACGCTGTGCAGAGGGTAGGCGGAGCAGGCAAAGAACTCCTCCGGCTTTTCTCCAAACAGGAAGCTGCCGTGTTCGCCACGCTTCACGATCACAAAGCGCGGTCCCTTGGCCTGCAGCTTGCGCCCGGCGTCCACCAGATTGGTCGTGCCGGCGAATTCCTTGGCTTCTCCGTCATTGATCACAAGCAGGTCGATGCGCTTGAGCACCTCGTGCAGTCGCTCATTGGCGATGTTGATCCACAGGTCCATCGTGTCCGCAGTCACGAAGTCCGCCTGCACCTGGTCGAGCATCTGCATCTGGTTGTCCGGGCTCATGTTCGCGGCCACGGCCACCTTCGCAGCCTTGGCGGCTTCGGGAAGCTTCGGCTGCCACTGCTCCAGCACATTGATGCCCACCTTGTGCGTGGTGCGGTTGTTCATGTCCTCGTGATATTCGCCGGTCCAGGTGAAGGATTCTCCAGAGCTGTGCTCCAGCCCGTCCAGCGTGATGCCGCGTGCGGCCAGCATGTCGAGGTGCGGCTTGGGGAAATCATGGCCGATGACGCCCACCAGATGGATGGGCTGGCAGAAAATGCTTGCGGCCAGCGCGGCATAGCTGGCGGAACCTCCGAGCAGGTTTTCCTGCGAATCTTGCGGAGTTTTGACGTTGTCGAGGGCGACTGTTCCGGCGATGACGACTGACATGGGCGTGTAGTTTTGGTTAGGGAATGTTTAACAGTTATTTCTTTACTCGCAGGCGGCGTCCTTTAACGGTACACAGCGCCAGCGGGGGCCGCGGATTATCGGTTCCGGCTCCGTTGTGTCAATTGCCACTCCGCACACTCTTTCATGCGCCTCAGTCTTTGTTTTTTCATGCTGATCCTTCTGCCCGTGGCGACAGGCGTGCATGCGTGGCTGTTCTGCCGTGAGAATCTGCCCGTCCTCACGCAGGAGGCGCTCGTCCGCCTGAAAGCGGCCGGAGTGCGTAATCCCGTGGTGGAGATACGCTTCTTTGACATCGCGGTCACCGGAGAGGCGCCGGACCCTGCGGCGCGTGAAAAAGCGCTGGCCTCCATCCGGTCTCTCGGCCCCCTGCGTTTGCTTCCGGCAGCCGAGCGCGTCCACGTGCTGGCCAGCCTCACGGCCCAGCTGGACGGTTCCAGACTCCGCCTCAGCGGTTGGTTTCCAGAGGGAGATGAAGTCCGGAATGTTCAAAGTCTCCTGGCTGATCTGCGCCCCGATCTCGTGATCGACGCGGCGGATCTCCGCACCGCAGCCGTCGTTCGCTGGCAGGAAGGCATCAAGCCACCCCTCACCGCCAGCAGCGCTCTGCTCAAGCCCATCATCGACACCCTGCGCGTCCCTGCGGAACTGCATATTAGTGCCAGGGCGGATGCCATTGTGCTTTCAGGAATGCTTCCAGACACCAAGCTGAAAGGAGAGCTGGTGGCTGCCCTGGCTGAAGTCGCTGGCGCTCGGGTGGTGGATCCGGCTGCGCTGAAAGCCAGCCCTCATGTTTTGACCGCCGCGTTCGCCAAGCCGGAGCTTCTCGCGGCTTTTGTGCGCAGCTTTTTCAGCGTTCCGCCACCCCGTTCCTTTGACATTCAGAGCGATGGCATTCCGCACCTCAAAGGAGTCGCCACACGGCAGATGGAAAGCGCCTGGCTCGCGCTGCTGCGTCCCGTCACGGGGGCGGCCAAGGTGGATGCCCAGTTCACTTTGGTGCCGTCTCTTTATCATTTTCCGGAATATCAAATTCAGTCCAGGCTGATGCCTGAAACCATCGATTCTCTGCGCGAGGCATTGCGTGGATTTGTGATCAACTTTGACGCGGGCTCTGCTCAGATCCCGCCTGTCGAGCAGACAAAGCTCGCCACGCTGGCGCCTACGCTGCTGGCTGCCGGGCCGGCGCTGGGACTGGTGATCGGCGCCCACCCGGATCCCGCCGGTCCTGACAGTCTTGAAAAGCACATTGGCAAGGCTCGTGCAGACGCCGTGCTCTCCTTCCTCGTTGAACAGGGTGTTCCTGCCGCCGACATCAGCGCCGTGGTGTTTGATCCGGTGCCTGCTGGATCACCTTCAGCACCAGCCAGTCCACGCAGCGTCGAACTCATCATCAAATAGCCGCTCATGAAATTCGACTTTGAATCCCTTTCCTCCGAGCCGCTAGTTTACATGCTCATGCACAGCGGCGCGTTCGTCTGCGTGCTGGGTTTTATTTTCTTCGTCGTCGGCATGCTCTTCGGGTATGCCACCTGGGGGCGTTACAAGCACCAGACCCGCGAACTGCGTGGCGAGGCTGATGCCATGAAGGAGGAGATCGCCGTTTTGAAACGAAAGATCGGCGATCACTCCATCAAATCGGGCGCGGCTGTGGCCATGGCCACCGAGACCATTCACATGCCTAAAAAGGACGGCGCTCATTCTGCTGAGCAAGCTCCCGCGGTCACTGAGGAGACCATCACCACACAGGAGGTCGTCCAGCCCGTCGTCCCCGCACCTGATCCACCAACGCGAGACGAGCTGCCGAAAGTGCCCGCTAACATCATCAAAGTCAGGACCGCCAGCCCTGCCGGGAAGCCTCTGGAAATCATCCCCAAACCGGAAGACAAAGAGAACGACGCGGAAACCGCCACAGTTTCCGAAGCTCTGGAGGCAATGGAAGCACAGGAAGCACCGGAGGCACCGGAGGCACCGGCGCCGCCCCCCGGGCCTTTGGCAGAAGAGCCTGCCGCTTTCCCGGCGGAAACGCAGCCTGAGCCCGCAAGCCATGGTTCACCTCTTGCCGCCATCATTGCTTCACCTCCTCACAAAGGAGGCCCGGAGGAAGAAGCCCCGGTTGCCGAAACTCCAGCCACTCCCGATTCTGCGACCACGCCTGCTGCTTCAGAAGTCCTCCCTACGGTCATCGAACTTTCAGTGCCCCCGCTTCCGGCGCTGGATTTTCATCCGGAACTCGACCCCAAACTGGGGCTGATCTACAAGGGCCGGCCGGAACAGATCGACGACCTTACGGAGCTCAAGGGCATCTCGCAGGATCTGCAGCAGCGGCTTCATGACATCGGCATCTATACCTTCACGCAGATCGCCGCCTGGAATGAAGACCACATCAAGGAATTCTCCGCCCGGCTTGCCTTCAAAGACCGCATTCAGCGTGAGCATTGGGTGGAGCAGGCAGCGCAGCTGGCCGCAAAGCCTGTCGCCGCTTGAGCAGGCCAGGGAACCCAGCGTGAAGTGGTCCGCACTCTCAGAGTGCAGCGTCTGGAAATCACCACGTGCCCGCATGCATGCGCAACCACCGCCGAATCTCAAGGTTACACGTCCTCATGATCACGCGCTTTTCCTTGCTGGCTCTTGTTTTAGCCACCCTCACCACCAGCGCCGCCGACTGGCCGCGCTTTCGCGGACCCAATGGCAGCGGCATCGCCCCAGATGACAAACCCGTGCCGGTGGAGTGGAGCGCCACAAAAAACCTCAAGTGGAAGGCCGACCTGCCCGGCCCCGGTTCCTCCAGCCCCATTGTCGTCGGAGACCGCATCTTCCTCACCTGCTGGACCGGCTACGCCACCGAAGGTCAGCAAGGCACGGGAGACATCGCCGCCCTCATGCGCCACCTCATCTGCATCGATCGCGCCTCCGGCAAGATCCTCTGGGACCGCGCCGTGCCTGCCAGGCAGCCCGAGGAGCGCTACGGCGGCATGTTTGCCCAGAACGGCTACGCCAGCCACACCCCCGTCTCCGATGGCAAGAGCGTCTTCGCCTTCTTCGGCAAGTCGGGCGTGCACGCCTTCGACATGGAGGGAAAACCTCTCTGGCAGGCCGATGTGGGTGACTGGGACGACCGTCGCGGCTGGGGCACTGCCTCCAGCCCCATCCTTCATGGCGATGTCCTCATTGTCCCCGCCGTCGTGGAAAGCCAGGCCCTGTATGGCTTCGACAAAAACACTGGCAAGCAGCTCTGGAAAGCTCCCTCCGAAGGCTTCGCCAGCACCTGGGGGACCCCCATCATCGTCCCGGTCGATGACCATGCCGATCTTGCCATCGCGGTGCCCGGAGAAATCTGGGCCTTCAATCCCGACACCGGCAAGCTCCGCTGGTACGCCACCGGCCTGCAAAGCGACTCCGTCTGCAACAGCGTCGTCACCGATGGCAAAGCCATCTTCGCCATGAGCGAGCGCGGCGGCGGCTCCGTTGCCATCAAGGCCGGTGGCAAAGGCGATGTCAGCGCCACCAACACCCTCTGGACCGGCTCCAACGGCTCCCGCATCTCCACCCCCATCCTCTGGGAAGACCGCCTCTACTGGATCAGCGGCTCCATCGCCACCTGCCGCGATGCCAAAACCGGCACCGAAATCTACACCGAACGCATCGAATCCACCGGCGGAGGCTCGACCGCAGCCGCGACACCTCAAGGCGGTGGAAGCGGTCAGGGCTTCGGATTCGGTGGTGGAAACGGCGGCGGACGCCGTGGCGGTGGTGGCGGCATGGGCGGCGGGGACTACGCCTCGCCCGTCGCTGCCAACGGGCACCTCTTCCACGTCGGTCGTCGCGGCGAAGTCCTCGTCATCAAGCTCGGCCCCAAATTCGAACTCATCTCCCGCAACAAAATCGAAGGCGACACCTCCGACCACAGCGCTACGCCTGCGATCAGCAACGGGCAGCTCTTCCTCCGCTCTGCCAAGACGCTGTATTGCATTGGGGAGTAGGCTATTCGTACTCGCGCTTCACACGAAACATTTCGGAGAAACAATCGGCCACTTTGTGGATGTCGTCCGCATAGGTTAAGCTGCCTTCAGCCTCATCCGACCACGCAAAGCACGAGTAAATGGCTCCAAAGTCTGCGCCATTGAGCGACATCAGGAACAGCCCCATGGCTCCATCCCGGCCGATCGGAAGCAAGTTCTCTTTTCCCGGTGGCTGCGACCAGTGAAGTGTGGACAGCAGGGAGGCCTCCATTTCATTGGTTTGCATGGAGAACAGCATTCCAAATTCGTGAGACCCTCCATTGGGAATGCCTCCGTTGTAAGCACGAAGATACGCTTCAAAGCTTTCAGGCAGAGCAGTCTTCGCTTCACGTTTAACCCGGATACCGAAGTTAAAAGAAGCATCGTTTGGAGCTGAGAGCGTGGTTACTTGGAGTTGCGACACAAAAAGCACCCGACGACCATGCACCAAACGATGCAGGGGACATTGCACCCCGTTTTCAACTCCCGCCAGCT
>NZ_JBGANA010000012.1:0-243624 GCF_044222565.1 Prosthecobacter sp.
GCAGCGTTGCCACCACGACGAACAAGATCCTGCCAGCGCAAAGTCCGACGCCCTGTGGACAAATGGCCACGCATGATCAACACCTCTTCGTCGTCCACCTCCAGAAACTTCGCCGTCACAACGATTGCTTAGCGGCATTACCTTTAGACCAACTCTCAAAAAACTTGTCACATTGCCCGGACGGCGGAGCGGCCCCATTGGCTGCGTTGGTCGCTTGCCTGTTATTTTCAAATAGCAGACGGCGCTCCCGCCTTGCCACTGGGGCCGCTGCGCTCGCCGGTCAAAATGACAATCTTTTCGAGAACTGGTCTAGCAATCCTCGGGCGAGGCTGGCTTGGACCTCCGGCAGTGTGGATGAGAAATTCGTGACGGCCGCGCCCTGGCGCTCGTGGGCGCGGTTTTTGATCTGAAGGCTGAGCGTGTCCCGGCTCCAGCCGTTCTCCAAGGTCTGCCGGGCATACTAGAGGCGGGTGGGCAGGTGCTTGAGCTTCTGGATGAGGAGAACATGATGGAACCAAGGAAGCCCAAGAAGCAGTTCCAACGGAATTGATAATTTTGCAGCAGGCTGCTGCAAAATTAGCGTGGCTGAGGATTCGTTGGTGGATTGGGGCGTGATCGCCTCCCCAAATTTTGCAGTGGACTGCTGCAAAATAGGTGGATCGCCATATTCCCGCGCAAAATCGGATCATGTGGCCGATGTTCCGTTCTGAGAATCCTTTCTATTCCGGCAATTCGTTTTTCAAATCCGCCGCCAGTCGGGGTATGACGCCCGCTCCCCACCCTTTGTGCTTCTGCCGGGCGTCAATCAGCCGACCAATGTCCCAGTAGAGGCAGATCATCTCGGCATTGGCAGAGAGCGCGGCTTTGTGCTGGGCCTGGCGCACGCGAGTCTTGATGTCCGCGAGAAGGCCTCGGTAGTGGGTTAGTCCGGTGCTCATTGGGTTAAGATCTCGATCATGGATTTGAGGGCCATGTGGGAAAAGACGGAAATGCTTTTTTATCAAGGCGGGAAATTGGGACTTGCTGGGGAGGCGGTAAGGGGTTCACCAAATTGGGCTAGCCCGGGGAAGGGAGGGAGAGCGACCCTTGAAAAAGAGAGGGAAATGTGGGTTTCAGCATTTGCACTTGGAGGGAATGCGCCCATTCTTCCGACCCCCATTCATGAGTGCTACATTGCCGTACCGCGCGAACGCGGATTTCCTCGAGTCCAAATACGTGGACTGGAAAAAAGACCCTGGTTCCGTGGAACCGCTGTGGTCGTCGTTTTTTGAAGGTTTCGAACTGGGCATGGCCCGGATGCCGACGAAGGCGGGTGAGGCGGGCGGCGGTGCGGAGGGGGGGGCGCTTTCTGAAAAGACTCTGAACTTCCGCATGCGGGTGTCTAACGCGCTGCAAAATTTCCGGGCGCTGGGGCATACGGCGGCGCATCTGGATCCGCTGGACAAGGCGGGGCCGGAGGTGCCGGGGCTGACGCCTGCGGGTCTGGGCTTTACGGCGGATGAGCTGGATGAGGAGGTGAAGACGCACCTTTTCCGCAACGGGCAGCCGATGAAGCTGAAGACGATGCTGGCGGAACTGCAGCGGACGTATTGCGGGAAGACGGGCTTCGAATTCATGCACATCCACCACCCGGAAGTGCGGGCGTGGCTGCTGGAGAGGATCGAGGGCCGGGACCTGGATGCGAAGCCGGTGGCGCAGGATCAGGTGAAGGCGCTGCGCTGGTTGCTTGAGGCTGAGTCGTTTGAGAGGTTCCTGCATCGCCGGTTTGTGGGGCAGAAGCGGTTCTCTGTGGAGGGCGGGGAGAGCATGCTGGTGGCGCTGGAAACGCTGCTGGAAGCGCTGCCTGCGGCGGGGGGCAAGGAGATTATCCTGGGGATGGCGCATCGCGGCCGTCTGAGTGTGCTGGCGAATTTCCTGCGCAAGCCGCTGGAGTATCTTTTCTATGAGTTCAGCGAGAACTATGTGCCGAACATGGTTTCTGGTGATGGCGATGTGAAGTATCACCTGGGATTTGAGACGGTGAGGCAGACGAGCAGCGGTGACTCCGTGGGAGTGATGCTGGCGCCGAATCCGAGCCACCTGGAGGCTGTGGACCCGGTGGTGGAGGGGATGGCGCGTGCGCGCCAGCGTGCGCTGGGCGATACGAAGGACCGCAAGAAGGTGATCCCGGTGCTGATTCATGGTGACGCGGCATTTGCAGGCCAGGGCCTGGTGGCGGAGGTGCTGAACCTTTCGCAGCTGCCGGGGTATCGGACGGGGGGCACGGTGCACATCATCGTGAACAACCAGATCGGCTTTACGACGATGCCGGAGGATGCGCGCAGCTCTGACTATTGTACGGACGTGGCGAAGATGATCGAGGCGCCGGTCTTTCATGTTAACGGGGACTGCCCGCTGGAGGTGATGAATGCGACGCGGCTGGCCTTTGAATTCCGCCAGACTTTTGCGCGGGACGTGATCATCGACATCGTGTGCTACCGCCGGCATGGGCACAACGAGACGGACGAGCCTGGATTTACGCAGCCGAACATGGCGCGTGCGATCGCTGAGCATCCGTCCACGGCGACGCTGTTCCGTCTGGATCTGGCGGCCACCGGGGTGCTGGATGAGGCGGGCGCTGCGGCGCTGCAGCGTGAGCTGGAGGACGACCTGGAGCAGGGCGTGAAGACTCTGGCGGAGCGTGACAAGGGCAACGAGGGGGGCAATCCCTTCGAAGGGAGCATGGCGATGCCGCAGCCGGCTTATGACTACAACCCGGTGAAGACGGGTGTGGAACTGGCGACGCTGACGAAGATCGGCCAGCGTCTGCTGGAGGTGCCGGAGGAATTCAACCTGCACCCGACGATTTCGAAACGATTCCTGGCGGCGCGCAAGAAGGCGATCGAGGCCGGGGAAGGGATCGACTGGGCGTATGCGGAGTCTCTTGCGTTTGGGACGCTGCTGACGGAGGGGCACGGGGTGCGCCTGAGCGGTCAGGACGTGCGGCGTGGTACGTTCAGCCACCGGCACAGTGTGTTTTATGATTCGCAGACGCGTGAGCGGCACATCCCGCTGAACAATCTGGCGGCGGAGCAGGGGCGGTACTGTGTGTACAACAGCCTGCTGTCCGAGGCGGCGGTGCTGGGATTTGACTACGGGTACTCGCTGCTGACGAGCAACCTGCTGGTGTGCTGGGAGGCGCAGTTCGGTGATTTCGTGAACGGTGCGCAGGTGATCATTGACCAGTTCATCGCGAGTGCGGAGAGCAAATGGCAGCGGCCGAGCCACATCACGCTGCTGCTGCCGCACGGGTATGAAGGACAGGGGCCGGAGCACTCGAGCGCGAGGCTGGAGCGCTTCCTGCAGCTGTGCGCCGGCGGGAACATGCAGGTGTGCAATTTCACGACGCCTGCGCAGTATTTCCATGCGCTGCGCCGGCAGATCAAACGCAGCACGCGCAAGCCGCTGGTGGTGATGACGCCGAAGAGCCTGCTGAGACATCCGAAGTGTGTCTCGAAGCTGAGCGAGATGGCAGATGGGACGACCTTCAAGGAGGTGCTGGACGACGAGCATCTGCTGGCGGCGCCGGAACGCGTGACGCGCCTGATCCTGTGCAGCGGCAAGGTGTACTATGACCTGCTGGAATTCCGCGAGGAGCACAAGATCAAGAACGCGGCGATCATCCGCATCGAGCAGCTTTACCCGCTGAACTACGAGATGCTGAAGGAGATCGTGGCGAAGTACCCACGGGCGCAGAAGAAGTGGATCTGGTGCCAGGAGGAGCCGCGAAACATGGGCGCCTTCTATTACATCCGTCCGCGTCTGGAAGAACTCTCCAACCACAAGCTGCGGTATGCAGGCCGCGAACGCAGCTCGAGCCCGGCAGCCGGCTCCAAGGCGATCCACTCGCTCGAGCAGGACAAGCTGGTCGAGTCGGCCTTCAGCGTGTGATGATTCAACCTGCCCTGTAGATTTTCTTTTTTCTCCCCCCATCCCGTCATGCCCTCAGACATCAAAATACCCGCACTCGGCGAATCCGTCGCCGGTGGTCAGATCGCGAAATGGCACTTCAAAGAAGGTGACTACGTGAAAACTGGCGACATCCTGCTCACGCTCGAAACCGACAAGGTCGCCGCAGAAGTGACGGCTGAAACGAGCGGTGTGCTGCACATTGGCAATCAGGCTGGTGACGATGTGGAAGTGGGCGGAGTGGTGGGATCGATCGATGAAAGTGCGGCGGCGCCTGCAGCGAAAGCGGAGGCAGCGAAGCCTGCACCTGCTGCTCCAGCACCGGCGCCTGCGGCGAAGGTGGAAGAGAAGCCGGCGAATGTGACGGAATTTAAAGTGGTGCCAAAGCCAGAAGCGGCGCCCGCGCCTGCCCCGGCGGCGAAGGCGGCCCCAGCTCCGGAAGGACGTGTGACGCGCAAGAAGATGAGCCCGCTGCGCAAGAA
The DNA here is from genome assembly GCF_044222565.1 of Prosthecobacter sp. Classification (GTDB taxonomy): domain Bacteria; phylum Verrucomicrobiota; class Verrucomicrobiia; order Verrucomicrobiales; family Verrucomicrobiaceae; genus Prosthecobacter. Next base: position 4,431 of record NZ_JBGANA010000012.1, read on the forward strand.
GATCGCGGATCAGCTGGTGAGCGCGCAGCGCACGGCGGCGATTTTGACGACCTTCAACGAGTGCGACATGACGAATGTGATGGAGCTGCGCTCGAAGCTGCAGGACAGCTTTGTGAAGAAGAACGGGGTGAAGCTGGGCTTCATGAGCTTCTTCATCAAGGCGGTGGTGGAGGCGCTGAAGGCGGTGCCGCAGATCAATGTGCGCGTGGAAGGCGAGGAGATCGTGCAGCAGCACTATTTCGATATCGGCGTGGCCGTGGGCACGGAGCGCGGACTGATCGTGCCAGTGCTGCGTGACGCGGACCAGAAGAGCTTTGCGGATCTGGAGAAGGACATCCTGGGCTACGCTGCGAAGGCGAAGGAAGGCAAGATCCAGGTGAGCGACCTGACGGGTGGTGTGTTCACCATCTCGAACGGCGGTGTGTATGGCTCGCTGCTGAGCACGCCGATCATCAACCCGCCGCAGAGCGCGATTTTGGGAATGCACAGCATCCAGCAGCGGCCGATGGCGATCAACGGGCAGGTGGTGATCCGCCCGATGATGAACCTGGCGCTGAGCTATGACCACCGTGTGGTGGACGGCAAGGAGGCGGTGACGTTCCTGATCCGCGTGAAAGATTGCATCGAGAATCCGGCAAGGATGCTGGTGGGTGCGTAAGCGAGGCTGAGATCGCGACGATTCGTCGCGAGTGATTTGGAGACCGCAGATTCCTGGAGGCAGGGTTCTGCGGTCTTTTTTTGTGGGAAGGAGCGCAGGGCGCACCCGCGGAGCGAGATGAGTACTGCACCTGCGGCGTCTCTTTGTTCGGGAGAAAATTTAGTGAGATGAGGGGTGAATCAGGGGAAACCTCAGGACATTCCTTTTGAGAAGCGGCTTAAATCTGCAATATAGTAAGTTTTTGCTGAACAAATGCATCGGCGTGCGTTCTGATTTTTGAGCTGGATGATGTTTTAGATGGCAGTTGAAACCCCCAATACGATTTCCATGAGCGAGGCGCATGCGCCCAAGGGGTGGGGTGTGTGGCTGCGAAACAAGTTTCTGGCGGGACTGGCGCTGGCGCTGCCGCTGATTCTGACGCTGTGGATCTTGTTTACGGTGTACGATTTGCTGCATGCGTGGAGCAAGCCGGTGCTGGCGCAGGTGGTGAACCTGGTGAACGAATTCAGCGAGGAGCCGCTGCTGAACATTGAGGATCCGAAGCTGGAAAGCCTGACGAATTTCATCGGCTTTTTGTTTTCTGTGCTGGCGATCCTGGGACTGGGCTTCATGGCCACGAACGTGATCGGGGTGCACATTGTGACGGCGGTGGACAAGCTGCTGCTGCGCATTCCGCTGGTGGCGGTAATCTACCGGCCGCTGAAGCAGGTAATCGATGCGTTTCGGAGCCTGGGAGGGACGAAGCAGAATTTCAAGCGGGTGGTGTATGTGGAGTATCCGGTGCCGGGGATGCGGATGATCGGCTTTGCGACGGGCCAGTATTGTGATGTGCAGACGGGCAAGGCGCAGACCTGCGTGCTGCTGCCGACGGCGCCGAGTCCGATGACGGGGATTTTGCTGGTGGTGGATTCGGAGAAGATCACGGATGCGCCGATCACGATCGAAGAGGCGATGAAGATGATCATCTCCGGAGGGCTGGTCTCTCCGCTGAATGCGGGAGTGCCGCTGAATCAGAAGCCGGTGGTGACGCCCCTGCCCGAGCAGATAGCGGTGCCGGAACCCGCGCTGGACCTGCCGGCGGGGCTGCCGCGCGCGGAAGACTTTGACGCGGGAGACACGGAGATCCTGGCGCAGTCCATGGACATCAAGAGCGGGAAGCGCTGGCTGCGTGCGCTGCCGTGGAAGAAACGCTGAACTTTGCACGGTGATCGTTGACTGGAACTCCTGGCAACCCGGCGTCCGAGCGACGCTGATGTTCATCATTGATGAGGCGAAGAGGGAGGTGCTGCTGATCCGGAAGAAGCGCGGACTGGGCGCGGGAAAAATCAACGGGCCCGGAGGGAAGATCGATCCGGGTGAGACCTCGCTGCAATGCGCGGTGAGGGAGACGCAGGAGGAACTGGGAGTGACGGCGCTGGATCCGGTGCACCATGGGGAGCTGTGGTTTCAGTTTGTGGACGGACTGCGCATGCATGTGGATGTGTATGTGGCGACGCAGCATGAGGGAGATGCGCAGGAAACTCCGGAAGCGGTGCCGATCTGGACGGCGCTGGATGCACTGCCGTTTGAGGAGATGTGGGCGGATGATGTGCACTGGCTGGCGGAGACGCTGGTGGAGCGGCGGAGATTTCTGGGACGGTTCGCCTTTGATGATGACACGATGCTGACGCATGAAGTGAGCTGGCTGTGATTTTTTGATTTCAGAGCGGTGGTGAACATGACTATCTTTGAGGCATGAAATGCCTTTTGTTTTTGTGCGGGGTCGTTGGTATGCAGGTGGCTGGAATGGCGGCGCCGGATGAGCCGCCGAACATCGTGCTGGTGATGGCGGACGATCAGGGCTGGGGGGACATGGGCTACAACGGGCACCCGCATTTGAAGACGCCGAATTTTGACGCGCTGGCGAAGGAGGGGATCCGCTTTGATGAATTTCATGCGGCGGCGCCGGTGTGCTCGCCGACACGAGGCAGCGTGATGACGGGACGTACGCCGAACCGGTACGGCTGCTTTGCCTGGGGTCATCCGTTGAGGCCGCAGGAGATCACGGTGGCGGAGGCGCTGAAAACGGCGGGGTATGCGACGGGGCACTTTGGGAAGTGGCACCTGGGGTCTGTACAGAAGGCGAGTCCGGTGAGTCCTGGAAACAGCGGGTTTGATGAGTGGGTTTCAGCGCCGAATTATTTTGACCTGAATCCGGTGATGAGTGTGCAGGGAAAGGCGGTGCCGTTTCAAGGGGACAGCTCGGACATCACGGTGGATGAGGCGCTGAAGTTCATCCGAAAGTGCGGGGAGAAGAAGCAGCGCTTTCTCGCGGTGGTGTGGTTTGGCTCTCCGCATGATCCGCATCGGGCGCTGGAGGAGGACCGCGCGGGGTATGCGGGGCTGCCGGAGAAGGAGCAGAATTTTTATGGGGAGATCACTGCGATGGACCGTGCTTTTGGCAGGCTGCGCGCGGAGCTGAAGGAACTGGATCTGCGGGAGAACACCTTATTATGGTACTGCAGCGACAATGGTGCGCTGCCGAAGGTGGGGGAGACAGGCGGGCGGCGGGGCAACAAAGGGCAGATCTATGAGGGAGGCCTGGCGGTGCCTGGCTTGATGGAGTGGCCGGCGGCATTCCATGAGCCCAAGGTGATCAAGGCACCGTGCGTGACCTCGGACATCTATCCCACAGTGCTGGCGCTGGCGGATGTGAAGATGGAAAAGCAGCCGCCACTGGATGGCATCGACCTGATGCCGCTGCTGATGGGGCAGGAGCAGAAGCGATCGAGACCGATCGGCTTTTGGGACATGGGCAGGCCGGGGATCGGGGTGAATTCGAAAGAATGGATGAATGAGCTGCTGGCGGCGCAGGCGAAGGGGGAGGAGCCGGCGGATCCGGTGCGGGTGCGGCCTGAGGCGGGGAAGATCGAAAAAAAAGTGTCGCTGACAGAGTTTCCGGGACATGCGGCGTGGCTGGACTGGCCTTGGAAGCTGCACCGGATCGAGAACAAGAAGACGCACGATGTGAAGTGGGAGCTGTACAACTTGGCGAGTGATCCGGACGAGAGCACCGTTTTGCTGGCGGAGCAGCCGGAGCGGGTGCCGGAAATGCAAAAAAGTCTGGAGGACTGGCTGGAAAGCGTGGCGCGGAGCCTGAACGGAGAAGATTATGCAGGCGAGAAAGCGGCGGCGAAGTAGCGGGGAGAGCGTCGGCGGGGACTTTGCTGCTGTTTTGAAGGCGTTTCAGTATCGAGAACGTTTTCCTTTTTTAGTACCCACTTGCCAGCACGTCATTGAGTGCTAAATAAACGGCTGAATTGAAAAGCAAAGTGGCTGAAAAGTTAGGATCTTGAATTCATCAGGATTTCTAGAATTTCAAAATTTTTCTTTAAATTCTAAAAATATCTTGCGGCAGTAGGATGTTTCGTGTTACTATAACTTCAATTGCGGGTATAGCTTAGTGGTAAAGTTCCAGCCTTCCACGCTGGCCATGTGGGTTCGATTCCCACTACCCGCTCTGAAGACACGAAAACATCTGTAAATCTCACAACCCCTGCCGCTTATGAAAGCTGTCTCTACTTCTCGCATTGCGAGTGCTTTAGCTTGTGTGCTTATGCTGGCAAGCGCTTCGCTCGGCTCAGCGCAAACGCCGGGGAACTGCGCAGAGATCACCAATGACGTGCGCGTGGCGGTGGAAAAAGATCCGTCCAAAGTTCTGATGGTTGTGGAAGATGCACTGGTCATCAATGAGAGCTGCGCGGGTGAGATTGTGAAAGCAGCGATCACCGCCTCGAAAGCAGATCCTGCCCTGGCGTCACAGATCGTGAAGACGGCGGTGTCCGTGGCTCCGAAGATGGCGGGTGTGATCAATGATTCGGCACTCTCCGTGGTTCCGGGACTGGCGTCCGTGGCACCTGCTCCTGATGTGGAGCGTCCGGTCATGACTGCCTCGTCGGAAAAGAATCCCGGGAAGAACCCGATCGTCGTGGATAAGAATCCTGTGGTGCCGGTGAAAAGCGAAGACTTCTTCATCCCCTCCTCGATCCGCGGAGTGTTTCTGCTGATGCCACCTGTGTCCGGACCGCTGCCGCCGCGGATCATCACGAATCCGGTGTCTCCGTCGAACTCGATTCCGTGACCTTTCTTCCGTGAAGGTCACTTCCCGCGCCTCAGCCAATCGAAACTGTTTCTGAATTCCCCAATCCATGCGCTCAAAACTGGCAATGCTCATCCTGGCGGTCGCCGCCGTGCTCAGCCCAGCCGCGCTGCGTGCGCAGGGGCTGGTGGCGATCCAGAACTACTCGGCGGATTTCCGCAATGAGGAGCCGCTGTCGTTCTCGATGAGCGCCAACAGCGGGTATGACATGCTGAAATACAAGGCGCCTACGTCGCAGTATGGCAACATTGAGTCCTGGTATGCGCAGCTGGGAGCCGGAACGGCCTACACGCATGCGGACAAGACGACGCCCTACAGCTTCAGCCTTGAAGGAAGCGTGCTGGAATATGTGAAGGGTGTGCCGACCTATGGCAGCACGTTCTACAACGGCCGTGCGACGTTCAACTTTGAGCATCAGTTTTCGGAACGCTTTAAAGTGAGCAACAATTTCTACCTCACCTACGGGACGAACCCGAACAGCGCGTTTGGCTACGGCGCCACCTCGGCACTGTGGAACGGGCAGTTCCTCTACGGCTACAACAACCTCAATGTGAGCTATGCGTGGTCTCCGCGCCTCTCGACAACGAGTTCGTATACGTTTGACGGAATCACGTACGAAAACTCGGCGGTGGCCAGCTCGCAGGACCGGTATTCGCACCTGGGAGCGCAGCAGATCGCCTACAAGGTGACCCAGCAGACGAGCCTGACGGCGGAATACCGCTACCGGATGACGCGCTACACCCGGAGTGCGTTCCAGAACTACCATTCGCATTATGCACTGGGCGGGGTGGATCATGCATGGAGCGAGAACCTGTCGGGTTCGGCACGCGCCGGTGCGGAGTTCTTCCAGAACGCCACGGTGAGCAAGGTGAAGCCCTATGCCGAGGCTGCGATCAACTACGCGGTGGCCCAGCAGACGCAGCTGCGCTGGTTCACGATGCTGGGATTCAACGGCGCACTGCTGGGCAGCTACACGAACAGCTACGGTGTGAACACGGGCATCCAAGTGAACCACAATGTGAGCAAGCGTCTCAGCCTGAACGGCGGAGCGAGCTATGCGCACTCCACGCTCTCCGGCGGACCGCTGCCAGACCAGAGGCAGGACGCGGTGTTCATCAACGCAGGCATTGGCTACCAGCTGATGGACAACGTGAACCTGAACGCGAACTACTCCTTCTCCACGCAGCTGTCCAACAACCCTGCCGTCGAATTTAACCGCAACCGTGTCTCCGTCGGAGCCACGGCGACCTTTTAGTCCCAACAGCCAAGACAACACGCCGCCGGCGGGCCGATTCGGAACTGACGAATCTCCCGCTGGCGGCATTTCAAGACCAGTTTCTTAACCCCTCCAAATAATCAAACCTGAGCAGTCATGAACGAGTCCGGCACCGAACTGCAGAAGCATGCGATGGACACCTGGCAGGTGATCAAGAACCGGTTGGGGATGATCTCGCTGTGCTTCATCCTGATCTTCGCAGCGGCGGCGGTGCTGACGTACATCATGCCGAGGAAATATCGCGGGCATGTCGAGATGACGATTGAGCGCATCACCGAGGGCATCAATGTGTTTGCGAACAATCGCAGTGACAGCGCCGGCTTTTCGCCCGAGTACCTCAAGACGCAGTTCGAAACGATCACCAAGCCAACGACGCTATATCCGGTGATCGAAAAGCTGGAGCTGGCCAAGCGGTGGGAACTGCCCAGCCGGCAAGCGGCGCTGGCGAAGCTGCGGGCCAATCTGGAAACGCAGTCGATGCTGCGCTCCGATTTTGTGACCATCGACTACTACGATCCGGATGCCCAGCTGGCGGCGACCATCGCGAACGAAGTGGCGAAGAGCTACATGGAGCAGCGCAAAAACATTGAGCATGAAAAGAAGCTCAAGGCTCTGACGGTTCTGGAACAGAAGATCAATGATCAGGAGGGGCTGCGCGCCCAGGCCCAGCTCCGTTCCCAGGAAGCGAAGCGCAAGGCTGGGATCGTGGGTGAATGGGTCATGGGCGGTGGCAACTCGCTGAGTCCGGGCAGCGAAATCCGCACAGCAGAGGAAGGCCTGCAGCAGACGCGCGAGCAGATGCTGATGCAGGCGGACCAGGACATCATGACCCTGCAGACGGAGATCAACCAGATCGGAAAACTGACCCCTGATGAACTTATTGAGCAGGCTTCAGGTCTCAAGCTGGAGAACGCGAGCATTGCCACGATGACGTCGAAAATGCAGGAGCTCAAAGTGGCACGGCAGGGACTGACCAACGAAGGCCGCGGCAACCGGCATCCGCAGGTGCAAAGTGTGGACAGCCAGATCGAGGAATACAAAAGGCTGATCCTTGGGGAAGCCAGCTCCCACATCAAAGGACTGCAGAACCGGCTGGATGGATCCAAGAAAAAGCGTGAGTCACTGGAGAAGTGGAATGGTGATGCCAAGAAGGAGATCATGGGCATGCAGGCGCTGTACAATGAGTACAAGAGCGCTAAGGACGAAGTGACGCAGCTGGACAACATCATCGTGAACCTGCGCACGAGAAATTTGGAGGAAAAGGTGGGTGCGGATCTGGTGAAGTCTCCTGCGACGATCTATTCTGAAGCGGAGCCGGAAGGGAAGCCTGCGAAGCCGAATGTGGCGCTTCATCTGGCGCTGGGCGGGGTGCTGGGGCTGATGTTTGGGCTGGGGCTGGCCTTCTTCCTGGAATACATGGACACGACGGTGAAGAACCTGGATGACGTGGAAGGCTACCTGGGCGTGCCGGTGCTGGCGGTGGTGCCGAAGGATGTGGGGGTGCTGCACCGCAGCAGCGGTTTCAATCCGGATGCGGAGGCTTACCGGATTCTGCGCACGAACATTGAATTCAACCGCAAGACACCTGAGGCGAACTGCCTGAGCGTGGTGAGCGGAGGAGCAGGAGAGGGGAAATCGACCACGATGGTGAACCTGGCGTATGTGTGCGCTCAGGGGGGGTACAATGTGCTCTTGATTGATGCGGATTTGCGCCGGCCGAGCCTGCACACGCATTTTGATGTGAGCCACGCAACGGGGCTGACCAACTACCTGACCACGGACATCCGGCTGGAAGATGTGGTGCTGCGCACGCAGGTGGAGAATTTGTTTTTCCTGCCGAGCGGGCTGCTGCCGGCGGACAGCGCTGGACTGCTGAACTCCCAGCGGATGATGGACCTGATCGCCGATGTGAAGAGCCGGTTTGACCTGGTGCTGATTGATTCGCCGCCGATCCTGGGCGTGAGCGACGCATCGGTGCTGGCGAACCTGGCGGACATGACGATGATCGTGGTGCAGCACCGGAAACTGCCGCGCCACATGCTGATGCGGGTGAAGCAGAACGTGGAGCAGGTGGGCGGCAAAGTGCTGGGCGTGGTGCTGAACAACGTGGATCTGCGGAGCGACGCCCAGTACCAGTATTACACGAGCTACTACACCTACTACTCGCCGACGAATTCGCCGAACGGCGGACAGGGAGGGAAGACCCGCCGCCGCAAGATCAAGGCGGAGACGACCGCCCCGGCGCTTGGCACCTCGAATGCTGTCTCAAGGCTGGACGGCGATGATGTTTTTTAATTTCACCTGATCACGCACGCTTATGAACACACGCATTCTCACCTGCATTCTCGCCGCATGCACCCTGGCAACGGCCCATGCGCAGAACGGCGAAATGGCCCTCAAGATCAACATGCGAATCTCGGTCTCCATCGGCGGCATCCCCGACAATGAAGTGCCGCAGATCAGCAAGGTGTACACGATCAGCGACAACGGCACGATCAACCTGCTGCACATCGGCGAGGTGCGTGCCGTGGGGCTGAAGCCCTCCACACTGCAGCGCAGCATTGAGCAGACTTACAAGGACCGTGAAATCTACACGCGGCCCACGGTGACGGTGACGACCAATGACAGCGCGACCACGCAGCAGATGGTGTATGTGGTGGGCGGCATCAAGGGGAACGGCTCGGTGCCGTACACTCCGAACCTGACGGTGCTGAAAGCCATCTCAGCAGCCGGTGGATTCACGCCCTTTGCCAAACCGAGCAAGACGAAGCTGCTGCGCAACGGGACGACCACGGAGATCAATCTGAAGGACATCAGCGCGGATCCCTCGCGGGACATTCAGCTGCAGCCGGAAGATCAGATCATTGTGCCGGATTGAGGCTGGAACGTTTACCTTTGCTGACCATGACCACGCGTTTTCTGGTGTCTGTGATTTCCGTGCTGATGTACCTGAATGCCACTGTGGAGGCACAGAACACGGAGATGGCCCTGAAGGCGGGAGACCGCATCGCGCTTTCGATCGGTGGGATACCGGCGGAAGATGCCGCGCAGATCAGCAAAGTGTACACGATAGGTGATGGTGGCACGATCAACCTGGTGCATGTGGGAGAGGTGAAGGCGGTGGGGTTCAAACCTTCAGAACTGCAGCGCGTCGTGGAGAAGGCGTATGTCAAGCAGGAGCTGTACAAGAGTCCGACAGTGACGGTGACGATTGATGGTGGAGAGGTGCCTGCGAGGCTGGTCTATGTGGTGAGCGGCTGCAAAAAGAACGGGCCGGTGGCCTACAATGCCGGGCTGACGCTGCTGAAAGCGATCAGCGTGGCCGGAGGTTTTTCTGATTTCGCGAAACCCAGTCAAACGAAGGTGATTCGGGATGGCAAAAGCATCGCTGTCGATCTCAGCAACGTGGGGTCTGAGCCTAACCGAGACATGAAGCTGGAGCCGGAAGATCAGGTCATTGTGAAGGAGTGAGGGATGAGAGTGGCGAGTGACCCGTGAAGAGTATGGAGGCGGGGGGGGATGTTCGGTTTGGCCGCAGAGGGGCGGAGAGGCAGAGGGAGCAGAGTTTTTTAGACAAGCTCTCCAAAATCTTGGCGCAGAAGAAGATGATGGGTTCGTTTTCCGGATTGCCTGCCATAACCCAGGGTTGCAACAGGAATGATAAACTCAGTCGCTTGAGGTAAAAATGTCCTCGCTGAATGACGAAGGGGCGTTGGGCGTTCTAGGCAGGATGAAGATTCTGCTGTTTGCCATGTGCTTCGTCGGGGCGGCTGCTTCGGCGATGGCTGAGTTTGCGCTGAAGGATGGTGATACGGTCGTCTTTCTCGGTGACAGCATCACGGCGGCGAGGCGGTATGACCGCATTGTGGAGAACTACACGCTGCTGCGGTTTCCGCAGAGGAAGGTGACGTTTTTCAATGCGGGCAGGGGTGGGGACACGATGACGGGGGCGCTGGAACGGCTGCAGCGGGAGGTGTTTGATCGTGGGGCGACGGTGCTGACGGTGGCGTTTGGGGTGAATGACATCGGCTGGGGCATGAAGGCGGATGCGGAGCACAAGGCGGCGTATCTGGAGTCCTTGAGAAAGCTGATCGGGCGCTGCAAGGAGCATGGAGTGCGGGTTTTCATCTGCTCAGCAGCGATCACGAATGAGGATCCAGAGCGGGCGGAGAAGGGGTTCCTTCAGCAGATGTGCGATGAGGGGCTGGAGGTGGCGAAGGGGCTGGGGGCGGTGACGATCGATGTGCAGCGATACATGCGGAAGGTGCAGCGGCGGGTTTTGGAGGTGAACGAAAAGCAGAAGGCACCTTCCAAGCCGACGACGCTGCATGTGGAGGATGGGGTGCATCTCAACGATCTCGGTCAACTGGCGATGGCGGTGGCGATTTTGAAGGGGCTGGGTGCGCCTGCGGAGGTTTCATCGGCGGTGGTGGATGCGAAGGAGGGCAGGGTGGAAGCGACGGATGGGTGTGAGGTCTCCGGTGTGAAGGTGGATAAGGACGGTATTGAATTTGACCGGCTGGATGAGGGGCTGCCGATCAACTTTGGGGCGCTGGGGGCGCTGAATTTTTTGTTTGTGCCGATTCCTGCGGAACTGAACGGTTACCTGCTGACGGTGAAGGGGCTGGCGGCAGGGAAGTATGAACTGAGGGCGGGTGGGAGGCTGCTGGGGAAGTTTACCGCCGGGCAACTGGGGGCAGGGATGAACATCTCTTCCATGACGTCGAATGGGTGGGAGCCGGGCGGGCCGTGGGACGCACAGGCGGCGGCGCTGAAGATGGTGACGGATGCGCGGATGGAGGTCGTGGGATCGGAGAGTTATCGGGAGATGTTTTTGAAGGAGCAGCCAGGGGTGGGGGAGTTGAGAGAGGAGACGACGAAGGTGCTGAAGGAGCTGGAGGTGCTGCAGCGGAGGTATGCGAAGCCGGTGAAGGTGAGGTTTGAGGTGAGGAGGGTGGAGTGAGGGGGGGGTGCTTGTTTTGGGAATTCACTCAACGACGAAGTCTGCTGTTGCGTGCATCTGCTGGCAGGAAAGAGAGTGTTCCCGCGCCCCTTCAGGGCGCGACCTGGGACGACGGTGAACTGGGGTGGCGAGACCCAGGGCTTGTCGCTGCGCGACTGCGCCCTGGGCTGAGTCCGGCGGCCCTTCAGGCCGCATGAGAAATACCGAGCTGTTTCGAGGACGCCCGGGTAGAATGGAATGGTGGTATTGACTGAAGGGCTGCGGTGGAGGTGTCACAGCTTTGCGTGTCGGGGCTGCATTCAGCACATGGTTTGGCGCGCGGCCGTGGACGCTGGGTAGTGCGCCCGGAACCTGCTAAAGCAGGTACTACAATACGTACGCTGCGGACTGCGGTGCGTATGAGCCAGACGATGAGGCAGGAATCATGGCCAGTCATTCTATGGCGTGAGGGCCAATAAAAAACCGCAGAGAAGACCTGCTGAATCAGGCTCTCTGCGGTCTTTTTGATTTATTCGAAGTGTGCTTTGCTTACAGCCCCAGATCCGTCACGGCGCCTTCGCTGGCGCTGGTGGTGAGCTTGGCGTATTTAGCGAGGACGCCTCGGGTGTAGCGGGGCTTCGGCTGCTTCCACTTGGAGAGGCGGGTCTTCAGCTCCTTGGCGGGGATGCCGAGGGTGATGGCGCGCTTTTCGGCGTCGATGGTGATGGGGTCGCCGTTTTTGATGACGGCGATGGGGCCGCCGACGAAGGCCTCAGGGGTGACGTGGCCGACGACGAAGCCGTGGCTGCCGCCGCTGAAGCGGCCGTCGGTGATGAAGGCGACGTCTTTGCCAAGGCCCTTGCCCATGATGGCGGAGGTGGGGGAGAGCATTTCGCGCATGCCGGGGCCGCCTTTCGGGCCTTCCATGCGGACGACGATGACGTGACCCTTTTTGACCTTGTCATTGAGGATGGCCTGAAGGGCGGTCTCTTCAGATTCGAAGACGATGGCTTTGCCTTCGAACTTGAGGCCTTCCTTGCCGGAGATCTTGCCGACGGCACCGCCGGGGCAGAGGTTGCCTTTGAAGATGACGAGATGGCTGTCCTTCTTGAGGGGATTGCTGAGCGGGCTGACGATCTTCTGATCTTTGGGCCAGACGATCTTGGAGTTCTTCATGTTCTCCTTCATGGTCTTGCCGGTGACGGTGAGGCAGTCGCCGTGCATGAGGCCTTCAGCGACGAGCATGCGCATGAGGGGAACGGTGCCGCCGATCTTGACGAGGTCGTTCATGAAGTATTTGCCGCTGGGCTTGAGGTCGGCGAGGACGGGGGTCTTTTTGCCGATGCGGACGAAGTCTTCGATGCCGAGCTTCACGCCGGCGCTGTGGGCCATGGCGATGAGATGGAGGACGGCATTGGTGGAACCACCAAGGGTGATGATGAGGGTGATGGCGTTTTCGAAGGCTTCCTTCGTCATGATGTCGCGAGGGGTGATGCCCTTCTTGATCATGTTCATGACGGCAGCGCCGGCGTCGAAGCAGTCGATGAGCTTGTCGGTGCCGACGGCGGACTGGGCGCCGGAATTGGGGAGGCTCATGCCGAGGGCCTCGATGGCGGAGGCCATGGTGTTGGCGGTGTACATGCCGCCGCAGGAGCCTTCGCCGGGGATGGCATGCTCTTCGATGTCGATGAGCTCCTTGTCATTGATGAGGCAGTTGGCGTGCTTGCCAACGGCTTCGAAAACGGTGACGATGTCGGCGTCTTTTTTCTCGGGGCCGACGCAGCCGGGGAGGATGGTGCCGCCATAGACGAAGACGCTGGGGCGATTGAGGCGGGCCATGGCCATGAGGCAGCCGGGCATGTTTTTGTCGCAACCACCGATGGCGACGAAGCCGTCCATGCCTTCGCAGCCGACGACGGTCTCGATGGAGTCTGCGATGACTTCACGGGAGACGAGGGAGTATTTCATCCCTTCGGTGCCCATGGAGATGCCGTCTGAGATGGTGATGGTGTTGAAGATGATGCTCTTGCCGCCGGCTGCGTCCACGCCTTTGGCGGACTCAAGGGCGAGGCGGTCGATGTGCATGTTGCACGGGGTGACCATGCTCCAGAGGGAGGCGATGCCGATCTGGGACTTCTGGAAGTCAGCGCGCTTGAAGCCGACGGCGTGCAGCATGGCGCGAGAGGCGGCGCGGTCCACCCCATCGACAACGATGGCGCTGTGCTTGCGATGGAGGTCGGACTTGGCGGCGGCGGAGGCTTTCTTGGGCATGGCTGGGTAGGATTAAAAAGAGCGCGCAAAATGGCAGACATGCCCGGTGAAGCAAGCTGCCTTTGAGGGCAGGACAGGCGCAGGAAATGGCAAAGGCGGTGTGGTTTCCGGCGTGCAAAGAGCGATATGGAAAGGGTGAACATGTATTTCCGATGCATCTTTGTTTTTCTGGCCATGGCAGGCGCTCTGGCGGCGGACCCGGTGGCGCCGCTGGACTTCAATTTGTACATGCAGGGGAAGTTTGTGTATGAGAGGAACTGCATCGTGTGCCATGGGCAGCGCGGGGATGGGAACGGGGAGATGAGCCCGACGCTGAAGCCAAAGCCGAGGTCGTTTCGGGAGGGGATGTTCAAATTCCGCACGACGCCGTATGGGATGCTGCCGACGGACGATGATCTGCGAAGAACGATCACGCATGGGCTGAGCGGAACGGCGATGGGGGCCTTCAGCCATCTGCAGTCGGACGAGGTGGAGGCGGTGATCGCGTATGTGAAGTCGTTTTCGAGAAGGTGGCGGAAGCCGGAGAATTATGCGCCGACGATGGAATTTCCGGCGGCGCCGGAGTGGTATAAGACGGCGGAGGCCGTGAAGACGCATGCGTTGGAAGGAAAGAAGCTTTTTGCCACGAACTGTGCGGCCTGCCATGGAGAGAAGGCGGATGGGAAGGGGGCGGCGGCGGTAACGCTGAAGGACATCTGGGGGCTGCCTGCGGCTCCGGCGGATCTACGCCAGCCGCATCCGCGGTGTGGAGACGGCCCGGAGGATTTGTTTCGGGTGCTGGCGACGGGGCTGAGCGGGACGCCGATGGTGAGCTTTGAGAAGGTGCTCAGCGAGGAGCAGCGGTGGGATGTGATCGCTTACGTTTTGAGCATCCGGCTGCCATCGGGGCCTGTGCTGTAGAGAGCATCAGGAGTGGGGAGTTTCTGAGGGCTGCGGGATGTCTTATGAATGTTTGTTTGCCTCGGCTGATGGTCAACTTTAGCGTTGGGGACGCATGAGCCAATCTTCCCGCAGTCCTGAGAGCATCGAAGCCGCCTTCGCCCCGTTTCGTCAAAAAATGCAGGCCGAAGGGCTGAGCGAGTCCGCCATACGCGCATTTCGCGGGAGCTATGCGGCGCTGCTGGCGGGGGAGACGGGGATGATTCCTGAGGCGACGATCTCTCCGGCGAAGGATCTGCCGCGTGCGGATGATCTGAAGGCGCCGGCGACGGAGCGCGCGGCGGAGTTGCTGAAGCAGACGGTGATTCTCAAGCTGAACGGCGGGCTGGGCACGGGGATGGGGCTGGAGAAGGCGAAGTCGCTGCTGCCGGTGCGGGGTGAGGACACGTTTTTGGATTTGATCGCGCGGCAGATTTTGCTGCTGAGGTCGCAGACGGGAGGCGAGGTGCCGATGTTCATGCTGATGAACAGCTTTAGCACGTCTGCGGACTCGGCGGCGCATCTGGCGAAACGGTTTCCGCAGCTGGGTGGGACGGAGACGTGGGAGCTGATGCAGAACAAGGTGCCGAAGGTGCTGGCGAGCACGCTGGAGCCGGCGACGTGGGCTGCAAGCCCGGATGCGGAATGGTGTCCGCCGGGGCATGGGGACATCTATGCGTGTCTCGCGGGTTCGGGGTGGCTGGAAAAGCTGCTGGGCAGTGGGGTGAGGTATGCGTTTGTGTCGAACTCGGACAACCTGGGCGCGACGCTGGACCCGGCGATTTTGGCGTGGTTTGCGGACAGCGGGATGCCGTTTGTGATGGAGGTGACGCGGAGGACGGAGTCTGACAAGAAGGGTGGGCACCTGGCAGTGCGGCTGAGCGACGGGCGCTTTCTGCTGCGGGAGTCGGCGCAGTGTCCGAAGGAGGACGAGGGGCATTTTCAGAACATCGACCAGCACCGATATTTCAACACGAACAACCTGTGGATCGACCTGCAGGCGCTGAAGGCTGCGCTGGAGGCGAATGACGGGCTGATCCCGCTGCCGCCGATCATGAACAAGAAGACGGTGGATCCGCGTGACAGCGCCTCGCCTGCGGTGGTGCAACTGGAGACGGCGATGGGGGCGGCGATTGAATGCTTTGAAGGAGCGGGGGCGATCGAGGTCTCACGGGTGCGGTTTGCGCCGGTGAAGACGACGAGTGATCTGCTGGCGGTGAGGTCAGATGCGTATGAGCTGACGGAGGACTTCTGCCTGCGGCTGCACCCGAGCCGCAACGGGCAGCCGCCGCATCTGCATCTGGACCAGAAGCTGTGCAAGCTGGTGGACGGACTGGAGCATAATTTCCCGCATACGCCGAGCCTACTGCACTGCCGCAGCCTGCTGGTGCACGGGCCGGTGGAGTGCGGTGCGGGAGTGGTCTTCAAGGGGGATGCGGTGATCCATAATCACACGCATGCGCCGGTGAAGCTGAGGGCGGGGGTGCATGAGGGGCAGATCAGCGTGGGGTGAGATGAAATTTATGATTTACGATTTTTGATTTATGATTTGAGATGGGGGCATGAAATTCTTTCTCGCTGTTTTTGGTTTGTGCTGTGGTGGTCTGTGGGCGGCTGATGTGGCTGCGCTGCAGAAACTGGGGGCGAAGGTGACGGAGGCGGGAGGGGTGGTGACGCAGGTGCAGGTGGATTGTGAGAAGTTTAGCGAGGCGGATTTCCGGACGCTGGGCGGTTTTACGTCGATCAAGAATCTGAGCATCAGCGGCAAGACGATCACGGATGAGACGATGGGGTTGCTGACGGGACTGACGGAGCTGGAGATGCTGAGCACGAACGGCATTCAGCTCACGGATGCGGGGTATCAACATTTTGCGGCGTTTCAGAAGCTGAAGTCGCTGGCGTTTTTTCACCCGGCGTTTCGGTCGAAGGATTTTACGGGGAGCGGTTTGGTGGAGCTGAAGAAGCTGCCGAATCTGGAGCGGCTGACGTTTGCGGGATCGACGACGGGGGATGCGGCGATGGAGGCGATCGGGCAACTGGCGCAGTTGAAGGAATTCCGCACATGGCACACGGCGCAGACGCAGGCGGGAAATGCGGCGCTGCTGAAGCTGACGAGGCTGAGGGGATTGAGGATGGGGCAGCGGCTGCCGGATTGGGGAAAGGACACGCCGGTGAGTTTTGATGAGTCGACGATGGCGGTGATTGCGCAGATGAAGACGCTGGAGTCTCTGGAGCTGACGGAGGCGAAGCTGAGCGCGAAGATCATTCCGCAGCTTCAGGCGCTGTCGAAACTGGCGAAGCTTAAGATTGAGACGGTGGATATTTCGGAGGCGGATGTGGAGGCGATCAAGGCGGCGCTGCCGAAGTGCAAGGTGGAGTATAAGCCGATGAGTGCGGAGGAGAAGGAAGGGATGTTTAAGAAGCTGAGGCTGTGAGGGAGGGAGTGATGGGTGTAAGCGGGGGCGTTTGCGTGCGGCGGAGTGGCGAGAGGACGCTGCTGGTGAGTGCGGGGTGAGAAGAAGACGATGGGTTTGCTTTCCTGAGGTGATGCAGACAACCCAGGGCTTGCTCGTTCCTCGCGGCGCCCTGGGCTGACTCCAGCGCCCTTTCAGGGCTGAATATTGTCGGGCACCATGGGGATGCACGAGCGCGCATATTTGGACGAGGAACGATGGAGAGAGACAGAAATGTGAGAGGATGACGTTGATGGCTGGACCATGAGCCAGGCATCTTCTCTTGATCGTCGTCGTTTTATTCAAACCACTGCTGCGGCTGCACTTGCCACGCCTTGGGCTGCGCAGGCGGCTGCGAGCGGGCCGTTTCAGGCGACGGGGACGCGGGTGGGGGAGGTGACGGATACGACGGCGATCGTGTGGACGCGGCTGACGGAGGCGGAGGTGCGCAACAATGCGGGGGTGAGTTTTGACAAGCAGAAGAAGGTGAAGGGTGTGAAGGAAAAGGTGCAGGAGGTACCTGCGGTGCGTGAGATCGAAGGGGCGTGCCCGGCGGCTTCGGGCAAGGTGCGGGTGCGCTACGGTCTGAAGGAGGATCTGAGCGATGCGGTGGAGACGCCGTGGGCGGAGGTGAGCGCGGAGAAGGATGGCATCCATCAGTTCAAGCTGAGTGCGCTGGAGCCGGGCAGCACGTATCATTATGTCGCTGAGACGGCGGGTGCGCATCCGGTGGCGAGCACGAGTTTCAAAGGGAAGTTTCATACGGCGCCGGAGCCTGCGGCACCGACGGCGCTGCGATTTTGCGTGATGACGTGTCAGGGGTATCAGGATCGTGATCACGCGGACGGGCATCCGATTTATCCTTCGATGACAGCTTTGGACCCGAGGTTTATCGTGATGACGGGAGACCTGGTTTATTATGACAGCAATCCGCCGCGTGCGGTGTCGCCTGCGCTGGCGCGGCTGCACTGGGAGCGGATGTTCAGCCTGCCACGGTTGATGGAGGCGACGCGCAGTACTTCAACGTACTGGCTGAAGGATGATCATGACACGCTGACGAATGACTCGTGGCCGGGGATGAAGGCGGGTGAGCTGACGTTTGGCGAAGGGATCAAAATCTTTCGTGAGCAGACGCCGATTGGAGAGCGTGATTTTCGGACGATTCGGTGGGGGCGTGATCTGCAGGTGTGGTTTACGGACGGGCGGGATTATCGGTCGCCGAACACGATGAAGGACGGGCCGGAGAAGACGATCTGGGGAGCGGAGCAGAAGGAGTGGTTCAAGCGCACGGTGAAGGAGAGCACGGCGACGTGGAAGGTGCTCATCAGTCCGACGCCGCTGGTGGGGCCGGATCGCGGGAATAAGAACGACAACCACAGCAACGAGGGATTCACGCATGAGGGAGATGAGATCCGCGCGTGGCTGAAGGCGAATGTGCCGGACAATTTCTTCGTGGTGTGCGGGGACCGGCACTGGCAGTACCATTCGGTGCATCCGACGGCGGGCGTGCAGGAGTTCAGCGTGGGGCCCGCGAGCAATTCGCATGCGAGTGGGTCACCGGGCGAGGACAAGACGTATCACAAATTTCACCGGGTGAAGGGTGGCTTTCTCTGCGTGGAGCTGAAGGCGAGCGGGAAGGAAAGCGAGATCGCGTTTCAGCTTCGAGGGGTGGATGGCGCGGTGGGGTATGAGGCGAAGTTTAAGAGGGGGGTGGGCTGATGCGGTGGAACTGACAGACTTCGTGCCGGTCAGTCGTTTCAATTGATACCTCGTCATGAACATCGCCGCCAAACGTCATCTCGACCGCCGTGCATTTCTGCGGGGCACCGGAACTGTGCTTTCGCTGCCTTTTCTGGAGGCCATGGTACCGGCGTTTGCGACGCGGGCGCAGGCTGCGGTGGGGCAGCCGCCGCCGCGGTTTCTGGCGATGTGCGCGACGCTGGGCTTTCACACGCCTTTTTTGTTTCCGCAGGAGACGGGCGCGGACTATGCGCTGACGCCTTATCTGGAGCCGCTGAAGGATCTGAAGGGAGATTTTTCGGTGCTCTCCGGTCTGCAGCATGAGGAGCAGAACGGGGCCAACGGGCATACGTCTGAAATGACGTGGCTGACGTCGGCGAAGCATCCCGGGCTGGCGGGATTTAAGAACACAATCTCGATCGACCAGCTGATTGCGGAACAGATTGGAGCGCAGACGCGGTTTCCGAGTTTGATTCTCGGGACGGGCAGTGAGTCGCTGTCGTGGTCGGCCAGCGGGGTGCCGCTGCCGGCGGAGTCATCGCCGTCGAAGGCGTTTCAGCAGTTGTTTGTGGATGGAACTCCTGCCGAGGTGGCGGCGCAGGTGCGCGGCCTGAAACGCGGGCGCAGCATTCTGGACACCGTGATGGGAGAGGCGAAGAAGCTGCACAACGACCTGGGCAAGAGGGATCAGGAGAAGCTGGACGAGTATTTCTCCGCGGTGCGTGATCTCGAAGGGCGGCTGGTGCAGAACGAGGCGTGGGCGCAGCGGCCGAAGCCAAAGGTGGAGGCGAAGCCGCCGACGGACATTCAGAGCCGCACGGATGCGATCGGCAAGATGAAGCTGATGCAGGATCTGATTGTGCTGGCTTTGCAGACTGACTCGACCCGTGCTGTGACGCTGCGCCTCAGCGGCATGAATGCGGTGCCGGAAATCGCCGGGGTGAAGAACGACTGGCACAATCTTTCGCATCACGGGCAGGACCCGGCGAAGATCGAGGAGCTGAAGGTGATCGAGAGAGCGGAGTTCACGGCCTTTGCGGATTTCCTCGGCAAGCTGAAGAAGACGCAGGACAATGGGCGCGCGCTGCTGGATTCCACGGCGGTTCTGTTTGGGTCCAATCTGGGCAACGCGAGCGCGCATAGCACGGCGAACCTGCCGCTGGTGCTCGCGGGAGGCGGGTATAAGCACGGGCGACATATCGCGATAGGAAAGGACAAGCATGTCTTCTCGAACCTGCTGGTCGCGATGGCGCAGCGGATGGGGGCTGAGGCGGACAAATTTGGGTTCAGCACCGGGGTGCTGGACATCAACCAGGTGTGATGGGAAGGGGCAGGGCCGCGGGACGGAGCGGTGAAGAGGGGCGAGAGCGGTCGGTGGTTCAGTGATTGCTGGACTCTGGCCGATGTGGCAGCGCGGGTGGGTGGTGTGTTTGCGAGGGCGCTGAGCGACAGACAGGAGTGTCTATCGTACTTCCGATCAGACTTGGGTGGAGGCAGCTCGAAGTTTGACGCTTGCCTCGCTAAGTTGGACGATTGTGGGAGGGCCTGTATGCCTTGGTGTTTGCGAGGGCGCTCGCAGACGGGCGGGCTATCGCCACGAACGTCCTACGGCTGGATGTGCGGTGCTTGGGGGCGTGTAACCGTAGGTCAGGCCTCTGGCCTGACCATGGACTGAGGCGTCTCGCCTTGAGCTTTCCGGATAAACGTTCGGGACGCCTCGATCCATTGACAGGCCAGAGGCCTATCCTCCGCTCAGAACTGCGGCTTGAAGTAGCCGAGGGCGGCGAGGCCGGCTCCGCAGATGGCGGCGATGAGGACGACGAGCGGGGCGGCGATGACGCGGCGCTTGGCCAGGACGGGGAGGAAGCCGAGGACGAGCCAGAGGGCGAACTTGGCCCAGATCCAGTGGTAGGTGTAAAACGAAGGTGCGCCTTCGGGAAGCAGCTTGTTGTACTTCGCGAGCAGGCCAAAGCCGGAGACAAGGCTGATGACGAGGCCGATGCCGTGCCACATCATGGCCTTTTTGGCTCCTTCGCTGGAAAGCAGGCCGCCGATGCCGATGAAGACGAGGATGAGGCCGATGAGATGCAGGAAGTGGTAAACGGGGAGAGACATGCGCAGTCTGTGGCCCAGACCCACGCCGCGCACAAGTGCCGGGATGTTCAAAGTAGCCTTGTTCCTGTGGAACAAGGGGGACGCTCCGCTGCATTTGGGCGGGCACGGTGGTCCCACCTGCTGGGTGGTTGCGTAGCCAATCCTTGTTCCACAGGAACAAGGCTACTTTTCAATCCTCCATCCCCGGGATCGGACCAAAGGCCTCCGCGGGCAAGCGGCGGATGAAGCGGCCCTTCGCATCCCGCTCCTCCCAGCCGAGCCAGCGCCAGGCCTCGGGGGTGGCGTGGAGGATTTCGGTGCTGGAGCCGTTGATCACGGCGGATTGGTTTTCGGGGAGGTTGTGGGCGGTCCAGAGGCATTGGCCGGAGGAGGCGTCCCAGAGCTTGAGGGTGTTGTCAGCGGAACTGGAGAGTAGGTGGGAGCCGTCGGGACTCCAAGCGCTGCAACTGACAGCGCGCATGTGGGCGTTGAGGCAAAGGAGTTCCTTTCCGGTAGTGGCATCCCAGAGCTTGAGTGTGTTGTCATCGGAGCCGGAGAGCAGGCGCGAGCCATCGGGACTCCATGCGCAGCACCTGACAGCGCGCGCATGGGCATTGAGGCAAAGGAGTTCGCTACCGGTGGCGGCATCCCAAAGTTTGAGTGTGTTGTCATCGGAGCCGGAGAGCAGGCGTGAGCCATCTGGACTCCAGGCGCAGCAGAGGGTGTCACGCGCATGCCCATTCAGATGGAGGAGTTCCTTGCCAGTGTTGGTGTCCCAGACTTTGAGGGTGTGGTCAGTGGAACAGGAGAGCAGGCGCGAGCCGTCAGGACTAAAGGCGCAGCATCTAATGTCACGTGTATGGGCATTGATGCAGAGGAGTTCCTTACCGGTGGTATCCCAGAGCCTCAGAGTGTTGTCCTCGGAGCCGGAGAGTAAGCGTGAGCCATCGGGACTCCAGGCGCAGCAAAGAGCGGCAAGTACATGGGCATTGAAGCGGAGGAGTTCCTTGCCGGTGGTGCCGTCCCAGATTTTGAGGGTGTTATCAGCGGAGCCGGAGAGCAAGCGCGAACCATCGGGGCTCCATGCGCAGCACCTGACTGCAAGCATATGAGCATTGAGGCGGAGAAGTTCTCTGCCGGTGGTAGCATCCCAGAGCTTGAGAGTGTTGTCAGTGGAACCAGAGAGAAGACGCGAGCCGTCGGGACTCCAGGCGCAGCATCTGACAGCAAGCTCATAGGCATAGAGGGTGAAGAGCTCTTTGCCGGTAGTGGCATCCCAGAGTTTGAGTGTATTGTCCTCGGAGCCGGAGAGCAGGAACGAGCCATCGGGACTCCATGCGCAGCACCTGACAGCGCGCGCATGGGCATTGAGGCAAAGGAGTTCTCTACCGGTGGCGGCATCCCAGAGCTTGAGGGTGTTGTCAGCGGAACCGGAGAGCAGGCGCGAGCCGTCGTGACTCCAAGCACAGCAACTTACGACATTCGGATGGGCATTGAGGCGGAGAAGTTCCTTGCCGGTAGTGGCATCCCAGAGCTTGAGGGTGTGATCAGCGGAGCCGGAGAGCAGGCGCGAGCGGTCGGGACTCCAGGCACAGCAACTTACGACATTCGTATGGGCTTTGAGGCAGAGGAGTTCCTTGCCGGTAGTGGCATCCCAGAGCTTGAGGGTGTTGTCAGCGGAACCGGAGAGCAGGCGCGAGCCGTCGAGACTCCAGGCACAGCAGCTGACAGCTCGCGTGTGAGCATTGAGGCAGAGGAGTTCTCTGCCCGTGGTGGCATCCCAGAGCTTGAGGGTGTGATCAGCGGAGCCGGAGAGCAGGCGCGAGCCGTCGGGACTCCAGGCACAGTACCTGACAGCTCGCGCGTGAGCATTGAGGCAGAGGAGTTCTCTGCCCGTGGTGGCATCCCAGAGCTTGAGGGTATTATCCTCCGAGCCGGAGAGCAGGCGTGAGCCGTCAGGACTCCAGATGCAGCATCTGATAGCAAGTACATGAGCGTTGATGCGGAGGAGTTCCCTGCCGTTAGCGGCATCCCAGAGTCTGATGGTGCCGTCGGCTGACGCGGAAGCCACCGCCGTGCCTCTAGGATTCCAGGCGCAGGCGTTGATCGAATTGCGATGTCCGGAATACGTCAGTGGCTGGGACATACCCTGCATAGGGCGCGGTGTGGATGGCAAAGGCAGTCCAGTTGTGGAAACCTTCAATGTCTCGGCGAGTTCGAGAGCGGTTCCCCCGGTCAGAGCATAGTCCAGACTGCCATGCCGCCACTGCAGCCCCGCTACATCGACATTGATCAGCTTCGAACGAGTCGCATTGACATGTAAAAACAAGGCCTGCCGTGCCTCCGCCTCTCTCAGATCTGCGTCGCTGACATCCACAAACTCAACGCGGGCACGGTTGAACTGCACGCCGCGTAAATTCGAACCACACAGATTCAGCAGACGTCCCTTGCTATAGCCTTGGATCTGCCATTCATCGAAATTCGCACCCGCGAGATTCACATATCTTGGTTGTGGCTCGGAATGGCCCTTTTTGATGGCTTCGAGCCAATATTTGAAGGCCAGCACTGCTGCATTCAGGCACCCGCCGCCGAGGATGCGTTCCAGGGAGGCGATGGCTGTGTTGGATTTGTTTGTCGCGAGGATTTGACCGAGGAAATCGAGGGTCTCGAGGGAGGCCATGGGCATGTCCCACTGGGCATCGGCCTGGTCTGCTAGGGCGCGGGAGAGGTGGCTGGCGAGGAAGTATTCCTGGAGGGAGGTGTGGGCGAAGCGGAAGTGTTTTTCTTCGGTGTCGGGGCGGAGGACGAAGGTGGCGGTGCGGAGGTCTTCTTTGAGGAGGGAGCGGTCTTTGCTGGCGTAGGCGGAGGCGATGGCGGGGTTTTGGTGAAGGAATTCGTCGAACCATTCCTCCAGGCGGTCCACGTCCCACTGCTTTTCGCCGCTGCGCCAGAGGGCGGCGGCGAGGGCCTCCATGAGGCGGCGCTTGTGCATGGGGTCGAGGTGGTGCTTGCCGTCGTCGCGGCCGAGCCAGGAGCGGACGACGAGATCGTAGAGGCGCGCGGCATTGACGGTCTCGCCGCGCATTTGCAAGGCCTCGAGTTCGCCGAGTCGGCTGCTGATGAGGGTGAGGAGGTAGGGGCGCTCGGCGAGGTCGCGGAGATTGTGGATGGAGGCGATGAGTTCGAAGGCTTCGCCGCCGCGTTTTTCATCGCCGAGGAAGGAAGTGAGGTAGCCGCGAATCTGGGCCTCATCGAAGGGCAGCAGGCAGAAGGCGGGGTACTGGCTGCGGTCGATGCCTTCGCGGTCTTCGCCGGTGAGCATGGCGTTCTGGCTCCAGACATCGCGGAAGTAGTGGCTGCGGCAGGAGATGAGGAGCTTGCCGGATGAGGCTGCGCTGCTTTTCAGCATGGCCTGCGGCAGCACGGACCAGAGGGTACGGATGAAATCGCGCGCGCGGTTCTGGGTGAGGTGGACGATTTTTTCATCGAGGCCGTCGAAGATGATGAGTGCGCCTTCTTCGCGCACGAGGCGCAGCAGATCTGCCGCTGTGACCTTGCGGTCGGTGATGCGCCAGGAGCGCTGGATCACGATGGTGAGCAGTTCCTCAATCGTGGGCACGGTGTCGGACTTGTCGCCAATGTAGTCGCGTAGGTCGATGTAGATGGGCAGCGGGTAGCGGGCTGGCTCCTGGGTGCGTTTCTCGATCAAATGCCGGGTGAACTGCTTCAGCGTGGTGGTTTTGCCGATGCCGACTTCTCCGAGCAGGGCAAAGAAGGGCGGTCCCTCTTCACGCAGGGCCCAGGCTTCGAGTTCGTTCAAGGCATCCCGCGCATCGCCGAGATTGGCGCGTGTGGGATCGATCGCCTCCCGTTGCGCCAGGTGGTGCATGTAGCCGCGCGGGCGCTGGAAATGGCGCGTCTCCTCCGGGGGAGGCATGAAGCGCTGGAGATCGGGATCGGGAGGTGGTGCGGGGAGTTTTGCCGGCAACTCGCAGGTTTCATCCTCCTCGTTGCGGGCAGGAGTGCCCGCATCACTTGGGGAGCGTGCTTCATAGGTGGCATCGAGGCGTTTTTGGATGGCCCGGAAGAGCTGGTGGACAAACTCGCGTTTTTTGGCCGTGCCGGACATCTCTTCGTAGAAGCGGGCGACGTCGTTTTTGCCAGGCAGGCGGAAGATTTGGCGCTGCTCCAGTCCCAGCAGATCCTGATGCTCGAAGTCCACCTTGATCAGGCCCACCGGGAGGATGGGCTTTTTGTCCTGCATGAAATGCGGCAGTTCATGCTCCTTGATGTACTTACGGTTTAGAAACTCCGGCCCGATGAGAAGCAGGCCGAAACCGGAGGCCTGCAGTGCGGTCTGGATGCGCTCATGCCAGCGGTCGCCGAGGTGCATGTCCTGGTCCATCCAAAGCTCGACTTCGTAGCGCTTGGAGCAGCCGAACTGGCTCTTTAATTCGGCGATCAAATCATCCGCCAGGTCCTTGTTGGCACGGGCATAGGAGACAAAGAAGCGGACAAAGATTTTCTTCTCTTCCAACGCTGTGCGTGTTGTGGCGATGCCCTTGGAGGGGACGAAGGGCCTGCCGACGATGTCTGCCGTGGCGTCCTGGGAGAAGCGGGTGGCGCGGAGCACGGCCTCGTCCGGGCCGGTGAACCACAAGGCGCGCTCCTCGGGTGGGCTTTTCTTTTTGTTGTCCACCTTGCAGCTTAGACTCAGGGGGAGGCCGACTTCATTGAGGCGGTTTCGGAGGCGGGTCAGATTGGCGAGGGCGGTCTGGGTGTCCTCGCCGGGGAAGAGTCTGGCGAGTGCCTCAGAGAGGCGGATTTTGTCGGTGAGGGAGAGGTTGAGGAGCTTCTGGAGGCGGTCGCGGTCGGATTTTCCGAGTTCCTCCAGCCAAGGCTTTGCTGCATCCCGGAGGGAGTCGCCGAACAAGGTGACCGATAGGCTCATGTGGAGGATGAAAGCGGTTTATTGGAGGTTTGGCAATGGTTTTGGAGGATTGGGAGGTCATTTTGGAGGAATTGACCGCGGGTTGGGGCACAAAAAAGGCGGTCCGTTTATCACGGACCGCCTTGGAATGGGGTGCTTTTTGGAGGATCAGCCTTCTTCGGAGGCTTTGGCGCCGGCGAGTTTGGCGGCGCGTTCGGCGAGTTCGATATGGAACTGTTCGGGCGTGGGGGCTTCACCGGTGGTGCGGGTGCGGGCGAACCAGTCGGCAAAGATTTCGCCGTCTTTACGCTCGGCTTTGAAGGCTTCAAGGAAGGCGCGGACCTTGCCGGGGACTTCTTCACCGAGAACGGTTTTGAATTCCAGGCCGGCGAGGCGGTTGCCGCGGATGCTGCCGCCGACGAACATGGCGTACTTGTTGGGGGAGCGGCCCACAAAGCCGAAGTCGGCATTGTAGGGGCGGCCGCAGCCGTTCGGGCAGCCGGTCATGCGGAAGAGGATCGGCTCGTCTTCGAGGCCGAGTTCGCGCAGGGATTCGTCGATCTTGTCCATGAAGCCGGGCAGGACGCGCTCGGATTCGCTGAGGGCGAGGCCGCAGGTGGGGAGGGCGACGCAGGCGTGGGCGACCTTGCGGGCGCGGGTCATGCCGTCGGCGTGGATGACGCCGTGCTTGGACAGGATGGCGTCAACGGCGTCCTTTTGCTCAGGCGCGACGTCGGCG
The DNA here is from genome assembly GCF_044222565.1 of Prosthecobacter sp. Lineage (GTDB taxonomy): Bacteria > Verrucomicrobiota > Verrucomicrobiia > Verrucomicrobiales > Verrucomicrobiaceae > Prosthecobacter. Next base: position 30,590 of record NZ_JBGANA010000012.1, read on the forward strand.
ATGATCATGTTCGTGTTTGGCGTCACGATCAGGGGGAGGTCGAGTTCTTTGCAGAGATCGACGAAGGCGCTGCGGTAGTGAGGGCCGTTTTCGCGGTCCACAATGCGGCCCATGCTGACGTGGACGGCGCAGTAGAGCTTGCCGTCGCCCTGCTCATGCCAGCCGAGTTTGTCCTCGACGCTGTCGAACTGGAGTTCCTTGGGCGGGAAGGTTTCGATGCCGGGGAGGCGGCGGACGACTTCGGCGCGGAAACCGTCGAGGCCCATGGTCTGCACGGTGTACTTGAGACGGGCGTTTTTGCGCTCGGTGCGGTTACCGTGGTCACGCTGGGTGGTGACGACGGCCTCAATGGCGTCGACGACATTGGCGCGCTTGGCGTAAAGGAGAGGCTGACCGAGGAAGGGGCGGGTGGTCAGCTGGCCGTGGCTCATGCCAAAGCCGCCGCCGACGGTGATGGTGTAGCCTTCGACCTGGCCGTCCACCACGTGGGGCACGAGGCCGACGTCCTGGGAGTAGATGTCCGCGTCATTGCAGGGCTGGATGGCCACGCCGATCTTGAATTTGCGGGGCAGATAAACCTTGCCGTAGATGGGGTCGTCGCCTTCGGGGGCCTTGGTCTGCTCGCGCACGGCGGGGTTCACCTCCGGGTCTTTGATCCAGTCTGGCTCGAGCTTTTCGCCGTCCAGCCAGATGTCGGCATAGGCACTGGAGCGCCACAGGAAGCGCTGGCTGATTTCCTCCGTAAGCTTCTGAGTATCAGCGTGAATGGCGTCCTTGATGGGGGCGGCGGGGCCCATGGTATTGCGCACGACGTCGCCGCAGGCACCCATGGTGCTGAGGCCGCTGTGGCAGACATTGTGAATGACTTCCTTCAGGCCGCCTTTGAGCACGCCGTGGAGCTGAATGCCCTGGCGATTGGTCAGGCGCATGTTGCCAAAGGCCTTGGAGCAGAGATCGTCATGGATGAGCCACTGCTTGGCGGTGATGCGGCCGCCAGGCATCTTGCTGCGGATCATGAAGCTCCAAGCCTTTTCCAGCTTGGCCTTCGTGCGCTCGGCGCGGACGTCGCGGTCATCCTGCTGGTAGGAGCCGTGGTGTTTGAGCAAGATGTTGGAGTCGTCCGGAATATTCGGGGTGCTGGTGTCAGCGAACTGCTCGGCCAGGTGGCCACGGAGGCCGTCTGAGGCGAGTTTGAGGTCTTCAACGGAGGCTTTGCTCATAGGAATGGGATTTTGGGGGCTCTCAGTGTCGGCTAGTATGACTTGATTGCAAGTGCTTGAGCCTGGGGCGTGGTTTTGAAAATCGTGGTCAGGGTGCGTGACAAACGGAGACAAAGGCGGTTACATTGTCCTTTGGGATGAGCAGGCACCCTACACGCATTCTCCGAGCGACAGCAGCCCTGCTGCTCTCGCTGCTGAGCGGCTGTGTCAAAAAAAGCGAGTATGATGCGCTGCAGGTCGAAAATCAGACACTGCAAACGCGCGTGGACCAGACGAACCATCTCCTGGTGCAATCACAAGCGGATTTGTCAGCGGTGCAGGTACAGATGCAGCAATATCTGACGGTACAGACCCAGCTGCAGAAGACCCAGCTGGAACTGAAGCAGTCGCAGGACGAGTTTGCGGCGCTGAAGACCCGGTTTGAGCAGTTCCGCACGCAGCGCCGCAGCGCCATGGTGGGGAAGAAGTTTCCGCTGCTGAGCCTGGATGACGGGAAGTCCCTGCGCCTGGCGGAGATCACTGCGGTGAGTGCGGATGAAGTTTCGATCCGGCACGCCGATGGCGCCATCAAGGTCGCGCTGGCAAACACGAACCCGGATCTGCGCTGGGAGGCCTGCTATGACCCGGTGGAGGCCAGGGACAAGGCCCGAGAAAGAAGCCTGACTGCGGCACGGGAACCTGGTGGCCTGCCAGCCCCGGGAAAAGGACCTGCTGCCGAAGGGGCCGCTCCAATGCCGGGCCCCGGGGCGGTCGCGCCCGCGCGGAATGTGGTGGAGATTTTGCGCACGCAGCTGGCCGCGCAGCGTAAGCAGCTGAACACCGAATACGAGGCGCTCGCGGCCAAGAACCCCTCCGGCCTGCGCGGGGCGGAGTGGAACTCCACGCGCCCGGAGGCCAGCCCACTGCTCAACACCCTTTCCGCCAGCCGCGCTGTGCTGGGGATCAGCCGGCTGCAGGTGCAGCGCAATGCGATCCTGGCCACCCTCCAGCAGCTGCGGGATCTGGATCCGTCCGCACGATGAACCTAAGGAATCCACAAAATAAGCTAGGCAAATACCACGTTTGAGCGTTCCATGTCACCCGCAACCATGAAATTCAGCCTTCTCCTCGCCCTTGCCCTGACCACCACCGCTGCTTCTGCGGTCGATTACAAGTCTCAGGTCGCCATTATTTTCCGCAACAAGTGCTACGCCTGCCACAGCGTCACGAAGAAGGTGAAAGGGAAGCTGGCGCTGGACGACGCCGAGCTGCCGAAACAGATCGGCGATGGGAAAAATATCATTCCCGGAAAAGGCGCGCAGAGCGACATGTACGTGAAATGCACGCTGCCGAATGATGACGCTGATGTGATGCCCCCTGAAGGCAAGAACAAGCTGACCGATGCGGAGCTCGCCACGCTGAAGGCCTGGATCGACGAAGGCGCCAGCCTCACCGGTGGCGGCGCGGCACCTGCGCCCGCAGCAGCCATGCCTGCCGCCGCAGGTGGCGTGCAGAAGTGGACCAACGCCGAAGGCAAAACCATTGACGCCGAGTTCATGGGCTTGGAAGGCGACAGCGTGCTTCTGAAGATTCCCTCCACGGGTGTCACGCACATCCTGCCTCTGAGCAAGCTCTCGGCTGAGAGCCAGGCGCAGGCCAAGGCGGCCAAAAAGTAAGGGCGGCTGACATTGCTCGTTTTTTTAACGCCATTGGTCTTCCGGCCGATGGCGTTTTCTTTTAGCGCAGATCGAATTCCGATTCGGCCACGCGCTGGCCGTTGATCTGCAGCTCGACGCGATGTCTTCCGGAGTAATGTTTGCGGGTGGTAAAGTCTTTTACGACCTGGGATTTGACGAGTTCGATTTCAGCGCGTGCGGGCAGGTCCAGTTCGGTCCATTTGAAGACCTTCTCGGCGCTGCCGCCACTGGCTTTGACGTAATGCACCACGTAGTCGATGGCGAGGCGCTGTGTCTTGCCGGAGGTGGAGGTGAGAGCGGCGGTCAGCGTGAGACGCTCTCCGAGTTTGAGTCGCGCGGGAGAAGCGGTGAGGCTTGCGGTGACCTCTGCTTTTTTGCCAAAGCCGAAGAGCGTCAGTGCCTGCGGGTGCCCGCGCTTGATCAGCGTGCGGCAGGCGTGCTTGGCGATCCAGCGCAGATGCTCGCGCTCCAGATCCCAGTCTTCGAGGCGCTGCAAGACGTAGTCGTGATGGTCCTTGGTGATGTCATTGAGATGATTGGCCACGGAGCGGCGTACGAAAAGCGAGGCGTCATCCTTTAGCGCATCGAGAATGACAGCGGTGGGGGCGGGATCGCGCACGAGTGCGGTCAGGCGCATGCCCCAGGGCAGGCGCGGGCGTGAGCCTTCGCTGGCCAGGCGGCGCACTTTTTCATCGGGATCGGAGGTCCACGCATGCATCGTTTTCAGCGCGCGCTTTTGATCTGCCACGATGAAGGGGCGTACGGCAAACTCTGCGGAGCCGAAGACGGTGAAAAAACGCAGGGCCTCCATGGAGAAGTCGAAATCATGCAGGCCAAAGGTGGCCACGAAGTCGCCGAGGAAGATGGTGACGAATTCATGGTCGATGCGTGGCGCGAGCTTTTGCAAGGCGCGGACTTTCTGCTGATAGGTTCCCGGCAGCGCCGCATTCACAGCGACTGCACATTGATGCACACGCTGCATGAGGCTGCGGGCTTCGAGGCCATCAAGCGAGGACTTGAGAAAGGTTTCCGTGTCAAACTTCGGTGAGATGAAGGCGAGTTCCTTCGCGATGCTGCGGTAGCGGGCGGCATCAAACCATTCTTTGAGCTGGGGCGGGGGATCGGGTTCGGGAGGCATGTTCAGGAGGAATTTCGCGGCGGCTATTTCACTGCGGCACTTTCCGCACGGTGTAGGCGATGCGTGGGTTCAGCAGCAGCCTGCCGGAGTCCGACTTGAGATTGTCCAGACGAAATTCATAGACGTGGTTCAGCGCCCAGTCTGGCAGCTCGATCTCCGCCGTTTTGCGGTCAGCGCTCAGGGTGACTTTGGTGACCTCAATCTCATCCTTGGCGATCTGCGGCGAGCCGTATTCCTTGTGGTAGTTGTACGTGTAGTGTTCGCCGGCCCACAGGTCCTCGCCGCCGGAGGTTTCATCCAACGGCTCGGTGAAGGTGAAGCGAAAGCCCTTGGACGTGATCTTCATGTCCAGCACATCAAACGGCACCTTGCCCGTGGGGGTGATGGTGCCGATGCCCTCGCTTCCTGCCCAGGAAAGATGCGTGCGCCCGACATACAGCACATCATTGGCGAATGTGAAGCGGTGCACGCCGCGTTTGAGCGTTTCGCTTTGGATCCAGTTCAGAGTCGCGCCCTGCCAGACGCCGCCGACTTCCTCCAGCAGCACGCGGAGGATTTTGGGCGAGTTCATTTCTCCTACGATGGTCTGGCCTGCGAAAGGTCCCCATGCTTTGGTGGATGGGATCTGCACGATCTGCGTGGGCGAATTGGCAAAATGACCATGCGGGAACCACACGGCGGCGGGAGTGCGCAGCTTTTCCAGATCGGCCACGGGGACTTGCAGAGGCACGCGGCCATCCCAGTTCTTGCGCCACACGAGGCTGGCAGGATGGCCGTAGAAGCCGTCCTGCTTTACCACGAAGAGTTCGCTGGTGCCGCGCCAGTCGCCTTGGTTGTCGTCCACCAGCAGATTGCCGGCGGCATCAAAGCCGATGCCATCCGGTGAGCGGAAGCCGCAGGCCCATGGCTGCGCCGCTCCGGTGGTGGGATCGATCTTCACCACCCAGCCGCGATACGGCACGCGCGAGTACATGCGGCCCACATCTTTGCTCACTTTTTTCCATCCCTCATAGAACTGCGCGCGTGGCACGCCGATGTCGCTGAACTGGCCGCGCACTTCTTTGAAAATCGTGTCACCTTGAGAAGCGAGATTGAGCGATACGACCACGCTGCCATCCGGCGCACGCACGGGGCCGAAGGCAAACTCGTGGTAGTTTCCGCTCATGCCAAAGCCGTCCCAGAGTGTTTCGTAGCTGTCGCACACGCCATCGCCGTCGGTGTCGCGCAGGCGGGTCAGCTCAGGGCGCTGCATGACGAGGATGCTGTGCGCATCTTCCACGAGGAGGCCCAGCGGCTCATGCAGGCCTTCGGCAAAGGTTTTCCATGTCTTGTCCTTCGGCTGGTAGATCGCGACCTGCCCATGGTGGAAACATGCGGCGATGCGGCCGTCCGGCATGACGCCGAGTCCGCCGATTTCCGGCGCGACGCCATTGGGCATGATGAGTTTGCCGATGGAGTAAAAGCTGTCTGCGGGTTCCGGCTTGGCCTTCTGCGCAGGCAGGCTCGCAGTGCCCAGGATCACGCAGCCCAGAGAGATGGAGAGGAGACGGTGCATGAGGCTTATTGTTTGATGGTTGCGAGAGTGAGTGTGAAGGCCGCCGCTTCTTCCTGGGTGAAATGCAAGGTGCCACCATCGCGTTTTCCGGAAGGGGAGCGCCAGGCGGCGAAGCCTTCGCCGTTGGGATTGTCGCCAACGGATATGAACACATCGCTGGTGGCCTTGGGGATTTTGAATTCGCGCGTCACTTCTCCAGCCTTGTTGACCGCAATCTTTTCTTTCACCTCGATGCCGTCGAGTGAGTAGCGGAAGGTGGGGAAGCCTTGGTCGAGCGTGTAGCCGAGAAATTTGGCCTGCGGGGCTGCGGCGGTGGCGCCGCCAAAGCGGATCGCCATTTCATCGGGTTCGGCGGTCCAGAAGGGTTTATCGCCGAGCTTGGGCAGGTCGCGGCCATTCCCCGCCCAGTTCTTCGTGGCATCGATGAACTCGCCTTTCCACACGTAGCGGATGCGGCATTGGCCCGCATCCCAGCAGGCGTTCAAGTCTCCCGGCAGCGCGATCGCGATGGCAGCGGGGCCGCTGTTGGGCATGAAGATGCGCTGCACAAAGGGACGCCTGCCGCCGCCGGCGATGAAGGTTTGCGCTGCGGTGGCCGGAATGTTTTTGTCCTGTTTCAGCGGTGGCATTTTTACGCCCACATAGGCCGCGCCATACATCACCAGACCATGGCCGGGGAAGGTGCATACGAAGGGATAGATGCCCGGCTCCTTCGGCAGCGAGAGGCGCAGGGAATCCTTCTTTTCCGGAGCCAGCAGTTTGGAGGCGGCCAGCACATCCGTCCCTGGCGGCACGAACTGCAGGGCAGGGCCTTTGTCTGCCAGTTGAAGAGAGGCGTTCACGATGGCATCGCGCCTGCCTGGTTTTACGAGCACGAAATTGTGCATCTGATCGGTGGAATCGAGATTCTCCAGGCTGATGACCACATCCGCGCCTGGCTTGCTTTCAAAGCGTGGCGGGTCAAAGCGCAGGCCGTCGCGCATGGCGATCTTGATCGTCTGCGGCTTGGCCGCGGCAGGCGGCTGCGGTTTGACCTCGGCTTTCTGGCCCCACGCCGTGGCGTGAAGCAGCAGCGCGAGGCCGAGAAGTGGGATACGAAGGATGGCGGGAGACATAGGAAGATGAAGCTTCATGGCAGGCGCTGAATGCGGATGTCTTTGAAATATAACACGCTGCCCGGATCATGCGCCTGCAGCGCGATGCCGCCGCCCTGCGGATTGATCAGGCGCCCGGCGCGCTCAGGCGGGCGTGTGACGTTGTCCGGCTCGGTGTAGTCCACGACGGGCTTGTCATTGAGGTGGATCTGGATGCGCTTGCCGTTCACGGTGATGCGCACTTGGAACCATTGGGTCTCATCCACGGGTGACTGGGCGAGATCCACCACGGCATAGAGGCTGCCGGTTTTGCGCTTTTCCTTGGCGGTGCTGTTGAGCTGGATTTCGTAGCCTTTTGCGAGATGGAGCGCACTGTCCCGCGTGGTCATGTCTGTGTGGATGAAAATGCCGGAGTTTGAGTTTGGCTCGCCGCGGCAGGTGGCTTCAAAGATGAAGTTTTTGAACGGCACGAAGCCTTCCTTGGTATCGCCCGCATAAAACATGTGGGCGCTGGGCTTGGTGGCATGGGCGCGGATGGCGCCGTCCACGACGGTGAAGGATTCGGGCATCACGTTGGCACGCCAGCCGGTGAGGTCCTTGCCATTGAAGAGGGTCTGCCACTCCTCGGCAGCACGGCAGGAAAGGGGGAGCAGCAAGGCGAGCAGGAGAAGGTGGCGCAGCATGTGGGGCAGATTGGTTGGTTGCATGGTGGCGGCTTCTCGCCCAAATCGCAAGGATGCCTGCAACTTCCCGCCGCCTCCACGCCTTCACTGAATCGGTCATTCGTGCCATGACGCGCCTCTCGAACCAGCATGGCGCGATCAATCTTTCCCAGGGCTTTCCCGACTTCAATCCGCCGGAGGAAATCCTCGCCGCGCTGGAGCGCGCGACGCGCGGCAACTTTCATCAGTATGCGGTGACGTGGGGTGCGCCGCGCTTTCGGCAGGCATTGGCCAAAAAGATCACGCATTTCTCCGGCGTGCCGGTGGATCCGGACCAAAACCTCGTCGTCACCTGCGGCAGCACGGAGGCCATGATGTGTGCCATGATGACCTGCTGCGAACCGGGGGACAAGGTGATCGTGTTCTCGCCTTTCTATGAGAACTACGCCGCGGACGCCATCCTCTCCGGCGCCGAGCCGATCTATTTGCCGCTGCGTCCGCCGCACTTTGGCTTTGATCCCGATGAACTCGCGCGCGCCTTTGCGCAGGGGGCGAAGGCCATCATTGTCTGCAATCCGTCCAACCCCACCGGTAAGGTTTTCACGCGCGAAGAATTACAGATGATCCTCGATCTCGCGGAAAAGCACGATGCTTTTGTCATCATGGACGAGCCTTACGAGCACATCGTCTATGCGCCGCATGAGCATGTGTACATGCACTCGCTGCCTGGAGCGGCGGAGCGTGTGATCGTGTGCAATTCGTTGTCAAAGACCTACTCCATCACCGGGTGGCGTCTGGGTTATGTGCAGGCCGCGCCGCACATCATCGCGCAGGCGCGCAAGGTGCACGACTTCCTCACTGTCGGTGCCGCTGCGCCGTTGCAGGAGGCCGCTGTCGCTGGTCTCGAACTGCCGGACAGCTACTATCAGGGCCTGCGCAATCTTTACAGGGAGAAGCGTGATGTCTTTCTCAATCACCTCCGTGCTACGGGCCTGCCGTTTACCGAACCGCATGGGGCCTACTACGTTCTCATGGACATTTCATCGCTCGAGTTCCCAACGGATACCGAGGCAGCCGAATGGTTCGTCAAAGAAGTCGGCGTGGCCGGCGTCCCAGGCTCCAGTTTCTTCCGGGAACCCGAGCATCGCTTCATCCGCTTTCATTATGCGAAGCAGTTGGAGACGCTGAATGCGGCCGGGGAGAAGCTGCTGAGAGTGAGGCAGGGGAGGTAAGTTGCAGTGGTGATTCGCGGCGAACACCGCCCTGTTGTACTATTTGACAGAGTCAATCTTCACGTCGTCCTCGAATATGCCTTCATATGGGATGAGGTAGGTAGTGTCGCCAGTCTTCAAATCTACTTTGGCAATACGCTGGCTAAACCCTACATAAGCAAAACCATCATCTCCAACGACCAGCGATCGTGGGTGTAGGCCATTCCACCGAGCTGACACAACGAGCAGCTGGATCCAGCCATCAATAGAAACCCGGCACAAGCTACTATAGGTTAGGACAAGAAAAGTCTTGGTGGTTTCAGGAACTGCAACTTGAGGCTCATCGGCTAGCTTGCAGAGCCGCGATATAGCCCACGTTTTTTCTGCGCGTACAAACGAGAGAACCTCGCCAACATTCGTGCCCCCATGGGCGATTCCAGATAATGCGTAGATGTGATCCGATACACTGAAAAATTCTTGAACTTGGTCGTGCGATATCGCGACCTTCTCGGCTTTGCCCGGTTGCCAGAAAACAGTTGATCCGAACTCTCCATCGTTAGCACAAAGCAGCTTGCCTCCTGCGACCTCGATTGAGGGGTAGTCCTGTTTCCAAGCATTTTTCCGAACTTTCACATTTCCGGCACTTTTATACACATCCCAAACTGTACCGACGCGATTAGCCGCTCCATAAAACGGGTGCATCGCAGCAAAATCTATGTCAGTCGGAATCCAATCCGACACCTTCTCCGGGATGGCTGACTCGGCCACGACACTGGCTGAGAGTACGACCAGCAATACTGGAACGATAAGCTGACGACTGTTCATATGGTTGAAGCAAAAATGTAGGTCAGGACAATTTTGTCGAGCAAATAGACCGACTTATCGGGTGGAGGCAGAGCAACTCGTGAATCTGCATGTGGTAATGGCCGGCAGTTGCTACAAGTTCGCCGCATACGCCTGCAGCTCCCGATACTCCGCCAAAATCCTCTTCACCGCCGCCACCGTCGCCTTCACCTGAGCATCCATGGGCGCGAGCGCGGGTGTTTCAAACACGATCTCCAGGGCATGTGGTCGCTGCTCGGGTGGGGCGCGGAGGATGCCGAGGTAGCCTTCTTTGATGATGCCGCGAGAGGCGCGGAAGCCGTCGATGATGTCCTGTTCGTTGCGTGGCAGAAACTGGCTCGAGGCCTGCAGCGCGGGTTCCAGCAGGTGCTCGCTGAGCAGTGCGCCGCTGACGAAGCCGTAGCAGCCATCTGAGGTGTCGTCTGAGTGCAGAGAGATGATGCCATCGTAGCTTTCACGGCGCAGCTCGGCTTCGAGGAAGATGACTTCGGGCTCGACGGAGCCGCACCAGAATTCGCGGTTCAGATCCAGCCCGCTGTGGCTGTGTCGGGTGCCGAGGTGGCAGCCGGTGGGATTGCACACCGGAAAGAAATGCAGCTCGTAGTCATGCAGTTCCTCCGGTTTTCCAGAAGCCCAGGCGATGAGTTCGTGGGTGGCCAGGGTGCCTGCTTCTTCATCGCCATGAATGCCGGCGAAGATGCCGATCTTCATGCCATGGCCGGACTTCACAGGCTGGCTGACAATCTTCGGCAGGAAGTTGTCTGATGCTGGCGGGCGTTGTTCGATCATCAGAAAAGAAGAACTTCAAATGAGAGGGAAGAGCCGCCGTTTCAAGCGCTGACTTGTGATGCGCCAGGTTTCACAGGGAGGGATGCTGCCGGGGAGGAACGAAAAGACTTTGAAAATCGCCTGTCCCGCTGCGTTTCTTTGCCCCTCTATTTGAACCATGAGACTCCTCTCACTTACCACCCTCCTCGCCGCGCTGGCGCTCAATGCCCGCGCTGAACTTAAACTCCCCGCCATCGTTGGCGACAACATGGTGCTGCAGCAGAAGCAGACCAATCCGCTGTGGGGCTGGGACGCACCCGGGACGGAGGTGACGGTGAAGTTTGGCGATCAAACCAAAACCGCCAAGGCCGGCGCCGACGGCAAGTGGACGGTGAAGCTCGATCCCGTGCCCGCGAGCGACAAGCCTGCCACGCTTTCCATCCAAGGCAGCAGCGTGAAGGAAATCAAAAACGTGCTCGTGGGCGAGGTGTGGATCTGCTCCGGCCAGTCCAACATGCAGTGGAGCGTCAGCTCCAGCTGGGACTCGGATCTGGAAATCGCCTCGGCGAAGTTTCCCAACATCCGCCTGATTACTGTGCCGAATGTCGGCACGCAGGAGCCGCAGAAGGATTTCAAGGGCGAGTGGAAAGAGTGCTCCCCAGCCACGGTGGGCGGCTTCAGCGCAGTCGGTTTCTTTTATGGCCGGGTGCTGCACAAGATGCTGGATGTGCCGGTGGGCCTGATCAACAACGCCTGGGGCGGCAGTGCCTGCGAGGCCTGGGTGAACCGTGGTGAACTGGAGAAAGATCCGCGCTTCAAGCTGCTGATGGACAACACCAAGAAGAATGAATTTGCACTTCAAGGTGCCGCCGGAATCGAAAAATACCAAAGGGATCTCGCTGCCTGGAAGAAACGGCAGGAAGAGGCGCTCAAGACCAATAAAGTTTTCGCTGAACGTGCCCCTAACCCGCCAGATGCATGGCTGAAGGGCAATGCGCGTCCTGCCAATATCTACAATGGCGCTTTGCTGCCCACCATCGGCTACGGCATCAAAGGAGCCATCTGGTATCAGGGCGAAACCAACGCGAGCCGCGCTTATGAATACGCCAGCCTCTTCCCCTTCATGATCCAGAACTGGCGCAATGAATGGAAGCAGGGAGATTTTCCCTTCTACTGGGTGCAGCTGGCTGACTTCATGGGAGAGAAAACCGACGCGGGGCAGGCCGTCACCAGCTCATGGGCCGAACTGCGCGAGAGCCAGACGAAGACGCAGAACGCCATCAAGAACGGCGGCCAGGCCGTCATCATCGATCTTGGCGATGCCAATGACATCCACCCGAAGAACAAGCGCGATGTGGCCGAGCGCCTGGCCCGCTGGGCACTGGTGAAGGACTATGGCATGAAGCTGCCCTATCGCAGCCCCGAGTTCAAAGCGGTCGAGTTCAACGGTGACAAGGCCACCGTCACGCTCGACACCTTCGGCAGCACACTGCGCACAGTGGACATCAGCGAAGTGAAGGGCTTTGCCGTCTGCGGTGAGGACAAGAATTGGGTCTGGGCCGAGGCGAAGATCGCCGGCAAGGACACGGTCGTGGTCAGTGCCAAGGGAGTTGCCAAGCCCATCGCCGTCCGCTACGCCTGGGCGGACAATCCGGTCTGCAACCTCTACAGTGCCGATGGTCTGCCGGTGACCCCGTTTCGCAGCGATGACTTCGAGATGCTGACCAAGCCGAAGCCGTAAGCGACGCATCAAGTCACATCACATCACCCGACGATCTGAATCCCCCGGCATCACCGCCGGGGGATTTTATTTTTAGACCAAGTCTATGCCTTGCTCGCGGACTTCCGGCTCACGGCTTTCCAGATGGCATTGAAGGGCCAGGCGATCAAACCGAAGACCGCGCCTGCGACTTTGGCCACGATCTTCACTGGCAGGCGGAAGAGGCGGAGCAGAGGACGCAGCACGCCTTTGACGGCGGCATTTTTCTCATACGCAAGATGCAGCAAAAGGATGCCAATGATGCCGGCAAATTTTACTGATTTGGCGATGTGGTAGTGCCCGCCTCCTTCACTGATGAGGCTGAAGCCGCCGGGTTCGACGACGTGTTTGACATACTGGTCCCAATAAAGTTCCAGGCCCAGCAGCAGGCCCACGAAGCCCACGAGGAGAAACGCGGTGTGCTCCAGCCAAGGCTGGCGTTCCAGGAGCTTGATGCAGTAGCCCGCCACCAGCCTCAGCGTGATGATGCCCAGCGTGACGCCGATGTACACCAGCACCTTGCTGTCCCGCGCAAAGGCCACGGCGGCGACCACATTGTCAAAGCTCAGGCTCAGGTCCAGAAGGGCGATCATGGCGATCGTGGAGGCAAAACTCTGGGGCACTTTCTTTGCCTTGCCCTCACCGGTCTCATCGTCGTCGTCCTGGTCGGCAAAGTGGGAGCACATCAGCCACACGAGGTAAAGAGAGCCCAGGAGCATCAGCCAATGGTTCCCCATGATGAGGCTGGCGGTCAGGAGGGCGATGATGCGGAAGCCGTAGGCGCCGGCGTAGCCGATGTTCATCGCCTTCTTGCGCTGCTCTTCGTTCAAGTGCGAAGCCATCGCGGCAATCGCCAGCGCGTTGTCCACGGAGAGCAGGCCCTCGATCAAGATCAGAGCCAGCACCACAGGGATGCCTTCTTTGATCATGGTCAATGTGTCCGTGGCGGCGAGAAATACGTGTATCATCAGCCTGCAAGATGGCGGACGGGCACAGGGCTTTCCAGTACCAATTCAGGTGAAAGAAAAACACCCCGTTTTCGGAATGCGAAAACGGGGTGTCTCAGGCGCAGATGGCGTAAGCTTGATTAGGTGTAGGAGGATTCCACGCGCCGTGCCACGTCCTTGTAGCCGTAGTCGGCGTTGTAGATTTCCTTGAGAGCTTCCAGGCTGGCTGCCTTGTCGCCCATTTTTTCCAGCACGTTGGCCAGTTCGTAGAGGACTTCCTTCTTGGTGGCGTCCATGACGAGGAGCTCCTTGGAGGCCTCCAGCAGGGAGGTTTTGGCCAGGTCGTTCATGTTCTTGCGCTCGAAGCAGCGGCCGAGCATGAGGATCGCCTTGATGCGCAGGTTCGGGCTGGCCTTGGCCTGCTGCAGCTCGGGGAGGGCTTCTCCATACATGCCCGCATTGAAGTAGGCCTGGCCCAGTTCGTAACGCAGGGCCTTGTCCGTGGGATTGCGGTCCACGCGGGTCTTCGCTTCGTTGATGACGACGCTGGCGCGCTGGCGGCGGATTTCCGCGAGCTGTGCGCGTTTGTCCTCGATGTCGGGCGCTTCCGGATCGGCTTCGATCTCACGCTCGTAATCGGCGATTTTTTGGTCCTGCACCTTGTCGCGAAGGATTTCCACCTTGCGCTGGAGCGCCACGTCCCCGGGGTTCAGGGTGAGGGCGTAGTCAAAGAACATGAGGGAGGTATCGAGCTGGTTGAGGCGCTCGTAGAGTTCGGACATGCGCTTGACCACGACGATGTTGGTCTGGTCTGCATTGTACTGCTCGATGGTTCTGGCCAGCAGATTTTCCATCTGCTCCTGGGTCATGCCCTGGCGGTTGAACATTTCCATCTCCTCAGCCTCGGCGGAGTTCTTCTTGGTTTCGTTGAAGTTGCCGGAGTTCCAGCCCTGGTTTTGGATGGAACTTTGCGCTGCGGCGTTCTTTTCGCCCTGCTTGGCCTCCATGTCGCGCGGATCGATCTTGACGATGGCGGCGTAGGTGGAGGCTGCCTTGTCGGGCTGCTTTTGCTCCATGTAATGGCGCGCCAGCTTGTGCATGTTCTTGGTGTTCTCCGGATGACCGCCGCGGATGGTCTCCAGCGCAAAGGACGCCAGTTCCGGGTAGTTCATCTTCATGGCCAGATCAAAAAGCTGATCGTTCGCGCTGAGGTTGAAGGGGTCCTTGCGGAACACGTTTTCCTCCATGTCCGCGATGGTTTCAGCGGGGTCCTTTTTGGAGCTGGGCTTCAGGCCGCCGAGGCCGAAGCTGAATTTTTTGCCACTGCCGACGACTTCGCCTTCAGCGCTGCGCAGCAGCTTGCGGCCGTCCAAAAAGCCAACGTTGGCGGTCACGATGGGCATGACCTGGTCAATGACATACTCCCAGTTTTTCCGCTCGGCGGAAATGAGGGCTTTTTTCCAAAGGGCTTGGTATTTGGGGTCGAGATCGGCTTCCTGAACGGTCATAGTGCTTGGGGGTCCTGTCTTGGTTGAATGAAATAATTGCGGCGGCTACTTCTTCCCGCCACCGAACCAGGCGGCGATGCCATGCAGTTCGGCACCTGTTCCTTCAGTCAGACCCTTCATGCTGAATCCGTGCTCAAAGAGCACCATCCAGAAAAAGGTGGCGACGAGGAAAGCGATGGTCCAGAGGACTTTGGAGAGAATGCGCATGCCGAAATTTTGCCTACTTTATGAAGAAAAGGTGGGAATCGTCCAGCACGGAGTTGCGCGGAAGGAAAATGCGCGGCCGGATTTACTCCTTCTCAAACAGCAGGCGCAGGCTGTTCAGGCACACCACCACCGTGCTGCCCTCATGCGTCAGCACCCCCAGAGTCAGCGGCACCCAGCCGAAGAGGGAGGCCACCGCCATGATGATCACGCTGCCCAGGGAAATGATCAGGTTCTGTTTGATGATCCGGCGCGCGCGCTGGCTGATGCGCCGCGCTGAGAGCAGTTTTTCGATTTTGTCCTGCATCAGCACCACATCGCTCTGCTCCAGGGCGGCGTCGCTGCCACGCGCTCCCATTGCCACGGAGACGTAGGCGGCCGCCAGGCTCGGCGCGTCATTCACGCCGTCACCGATCATCGCCACCTTGTGACCGGACTGCGTCAGCTCCCGGATGGCAGCCACTTTGTCCTCCGGGTGCAAACCGGCACGCACCTCGGAGATGCCGAGTTTTTCGCCCACCTCGATCGCCGCAGCGCGGCGGTCTCCGGTCAGCATGATGGTGCGCACGCCGTCAGCGGCCAGCTTTTCCAGCACGGCCCGGCTGCCGGCGCGGATCTCATCCTTCAGCAGCACCCGCCCCACGATCTGCTCATGCAGCACCCAGACCTCGCTGAAGCCCAAGGGTGCGTCTGGCACCCCGGCCAGCACGGCCCCCAGGGCGCTGTCTTTGACGAGTTCGCGCCGCCCCACGTAGCTCAGCCCTCCGGCGCTGCGCCCGCGCAGGCCCTGGCCGGTGATCGACTGAAATTCCGCCAGCTTGTCCATCACCACGCCCTGGGTCTTGGCATATTGCGTGATCGCGCGTGCGATGGGATGATTTGAATTCGCCTCCAGACTGGCCGCGATGCGCAGAACGTCCTGCTCACGGCCGGCGGGAAAGCTCTCGATCTTTGCCACCTTCAGCTCGCCTTCCGTGAGCGTACCCGTCTTGTCCATGGCGATGACGTTCACCTCGGCCAGTTTCTCGATCGCGGCGCCGCCCCGGAACAGCACTCCGCGCCGTGCGCCCCAGGCGATTGCGGCCAGGATGGCCGAAGGGATGGAGAGCACGAGAGCGCAGGGGCTCATGACCACGAGCAGCGTCATGGCGCGGTAGAAGGCGGACTTCGATGCCGCGGTGTTTTCCAGCGGTGGAATGCCAAACGCGAACCACCACACGAAAAACATCAAGGCCACCACGCCGAGCGTGAGCAGAGTATAGCGTGTGCCAAAACGGTCGGTGAAACGCTGGCTGGGGGCGCGCAGGTGCTGCGCGGTTTGAATCAGGGAGATGATTTTAGCCAGGGCACTTTGAGTGGCCGGGCGGTCCACGCGCACCTGCACCAGCCCCCATTGGTTTAGAGTGCCGCCGAAGATGGATGCCCCCGGTTCTTTTTCGATGGGCACAGCCTCGCCGGTGAGTGTCGATTCATCTGCCGCCGTGGAGCCCTCGATCACGGTGCCGTCCACGGCGAAGAGTTCGTCCGGCTTGACCACGATCACGTCTCCCACCTGCAGCGTCTGCACGCCGCGGTCCGCTGTTGTGCCGTCCGGTTGCAGCACGTGGGCAAATTTGGGGGCAGCCTTGGTCAGTGCGTTGATCTCCCGGTGCGTGCGGAACATCACAAAATGCTCCAGCGCCCCGGAGGTGGAAAAGAGGAAGAGCAGCAGCGCGCCTTCCTCCCATGCGCCGATGGAGACTGCGCCTAAGGCTACGGCCAGCATGAGGAAATGCACGTCGAGACGCCGCTCGCGAAGGTTTTCCCAGGTGTCCTTTGCGGCGTCCCAACCGCCGGCGATCAGAGAGATGGAGAGCAGCGTCTTCGGCAGCCAGGCCGGGGCGGCAAAGAAGCGCTCCGTCACATAGCCCGCCACCAGCGCCCCAGCACAGATGCCCGCCTGCAGCGCCAGCATGCGCCACTCGTCATCGCTGGCCTGCTCCAGTTCATCCGGCTCCGGCCAGGCAAAGTCACGCCATTGCCAGAATTTCGGGGCGGTGGGGCAGGAGGGTTTTTCCAGCACGAGCGCGCCGTCCGCCTGCTGCTGCACATCCAGCATGCCGCTGCTCTGCGGGACCTGGCCGTTTTGTTTCAGCCATTTGGCATCCACCGCCCGCAGCACTTCGGAAAGTTTTGCCTGCAGCAGTTCGCCATCCACCCGTCCCAGGGTGGCCATTTCCACCCGCTTGGAGTCGGGGTTTAGCCGAATGGATTCCACCGCAGGTTCATCCAGGAGGAAATTCGCCAGCGCATCCATCCAGTGGGATGAATCGGGAGGGGCGGGTGTGGAATTCGGCATAAGTGGGAATCGAATCCATACGGATGAGCAAGACGCGTGACAACCCGATCTTCCACATGCACTATTTGCACATGATTCGCAGTCTCATCGCCGGATCGCTGCGTGTGTTTTCCGGTTCCATCGCGCGCTGGCAGGGCTGTGCTCCATTACCGGTGCAGCGAGTGTACTTCGCCAACCACACCAGCAATCTCGACGGCCCGGTGCTCTGGGCCTCGCTGCCGCCGCCGGTGCGCGCGCTCACGCGCATGGTGGGCGCCAGGGACTACTGGTCAGTCGGGCGCGTGCGGCCGTTTCTGGCCTGCCATGTTTTTAACGCGGTGCTCATTGAGCGCAAGAAGCCCACTCCCGAGGCGAATCCGCTGGTCGAAATGGTGGATGCCATGGGAGACCGCCATTCGCTCATTCTGTTTCCCGAAGGTGGCCGCCAGACCAGTCCCGAACCACAGCCTTTCAAGCCCGGGCTTTATCATCTCGCCAAAAAACGCCCGGATGTGCAGCTCGTTCCCGTGTGGATGGAGAACCTCAACCGCATTCTACCCAAAGGCGAGATCCTTCCGGTGCCCGTGCTCGGCAGCGTCACCTTTGGCGAGCCGATCCGGCTGGAGGAGGGGGAGTCCAAGGTGGACTTTCTGGTCCGTGCCCGCGAAGCGGTGCTGCGGCTGAGGCAGCATTGATCACTTCACGATGGGCGGCAGCTTTTCCGCCAGCCGGGCGCGCAGTTCCTTCAGCGTCTTTGCGTGCTGCGGATCGTTGGCAAGGTTCTTGTACTCCTGCGGGTCTTTGTCGTGGTCGTAGAGTTCGATCCCGTTTTTGCCTTCGTCCCATTCCGTGCAGCGCCAGCGTGCGGTGCGGATGGTGCGTCCCCAGAATTCAGCATCAGCACCTCGGCGGGCCTGCGTGAACGCTGCGTCCTGAATGGATGCCGCAGGATCGCGCAGCACGGGGGTGAGGCTGAGGCCTTGGAGGTGTGTGGGGGCGGGCACGCCGCAGAGCTCGCAGAGGGTGGGATAGACATCCAGCAGCTCCACAAGGCTCTGGCTGCGCTTGCCACCGGTCTGCATGCCGGGCGTGTGCATGATGAAAGGGACGCGGGCGCATTCTTCAAACAGGCTGCGTTTGTGCCACAGGCCGTGCTCGCCGAGATGCCAGCCATGGTCGCTGGTGAAGATGATGATGGTGTTGTCATCGAGTCCCATCTGCTTGATCGCATCCAGCAGGCGCCCGGCCTGGGCGTCCACGTAGCTCACGCAGGCCAGGTAGGCGCGGATGGCGGCGCGGCGTTGCTCGGGCGTGGACTCCAGCGCGTAGCCGGGCACGGCGCCATTGCGTGCAGGCGCGGGGATGTCCGCCTCGTCATTGGCGGGAGCCTCAGGCAGAGTGATGTTCTTGAGGGGATACATGTCAAAATACTGCGCCGGAGCCACGAGCGGCATGTGCGGGCGATGGAAGCCGACGGCGAGGAAGAACGGCTTGCTCTTGTCGCGTTTGCCGAGCCATTCGATGGCGGTTTTGGCGAAGTTTCCATCCACAAGCTGGTCATCACCACCGGGGATTTCCTGCCAGGGGAGACCCTGCTTTTTGCCCGTCTTCACCTTGACACTGCTCTCGCGTTTGAGCGGGTAGGGCAGCTCGCTTTTGAAGGGCGTGCCGAAGTCCCAGGCCTGAGGATCGTCCATGCTTTCGAGTCCCGTGGGCACGCCGAGATGGAAGATCTTTCCGCAGCGCGCCGTGGCATAGCCGTTGTTGCGAAAGTGATGCGGCAGCGTCAGCACGTCGGGAATGTTGGTGTACAGATTGTCCTCGTTGTTGGTCACGCGCGTCGTGTTTGGCCGCAGGCCGCTCATCATCGAGGAGCGGGACGGATTGCAGTGGGGAAACTGGCAGTAGGTGCGCGTGAACACCACGCTGCGCCTTGCCAGCGCATCCAGGTTCGGTGTCTTCGCCTGGGAATAATCAAAGCACTGCAGCGTGGCCGCCAGATCGTCCGCCATCATCAGGAGGACGTTGGGGCGAGTGTCCGCGGCGAGTGCCGGAGACAGCGTGAGAAACGACAGGATCAGGAGGGCTGGGAGGCGCATGGCAGGTGAATGCTGTGGGTCGCAGAACGAACCGGCGGATGGCGATCCTTCGCCCATGTGCAGCGTTGTTGCCCCTCAGGCTTCCCCTGAGGTTCGGGACAGGGGGCGGTAGGGTTGTGGGTTGAGAGCGTTGTTTTATTTTCGTTCCATGAATACTTCAGCCCCACCCGAAAAAGCGGTGCCGCCCATCACGCCGCCGCCTCTGGAACCGGAAAAAATCCCCGATGTGATCCGCGACCGAAAGGCTGCGGACGCCACGAAACGCGTGGACACAACCGCCGGTGACGAAGGCATTGATGACAAAGTGGAAGATGACAGTGAAACCGGCGCCGCCATCTCAGACGAAGACCTGGAAGATCACGAAGAAGATCTGGGTGAAGAGTAATTCGCGCACGCGCCCTGAGCAAACCGCCCGCACGACTTTCCGCATAAGAGATACCTCAAGACACTCCCCCGCCATGAATGCCGCCGATACCACCCTGAAGCCGCAAACTGCCGAACCCACCGACAATCAACCGCCGCTGGATCCGGACGAAGTCCCCACAGTGATCCTTGACTGGCGCCCTTCGCCCAAGGCCGTCAAATAGACGTCATTGCGAGATTCATTTTGCCTGAGGGTTCTTGAACTCCTGCACCGGAAACTTCTCGCGCAGGCGCTTGCTGAAAGCCTCGATGATCTTGGCGTGTTCCGGCTTCGCGGCCACGTTGAGGTTGTTCTGCGGGTCGTGGACCATGTTGTAAAGTTCATGCTCGGTGGCCGCACCCGGCTTGGTCCATTCGACAAAGCGCCATTTGTCCGTGCGCATGGTGACGCCGAGGTAGCCTGCTTTGGGATACCAGCTGTAGGCTGCGTCGTTGACGGTGGCGTTGGGATCATCCAGCACGGGCTTCAGGCTGCGTCCCTGAAAGCCGGTGCTGGCTGGAAGGCCGCAGAGTTCGGTCAGCGTGGGGGCCAGGTCCACGGACTGCGCGAGCGCATCCGTTTTTTCGCCGGCGTGCTTCATGCCGGGCGTGGCGATGACCAGGCAGTTGCGTGTGGCGCCTTCGTAGTTGTTGTGCTTGCTGCCCCACCAGGTGTGCTCGCCCATGTAGTAGCCGTGGTCGCTCCAGAAGACGATGATGGTGTTCTTCGCCAGACCGGTCTCATCCAGCGCGGCCAGCAGCCGGCCCACCTGCGCGTCCACGTAGCTGATGGCAGCATAGTAGCCGTGCAGGCACTCGCGTTTGAAGGGCTCCGGCAGATCTCCCTGCGGAACATTGGCATAGCCGCGGAAATCATTGCCTGAGGTGGCGGCAAACTGTGGCGCGCCTTTGGGCAGGAACTCATTCGTCGCCAGCTTGAGGGCGCTGCGATCATAGAGGTCCCAATACTTCTTCGGCGAGATCCAGGGCACGTGTGGATTCGCGAAGCCCACCGCGAGAAAAAACGGCTGCGCCGGGTTCTTCGCATGCTCCTTGAGCTGGGCGATGGCATTCACTGCCGTGTCACCGTCCAGCAAATCGGCATCGTCGCAATCCACGGCCTCAAAGGCGGGAATGGCGTTGTTGCGGCTGCCTTTGCCGTTTTTCGGAATCTCCACACCCTTGGCCCTTGCCTCGGACATAAATTTTTTCACCGCTTCCTGTGTCGCGGCGCTGGTACGCGGTTTCTGGCTGTGCCAGGCGGGCACGGTCCAGGAGGCGTCGTCATCAATTCCCACGTGGTAGATTTTTCCCAGGCTGCGGGTGTGGTAGCCGTTGTTTTTGAAATGCTGCGGCAGCGTGGTGATGTCTGGCATGGTGGTGCGCAGCGTGCGGCCGATCTCAAAAATCTCCGTCGTTGCCGGATAGCGCCCGCTGAGCATGGAGATGCGGGAAGGGGAGCACAGCGCCTGCTGCACGTAGCTGCGCTGAAAGACCATCCCGCGCTTTGCCAGCGCATCGATGTTCGGGGATTTCACCGTGGTGTCCCCGTAGCAGCCCAGCTGCGGGCGCATGTCATCGCTGGCGATGAATAGAATGTTGGGCGGAGACGAAAAGGCGGCTGCCAGGGGAAAGGCGAGGCAAAACAAAAGGTACGTGAGGCGCATCTGCGCTAAACGCCGCAGGCCGTTCCGCCTATCCTCCTACTTCAGCTCCTTGATCCGCACATTCCGGTACCACACAGGAAGCGCTTCATCTTGAAAAGCGATCTGCCCCGCGTTCGGCCGGTCGGCCATCTTCATGTCTTCGAGGGTGGTGTTGATGACTTCCTCGCCATTGAAGACCACCTTCACGCTGCGGCCTTTGACCGTGATCGTGTAGCGATTCCACTCGCCGGCGGGTTTGACCATGTTTTTGGAGGGGCCGATGCCGTGCACGATGCCGCCGCAGTCATGGTGGCCGGGTTTTTCCAGGCCGTAGGTGTCGAGGATCTGCACTTCAAAGCCCGTCTTTACCGGCTCCTTCATGTCCGCCACGCGCATGAAGACACCGCTGTTGCCCTTGGGGTTGATTTTAAATTCCAGGTCCAGCACGAAGTCGCCGTATTGTTTCTCGGTGGCGATGTAGGCGTCGTAGCGCTGCCAGCCTTTTTCGCCTTCACGTGGGTGCAGCGTGAGGCTGCCGTCCGCATCCACCACCCAGTTTCCGGTCGTTTTCCAGCCGGTGAGGTCCTTGCCGTTGAAGAGCGGGACGAAGCCAGCGGCGTCCGCTGCGGGGTGGAGGTCTTCCGCTGAGAGGGTCACGGACAGGGCCAGGCAGAGGAGCGGGAGGAAGGAGACGAGTTTCATGGTAGGTCAGCAACAAACGGGCGCTCCAAGCCGGATAAATCCTCGTTTGACATTCAGGCATCTATTTGGAACATATCATCGTATCTTGATACGTTGATTTGTTCCTTTCCACCCAAACCTGAACCCACGACCCACACCTCATGTCCGACTACAAAGTAAAAGACTTCGCCCTCGCTGACTTCGGCCGCAAAGAACTCGACATCGCCGAAAGCGAAATGCCCGGCCTGATGGCCACCCGCGAGAAGTACGGCCCCAAGAAGCCCCTCGCCGGCGTCCGCATTACGGGTTCCCTGCACATGACCATCCAGACCGGCGTGCTCATCGAGACGCTGAAGGAACTGGGCGCTGACGTCCGCTGGGCCTCCTGCAACATTTTCTCCACCCAAGACCACGCCGCTGCCGCCATCGCTGCCTCCGGCACCCCTGTCTTCGCCTGGAAGGGCGAGACCCTCGAAGAATACTGGTGGTGCACCTGGAAGGCCATCATCTTCCCCGGCGACAACGGCCCGCAGCTCATCGTTGACGACGGTGGCGACGTGACCCTGCTCATCCACAAGGGTTATGAAATGGAAAACGGCGACAAGTGGGTCGAGACCCCCTCCGACAACCACGAAGTGAAGGTCATCAAGGACCTGCTCAAGGACATCGCCAAGAACCAGCCCGGCATCTTCCACAAGATCGTCAAGGACCTGAAGGGCGTCTCCGAAGAGACCACCACCGGCGTGCATCGCCTGTATGAAATGGCCAAGGCTGGCAAGCTGCTCTTCCCTGCCATCAACGTGAACGACAGCGTCACCAAGTCCAAGTTCGACAACCTCTACGGCTGCCGCGAGTCCCTCTTGGACGGCATCAAGCGCGCCACGGACGTCATGATCGCCGGCAAGGTCGGAGTCGTCTGCGGTTACGGCGACGTGGGCAAAGGCTGCGCCGCTGCTCTCCGCGGCATGGGCGCCCAGGTCATTGTGACGGAAATCGACCCCGTCTGCGCCCTGCAGGCCGCCATGGAAGGCTACCGCGTGATGCCGATCGAGGACACGCTCGGCACCGGAGACATCTACGTCACCACCACCGGCAACAAGGACATCATCACCCTTGAGCACATGGAGAAGATGAAGGACCAGGCCATCGTTTGTAACATCGGCCACTTCGACAATGAGATCCAGGTGGACAAGCTCAACGCCCGCACGGACGTCAAGCGCCTCAACATCAAGCCCCAGGTGGACAAGTACACCTTCCCGGCTGGCAACAGCATCTTCATGCTGGCGGAAGGCCGCCTCGTGAATCTTGGCTGCGCCACCGGCCACCCGAGCTTCGTGATGAGCAACAGCTTCACCAACCAGACCCTCGCGCAGATCGAACTCTGGGAAACCAAGGACACCCGCCCAATCGGCGTCACCGTGCTTCCGAAGAAGCTCGACGAAGAAGTCGCCCGCCTCCACCTCAAGAAGATCGGTGTCAAGCTCACCGTCCTCTCCAAGGACCAGGCCGACTACATCGGCGTCCCCGTCGAAGGCCCTTACAAGACGGACCACTACCGCTACTAAAGCAGAGGAGCGCGGACACTCTTTTCCGCCTCTGAAAATTACAACCCCCAGAACCACGAGGGCGGCCAGCAATGGCCGCTCTTTTTTTCGTCACGGGGAGGTTCAACGCGGCGCGAATCCAGCGTGAAGTGGTCCGCGCACTCCGTGTGCGATGTTTTTCCATTCACAAGGCGACGCTACGCCTTCAACGCCACCAGCTGCTTCTCCAAAGACACACTCGCGATGGCAGCAGCCTTGTCGCTCATGGCGTAAGTCAGGATGACCTTTCACTCGATCATTCACTGCTCCTACGAAGCAAACAGCTCCTGGAGCAGCACCCGCCACCGCCTCGGCCAGATCATGGGTGAAAGTCACGATTCCTCATAAACCGGGCAAGTAATCACCCAGAAATGCGATGCGTTTCGGCAACACCGAACCGCTCAGGAAAAACCTGTCAAGAGCTGCGACATGACATCATCCAGACAGCCTGTGCAGCTTTTAAGCAATGGGTAACTTCATCCCATTCTTAAATGGGCGGCATTAGCTTTTCCGGCCTGCTGGTGCCGGCTTGGGCTTTTCCTTCTTCGGCTTTTTGACTTCCTTTTTGTGAGCGTTGTTGCCTTTGGCCATAATGATCTGAGCGTTGTTGGTTACGCAAAGAGTATGGCAGAGCTGCCGCCGCCTTGCAAGGTGAGCCGGGCGACATTTCAATACCCGCTCCGCACAGTAGTCATCTCGATCCGCGAGATGAGCACGACGCCCCTCACCTGCAAAACACCCCCAAGGGCCAAGGGCCTCCCCGCGGGGGCATCCTTCCCATCAGCCGCTCCAGTAAAAAGACATCCGCATTTGTCTTCCGTAGGCCCCACCGTAAAAGTCCGCTCATGACCCTCGAACACCTCACCCAGGACAAACCCAGGCGTCGAATTTTAGCACTCGATGGCGGGGGTATTCGCGGTGTTTTCACCATTGAGGTGCTGGGGCGCATGGAGGGGATGCTGCGGGACCATACCGGCAACAAGGACCTGGTGCTGGCGGATCACTTTGACCTCATCGCTGGCACCAGCACGGGGGCCATCATCGCCACCTTTCTTTCCTGGGGCATGTCGGTGCAGGCCATCCGGCAGCTCTACTCGGACCAGGCGCAGCGCATGTTCACACGCGCGCCGTGGTGGCAGTTCCATCGGGGCAAATTCAGCGACAGCAACATCGCGGACATGCTGCGCAGCATTTTCGTTGAAGAGGATGGCACGCCCGCGCTGCTCGGCACTTCGCGGCTGAAGACGCTGCTGCTGATCGTGATGAGGAATGCCACCACGAGTTCTGCGTGGCCGCTTTCCAACAATCCCAACGCCATGTACAACCAGGCGCTCAACGCCGACGGCAGTCCCAATGTGGAGCGCAATCTCAACCTGCCTCTTTGGCAGCTTGTGCGTGCCAGCACGGCCGCGCCGGTCTATTTCCCGCCGGAAAAGATCACGCTGGGGCGCCATACTTTTGAGTTTCTGGACGGCGGCATCACCGCGTACAACAACCCCGCGCTGATCGCCTACCTCACGGCCACGCAGCCCTGCTATCGCGTGGTCTGGCCGACCGGGCTTGACCGCCTGCACCTCGTCTCCATCGGCACCGGGCAGATTCGTCCGCGGCTGAATGCGTTTCTGCGCCGCATCCTGGGAAATCTGAGCTTTGCCGCCACCGTGCCCTCCGGTCTGATGGACTCCATTTCAAAGGAGCAGGACATGCTCTGCCGCGCGCTGGGCCGCACCCTGCATGGCGCACCCTTGGACACAGAAGCCACCGATATCCACGGCCTGGACCGGTTCACCTACGTGCGCTACAACCGCGAATTCAGCGTCGCGGAAGTGCTCGCGGCCGAGAAAGCCCACGGCGGCGGCTTCAGCCTGGACAATCTACGCATGATCCGCTTCCTGACTGAAGAAGGTCAAAAGTTTGGCGAGCAGGTGAAACTGGAGCACGTCCTTTGAGGAACCCTCAAGTCACCGGCTCATCTCCACCAGCTTTTGCAGCAGCTCTTTCACTCGTGCGGATGATTGCTTCACCGCGCGCAGCTCGCCGGTCGCGTCCAGTTGCAGTCCAGCGAGGGATTCTCCCAGTTCGGAGAGGATGGGATAAAGCGCGGGTTTGGCGCGGAAGAGTACCATGCCTTCGATGTTGGCGGTGTCGTTGTTGAGATAGGGGTCTCGTGGCATCTGCGGCTTTTCCATCCCGATGTCGGTATACAGCATGCGGTCGGTCAGTGGCTCGCCAGAGGCGCAGTCCCACAGCATGGTCCAGGTCAGATCCACATTCGGCGGCTCATGGTGGAGGCTGCGCGTGAGCAGCACGGAGCGGTCCGGCGAAAGCATCGCCGCTTCCAGTTCTGAAGCCGCCTGATCATCTGTGAAAAAGACCGACTCCACCAGAGGCCGGGACAGGAGCGCTCCCGTGGCCACGTCAAAAACCTGATACTCATACTGACGCGTCAGCGCTACAAGCGCACTGCCTCCCGCCGTAAGCCGCATGTCTGCCACCAGGCCACGCAGCGTCTGTTTGTGCGCGCCCTTTTCGGGATCGATCACGATTTCGCTTCCGCGTCCATCCGCCACCATGTGAGCCTTGCCGTCCTGCAGCAGGAAGGCGGTCACCGCGCCTCCGGCGCCTTCAATGCTCAGCCCGGCAGGATCCTCCTGCGCATGGGCTTTGACGATGGCTTCGTCCACTGTGCCTTTGAAAATGGTCTCCGGGTCTCCTTCATTTTTACGGTCCACCTGGATCTCGCGGTCTTCACTCGTGTAAACCCACAGGCGTGATTGCGCCTGTGGTTTGCCAGCGAGGGATTGAGCAGGGATCTTGAGCGCGCGGTGCTGACGTGCCCCCACTTGCAGCAGAACGCCGCCTGTGGTGTCTGCGCGCAGGGCGTCCACCGGCTGCTCCATTTTCAGCACCGGTACCGGGCTGACTTCCAAGTCGCCTGGCTTGGGCGTGAACCACACCTCCGCGTCGTCGGAGGCGGTGACAAACGTTTCCTGTGCGTCCTGCAGGAGCAGCATCGCGCGGATGGCCGAGTGGTGCGAAACCACGGCCACATCCTGCAAATAAGACTCCGCCGCATCCTGCGGCCGGTGGATGACCACCCAGGAGGCATCTCCGCGCGAGGAACCAATCAGCAGCGCGCAGCTCCGTTTCTCCGCGTCCTGTTTCTCCGGCATGAAGACCAGCTTCGTGAAGTCAGCGCTTTGATAGTGCGGGTCTTTTCCCGTCGCATCCATGGTATCTCCTACCTGCGCGCCGCGGCGAAAATCCCAGATCTGCAGGTAGGCTGGCTGGCGCCAGCGTTCCACCGTCACGGCCAGCCAGGTGCCGTCCGGAGAGAACGTCATGCCATTGATGTTGCCCACCCACGCATCTGCCTCCGCATTGGCATGGATCCAGTCACAAAGCGGTTTGCCATCCGCATCCCACACGCGGAAGTGATGCAGCCCGGAACCCGGATGATTGGAGCCTTCGGTTGAATCCACATCCTCGCACCAGGACACAGCGACGAGCCCGTTGGGTCCTTTGACCACGCGGTCAAACTTCCCCGGTTCCTTGTTGTCCGCAATGACCGGCGGCTTCACAAAAGCAGGCACGACAGGCTTTTCCTCTTCCTTCACGGGAGCAGGCGCGGGTGCCGCTCCGGCGTCCTCGCATACCCACACGTCACGCTGTTGCAAAAAGGTCAGCAACCTGTTCGCAGCCGTGGCATGCCCGTGCTCGCGCACCGCTCTTGCCAAATAGGCCAGCCCTTCGCATGCCGTGCGCGGGTCCTTCAGCCTGGCGCTGCCTTCACGGAAGTAGGCGACACCCAGAGTGTCGGACAGCTCGTGTGATTTCTTGGCCACTTGATCTCGCTGCGCTTCCGCCTCGTTCGCATTGCGCACTGCGAGCACGCCGGCGATCAGCGCCGCCACCGCCAGCCCGCTCACCGCCGTCAGCCAGCGGCGCAGCACCTTGGCGCGCTGCTTTTGCTTCTCGATTTGGTACGCCTTGTCACGCGCCGTCAAAACCCCCAGCGGCACGCCCAGCACTCCGGCCACGATTTTCAGCAGCATGAGGTTTTGCTGCCGCATGTACACATTCACCTGCTCGTTCGCCGCCTTGTCCGGCATGCCCGCCGCTTTCAGCACATCGCGGTAAGCCGCCGGCGAGGTCCAGCCCTGCCCGCCGTCATGCAGTCGAAAATCCGCGGCGATCGGTTCCGCCAGTTTTTCGATGAGCTGTCCGCTCTCATCAATCGCATGCCGCAGCGGCTTCGGAAAGCACTCGCGCTCCATGTTGGTGGCCATGGTCGGTTCGCCATACAGAATCGCCGCCAGGATGCGGTCCTGTTTGCCGAGCTGCTTGAAACGCAGAATCTCGTCTGCCACAAAACTGCTCCGCACCGCATTCGGCGAGCACAGCACCACGAGGAAGCGGGAGTTCTGCAAAGCGGCCTCGATGGGCGTGGACAGGCTCGCATCTGCCGGCAGTTCCTCTTCGTCACGGAACACAGGGAAGATGCGCTCCGGGATCACATCGCCGCGCTGATTTTTCGTTCCCACCAGATCCGCGGGGACTTCATACGTCTCCAGCGTTTGATGCAGCCATGTGGCCCACTGGCGGCCTGGCTCCTTGTTGTCTGCATGCCGGTAGCTGATGAAGCACCAGTACTCGCGTTTGAGGCGGTCGGTATCAGTGCTGGGGGAAGGTGCCGGGTCGGCCATGAGTTGTTTTGGAAGAGTGTTTCGCCATCAGCGCTTGCTCGAGCTGGCGGCCAGCCGCCATTCACGCAGCTCGTCCAGCAGGATGGTCTCGCAGCGTGCCACGGTGTGGCGGATCGTGGACTCGGTTTCGAGCCCTTGCAGGGCGTTGCGGAGTTTCCGCAGGGACTGCACCATCTGCGGGTAGCGCTGCTTGCGCCGGCCCGCATCCAGAGCATGTCGCAGGCTGGCGCTGACTCCCGCCATCAGTGGCAGTGCGATGGGCAGAAATCCCACCGCGATCCACGTGGTGAATCCATGCTCCAAGCCCCAGCCATCAGGTGGGAGCCAGATCTTGCTCAGCTTGTTCAGCACGGAAACCAGCACAAAGGGTGGCGCCAGCCGCGTGCACCAGTCGCCCAGCTTGCCCGTGAAATCCCACCACCGCACGGTTGCCGGGTTCATGGCGGTGTAGTGGCGGATCTGGCCGTCCGGATGCGTCTCGCTCAGGCGCGTGGCCAGGTAGTGGTCACGCTGGGCCAGGATGTTCGGGTGCGTATGGTGGGACTGCACGAGCAGCCCGGCGCTCAGGGCAAAGCGGTGCCACTCTGCATCCAGCCATGAGATCCCCGGGTGCAGCGGATCCATGATCGGCACGCTCGCACGCAGTCCGCGCACCAGCTCGCAGGCAAAGCGGCAGCGCAGCCAGCGATCCTGCACCTGCCGGTGTTTCAAAAGGAAATTCATCCACAGCGCCGCGCAGACGAGTGCCAGTTCGGTCAATGAAACGATCCACTTGTACTTTTCCCACAGCGCCTGCTTGTCCATCACCTTGAAGGTCACCAGCGCCGCAAGAATCGCCGCGATGCCATGGATAAGGATGATGCGCACCAGCGACGGGCGCAGTTTTTCCGCCTCGCTCATCGCGATCTGGTCCAGGCAGCGCTGCAGTTCATCCGAGGTCGCCGCCTCTCCGCTGCAGACATTTTTGGCGATCTCGTTCAGCTCATCCACGATCCCATCCCGCCCGATGGCCTCGTCAAAGCCGGCATCTTTCACAGCCACACCGTCCGCGGGCTGAATATGCAGCACTGGAATGCCCGTCGCCCGCGCCTGCGCGATCATCTGCGCGGTGCCGCCGGAGCCTCGCGGCGGCTGGCCGTCCCACACCGTGATGAGGACATCCACCGCCTCCAGCATGACAATGCCCTGGTTGAAGTAACACTCCGGCCGTGTGGACTCTTCCTCTACGGTTCTCAGGGAATCCGGCCCCGGCACAGCCGCCGCGCGGTCCATCTGCGCCTTGGAGCGCGCCCAGGTGGCGGGCGTGGAAAAATCCTTTTCAAATTCCCCCTGCGCCAGTGGCAGCAGCAGATGCACCGGCATGCCCAGTTCCCGTGCAGCCTCGATGCAGACCACATCCGTGCCCTCCGCTGCGCTCACATACAGCTCGAGCACGCCTCCTGTTTCCGCAGAACGCTGCTGCAGATCCTTCAGTGCGGTCGTCAGCGCAGGCCGCACCGCCGCCTCTGAAAAACGGGAGCGGTGCCCGCAAAAGCCCACCAGATGACGAGTTCTCAGCATGAAGCCACAGGAAGCAATCTCCCTGCACCTGCGCAAGTCCGTCCCGCGATTTTCTTGCCCGACGGCCTGCTGCTCTGTCGACGGAATCGTTGCGCCGCAGTTTCGATTTCAGGTTGCTCATTGGCCAGCACCTGCGATTTGAAAGCATGATTCTCGATGCCTCATGCAACCTGGACTACCAGACGACGGAGGAGGTGCCCGCGATTTTCATGCTGCGCCCCCGCAGTGGCTGGGCGCAGTGGATCATGCGGGAGCAGTTTCACATCTACCCCCAGGTGCCGGTGCTCGAGTTCACGGATGTGTATGGAAACCTCTGCCAGCGCACCGTCATGCCGCCCGGTCACTTCCATCTTTCCGTCCAGTACCGCGTCCAGGTGGCCGACCATGTGGATACAGATCTCACGGCCCCCATCAATCTGGTGCAAAACCTGCCGCCGGAGGTGCTGCATTATCTCCTGCCCAGCCGCTACTGCCAGTCCGATGAACTGCTGGGACTGGCCGCGTCCGTGGTGGCGGGCATGAACCCCACCTGGCAGCAGGTGGAACAAATCCGCCTCTGGATCTACCAAAACGTCCGGTATGAATCCGGCTCCAGCAACAGCTTCACCACCGCGCTGGAGACGCTGAACACGCGGCGCGGTGTGTGCCGCGACTTTGCGCATCTGGGCATTGCCCTCTGCCGTGCCATCAATGTTCCTGCCCGCATGGTGGTGGGTTTTTTGCATGAGCTCCATCCGATGGATCTGCACGCCTGGTTTGAAGCCTTCATCGGCGGCCGGTGGTTCACGTTTGACGCCATGGAGCATCAGACTCGCGGCAACCGCATCGTTGTCGCCTATGGGAGGGATGCGGCCGACGTGGCGCTGGCGACCATGTTTGGCAATTTCACGCTCGAGAGCATGCAAATCACCGTCAAAGTGGTGAACTCTTCTTTTGCCCAGCGGTACGGGTGAGCGCATGAACGAGCATGGGGCGAGCCGTGTTCTTTATTGGATAAGGAAATGGCTTATGAGACTGTCGCGACCGCTCTGATGAGTTTTGCATGATATCTAAATAATCATTTATCACGCAGGTCTGTCTCACAATCATTTAGGCAGCAAGTGGTTACACTTGCGCATTGCTTGTTCAAATGACTGGTTAAGATTAGAAGCACCGATCATGAAGCAATAGTCATCTCTCTGTCATGCTGACATCTTTCCAACCACCCTTCCCGGGAACCCGCCATGGTCCGAAAGATGCGTTGGTTTATGCCACAAAATCCGGCCCTCCGACAAGCAACTGCTGACACGATGCAGCGTTTCTTTCCGCCACCTTCTGCTTTGCTGCTGCCCCTGGCGGCGCTCGTCTTGCAGTGGCTTGGCTGGCCCTGGCTGCAGCCGCTCGTATGGTTCATGTTTTACCCGGCCGTGTTTTTCAGTGCATGGATCGGCGGACTGCGTGGCGGACTCTGGGCCACGTTTCTTTCCGCATTGATCGTATGGTTCTTTTTCATCCCGTCCCGTCTCTCGTTCGCCTTGGAGGACAGCCACGCTCTTCTTTCGGTGTTCCTGTTCACGGGCATGGGTGTGCTGGTCTCACAGGTGCATGAGCGGCTGATCCAGTCTGGCCGGCAGCTGTCGGCTGCAACCACATCCTTGCTGGCGGCCATTGTGGAATCGTCGGCCGATGCGATCGTCGGCAAGGATTTAAACAGCATTGTCACCAGCTGGAATGCGGGTGCGGAAAGCATGTTTGGCTACTCGGCGGGTGAAATGCTCGGCCGCTCCATCACGCTTCTCATTCCTCCCGAGCGCCATGACGAGGAAGACCTCATCCTGTCCCGGATCAGAAGGGGGGAGCGCATGGAGCATTTTGAAACCATGCGTCTGACCAAATCGGGCGCGCAGATCGCTGTCTCTGTCACCGTGTCACCGATCAAGAATGCGCAGGGAGAGGTGATCGGTGCTTCCAAGATCGCGAGAGACATCACGGAGCGTCAACGCGCGCAGAACGAGCTGAAAACAAAGCAGGAGCATTCGCAGTCGCTTCTGCGCCTGACCCGCAGATTGGAGCAGGTGGAAAGCCTTCCTGATATTCTGCAGGCCGCTGGGGCGGAGCTGCTGGCCACCCTCGGTTTCAAGCATGCCTGGTTCTACCTCTTCTCCGATGACCGGCGTTCCATGCGGCTGGTGCTGGCGAACGGACGTGACGATGCTGCTCAGGCAGATGATGGAGACCAGGAGGTCTTGATCGAGGGCGATTCCATGCTCGAGGAAATCGCGGGCGCCGAAAACATTGTTGTGGTCGAGGACGCCCGGCTGGACCCGCGGACCAACAAACAGACCGTGGCAAAACTCGGCAGCCGCACCATCGTGAACATGCCGGTTTCGATGTCCGGTCGAAAACTGGGCGTCATTGGTGCGGGTACCTTTGGCGATGAGGGAGTGCGTCCGCTCAATGCTGCGGAGCGTGAGTTTTTCACTGCACTGGCCACTCATGTGGCCGTGGTCCTGGACCGCACCGGAGAGATGGAGAGACGCCGTCAGGCGGAGGTGGCCCTGCGTGAAAAAGACGCATTGCTGCATGCGGCGGACCGCCGGCTGGCGGAAATGGTGCACGGCATGACCGAGGCGTGCTTCGTCCTGGATGCTGGGTGGCGGTTTGTGTTTGTGAATGATCGCAGCGAAACGTTGCTGCGGCATCGCCGCGAGCAGATGCTTGGTCACTCCATCTGGGAGGTGTTTTACCAGCTCTTGGGCACGCCCATGGAGGCGAATTACCGGCGGGTCATGGCTGAGCGTACGCCGATGTCCTTTGAAGCCTTCTCTCCCATCGCCGGGCGCTGGCTGGACATTCGGCTCTTCCCCACCGGGGACGGGCTGGCGGCATTCCTGCTGGATGTGCATGAGCGCAAGCTCGCCGAAATGGCGTCCCGCATCAGCGAGGAGCGTCTGCGCATTGTCACGGAAAATGCCCGGGTGGGTCTGGTCATCATCAACAAAGACCGGTGTTATGGCTATGCCAACACCACCTATGCGGAGATTTTGGAAAAGCCATTGCCTGAGATCATCGGGCAGCGTGTGGACGATGTCATTCCCAATGCCCAGGATGAGCGGATGCGTTCTGCACTGGACCGCGCCTTTGCCGGAGAGCATGTGGTCTTTGAGGCGTCCCGGAAGGGCCTGAAAGGCATCAGCCATTACTCGCTTATCTTTGAACCCTGGAGGACGGAAGGCGAGGTGGAGCTGGTCGTCGCGGTGATCACGGACATCACCGAGCGAAAGCTGGCGGAGGAGGAGGTCCGGCAGCTGAACACCGTGCTGGAGCAGCGAGTGTCTGAGCGCACCACCCAGCTGGCGGCTGCCAATGCGGAACTCACCCAGAGCCGCGCAGAACTGCAGAGCCTCTTTGAATCGCTGCCGGGCCTCTACCTGGTGCTTACACCTGAGTTCAAGATCGTGGCTGTGAGTGACGCCTATCTTCAGGCCACCATGACTGAGCGGCAAGCCATTCTCGGCCGGGGGCTTTTCGAAGTCTTTCCGGACAATCCGGAGGAGCCTGGAGCCACAGGTGAGACAAACCTGCGTGCGTCACTGAAAAATGTGCTGGAGCAGCGCAGGCCGCACACCATGGCCATCCAGAAATATGACATTCGGAGGCCTGACGGCGTGTTTGAGGAGCGGTACTGGAGCCCGATCAACTCTCCTGTGCTGGGGTCTGGCCAGGAGGTGAAATACATCATCCATCGTGTGGAGGATGTGACCGAGTTTGTGCTGAAAAAATCCAAAGCTGCAGTCCAGGATGAGGAACTGAACTCCCGCATGGTGCAGATGGAGGCGGAGGTTTTCCAAAGCTCACAGAAGGTGCAGGCTGCCAACCAGCAGCTCGAAGCCGCCAACAAGGAGCTGGAGTCATTCTCCTATTCGGTGTCCCACGACCTCCGCGCGCCCCTGCGTGCGATGGATGGCTTCTCACGCGCGGTGCTGGAGGACTTTGGACCGCAGCTCCCGCCCGATGGCCAGCGCTATCTGCAGGTCATCCGCACCAGCGCTCAGCGGATGGGCAGCCTGATCGATGACCTGCTGAGCTTCTCGCGGCTGAGCCGCGCCGCCATGTCCAGGCGCGTCATCGACGTCCACAGCCTTGTTCAGGACGCCCTCGATGACCTGAAAAGTCAGCGCGAGGGCCGTGATGTCACGGTGCATGTCGGCAGTCTCCCCACGTGCGAAGGGGACCCCGCCTTGTTGAAGCAGGTGTGGATCAATCTGCTGTCCAATGCGTTCAAGTACTCCCAGAAGCGTGCTTCCGCTGTGATTGAAGTCGGCTGCAAGACGGACGAACAACCCCACGCCTATTTCGTGAAGGACAACGGCACCGGCTTTGACATGCGCTATGCCCACAAGCTCTTCGGCGTCTTCCAGCGTCTGCACCGTGCGGAGGATTATGACGGCACTGGTGTCGGGCTCGCCATCGTTCAGCGCATCATTCACCGTCATGGCGGCCGGGTTTGGGCGGAGGCTGCCGTGGATAAAGGCGCGACATTTTATTTCACCCTCGAAGGAGACAAAGCATCATGAATCACAACAACATCATCGAAATACTGCTCGTCGAAGACAGTCTGGAAGACCTGGAGCTGACGCAGCGTGCCCTGCGCAACTCGAACCTAGGCAACCACATTCAAATCGCGAGGGACGGCGCGGAGGCCCTGGACTTCATCTTTTGCGAAGGCGAGCATGCGGGGCGAAGGATTGAAGACACGCCAAAGATGATCCTGCTCGATCTGAAACTCCCCAAGGTCGATGGCCTGGAGGTGCTCGAACGCATCAAAGGCGATCCGCGTACCAAGCATATCCCGGTCGTCATTCTCACCTCCTCCAAAGAGCAGGTGGATGTCATCAGAAGCTACCAGCTTGGGGTCAACAGCTACATCGTCAAGCCGGTGAACTTTGAAGGTTTCACCGCCGCGGTGCAGGAGCTCGGCATGTACTGGCTCCTGATCAATCAACCTCCAATACTGGACAAATAACATGAGCCAGCCGTTGCGAGTTCTTTTGGCGGAGGACAATCCTAATGATGCCGAGCTGGTGCTGCGCGCCCTGCGCCAGGCTGGGTTTGATCCCGCCTTGCAGCGGGTGGAGACGGAGAACGATTACCTCGACGAGCTGACTCCGGACCTCGACATCATTCTTTCGGACTACGAGATGCCCACGTTCAACGGGCCGGACGCATTGAAGCTGCTGAAGCAGAGCGGTTATGACATTCCCTTCATCATCATTTCCGGCACCATCGGCGAGGACGTGGCCGTGGAGATGATGCGGCTCGGCGCCACGGACTATCTTCTCAAAGACCGCCTGGTCAGGCTCGGTGTCTCCATCAGGCAGGCCCTGGCGCAGGGGCAGATGCGCCGGGACAAGGCCAAAGCTACCGAAGACCTGAAACGCAGTGAGAAAGAGCTGCGCTGGAAGACGGCCTTTCTCGAAGCCCAGGTCGCCGCCTCCATCGAAGGCATCATGGTGGTGGACGAGCACCGCCGGAAGATCCTGCAAAACCAGCGCATGATCGAAATCTTCCAAATCCCGCAGCACATTACGGATGATGTGGACGCCCGCAACCAGCTTGAGTGGATCACCTCCAGGGTCGTCAATCCCGAGCCGTTTGTGGACCGGGTCAGGCATCTCTATGCCCATCGGGACGAAGTGGGCCGTGATGAGGTGGAGCTCAAGGACGGCACCGTGCTGGACCGCTACTCGTCCCCGGTCGTCGGCAGTGACGGGCAGTATTACGGCAGGATCTGGACGTTTCGCGACATTACCGAACGCAAAAAAGCCGCCATGGCATTGCTGGAGTCCAAGCGCTTTCTGCAGTCCACCCTTGATGCCCTCACCACCCACATCGCCATCCTGGATGAGAATGGGACCATCATTGAAGTGAATACAGCCTGGAATCATTTCGCCATCGAAAACAATTTCAAAGGCTCCAGCTACGGCGTGGGTGAGAATTATCTCACGCTCTGTGACCGCTCCACCGGCAGGTTCTCCGAGGAGGCGGTGGAGGTGGCCCAGGGCATACGCTCTGTCATGGCGGGCAGCCGGCAGGAGTTTCACATGGAATATCCCTGCCATGGTCCGCGTGGACCCCGGTGGTTCGTCGTGCGGGTCACCCGTTTCTGTGGCGGTGGTCCCCTGCGGGTGGTCGTGGCCCATGAAAACATCACCGAACGCAAGATGGCCGAGGAGGCTCTTCGTGAGAGTGAGGAGCGCTTCCGCCAGATCGCGGAGACCATTCAGGAAGTCTTCTGGATCACCGATACTTCCAAGCAAAAAGTGCTCTACGTCAGTCCGGCGTATGAACGCATCTGGGGGCGCTCCTGCGAAAGCCTTCAAACCAATCCGCAGAACTGGCTGGAAGCCATTCACCCCGCCGACCGCGACCGTGTGCTGCATGCGGCAGTCACAAAGCAGGCTGACGGCACCTACGACGAGGAGTACCGCGTCATCCGTCCGGATGGTTCGCTGCGGTGGATCCACGACCGGGCCTTCCCCGTTCACGATGGCCATGGGGAGGCTTATCGTGTGGTCGGTGTGGCGCAGGACATCACTGAGCACAAAGGCTCCCGGGACCGGCTGCAGGAGCAGGCCTCTCTGCTGGACAAGGCGCGTGACGCCATCCTGGTGCGGGATCTCAACCATGGCATCACCTTCTGGAACAAGAGCGCCGAGATGCTCTATGGCTGGACTGCGGAGGAGGTCAGAGGCCGTCATACCGGCGATTTTCTCTACCGGGACATGGCCGGGTATGAACGCGCCATCACCGCTGTTCTCAGCAAAGGGGAATGGAGCGGCGAGATCCAGCATGTCACGAAATCTGGTGCCACTGTCTTGATCGAGGCACGCTGGACTTTGGTGCGGGATGACGCGGGCCGTCCGCAGGCCGTGCTCGCCATCAACAGTGACATCACGGAAAAGAAAAAGCTGGAGCAGCAGTTTCTTCGCGCTCAGCGCATGGAGAGCATCGGCACGCTGGCCGGCGGCATCGCGCACGATCTCAACAATGTGCTGGCGCCAATTATGATGTCGATCGAGCTGCTGCGTCTGACCAGCCGGGATCAACGCGCCCTCACCGTTCTCGCCACCATCGAGACGAGTGCCAAACGTGGTGCGGAAATGGTGAAGCAGATCCTCTCTTTTGCCCGCGGAGTCGAAGGCGAGCGCATGCTCATCGATGTCCGCCACGTCATTCAGGACATGCAGCATCTCGTGCAGGACACCTTCCCGAAGGAGATCGTCTTCCGCTCGGAGCTGGACAAGGAGCTGCCTTTGTTCTCCGGGGACCACACGCAGC
Source organism: Prosthecobacter sp. (assembly GCF_044222565.1). GTDB lineage: Bacteria > Verrucomicrobiota > Verrucomicrobiia > Verrucomicrobiales > Verrucomicrobiaceae > Prosthecobacter. The sequence goes on from NZ_JBGANA010000012.1 coordinate 67,489, forward strand.
TGCATCAAGTGCTGCTGAATCTGTGCGTCAATGCCCGCGATGCCATGCCCCATGGTGGTACCCTGACCATCTCCGCCACCTGCCTGCAGGTGGACGACAACTACGCAGGCATGACCCCCGGCTCCAAGCCAGGACGCTACCTCATGATCAAGGTCACGGACAGCGGCACCGGCATCCCCCCGGAGGTGGTGGACAAGATTTTTGACCCGTTTTTCACCACGAAGGAGCAGGGGAAAGGCACAGGCCTCGGTCTCTCCACGGTGCTCTCCATCGTCAAAAGCCATGGCGGTTTTCTCAATGTGTACAGCGAGCCCGGAAATGGCACCACCTTCAGCGTCTGCTTCCCCGCCCTGGAGGGTTCAGAAGCTGTGACCGCCAGGGCGCAGCATGACACCCACCCGCGGGGCGGCGATGAACTGATCCTCATCGTGGATGATGAGGCTGCCGTGCGTGCCATCACTCAGCAGACTCTGGAAAACTATGGCTACCGGGTGCTGGTCGCGGCGGATGGCACGGAAGCTGTGGCGCTCTACTCGATGCACCGCCATGAGATCGCTGTCGTGGTGACGGACATGATGATGCCGGTCATGGGCGGTCAGGCCACCATCCAGGTGCTTCAGCGCCTCAATCCCGAGGTCAAGATCATCGCTGCCAGCGGTCTCGCCAATGATGGCAGCTCCGCACGTGCCACGGCCATGGGGGTGAAGCATTTCCTGCCCAAGCCCTTCACCGCCCAGACCATTCTGACCGCCTTGCACGAAGTGCTCAGCGGGCACGCATGATGCGTCCTCCCTCAAGCCTCGCCTGTCTTCCTGCCACGCACACCCCATGCATGGGCATAGTAATGCGCGAGCCGCAGCTTCTGCGCCGCCTTCACTGAGATGACGAAGGGATACAGCGGCGGCTCTCCAAGGCTGAACGAGATTTCGTTGAGCACGGAGGAGAGGCACATCCAGCGCTGCAACCACGCGAGAAACTCACCATCCTCAGCAGGCGCCGAAGGCAGCATCGCCGGCAGTGTGCCTGACTCCACCGGAAGAATGACAAGCGGCAGGGCTATGTGCTGCACCTGGATGCCCAGGCTCTCACAGGTCTCCAGTCCGTCGAGGATTTGCAAATAATGCGACCACGTCTCCGCCCAGTCCTCCCACGGATGGGAGGATGCGTAAGCGGTGATGTAGTTTTGCCCCCAGTCTGCGGGCGCACCGGCTTGATAGTAGCTGCTGAGCGCCGTTGCGTAATCGGTCCACTCCTCCCCGAAGCGTTCGCGAAACGCCAGCCTCATTGGATCGTCCCACGCTAATTCGGACAGATGGCGCTTCCACAGGTAGTGCGCGCTTTCATGACGAAAATGTCCCTGCAAAGTGCGGCTGCTCTCTCCGAGCTGCTGTCTGTTCACCTGGCGGAAAGTGTCATCCGCCTCTTCCAGGTCCATCGTGATCACCCCGTCGAGATGGCCCATGGTCACCTTGGGATCAGACAGCGTGCTTACGATGTCAAAAGCCAGGCCGTTTTTGGGGTCGTCCTTTTTCGAAGGCGGGCCGATGCCAAGCCGCAGCAGCGTGTAAATCAGCCGCCGTTTCGCCATTTCCATGCGAGCCCACAGCATGCGGTTCCGTTCCGTGCCCAGATCAGGAATCGTGCGGTTCATCCGGCAGGCCACGCAGAGCACTGCTACGGCGCTGGCGGGCAGCAGCCAGTTGCACACGTTGTGCTTCACACCGTTTTGGCAGCGCTTCATCGGGCTGCCCGGCCGCACCCGCTGCATCACGCCCCGTTGCGGATCATACCCCACATCGCTGCCGCACTTCAAACAGCGTGAGCTGCCAAAGAAAAGCACATTGCCGCACTCACAGGTAAATCGTTGCATGAATCTGTCTCCTCGACGCAAATGGTGCTTTTGTCATGCGATGTTCACACGGATGAACGTCCCTTCAGCGGCGCGCGCGCATCCTTCGCCTTCGGATTCATTGCGGTGATGCTGCTGAGGAAAGTGATCGTGACTTCGCCGCCGTCGAACTTGCAGGTCACTTGGTCGCTGTGCGGAGTTTCGTAGTAGCGCCATTGCATCACCAGCGTGCTGTCATCCGTCCACGCCGCGCTCGCGGCGATTTTGGAGCGCGGCGTTTGTTTCGGCATGCCGCCGGAGATGAGCCGTGGCGGTGTGCCGGGGAAGGCTGCCTCACCACGCTGCCATGATCCGAGTCCGCATGTCACGGTGTGTTCGCCGGAGGTGAAAACGCAGGCATCATCGCGGAACTCGAACGAAACATCTCTAAACCCGAGGTCATTCGCCTCGAGCTGGAACTTCTTGCTGACAGCGGCCGGCGAAGTCTTGCTGCCCTGCTGCGGTGCAAGCGCCAGTGTCTTGAGCCTGCTCAAATCTCCACCCAGCGCCGTCTCCGCACCAATCGCCGGCAGCAGATGTTTCCATACCAGGTCAAGCTGCCCCTGCATGTTCTTGTTCTCGCTCGTCATCACGATCACCGCATCCTGCTCAGGCAGCACAATGGTGAACTGGCCAAAGGCACCATCACCACGGAAGGCCGTGCCCTGGCAGCGCCAGAACTGGTAGCCGTAGCCCTGCATCCAGTCGTTCTTCGTCTTGGGCCGGTCGGGCTTGTCACCTCCAGGCTGCTGGATGTGAAAGCGCGTGGCTTCCTCCACCCATGCAGCGGGCAGCAGTTGCTCGCCTTTCCATTTTCCCTTTTGCAGAAGGAACTGGCCAAACTTTGCCAGCCCCTCCGTCTGAATGCTCAGTCCCCAGCCGCCTGTGTTGATGCCATGCGGGCAGGTTTCCCAGCGCATGCCCTTGATGCCCAGCGGCGCAAACAGCCGTGGCGTCAGATAGTCCAGCACCGTCTGGTGAGTGAGCCTCTGCACGATGGCCGAGCACATGTACGTCGCCGCGCTGTTGTACATGAACTGCGTCCCTGGCTTGTGCGCGATGTTCTGCGCCAGAAACGTGCGCGCCCAGTTCTCCGACTTCACACACACGCCGGTTGGCTCCTTTTCATGGCCGGAGGACATGGTCAGCAGGTCCTTCACCGTCATCGCCGCCAGGTTCTCGCTCACTTTCTCCGGCAGATCATCCGGGAAAAACGACACCACCTTGTCCTCCACCTTCAGCTTGCCCTCGGCCACGGCAAACCCCACCGCCGTGGAGGTGAAGCTCTTGCTCATCGAGTACATCGTGTGCACAAACTCCGGCCCGTACGGCTTCCACCAGCCTTCCGCGAGCACCTTGCCATGCCGCAGCATCATGAAGCTGTGCAGCTCAAACTTCTCCCGCTCCACCGCATCGATGAAATCCAGAATCCCCTGGGCCGCCACGCCTTCCGCCTCAGGAGTGCTGCGTGCGAGGGAGTAGCCGGTCTCTTCCGCGAAAGACCTCGGAATCCAGAGACTGAACGGCGCAAGGCCGGTGTAGCGAAGAAATGAGCGGCGTGAAGTTGTCATAAATGAGATCGGGTGAGGCACGGTAGAATCGCAACAGCCTTACGGAGCGGCCTTCTTGTTCAGGCCCATGTCCTGGAGCCACTCCGCCGCACGGGCGGACCAGCGGGTGACCGGCAGATCGGTGGGCCGCAGTCCGTAGCCGTGTCCGCCGTGGGTGTAGATGTGCAGCTCCGCAGGGACGCTGGCATGTTTCAGCGCATTAAAAAGCACGGTGCAGTTGTCACAGTCCACGTGGTCGTCCTCCGCCATCACGAAAAACACGGGCGCGGTATCCTTGGTCACCTTCAGGTGCGTTTTCAAAGCGCCCGTCTCCTTGTCCACAAAACCTCCGGGATAGATGAGCAACGCAAAATTCGGTGCGCAGGATTGCTCGTCAACACTGTCCATCTTCGCATAGGCGCGCTTGTCTCCGTGAAGGGTGCAGAGCCCCGCCGTCTCTCCTCCCGCGGAGAAACCCATGATGCCGATCCGCGTCGGATCAATGCCCCACTCTTTTGCATGCGCCCGCGTCAGGCTCACCGCCCGCTGCGCGTCCATCAGCGGACCGAGCGCACGGACTGTGGACATCCCCGACTCATCCACCCCTTTCTCCAGCATGCCGGTGGGCACACGATACTTCACCACCACCGCCGCGAAGCCCAATGTGTTCAGCCATTCCGCGATCTCGGTGCCCTCCAGGTCCCACGCCAGAATCGAAAATCCACCTCCCGGGCACACCAGCACCGCGCCGCCGTTCGCCTTTTCCTTGGGCGGCAGGTGCACCTGCATCTGCGGCGTGCTCACGTGTCCCAGTTTGATGATGCGACGTCCCGCGATGAGCTTGTCCTCCGGCTTGGTGAGGTCACGTTCCTCACCCTGCGTCTGAGGCAGCGGACCCGGAGGCGTACCGGGCCAGAGATTTTGTACCAATGGTTCGGCACTCGCCATGGAGGCCGTGAGGAGCATTAGAAGGACAGGTTTAATGATCATGGTGATTATTTCGCTTTTGAAGAGGCCCGTGTGCCGTCCAGCTGCAGCCCCAGCCTTGCGGGCAGGTATTCGGCGAGCACATCCACCAGAGCTGCTGCAAATTTTTCACGGCTCTCCTTGGTGTCACGCAGTTTGGGTTTGTAGGTCTCGATCTGCAGTCCGGTCACATGATCTTTGGCCACGCAATAGCGCCGCACAGTGTAGCCACCGGTGAAGAAAGGCTCTTCTGGTGAAGGCATGCGCGGACTCGGCGCGGCAAAGTAGCCCCTCCTTTCCAGCAGCGCCCCCAGGCTGGCCGGACCGCGCACGATCTGGGAATACGACTCCTTGGACTGCATGGCGATGAGCTGGATGCTGCTCTTGGCCACGAAGGACGGGCCGTTGAGCTGTGCGTCACTCGCGGCGAGATCCTTGGCCGAATGCTGATACCCCAGCTCGATGCGCACGTCCGGATGGCTTTGCCCATGCAGGTCGATGAAGAAGGTCACGCCATGCTGTTTTACCGCTGCGGCACAGGCTTGCGCGATGTAACCATGATACTCGTTCCAGGCCTTTTCAGCGATGGGGCTTCCCTGCGCGGCCTCGACAATTTCACGGTTCGGATCCAGTTCCTTGCGGTGCAGATTGGAAATGATGAGGTGCATGTGGCGCCCTGTGCGCGCATGGACGGCATCGGCAAAAGCACGCGCCAGCTCCTGCGTGTTGGCATCCGGCTGCACCACGCCCTCCTTGCGGTCGGGAATGCTCTCCGGCGTCTCGCGTCCTCCATGTGGGGAGCACACCACCAGCGGCAGGTCACCGGGGATGTACTCGATGTACCTCTGCTCGCCGAAGACACTCTTGCCTGGCACAAAGTCGGCGGCGGTGGCGGAGCATGCCAGCAGCACGCCGAGGAGAAGGCTCTTTTTCATGGTTGGGTTGGTGGGTGCAAACAAACTCAGAATCCCGTGTTCGGAAACCAGCGGCTGAAGTAGTTTTCATCCAGCCGTGTCAGTGGAATCGTCAGCGGCTCGGGCATGCCGTCCTTGGCCCAGCGCAGCAGATTATCGCGGTGTCCGAGCCTGCCGAGCACATCAAACACATTGCCGGGGGAATTGTCCGGCCATCCCTTCATCACCTGCGGATCCCATATCGCCACGCCGGGATCTCCCGCGCTCAGATACCCCGCAGCCTTCTTGCACAGCTCCTTCGGCGCGCCCGTTTTCCACGCGATCACCATCGGATACGCCTTCGTCTTCGTACCTTTGGTGATGCGGCGGTAATACTCCATGTCGATCTGCCCCGGCGTCTTCTCAAAGGAGGTGTGATAGGCAAACCACGTCGTCGCCAGGTCATCCACCAGTCCCTTCTGAATCCAGTTCGGCAGATCCAGCCCCCAGCGCTGGTTGTCCGCCTCCTTCGCAAACGTGCCGAGCGAGATCTTATACGGCTCCTTGCGCCCCTGCTTCGCCGCCGTTTCATCCAGCAGCGCCCGCACCTCCGTCATGAAGTCGGTCATGATCGCCGCACGCGTCGCATGGATGCGCGGATCATCGTCCTCCACCGTTTTCGCGTCTGCGTTGTGCATCGCTTTGAAGCGCTCGCAAAATGCATCCTCCCACAGCATCAGCGGCATCCCGCGGTTGAACACAAAGCCCACCCCCTCCGGCTGCAGCTCCAGCGTCTCACGAAAAATCTCGATCAAATGCTTCCTCACTTCGGGATTGGCGTAGCTCATAAAAAACGTCGGCGTGCCATCCCGGTCGTAGCAGCGCCACTCAGGGTGGGCATAGAAGAACTTGCTGTTGAAGGTCTCCTCATACGGCATCGATCCCACCCAGCCCGCCGGCCGCAGCATCACATGAAACTCCGCCCCCTGCGCCTTCGCCGCATCCCGCGCCACCTTCAGAGGATTCATCCCTTTCTTGAACAGCGTCTCCAGCGACTTGGTATAGATCGCATACGTGCCGTTCGGAAAATCAACCGTGCCTTCTCCCGGATAAGTCCCGACTTTGCTCGGATAGCACACCAGGTCAGACCCCGTCACCTGAAACCACCACTTGCCAATGTCGGTGGTTTCAAAGCCGCGAAACTCCTCCGCCAGTTCCTCCGCCGTCGTGGGCTTGAACGGCCAGATCCAGCTATGCCCGTCAAAGGTGGCGATGGAAGTGCGCTGCTTTGATTGCGCCTGGCTCTTCTTCACTTCCGCCTCCGTCAGCGGCACCGTCTTCACATAGCAGACCGTCGCCGGCAGCCCTGGCATCGGCGAGATCTCAACCGACTGGCCGTTCAGATTCGCCACCGTGAGAAAGCATTCCTGAATCACCGCGCGGCGGTTCTTCAGCAGCGCCAGATTATTGGCCATTCGCTTGTAGACCGGCTCGTCGCTGAGCTTCGCCTTGATGCCGTTCCCCCCGATGTTGAAGCCCCCCGAAGTCGTCGCCAGCCCCACATACACCGCATGCCAGCCACGCTCCTCCAGCGGCAGCTTCACCACCGGTGGATTGGTCCCGCTGTAGATCGACAGCGCAGTGCCTTTCATCTCCTCCGTGGAGAAGGGGATCATCTTCCACTTCCCCTTCAGCCGCTTGCCCGTGATCAGCGCAGCTGCCGGCTCCATCTTCGCCAAATCTGCATGCACCACCGCCTTCGCCGTCTGCGAAAAACTGCGCGAGTCAGTGTCGAAGAATTCGGCCAGTGCCGTGCCCGAAGACAAAGCCAGAAGTACAAGGATGAGACGCATGGGATGCATGGACGGTGTGCTGGTTCTCTGAGGTGCGGAGACCAGGACCAGTCGTCAATGCGTCGCCGCCACTTTCACGCCGCTCATCGGATATTTCGTCACCGCTTCCCACGCGATCTGCTGCAGCAGCGCGTTCAGCTCCGCTGCCTGCGGCTTGTCCTTGATGGCTTCGGGCACTGGCAGTCCCGCCGGATTGCGCTGATGGATGGCTGCGAAGTGGCAGTACGTCACCAGCACGGAAAGCGCCGGCTGAGGGTGTCCGAGATCATCCCTGAACAAATCCGCCTGCTTGGCGATGCCGGGCGCCTTGCCCTCCACCACGCGTTCGCGCAGCGCACAGACCGCATCTCCCACTGGCACGATGTGCACGGCCTCCTTGCCCACGGCCGCATTGAGCGCGTTCACCTGGGCCTCGAGTTTGGTGTTCCACTGCTCGCGCTGCATCGCATGCAGCTTGCGCAGGCTTTCCACCGTGGCGTCATTGCGCTGAGCGTTGTGAAAGTCCCCGGTCAGATTTCCATCCCGAGCCGGCCATGAGGCCTGCACCAGCACCCGCAGGTTCGGATTCTTTTCCAGCCCGAGCTTCGTGAAGCTGTCGATGCCTTCATCCGGAAGCAGCATGTGCGGGGAGAGCGTCAGCACGTCCACGCCGCCCTCCCGCAGCACCTTCTTCGCCAGGTTCTTTTCATCCGGCACATCCCAATGCTGCTGCGTACGCGAGCCGCCGATCATCTGCCGCCCCGCATCCTGATATCCGATCCCCGCCGCCTCCGTCATTTTAGGCAGCATCGTTGCGGTGAAAATCATGAAGCTGTGAGCGCACACAAACACACGTGGGCCCGAGGGCAGTCCTGCAGAGGCAGGTGTGGTGTTCTCACCGGGCTTGCCGGTGCTCGGTCCATTGGACTTGGTCTTGGAAGCCAGCACCGCTTTCAGCTCCGGATGCGCTTCCAGATACTTCATCGCCTCGTCGATCGAAAGCGTGCCGTTCTTGTCGGCATCTGAATCCGGATACAGCTTCAGCGCCATCGCGAGGCGTGCTTCGATGCCTCCCTTTTTTCCCTCAGGTGAGGTGACCTGGGCGATCAGCCATGTGGCTCCCAGAGCGGTGGTGACGGCGAGCAGGGTAAAGGGACGAATTCTCATGTTGGCAATCAAGACGTGAAAGTTCTGTCTTTATATCAGGAGCCTTTTCCTTCGCCCAGCCTTATTTCGCCACGCTCACCGGCGGAAACTCCAGGTAAGATCCTATCTCATCGCCGCCCTGCTTCACCTCGGCCCGCGTGGCCGGGTCCCAGCCGCTCTTGTCAGCAAGCAGACTGTAAATTTCCCCCAGCACCTGCTTCGAGACAAACTGCGGCTGATAGCCCGTCACCTGGTTGTCGCTCACGATGGGATAAACCCTCAGCCCCGCCTGCAGACGGCCGTTTTGCATGTGAAAATCCACCACCAGCGGCAGACTGTACGGAGGCGCCTTGTGCGCGGTGTAGCGGCCCCGTGCATTGAAAAGGAAATTGCCCAGGCTGTAAAAAATCCACCCCCGCGTGTCATGCTCGATCTCCTGCATCGTATGCGCGCCATGCCCCGCGATGAGGTCCACACCTGCTGCGCGCAGGGCATGCGCCGTCTTCGTCTGCTCCTCGCTCTTCCACGCATAGTTGTCCCCCCAGTGCACAAAATAGACGACGAAGGCAGCTGGCGTACGCTTCCTTACCTCCACGATGGCTTTCCGCACAATGTCCACGTCCACGGGGGCCGTGCCCGGCAGGTCGGCACCTGCGTAGAAGTGAAAATCCTCGTCGTAATTTTTGCGATATTCAAAGGCGCCAAAGATCGCCAGCGTGAAGGCGTGCTCGCCCAGCTTGAAGCTCTGGATCAAAGGCCGCGCTGCTTCCGTGATCGTTCCGCCCGCGCCAAATGATTGCGCTCCCGCCGCCTTCAGCGCCGCGCTTGTGTCCGCCAGTCCATCCGCGCCTTGGTCCATCGTGTGATTGTTTGCCAGCGAGTACGCGATCGGGCCATATTTCTGAAACGCCGCGGGCGATTTCACGGGGTCGCTGTAATGAAGATAATCTTTTCCTGCCAGTGGGCTCTCATGCTTCGTCGTCAGCGGCGTTTCCAGATTGAGGATGCGGTAATCCACCGCGCTCAGCAGCTTGCCGAGCTGGCCCAGGCCGTGCTCATAGCCCTGCTTCTTCAAGATATTCCCTTCGCTGGTCTTGCCATACTCATCCTGGTAGCTCTCGCCATGATTCGTATCTCCGCCAAACAGCACTCTCACATGCGCCGTGCTGTCCTTGATCGTGTTTGTCACCGCGCGGCTTGTCGTGCTCCTGCCAAACAGTTCCTCCACCGCATACGGCGCCATGTCCTTGTCCACATGCCCCACTCCCGGTGCCGTCGCCAGCTTCCACGCCAGCGGCACTCCCAGCGCTTTCGCCTCCCGCTGCCCGGAGGCATAGAAAAACTGCCCGCGTGCCAGGCGATACGGCCCCTGCGCCTCGGCCTCCGCCGTCTTGCGCAGGTTGGAGTGATTCGGATCCGTGTCTGCCGTGCCCAGCAGTACGATCAATGGCCTCTGCAAAATGGCCTTCAGGCTGTCTTCGTTCAAAATGCTGCCACGCAGACCATAGGGGAAATCCACCTTCAGATCCGGCAGCGTCCACCATCCGGCATTCGCCGCCACCGCATGGGCCACGCGTGCCTCCGGCATGAAGAACAGGTAGCGATGCACAAACTGCGCCCCCGCAGAGTGCCCGTAAATGGAGTAGCGCTCATTGTGGTTGTGCGCCGCCTTTTTCACCGCGTCAAAGATCGGCTCAAGAAAGCTGAATGACCACTGCTCGCGTGGCAGCGGCCTGTCTTTTGAATCCACCATGTTGCCGGTGTTGTAGCCACCGCTGCCTGGGAAATCCTTTTCGGAAAACTCCGGCGTCACCAGGATGAACCCGCGCTCCGTGGCATGCGGCAGCCACTCGTCGCGGTAGCGTTCCGCATCGCGCTTCACCCCGTGCATCACGAAGAGCACCTGTGTGTCCGGCTTGGCATCGGCTGGCAGGTAATACCACACCGGCAGCGTTTTGCCGGCCTGTGTGAAATCAAACCGGCCCGCCCCCGGCTTCATCTCCACAGATTGTGCCGGGGTCGCGAACAGCATGGCAGTCGCCAGCAGGAGTGGGTAGGCTTTCATGGCGCGGACTCTGGGCCAGCAGTGGCAGATTGTCCTTTCACTAAAATTAGTGAAACGACGCCGCGCTGTTCCCGATTACACTCCGCGCCGTCGATGAAGTTTTACGCATCCTTCTTTGCCTTCGCCATGCTCGCCCAGAGCAGCGATTCGCAATGGGCCGAGCGCCTCGCCTTCTGGCTGCACGCGGATCTCCGCCGCACGGAGCAGCGCATCGCCGTCATTGATGACACCTTGCGCACCCTGCCTGAGTTCACCCAGATCAACAGCGGCGGCACCGCCGGTTTCAAAACTGCCTACACGCCAGAAGAAGAGCAGCTTTGGGTCGAGGTCACCCTGCCTCAGACGGAGGAGGCAGACACCATCGTGCTTGTGCCGCCACTGGCCAAAGGCCCCAGCGGTATGATTTCCGGCTACGGATTCCCCACCCGCTTCAGGCTCGAAACCTTCGACGAACAAGGCACCTGCCATCTCGTGCTGGATGCCACCGCACAGGACTACCCCAATACCGGAGGCTATCCCGTCCTCGCCAAATTCAGCCCGCAGCCCGTCAAACGCGTACGCTTCACCGCCACTCAGCCATGGCACCGGGATGGCTCCCACGTCCTCGCTCTTTCGGAGCTGATGGTCCTCTCTGGAGATCGCAATGTCGCGGCCGGGGCCGCCGTCACCGCCAGCAGCACTCACGAATACCCTGGCTCCTGGTCTCGGCTGAATCTGGTGGACATGATCACGCCGCTTGGCCTTCCCGTGGCACCGTCGGCAGGCGGACGCCTCGGCTTCCACAGCGCCGTCGCCAGGCAAGCCGATGAGGTGAAATGGGTCACCCTCACCTTCCCGGAAATCGTTCCACTCGATGAAGTTTGCCTCGTGCCCGTGCGCCGCCGCGAAGCCCCCCTGTGGTTCGAGTACGGTTTCCCTATGCGCTGCAAGATCGAGGCCGCCACGCAGCCCGATTTCAGCGATGCCAAACTGCTGCATGAGATTCTCCCGCGTCGCCCGCCCGTGTATGGCATGAACTTGGTGAGCTTTCACGCCGGCCACACTCCTGCCCGCTACCTGCGCATCACCGCCACGCAGCTCTGGGAACGCAATGAGGACTTCGTCTTCGCCATCGCCGAAGTGCAGGCCTTTGCCAAAGGGGAAAACGTCGCGCTCAAAGCCAGCGTGCAGGCCAGTGATGTCCTGGACGATGCCGCTTGGTCTCCCGCCGCTCTCACCGACGGCCTTACCGAAAGCGGCCGCCTCATCTCCGTGCCCGCATGGCTCGCACAGCTCGACCAGCGCCGCCTGCTGGAGCAGGAGCGTGCGGGCCTCATCGCCGCACGCTCGCGTTGGATCGCGGGCGCCCAGCGCACTCTCGTTTACGGCAGCGTGGCCTGCGTCATCGCCATCAGCCTGCTCGCCTGCATGATCGTCTGGCGGCAGCACCGCCACCGCCTGCGGGATGCCCGGCGTCTGCAGGAAAAACTCGCCCGAGATCTGCACGACGAGATCGGCTCCAATCTCGGCAGCATCCGCCTCATCTGCTCCTTCGCTCGCAAGTCCGGCATGACCCTCGAAACCCTGCGGGAGGATCTCGGCGACATCGAACGCGTCGCCGCGGAAAGCGCCGACTCCATGCGCGACATGGTGCGCCTCATGATTCCGCAAAAGCACGGCGGAGAGCAGGACTGGCTCGAAGTCCTGCGCGGCCTCGCCGAGCGCCTGCTCCGCGGCCACACGCTTGACTGCACCCTCTCCGCCACACAAGAGCCAGATCTGGAGACCCGCCGTGAACTCTACCTGCTCTGCAAGGAAGCCCTGCACAACATCGCCCGCCACGCCCGCGCCCAAAACGTGCGCTTCCATCTCGGCGAAGCCGCCGACGGCCTGCGCATCGAAATCAGCGATGATGGCATCGGCTTCGACTCCGCGCAAAAAAGCGGCGGCCACGGCCTGAACAATCTTCGCGAGCGCGCCCGCGCCATGCATGCCACATTGGACATCGCCTCGTCACCCGGTGGTGGCACGCGCATCCGCCTGGATCTGCCCCGCACCCACCGCTGGCCCGCCCGCTGAATCAAGCCATGAGCATGAGCACCCCACCCATCCGTGTCTGGATCATCGAAGACCACGCCGTCTTCCGCCGCTCCTTGCAGCGCCTCTGCAGCGATGACCGCGCCATGGCCCAGGCCTGCGCGTTTTCCGATGCAGAGAGCATGCTCGCCGCGCTGCGTGCTGCGCCGCGCACCGAACACCCGGACGTCATGCTGCTCGATGTCGGTCTGCCAGGACGCAGCGGATTGGAGATCATTGGCGATGTCCACCGCCTCGCTCCCGACTGCCGCGTCATCATCCTCACCGTCTTTGAGGACGAGGCAAAAATCAGCCAGGCCGTCAGTGCCGGCGCCTGTGGCTATTTGTTAAAAACCGCCGCTGCCGAAGAAGTCGCCGAGGCCATCGTCGAAGCCTTCGAAGGCGGCTCGCCCATGTCTCCCAAGGTGGCCCGCAGCGTCATCAAAATGCTCGCCAAGCTCACACAGCCCGTGGCTGCGCCCATCGCTCTCTCACCGCGCGAAAGCGTGCTTCTCGTGCACATGGTGGAAGGCCTCACCGCCAAGGAAATCGCCGACCGCATGGGCGTCAGCATCCACACCACCGGCACGCACACGCGCAATCTTTTTGCCAAGCTCAAGGTCCACAGCCGCGCCGCCGCCGTGGCCCGCGCCCTGCGCGAACACCTCGTCCCCACCACCCGTTAAGCCTCATGAAAACCCTGCGCCTCATCCTCGCCACATTCGCGCTTCATGCCGTCTCCTTCGCCGCCGATGCCCCCATCACCCTCGTCATCCACGGCGGTGCGGGTGTCGCACGTGCGGACTTGTCAGCAGAGAAAGAGGCGGAGTGCCGCAAGGTGCTCGAAGAAGCCCTGCAAGGCGGCCACAAAATCCTGCGTGAAGGCGGCACCAGTCTCGATGCCGTTCAGGCCGCCATCATCATTTTGGAAGACTCGCCCCTCTTCAATGCCGGACGCGGCTCCGCCCTCACCTCTGCGGGCACCGTCGAGATGGACGTCTCCATCATGGACGGCCAGAAGCACACTGCGGGTGCCGCCGCCTGCGTCACCGGTGTGCGCAATCCCGTTCGCCTCGCCCGCCTCATCATGGAGCGCACACCGCACGTCCTGCTGGTAGGGCAGGGGGCCGAGACCTTTGCCAAAGAGTGCAAGCTCCCCTTTGAGCCGATGGAGTACTTCATCACACCGGAGCAGCAGAAGCGCCTGCGCAAAGTCCAGAAGGCGCAGGCCTCCGCCACTCCCATCACCGATTTCACTCTGCGCACAGGCACCGTAGGTGCCGTCGCTTTGGACAAAGCCGGCCACCTCGCCGCAGGCACCTCCACCGGCGGCCTCACCAACAAGCGGCCCGGTCGCGCCGGCGACTCACCCCTCATCGGTGCCGGCACCTATGCCGAGGATGGCGCCTGTGCCGTCTCCTGCACCGGTCACGGCGAATCCTTCATCCGCTCCGTCGTCGCCTACGATGTCGCCGCCCACATGAAGTATGCCAAAAGCGATGTCGCCACCGCCGCCCGCCGCGTCATCCACGAAGTGCTGCCCAAACATGAAGGCAAAGGCGGCCTCATCGCCCTCGACTCCTCCGGAAACATCTCCACCCCCTTCAACACCCCCGGCATGTTTCACGCATGGATCAAAGCCGACGGCACCATCCACGTGGCTATTTTTGAGGAGTAGCCTCGGTTCCCTTCCGCGGCGTGTTCTCATAAATCCGCACCCGGTCAATCAGCACCGTCCCACCCTTGGTCAGTCCAAAGCCAAGCCGGCTCTTCATAGCGTCCGCAAACTCGGCTGTCACAGCCAGCTTTTCACCATCCACCTGCGCCACGAGTTCATTGCCGCTCACCTCAATCATGACCTCGTGCCATTCATCTACTGCGCATTTGATCTCCTTTGAAGCCAGCGCCTCGATGCGGAAAAAGTTCGGGTCCGCGAGCTGTTCCGGCGTCGCCTTCGGCATCTCCTTCTTTGCGGCACGCGCAGCCTTCATCGCCTCGCCCACCGCTTGCTTCGACTCCGGCCCGCCGCGGTGCTGATCCCACGCCATGCGTTCCAGCGTCAGCTCAAAGCGCACCAGATGGGTGTTCCCTTTGTATTGCTCCTTGTAGCCGTCCACGCCGATGTACAGCGCCCCTGGCTTGATGAATTTCACCGCGAACGACAGCGTGAGATCATGCGCCTTCGCCACGATCACCCCATGCGTGGATTGCTTCTGTCCTGCCCGCGAGACTGCCTGCAAGGCCCCCTCGACGATGCTGAACGATTCCCCGCTCTCCAGCGTGCGAAAAACCTTCGGCATTTCCGCCCCCGAAAAATCTTCGCTCACCAGCGCCTTGCCCGTTGTGGTGATGAGCGGCTGCAGTTCCTCCCCAGGCAGCGCGCTTGCACTCAGGACGATGAACAGGCAAGTACGGGAAAGTGAAAAGGTCAGGAAAGGGGACATGCCTTGCTGAAAACAGCGCCTGCTCGCCCATCCTTGCGATGGAAAAACCCTTTGCTTCACTCCAGCCCTTGCCATTCTGCGCGCCTCCATCCCGCATGCACCCGGACATCTCCCCCATCGCCGCCGACCTCGGTATTGATCCCGAGCACCTCATTCTGCACGGACGCCACATGGCCAAGGTCAGCCTCAAGGCACTGCATGAAAAGCCGCAGCGCGGAAAACTCATCCTCGTCTCCGCCATCACCCCCACTCCTGCTGGCGAAGGCAAAACGACTGTCTCTGTCGGCCTCGCGCAAGGGTTGAAGAAGATCGGCCAGAGCGTCGCGCTCGCCCTGCGCCAGCCTTCCATGGGGCCCGTGTTTGGCCGCAAAGGCGGCGCCACCGGCGGCGGCAAAAGCTCCGTCCGTCCCGCGCAGTCCATCAATCTTCACTTCACCGGAGATTTCCACGCCATCACCTGCGCGCACAATCTCCTCTCCGCCGTCATCGACAATCATCTCTTTCTCGGCGATGCGCGCCTCTCCCCCGATCGCGTCCTGTGGAAGCGCGTCATGGACATGAACGACCGCGCCCTGCGCAGCGTCCGCACCGCCGTCGGCAAGCCCACCGAACGCGCCACAGGCTTCGACATCACAGCCGCTTCCGAGATCATGGCCATCATGTGCCTCGCCGAGTCACTGCCGGATCTGCGCCGTCGTCTCGAGCGCATCGTCGTCGGCTTCACCGCTGAGGGCGATCCCGTCTATGCCAGGGAGTTCCGCGTCACCGGCGCATTGCTGGCCCTCCTTCGCGAGGCCCTGCCGCCCAATCTGGTGCAGAGCCTCGAAGGCGTGCCCGCCTTCCTCCATGGCGGCCCCTTTGCCAATATCGCCCACGGCTGCAACTCCGTGCTCGCCACCCGCATGGCCCTCGCCCATGCCGACTACGCCGTCACAGAGGCCGGCTTCGCCTTCGATCTCGGCGGTGAAAAATTCATGCACATCAAGTGCCGCCAGAGCGGACTCGCGCCTTCCGCCATTGTCATCGTCGCCACCGTGCGCGCTCTCAAGATGCATGGCGGCGTCGCTCTTGATCAGCTGACACAAACCGACACCGCTGCTCTCAGCCGCGGCCTGGATAATCTGGCCGCTCATCTGGACAGCGCCGCCCAGTTCCAGCGCCCCGTCATCGTCGCCATCAATCAGTTCACCAACGACCACCCGGATGAGCTCGCTCTCGTGCACGAGTTCTGCCGTTCCCGTGGCGTTCCCAGCGCCACCGCCAATGTCTTTGGCGAAGGCGGAGATGGTGCGGTCGAACTCGCCGAAAAAGTCCTCGCCGCCATTCCTGCGGAGTCCCGGCCGCTCCCCTTCCTCTATCAGCCCGAAGACAGCGTCGAAGCCAAGCTCACCGCCATCGCCACCAAAATCTACGGAGCCGATGGCGTGGTGCTCACCGAAGAGGCGAAAGTCCGGCTGGCGCTCTTTGCCCGCAGCGGTTTCGACAAGCTGCCGCTCTGCATGGCCAAGACGCAGGACTCTCTCTCGGACGATGCGAAAAAGCGCGGCCGTCCGCGCGGCTTCACCATCACCGTGCGCGACTTCGAAATCGCCAACGGCGCCGGCTTCCTCGTCGCCCTCACCGGCACCATGATGCGCATGCCCGCCCTGCCAAAGGTCCCCGCCGCGGAGCGCATCCAGGTCACGGATGACGGCATCATGAGTGGCATCTAGGGATGTCTTGCCGCCGTGAGGCGCACGCTCTAGCTTTGCCCTGCGCATGATTTTGCCCCGCATCCTAACCCTTGGCTTCCCGTTGCTCGTCGCGGCGGTGGCTTGGTGGTCGGTGCAGGAATCCCGCCGCAGCCATGCGGACCGCACTGACGGCGTGGTCGTCATGCTCCCGCAGACCGCTCCCGTGCTGCATCCCTTTCTCCCCGCCACAGAAGTCGAGCGGGAGATCGCAGAACTCGTTCACGAGCCCCTGATTCGGCTCGGCACGGAGGGCACGCTCCAGCCCGGACTCGCCGAGTACTGGCGCTGGACCCAGGACGTCACCTGCTGGTTCGTGGATGAAGCCGCCGCCAAAAAAGCGCAGGAGCTTCTGCAGGCTCAGATCGGCGAAAAAAACCGCTGGGCCGAGTGGCGCCTCAGTTCCGCACGTGTGCTGGAAAACCGCCTGCTGCTGAGCTTTTCCGAACCCAACTCCGCGGGTGTGCGCCAGGCCTTTGAACTCATCGCCTCACAGGATCTCAAGCCAGTCGTCTTCTGGCGCATCGAGCGCACTTCTCCGCTGCGCAAATCCTGGGAACGTTTCATGGCCGAGTCGTCCCAGGCCCGCCTTGTTCAGCGCGTCTGGTTTGATGGTGCCAATGCCTGCGAAATCGTCGTTGCAGGAGAGTCGCCGCGCCTGCTCGAGGACCTGCACCATTTCCTGGACTCCGGCACCACTGAACCAGCCGCCATCAATCCGCTCGGCGAAGTCGGCGCCCTGAGCGAACCAGTGCTCGATCTCGACATCCGCCCTGGCCAGCACTGGGCTGACGGTACTCCGGTCACCGCCGAAGACGCCCGAGCCACGATCGATTTTCTTCGTGGCAACGAGTGGCCCCTGCCAAACCGCGAGGCGCTCGGCAACATCCAGACCACAGAGGCGCAGGAAAATGGCTCGCGCCTGCACATCTCCTTCCGCCGCCGCCAGGGCACCGCGCTCTGCGTGCTGGTCAATCTGCCCATGCTGCCCGCCGCCTGGCTGCGCCAGCACCCAGCTCCCCAGGACTCCGATTTCGTCGCCCATGCGCCACCCGGTGCCGGAACCCATCGCATCGCCGTTCGGGATTCCCGCACCCTGTTGCTCACACCCGTGCAGAAGGACAAAAATCTCCCGCGCTTCTTGTTCAATTTCATCGCCTCTCCGCTGATGACGCAGATCGGCGTTCGCACTCACACGGTGGATATCCTCTGGCCTGCCGAGGATCGCACCCGTGAGGAGCAGCTGCGCTACACCCCTCCGCGTCAGCGCCTCGTCGTACTGTGGAACACCCGGCATGAGGTATTGCAGCACCCCTTTTGCAGAGAGGCTCTCACCCTCGCCACTGACTGCGATGAACTCATTCGCTCCCTGCCCGGGCGTCTAGGCCGTGCGGATGCCAGCCTCTTTGCTCCTGGCCTGTGGTTCAGCACCCACGCAAAAAGTCAGCCGTTTCAGCTCGAGCATGCCCGCCAGATTCTCGCCGATGCCGGCTGGCCGCGCGATGTCGAAGGGATCGCGCGCAGCGCGCGGCAGTCGCTCCAGTTTACGCTGCTCGTGCCCGGCGGAGACGAGTTGCATACCCGTGCCGCGGATCTCCTCGTGGCACAGTGGCGCCGGCTCGGCGCCAAAGTGCAGGTCGAATTCGCGCCCGATGCCCTGACCCTCTCGCAGCGCCTCCACGAGCACCGTTTTGATGCCGTGCTGCTCGATCAGCGTTTCGAAGTTTCATGGGATCAGCGTCCCTGGTGGCACTCCTCCCTTGCCAAGCCCGGAGGCACCAATTTTTGCGGCATCGCCGATCCTCAGATTGATCTCAAGCTAGACGCCCTGGCCGCCGAGTTTGACCCCGACCAAGTGCCAAAACGGGTGCGTGAGCTGGAGGCCAGCCTGCTGCCCATGCACCCCATGCTCACTCTTTTCACCACGCATGACGAAGCCGCTGCCATGCCCACGCTGCGCGAGCCAGTTTCCGCCCCCGGACCGGTCTCAGACTGGACACTGCAAACGCTGACGCTCTCAGCGAAGAGCCCGCCATCCGCCCCCGCCATCAAGCTCCAGCTTCGCTCCCGCGATGAAGAGCCGCCGCCAGCCCCCGGCATCAAACCCCAAATGCGCCTGCCGGAATGACGACCCAGCAGCCATTCTCCTCATCCCCACGCTGGCTGCCTCTGCGCCTGCTGGCCGGCGGCCTGGCAGCGGCGGGAATGGCGTATCTCTTTCCTCATCATCCCGCCCCTTCTGCTACGCCCGATCTCTGGCGCCTCTGCACCTCCAGCATGATCGTTCTCGTCATCAGCTTGCTGCTGGCGCTTTGCATCGGCCTCGTCGTCGGCCTGCATGCCCGCCAGTGGGGCTCACATGCGGAAAGACTGTTCGCCTTTCTCGGCCGCGCTCTCGCCTGCCTGCCCATCGTGGTGCTGGCCTGGGGCTTCGTCAGCGGCTGCATCGGCTCGCTCGGCTGGCCTGTTGAGTCGCTCATGCCTGCGCCTTTCCCTGACACCCACGCCTCCGGCCGCGTTTGGTTCGCTCAGGCTCTCTGGCTGCATCTTGCCCCCTCCCTCATCTTGGCTTTGCCCTTGTGCGGCGAGATGATTCACGCCGTCATCATGGATGGCAGGGTGCCGCAGAATCTGGATTTCTCCCTGCGCGCTCGCGGCGTTCCCGCGTCCTCACGTCTCTGGCTTCACCATTTCCGTCAGCTGCTGCCGCTGCTGCGTGTGCGTCTCCAATCGCTCAGCCTCGTCGCGCCGGTCTATCTCATCATCATAGAGGACGCTCTGCATTTCATGGGCTGGGGCGGCTGGATGGCCCAGAGCATGCATGCCGCGGACGCACAGGCCATCGCGCTCGGCTTCGCCACCGGCGCGGCCATGATGTCTCTCCTCTGCGCCACGGCTTGCCTGCTGCCGGGCTCTTGGCAGCCCTCCAGGGGGAGAGTCTCCACACTCGCCTCGCAGCCTTGGTTGTTTTGGGCTCTCGGCCTTCTTCCCCTTCTTTCATGGTCATCCCTGCTGTGGATCCCCGGGCTCGGACTCGCCGCGCTCCTTTCCAGCAGCGCCGGCTGGCTCCAGGCCTGGAACCAGGCGAAAGCCCGGCTGCCGTTGGAGGTCTCCCGCGCTTTCGGTTCCTCGAAGGAAATGACCTGGCGCCTGCACATCGCCCCCGTGCAGCGTCGTATGGTCGCCTCGTGGCTGTGCTCCGTCTCCGCCCAGACCCTCCTGGGCTTGGCGGCAGCCTGTGCCTTGCAGCCCCGCCTCATCGAAAAATTCGCCGCACCCCTTGCCAGCCTCTACCGCCCCCTCGCCATCGCCTCCGTGCAGGAAGCGTCCCAGACTTTCTCCGATCCCACTGCTCTCCTTCAATCCGGCGGCGGCATCGCGCTTGCCGCCTTGTGTTTGATCCAAGTCAGTCGCATCCTTCACCCTCGACTCTCCTGAGCCTCATGTCCGCCGAATCCACTCCTTCCAAAGACGCCCCGCTGCTCTGCATCCGCGATCTGCAGATCGAATTCAGCCGCCATGATGCAGCTCCGGTCAAAGCCGTCAAAGGCATCAGCCTCGAGCTCAAACGCGGCGAGTCCATCGCCCTCGTCGGAGAAAGCGGCAGCGGCAAGAGCGCCACCGCTCTCTCCTTCGCCCGCCTCCTCCCCGAGCCTCCCGCCGCCATCACCGCACGCCAGATGACGTTAAACGGCCACGAAATCCTCGAGATGAACGAGCGCGAGCTGCGCGCTATTCGTGGCAAGGAGATCGCCTACATCTTCCAGGAGCCAACGACTTCCCTCAATCCCGTCCTCACCATCCGCACTCAGATCGGCGAAGCCCTCGCCCTCCATCGTCCGGACGTTCCCAAAGCCGGCCGCGATGATGAAATTGTGAAGTGGCTCGACAAAGTCGGCATCGTCGATTCCCGCAAACGTCTCCGTGCCTACCCGCACGAACTCAGCGGCGGCATGCAGCAGCGCGTCATGATCGCCATGGCCCTCTGCACCCAGCCCCAGCTCCTCATCGCCGACGAGCCCACCACGGCTCTCGATGTCACCATTCAAAAGCAGATCATGGACCTGCTCGCCCAGCTGCGCCGTGATCTCGACATGTCCATCATCCTCATCACCCACAATCTCGGCATCATCCGCAGCGTCGTGGACCGCGTCGCCGTCATGTTCCGTGGCGAGATCGTCGAGACCGGCCCCGTCGATGAAATCCTCCGCAATCCCCAGCACCCCTACACCAAGGCCCTGCTGGACTGCGTCCCCCGCATGGGCCCCAAACAGCCCCGCCTGAAAGCCATCGACTACTCCGCGCTCGAGGCATAATCCCCATTGCGCCCCGCCCCTGCCTCATGCTAGCCTCCCGGCATGAAAGCCTGGCTCATCCTCCTGGCGATGACTGCATCGCTCAGCGCGCAGGTGATCCTGCCCACCACCGGCAAGAAATTCGACACCCGCACCATCAATGGCAGCGGCGGCAACAGCGGCGTCAGCATCAACAACACCTCCCAGCCTGCGCCCTCCACCAAGGCCAAGCTCACCTCCCACTTCACCGTTGGCGAGCCGCGCCAGTGGAAGAGCACCGATGGCAAATCCCTCCTCGGCACCATCATCATTTTCGAGGATGCCGTCATCGAATTGGATGCGGCAAACCCCGCCGCCGCCCGCGAGGCCGTCGCCAAGGCCCCGCCTCCCAAAATGCCCGAAAAGCCCACCCTCATCCGCGAAGGAAAAATCCGTCTCCTGGTCAGTCAAAAACCCGTGGAGATCCCGCTCGAACGCCTCAGCGCCGAGGACCGCAAGTACGTGGACGATTTGAACGCCCGCATGCCAAAGTGATCTCATTCCCTTGGCACAAACCAGCCACTTCTCTCGCCATGAACCGAGCACTCACCTCCCTGATCCCTGTCCTTGCAGCAGCCTCGCTCTCCTCCTGCGGTGCATTGACGGACAAATCTCCCCCCAAAACCGCGCGCGAAATGGAGGACGAGGCCCGCCGCACCCACACCGTCCCGGACACCCTCCGCGATCCCCGCCCAGACATGCCCCCCATGGGCCCCCTCGCCATGCCCATGCGCTAAGCCAGTAGCCCAACCGTCCCAGTTGCTCTCGACAGCGTCAATAGCCGTTGCGCCTCCCCCCTAAACGCCCAGCGCAAGGCAGGGAGGCTGGTCCCCAGCCTCCGCCGAACGTCCCGTGAATGACTTTCCCGGAAACGCCCATTTCTGGCCAACTTTCAACTTGGAACTCTGATCGGAAGTTTGCAAAGCGGCGGCTTTCCCCCATCTTGGCCGCCCTTTATGCCCGAACTCGACAAGACCTACACGCCCGCGGAAGTCGAAGCCCGCTGGTATCAGCGCTGGCTGGATGACAAATGCTTTGAAGCCGACCCCGCTCGTGTGAGCGAGACCCGCCCGGCCTATTCCATCGTCATTCCCCCGCCCAACGTCACGGGCATCCTCACGCTCGGCCACGTCCTGAACAACACCATCCAGGACATCCTCGCCCGCCGCGCCCGCATGCTCGGGAAAGAAGTCCTCTGGCTCCCCGGCACCGACCACGCCGGCATCGCCACGCAGAACGTCGTCGAAAAGACCCTCAAAAAGCAGGGCGTCATCAAGCACCGCGACGACCTCGGCCGCGAAGCCCTTGTCGCCAAGATCTGGGAGTGGAAGGAAAAGCACGGCGGCATCATCATCGAGCAACTCAAAAAACTCGGTGCCTCCTGCGACTGGAGCCGCGAGCGCTTCACCTTCGATCCCGACTACAACGCCTGCGTCATGCGCGTGTTCGTGGACCTCTACAAAAAGGGCCAGATCTACCGTGGCAAACGCATGGTCAACTGGTGCCCCTCCTCCCTCACCGCCCTCAGCGATGAAGAGGTCGTCATGAAGCCCCAGAACGCCATCATGTACCACTTCAAAGTCGAAGTGGTCGAAGAACCCGGCACCTGGCTCACCATCGCCACCACCCGCCCTGAAGTCATCCCTGGCGACACCGCCATCGCCGTGAATCCCAAGGACGAGCGCTACACCCACCTCATCGGCAAGCACGTCCGCCGCCCGCTTCCCGTCGAAAATCAGGAACTCCTCCCCATCATCGCCGACGAGCATGTCGACTTCACCTTCGGCACCGGCGTACTCAAAGTCACCCCCGCGCACGACAAGGCCGACTTCGAAATCGGCCAGCGCCACAACTTGCCCGTGATCGACGTCATGCACCCGAACGGCGTGCTCAATGATCTCGCCGGCAAAGACCTCGCCGGCATGGAGCGCTTCGCCGCACGCAAACGCGCCGCCGAGCTTCTCACGGAAATCGGCAGCCTCGTCAAAGAAGAGCCCTATCAAAACAACCTCGGCTTCTCCGAACGCGCCGACGTCCCCATCGAGTCACGCCTCAGCGAACAGTGGTTCCTCAAATACCCCAGCGTCAAAGCATCCCAGGACGTCGTCGCCAACGGCGAAATGAAATTCCACCCCGACCGCTGGGCCAAAGTCTACGACCATTGGATGACCGGCCTCCAAGACTGGTGCATCAGCCGCCAAGTCTGGTGGGGCCATCGCATTCCCGTGTGGAGCAAGCAGTATTCTGGCTGGACATCGGCATGCAATAGCGACCACGCAAAAGTCTGCGCAATTGCAGCGCAACGGAAGGACTTCATCGTTCAAAAAATTGATCCAGATCTGATCGGTCCGGACAATACTGACAAGCCTGTTCAAATCTTTGTCGCCATTGCCCCTGACGAATCCCGAGATTCCGATCAAGCGAATTACATCAAAGAGATTGAGGCTCTAGGCTTCACCCAAGACCCCGACGTCCTCGACACCTGGTTCTCCTCCTGGCTCTGGCCCTTCGCCACCATGGGCTGGACCGGCAACAAATCCCAAGACTCCACCAATCCAACACTCCGCGCCTTCTACCCCACCACCGACCTCGTCACCGGCCCGGACATCATCTTCTTCTGGGTCGCCCGCATGATCATGGCCGGCTACGAATGGATGGGCGAACTCCCCTTCAAGAACGTCTATTTCACCGGCATCATCCGCGACAAGAACGGCGACAAAATGTCCAAGTCTCTTGGCAACTCGCCGGACCCCTTGGAACTCATTGCCAAATACAGCGCCGATGCCCTCCGCTTTGGCATCATGCGCAGCGCCCCGCTGGGCCAGGACATCCGCTACGACGAAAAGAATGTCGAGCTCGGCCGCAACTTCTGCACCAAGCTCTGGAACGCCGCACGTTTCCGCCAGATGCAGGGCGGCGAAACCGAGACCGAGATCAGCGCCGCCCTCCTCAGCAGCGACGACAAATGGATTCTGCTCCGTCTCAACGCGGCCATCACCGAAATCACCGCCGCCCTCGAAGACTACCGCTTCAGCGACGCCACCGCAGCACTCTACCGTTTCTTCTGGACCGAGTATTGCGACTGGTACGTCGAGGCTAGCAAAGCGGTGCTTCAAGGCACCGACGACAAGCGCAAGGCCAACACGCTCGCCGTCATCGACTTCGTTCTCAGCAACACCCTGCGCCTCTTCCATCCCTTCATGCCCTTCATCACCGAAGAGCTCTGGCACGGCATGGCCTTCAATGCCGATCTCCCCGCAGATCAGGGCGGCAACAGCATCATGTTCGCCAAGTGGCCGAAGCCGCTCGATGCCGATGAACTCGCCTACTTCGGCATCCTTCCCGAGGACGAAAAGACCGCGAACGACAAATACGAAGCCGTCAATCTCGGCCGCGGCCTCAAGAGCGCCTTCAACATCAACAAGCGCGTCCGCTTCGTCCTCAAACCGAACACAGAACTCCCCGCCCACGAGATCGAAGTCCTCCGCATCCTCCTCAATGCCGAGCCTCTCGACGTCGATGCCTCCTTCGCTCCGACCCAAGGCACCCCCAGCGCCCTCACTCCCCTAGGCACCCTCTTCCTCCCCCTCGATGGCCTCATCGACGTCGAAGCCGAGCGCGCCCGCATCGGCAAAGAAGTCGCCAAAGTCGAATCCGAATTGGAAAAGGTCACCGCCAAGCTCGCCGACGAAAAGTTCACCTCCAAGGTCCCGCAAAAAGTGCTCGATGAGCACCAGCAGCGCAAAACCGACTGGCAGGAAAAACTCGCCAAGCTCAAAGAAATGATGTCCGCTCTGGGATAGTAGCCATCTCGCTCCGCGAGATGAGCCCAGCGCTCGCCACCCGCACCTCGCATCGCATGTCGCACCGCGGCATTCGCGAACGCGCGTAGCGTTGCCACCCCGTAACCGTGGGTGCCAGCCCACGGTTGTACGACACCCCACGCGATGACGTTTCCTGAAAACGCGTAGCGGTGACACAGACCGCCGCAATGCCGATGGCGCTGCTCTCCCGCTGCGCCGCCCCTACGTCACAACGTCCCCATTTCCTGCATTTTCAGGTTAAATTTTAGGCTTGTCTCCGGGAGACGTGCATGACCATGCTCGCGCAAAATCCCCGCCAACCCGCACCCAACACACTCATGCTCAAGATATTGAAACTGTCCTTCCTGCCCAAGTCTCCCGACTACGGTCTCCTCATCCTCCGCGTCACCCTCGGCTTCTCCATGCTCCTGCTCCATGGCCGCGTCAAAATCCTTGGCTTCTCATCCATGGCGGAAAAGTTCCCCGGCCTGCCTTTCCTCCCAGGAAATGTGAACCTCAGCCTCGCCATCTTCGCGGAAGTCGTCTGCTCCGCCTTGCTCATCGCAGGCCTATTCACCCGTTTCGCCGCATTGATGCTCGCCATCACCATGGGCGTCGCTTTCTTTTTCGTACACAGGTCCGCCTTGGTCGATGTCGCCGCCAGCAACATCAAATCCGGCGAGCTCGCCATGGTCTATCTCGTCGCCTACGTCACCCTCCTCTTCACCGGCCCCGGCAAGTTCTCCGTGGATCGCGAGTAATCTCATCTCTCCTCAATCCCAAAAGCCCGGCACCAAACTGCCGGGCTTTTTTTATTCGCGCGATTCGTGATCGTAGGATGAGTGTGGCGACAGTCCGCCCGTCTGCGAGCGCATGGCAGCGCCCTCGATGTGCAACTCACCCCAACTTCGACACAATCACCCATCCAAACAGCTCATCAGCATCCCGCATCCGAACGAAGCGAGCCCTCCTTTGCACGAAGTGAGAAGGATGGAACACAGCTTCCCTTGCATTCCCTCCTCGTACAGTGAACCGTCCGCGTCTTATGGCAAAGGTGACTCTCGGCCTGGTGCAAAGCCGGGCATTTTCAAGCAAGGAAGAAAGCGTGCAGCAGCATGAACGTCTCATTCGTGATGCCGCAGCCCGTGGCGCGCAGATCATCTGCCTCCAGGAGCTCTTCAACACCCCCTACTTCTGCATCACGCAGGACACCGAACTCTTCAATCTTGCCGAGACCGTTCCCGGCCCCACCACCGAAAAGCTCGCCCCCCTCGCCAAAGAACTCGGCGTCGTCATCATCGTCCCTCTGTTCGAAAAACGCGGCCCTGGCCTCTACCACAACACCGCCGCCGTCATCGATGCCGACGGCGCTGTGCTCGGCAAGTACCGCAAGATGCACATCCCGCAGGATCCCGGCTTCGAGGAGAAGTTCTATTTTACCCCCGGAGACCTCGGTTACCGCGTCTGGGACACCAAATTCGGCCGCATCGGCGTCCTCATCTGCTGGGACCAGTGGTACCCCGAAGCAGCCCGCCTCACCGCCCTCATGGGTGCGGAGATCCTCTTCTACCCCACCGCCATCGGCTGGCTCCCCAGTGAAAAAGCTGCCCTCGGCGCCGCCCAGCACTGCGCCTGGGAGACCGTCCAGCGCGGCCATGCCGTCGCCAACGGCTGCTACCTCGCCGCGGTCAACCGCGTCGGCACCGAGCAGCAGAGCGAATTCTGGGGCCAGAGTTTTGTCGCAAATCCCTATGGAGAAATCGTTGCAAAGGCCTCCGTGAGCGATGAAGAGATTTTGATCGTGCCGTGTGACCTTTCTGCGGTGGAAGATTTCCGCCGTATCTGGCCTTTTTTCCGTGATCGCCGCATTGACACCTACGCTCCCCTGACCAAACGCTACATCGATGAGTAACGCCTATCCCCAAAACTACCGTCTGCCTGCCGAATTTGAGCCGCAGGAGGCGATCTGGCTTTCTTGGCCTTCCAACAAGGAAAGCTGCCCCAAGACCTACCACAAGCTCCAGGACAAGTTCGGCGAGATCGCCAGCGTCATCTCCCGCTACGAGCGCGTGCGCATCAATGCCCCGATGCTCAGCCACATGAACATCCGCCTCAGCATCGCCGACAACGAAGGCGATCTCTCCCAGGTGGACATCTACGAGAACAACACCAACGACGTCTGGTGCCGTGACCACGGCCCCATCTTCATCAAGCACAACGAGACCGGCAAAGTCGCCATCACCGACTGGGAATTCAATGCCTGGGGCGGCAAGTTCCCACCATGGGATCTCGACAACGCCATCCCTGAGAAAGCCGCTGCCGCTCTCAAGATGGAGCGTTTCACCTCCAAGATGATCCTCGAAGGCGGAGCTATCGAAACCAACGGCAAAGGCACCCTCCTCACCACCGAGGCCGTCCTCCTCAATCCTAACCGCCACGGCGGCAAACCCGGCAACAAGGCCGAAGTCGAAAAAGAACTCAAAGCCATGCTCGGTGTCAAAGACATCGTCTGGTTCAAGAAGGGCATCGAAGGCGACGACACCGACGGTCACATCGACGACGTCGTGCGCTTCATCCGTGAAGACGCCGTTATCTGCATGGTCGAGCCCCGCGACTCCGACCCGAACCACAAGGTCCTCAAGGAAATCCGCGAGAAACTGGACGACGTCCGCGCTCCTGACGGCGGCAAGCTTGAGATCATCGAGATCGAAATGCCCCAGGCCATCGAAATGAAGGACTGGCGCCTCAGCCGTCTCCCTGCCAGCTACGCGAACTTCCTGATCATGAACAACGCCGTGCTCGTCCCCCTCTTCGGTCACAAGAAGAAGGACGCCGCCGCCGAAGACAAGATCTCCGAATGCTTCCCCGGCCGCGAAATCATCTCCATGATGGCCAAGGATCTCGTCACCGAAGGTGGCGCTTTCCACTGCATCGCCATGCATCAGCCGAAGTAAGGCCAGGCCACTTCGCAAAAGCTCACCCAAACACGCCCGCCCGCGCCCTTGCGTTGGTCGGGCGTGTTTGGCGTACTTCGCGTCTCTTCCTCCGCTGTCCGGGCCATGGGACAAGATTTTCAGAGTCGATACGATCTAGCCTGCATTTCTCACATCACTAGGAATCTGCGCACAGCGTGTTGCACGCTTGGGTGTAGCTCGGTGTTCCGATACCGAGTCGGCACCTTCGCGGAATTGGCATTCCGCTTCACTTCGCCGTCCTTCAACGTTGGGAATGTGAGAAGGGCAGGCTAGCGAGGACAACGCGAATCTCCCTCTCCCCGCCCCTGAAAAACAACACATCATCAAATGCTCTTCGGGTAACCCATCGGCTTCGCAACCATCAGCTCTCCCAGAGCTCTGTACCAGTTCTCAAAGCGAGGCGCGCTCTCACCGCCCCCCCTCCTCCGTCGCCTGAACCACTAAACAAGATTGTCAGATAGCGGGTCAAACGCCATCGCCTTTCTCCCTCGGCTTCGGGCGGCCCATGACCTTGACTATTCATCATCCCAAAAAACTCCCTCTGAATTTCCACAATTAATAGGCAGATCTGCAAATAAACCTCCGTGCCTTTCTAAAGACTTACTTGGAGGACCATCGCCGTCGGGTACCTTCGTGGCTTCTATGATGGCTCTACGAAATAAAGATGTCTCAACTTTCTGCCGCCTCGCTGCGGCTTTGCTGGTGTCATTGCTCATCTCAGCCTGCGCACTTCCAGACGACGCCTTTAGAAATTACTCCGCAGCCACCCGGGTAAACCGCTGGAATAACGTCTTGGACGCCATCGGTGGCAGCAGTGTCAAGCGGGCCGAAAGCGCGGGCCACGGCCCCCTTTACAACGGCGCGGCATCCATGGGCGTGCCCCGGCATGAGGGCTCCATCAATGACATCGCCCGCCTCTTCGCCGGCATGGACTCCTCCCACAGCCAGACCCCGGCGGTGGCCGCTCACAAACTCCGCATGGACACTCTCTGGGCCACCCATGTGAACGCCTACCGCAATCCCCTGCAGTCCTGGGCCGGCGCCGAGATTGGCGATATCAAAAACGCCAACGCCATGTTCTACCCCTTCAGCGGGCCGGATTTTCTCTTCGCCAGCGCCCTTTTCCCCTCCGCCGAGACCTACATCCTCGCTGGTCTGGAACCCGCCGAGCCTCTCCCGCGCCTCAGCGATCTCTCCCAGTCCGAAATCGACTCCGGCCTCACCGGCCTGCACAACGCCTGCTCCAGCATCATGCATAGCGGCTACTTCATCACCACGGAGATGCGCAGCAATCTCCAGGCCACTCGCTTCCGCGGCGTCCTGCCCCTCCTCATGGCCTTCATGGCCCGCACCGGCCACACAGTCGAATCCGTCGATACCGTACGCCTGGACGGCGCAGGCAATGTCACCCTTTCCGGCTCCTCGGGAAACACCGGCCTCATGATCCGCTGCCGCAGCGGTTTCGGCGCTTCGAAGCGCGTCTTCTACTTCCGCCAGGACCTGTCAAACAGCGGCGTGAGTTCCGGCGGTCCCTTCCTGACCTTCGTTTCCCGCCTCGGCCGCGTTCCCGCCTTCCTCAAAAGCGCCTCCTACCTCATGCACGAAAGCGGCTTCTCCAACATCCGCGACTACCTCCTCCGCCACAGCAGCGCCATCGTCCAGGACCCCTCCGGCATCCCTTACCGCGATTTCGGCCGCTACGGCTGGAATCTCTGGCTCTATGGCAACTACCGCAGCACCCTCAGCCTCTTCCCCGGCTGCCAGCAGCCGGATCTAGTGGATGCCTATGCCTCCGGCCGTTACCCCGTCAAACCCCTCAACTTTGGCATCGGCTACCTCCTCAACCCCGCCACCACCTGCCTCATGGTGGGCCGCCCCACCCGTTGAAGAGCGGAACCCCAGACTTTCAGTTGACGCCTTCCAGTCCTCGGCTAGTATCGCGCCCCCAATTTTTTCCCCCAGAACTCATCATGGCTACCATCTGTCAAATCACCGGCGTCGGCGTCACCCGCGGCCACCACATCCATCGCAGCGGTAAAGCCAAGAAAGAAGGCGGTATCGGTCGTCACATCACCAAGCGTGTGAAGCGCGTGATCCTCCCGAACCTCCGCTCCAAGCGCATCTTCGTCCCAGAACTGAACAAGTTCGTCGAAGTCAAGCTCAGCGCCCGCGCTCTCAAGACCCTCGACAAGAACGGCGCCTACGCCACCCTGAAGAAGGCCGGCCTGATCTAATCAGCCCTCTTTCCGCTCATCCATTCCCAAAGGCGGATCTGCACCCAGATCCGCCTTTTTTTCGTACTCCCGCAGAGCTCTGGATAGTAGCCATCTCGCTCCGCGAGATGAGCCCAGCCCTCCCGCTCACTCCATCGACGCCAAAACACCCAGCGCCATTTGGAGTGAGGTCGCGCAGTGACCGTTTTCAGCAGGCCGGTCGTCTCCCCAAGCGCCGCAGGTTCCTCCAAAGCAGCCATCACAGCCGCTCCACGAGCATTCAATGATGATGCGCTGGCAGGGAGGTATGCCCTGGAATTCCCACGCCCGGCACCACGCCCGCGCTCGTGCTCGACTGTCCGAGCGGACCAAAGATTACCGGCATGTTGTTGTTCACATTCGTGTATCCCAGCGTCGGACTCCAGTTCACGCCCGGAAATCCATAAAAATTCAGCCCATGCCCCTGCGGCACATACACCCCGCCGCTGCCCGCACCGATCGAGGAAACCGTCGGACTCCACCCACGCTGTTGGAATCCCCCGTAGCCATGATGTCCTTGGAAGTGGCCCGAGCCATAAAAGCCATTCCCGATCTGCCCCAGGCCCAGCACCGGAGCCAGGCTCCGCATATAACCTCCGTTCGCCTGCTGCACATAAACCACCGGCTGCTGCGCCGCATACTTCGCCTGCGCCGCGGCCATCGCTTCCGCCATCTTCGCATCGCGCGCGCGTCGCGCCTGCTCCGCTTCCTTGCGTGACTCCAGCCGCGCCTTTTCATAATCATCCTCTTTCCGGGCATCATAGCCTAATGCGTTGCGCATCGGCTCGGACATCTCGGAAAACAGCACCTTCGCCGTCCCGCGGCTGTGGGTAAAGGACACACCATCGGGATCACGTTTGATGATTTTGCACTGCAGATACTTTTTCCCGTGCGCTGTTTCGATCGTGGTGGGCTCATAGGCCTTCGCTGCAACAACGAACCCCAATTGAATGACGACAATCAGAAGTGAGAGCGTTTTCATAATTGCTGAGTCTATCGCTCTATAACGTCAATAATACCAGCACTTATTGCTTCGCATGACCGAAGCATCCGACTCAATGGTGGTGATGGCCAAACCCGCCAAAACCCCCAAATCCTCCCAGGCCGACCCCCACATGGATGCCATGGCCCACATTCCATGAGCCATAGACCGCAGGCCCGTAGCTTCCCCCGTAGTACGGGTAGCTGCCATATGAGTAGCCTCCGCCATAGTACGGGTACCCCCCGTAGGAATAGCCGCCGTAATAAGGGTAGCCGTAGCTGATCCCCGTCGAGTACCCGCCGTATCCGGCTCCGTAATACCCCATGGGGTAGCCAAAGCGCGCATAGCTTCCGCTGTTATATCCCCGCCCGCTCACCGCCGGACCTGTGATCGGCGTTCCCACCCATGACGGCGTCTGGTAGGCCACCGTCGTCGTTGGCTTCTCACCCGGCTGCGTCAGTGCAATCGGGGCCGGCGCATTGTCGATCCGGCTCGCCGCAGCCAGGTAGCTCGCCTCGGACATCTGCGCCTGCATCATCTGCTCCTGCATCACGATCTCCTGCTGCTTCTTGCGCTCCAGCTCCGCCTGGCGTGCAGCCGCCTTTTCCTTCTGGTATTGCGACTCCACCTTTGAGTCATAGTGAAACTGCCCCCGCAGTTCCGCCGGCAGTTCCTTGAATGCTATCTTCGCGGCCCCATCCCGGTGCGCAAAGGTCACTCCGTCCGGATACACATGCAGCAGCTGGCACTGGTAAAACGTCTTCCCGGCTCGCGTGACGATCGTGCCGTAATTCTTCGTCCCGGCGCTGGCCGGTAACACGCTGAGCAGCAGGGCGGCGAAAAGAACAGGTCGTTTCATGAGGTGCCTCCAATAGGAATGATAAAAGCTCTGACAACGAAAGCGCGCCTCCGTTGCATCGCAGAAAGGTCCACACCTCAAAACGTTGCACCCGTCACTTTTATTCAAAAGCACAGCCGTCGCTTCGCCCCGAGCTACACCATCGGGCAGCTCAGCCAGAACGTCGTCGTGTTGTTCTCAGAAGCCACGCCCAGATGAATGTTCATCTGATGGCTCAGCATCGCCGCGATCGTCAGCCCCAGCCCCAGATGATTGCTGTTCTTGGAACCATGGAAAGGACGAAAAACCTCCTGGATTTTCTCCGGAGCGATCTGCGATCCCGTGTTGCTCACCAGAATGTCCACCCGGCGCTGTTCCGCCGGCGTGATCGTGCCCGGCCCGCAAATCTTCAGCGCGCAGCGCCCGCCGCCCTTCGAGGCAGCCTCAGCCGCGTTTTTCAGCAGCTCCGTCAGGATGTCCTTAAACTTCGTCGGATCCACCAGGATCGGCGGCAGCCCTGCCTGCACATCCGCCTCCAGCGGCACGCCTTCCTTTTGAAACGGCTCCATCACCGCGCCCTCGATCACCGGCAGGTACTCGTTCAGCCCCAGCGACTGCGGCGTGATCTTCGCACAGCCACCGGCCGAGCGGATGCGCTCGCTCAGGTTCGTCACTCCCACCGATGCCTCACGGATGTGCTGCATGTTTTCGCTCACGCCCGGGTCCAGATCATCCGTCATCAAAATCAGGCTGCTGAAGCCCTGGATCACCGCCAGCAGGTTGTTCAGCTTGTGCGTCAGTCCGCGCAGCAGTTCCTGGTGAAAGCCTTCGCTGTGTTCTTGGCCGAGATTCAGGGACGTGGGAAAATAAAACTGCATGGCGAAAAAAAGGGGGGCTAGGACAGGCCGGAGTAATGCAGTCGGCCAGCGGCGGTGTAAATGCGAATTTGGCGACTTCTTCTGCGCTCCATGACTAAAAACTGGCATCCGCCGGGCCATCTCGCCACTATCCCACCGCATGGCTCTCCTCGAAGTTCGACATCTCACCAAACGCTGGCCCACCGGTCGCCTCGCTCTGGACGACGTCGGCTTCTCCGTGCGCGAAGGGGAAATCCTCGGACTCCTCGGCCACAACGGCGCTGGCAAGAGCACGATCATGGGCATCACCCTCGGCATGGTGAAGCCGGACTCCGGCGAGGTCCGCATCGGCGGCCGCAGCGTGCAGACCAATCGCGGCGAGGCCCTCCAGCAGATCGGCGCCATCTACGAGGCCGCCGTGTTTTACGACTACCTCAGCGGCTGGCAGAATCTCCGCGTCCTCTGCTCCCTTTCCGGCTGGTGGGATGAAGCCGAGGTGAAGCGCGTCGTGCAGATGGTCAATCTCAACCGCGCCATCCAGCAGAAAACCTCCACCTACAGCCACGGCATGCGCCAGCGTCTCGCCCTCGCCCAGGCTCTTCTCCCTCAGCCCAAGATCCTCTTCCTCGACGAACCCACAGACGGCCTCGATCCCGAAGGCATCCGCGAATTCCGCGAGCTCATCCTTCACCTCCGCAAGCAGCACGGCCTCACCATCATGCTCAATTCCCATCTCCTCGGCGAGGTCGAGCAGATGTGTGATCGCTGCGTCATCCTCAAAGACGGCAAAAAAGTCTTCGAAGGCCCTGTGCCCTCGCAGGAAAAATCCCGCCGCATGTTTCAGCTGGAAACCAGTGACATCGGCCTCGCTCGAGAGGTGATGGAGCGCTGCGGTGCCACTATGGACAAGCACGGCATCGTCGAAGTCCCGCTCAGCATGGAGCCTTACGAGCTCGTCGCCGCACTCGTCAACGGCCGGGTCCAGGTGAACTCCTGGCAGCCCCACCGCCGCTCCCTCGAAGAATTCTACATGGGCCTCTCATCCAGATCATGATCCTCTTCTTCCAACAATGGCATGGCGAACTCCTGAAGCTGTTCGCACGCCGGCGCACCTACATCGGCTTTGGCGCATTCATCGCCCTGGAGATTCTTCTCCTCCTGCTCATCAAAAGATTCGGAATGGGCCCTATTCAGAAGGCCATCGTCGGTTCGGGGGAGAGCTTCGAGTACTACTTTTCTGCGCTCACCGTCGCCAGCACCATCATGGGCTTTTCCATCTTCCTGCTCGGTGCGCTGTTTCTCAGCCTCGTCGCCGGAGACATCGTCGCAAAGG
Organism: Prosthecobacter sp.; assembly: GCF_044222565.1. Classification (GTDB taxonomy): domain Bacteria; phylum Verrucomicrobiota; class Verrucomicrobiia; order Verrucomicrobiales; family Verrucomicrobiaceae; genus Prosthecobacter. The sequence goes on from NZ_JBGANA010000012.1 coordinate 101,432, forward strand.
AAGGGGAGGACGGCCACATGCGCCTCCTCCTGGCACGCCCCGTCAGCCGTTTCCGCCTCCTGCTTCTCAAGTATCTCACCTGCAGTGGCTACGCATTCTTTCTCGTGCAGTTCTTTGCCTGGACCTCTTTTCTCCTCGGCCTCGTCCTGCGCGGCTGGGGCGGCGGTTATTTTGCCATCGTGCCGGAAGTTTCCGTCGTCGCCTTTTACGACTGGGGCGCTGGCCTGCAGCGCTACGCCCTCAGCTCCCTTTATCTCGGGGTCAGCATGACGGCCATCAGCAGCATCGCCTTTTTTCTCTCCTGCTTCCGCATCAAGCCCGCTGCCGCCACCATCGGTGCACTCACCTACATCCTCGTGGACTTCATCATACGAACCAGTGGCTTTATGGAAAGCTATCAGCACTTCCTCATCACCAAGCACATGTCCGCCTGGGGACGCGTCCTTGCTGAAACCATCGACTGGCCTCTCGTATGCCGCGGTTACGCTGTCATCTTCGCAGTAAACATCACACTCTTCACCCTTGGCTACGCCGTATTTGAATCCAGGGACTTAAAATCATGAACGTCATCAACAACATCCGCCAGCTTCGCTCGTGGAGCACCATCAACAAAGGAGCACGCTGCGTCTTTGTTCCCACCATGGGCGCTTTGCACGATGGCCACGCCGCACTCATCAGGACCGCGCGCGAGATCGCGGGCCAGAATGGCAATGTCGCCGTCAGCATCTTCGTCAATCCTCTCCAGTTCGGACCCAACGAAGACCTCGCCAAATATCCCCGCACCCTCATCGAAGACCTCGGCCTCTGCCGCGACAACGGCGCGGACATGATCTTCGCGCCCAAAGCCGAAGACCTCTACCCCACAGATCGCAGCATTGTCCTTCAGGAGACCAGCCTCTCACAGCGCCTCTGCGGTGCCAGCCGTCCAGGTCACTTCGACGGCGTCTGCACCATCGTCGCCAAGCTCTTCAATCTCGTGCAGTGCGACGACGCCGTGTTCGGCAAAAAAGACTACCAGCAGTTCGCCATCATCCGCCGCCTTGTTCGCGATCTCGACTTCAATGTCGTGCTGCACGGCGTCGAAACCGTCCGCGAAGCCGACGGCCTCGCCATGAGCAGCCGCAATCGCTATCTCAGCCCCGAAGAACGCGCCCAGGCCCCCGCACTTCGCACCGCCCTCCTCGCCGCACGCGATGCCTGGAAAAACGGCGAGCGCGATCCCGCAGCTCTCGAGCGCCTCATCACCCAGACCATTCAAGACAAGGCCCCGTCCAGCCGCATCGACTACGTCTCCGCCGCAGACGCCACCACCCTTCAGCCCGTCACCGCCACCACCGAGCTTGTCGTCATCGCCGTCGCCGTTTTCTTCGGCAGCACCCGCCTCATCGACAACATCGAGCTGAAGTAGTGCGGGCAGCCCTGCCTGTAAAATCGTCCCGTCATCATCATGTCCGAACTCCTTTCCAGCCACGCCACCGAAGGTTACGACCACGAAGTCGTCCGTCGTGTCTGGACCCTCGCCCAGGTCATCCCTGGCAACGATCCCGAAGTCTGGCGCAAAGACGAATTCGGCGCCTGGATCCACCGCGCCGACTATCGCAACCGCCACTCCGACTACGGCTGGGAAATCGCGGACTACGGCTACAGCCGCCGCAGCATGGGCCTCGCCTCTCTCCGCCCCATGCAGTGGCAGAACTACCTCGACTTCATGGTCGCCGCCCGCAACCAGGCCGTCATCACCGCCGACGGCCTCCGCAACACCCGCCGCCTCCTCTAAGCCAGTACAGCGCCCTGGGAGCGCGGCACTCCGATGCCGCTCTGGAAACGCCTCTTGAACACCACAAGCAGTCGGAGTCGCCATTGGGGATGTGGGATGAGTGTGGCAACAGCCCGCCCGTCTCCGAGCATGCGGCAAATATCCCTCGCTCCCGTAGTGCCAATGAACGCTCTATCCGCCGCCTTCCCCGGCTCAGTCACCGCCCACCCAGCGTGAAGTGGACCGCACTCTCCGAGTGCGGTCCGGATCCGCATGGAGCGCGGGTCTCCGAACCCGCAGCGCTACGCTTCATCCCCCCACCAGCCGAGCCCCATCAAGGCCGAAAGTCCGCCCTCCCCGCCTCGTTCATACACCAGCATGTTTCGTCTCGCCCTCATCGCCCTGCTTACCACAGCAGCAGCCCCAGCCACTTCCCAAGGCGCCCCCACTGACTTCTCCAAGGACGTCTATCCCGTCCTTCAGCGCGCCTGCTTCGAATGCCACGGCCCCGAGCACCACAAAGCCGATCTCCGCCTCGACACCGCCTCGCCCCAGCACCTCAAAATCGGCACCGATCTCCTCCGCCGCGTCGCCCTTCCCAAGGAAGACAAAGACGCCATGCCCAAGCGCGGCGACCGCCTCACCCCCGCCGAAATATCCCACCTCCGCGACTGGATCACCGCCGGTGCCAAGTGGCCCGACAAACTCGAAACCCTCAAACACTGGAGCTACATCCCCCCCCAGCGCCCCGCCTTGCCACCCGTCAAAAACCAAGCATGGCCCAAAAACGAAATCGACCGCTTCATCCTCGCCAAACTCGAAGCCAATCAACTCACTCCTTCGCCTCCCGCTTCTCCAGAAATTCTCATCCGCCGCCTCAGCCTTGACCTTACCGGTCTCCCCCCCGCTCCCTCGGAGGTCGAAGCATTCTCGAAAGCCTATATCCAGGATCCAGCATCCAGCATCGAGCATCTAGCAGATCGCCTCCTCGCCTCCAAAGAATTCGGCGTCCGCTGGGCCCGTCCCTGGCTCGATCTCGCCCGCTACGCCGACTCCCATGGCTTCCAGCGCGATGACCTCCGCGAAGTCTGGGCCTGGCGCGACTGGGTGGTGAATGCGCTCAATGCCAACATGCCCTTCGATCAGTTCACCCTCGAACAAATCGCCGGCGATCTCCTGCCCAACGCCACGCCAGAACAAATCATCGCCACCGGCTTTCATCGCTGCACCCCCACCAACGTCGAAGCCGGCACCGAGCCCGAGGAAAGCCGCATCAATCAGGTCATCGACCGCGTCAACACCACCGGCGCCGTCTGGCTCGGCACCACCCTTGAGTGCTCCCAGTGCCACAATCACAAATACGACCCCTTCAGCCAGCGCGACTACTACTCACTCCTCGCCTACTACAACAACACCGAGAAAGAAGCCGAGCGCACCAATCCCACCACCCCCGGCTCCATCCAGTTCAAAGGCTCCCCTTTTAAAATCAGCGACCCCGCTGGCGATGCCAAACGCGCGCAACTCGCCGCGCAAATGAAGACCCTGGATGCCCAGATCGCAGCACATCAAAAACAGCTCGCCACAGTCAATGGCAGGAGCAGCACCACTCCCGCCGCCAGCAAAGCCGCCACCTCAGAGGCCGTCAAACCCCTCAAGCCCACCGCCTTCATCACCGAGAGCGATGCCGAGTCCGAACTCCAGCCCGACGGCAGCGTGCTCCTCACCGGCCCCGCGCCCGACAAAGACACTTATACCTTCGAGACCGAACTCGCCGCCGGAGAACTCAGCGGCCTCATGCTCGAAACCCTCACCCACGCCTCCATCCCCGGAGACGGTCCGGGCAGGGGAGGGGCCAATCGCCCCAACTTCGTCCTCCACTCCTTCGACTGCACCCTCACCTCTCCCGATGGTAAAACCCAGCCACTCACATTCAAGGCCGCTTACGCCGACTACTCGCAGGGAAATTACAACGTCACCAGTTTGATCACCAAGACTGGCAAAGCAGGTTGGGCCATCGGCCAGCGCTTCCATGAGCCTCACTGGGCCGCCTTTGAGCTCAAGCAGCCCATGGCCATCACCCCCGGCGCCAAGCTCAGCATCCGCATGGCGCAAAACTTCGGCAACGGCCTCGTCATCGGCTGCCTTCGCATCTCCAGCATCTCCGGCAATGTCGCCGCCTGTCTGCCCGAAATCGAAGAACCCTCTCCTGCGCCGCCGGTCGCCGCCAAAGGCCGCAAAGGCAAAGCCGCTCCTCCCGCTCCGGTCTCCAAAGACCCCGAACTCGCCAGGCTTGAAAAGCAGAAAGCCGCGTTGCAAAAACAAATCACCGCCGCAGCCACACCCACCACCGAGATCATGCGCGAGCTCCCCCAGCCCCGCATGAGCGCCATCTTCAAACGCGGCGTTTACACCGATCCCGCCGATCCCGTCACCCCTGCGGTCCCCGCCATTTTCAACACTCCGCTCAAAGGTCCGCCCAACCGCATCACCCTCGCCAGGTGGCTCGTCAGTCGCGAAAATCCTCTCGTCGCTCGCGTCACCGTGAACCGCTGGTGGGCCGAGCTCTTCGGCTCCGGCATCGTCACCACCCTCGAAGACTTCGGCATCAAAGGCGCCCCGCCCACTCACCCCGAACTCCTCGACTGGCTCGCCACCGAATTCGCCGATTCCCACTGGGACATGAAACACCTCCTCAAGAAGATCGTCACGAGCGCCACTTACCAGCAGAGCAGTTCCATTTATGATTTACGATTTACGATTTACGATTTGCCGAACCAATCAACGCCTTCTTCGAAGACCCCGCCTCCGTCTCCGGAAATCATAAATCATAAATCAAAAATCATAAATTCCCCCTCTCTAAACCCCGCCATCTCTCTCGATCCCCAAAACACTCTTCTCTGGCATTTCCCTCGCTTCCGCCTCGATGCCGAAGCCATCCGCGACAACGCCCTCGCCATCGCCGGCCTCCTCAATCTCAAGCAAGGCGGCACCCCCATTCGCCCACCTCAACCCGACGGCCTCTGGCAGAAAGTCGGCGGCCAGCAGTACAACTACGTCGTCAGCCCCGGCGCCGAGCAATACCGCCGCGGCCTCTACGTCGTCCTCAAGCGCGGCTCACCCTATCCCAGCTTCATGAATTTCGACGCCAGCGCCCGCATGGCCTGCGTCGTGCGCCGCTCCCGCAGCAACACCCCGCTGCAGGCCCTCACCCTCCTCAACGATCCCGTTTACGTCACCGCCACCCAGGCCTTCGCCAAACGCATCGTCACCGAATCCCCCAGCACCGACCTCGACTCCCGCCTCCAGCACGCCTTCCGCCTCGCCTTGGCCAGAGCACCACAACCGCAGGAACTCGCCGTCCTCAAAACCCTCTGGGAAACCCAGTTTGAATCCGCTCAGTCAGACTCCAAGGCTACGAAAGAACTTACCTCCGGCCTCGAACTCCCCAACAATCTCCCCCCTGCCGAATTCGCCGCTTGGTACGCCGTCGCCAGCGCCATCCTCAATCTCGACGAGTGCATCACCAAAGGCTGATGCCGCGAGCGAAGCTTGCCCTTCAAATCTTCCCCAGTCCTCCGTCTTGTCCCCCGTAGCTCCTAGATCGAAGGAGGAAGTTTCAGCGAAGGGCGGAAAGCGAAGAATGGGACCCTCCGACGCCGGGAGCGCGGCACTCCGATGCCGCTCTGGTCGTGCAACCCCAAGCCCCTTCAACACCTTCACCCCAGCGGTCCGCTCATCGCGCAAAACCGCTCCTGGCTAGCCAGCACTTCTCACGCCTTCGAACTGCGTATCGCAGGATTGGATGTAGCTCGGTATTCCGATACCGAGTCAGCACCGCGAGGACAGCATTCAGCGTTGCATCACCCTTCCTTGTGAACGGCTCCACGTCTTCACCACTAAACCTAAAAGGCGAGAATGGATAGCCTCCCGAACACCCGGAACACTCGGGGAAAAGGCTTTCCCAGCCGACCACTCCAAAGGTGAGCCATCAAGGTTGGGGCTTTGTCTGATTTTCCGTTTGTTCCGTGTATTCCGTGGGCTGCCATCTCCCTTTTTAGGATAAACCTCTCCGCGCAGCCGTTCCGGCAGGAGTGGGATCATCCTGATCCCACACACCTTCGCCTGCCCCATCGTTCCCAAACCAGAGAACCGAGAGCGCCCCCGGCGCATTCTCACCATTCACCCACCGCAGAATCACAGCCCACCCCAGCTCCTACTCACCTTTCGCCAAGAATAGTCTGGTGATGGCGTTCTTTGTGCGGCTATTTTACCGCTGCAATGGAACCCACCGCACCGACCTCCTGTCCGCACTGCTCCTCGGATCAGCAGAAGCCCGCAGTTCCTTCGCAGCAAGGCCTGACTCCCCCCGCTCTCTACATCTGCCCCATGTGCGACGGCGTGAGTTCCGACAAGCCCGGCGCCTGCCCGCAGTGCGGCATGGCCTTGGAGAAAAACCCTCTCGCCCAGCGCAACGAACCCGAATGCTGCGGCGACGGCGGCGATGACGAAGTGCGCGATCTCTGGTGGCGCGTGCGCTGGAGCACCGCCATGACACTTCCCGTCGTCCTGCTCTCCATGGGCATGGACCTCCCCGTCGTTCGTGACATCCCCCACGAAGCCTCTGGTTGGATGCAGTTCGTCTGGGCCACACCCGTCGTTTTCTGGGTGGGCTGGCCCCTGCTCGTACGCTTTGCCCGGTCGCTCGTGACCCTGCGCTTCAACATGTTCACGCTCATCGGCCTCGGCGTCCTCGCCGCATGGTCCTACAGCACCCTGGCGCTCGTGGCACCGCACCTCTTGCCACACTCCGCCACGCATGGCGGCATGGTGCTCTACTTTGAAAGTGCTGCCGTCATCACCGTCCTCGTTCTCCTCGGCCAGCTTCTGGAACTCCGCGCCCGCAAAGCCACCGGCTCTGCCATTCGCGCGCTCATGAACCTCGCGCCCAAGACCGCCCTGCTCGTTCGCGACGGTCACGAAATCGACACCCCCGTCGATGACATCCAGGTCGGCGACATCCTCCGCCTCAAGCCAGGCTCTCGCATTCCCGTCGATGGCATCGTCACCGAAGGCAGTTCCACCGTCGATGAGTCCATGCTCACCGGCGAATCCATGCCGCAGAAGAAAGAAACCGGCTCCGCAGTGACCGGCGGCACTGTCAATGCCACCGGCACCTTTCTCATGCGCGCCGAGCGTGTCGGCGCAAATACCGTCCTGAGTCAAATCGTCGAAATGACCGCCAAAGCCCAGGCCAGCCGCGCTCCCGTGCAGCGCCTCGCGGATCGCGTCTCCGCCTGGTTCGTCCCCGCCGTCGTCGGCATCGCCCTGCTCACCTTCCTCCTCTGGTGGCAGTTCGGTCCCCAGCCCTCCTTTGCCTTCGCCGTCGTCAATGCCGTCGCCGTCCTCATCATCGCCTGCCCCTGCGCCCTCGGCCTCGCCACTCCCATGGCCGTCACCGTCGGGCTAGGTCGCGGCGCCCAGCTTGGCGTCCTCATCAAAAACGCCGAAACCCTCGAGCGCCTCCATGAGATCGACATCCTCATGCTCGACAAGACCGGCACCCTCACTGAGGGCAAGCCCTCCGTCGCCGAAATCTTCCCCCTTCCTGGCCTCTCCGCCCGCGACCTCCTCGCCTGTGCCGCAGCCGTCGAAGCCGTGAGCGAGCACCCCATCGCCACCGCCATCGTCAATGCCGCCAAAGAGCGCAACATCCCCCTCGCCTCCGTCACCGACTTCCAGTCCATCACCGGCAGCGGCGTCCTCGGCAATGTGGGAGACAGTGAAGTCTTCATCGGTCAGGAGGCCTTCCTCAAGAAAAACGGCGTCTTCATCAGCGCTGAATGCCACGCCCAGTCCATGCGCATGCAGGCCGAAGGCTGCACCGTCGTCGTCGTCGTCCTCAACGAAAAGCCCCTCGGCCTCATCGCCATCAAAGACAAAATCAAGGAGTCCGCGCCATCCGCCATCACCGCGCTTCACTCTCTCGGTCTAAAACTCCAGATGATCACTGGCGACTCCCTCGCCACCGCCCAGCGCGTCGCCAAAGACCTCGGCATAGACGAAGTCGCCGCCGAAGTCTCCTCCAAAGAAAAACTCCTCCACGTCTATCAGGCCCGCGGCAAAGACCGCCACGTCGCCTTTGCCGGAGACGGCATCAACGACGCCCCCGCCCTCGCCGCCGCCGATGTTGGCATCGCCATGGGCACCGGCACCGAAGTCGCCATCCAGAGCGCCGCCGTCACCCTCATGAAGGGAGACCTCCGCGCCCTCCATCAAGCCTTCGCCCTCAGCCGCGCCACCATGAAGGTCATCCGCCAGAACCTCATGTTCGCCTTCCTCTACAACGGTCTCGGCATCCCCCTCGCCGCCGGCATTCTCTATCCCTTCACCGGCTGGCTCCTCAACCCCATGATCGCCAGCATCGCCATGTCCCTCAGCAGCGTCTCCGTCATCCTCAACAGCCTCCGCCTCCGCCGCTTCTGACCCCCCAGCCCCCATCAAGAGCCCGGCAGCGGCAGTCAAATAATGCCAGGCATTTAGTTTGCATTTTCCACCCTTCTCTTTCCACTCTTCCGTATCATGAATCCCACCCACGCCACTGATCCTCAAAGCCCTGCGGCGGAGGCCCTCGAAGCCCAGCTTCTCGGCATCAATGCCAAAACCGGCCTCTACCCAGGCGCGCGATCCTGGTCCGGCGGCCGTCTCCGTGTCCTCGGTCGCGGCCCCCTCGAGTCCTACTGCTACCACGTCATGTCACGCACCTGCGGCGGCGAGGTCTTCTTCGACAACGTCGAAAAAGAAGCGCTTCGCCGCATCATCTGGCGCATGGCCGAGTTCAGCGGCATCAAAATCGTCACCTACTGCCTCATGGGAAACCATTTCCACCTCCTCGCGGAAGTCCCTCATCGCCAGTCCTGGTTGCAGCGCTTCGACGGCCCCTCCGGTGAAGACAAACTCTTCGACCACCTCAGCATCCTCTACAGCCGCACCTATCTCGGCCTCCTTCGCGATGAACTCACCGACCTCCGCGCCCGTGGCATGACCACACTCGCCGACCAGCGCATCGAGACGCTCAAAAAACGATTCTGCGATCTCTCCCTTTTCGTCAAAGAAATCAAAGAACGATTCAGCCGCTGGTTCAACAAACGCCGCGGCCGTCGTGGCACCCTATGGATGGATCGCTTCAAAAGCGTGCTCGTCGAAGGCAAAGGCGAAGCTCTCCGCACCATGGCCGCCTACATCGATCTCAACCCCGTCCGTGCAGGCCTGGAAAAAAATCCAAAAGACTACCGCTGGTGCGGTTACGCCGAGGCCCTCAGCGGCAGCCGCAGAGCGCAGCGCGGCTTGTGCAAAGCCCTCGGCAAACCGGTGGATGGCTGGCGCACAGCCGCAGCCGCCGAAGCCTACCAAAACCTTCTGGAAGACACAGGCCGCGACTGCAAAGAGAACCAAATCCACGATCTCAAAGCCGCGCAAAATGAACAAGTCTCAAACCCCGCCTTCAGCGCCGGGTCAGACCACGCCACCCCGGCAGCACGCAGAAAATTGACTCCCGCCGAGATGGTGCGCCACCGCGTGCGTTACTTCACCGATGGTCTTGTGCTCGGCAGCAAGACGTTTGTGGAAGGCATCTTCGAGTCCCAGCGTGAGTTGTTCAGCCCAAAACGCCGGCAGGGGGCCAGGCGCATTCCAGAATCCGCGGAGCCCTTCTATGCTCTTCGCAGGCTTCGTCTAAGACCTCTGGAGTAACTCCACCGTTCTTTCGCCGCGGTGGTTCTCATTTGCCAAGCCGGCCCATCTTTTCTTCCGCCCTCCCATTACAAGGCTTGCCCGTGTCCGCGTTCTCTGAAACATTGACCCTGAATTCTCTTTTCCTCCTGTGAATCCAGATCCGGCCAAGCCAGCACCACCAGCCCCGTCACACGAGGATGAAAAGTTCATGCCCCCGGCAGAATCGGCCACTGGCATGATCACTCTGGGGCCTGAGGACGTCACCATCGCCATCCCCAACATCAAGCAGGAGAAGAGGGACAAAGTCAGCACCGCCCAGGTGGCCATGCATCCCCCTCCCGCGGAGACTCCCACCGGCAATGTCACCCTCGGCCCTGAAGACGCCACCATCGCCATCCCAAATCCCAGCCGCGCTCTCCCTGCCGCCACCATGGGCGCGAGCCAGCCCCACGCGCGCTCGGACACCAGCATGATCACGCTGGGCCCGGAGGATCAAACCATCGCCATTCCCACCGGCAAACCCGCCACGCTGCCAGGTGCCGCCACCCTTCCTAGCCACGGCGGGCTCCCCGCAGCCACTGCCAGCTCCATGGCCTCCATGGGGTCCACCTCCAAGCCGCGCTCCCACATGGAGTCCCTCACCGGCAACGACGGCTGGATCGCAGATCGCTACCGGCTGCTCGACAAACTCGGGGAAGGGGGCTTCGGCGTCGTTTATCGCGCGGAGCAGGTGAAGCCCATTCACCGCATCGTCGCCATCAAGATCGTCAAGGCCGGCGTCACCTCCCAGGACATCCTCGGCCGTTTTGCCATCGAGCAGCGCACGCTTGCCATCATGGAGCATCCAAACATCGCCCGCATCCTCGATGCAGGCGAGACGGACATCGGCGCTCCTTTCTTCGTCATGGAAATGGTCAAAGGCCGTTCCATTACCAGCTACTGCAAGCAAAACAGCCTCGATCTCCGCCAGCGCCTCGCTCTTTTCATTCCCGTCTGCCGCGCCGTCCACCATGCCCATCAAAAGGGCATCATCCATCGCGACATCAAGCCCGGCAACATCATGGTCATGGACGAGGCTGGCAAAGCCGTGCCCAAAGTCATCGACTTCGGCATTGCCAAAGTCCTCGAAGGCGAGGGATCCGGCCACACCATCGCCACCGGCGTCGATCAACTCGTCGGCACCCCCGGCTACATCAGCCCCGAGCAGATCGAAAACGGCAGCTCGCATGTGGACACACGCTCAGACGTCTATGCCCTCGGCGGCGTCTTCTTCGAGCTCATCTGTGGCCGCGCCCTCATCACCCCGGCGGACATCGCGGCAAAGCCCATCCACGTCCTCCTTCGCGATCTCGCGGAAAAGGATCCCCCCAAGCCCTCCACCATCGAGCCCGCCGTTCAGGGAGACCTCGACTGGATCGCTCTCAAAGCTCTCGAACGCGATCCCAATCGCCGCTACGGCAGCGCCGACGATCTCGCGGACGACATCACCCGCTATCTCAGTTTCGAGCCAATCACCGCCCGCCCGCCCAGCAGGCGCTATCTCATCACGAAATTCGTCCGCCGTCATCGTGTCGGGGTCGCCGCCGCCATCGCCATCTCTCTCGCAGTGCTCACCGGTGGCATCACCAGCACCGCCTTGTACTTCGAAGCAGAGCGCAATCGCGCAGAGGCCGAGCTTGGTCGCGAAGACCTCCGCAAATCCTTCAGCCACTCAGACCAGCAGATGGCACGCCAGTTCAGCGAGCGCGGCCAGTACAATGACGCCGTCGCCTACCTCGCCCGTTCGCTTCGCACAGATCCCGCGAACCAGCTCTCCTCCACCTACCTCCTCTCCTTGCTGGCCAATGTTCATCTCATTCGTCCAGACACCGCTCCTCTCAGTTTGCCTGAGGGCGCTGTAGAGGCTGCAAAAGTCGCCGTCAGCCGCGAGACCGGCACCGTCTTGGCTGCTTCTTTCCTCCAGCCCAAGACGAAGCCTGCCGCTTCGGCGGACGAATCTCCGGAGCGCCGTCAGGTCATTTCCACCTGGAACATCAAAACCGGCGAGCGCACCGATCACCCCGTTCCCCCCGGCGTCGAGATCACCTGCCTCGACATCACCCCAGACGGTCAGCAGGCCGTCATCGCGCGCGACGATGGCAACGTCGAACTCTGGACCCTCAACGACGGCAAGCGCCGCACCCTCCAGCCTCGCATGCCCAGCCTCGTCTCATGCATCGCCTTCTCCGGCAACGGCACCAAACTCCTCGCCGGCAGCGAGATCGATGCCGCAGGCATGGGCTCCATCCATCTCTGGGACCTGCGCAAGCCCCAGGACCCTGCCGTCGTCATGAAGCAAAAAGGCGTCGTCGGCGAGATCGCCGTCGACAATGACGGCGTCTTCGCCACCTCCATCTACAGCGGCGACCCCATCGATCCCGAAGGCCCCGATGGCACCGCCACCACCTGGGACCTCCGCCTCGGCCAGGCCGTTGGCGATCCCATCGAGGTGGACAAAGGCCTCCTGCATGTCGCCATCGAGCCCACCCAGGAGCTCGTCGCCCTCGGCACCCAGAAAGGCGAAGTCTTCGTCGGCAGCTTCCGCAACGGCGGCGAAGTCCTCACTCCCATCGCTCACCCCTCCGCCATCACCTCGCTCGCCTTCACCGCAGACAGCCGCTCCATCGTCGTGGGCGATGGCGGTGGCTACGTCCACATCTGGAATCTCAGCGACGGCAAGCTCCGCTTCCCCACCCGCCCTCATGATGGCGAAATCCTCACCGCCATGCCCGCCGTGGACACCAGCCTCATCGCCACCGTCTCACGCCATGGCGATGTCAGCGTCTTCGACATTCAAACCGGCGCCCTCCTCTCCTCCCACATCGACTACGCCGTAAAAGACGCCAAAATCACCCGCGACGGCTCCTTCCTCGCCCTCGCTCCCCTCGGCAGCCCGTTCGTCCAGGTCTGGGACATTCACGAGCGCATGGCCGGCCGTAAATTCGTCGACATCCTCGACAAAAACCTCATCACCCGCATCAAAGGCCCCGACAACTCACCGCAGCAATTGCGCGACTCCGAAGCCGGCGGCGCCAATCGCCAGAAGTCACTCTACGCGGCCGCCGATCCCGACGGCACCGTTTACATCTACGACGCCAAAACCCTCAAGCCCATCGGCAAGCCCATCCTCCACCCGCCCGCAGTCGGCGCTGTCACCATCACGCAGGACGAAAAACTCCTCATCACCTCCGGTCGCGATCGCGCCGTGCGCATCTGGGACATCGCCACCCGTCAAAACATTCAGACCCTGTCCCACAAAATCACCGTCCCCGTCATCGCCCTCAGCCCCGACGACCAGCGCCTCGTCACTGTCAGCGATGACGGCGAGCTCCGCGTCTGGGAAATCCGCACCGGCGAATGCCTCACCCCCGGCATCCGCGACACTCCCCGTGCCAACAGCGATGAACAAGGCATCGTCGTCGCCCGCGTTTCAGACGATGGCCGCAGCGTTCTCTTCCGCGTCTCCGGCCACGGCTTCTTCAGTGCCGACATGCCCCCTCAGAACGTCTCCCTTCCCGAGTGGTTCCTCCGGCTCGCCGAAGGACTCGCCCGCAGGCACCTCACCGCCGAGGGCAACATCAAGGACGTCTCGCTTGAGGACTACGAAAGCGCCGTCGCCTCCATTCCCAAAAAGCCCGCCAAAGGCGAAGAGACCGCCCTCAGCTGGGCCACCTGGCTCCTCGCCCCACCATCGACCCGGCCGATCTCCCCGCTTCAAAAGCTGCCCTTTGAAGACTACCTCAAGTCCCTCAAAGACAACGGCTCCCCCGCCGCCGCCCGCGAGCTCCTCCGCTACCGCCCCAAAGACAAAGACGCCGCCGACCGCTCCAAGCTCCTCGTCCCCTCCCTGCCCAAATAAGCACCCCAGTTTTGCCGCAACTGGCCCGGGAACCGATCATGCGCTCATGAGTCTCCCGAAAGACCGCCAGTGAAGTGGTCCGCACTCTCCGAGTGCGGTTTCCGGCACTCATCCCAAGCGCATTTGAAACCACGTCCCCACGCCGGGGCGCGTGCCGCACGGCTGGCAGGCCCCGCCGTCCCGGGTCCACAACGCCGCGGATTAATAAAGTAATAATGCCAGGCATTTTGTAGCGAAGTTCTCGCAAGTCATTGGACCCCATCATCTTAAACGAATTTTCCTCCCCCCAAGTCAGCGCGCGTCCCCACCTTCCTCGAAACTTCACACCTCGCCCGCTAACACCCTCCGCCCCTCCGACCAATTTCCAATTTTCAGTTCCCAGTTCTCAGTCCCCCACCCCTCTCCCACACCCCAGCGCCTCCCATCCCCCACGCCACCCCAGGAGAGGGAGCATCCTGCTCCTCAACCCTCCGCCACACCTACCACCCCATACCTCCCCCAGCCTCCGGCAAACCATCGCCAACAACAGCAAACCATCGCCAACAACAGCAAACCATCGCCAACCACCGCAAACTACCCCTCCACCTTTCATAATTCATCCTTCATAATTTCCTCTCACCCCGCCACCACCGCCGCCCGCGCATTCTCCTCCGCCCCCGTCTTCTCCAGGTAGTAGTCATAGTCCCCTGAGTACGCCTGCACCTTCCCCTCCGTGATGTGCAGCACCTTCGTCGCCAGCGACCGGATGAAGTGCACATCATGGCTGATGAACACCAGCGTCCCCTCAAACTTCTGCAGCGCCAGGATCAGCCCCTCGATCGCCCAGATGTCCAGATGCGTCGTCGGCTCGTCCATCAGCAGCAGGTTCGGCGGATCCACCAGGAATTTCACCAAATTGACGCGGCTCTTCTCACCCCCGCTCAGCACCCGGCACTTCTTGTGCACATCCTCACGCTTGAAAAGAAAGCTCCCCAGGATGCTTCGCGCCTCATCCTCCCGCAGCTCCGGCGCCACACGCTTCAGCTCCTCCAGCACACTGCAGTCCGGGTCCAAAGTATCCGCGCGATGCTGCGAAAAATACCCCAGCTTCACATTCGTCCCCAGCCTCCGCTCACCCTTCTGAAACGGCACCTCACCCGCCAGAATCTTGATCAGCGTACTCTTCCCCGCCCCGTTCGGCCCCACCAGCACCGTCCGCTCCCCACGCTCCACCTCCAGGTCCAGGCCCTTGTACACCTGCTTCGTTCCGTATGCCTGATGGATGTCCGTCAGCGCGATTAAGCGCTGCCCGCTGCGCTGCGGCTGCGGGAAGTTAAAGCGGAAGCCCTTGCGCAGCGGCCGCGGCTTCTCCAGCTTGTCCATCTTCGCCAGCTGCTTCTCACGGCTCTGCGCCTGCGACGCCTTTGATGCCACCGACCTGAACCGGTCAATGAAGTCCTGAATCTGCTCGATCTCCTTCTGCTGATTCTTGTACGCCTGCATCGCCCGCTCGTAATTCTCCTCCCGCTGCTTCAGGTAGTCACTGTAGTTCCCCTGATAAGAGATCAGCTTGCTCTCCTCGATCTCATACACCTGCTGCACCAGCTCATCCATGAAGTCACGGTCATGCGAGATGATCAGCAGCGCCCCCGGATAATTTTTCAGGTAATTCCTGAACCACATCAGCGAAAGCAGGTCCAGGTGATTCGTCGGCTCATCCAGCAGCAGCAGATCCGGCTCCATCACCAGCAGCCGCGTCATATGCGCACGCATCACCCAGCCACCGCTGAACTCCTTCGCCCGTCGGCCAAAATCCTCCTCCTTATAGCCCAATCCCTTCAGGATCCTCTTCGCCTTCGCCTCCGTCTGCGGATCCTGCAGCGCATCATGCTTCGCATGCGCCTCGAAATATTCCGGACTCGAAACATCTCCCGCCGCCTCAAACGCGCTCAGCGCCTTCTCCAGCGCCTCAATTTCCCCCGCCTTCCCCGTCGCCACTTCCAGCACCGTCTCATCCCCCACCGGCTCACTCTCCTGCGGCAGGAAGCCCACTGTCGTCCACTCATCCCGGATCACCTCACCGCTGTCCGGCGTGTCCTCCTTCAAAATCAGCGAAAACAGCGTGGACTTCCCCGCCCCATTCGGCCCCACCAGCGCCACGCGCTCTCCATAGTTGATGGTCATCGACGCAGCGCTGAAAAGCGTGCGCGCATTAAAAGTCTTCGTGACGTCGCGAATGGTAAGCATGGAGAAAAAAGGGGGGCAGATCAGCTACGTCACCCAGCGCCACTTGCAAGGCCAAGCATGCCTCTGCGACGGAGCCGTAGCACAGGCGTCCCGCATGGGGCGACCCTCCGCGCAGGTAGGGCGGTTGGTCCCCCAACCGCCGCCGCGCGTCCCCCGGCGAGTTCCCGCCCACACCCCCGCCAAACATCCCACGTTCACAGCATCCGGCCTCCCCTCCAGTCCTTTCCGTCCCTTTTGTCCTTTCTGTCCTTCTTAGCAGGAAGCTGTCCCTTCATTCGCCTCCACACACAAATCACCAAGCCCGCCCTCTTTCAGACCTTCCGTCTGTTCCGTGTATTCCGTAGGCCACCCCCGCCTTTTTGTCTGGGCAAACCCCTCACTCCAGTTTATACGCCCTTCCATGTCCCCCAGCACCCCGCGACTGTTGCCTGGCCAACACCCGCGCCTTCCGGTCCCTCAGCCGCGTTCCACAGATAGGCTCGCCATCGTCTCCCTCGTCTTCAGCATTCTCGGCCTCCTCGCATTCGGCATTCCAGCCCTCATCGGCATCATCACCGGCCACATCAGCCGCTCGCGCATTCGCAAGCAACCCGGCCGGCTCGTCGGCTCCGGCCTTGCCCTCACAGGAGTGATCCTTGGCTACGCCGCCCTCGTCTTCTGGGCTCTCGTCCTCGGCTGCCTGGCGCTCATCTCCACCATCCAAAGAGCGTCCGAAAACATCGCCAAACAGAGCGCCACCCTGCGGCACGAAGACCTCGTCCAGAAAACCCAGGAAAACGCCCGCGCCCGCCACGCCTTCAAAACCCGCCTCCTGCGCAAAGAGCGCGAAGACGTTCCCGCCGACCCGCCCGCTCCGGCCACCGGCATGAAGCTCGTCAGCTACCCCGGCCCCCTCGGCGACATGGCCGCCTATGTCTCCACCGACCCCGCCGACGGCAAAAAGCACCCCGCCATCATCTGGCTCATCGGCGGCTTCAGCAACAGCATCTCCGCCGACGTCCTCCCAAAAGGAGACGATCCCGAAAACGACCAGTCCGCCAGCGCCTTTCGCGAAGCCGGCCTCCTCATGCTCTATCCCTCCCTCCGCGGAGGCAATCAGAACCCCGGCTTCAAAGAAGGCCTCCTTGGCGAGGTGGACGACGTCCTCGCCGCCCTCGCCTGGCTCAAGCAGCAGCCCTACATCGATCCCGCCCGCATCTACCTCGGCGGCCACAGCACCGGTGGCACCCTCGCCCTCCTCGTCGCCGGCTCCACCACCGATCTCCGCGCCGTCATCTCCTTCGGCCCCGCCCACAGCACCGCCGCCTACGGCCAGGACGTCCTCCCCTTCGATGTCGAAAACGAAGCCGAAGCCATCCCCCGCGCCCCCATCCTCTGCCTCGATGCCATCAACGCCCCCACCTTCGTCATCGAAGGCGTCAAAGGCAACATAGAGTCCCTCCGCCGCATGCGCCGCAGCCACTCCAGCCGTTTCATTCAATATTTCGAAATCCCCGCTGCCGACCACTTCCAAGTCCTCCGCCCCCTCTCCGAACTCCTCGCCAAATCCCTCCTCCAAGACACCGGCCCCACGCCCAACATCGTCATCAACCACGCCATGCTCAAAGCCGCCATGGAAGCGCCTGAAAAGTAACAGCCCTCACTGGGTCCTTCAGCAAGACGCCGCCACCGAATGCGTCAAGCCTTCGGGTTCTCTCGTGCATAAATCCGAAAACCCTCGTCACGTGTTTTGCGCCACATGATGCGTCCGCACTTCGGGCACTCGTAAAAAAGCGTCGTCATCTGCGCCATCGCCCGTCCCCCGGCATCGGAAGCCTTGCGCTCCTCACTTTCTTCTGGGGCGTTGAAGCCGTCGGCATACGCTCGCTCATGCTGAATGTAGTCCTCCATGTCTTTGTCGCGAATCGCAACCCAGCCCTCGTCCGGTATACCCGAGAGGTCGTGAACAAAACCACATGGGCAGGCAAGTTTTGGCATGGCGCGTGGATCGACTCAACCTTTCGCATCACATGACGCCGAGACAGCTGGTCTCAATTCCACGAAAGTTGCCATCAGCCCCGCTGCCTGCATCTCTTTTCTTGGGTGCTTCATTGAATGCCAAAAAAATCACGGGCAGAAGACGTCACTCAGTTGTGTCAGCTTTTCGTGGGTTCCGTGATGCCAGAAACTCTACAGGCTCTTTCCGAAATACCGCACTCATCCGCCACTCCGCTCCGCCCCACACCAGCCCTGAAAGGGCTGCGGAATATAGCCCCGGGGTGCCGAGCCTCGGCGAGGCTCCCCGGGGTATCCTGACACACGACCGGGAAGCAAACCCAGTACCCTTTCAACACGCCATGCTCACCAGCAGCGTCTGCAATGAGCCTCGCCGCACGCATAGAGTGTCGCTAGCTCCAGAACTCACGATCAATGCCCTTAGCCGAGTGCCATTCATGCCTGACACCTTTTTTTAACTTTGATCAACTCTTGTCGCCCTGTGATGCAATCCCCAGTAGTTTTGCCAGTTTATCCACCTCAGTTTTTCCAAATTCGGGAGGATTGCCGACAAATTTCAGATCATTGAAATCCTTGATAGCAGAATATTTAGCCAGTAGAGCTTTAAACCCTTCCAGATCGTCAGCACTTAAAACGGAAATGACTTTGGCGGGATCGTGAAATTTGACGCAGTGGATGAGTCCCAAAAAAAGTTGATGACTATAAATTGTTCGGTCCCGGTAAAGTTCAGCCCACGTTTCTGGAGATTGTATTCTCATAAGCCTCTCATTTCCAAAATCAAACTGTCGCCAATCCTCCACGCCTGGAAATGAAGATTGCCTTCGGTTTTCGTATCAATCAACTGACGAAACGTACCATATGGCATACGATTTCCGTAAAAAAAAGATGCCAGGCAAATTGTACGAAAAGGGATCTCATAGAATGAAAAAAGATGCCAGGCAAAATATACCCAGGATGGCGATCTAGGTGCGCTTTCAGGCCGGTGAGCCACACGTCGTAGTTGGCCGGAATGCGGAGAGTTTGCATGGGAAAGAGGGTGTGGAAGGTGGGCGTCTCAATGTGTGCCAGTCAAGTTGGTATGTTCGCACGATGCCACACACAGCAATTGGGCCGCGAACTTTCGAGCGCAGCTGGCGGGTAGAACTCTTATAGGATGACGCGGTAGTCCTGGACAGTGATCGTGATTCCATCGATAGTGAGTTGCCTGCGCATGAACGCACGGCGGTGTCAAACTACGGGTTCCGTTGCTGCAGACGCTGAGTCGGACATTAACCCCTGAAGAACAACCTTCCAATCCATTGCATCATGGCGGAGCCTGACAAAGTTAGAACATAATTGAGGTCTGGCTTCAACCACAGTAACAAAAACACACAGAGCACCAGTGCGCAGCAACGAATAAGAACGATTCTGACAGGGCTGCGAGCTTGGGCGACTTTCGCAATGCCTTCATACCTAACCTTCTCTAATTCAATAAATTGATCCGCATTAAAGCGGGGGGCGCGGGGCCTTTCGGGTGGTGAGTTGTTACTCATAAAAAAGTGGGTTCTCAAATAGTTACACGTAACCAATGGCGATTAGCTAAAATGGCCAGTCATGGGGTTTCTGTGGACAAGGGGGTGAAGGGGGATGGATCTGAACGGGGTCGATTGTGGCTTAGCAAACTTGAGACCGCAGTGGCGCGGTTTGGCGCGGTTTGGCGCGGTTTGGCTGCATGAAGGATTGGTTTGAAGCGAATCTGCTTGGCTGGCGTTACATTTTGCTGTCAGGGAGTTGCTGGACATACTTGCGGATGCTGGCTTTTCATTCCTCTGCGGGTCTTATGGCACTTAGCGCCCGCAAAATCGGCTACAGGACACGATGCCCCACCCGCTGAGGTCCCACACCGCGCCAGATTCGCCAGTTAAACGAACTGAGCGTTACATTTTGAGAGCCCCCGGCTGGCCTTTGATTCTGACTCTCAAGGCTTTGCGGAAATTTTGGAGGATGGCAATCACGTTTCATACTGGATAGTTACTCATCACAGAAGCATCTCGCGGCGGGGTGGACGATCCTCCCCTCGGCAGTTGCTGCGGAGGATTCTTGCCCTCAAAGCCCGACGGTTCACATTGCATGATGTGCATGATGTTGACTCGGCCTAGGCGTTGAGCACTCTGCATAGTCTGCATGTTTGCCACTCTCAGCGGGCTCAGCATCCCGCCCCATCCGCCTGTTCCGCAAGTTGCATCAATGTCGTAGCGGTGGCCGAGAAAAATGCCAGTCACTATGTAGAGCATGCGCGGCCCATGCTAAAAAGATGCCAGGCAAAATAGGCTTCATCATCCGCAAAGCTCTGCCAATCAATGGAGTGTAGCCATCTGGACGATGCGTTCTTGGCGCGAGCTTTCCCTCAAGCTTGGTGTCGGCGTTCCGCCTAGCGTCTCTGCCCCGGTTGAACTCCGCCTGCTTCTCCAGAAGCATTGAGCAGTCGAATGCAAGCAACCGGGGAAAGCGTGCAACTCCCTGACAAAACCACCGCCTTCTCAACCACGAACCTCAGCCCTTTCCATCGCCAAAGGCATAGCCTCATAACTCAAAGCCGTGGAAAAAATCTTTGACCCCCAATCTTTGACCAGCCTCTCCCCCTGGGCCTGCTTCAGCATCGCTGACTTCTCCTTCACCAATGCCCGAAAGGAGGAGTCTCCAAACGGCTTCTCCCCCGGCCAGCACTGAAACAACAGCACCAAAAAGCGCAGACGAGGAGCTCAATGTCATAACCCATCAAAGAACATGCCTCTCAGCGTGATCTCTTTCTGCGAAAAGGATGCAGCATCTGACCGAACCAGTTGCGGGAGATGGGTTCATGAATGCCGAAGTCAGAGGGTTTGAGGCCGAGGGGAAAGTAGCAGGTGCCGAAGAGCAGGTCCCAGAGCGGAAGGAGGCTGGCAAAGTTGCGGTCGATGGCTTCGGGTGCTTTCGAATGATGCCAGCGATGAAAGGCGGGTGAGACCAGCACATAGCGAAAGGGCCCAAAGGTCCAGTCCACATCCGCATGCACCAGGATGGTGTACAGTCCGAGCAGCGCCGGCGAGATAAAGGATGCTGCAGGCGAAAACCCCAGCAAAAGAAACGGGGCGGAGAGAAACACATTGCCGACGATCTCATTGACCGGATGACTGCGAAATGTGCTGAGCCAGTCGAGTTGCTCCGAGCTGTGATGCACGGCATGAAACGGCCACAGCCGGGCACGATGGAAGATGCGGTGATTCCAATAAAGCAGGAAGTCTCCGAGCACGACCGCTCCCACGCACTGCAGCCACAGAGGCGCCGTGCCGACAGGGCCAAATCCTTTAAACTGTCCTTTGGCATCCAGCGCATTCACACCGCCGACAACCAGCGGCGTCAGGATGGCCACCGCCAGCGCAAACACAGCCACTCCCACCAGCCACTTGGTCACTATCTGATTGAACGCCGCATGCACAAGATCCAGCCCCAGCTCCTTCCCACGCGGCAGTCTGCCACGCTTGTTGCCAAAGACGTGCTCCACCGTGCCAAACACCAGCAGCAGGAACAAAATGCTGACGACAGCTTGAACGAGTGGAGTGAGCATGGCGGGGGTGGAAAGGGCTGTCTGCTGGCGATGCTTGAATGCCTGAGTGCCGAGGATGTTGGTCGCGATGAGAGTGTCATGCTCAGCGGGTCAACGTCGAGAATATTCCGCCATGCCGTGGGTGGCCGCTGCTTCAGCCTGGTCTTTCACCTGCCACTCAATTCCGCTTTGAGAAACTCCTGCCGGTCGGCTTGCATCTCCTTGAAAAAATGCCAGTCAAAATAGACGCCACAGATGCCACACGAGCCCTTGTCTGCATCCGTTTTGTTCAGCCTTGGTGGATACGGTCGTTGTTGGCACGTCGAGTTGAGTCCCCTGATGGTGGTTCACAGCCCAGATTCTGATTCTGAATCAGCGTCATATCAGCGTCTAGTCAGCGGCTAAAATCCGCATCTTCCTCCAGCAGCATTGAGTCATGAAGCCAGGCTGGAACGGGATTCACTGAACAGGGAAGATGGAACCACGGACGGCACGGGCAGCACGGATCAATTGCGCGATTCATCTTCAGAATCAGTCATCCGTGTCAATCCGAGTGATCCGTGGTCAGAGATTCTGGAAGTGAACCCAAGAAAGGGCGAAAAGGGTGCCAGCTGCAGCTCCCCGACAAAACCTCCTACCTTCCCAACCTCTAAACTCAAAGGCTGGGAAAAATCCTTTTGCCCCAAATCTTTTTGCCACACCTCCCTACCAACGCCCACAAAGGAGGAGCCTACAAACGGCTCCTCCCATGCCAAGCATTAAAACACGACTGAAAAAGGCGACGTACAAACCACCACCCTAATCAGCTGCAATTCAGATCGCACGAACGACCCGCAATGACTGACTCTAGCAATCAGTAGCCACGATAGTAGCCCGGGTAGTAGCCGGGATTGGGGTTGTAGTACGGGCCATAGCCATTGCCGTAGCCGTTGTAATACCGCCGCTGATCCTGCGAGTTCCCGATCGCATTTCCAGCCAGTGCTCCCAGGCCAGCACCAATCGCCGCGCCTTCCAAGCCGCGTCCGCTTTGGTTGCCGATGATGCCGCCAGCAGCCGCGCCAGTCAGCCCGCCGATCACAGAACCAGTTTGAGCGCTTGGCCCGGTGGCGCAGGAGGCCAGGGAAATCACCGCCATCGCGTTAAGAAGGAATGTTTTCATAAAGGTGTAGAGGTTTGAAGTTCGAACAACGCCAGGGCGCTGCTCTCAAAACCCATTTCGGACCCCACCCCCAACCCGGCCGTACCTCAGCCCCCACTGATAACCAGGAAAGGCCCCACCCTGACCCCCCGTCAGCTCAAAAACCCCGGGATGCACAGAAGAACAGTCCCCTCCAAAGGCCATCCAATCTCTCTGTCGGAAAGTCCCATGATCCTCGGCGCTGTCCTCCAACAACCCTCAACATCTCCGCCCCCTCTGCTCCTTTGCTCCACTGCGGCAAACCCGAACGTCCCAGCGTCAACGCCCCCACCCTCCGGAACTCCACCCAAAACAACCGTCAACCACCGTCAACCACCGTCAACAATCGTCAACAATCGTCAACAATCGTCAACTACCGTAAACTCCTCTCCTTTCCTCCTCCGGCCAACCACTGCCAACAATTGCCAACAACGGCAAACCATCGCAAACTCCCCCCTACCTCGACGCCGCAACCACCGCCCGCGGCTTGTGCTCCGTCAGAATCTTCGACAGCGGCACCTCCACCGCATTCTCCCGACCCAAAAACTCCAGCAGAATCCGCACCCGCTCCACCCCCGTCAGCATCGCGTTAACAATCCCCTTCATCCCCCGCATCGGCCCCTCCGTCAGCTCCACCGTATCCCCCACCTTCACACCCACGGCCACCTCGCAGACCTCCACATCCTTCATCTCCCTCTTCAGCTCCGCAATCGCCGAGTCCGGCACCGACGTCAGGTTGCCCCCGAAATCCACCACCTTGATCACACTCTGCGAGTAGTTCACCGCCCGCATCGACTGGCTCGGCACAAACCGCGCAAAAAAGTAGCTCGGAAACAGCGCCTCAATGAACCACACCTTCCCCCGCCGCGTGCTCTTCTGAAACCGAATCCGCGGGCAATACGTCTCCACCCCCTCCAGCCCCGCCATCAGCGAAGCCGCGATATGCTCGCACTTCGGGCGCGTATGCACCACGTACCAGGCAGAGATGTCTTCTTTCTTCGGTTTCATTCAGTTCACGTCCCTCAAACTGCCCCTCCCCCAGCACCGAGGCAACCGCAATCCCAATTTTAGACTTCCACCAAAGATCGCTCCCCCCCTGGGAGCGCGGCACTCCGATGCCGCTCTGCAAACTCCGCAACACCCCCACTCCTCCACCAGTCCACCGCAGTCCCTCAGCCTCGAGAGCCCGACCAACCACCGTCAACGACCGTAAACTCTCCCCTCAGGCTGTCCCTCCTCCTCCGTGCCTCTCTGTGTCCTCTGTGGTTAGAATAGAGAGCGCTTCCATTTCAACCACAGAGCCCCAGCCGAGGTTCACAGAGACCTGAGATGAAGCACTTCAGCACCCCATCTCTGCGTCTTCCAAATTGCGCTTCGCGGCTTCACCGCAGCGTTGCAAAACCAGTCTCTCCCCTCTGGCCCATCCCTCATCTGGATTGCAAACTCTGTGTTCCATCGTGCCTCTGCGGTCCATCTTCCGTTTATTCCGCGTCTTCCGTAGGCCCTCAAATCTGGACCTCTGCGTTTTTCAAAGCTCTGCGGTGCAATCTCCGGCCATTCCCACCAAAAAGCAGCGCCCCTGCTCGCCCCGGGCCTCAAATCCGATCCGGCATCCGTGTCAATCCGTGCCATCCGTGGTTCAAAATTCTGGTCCACTTCGACCCCTGCCTCATCAGGCTTGGAAACTCTGTGTACATCATGCCTCAGTGATCATCCCCATAGAGGACCTCCCCCAAGCCGCGCCTTCCAACGGCACCACGTCAAGCCCTCAACTCAGAACCTCATCTCTGAGGTCTTCCGACCCCTAGCGTTGCAAAATCAGCCTCCCCTCCGGAACTCCGCCCCAAACCACCGTCAACAACAGTCAACCATCGTCAACCACCGTAAACTCCCCTTCCGTCTCAAACTCCGGCCAACCACTGCAAACAATCGCCAACAACAGCAAACCACCGCCAGCTTCCCCTCCAACTCCGCATTTGCTTCCCCGCCCCCCCTGCGCCACCTATCCCACCCCTTTTTCCCGCGCCCTCGCATGTTTCCAGACCTCTACGACTACCTCTACCACCTGGCACCCACCGGCGGCATCCCGCTCAAAGGCACTGGCATCGTCGTCGCCCTCGCCCTCATCCTCACTCATGCCTGGGCCCTCATGAACAAGGACTCCACCCAGTCCTTCCTTAAATCCTTCCCCCGCACCTACTTCTGGGGCGTCGTCCTCCTCACCATCGACTTCCTCTGGGCCGAGTTCGCCCTCGCCAACATGGACATGGGCGAGTTCTACAACATGCGCCGCAACTTCATGCTCATCATCGCCGGCGGCTACGTCGCCGTCCTCATCTACGTGAAGGAATTCCTCGCCGTCCGCGCCCTCGGCTCCCTCCTCCTCCTCATCGCTGGCCCCGTCCTCACCGCCGCTTTCCTGCAGCCCCCCGTCACCCGCCTGCTCCTCCCCATTCTCGCCTACGTCTGGATCATCGTCGGCATGTTCTTCATCGGCATGCCCTTCCTCATGCGCGACTGGGTGAACACCCTTCTCGCCAAACCGCAGCGCTGGAACCTCGCCGTTTACGGTGGCATCGCCTACGGCGCCCTCCTCCTCGTCTGCGCAGTCCTCTTCTACTGACCCCTGTCCCACCGGCTCCAGCTCTGGTTCCGGCTACCGCCCACTGGTTAAAGTCTACCGACTACCGATGAAGCCCCAGCCCCGCGTCCTCGTCATCCGTGGCGGCGCCATTGGCGACTTCATTCTCACACTGCCAGCCATCCGCCTCCTCCGCGAAACCATTGCCGGCTGCCATCTTGAAGTCCTCGGCTACCCCGCCATCGCCGAACTCGCCCGCACCGCAGGTCTCGCCGACTCCATCCGCAGCCTCGAGCATCGTACCATGGCCCCTCTGTTCGCCAAAACAGCCCCCATCGATGAAGCCCTCGCCGAGCACCTCCGCAGCTTCAACCTCATCGTCTCCTTACTTTACGATCCCGATGGCCTCTTCCGCGCCAGCCTCGAACGCATCGGCATCACATCCAAAACCCTCATCGAGTGCTCCCCCTTGGTAAAGCCTGACGGCCCCCATGCCTCCAGGCAACTTGCCCAAGGCTTGGAAAAGCTCGCCATGTTCCTCGAAGACCACCACCTCCACCGCGCTCACTTCACACCTCATCCCTCAGCTCATCCCCGCATCGCCATTCACGTCGGCAGCGGCTCCGAAAAGAAAAACTGGCCCCTCGAAAACTGGCACCAAGTCGCCGACACCTTCCCCCACGCCGAAGTCATCTACATCACCGGCGAAGCCGAAGCCGAGCGCCGCATCCACCCCACCGGCCCCAACCTCTGGCACTCCCTCCCGCTCCCCGAACTCGCCGCCCGCCTCGCCACCTGCACCGCCTTCCTCGGCCATGACAGCGGCATCTCCCATCTCGCCGCAGCATGCGGCGTCCCCTCCCTTCTCCTGTTCGGCCCCACCGACCCCGCCATCTGGTCCCCACCCCAGCCCTGGGTCCGTTTTTTGCGGAATCCGACACACAACTTGGCCGATCTGACACTCGAAGAAGTGAAATTGGCCGCCGTGCAAGTTGTGGCAAAAACGTAACGTGCTAGCCTTTCCTAAAATCATGTCCGACCAAAATCCCCCCGCTCGCATCAAAGCCCTCCTCATCCTCGGTGCCCCCGGCAGCGGCAAAGGGACGCAGGGAAAGGTATTGGGCAGCATCCCCCGCTTCCACCACCTCGCCTGCGGCGATGTCTTCCGCTCCCTCGACACCCGCACCCCCCTGGGCCAGAAATTCGTCCAGTTCTCCAGCCGCGGCGAACTCGTCCCCGACGATGTGACCGTCCAGCTCTGGCACGAAAACCTCAAGCAACGCATTGATTCTCATCAATTTAAACCCGAGATCGACTTCCTCGTCCTCGACGGCATCCCCCGCAATGTGGAGCAGGCCAAGTTCATGGAGCCCCACATCGAAGTCCTCAAAGTCTTCCACCTCTCCTGCCCCGACCGCACCGAACTCGCCCGCCGCCTCCGCAAACGCGCCCTCAAGGACAATCGGTTCGACGATGCCAACGAAAGCGTCATCCAGCAACGTTTCGCCACCTATGAGGCCGAAACGAAACCTATCCTCGACTACTACGCCGACGGTCGCGTCTTCGGCATCGATGCCAGCCAGCCCCCCGCCAAGGTCCTCTACGACATCATCGGTGGCGTCATGCAGCTTGATGCATGGAAAGAGCTCGAAAAGATGAGAGTCTAGCCGCAAACCAATGCGCATCCTCTACATCGGCACCGGCGACATCGGCCTTCCCTCGCTGGAGTGGCTCCTCCACACGCCCAAGCACCAGGTCGTAGGCGTCATCACCCAGCCTGACAAACCGGTGGGCCGCAAGCTGGTTCTGACACCTCCGCGCATCAAGGTGCGCGCCCTTGCAGCAGGAATCCCCGTCCTGCAACCCGCCAAAATCCGCCACGCCGTCGAAGAACTGAAGGCCTTCAATGCCGACGTCGCCGTTGTCATCGCCTACGGTCAGATCCTCTCCCGCGCCGTCCTCGACGTCCCCCCTCTCGGCTGCCTGAACGTCCACACCTCCCTCCTCCCCCGCCACCGCGGCGCCGCCCCCATCCAGGCCGCCATCCGTGACGGCGATACCGAGACCGGCGTGTCCATCATGTTTATGGATGAAGGCCTCGATACCGGCGATGTCCTCCTCATGCACCGCATGCCCATCGCAGACGATGACACCGGAGGCACCCTCCACGACAAACTGGCGCTTCAAGCCCCCTCAGCCCTCGAAGAAGCCCTCGATCTCCTCGCCACGGGCAACCCGCCCCGAGAGAAGCAGGACGAATCCAAGGTCACCCACGTCCGCAAACTCACCCGACAGGACGGACGCATCCTCTGGTCACAATCAGCCACTCAAATCGACCGCCTCATCCGCGCCTTCACCCCCTGGCCCGGAACTTCCTGCATGGTGAAGGACGTGCAGATGAAGGTGCACAAGGCGCAGGTCATTCCCAATGCGGATGCTTGCCCTGCTCCGGGAACGATCGTGAGTGCCAATGCAGAAGGCATTTTGGTCAGCTGCGGCAGCGGGCTGCTGAATCTGCGCGAGGTGCAAATGGAAGGCGGCAAGCGTTTGCCTGCCGCCGACTTTTTGCGCGGTCACCCGCTGCAGGCGGGCGATGTGCTGCACTGAGTTGCTCATTCCTGCAGGAAGACGAAAACGCCCTTCTTGTTGCCAATGACGACGTCCATCTTGCCGTCTTTGTTCACATCGCCAGGGGTTACCTGGGTGCCGACGCCGCTGTTGTCGTCGATTTGATGGGGGATGAATTTGGCTTCCTTGCCTTCGCGTTTGATTTCGAACCAATAGAGCACAGGCGCTGCATTTGGCTCGTCATCCTTCATGGGGCCGTGGGCCCAGCGGCGTTTGCCGGTAACGACGTCCATGACGCCGTCGCCGTTCATGTCGGCGAGCTGCATGGCGTGGAGCTGGCTGAATTTTACGCCGACGGGGCTTTCTTCCACCGTGGCGCCCATGAGCTTGTGCTGGGCGAAGGTGCCGTCGGCATTCTGCTCAAACCAGCCGAAGCCGTAGCCGTGGGCGTCGTAACTGCTGATGACATCGTTGCGGCCGTCTCCGTTGACGTCATAAACAAGGATGAAGGAGCCACCGCGTCCGCCTTCGACGGTGAAGAGCTGCGGGTGAAACTTCCAGTCGCTGTCGGCCTTCGTGTCAGCAGGTTGTTCGCGCCAGCCTTCCTTGTCGAGGATGTCGGGGCGGCCGTCGCCGTTCACGTCGCCTACGCCGTAGCCGTGGGTGTAGCGGAAGTATTTCTTGTCGTTCTCTGGTGACTTGGGTGAGATTGGGCGGAAGCGGGCTTTGCCGAAGGGATTGGCCCAGTCGATTTCGGCGTAGCCGAGCTTGCCGCCAGTGTGGCAGATGAGCTCGGGTTTGCCGTCGCCGTTCACGTCTTTGAAATCGGGGGACTCATTGTCAGTGACGTCGAAGATGGTGTGGCGTTTCCATTCACCGCCCTTGTTCTGCGGATTTTCAAAAACCCAGGTCTCTTTGCCGGGCCAGGAGAAGGCCAGGATGTCGCTCCAGCCGTCGGCGTTGAAGTCGTAGGTGTAGGTGAGGAAGAAGTCGCTGTAGCCCTTGGCTGGGTCGTAGGGTTCTTTTTCGAACTTGGGAGCGAACTCGACGCGCTCCTTGAACTCCGGACCCTTCCAGATGAAGCGGCCGGAGCAGATGTCGTTCTTCCCGTCATGATCAAAGTCTGCGAAGTGTGCGCCTTCCGCCACGAACTCCTCGGTGAGCGTGTATTTTTTGAACTTCAAATCGGCTGCGGCGAGAGGCAGCGCGAACAGGAGGGCAGGAATGAGCAGTTTGGTCATGGTCGGTGGGAAGGAACAGAGTGAATGCGGAGGTTCTTGCAGACTGCAGGTGTTTGCAAAATCAATCCTTGGGCATAAATTGCCCCCATGTCCTCGGTGCTCGAAATTCAATCCGCCATCTCCCAGCTTACACTGGAAGAGCGTGGCGTGCTGGAATCTTGGTGGCGTTCCCAGCCAGGAGTGCGGTTGCGCAAGACCGTGGCGGATGCTTGGGCTGGCAACGCGGGTGTTCCGACGGAAGTTAAGTTTGTTTCAGACCAGCCTATCGGCGTGGAAACGGTCGCCAGATCCCATGAGCTGATCCGCAAGCACGGTTGGAATGTCTGACCTATTTACACTGCGCGAAAGCGATCTTTACGCTTGGCAGGCCTCAAAACTGGGGCCGACCGAAAAAATGGACGAAGTTCTGTCTGGTCTGCTGTGGGCCATTGCGCGACTTGCCGATGACTTTCCCATTGTGCCGGGGACCGAACGTTTGCGTGTGGCCGAATCAACGCGATTTCTGCATGACGATGGAACACCTTTGCGTGTGCGCATCTGGTTCGTGGTTGTGTCGGAGAGCGAAGTTGAACTGCTTTCGATCGAAGCGGAACCCTATTGAAAACGGTTACCCCAAAAACTTCCCTGGATTCAGAATTCCATTGGGGTCGAGGGCGGCTTTGAGGCGGAGGTGCATGTCGTTGGCGGCGGGGGAGACGGCATCGCGCCACCAGCGTTTTTTGGCGATGCCGATGCCGTGCTCTCCGGTGATGGCGCCGTTCCAGGCGATGACCTGGTGGAAGAGTTTATCGAGGGCGACTTCGGCGCGCTCGCGGATGGCGGGGTCGTCCATGGTGGGGACCATGATGTTGACGTGGATGTTTCCATCGCCGGCGTGGCCGAAGGAGGCGACGGGGAAGCCGGTTTCGGTTTGGAGCTTTTCGGCGAAATCGACCAGATCGACGAGGCGGCCGCGGGGGACGACAATGTCCTCGTTGAGCTTGATCAGGCCGGTGTTGCGGAGGCTGTAGCTGAATTCGCGGCGGAGTTTCCAGAAGGCTTCGCAGGCTTCATCGCCCATGGCTTTGTTCAAGCAGATGCTGCCGAGGCTGGTGACGAGATTGGCGAGCTGATCGATCTCGCCTTTGACGGAGTCGGGCTGGCCATCGATTTCAACGAGGAGGTGGGCATCGCCTTCCGGAGTGACGGAGGAGCCGAGGTATTCGCGTGCGGCGCGCAGGGTGAACTTGTCGGCGATCTCAAGAGCGCTGGGGAGGAAGCCGCTGCCGAGGATGCGCTGCACGGCATTGGCGGCTTCGGCGAAGGATTTGAAGCCGGCGGAAAGCATAGCGCGCATGGGCGGATGCGGGATGAGGCGCAGCGTGGCTTCGGTGACGACGCCGAGCATTCCTTCGCTGCCGACCATGAGGCCGACGAGGTCGAAGCCGGTTTTGTTTTTGTGGCAGCGGCCGCCGGCTTTCACGATGGAGCCGTCTGCGAGCACGGCTTCCAAGCCGAGGACGTAATGTCGTGTGACGCCGTATTTCAGGCAACGCGGGCCGCCGGCGTTGGTGGCGATGTTTCCGCCGAGGCTGCATTCTTTCAGCGAGGCCGGGTCGGGTGGGTAAAACCAGCCGAGCTTGCGCACTTCGTTTTGCAGATGGCCGGTGATGACCCCGGGCTCGATCACGGCCACGCCGTCTTCGAGGGCGATCTCCTTGATCTTGTTCATGCGGGCGACGGAGAGGGCGATGCCGCCCTTCAACGGAACGCAGCCGCCGACGTACCCTACGCGTGAACCTTGAGGTGTGACGGGAATGCGATTGGCATTGGCAAAGCGCAGGACCTCGGACACTTCGGCGGTGGATTCGGCATGCACCACGACATCGGGAGGATTCGACGCGAACCATTTGTCCGTGCTGTGCGTGGCGATCTCGGTCTGCGTGGTAGAGACGCGGTCAGGACCGAGGAGGGAGATGAGTTGATCGGCGAGGGAGGCCATGCGCATTCTTGGGGCCGGATGGACGGCCTTGCAACTTCCTGCCCTGCGTCTAATTTGGTTTCCATGGAGCCAAGGCCAGTCGTCAACGTCGAAGAGTTTATCGGCAAGACCGTGGGAAGGCGCGTGCCTCCATCTGGAGCCGGACTGCAAGTCACCTTGAACCAGGCGCTGAAGACGCAAAAGCGCGGCCTGTGCCCAAAAGGAGTGTACCGTTTCAACTCTCATGAGGAGGCTGACGCATGGATGGTGAAGATGATGAACCGCAAGAAGGTGAGTTAATCTCACGGGCACCCACGGAGGATGATCTGGTAGCCATGTGCCGTCAGCTCAATGATTCTGG
This sequence comes from Prosthecobacter sp., assembly GCF_044222565.1. GTDB lineage: Bacteria > Verrucomicrobiota > Verrucomicrobiia > Verrucomicrobiales > Verrucomicrobiaceae > Prosthecobacter. The sequence continues at coordinate 132,491 of NZ_JBGANA010000012.1, forward strand.
TGCTCGATACATGATCGTGGGAGGATTTGCGATCATGTACGCAGGTCACAGCCGGACCACTGGTGATGTCGATTTGTTGTTTGATACCGATCTGGTCAACGAGGCAAAGGTTTACCGTTGTCTTGAATCCTTGCCAGATAAGGCGGTGCTGCATTTGCAATCTGGCGATGTCGAGAAGTACACCGTGGTGCGCGTAGCGGACGAAATCATTATCGACCTCATGAAATCTGCCTCAGGCATCGACTACGAAGAGGCCTCAAAAGAGGTGGTGATTCGCACGGTGCAGGGCGTGCCAATTCCATTCGCATCACCCCGCCTTTTATGGCGCATGAAGAAGAACACCCATCGAGAGAAGGATAGGATGGATCTGGTTTTTTTGCGGCAGCAGTACCCTGAGGTGACGGACTGAAGTTCAATCCTCCCCGCCAAGCAGGAACTGGAAGTCGGTGAGGGTGAGGGCTTGGGCGAAGTTTTCTTCGCCGAGGATGTCGTTGGCGAGGGAGCCTTTTTGTTTTTGCAGGAGGCGGATTTTTTCCTCAATGCTGTTTTTGACGATGAGGCGGTAGGCGAAGACGGTCTGCTGCTGGCCGATGCGGTGGGTGCGGTCGATGGCCTGGGCTTCGACGGCGGGATTCCACCAGGGGTCAAACAGGACGACGTAGCTGGCAGCGGTGAGATTGAGGCCGAAGCCGCCGGCTTTGAGGCTGATGAGGAAAGTGGCGGCACCGGCGTGGGTTTGGAAATTATTGACCAGTGTGCCGCGGTCTTCGGTCTGGCCGGTGAGCTTGAAGGACGGCCAGCCGCGCTCCTGAATCTCCGCTTCGATGATGGCGAGCATTTCGACGAACTGAGAGAAGACGAGAACTTTCTGGCCTTCGTCCATGAGGGGTTCAAGAAGCTCCATGAGTGCAGCAACTTTGGCGCTTTCGCTGGCGGGTTCGGCGGCTTTTTTGCGACCCTTTTTTGGGGCGGTGGCATCGAGGCCGAGCAGGCGTGGGTGGCAGCAGATCTGGCGGAGGCGCAGGAGGCTGGTGAGGATGTTGAAGCGAAGTTTGTCGAGCTGCTTGCTGGTCTGGACTTTCAGAAGCTCGGCGCGGGCGCGTTTGATCTCGGCCTGATACAGGGCGGCCTGAGTGCCTTCGAGTTCGATGATGAGGTCTTCCTCCACGCGATCGGGGAGATCGCGGGCGACTTCGTTTTTGGTGCGGCGGAGCAGGAAGGGACGCGTGCGCGCGGCAAGGCGGCGGCGGGCGAGGGGGTCGTCGCGGCCATCGAAGTTTTTGGTGAAGGCGGCGCGAGTGCCGAGGACGCCGGGCATGGCGAAGGCGAAGATGGACCAGAGATCGAGCAGGCGGTTTTCGATGGGCGTGCCGGTGAGCGCGAGGCGATGCTGGGCTGACAGGCGACATGCGGCCTGGGCATTCTGCGAGGTGGGGTTCTTGATGGCCTGCGCTTCATCGAGGATGACGGCACCCCATTCGTTTTGTTTGAGCAGGTCTTCGTGAATGCGGAGCTGGGCGTAATGGATGATGAGCAGGTCGACCTCGCCATCGAGGCCGGATTTTCCGGCGCTGGCGCGGTTCCACACTTCAACTGAGAGCTGGGGAAAGAAGCGGGCGACTTCGCTGCGCCAGTTGTCCTGCACGGACTTGGGGCAGATGACGAGCATGGGTTCCTGCACTTGTTTTTCGCCGCGCAGCCAGGCGATCCAGGCGAGGGTTTGCAAGGTTTTGCCGAGGCCCATGTCATCGGCGAGAACGCCGCCGAAGCGGTTGGCGGTGAGGTAGGCGAGGAAGTGGAAGCCTTCGGTTTGATAAGGACGCAGAGTTGCAGTGATGCCCTCGGGCAGCGGCGGGGTGACGCGTGTTTGGATTTCTTCCACTCGCCGACGCACCTGCGTGACACGCTCCGCGCTGAGGAGAGTGGTTTCCTTTCCGGCGAGACCACCAAGCTGGAGCGCGTGCAGGCGCTGTTTCTCCGCGCTGAAATCATGGGCCGCGAGGCCGAGTTCGGCGAGTTCCTGCACCTGTGCTTCGCTGAGCTGGTATTCGAGTTTGCGCCAGCCTTTGCCGGGGAGCCGCACCCATTTGCCCTTGGCCTTGAGCAGCAGATCGATTTCGTCCTGCGTGAGCGTGGAGTCGCTGACTTCTAGGGCGACGCTGAGATCGAACCAGTCGATGCCGTTCTTGGATTCTTCGATGTCGAGACGCACATGGCCGGCGACTTTGCCATCGCGCAGGCTGGCGAGTTCGGCATCGAGTTCGACAGTGATGTCTTTGGGCCGACTATCGAGCCAGGCGAGGAATTGATCCGGCCAGTCTTTGCCTTGGATGCGCTGTTCGAGCCACTGGCCATTCAAGCCAGTGTGAAGAGTCTTGAAGGGCCATTGCGCGAGCCATGAGCCGGCTGCGGGCAGGTGAGATCTGTCGATTTGCACGATCTCCTGGGATGAAGATTTGACCGGTGCGAATCGCTGGGTGGAAATCCAGTTCGTGCCGGTCCAAACACTGGCATCCTGCATGCCTTCAAACTGAGCCGCGGCGCGCACATGCAGGTACTCGCTGCTGTTGGAATAGGGGTAGCGATGAAGCTTGCAGCGGACTTCGACCGCAGCACGGACGATTTTCACACGGGCCTCAAGACGTGGAGGCATGGGCACACCGAGTTTGGCGAGGGCGCTGACGCCTTCTTTCGTTTCAAGCGCGGCTGCGGGAATGCGGACAGGCCAGGGCTGTGAGGCTTTGCCAAAGGGCCAGTAGTTTACGGTGCGCACAGCTTCGTATGTGATGTAGCGCAGTGGGAAACCAGTCACGATGGCCAGGGGCGGCGGAGTGGTGCGGCCTTGGTCATCCAGCAGGCGCAGTTCGTAGTCGCCACCTGGTGCCGTTGGAGACTGCAAATCCCAGCGCAGCGGCTCATCGATGAGCGGCAGGGGATCGCCCGCGGAGGTGACGACGTGAGTCTGCCACAACTGCGGAGCGGTCATGAGCTGACCGAGACTTTTGGCAAGCGAATCGGAGAGAGGTGGGATGTCAACAGAGCGAAGATCGCCGAAGGATTCAACCGCGGCTTTCAGCACGAGGTCGGAGGCGGCGCTGAGCAGCGTCTGCGGTTTGGGATTGAAAGGGTTCGCACCGACCAGGAATTGCTTGAGGAGCTTGGGGGTGGCTTTGGCAAATTCGGCCTCTCCCGGGTACCGCACTTGGACGAGGGCACCGGTTTCATGCAGCACCAGGCGGAGTTCCGGGAGGTCTGGGGCGAGATGAAGCTGCGGCTCTTCCCAGGAGCCAAGCGTCTTGCGCCATTGGTCGATTTGCTTGAGGCGATCCCATTCTTGCAGAAGCCGCTGCTGCACGTCTGGATCAACGAGGGGGACCAACTCGGCTGGCATGGCGAGACGGCAGGTCTTTAATCCCATGGCCAGACAAGCGAAAAACTCGGCTTCATCGACCTGGGGATGCTTGGACGGCCAAAGCGGCACCTGGGTATTGCTCCAGTAGTGCTGCTGCCCGCAGAGCCTATATAGATCCTGGTGTGTCACGACACTTCGCCGGCTCATCCACAAGATCTCCGCTTCCTCAAGAAACTTCAGGTGGGCGGCGGTCAAGGTGATGCCCAATTTCGCAGCGGCACGGCCTGCAAAGGAGTCCGGGGCGGACTGGACTTTGGCGGATTTTCCGGTCTTCAGTGTCCTGGCGTTTGTGGCTTCATCCAAGGTGGCAAGCCGTTGCAAATGGAGGATCAAAGCGGCGGCATGCTTGCAGTCGATCTCATAGGGGCAGGTGCAGAAAGATTCCACGCCTTTGCGGTGAAATTGAAGCGTGACGGCGTATAGACTGCCGCCTTGGACGGCCGCTTCCAAAACGCTGCCCGGCCTTACCCAGAACACCCGATGAACAGGTTCATGCGCCAGGAGCTTGGAGCCGCGGCGCAAGATCTCCGGCGAGAAATATTGCAGGCTGTCAGCGAGCAGAGTGCGTTCCCTGAGAGTGATGCTGATGGGTGTTTCGACTGACATCTTTGAGACGTATTTCAGAATGCGATGGCGACGGGTTCGCTCAAGCGCAAATCTCCATTCTCACCATGCCGCCACCACTGATCGAAGTCACCTATCCACGTGGCATTTATGTGCCCGAGGCGGACCTGTGGCTGGATCCGCATTTCCCCAGCAAGCGGGCTTTTATTTCGCATGCGCACAGTGATCACGTGGCGCGGCATGAGATGACGTTTTGCTCCGAGGTGACGCGGGATCTGATGAAGACGCGGTATGGCTACAAGAGCGAGGGGGAGATGCGGGTGCTGCCGATGCGGGAGGTGGTGGAGTGGGAGGGGTGGGAGCTGCGGCTGCTGCCGGCAGGGCACATCATTGGCTCGGCGATGCTGCACCTGACGCGGAAGGCGGATGGGGCGACGCTGCTGTATACGGGTGACTACAAGCTGAGGCAGGGGCTGAGCTCGGAGCGGTGCGAGCTGCTGCATGCGGACACGCTGATCATGGAGTGTACGTTTGGGCTGCCGCAGTTCACGTTTCCGCCCACGGCGGAAGTGGTGGCCCAGGTGCTGAAGTTTGTGCAGGAGACGCTGGAGGATGGCGGCATCCCAGTGCTGCTGGGTTATTCGCTGGGAAAGGCGCAGGAGATTCTGTGTGCACTGGCGGAGGCGGGGCATCCGGTGATGGTGCACAAGTCGATCTGGGACATGACGCGTGCGGTGGCACCGCTGCTGGGAAAGCTGCCGGAGTATCGCTTGTTTGATGCGGCGGAGGCTGCGGGGCATGTGCTGCTGTTTCCGCCGAGCAACGGGCGTTCGATCGCGATCAAGAAGCTGAAGGTGTGTCGCACGGCGATGCTGACAGGATGGGCTTTGCAACCTGGGGCGAGGTTTCGTTATCAGGTGGATGAAATTTTTCCGCTGAGTGATCATGCGGATTATCCGGAATTGGTGGAAACCGTGGAGGAGGTGAAGCCGCGGCGCACGTGGCTGGTGCATGGCTACACACGGGAGTTTGCGGCTGATCTACGACTGCGTGGGTTTGAGGCTTGGACGCTGGAGAGTGCGGATCAACTGGAGCTGACGCTGCAAGGCGCGGCGCCGGTGGTGCGTGCTGCTGTGGAAAAAACGGCGGACGACTGGGGTGAGGGCAGTTTCACGGAATGGGCGTCGGCTTGTGCGCAGACGGCGGAAGTGGCCTCGCGGCTGAAAAAGGTGGAACGGCTGGCGACGCTGCTGCGCGAGCTGACGGATGTGGATGAACTGGCGCTGGCGGCGCGCTTTTCTTCCGGCAGCACGGGAGATGCGCCGCTGAACACGGGATGGTCGCTCATCAAGCGTGCGCTGATTGAAGTGAGTGGCGTGAATGAAGCGGAGTATCGCACGATTTCGCGATCTCAGGCGGACACGGGGCGCACGGCGTTTCTGGTGCTGCAACGTGCCGCGCTGAGTCCTGCGCCTTGTTCTTTGAGTGATGTGGCGGTGCTGTTTGAGCATCTGAGCAAGGCGGGCAGCCAGATGGAACGTGTGACGCTGATCAAGACGAGGCTGCAAGGGCTGACGGCAGTGGCTGGCTCGTGGCTGGTGCGGCTGATGACGGGAGAGCTGCGGATGGGGTCGAAGGAAGGACTGATCGAGGAGGCGGTGGCGGCGGCGTTTGAGGTGACGGCGGATGAAGTGCGAGAGGCGGCGATGCTGTGCGGGGACATTGGCTATGCGGCCACGATGGCGAGCAAACACGCGCTGAATGAGGCTAAGCCGCGGCCGTTTGTGCCGATCAAGGTGATGCTGGCTTCCCCGGAGGAAACGGCGGCGGACATCTGGGAGCGGCTGAACACGGCGGAGGTGTGGCTGGAGGACAAGTATGACGGCATTCGTGCGCAGATGCACCGCACGGCGGAGCGGGTGGAGATTTACACGCGGGATCTCAAACCGGTGGGTGCGCAGTTTCCGGAAATCTTGCGTGCCGCCAGCGCACTGCCAGAAGATGTTATTCTCGATGGTGAGATCATCGCGCATGCGGAGAACAAGAAGCTGTCGTTTTTTGATCTGCAAAAGCGACTGGGGCGGCGGGACCAGGCGGACCTCTTTCTGCCCAGCGATGTGACGGTGAAGTATGTGGTGTTTGATGTGCTGTGGAAGAATGGCGTTTCGCTGCTGGAGAAGCCGCTTGAAGATCGGCGTGCTGAGTTGGAGGGGATTTCATTGCCTGCCGGCTTGAGCTTGATCGAAGTCATGAAAGTCAGCAGTGCGGAGGAGATTGAGACTTCATTTCACGCGGCTCGCCGGCGCGGGAACGAGGGGCTGATTGCGAAAGATGCGCTGAGTACTTACTCGCCGGGACGCCGTGGCAAGTCGTGGCTGAAATTGAAGAAGGCCTTTGCAACGCTGGATGTGGTGGTGGTGAAGGCGGAGCAGGGGCATGGCAAGCGCAGCCATGTGCTGAGCGACTACACCTTTGCCGTGCGCGACGAGGAGGCGGGCAACGCGCTACGTGTCATCGGGAAAGCTTACAGCGGGCTGACTGATGCGGAGATCGAAGAGCTGACGGAGCATTTTACTCAGACGACTTTGAGCCAGCGTGGCAGTGTGAGGACGGTGACGCCGGAGATTGTGCTGGAGATTGCATTTGATTCGGTGCAGGCGAGCAACCGGCACGACAGCGGGCTGGCGATGAGGTTTCCGCGGATCAAGGCGATCCGGAGGGATAAGAGGCCGGAGGAGATCGATACGCTGGCGTATGCGCGGAAGCTGGCGGGGGTGTGAAGGTCGGCATGCTGGGCACTGCGGCGGCGGTTGGAGACCAACCGCCCGACCTTCCAGCTGCTTACTTTTTCATCTTGGCGAAATAGACCCGCGCGCTCTCCATGACGCCGTAAGCGGTCTCCTGGGGTGTGAGTTCGGCGGTCTTGATGCGGAGATCGGAGAGGCCTTTGTAGAGCGGCTTGCGCTCCGTGAGCAGACGTTCGAGCTTGGCCTTGGGATCCTCTTCGCCGCTGAGCAGGGGACGGTTGTTGTTCACGGCGGTGCGGCGCGCGAGGCGCTCCGGGTCGGCATCCAGCCAGACAATGTAACCGAGATGACGCAGGATGGCCAGATTGCGCGGCTGGGTGACGATGCCACCGCCCGTGGCGATGACGCAGCCACGCTTGCCCAGCAGCGAGCGCAGTGCGGCAGATTCGCGCAGGCGGAACGCGGCCTCGCCTTCAGTCGCGAAAATCTCGGGGATGCTTTTCCTGGCGGTATCGACGATGAGGTGGTCGGTGTCGATCATCTTGAAGCCGATCATCTGCGCGACGATGCGGCCGACGGTGGTTTTGCCGGAGCCCATGAGCCCGATGAGAAGAATGTTTGGCTGGCGGGGCGGGGGTGGCTCCCCGCCGGACTGAACGAGTTCGAGAATGGAGGAGGCGAGATCGGGATCATCACGCAAGGCGTCGAAATAGCTCGCGTAACGCGGGGTCCAGCCGCAGGCATGCAGCTTGGTGTTTGAAACGCGTTTGTGGCTCCAGCCGCGTTTGCGGTTGGGATCTGGCTCGCGGGTTCCGGGAAGCTTCATGCCAAACATGGAGCACAAGCGCTCCAGGCACTGGCGCTGCGTCATCTGCGAATCATCGACGACGTTGTAGATGCCGCTGAGACGATGGGTGACGAGGTGAACGAGCGCAGCGGCGGCATCATCGGCGTGGATTTGATTGAGGATGCGGCCCTGCCCCTGATTGCCTTCGATGGCGGCTTTTCCTTCGAGCAGATTCTTTAAAATGAAGGAGCGGCCGGGGCCGTAGATGCCGGCGAGACGTGCGACGGCGCCCCTGGAGTCCAGGGCGATGTTTTCCGCTGCGCGCAGCAGGCGGCCGGTTTCGCGATCGGGGTCAGCAAAGCTGGTTTCATCGACGGTCTCGGCATCCACCTGCGGGTACACGCTGGTGCTGCTGGTGTAGAGGGGAAAGGCGGCTGGGAAGGCGCTCGTGAGATGGCGCATTCCATCGACATAGACGGTCTGGTAAGTCTCCGCGCCACCACGACTGGAACTGGCGCAGTGAATGATGGCATCGATGCTTCTGGCATCGAGCTTTGCGGCGAGGGCGGTGACGGAGGCGCGGTCTGAAATGTCACAGGCTTCAGTGCGCCAGGCTTTGGCGGAGGCGAGTCGTGCGGCGGACTCCGGCGAGTGAGTGAGCCCTATGACCTCATGCCCGGCGGCATGAAGGAGATCCGCGGCGCGTGCGCCCACGAATCCACATCCTGCGACGATCACTTTCATAGTGCGCGATTTTTCTGATAGTAGGCCACGAGGCCCTGGACGATGCCCTGCACGTAGTCCTCGATGGCGCTGGACTGGAGGCGGCCGGAGATGAGCGTGCGACCCAGGAAATGGCCGCGCAGCAGACGGCGATAGGTTTCCTCATGGTTCATGACGTAGGGCTCGAGGTAAACGACCGGGCAGTCATAGATGCGGTTGGCGAGAAGATTGCGGGCGTAGATGTAAGCATTCGTGCCGACGTGGCGCGCATTGGGCGTGGTGTAAACATAGGCCGGCAGACCGGTGCTGGCGCGCATGCCATTGGCGACTGCCTCCGCCAGAGGGAGCTCCTCGAGGTGTGAGCGTGAGAACAGGCGGCGGAGCATTTCAAAGCGCACATCCTGCTGCTCCAGCTCAACGGGGGAGTAGCAGCCGTTTACCAGGACGTGGAGGTGGTTCATCGGGGAGAACTGCGGTGCGGTGGCATCTCCCCAGGCTTCGGCGTTGTAGTGGAGGCAGAGCACCATGTCGGGCTTGATGCTGTCATTCACCTTTTTGCCGCGGGCGTGAATCTCGCTGACGCGGTAAAAGAGCTTTTCGCTCTGCCACTGCACGGTGAGGATTTTTGCGTCGCCGGTGACGCCGCTGTAATTTTCCTGAGGCTGAGGGAATCCGGAGTCCACCAGGATCTGACGCGCAGGGACGATGAAATCGGCGGGGCGCTGTTGTGTGACAGGTTCGAGACGATCGCGCACGAGGGTGACGTAGGCGCCGAGGGCTTTGAGCCTCTCTGCGAGCACTTGGGCGGTGGTGAGGGTGAGATCGCCCTCCTGAATGACCTCGCCCGGGGCGAAGCTGAGACGGCGCTCCTCCATCTGCGCGTAGCCGCCGCCGATGTGGCCGGGATCAATGGCGATGTGGATGTCGCTGAGCAGAGGCCGGCCTTTGAGCGGGGGCATTTCTGCCGCGGTGCGCCAGGTGCGCGTGCCGGGCAGCGGAGATTCTGAGCGGCCGGCGAAGGCGATGCGTGCCTCGGGCTTGGCGGGATCCCCGGTCTGGATGACGAGGCCGTCGGGTTCCAGCTTCCATGGCGGCTGGAACGGGGAGCCGTCGGAATAGACATCCCGCCAGGCGGCTTCGAATTCGCTGCGGGAAAGTGTTTGGTGAAACGACTGCAGTTTGAGCCAGTCCGGCTTGGTGCCGAGAGGGCTGAGTCGGTCCAGCCGTGTCGCGGGAGCCGATGGCGGAGGCAGCGGGGTCGGGACCGCGAGGGTGGGAGCCGGTGGCGTCGTGACCGGAACTGATGCAGCGGCAGGCGGCCCGGCGGCGGGTGTAGGTGCCAGCGGAGCAGGTCCCGGGGTAAGCTGCCCGGGGGTGACGGGAGTGGGAGCGGGCGCAGCCGGGGCTGCTGGAGCCGGAGGAGGGGTGGGGACCGGGGCGGAGGCCGGGGCAGGGGAAATGGGCGCGGGTGCAATCGTCTGCGCCACGCCAGACGTCACCACCACGGACGCGAGCATGGCTGCCAGCGGAGAGCGGCGCAGCATTCGGTTCATCATCATAAAGTGCATCCTAGACTTGATCCCCGGCTTCATCATCTACTAAGTAGCAGCACGATGAATGACAACACGGCTGACAGCGCGGACGGACTTTTCCGCCTGCTTTTTTTGGGAGATGTGGTGGGGGAGCCGGGGCGCAAGGCAGTCTCCCTGCTGCTGCCAGTGCTGAAAGAGGAGCTGAAGCTGGATTTCATCGTTGTGAACGGGGAGAATTCCGCGGGAGGACGGGGCATCACGCCGAAGATCGCCATCGGTCTCATGCGTGCGGGCGCGGCCGTGGTGACCAGCGGGGACCACATCTGGGATCAGAAGGAGATCGTGTCCTTTCTGGCGGATGAGCCGCGCATGCTGCGGCCGATGAACTACCCGGAAGGCACACCCGGTAGCGGTTTTGTGGTGCTGGAGTCCAAGAAGTGCAAAGTGGCCGTGGTGAACCTGCAGGGGCGCACTTTTATGAACCAGCAGCTCGACAATCCTTTCCCGGCCATCGCGGCCTGCGTGGAAAAGCTGCGCGAGGAGACGCCGGTGATCTTTGTGGATTTCCATGCGGAGGCCACCAGCGAGAAAGTGGCCATGGGCTGGCATCTGGACGGCAAAGTTTCAGCAGTGGTGGGCACGCACACACATGTGCCCACGGCGGATGAACGTGTGCTGCCGAAGGGGACCGCCTTTCAAAGTGATGCCGGCATGTGCGGACCGATGGACAGCATCATCGGCAGCCAGATCGAGCCGGTGCTGGAACGATTTCATACGATGATGCCCACACGCTTTGGCGTGGGCAGCGGCGCGGTGCGGGTGAACGGGGCGCTGATCACGATTGATCCCGCCACGGGCAAGGCGCTCAAAATCGAGCGGGTGGCGCGGACGTGGCATGAGTGAGAGGGGGGGCGTCAGGCGATGCCTTCGCGCTTGCGCTGCTTGAGGATGAAATCGACACCGCAGGCCAGCTTTTTGGCCATGGGGGATTTGAGATCCACCGAACGCCAGAAGGGCGTGATCTCGGTGAGCGGTTTGCCGTTTTGATGCTGCTCCCAGGCAAGCTCTGAGGCGATTCGCAGGAAGATGCCGGCGGTGAGAGGGCAGGTGAAGTCGGCGCGGTGAGCGGCGGCAAGATCGTCACGCAGCTGCGGCATGGTGCGTGATTCCCCAGGGGGTATTTTAGCGACGTAGGCGGCCACCACGGCAGGGGTGGGAATCAACATGACCGCGCCTTCGCCATGTCCGGCATAGGGTTTTCCCAGGCGGGAGACGCTGGGCTTCGGCGGGTGGGCGAATTTTTCAGTCCACGATTTGGGCATGGCCGGATTAGTTGAGTTTTACCAAGGCTTCGCGTGCGAGTTTCTTCGCGCCGAAGGATTTGAATTTTTCGTCCGCGATTGCGGTGAAGTCGGCCCTGGCTTTTTCGGTTTCGCCAAGAGCCTGGTAGGCGCGGCCACGATTGTAGAGAATGTAGGCGTCATCAGGGGCGAGAGGCTGGGCGGCATTGTAGGCATCGAGCGCTTCTTTGGCACGGCCGAGCAGCAGGAGTGCATCGCCACGGCGGTTCAGGGCTTTGGCGGTGAAGAGAATCTTTTTGGCGTGATCAGGCGGCAGGCACTCGCGCAGGGCCTGCAGGACGAGCTCGCAGGTGGCGGCGGCGGCTTCGACTTTGGGAGACGCCGTGGTGGTTTCCTTGAGGTCTTCCTTCACCCGATCCAGCAGCGTTTCGAGGGGCTCGGTGGCATAGTCGCCGGGGCCTTTGGACTGGGCTAGCTGCTGCAAGGCTTCGACGCATTCTCTGGCTTTGCCTGAAGCGGCGAGCTTTGAGATCTCCTTCAAGGAAGGTACTGGGGCAGGAATGGACCGAACGGGGGCAGGCGCTGGTACTGGTGCGGGTGTCTCGGGTTCTGTGACTGGCAGAGCTGCGAGTGGTGCAGAGGGCGCCGGGCCGGCGAGGAAGATGTCATCTCCCACGAGGCGTGAGTATTCGGCCGGAATCTGGCCGCCTTTGGAGCGTTCGAGAACTCCGGCACGGGTGCGCTTGAAGACCTGCTCCACGGTCAGCCCGGGGGTGCGCAGGTTTTTGAGGAGTTCCTCGGTGTAGAGGCCATTGGTGCCGTCGCCATCCAGTGCGGTCTGGCCGGCATCGGTGGCAAAGGCGATGAGAGATCCGGCGGGCGGTTTCATTTCGCTGAGGCCGCCGGCGTCGGCAGCATCGCGGGTGCGGCCTGTTCGAGCAACGGCGGTGGTGCGGCAGGCGTCGAGTATGACGAGGTTGCAAAGAGCGCCGGCGGATTTCATGTCTGCCACGGCCTGCTCGACATTGAAAAGTTTGGTTTCTGCGAGCAGGCGGAGGGTGACATCGTCAGCGCCTTCGGAGGTGTAACCTGATTTCACTGGAAGGAGGTAATTGGAACCTGCGACGGAGATGCCGTGACCGGCGTAGTAAAAGAGGCCGACTTCGGCATTGGCGAGCGTGGCGCGGAATTCGACGACGGCGCGCAGGAACTGATCGCGCGTGAGGTCGTGTTTTTCGATCACCGCGAAGCCGAGATCGCGCAGGGTTTTGGCCACGGTTTTGGCGTCGTTGCCGGTGTTGCGCAGCGGGCCGACGGCGGCTTCGTACTTCGCATTGCCAATGACGAGGGCGGTGCGTGTGGCGGGCGGCTTGGGGGCGGCATCGCTCCCCAAAGGGAATGCGGCGAGAAGCAGGCAGCCGACGATGCTGAGACGGGAAGGCATGGCACACACTGTGCAATTGAGACGCGGATGGTCAACCCATTGGACAGGGCCAATCGTCTGACACATCATCGGCCGATGAAGTGCGCCCTTTTCGCCGTAGTGCTCCTGATGACGAGCTGCCATGGAACATTGAAGGAAGAAGCCCATGCACCGGTGCTCATTCCAGGGGATCCGACCGCGCCTTCCCAGGTTACCCCGGAGGAATCCATGGCGATTGCGCGAAGCTACGCCGGCCACACCTGGCGGCCGTTTGCGCGCAATATTCTGCATGGGAAGGACAAGGCGGGCATCCTGGTAAACACGCCGGATGTGACGCACGAAACCGGAAAAGAGCGCAAAGGCTGGTGGGTGCCGGGAGAGGTGAACAGCGGCGTGCCGTACAAGTGGGGCGGATTTGATGATCCGGCTTCGTTTGACGTGGCGATCGCCAATGGCAGCGCGGGAGGTGATGTGTCCTCTCCGGAGAAGCGCCGTGCGGACAATGCAGCGGTGAGCGCGAATGCGGCTGGCGTGGACTGCTCCGGCTTCGTTTCCCGCTGCCTGAAGCTGCCGACGGTGCATGACACCCGCCAGCTGCCGGAGGTCTGCACGGAGCTGGCAAGTGCAAAGGATCTGCAGCCGGGGGATGTGCTGAACATTCCGCACCGGCATGTGATCCTCTGCGCCGGGTGGTATGACCCGGAGCGCACGTGGATCTACTACTATGAAACGGGCGGTGCGCCTGACTACTGGAAGCCGGGTCTCAAGCAGGCGCCGCTGGAAGCCCTGCTGGCGCTGGGCTACAAGCCGCTGCGCTACAAAGGCATGGCGCATGAGCTGGTGCCCAGCGGCAAGCAGCCCAAGGAAGTGCTGACGCGGGCGGTCAAAGCGAGCGCGCAGGTGGTGACGAATCCAACCATCGGCGAGCCTTAATGGCAGGCGGGTGGTTTGATTTGTTGACGCGGGGGCAAGTTGGGTGACAGCATGCGGTTTGCTGAAACTATCCGGCATGATTAAGCGTCTCTGTTATTGAATATTTCGGCTGGTCTTAATCGAGAAGGATATAAACTCCATTCCCAGATACTCTGCTTCATATCCTATGTCTCAGCCGTACGATGTCTTCGTCAGCTACTCACGTAATGACAAAGCCCGCGTGGTGCCGTGGGTCGAAGATCTGAAAAGAGGCGGTATAAAAGTTTTTTTTGACTCCGAGAGCCTGCTGGGAGGAGTGAAGTGGCAGCACGAAATTGTCGAGGCCATCAGAACCGCCAGGATCGTGATCCTTTTCATCTCACGTGCCTCGGCGGCCTCTGAGTTTGTGCCGAAGGAGCTCGCCCTTTCCGTGGACATGAAGAAATACATTCTGCCCGTGCTGCTGGAGGAGACGGAAATAGGCGGGCAGATGGCATTTTGCATCGCTGGCTTGCAGCGGGTGGTCGCCTACGAACAAGACGATCCCGGCAAGATCCTGCGGGACATTCAGGCCTCTCTGCAGCATGTGGGCATCGAGTGGAAAACTTCCTCCCGAAACCTGAGCGGCATCCTTCGGGCATTTCGCGAAGTTTCGCTGGATGACGGCGAAGGCAATGTGCGCGTACTTCGAAAGCCGGAGAACGAGCCGGAGCCTGAGACAATCCCGGATCAACAAGCTGAGGTTTCGAGTGAAAACTCCGAACCGGCAGGACGCTGGCTGCGCCGCTGGGTGGCGCTCATGACTGTTGCTGGCGCAGTCGGAGTTTTCCTTTGGATGGATGGTGGCTCGTGGTTTGAACCCAAACCCATTCCCATGCAGCCAATCAAAGCCGTGCCTGTGGAAACATTGGAGCAAGAAGCGGAGAGCGTCGTTAAAAACTATTATCTGAACGCGAACAAGGACTCGAACACGGAGACCTCTTTTATGGCGGACGAGGTGGATTACCTTGGCCACCTGGGCGCCACGAAGGCCGAAGTGAAAGCTGCCATCGAGACAAACGCCAGACAATGGCTCGTTCAGAAGACTGAGCTGTTGAAAGCACCAGTCGCCCGCGTCATCGAGGCCGGAAAACTGATCGAGTGCGAAGTTCCGTTGCGCTGCACGAGAGAGAATGCAGTGGTCAAAAACATCAGCACCTACACTGCGCGGTTGCGCCTGCAGATGATCAAGAGCGAACTCAAGATTATCGCGGTCTCAGAAGTGCCCGGAACGCAGAAGACTGAGCTGTTGCAGTTTCAGGCCGAGGGGCAGAAGAAAAAAGTTCTCGACTTCATCACGCGTGCGGTGCGATCCGGCAGTTCCGACTCTGGAATGACCCCTGACGACATCGCGGCCATGTATGTTGAAAAGCCGGATTATTTTGGTCGTGCCGCCACCCACGTGGAAATCGCCAAGGAGACCGGCAGACTCATCGAGCTGTGGGAAATGCGAAATTACAAGGTCTTGGAGGGGCCGACGGTTATCGATGGGCTGGGAACTCCGGATGTGGAGGTGAGGGTTGGCTTGGAGTATCATGTATCCAGTCCGTCACGTGGGAAGACCAGCCAGGGCTGGGTCCGCTCTTCCTATCTCGTGCACTTCAGCAGTGAAGGCTTTCCGCTCATCCAGAAGCATGCGGAGATCGAGCGCGGACAGTGACAACGCTCGATCTTGTTGCCTCCGCTGGTGAGAATAGTTGACGCGGGGGCAAGTTGCGTGACAGCATGCGCGTTTTTTCCGACCTCTCTCATGGAAGCCACCCTCCGACCCTCCCGCACGCGCTATGGCGTAATCGTATTCGCCGTTCTGCTCGGCATCATTCATTACATCGACCGGGTGTGCATTTCGAAGTCGCAGACTCTCATTGAGAAGGATCTGGGTCTGACGGAAACGCAGATGGGCTATGTGTTTGCCGCATTCTCAGTGGCGTACGCGATGTTTGAAATTCCCGGGGGATGGCTGGGGGACAAATGGGGGCCGCGGCGGGTGCTGCTGCGCATCGTGATGTTTTGGAGCGTGTTCACGGCGGCAACAGGCTACGCGTGGAATCTGGCTTCGATGATCGTGTGCCGGTTTTTGTTTGGGGCGGGTGAGGCGGGCGGATTTCCGAACATCGCCAAAATGTTCAGCCTGTGGCTGCCGCAGCGTGAGCATGGGGTTGCGCAGGGCATCACCTGGATGGCCGCGCGCTGGGGCGGGGCCTTGACGCCGCTGCTGGTGGTGTGGATCCTCGGCTTTGTAAGCTGGCGGCACACGTTTGTGATCTTTGCCATGCTCGGAGTGGTCTGGGCGGTGGCGTTTTACCTGTGGTTCCGGGACAATCCGAAGGATCACAAGGGCGTGAACGCGGCGGAACTGGCGCTGCTGGCGGACGCACAGAAGAACATGGATGGCGGACATGCCAAGATCCCATGGAAGAGACTGCTGACCAATCGCTCTGTGCTGCTGCTATGGGTGTATTACTTCTGCATCACCTACGTGTGGTACTTCTACATCACCTGGCTGCCGAAGTACATGGAGTTTGAGCTGAAAATGGACATGAAGGCCCCTCTGTCCTCGATCCTTAACGGACTGCCGCTGTTTCTCGGCGGCATTGGCTGCGTTCTGGGTGGCATTGTGGCACGGCGCATGGCGGCGAAATCTGGCCGTCTGAGCCGCGCGCGCCGGCAGATCGGTGTGCTTGGCATGCTGGGAGCGGGTGGCATGATCGTGCTGGCCACCACCATGCACAACCCCGTGTTCGTCATGGTGTCGATGGGACTCGCCGGCTTCTTCAATGATCTCTCAATGCCCGGCGCCTGGGGAGCGTGCATGGACGTGGGCGGCAAACTCGCCGGCTCGGTTTCCGGCAGCATGAACATGATCGGTAACGCTGGCGGTGCCGTGGGCATCGTGGCCATCCCGTGGCTGCTGAACCTGACGAATCGAAACTGGGATCAGGTGATGTGGATCTCCGCTTCGTTTTATATCGTCGCAGCGCTTTGCTGGGCGTTCATCGACAGTGACGAGAAGCTGGTGGAATAACAGGCTCTTTGGCCGGGAGAGTTGCGGGCAAGAGTGCCCGCAGCACTTCACTTATTTCTTCTCGGTGTCAGGGCTGCCGTTTTTCAGCTTCCGGAGCTCGTCTTCGATGCGCTTGCGGGCTTTTTCGTCCGGAGTCTTGAGCGCCTGGGCGCGTTCGAGATAGTCGAGCGCCTTGGCTTTTTCTCCGAGAGCCTGATGGGTGAGGCCAATGTGTTCGAGGATCTCAGCGTCTTCAGGAGCGATGGGCTGCATGAGGGTTTCGGCGCGCTGCAGTTCCTTGAGGGCGTCGGGGTAGTTGCCCTTTTTGTAATGGAACCAGCCGAGGCTGTCGATGTAGGCGGGCTGGCCTGGCAGCAGTTCATTGGCCTTGGTGATGAGCTCGCCTGCCTTGTCGAGATGTGTGCCCGCATCCAGCCACATGTAGCCGAGAAAGTTCATGGTGTTGGCCGCGGACCGGGCTTCTTCACGGGGCGTGAGGGTGATGGATTTCTCCAGCATGCGGGAGGCGTCCTCGAGGCGCGACGCGCGCTCCAGCGTGATGCCGAACTGATAGTAGAAGTGGTAGTCCAGCAGTTCGCTCTGCGTGGAGCCGGCGTAGCGCTCGGCTTCGGCAAAATGCTTCACTGAAGCCGCCCATTCCTCGCGCTCACGATGGGCAATGGCGAGCTGGTAATGGACGAGCGGATGATCGGGGAAGAGGCGCACACTGCGCTGGCCCACGCGCACCATTTCCTCAAACTGCCTGGTCTGGTACAGCTCCCAGCCGAGCTTCACATAATCGCCAATCTCCCCGCCGCCGGTTCGAATGGCTGCCTGCAGATGGGGGATGGCCTTTTCCGGCTGCTTGAGCTTGTCGTACTCACTGGCGAGGAGGCGCTGCTGGTCGGCATCATCGGGAGATTGCTTGACGATCTGCTCCAAGGTTGTGAGAGCCTTTTGTTTCTGCTCAGCTGCCACGTAGAGGCGGTAGAGGAGCTTGCGGGCATCCAGGCTGTTGTGTTCCGCAGACAATTTTTCGCAAAGCTGACGCGCACGGTCAGGATCGTTGGTAAGAAGGTACTGACGGGCGACTTCGAGGGTGACCTGCTCGGCATCCGCCTTGGTGGCGACTTTGAGAGCGTTTTCAAAAAACGGGGTGACGCGCTGGCGGTACTCCGTGCCGAACTCGGCCTGACCGAGCGGCCAGACACGCTCCGCAGTGCGCCCTGTGGCCAGCCAGTACTGAGGATCGCGGCTGTTTTGACTGGCCGCCTGCGTCATGACTTCGATGGCTTTGTCCCGCTCGTTGTGGGTGAGATGGAGCATGACCGCCATCTCATAGACTTCGGCGTGGGTGGGAAATTTGCTCAGTGCCTCGGCGATGGCTTTGGCAGGAACCTCGTCTTTTTCGAAGACGTCCTGCGGCGGGTAAGTATTGGCAAACCGGGCAAGGTTGAGCAGGGGCGCGGGCACCTTGGGATTGGCCTGCACGGCATCCTCGAGGATCTTCATGGCGGCGGCACGCCCCTGAAACTGCATGGCGATCGCGGCAGTGTGTGATGCCAGATCCGCGTTGCTGGGATCTGCCTTGAAAACGGCCAGATAATGTTCCAGCGCCTGCCGGAGCCTGCCGGAGGATTCAAACTGGAGGGCGGCACTGAAGTGCGCCAAAACATCCGCCCTGGAGGCGGCGGCCTGAGATAACTGCAAGTCCGAGGCGTCCGCCGCTTTCAACCCCAGAGACAGGTCCGCCGTGGTGGCGGCATGACCTGAAGGGAAGGAGCCGATGAAAGCGGCGAGACACATCGTGCGGCAGGGCCGCAGAGCCCTGCCAACCGAGCGATACCCGGACATGACAAGGCGTCCTGCGTCTCGATACCATCGAATCGCACTGCGGAGAGGAGCCATGCCGGGAAGGCTAGCGGTTACGACTTGTAGCGCAAACGCTTCTTGTGACGGTTCGCACGCATGCGCTTCTTGCGCTTGTGCTTGTTGATCTTCGTTTTTCTCCGCTTTTTGAGCGATCCCATGTTCGTGTTCTCCTGTGTGTTGGCGTTGATCTAGTGGACGACTTTGTTGAGCGGGTATTCCACGATACCCTCTGCCCCCAGTGATTTCAGCTGCGGGATGATGACCCGCACGGTGGCTTCATCGATGACAGTCTCCACGGCCACCCATTCCTGGCTGGCGAGTGTGGAGACGGTGGGTGAGCGCTGGGCTGGAAGGCAAGCGACCACCTCCTGCAGCTGTTTCGCGGGGACGTTCATTTTGAGACCGACCTTGTGGCGGGCCTCGAGCGCCCCTTTGAGCAGCAGCACGAGTGTCTCCATCTTCTGCCGTTTCCATTCATCACGGGCGGCAGGTTTGCTGGAGACAAACTGGGGATAGCTTTCCATCAGCGTGTCCACGATGCGCAGCTTGTTCGCGCGCAGGGACGAGCCGGTTTCGGTGATGTCCACGATGGCATCCACCATTTCGGGGACCTTCACTTCGGTGGCACCCCAGCTAAATTCGACCTCGGCTTCGACACCGTGTTTGGCGAGGTATTTCTTGGTCATCTCCACGGCTTCGGTGGCGATGCGCTTGCCCTGCAGGTCCTTGACGGTCTGGACCGGGGAGTCGTTTGGCACCACAAGCACCCAGCGGGTGGGCCAGGAGGTGGCCTTGCTGTAACGCAGGTCCGTGATGACCTCGACGTCAGCATTGTTTTCCACGATCCAGTCACGGCCGGTGATGCCGCAGTCCAGGAAGCCGTGATCCACATAACGGCCGATCTCCTGAGCGCGCAGCAGGCGGAGTTCCAGCTCGGAATCATCCACGGAAGGGCGGTAGGAGCGGGAAGAGACGACGATGTTAAATCCTGCGCGCTTGAACAGTTCAAGCGTTGGCTCCTGCAGGCTGCCTTTGGGCAGGCCTAGGCGAAGGATGTTCTTGGGTTCGGACATGGTCGGGGGAAGGGGGCGCGCATCCTAGTGGCATTTTTTCCTCTGGCGAGGGGAAATTTCACGGCAATGCAGCCCCCGGCGGCGCAAAGGGGCTTTTTGAGGCCGGGTGGTTCGGCTCAGCGGGAGGCTTTGAGCCCCGCAGAAAAGGTGAAAGCGGTGGTTGGCGGGGACTCCAGGGCCTGGGTGAGTTCTTCCTCGAAGTCGTCCCAGGCGTCGGCTTTGCCAGCCCCCGAAAACGAAGACGAACCGCCGGAGGAGCTGAGGTTTTTGGTGCCGATTGTGCCGCTGTGGCCGGTGCTCCAACCCGGACCGTCCCTGGCGGGATAGTCTCCTGGCTCGATGCGGAGGTGCAACTCCACGCCAGTGAGATCGTTTTCGCGCACGGCCTTGATGCGCAGCCCGCGGATGCCGGGGGCTTCCTCGCTGGCAAAGCGGATCAGCAAAGCGGATATCGTCTTGGGGCCAAACGGGCTGTCCCGCAGAGCCAGGGCCTGTTTGATTAGAGGGATGTCTTCAAAGCCCGTGGCAGGCGTGATCTGCACCGTGACAATTTTCAGAGCGTCCTTTTCCGCCAGCGCCGGCCTGGGTGGTGGAGGCTGCAGGAGAGGCTTCTGATGTTCTTTGCGCCACACGTTTGCGGCGGCGAGCTGCTCCGCATCGCGCTGACGGCGGTCTGCCTTGGGAGTGAATGCATATTTGTCGCCATCGATCTTGTGCAGCGCCCAGAGGGCAAAGTCGCAGATGGGTGGATTGTTGAATCTGAAATCTCCGTTGCTGCCACTGTAGCCGTCACGGGTATCGCGATCTTCGAGCGCATGGGCCAGGAGTTCGATGGCTGCTTCCTTCGCCCCGGAAGAAACAGGCCGGACTTTGAGGGAGGAGAAAACGTATTCCTTGCGGGCGGCGTCCAGTCCCTCACCCAGCTTGTTCACGATCTCAAAGCGTTCGGATACAGGGCGGTCGTCCCAGTGGTCTGCAAGAGCGCGCATGGCCTGCTCGTCCCCCGTGGCGATGAGCAGTCCGACCTTTTCTTCAAAGTTTTCACGCCTTTCGCTAGAGTCGTCCCCGGCCGGGAGGATGTCCCACTCATGCAATATGGCAGGCAGCACCCGAGGGTGTTCCAAATTGAGCAGCCGACCTGCGGCCTCAAGACGCACCTCCTGGCTTTTGTCCTTTTCCATGAGCTTGAACAGCTTCTCCGTGGCGGCCGGGCTTTTCAGGGCGCCGAGCTGCTGGATGAACTGCCGGCGCATCCATGGGTTCTGAGCTTTTTCAATGCCGCGCAACAAGGCGTCTTCCACAGCCGCGGGTGCTTCAGCCTGCAACTGCTGGACGAGGGCGTAGGGAGAGGTCTTGCCTGCGGCGATGGAGTCCACCAGCATCTGCTTCTTGCCTTTCTTCTGGTATTCCTCCCACCATTTGCGGGCGGCCTTCTGCACCTCCAGCATCTTTTCCTCATTGGACATATAGCCCGAGGTCGAGGCGGGAGAATAGAAGTTCTGACCTGACATGCGGCTGAGGATCTGCTGCGCGCAGTCGCCCACGGTCAGGATGGTGTGGGAGAAGTGAAAGTTGCGATGAAAGCCCACTGAGCGCGAAAAGCGCTCGTCGTTGAGCGCTTCGATGAGAGCGGGCGCGGCAGGATAGCCGATGGCAAGAAGCTGGTGAGCGGGGGATGTCCCCTTTTCCTCCATGCTGAAGACATCGCACCAGCCCGGCTGGCTCCATTGATGGCCGTTCTGATCCCGCAGCATCCAGACCAGTTTGGCAACGCGCTTGTCCAGCGGCAGCTGGTCGATCTCTTTCTGAGTGAGGGGCGGATTGATTTTATCCTCCTGGATCATGCGCTCCAGCATGTCGGCAGATTGTTTGGCACGTTCCACATGCTCGCAGTGGGGAAAGAGCTGCACAACCCGGCGAAAGGCCTTCAGCAGATCGGTGCGGGGCTCCAATTTTCCTGAACTTCCCCAATCGTGCCAGCCAAGGCTGCCTCCGCCACAGCGCAGCACCGCATCCCACATGGCGGCGTGGCCAAGATCTTTTTCCAGATCCTCCTGCATCTGCCCGGGTTCGCGAGTTTGCGATCTGAACGGGGTCAGCTTTTGAGCTTCGGCATAAAGCTGTGCCGCCAGATCTTCTTCGCCTCTTTGCCAGCAGACGTATGCGAGGAAGAAGACTTCGGCTTTCAGCCCGAGCTTGGCCCCAAAGCGATGCCATGAGTCCTTGGGCGGGTGGCGCAGAGCCTCCAGCTGCTGCTCCACCATTTTCAGAAAAGGGCGTTCTTCAAACCCCACGCGCTCATGGCTGGGAGTGTCCGGCTTTGATTTTTTCAGCTTGCTTGAGAAAAGATCGGTCCTCACCACAAAGAACTCCGCTTTTGAATCCTTCGTGATGAAGCCTTGGATGGTGTGAGCCTTCGGCTTATCTTCTCCGCCACTAGAACTCCAGCTTCCGGTCCAGATCTCCGCCCACCTGGCTTCTTTGACATCAGGGTAGCCGAGGGTGGAGAACCACTGGAAACATTTCAGTGCCTGATCGGGGAGCTGAGCATGGGCGATGGCTGGGAAGCAAACCCCCAAGATGAGGATGAGATGGCGAATCTTCATGGCCGGGATCATAAAGGGGCTGGGGCAACAAACAGCACGCGCAAAACCACAAGATCTTGGGTTCGGCCTGCCATCACGGCAGCGCTTTCCGCCAGCCCAAGGCGGCCTTCCTGAGGCGGTCGCGCGTGTCTTTTTCGGCCTCGGCGAGGTTGGTGGTTTCGTTGGGATCTTTGGACAGATTGTAGAGTTCGATTTGTGTGCCGTCTGCATTGACGAGGAGTTTCCAGTCGCCGTCACGAACGGCGACGTTGGGGGATTTGGAATCCGGTTCTTTGGGATAAGGGAAGCCGTTTTTGACTTTGCCTGCTTCCCCCGGTTTGCGACCGTATTCCCAGAGGAGAGGCTTGTGGCGGACGACTTTTTCACCGCGCAGAGCGGCGCTCACGTCTTCGCCATCCTGGGCGGAATCTGGTGCTTTGACTTGCGCGAGGGCGCAGAGGGTGGGCATGAAATCGACGCTGCTGAAGACGGTGCTCTCGTTCACCACACCTGCGGGTACCACGCCGGGCCAGCGGATGATGAGAGGGGTGCGGATGCCGCCTTCATAGAGGCTCCACTTCATGCCGCGCAGGCCATGGGTGCGAGTGTGTTCGAGCGTGGGTTCGGGGCCGTTGTCGCCGCAGAGGATGATGAGGGTGCTGGCGGGAAGGGCATCGATGAGGCGGCCGATCTGGCGGTCGGTTTCGACCAGCACGTCGTGGTATTTCGCGGGGAGAGCCCGTTCGTCTTTGCCTTCGATGGGACGATATGGGGTGTGGACGTCATCGAGCCACAAATTGACGAAGCATGGCTGGGTGGAGTGCTCGCGCATGAACTTGAGCGTCTCATCCACCATCCAGCGGGTGCGGTCGTGGCGCTCGACTTGCTGGGGTTCGCGCTTGAGTTCCCATGGCGTTGTTTTCAGACCGAGCGCTGCGGCAGGCTCGGGACTTTCATAGGTGCCCAAGCCCACGTCGTAGCCGTAGGCGGAGAATTTGGGTGCGTCTGTAACATCACGGCCACCTCCGAGGTGCCATTTGCCGATGTGGGCCGTGGCATAGCCTGCCGCTTTGAAGGCGCGCGGCAGTGAAGGGGCCTGCGGATCGAGGAAGTCGGCCTGTTCGCATTCTCGATTGCCCGCCTTGGTTTGCAGATAGCTGGTGATGCGGTGCCGCGCGGGAAACTGGCCGGTGAGGATGCCGCAGCGTGATGCGGAGCAGATGGGGGAGGACGTGTAGAACTGGCGGAACTGCATGCCTTCTTTGGCCAGCCTGTCCATGTTTGGCGTCTGCACCTGGCCGCCAAAGCAGGAGGGATCTCCCCAGCCCATGTCATCGACGAGGATGAAAACGGCGTTGGGTCGGTCCGCAGCCAGGGCAGTGAGGGTGCAGATGAACAAGAGAAACAAAGAGCGCATGAGGGCAGAACGTGGGCGTTTGCAGGGCTTATCGCTTCATTTCGATGCGCCCAGTGTCGTGAGCTGGCGGTCAGTGAGCAGCAGGGTGAATCCGTGGCTGGCAGCGGCCTCAAAGGCGGCGTCGTGGATGTCTTGCGACTTTGGATAATCGATCACGAGCACGGGTTTGCCGGTGGGTTTGAACTGATCGAGGAAGCTCAGCACATAGCGTGACTGCTTTTCGCTGCGCAGCTTTTTGCCCGAGACGAAAAGGTCTTCCAAGCCGATGGCACTGATGAGGTTGCGGTAGTCTGCGTGAGCGAGGAGCTGGGAGGCATTCTGCGGGATGACGATGAAGCCGGGGACTTTGCTGCGTGCGCGCCGGGCGATTGCGGTGACCCAGGCGATCATGTCTTCGCGATACGTTTTGCCGGTTTCAGGATTGGGCCGGTCATCGAGCCAGTCTTTGGTGGCGGCGTCGTATTCGTAGAACTCGAAGGCATCGACGATGTCGAGGTAGATGCCGTCGAAGCCTTGGGCCACGACTTTGTCCACGGCGGGCAGCATGATCTGCTGCCACTCGGTGTGCCAGTAGCGCACGCGGTAGTTGCCCTTCCAGTCTGGGTTTTCGCTGTTGAGGAATTTAGGTGCGCTGGCGTCGGGTTTGCCATCTTTGTCGGCATCCCAGTTTTTCTGCCAGTAGGGGCGGTAGTCCTCGGCCTCACCGATGGAGACATAGGCGACCACGCGGCGGCCGCTCTTGCCGGCGCGGATGGCTTCGATCTCCGCCGCGGTCCAATCTCCGTCGCTGCTGAAAGCGGCATCAATGACGACAAGGTCGCGGTCGGAGGCGGCGAGTTTTTGTACGGCAGCGGCGCGGCTGGGAGCGAGCTTGTCGGCCTGGAGGACGTAGGCCATCGACTTGGGAGCGAATGGCGGTGGGTCGGCCGAGGCTGCAGAGGTGCAGAAAAAGACGGAGAGAAGGATGCCAGGAGTGAGGCGGTTCATCGCAGGGGGAATCGTGGCGGGGTGGTGGCGCCGCCGCCACCCCGAATTCCACATTGACGCCCCCGGTTTGGGGAATACTATGCGGCTTTCCAGGACGCATCATCAAATCATGATTCGTTCATATAACCCACACGACCACCATCATGTCCCGTAGCTACATCTTCTCGTCCGAGTCCGTCGGCGAAGGCCATCCTGACAAAGTTTGCGACACCATTTCTGACGCCATCCTCGACGCCTGCCTTGCGATCGACCCGAAGAGCCGCGTCGCCTGCGAAACCTTCGCCAAGAGCAACGTTGTTGTCGTCGGCGGTGAAATCACCATCCCGAAGCTTCAGAACAAGAAGCTCGGCACCACCAAGCCGATCGACGAAGTGATCAACGTCGGCAAGGTCATCCGTGACGCCGTGCGTGGCATCGGCTACGTGAATGACGACGACGTGTTCCACGCCGACAAGCTTTTCATCAACAACTACCTGACCATCCAGAGCCCGGACATCGCCCAAGGCGTGGACGCCGCCGCTGCCGAAGGCAAGAAGACTCAGGAACAGGGCGCTGGCGACCAGGGCATCATGTTCGGTTTTGCCTGTGACGACACGCCGGAACTCATGCCTGCGCCGATCATGTACGCGCATCGCCTCGGCCGTGAGCTGACCCGCATCCGCAAGGCTGGCAAGCTGGCCAAGTGGCTGCGCCCTGACGCGAAGAGCCAGGTCTCCGTGGAATACGTGGACGGCAAGCCAACGCGCATCGTGAACGTCGTCATCTCCACGCAGCACGCTGCGGACGTGAGCCACGCCGAGATCGAGAAGTTCTGCATCGAGCAGGTGATCAAGAAAGTGCTTCCGAAGGAAATGCTGACCAAGGAGACTGAGTATCTCATCAATCCCACCGGCAAGTTCGTCGTCGGCGGCCCTCAGGGAGACAGCGGCCTGACCGGACGCAAGATCATCGTGGACAGCTACGGCGGCATGGGCCGTCACGGTGGTGGCGCCTTCTCCGGCAAAGATCCTTCCAAAGTGGACCGCAGCGCCGCCTACATGGGCCGCTGGGTTGCCAAGAACGTCGTGGCCTCCGGCCTCGCCACCCGCTGCGAAGTGCAGTTTGCCTACGCCATCGGCCATCCTGAGCCTGTGAGCGTGCACATCGACACCTTCGGCACCGGAACGATTGGTGACGAGAAGATCCTTGCCGCCGTCCTGAAGGTCTTCTCCTTCAAGCCTGCTGACATCGTGAAGCAGCTGAACCTGCTTCGCCCGATCTATTCGAAGAGCACCAACTACGGTCACTTCGGCAAGATCGACGATGCCGATCTGACCTGGGAAACGACGAACAAAGCTGACGCGCTGAAGAAGGCTGCCAAGTAAGTCTCACGAGCCGTATCTCAACCGGCTGTTAGGCCTCCAGCTCAATCAGAATAAAGAACGTGCCGCGCAGGGAAACCTGCGCGGCTTTTTTCTGCCAAGTTTACAGAGCCTTCGCGTTAGAGTAGGACCCGCCTGCACCAACCATGTCTGAAATGCGCTTCAATCCCATCACGCTGGACTGGGTTGTCATGTCGCCGGCGCGGGAGCTGAGGCCGGATGATTTTCATCACGGGAAAGAAGTCCATCCGGAGCGGCCGCACCATCGGGACAACTGCCCGTTTTGTGCTGGCAACGAGACGATGACTCCGGGGGAGATCGCGCGTGTGAATGCGCCGGACGGCTCCTGGCTGGTGCGAGTGGTGCCCAACAAGTATTCCGTGTTCAATCCTGTGAATGATCTGCAGCGGCAGAAGCAGGGCACCTTCCGCTCGATGTCGGCAGCCGGTGTGCACGAGGTGGTGGTGGAGCACCCCCGTCATGATCTGGATCTCGGGGCCATGGGTCCGGCTCATCTGGCGCTGATACTGCGCATGTACCGGGAGCGTTACCGGGCTTTGCGCGGCAATCCGATGGTGGAGAGCATCGTCATTTTCAAAAACCAGGGTCAGCGTGCGGGAAGCTCGCTGGAGCATGCGCATTCCCAGATCATGGCGGCGCCGGTGCTGTCCTCCCAGGTGGGCATGCGCCTGCAGGAGGCGCGGCGATTTCATGAGCTGGAGGGCGGCTGCCTGTACTGCACGGTGCTGCGGGAGGAGCAGGCGGCGCAGGAGCGCATCATCGAAACGGGGACGGCGTTTGTGGCCTTCATGCCCTACGCGGCGCTGTCTCCATACCACACGTGGATTTTTCCGTGCAAACACCAGTCCGCATTTGATGAGATCAGCGATGCGGACATCGAAGAGCTGGCGGGCATGCTGAGCCGTGTGCTGCGGCGACTGAAGTCCGCGGCCGGAGCGCCGGACTACAACATCACCATCCGCTCCGCGCCGGTGGGCGAAGTCTCGTCCGGTTGCTTCCACTGGTATCTTTCCATCGTCTCGCGCATCTCGCAGCTGGCGGGTTTTGAGCTGGGCAGCGGGACTTACATCAACAGCATGCGGCCGGAGCTCTGCGCGGAGCGCCTGCGCGGCGTGGCGCTTTAAAGGGAGATAAAATGACGGTGCTCAGCGCGCCTTCAGCGGGGCACCAGCCAGGTGCGCGCGAGGCGGTCGTGCAGCCCACGCCCGCGAGCGGCGACGACAGCGATGCCAAGGGCGACGAGCAGCACCGTCATCAGGCTCAGGCCGATGCCCTGGACCACGCTTTGCAGCCCGGCTTTCCGCAGGACACGTGTGAGGTACGTTATGACGAACGGCGTCAACAGAATGGGCGACCACGCGATCAGGCCGCGCCACAGCATGCGAAGGCGGGAGGCGTCCGTGCCATCATCGCTCACCACGGCGATGCCGAGCACGCGCATCATCAAACCGCCACGAAAGACGACTGCGCAGAACAGGCTCAGGAATGCGGTGAGCAAAAGATACACGCAAAGCACGGATGCGGTGATGATGTCCACGGTGTGAATTTTGCCGGCCATGCCAATGGCTTCCGCGCGCTCTTTCACACGGGTGTCCAGCAGCGGCTGCAGCAGGGCTCTGGCCTTTTGAACTTCTTCGGCTGAGGGCTGCGGATGATCCTTCACGATTTGTTCCACCAAGGCTCGCACCTTCGGAGGGAGTACGCTGCGCCCCATCAGCGAGTCCCACTGTTTTGGATCCCGCACGATGGGGCCGTAAGTTCCGCCGATGTAGATTTCCATGGCGGTGCGTGCTTCAGCCACCGGGATGTTTTCAAGCCCGGGCTGCTGCACACCGCTGAGCATTTCTTCATAGGACATCAGGCAGCCGCGGATGGCGGAGAAGGCGGGATTTTTCGCCGCCCAGCCCTCATAGAAGGACATGCCAAATGCCATGAAGGCGCTGAGGAACAAGGACGGCATGAGGGTGCCAAAAAACAGCACAAAACGCCGCCAGCGTGAAACCTCGGCAGGCTGCTGGGTCAGAGCCCGGAGCTGTGCGGCAGCGCTGTGCAGATCTGCCGTGCTCTCCAGGGCTTTCAGAGCCTGGCGTGCTGGCAGGGGCAGAGGCGCGCGGACATTGTGTGCAGCGGCAGCATGTGCCGTGACTTTGTGGCCTTCGAGGGCCGCGGCGGCGACCTGATGCAGAAATGCCTGCGGGGTCGGTGCGGCCATTTCAGTGGCGCTGGCGGTGCTGCCCGGCGCAGGAAAGTCGAGCAGCTTGGCACGTCCGTCGGTGGTGATCCACACACGGTCCAGCGTGAGCGTGTCCGGCAGCGAGGCCGTCTTGGCGGCGGCGTCCAGTTCGGCGGCGAGATCGCGCAGCCAGTACCGCACTTCGCGCCAAGACGCATGCTGACCGATGAGCTGCGTCATTGGCGAGCCGTGAGCGGCTTCGTAAGCGTCCCAGCATTCGCGTTCATGCCGCTCTCCCTGCAGCCAGCGCAGGCGGCCCGGACGTGAGATATTGCGCAGAACCTGTGACACAGGAGGTGTTCCGACGGGCGTCTGGCGAATCCACACCTGGCGCAGCAGGCGCGTGTCATAGCCGATCACGACGGTGTCCGACAGTGTTGCGATGACGTGGAAGGGGCCGATCTTGCGCATGCCCTCCGTGGTGGTGACGGGCTCCTCGGCCTGCGCCATGGCGACGCGTGGCTGATACGCGGCTTTTTGAATGACGCGTGTGCCGGTCCACAGATCATGCAGGCCTGCGAAGCCGTTCTGGCGCCGGGCAGTGATGAAGAACAGTGCGAAGAAAAGGACCTGAACGAAAAGCCATACGTAGTTCCAGACGGTGACCTGGGTGATGTCCGGAATATCGTAGCGGAAGAGTTCTATGATGAAGAACGCCTGCAGTAGAACGGAGCGCAGAAAGGCGCGGGGAATGCCCGGCGCACTGCGGTTCAGCGTGGCGACGCGCAGGCCCATCAGCGCCTTGCCGGCGGATGCGCCCCAGAGGCCCTCCGTGATGCCGAAATACAGATGCCGCACCACAAACATGCCCGCCATGAGCCAGTGGAAGCCAGGAGAACGAAGCACCTCGGGATTGAGCAGATCCATCAGAGAGTTCACGAAAAACAGCGGCACTATGAAATTGGCCACGCTCAAAATGAGATGATCGATCACCGCGGCGCCGAAGCGCAACCCCAGCGTGGCGGGTGTGGGTGCGATGGAGGAAAAGGGCTGCAGCGCCTGGCGCAGTTCATGGTAGCTGCTGAAGCGCTCCGTGGCCTGCTTGTTCAAACAGCGCAGCACAATGCGCGCGAGCCCCTGCGGAATGTCCGTGCGAAACTGCACCGGGGAAGGCGCGGGCTTTTCCAGCGAATTTGCCAGCAGCTGCACCATGTTCCTGCCGTCAAATGGCGTGCGTCCGGTGAGCAGGTAAAACAGCGTGACGCCCACCGAGTACATGTCTGAGCGCACATTCAGTTCCTCTCCGCGAAGCTGCTCGGGCGAGCAAAACGCGGGCGTGCCGAGAAAGGTGCCCTCGATGGTGTGCATGGAGTCGCCCCTGCCTGCGGTGGAGATGGAAAGGCCGAAGTCGCCGATTTTTACCGTGCCGTCCACGTCCTCAAAGCAGTTCGCGGGCTTGATGTCGCGATGCAGAATGCCAACGCTGTGCGCGGCCTCCAGACCGGCGATGATTTGCAACACAGCGTCCACCGCCTGGCCGATGGGCAACGGGCCGCCGCGCTGGATGCGGTCCTGCAAGGTGCCACCCGCGATCAGCTCCATGGCGATGATCGGCGTGTCGTCGATCTCCTCCGTGCCGAAGACATAGACGCTGTTCGGATGATTGATGGAAGCAGCAAGGCGCCCCTCCCGTAGAAATCGAGCACGTGCATCTGCTGAGTCGAGCTGATGGCTCAGCACCTTCAGGGCCACGCGGCGGCCGCTTTCCAGATGCTCGGCTGCATACACAGCACCCATGCCGCCACGGCCGAGCTCACGCTCGATGAGATAGCCGCCAAAAATTTCGCCGGGGCGGGGCAGGGCGCGCGGCGTGGGCTTGTCGACGATCATCGTCGCGCCGTGATCTGCCGGTGATGGCAGCGCCCCGCTGATCAGGCATGCCGGGCAGAGGGAGTCAGGGGCATCAGCGGGCAGTTTCGCTCCGCACTGGGGGCAGGTTTGGGGAGTGTTCATGGTATGGACAGATTGGATGACATCCCTTCCTGCAAGACTGGTGGCGGCAGGTTACGAAAAAGTTTTCGGACCGCCAGCTTTGTTGCGGGCCAGAACCCGGATTGGCCTGGCGGTGAGCGTGAGGCGGGATCAGCGCGCAGGGGAGGAAATCCGTCCAAACCGGGCCGCTGACCATGCCAATGAAAGGCCCAGTACTCCCCAGAACAGCAGCCACGGCGACACGTCTTTCGATGCAGCGGTGCGGCCCTGCTTCAAGGCGATCTGTTCCTCGAGTCCTTTTTTCACGTCCATCTGCGCCGCGTAAGAAATGGCCTCCGCCATGCTGTGCATCACTCGCTCCACCTCTGCCTTGTCATTCTCATCCTGCTGCTGCATGGAGGCGGTGTAGCTCACCTGAGATTGCAGCGGCTGCTTGGTGCCGACAATCTGTGCGGCGATATGTGGGGTGATCTGACGCATGCCAGAAGTCGTCATCTGCCAGCGATCAAAGGGGGAGGGCTTCCAGGCGTTGAACAAGGCTGTTTCAGCCACGGTTTCGCCTTTTGGCACGGTGGCGAGACTCCAGCGGATGTCGTCACCGCGTGCATAGGCATTCTCAGCAGCCCATCTCTGCAGGGCCATCTGCACCTGCTGCACAGTGGCGGGTACGGTGGATGTTTTGACGTGGTAGTTGGAAATGCTGCCTGCATGAGAGAAGAGGCAGGCGAAATTCAGCACGGCATACCCTGTTACGCCGCTGGCGAGTACGCAGCTCGTGAGAGCCAGCGCGGGCCGCCAGCCACTGGTGGCAATGCGCCAAATGGAGAACTTTTCGGCGCCCATCAGCTGCTGAAGAGTAAAAATCAGGATCAAGCTGACGGCGCACAGTGAGGCGATGACGGAGTGCCTGCTGAACATGTTGTGATAAGGACCGCTGTCGCCCCAGATATGCCAGCCGCCGCGCCAGCTCCAGCTCTGCGGGGCGAGCTCGGTCGTGGGCACCTCATCCTTGAAGGCGTCCAGTCCACGGATGAGCTGATACTCCTTGCCCCGATGGGAGGCCTCAAAGTCTTCGCGGGACTGGGCCGAAAAATTCCACCGCAGAGGGGATGTCTCCCATTGCACATTCATGGCGTTGATGGCGAGCATGAATGGCAGCACGCCGAGCACCATGTAACTGCTGACGAAATAAACACGCAGCCACCCTCCGGCCTGGCGCCATGTTTGTGCCCACTGCGGTTTGTGCCGGGCATAACGAATGGCGCTTTCCACGATGATGCAGCTCAGCACCAGTGCGCCCAGAAGGCAGCCCGGTGTGCCGAAATTCCACAGTGCAGCCACGACCAGCCAGCCGAGCAGGAGCAGACCAAACGATCGCAGCCAGAAGAAGGGGGAGAGCGGCCGCGCCATGCCGCCAGCAGCGGGCTTGTTGAGAGATGAAGGAACGGGATTCTCGTTCTTCGGTATCGTCATTTTCGAGTGGGAGAACATCCCCGATGAAAGCGCAAGCACGGCGCAGCCAGCGGCGAACCATGTCCAGGCTCGCCCACCCCACGGATTGAAAAACGCAAGGAGGACGGCCACCAGCGGCACTGCCTGCCATGCCCATGTAAAGAAGGAATGGGCCACAACGATTTCTTGTTCCTCATCTTCCTCATCTGCCTGAGCCTGCGATTGTGCTGAAGATGGCGGCGCCATGGGCCGGCTGGTCACGCCTTCAACATCCGCTTTGACCTCGCTCGCATGCTGATAGCGCAGCTTCACATCTCGCTCGAGCGCATGCAGGACGATCTCATCGAAGCGCACGTCGACTTCCACCTTTTGCGAGGGCGGTGCAAAGCGGCCCATCGGAAGTTCACCCGTGAGCATTTCGTAAAACACGACGCCGAGGCTGTAGATGTCTGCGCGATGGTCCACTGTGTCCGGCTTGTCCATCTGCTCCGGGGCCATGTAGCGCGGCGTGCCAAGCTGCATGCCGGTGCGGGTGAGCATGGGATCGCCCGCCTCAGGGGCGAGCAGTTTGGCCAGACCAAAATCGGCGATCTTGACGCGGCCTTTCTTGTCCACCAGCACGTTCTCCGGCTTGATGTCGCGATGCACCACGCCCTCGTCGTGCGCATATTGCAATGCATCGCAGAATGCCGGGATCAGTGCGAGAGCGGCCGCTGGTTTCAGTCCGCCATCCTTGATGAGGGTGCGCAAATTCACTCCGTCCACATACTCCATGAGGAAGTAGTACACCCCCTGGGTTTCGCCAAAATCGAATACGCTGACGATGTTGGGATGGTTCAGTTTTGCCAGAGCCTGGGCCTCGCGCTGAAAACGCTCCGCGAAATGCTGGTCGGTGCCGTTTTCAATGGTGATGATTTTCAGCGCGACCAGGCGGTTCAAGCGTTTCTGCAGGGCCTTGTAAACGGCGCCCATGCCGCCGCGGCCTAGCAGTTCATAGATTTCGAGTTGAGGGAACAAAGGTGCCAGATCCTCCGGCCGGGGAGTCGGCATTGGATGCTGTGCGCCAACCTTTTGAGATGCGGCCAGCTTTACTGTGGCATCCGTGGCGAAACCGCCCTGCATCAGACATGCCGGGCATAGACCTTCAGGTGCATCGCCGGGAAGTGTGGCGCCGCATTTGGGACAGGTGGTGGCAGGATTCATGAGCGTGTGTTGTCGTCGTCACTCCTTCCTGAAAGATTGGCGGCCGTGGGTTACAAAAAAGTTCAGGCCGCCCGCAGCACCGCCACCAGATGCCGCATCTCGTCCTCGACATCCCCGGGCGAATCAACCGTCCCGGCGATCTCGGCCCGCAGTACTTCGCGATACTGCTGCCGCAGGCGATGGATGGAGACCTTCAGCGCGCCTTCGCTCATGCCGAGCTGTTTGGCGATCGCCTCACGGGATGCCTCCGCGCCGCTGAGGGTTCCCTTAAGAGCGTCAAAGGTTTCGACATCGTTTCTCGCGGCGAATTCGGCCCGCAGCTTTTCCATGGCGCGTGCCAGCAACTCCATGGCCCAGCGTTTGTCAAAGAGCGCCTCGGCATCGGACTGCTCGGCGGGCTCCAGCGCAAAGCGCGCCTCGGCATCGAGCGCATCCCATTCCACGAGCCTTTGCCCGCCACCGCGTTTTTGGGTCTGGGAACGGTGCCAGTCGTTCGCGAGGAAGTGCTTCAAGGCGCCGAGCAGGTAGGAGCGGAACTTGCCGCGCGCCGGGTCGGCGGCCGTGGCGTTTGCCTCCAGCAGCGTGGCAAAAAAGGCCTGAGTGAGGTCCTGCGCATCGTGCGGTGCATAACCGCGACGCCGCACAAAGGCATAGAGCGGGTACCAGTAGTCCCGGCACAGCGCGGACATCGCCTTGTGCATTTTGGAGGCATCTCCGCCCTGCTGGGCGGCGAGGACGAGGCTCCACCGCGTGGTGTGAAACTCGCGCGCGCCAGGAGCGATGGAGTCATTCATGCTGCTTCATACCATGCCGGGAGCGGGCTGCACAAGCCGTAGACCGACGATTTGCAATATTTTTTGAATCCAAGGAAAAGTCGCAAGCGCAATAGGAGGCGTGAAAAGCGAAAACTCAGCCATCGACCCTCAGCAGAGGAACATCTTCTCGCAGATCGCGGTGATGCTGCGGCAGTGGCATGACTCTGACTATCGCCCGCCGGGCTGGAAAGGTGACGAGCACCTGCCGGACGGCATCGACTGGAGGCGCTGCCTGCCTTTCATCGTTTTGCACGCCGGCTGCCTGGCGGTGTTTTGGGTGGGCTTCAGCTGGGCGGCGCTGGTGGCGGCACTGCTGCTGTATGCGGTGCGCATGTTTGCCATCACAGCCTTTTACCACCGGTACTTTTCTCACCGCAGCTTCCGCACCTCGCGCTGGATGCAGTTCCTGTTTGCCGTGCTGGGAAACACCTCATGCCAGCGCGGGGCGCTGTGGTGGGCCTCCGTGCACCGGCACCATCACCAGCATTCGGACGAGACGCCGGATGCGCACTCGCCACGGATGCGCGGCTTCATCTGGTCTCACATCGGCTGGCTCACCAGCCCCAAAAATTTCCCCACGGACTACAGCCGCATCCGGGATCTGGAGCGTTTCCCTGAGCTGGTTTTTCTGAACCGGCATGATCAGATGGTGCCGCTGCTTTATGGCGCGCTCCTCTGGCTTGCGGGCTGGCTGCTGGAGCGCCATGCGCCTGGGCTGGGGACAAACGGGCCCCAGATGTTTGTGTGGGGCTTTTTCATCAGCACAACGGCCCTGCTTCATGCGACCTTTTTCATCAACTCCCTGGCGCATGTGTTTGGCTCGCGGAGGTTCAAGACCGAAGATGACAGCCGCAACAGCCTGCTGCTGGCCCTTCTGACATTGGGGGAGGGATGGCATAACAACCACCACCGCTATTCCGGCTCGGCACGCCAGGGGTTCTTCTGGTGGGAAATCGATGTGTCCTATTATGCGCTCAAGATGCTTTCATGGATGGGTCTGATCTGGGACCTGAAGGAGGTGCCGCCGAGCGTGTATCGGGAGGCTGAACAACTCAAACAAAGCCAAGGCGCATGAAACGTCCACGCCTGGCCATCATCGGAACGGGAGTAGCCGGCCTCGGCTGCGCGCACTTTCTGCACTCGCAATATGATCTGACGATCTTTGAGCAGAACGACTACGCGGGCGGGCACACCAACACGGTGACGGTGAACGAAGCGGGGCGTGAGCTGCCGGTGGACACGGGATTCATGGTCTTCAACTACGTGACCTACCCGCTGCTGAGCCGCCTCTTTAAAGAACTGGATGTGGCCACGAAGCCGACTTCGATGTCCTTCAGCGTGGCGCATCTGCAAAGCGGCATTGAGTATAACGGCACTTCGCTGAACCATCTGTTCGGCCAGAGGCGCAATCTCTTGAGCCCGCGCTTCTGGAAGTTCATCCTCCAGATCAACCGCTTCAATGCGGAGGCGGTGGCAGCGCTGGATGACGCACGTTTTGCCCGCATGACGTTGCGTGAGTATGTGGCGGCGCGTGGCTACGGCGCTGATTTTCTCAATCTCTACATCATCCCCATGGGCTCTGCTGTGTGGTCCACGCCGCCGGAGCTGATGCTGGAGTTTCCCGCGCTGACGTTGATCCACTTCTGGCATAATCACGGATTCCTAGGCCTGCACACGCAGCATCCCTGGCGCACGGTGACAGATGGTGCGCGCTCTTATGTGAAGAAACTGACCGCCCCGTTTAAAGAGCGCATTCGACTGGGCGCTCCCGTGGTCCGCGTGGAGAGGAGTGCGGATGGAGTGAAGGTGATCCCGCGTGATGGCGATGCCGAGGTCTTCGACAAGGTCATCTTTGCCAGTCATGCGGATCAGTCCCTGCGCATGCTCGCAGAGCCGACGGCTCTGGAAAGCGAGCTGCTCGGCTGTTTCAAATATCAGCCCAACATTGCCACGCTGCACACGGACGAAAGCTTCATGCCGCGCACGAAGAAGTGTTGGGCCTCGTGGAACTACCGCATCAAATCCCTGCCGGGCGGCGGCATCGAGCCGAGCACCCACTACTGGATGAACAGCCTTCAGGGTGTGTCCGAGCAAACCAACTACTTTGTGGCGATCAATGCAGCGGAAGAAATTGCCCCGGACAAAGTGCTGAAGCGAATCAACTACGAGCATCCGCTGTTTGACCTCGCTGCGATAGATGCGCAGATGCGACTGCCTGAGCTGAACCGAATTTCCCAAGATCAGAGCACCTACTTCTGCGGCAGCTACTTCCGCTATGGCTTCCATGAGGATGCGTTTGGATCCGCTGTTTCCTTGTGTCGCGATCTTCTCGGAAAGGAGCCGTGGTGATGCAAACCGAATCCGCCATCTACGAATGTGCGGTGATGCACCACCGGTTAAAGCCGAAGGTGCACCGGTTCCATTACAATGTGTTCTACCTGTGGCTAGATCTTGATGCCATCGACGATCTCTCCGCAAAGCTTCGCTGCTTCAGCCGCAACCGCTTCAACCTTTTTTCGTTTTATGACCGGGATCATCTCGATCTGGGTGCGGGAGATGTGAAGGCGAACATTCTGAAATTTCTGGCGGACAACCAGGTGGACACGGCATGCATCGCGAGCATCCGACTGCTCACGTTTCCCCGGGTGCTCGGCTACATTTTCAATCCCGTCTGCTTCTACTACGCCTTTGATGCCGCTGGTGAGCCGGTGTGTGCGGTGGCGGAGGTCACCAATACTTTTCATGAGCAAAAGCCTTATGTCTTAAAGGAGTGCGACCAGCCCAGGCGCTTCCGCCTCGTCACACCGAAGCATTTTTACGTGTCGCCATTTTTCGCGCTTGATCTGAGTTTTGATTTCAAACTGCAGGTGCCAGATGAGAAGTTGGAAATTCACATCGATGACCGGCGTGAGGATGACCGGATGCTTCTCACTTCGCTCGTCGGCAAGCAGCGACCGCTCACGGATGGTGCGCTGCTGCTCTGTGCGGTGAAGTATCCCCTGCTCACGCTGCGCGTCATTTTTCTCATCCACTGGCATGCCCTGCTGCTGTGGATCAAGCGCATTCCCTGGCACCGCAAATCAGACAATGCCGGACTCCAGCGCGGAGTGCTGCGCCCTCACGCATCCATCTCATCCTACAAGCCATGAACGACACCATCACCTGCGACACTGAGCTTCCGGTCATCACGCCAGCGGCTGCGAAACCGGGCTTCTACGAGCGGCTTTTCATGCTTTCATTGAAACCTTTCGTCCATGGAGGTCTGCGCATGGTGCATCCAGACGGGCGCGCTCATGTGCTGGGAGAACAAGGTGCGCCGGTCACCGCCGAGCTGCGCATTCGCACCCGCGACTTCTTCAAACGCTGCGCGCTGTTTGGCAATGTTGGCTTCGGTGAGGCCTACGTGGATGGCGACTGGGACACTGATGACATTGCGGCCGTGATTGAGTGGTTCATCCTGAATCTCTCCAAAACGCAGGGCGGCCGGGCCTCCTCCGGCAAGGTGGCCTTCGTTAACTTGCTGAACTTTGTGAATCGCGTGCATCATCTGCTGCGACCTAACAGCGTGACCACCAGCCGGAGGAACATCGCCGAGCACTACGATCTGGGAAATGAGTTCTACTCTCTCTGGCTCGATGAAACGATGACGTACTCCGCCGCGCGTTTTGAGCGTGCAGGCCAGCCGCTGGCCGAGGCGCAGCATTCGAAATATGAGGCGCTGTGCCAGAAGCTCCAGCTCAAGCCGGGAGATCATGTGCTTGAAATCGGCTGCGGCTGGGGCGGCTTCTCCTGCCATGCGGCGAAAAACCATGGCTGCCGCGTCACTGCCGTCACCATTTCCCAGGAGCAGCACAAATATGCGACTGAGCGCGTGGCGCGTGAGGGGCTGTCCGACAAGGTCGAAATCCGGCTGCAGGACTACCGGCACATCACCGGGCAGTTCGACAAAATCGCATCCATCGAAATGCTTGAGGCTGTGGGAGACAAGTATCTGGAGACCTACTTTGCCAAGTGTGCCGAAGTCTTGAAGCCCGAGGGGCTGCTGGCCTTTCAGATGATCACCGTGGCGGACTGCCAGCACAAGGATCTGCGCAAAGGCGTGGACTGGATTCAAAAGCACATCTTCCCGGGTTCCCTGCTGCTCAGTGTAGGACGTGTGAATGAGGCGATCAACCGTACCAGCGAGATGTTCATGCATGGCCTGGAAGATCTCGGCGCCTCGTATGCGAAGACGCTGCGCCTGTGGTTTGAGCGCTTCAACGCCAAGGCCGCCGAGGTGAAGGCGCTGGGCTTTGACGACCGTTTCATCCGCAAGTGGAACTACTACCTGCAATACTGCGAGGCCGCTTTTGCCACGCGGAACATCAGCGTGGTGCAGGCCGTGTACACACGACCAAACAACCCAACCCTGCATCAGGCTTTTTGATCCATGATCTGGTTTCTTCGAGTCTTCTTCACCATTGTGCTGGTGTCCATGCTTTGCGTCACAAGCTGGGCCTCGATGCAGTGTCCGCTGTGGGATATTCCAGGATCGGTGGGCGGACATCCGTGGTTTATCGCCACATTGTTTGACACCTACTGGGCCTTTCTCACGTTTTACTGCTGGGTGGCTTACAAAGAGCGGTCATGGCTGGGCCGCATTGGGTGGCTGTTGGGTACTCTGCTGCTCGGCAACATCGCCATGGCGGTTTACATGCTCATCCAACTTTTCCGCGTGCCTGCAAATGCACGTATGGAAGACCTCCTGCTGCGCCGACCATGAGTGAAACCCTCCAGCGCGAATCTTTGTGGCGTCGCTGGGTGGTGAAGCCGGTGGTGGTACAGCTAAAGCAAGGCACAACGCCTGCGAAAATAGCGCAGGCCATCGCGTTCGGAGTGACGGCGGGTGTGTTTCCGCTGCTTGGCACGACGACGCTGCTCGGGCTGGGGATTGGCATTTGGCTGAAGCTCAATCAGCCGGTGCTGCAGGTGTTTCTGCAGCTGGTGTATCCGGTTCAGCTTGCCACGATTCTACTTTTCATGCGCGCGGGAGAATCGTTGTTCGGTGTGGAGCATGTGCCGCTTTCCATTCCCATGATGATGGAGCGCTTCTTTGCCGCCCCGTGGCAGTTCATGAAGGACTTCGGCATGATTGGTCTTTATGGCGTGGTGGTGTGGCTGCTGATCGCGCCGGTGCTTCTCGCCGTGGTTTATTTCATCAGCCGGCCGCTGGTCGAACGACTCTCTAAACATCTTCCCTTTGCGCACCATGATGCATGACTTCTGGCTCTTGATCGGCGTCGGCACGGCGGTGGCGTTCGTGCTGTTTACTCTGACCTGGCTGCTCAGCCTGAAACTGAATAATTTCAGTTTTGTGGATGTTACCTGGTCCTATTCGCTGGCGGTCATCGCACCGGTTTATGTGGTGATGGGAGGGGGATTCACGGAGCGAAAAATCATGGCGGTAATGATGGGTGCGCTGTGGAGCCTGCGGCTGGGAACCTACCTTTTCTTCCGGGTTAAACGTCATCATCCGCACGAAGATGTGCGCTACGTGGTGCTGCGGGAGAAGTGGCAGGGCGGCCTGGCAAAGAGCTTTTTCTTTTTCTTTCAAGCACAGGCGGTGCTCATCGTGCTGCTCTCAGTGCCTGTGCTGCTGGCGTGTTTGAACCCTGCTCCTCAGCTGAATCTCATCGAAATTGCCGGTGCGGCAGTGTGGCTCGTCGGCATCTGCGGCGAGGCTTTGAGCGATGCGCAAATGCAGAAGTTCAAAGCCGATTCCGCCAGCAAGGGCAAGGTGTGCCAGGTGGGGCTGTGGCGCTGGTCGCGGCACCCGAACTACTTCTTCGAGTCGGTGGTGTGGTGGGGCTTCTGGCTGTTTGCCTGCGGTTCG
Organism: Prosthecobacter sp.; assembly: GCF_044222565.1. Taxonomy (GTDB): domain Bacteria; phylum Verrucomicrobiota; class Verrucomicrobiia; order Verrucomicrobiales; family Verrucomicrobiaceae; genus Prosthecobacter. The sequence goes on from NZ_JBGANA010000012.1 coordinate 171,758, forward strand.
CCGTGGGGCTGGGCCACGGTGTATGCACCGGCGATGATCTTGTATTTCCTGCTGTGCGTCACCGGCATTCCGCTCACGGAGGAATGTTCGGTGAAGTCCAAAGGAGACGCCTACCGCGAATACCAGCGCACCACGAGCGCCTTTGTGCCATGGCCGCCAAAAAGCTGAATCCAACCCGCATCGAACATCGCACAACAAGCACACCCGTATGAGCACCATCAACGCCATCCTCGCCAGGAACATCCTGCCAGACACCATGATCCGGATCGGCATCCGCCAGCGGCTGGCCGAGACGCTGCGGGAGAACAGGCAGCCCACTGCTGAAGCGCAGCGCGCCGCGCTGATGCGCTATGTGCAGGACCTCAAGCAGATGCCGGTGGCCATCGCCACGGACGAGGCCAACCAGCAGCACTATGAGGTGCCCACGCGCTTCTACCAGCTCGTGCTCGGCAAGCATTTGAAATACAGCTCCGGCTACTGGCCGGATGAGCGAACGACCTTTGATGAATCTGAGGCGGCCATGCTGGCGCTGACCTGTGAGCGCGCTGAACTGGAGGATGGGCAGCGCATCCTGGAACTCGGCTGCGGCTGGGGCTCGCTCTCGCTCTGGATGGCGGAGCATTACCCAAACGCGCAGATCACCAGTGTTTCCAATTCCCGCACACAGAAGCTTTTCATCGACGCAGAGGCGGAAAAGCGCGGGCTGAAAAACCTGACGATCATCACCGCAAACATGATCCACTTTGAAGGCGTGGGGGCGGGTGTCTTCGATCGCTGCGTCTCAGTGGAAATGTTTGAGCACATGAAGAACTACCAGGAACTTCTGCGCCGTGTGTCCATCTGGCTGAAGCCACGCGGCAAGCTCTTCGTGCACATCTTCACGCATCGCGAGTATGCCTACCATTATGAAGTCCGCAGTGACGATGACTGGATGGCCAAGTATTTCTTCACGGGCGGTCAGATGCCGAGTGATGACCTCCTTCTCTACTTCCAGGACGACCTCAAAATCGAAGACCACTGGTGCGTCAGCGGCCAGCACTATTCAAAAACGAGCGAAGCCTGGCTGGCCAACATGGACGCGCACAAGGCGGAGATTCTGCCGCTGTTTGCCGAGACCTATGGCAAGGACCAAGTCACCAAGTGGTGGGTCTGGTGGCGCCTGTTTTTCCTGGCCTGCGCTGAGCTCTGGGGCTACCGCGGCGGCGAGGAATGGATCGTTTCACACTACCGCTTTATCAAACCATGAAAACGATGCTCACAGCCTCTGCGGTCATGCTTTTGGCGGGCCACGCCCTGGCCGCTGATTTCAATGAACTCGTGAAACAGGGCGATGCCTCTGATGCTAGGTTCAAGCCCGAGGCTGCGCTGGAGGCTTATCTGCCTGCCGAAAAGCTCAATCCGAACGATGCTTCGCTGCTTGTGAAGATCGCACGGCAGTATGTGTACCGCATGGCGAACTTGTCTTCCAACTCCGAGCAGCTCAAGTCAGGACGCACGGCGCTCGATTATTCGGAGCGTGCCGTGAAGCTGGCGCCGAAGGAGTCAGACCCGCACCTCGCGGTGGCCATCTGCCTGGGCAAGCTTTCGCCGCTGCTAGGAAACAAGGAAGCCATTGAGGCCTCGAGCAAGATCAAGACCGAAGCAGGACTGGCGGCGAAGCTCAATCCCAAGGATGACTTCGCGTGGCATCTGCTGGGCCGCTGGAACCAGGAACTGGCCCAGATCGGCGGTGTGACCCGCGCCCTGGCAAAGGTCGTCTATGGTGCTCTGCCCAGCGCATCCTATGACGTTCACCAGGTGGAACTCGGCCGCACCTATGCGCTGATGGGACGCAAGGAGGAAGCGCGGAGGTACATCGAGAAGGGTCTCGCGATGCCAAACCGTGATCGCGATGATCCGGAGACGAAGGAGCGCGGCAGGAAGACACTGGCGGATTTGTGATCACCTTCCGGCCTCGCTTTCTACCTCGGGCAGAAAGGCCGTCAGCAGTCCCAGCAGCGGCAGAAAGGCGCAGAAGTGGAAGACGAAGTTGATGCCATGGCGGTCGGCCAGGTGACCCAGCACAGCAGAGCCGATGCCGGCGATGCCGAAGGCAAGGCCAAAGAACAGGCCCGCAATCATGCCCACCTTTCCTGGCATGAGCTCCTGCGCATACACCAGGATGGCGGAGAAGGCAGAGGCCAGGATGAGGCCGACGATGACGGTGAGCGCGGCCGTGAGCGCCAGCCCAGCATGTGGCAGCCACAGCGAGAAGGGCGCGGCCCCGAGAATGGAGAACCAGATGACGCGCTTGCGCCCGATGCGATCCCCCACCGGCCCGCCCACAATGGTGCCCACGGCCACTGCGAAGAGAAACAGGAAGAGGTAATACTGCGAGGTCTGCACGGAGACGTGGAAGCGCTCCATGAGGTAGAAGGTGTAGTAATTGCTCAGGCTGACGAGATAGACGTACTTCGAGAAGATCAGGAGGACCAGGATGACCATGGCAAAGGCCACCCTGCGGGATGAAGGGCGGACCTGCGCGGCTGCGGAAGTGTGCGCGGATTTGCGCTGGATGCGGTGCAGATTCCGCGCCTGCCAGAGGCCGATCTGCCACAGCAGGAAGACGCCCAGCATGGCGACGAGGGAGAACCACGACAGAGCCGCCTGCCCGTGCGGCACGATTAACCATGCCGCCAGCAGGGGGCCGATGGAGGACCCCGCATTGCCACCCACCTGAAACAAGGATTGCGCCAGACCGCGCCGTTTCCCCGCGGCCATATGGGCAATGCGTGAAGCCTCCGGGTGAAAGATGGCGGAGCCTGAGCCGACCAAGCCGGAGGCCAGCAGAATAGCGGGGTAGCTGTGCGCCCGAGAGAGCGCCAGCAGGCCGACCAAGGTCAAGCCCATGCCGACAGGCAGAGAGTAGGGCAGGGGCCGTTTGTCGGTGATGTAGCCTACCAGCGGCTGCAGCAGCGAGGCCGTGACCTGGAAAGTCAGGGTGATGAGTCCGAGCTGGGAAAAGGTGAGTCTGTAAGAGTCCTTGAGCACCGGATAAATGGCCGGAAGCAGGGCCTGGATGGTGTCATTCAGCAGGTGGGAAAAGCTGATGGCAAACAGCAGAGCAAAGACGGTCTCCTTGGGGGCTGCTGCCGCAGCGGCAGCATAAGGGGATTGATCCTCGATCATCGTGTCATGCCTCGACCTCCCTTCTTCATGTGCTTTCATGGATATGCTCAAAAGATTTACGCTGTTCACCCGATGGGGGACGTGCAGACAAAAAAGAGAGGCTGTCTCCAGCCTCTCTTCGTGAGTTTTCGATGCTGTTGTGGAGCAGTTCGGTTTACGCCAGCGCGGCGGCCACGGCTTCGCCGGTGATGCCGAGCTTTTTGAAGACCTGGTCTCCGGGTGCGCTGATGCCGAAACGGTCGATGCCGATGATCTGGCCTTCGCAGCCCACATACTTCCACCAGAGGGCAGAGACACCGGCTTCGATAGCGACGCGCTTCTTGCAGGAGCAAGGCAGCACTTCCTTGCGGTATTCTTCGGACTGGCGGTCAAAGAGCTCAAAGCAGGGCATGCTGACGACGCGGACGCCGGGCTTGCCCTTGGCGCCTGCGACGGCGTGCTGCACTTCAGAACCCGTGGCGAGCACAATGGCCTCCAGCGGAGCGGTTTCCTTGACGAGGATGTAGCCACCCTTGAGCGTACCTTCGCGGCGAGTCGCAGCGCTGGCAGAGCCTTGATGTGGCAGGTCCTGGCGGCTGAGGGCGAGGAGCGTGGGGCCGTCATTCCGGCTGAAGGCGGAGGCGAAGGCAGCGGCTGCTTCTTCTGCGTCTCCAGGACGGATGACGTCCAGATTTGGGATCACGCGCAGGCCGCTCACGGTTTCCACCGGCTGGTGGGTCGGGCCATCTTCACCCACGCCCACGGAGTCGTGCGTGAAGATGTAGGTCACAGGCAGGCGGGAGAGCGCAGCCAGGCGGATGCTCGGGCGGCAGTAGTCGGCGAAGACCAGGAAGGTCGCGCCGCTGGGGAGGAAGAGACCGTCATAGGCCATGCCGTTGCAGATGGCAGCCATGGCGTGCTCACGGATGCCGAACCAGATGTTGCGGCCGGTCGGATTGGTGGGGCTGAAGTCGCCACCGTCCTTGATGTAGTTCTTCGTGGAGCCGAAGAGGTCGGCGCTGCCAGTCACGAGGTAGGGGATGGCCTTGGCCAGGTGGTTCAGGATCTCGCCGCCGCTGTTGCGGGTGGCGGCCTTGCCTTCGGCAGGATATTCGGGGATGAGTTTCAGCAGGTCTGCAGCGCTCTGCTTGTGCGCACGGGCGGCGTCGAGCTGTTTGGCCAGTTCCGGATTGGCGGCGCTCCAGGCGAGGAAGACTTTGTTCCACTCGCCGTGAATGGCGGCGCGCTTGTTCTTCAGGTCGGCAAAGTAGGCCTTCACCTCGTCGCTCACATAGAAGTGGGTGCCTTCGGGCAGGCCGAGGCCCTTCTTGGCGGAGTCCACAAACTTCGCGCCGCCTTCGCCGTGGGCCTTGGCAGTGCCGGCCACTTCGGGGATGCCTTTGCCGATCAGCGTGCGGGCGATGATGATCTTGGGCCTGCCGTTGTCGTTCTTCTTGGCGGTTTCGAGAGCGGAGAGGATCGCATCGAGATCATTGCCCGGGATCGTCACGGCATCCCAGCCCATGGCGGTGTAGATGGCGGCGGTGTCCTCGTCCTGCGTGACCTTGGCCATGGCGTCCAGCGTCACATCGTTGGAATCATAGATGAGGATGAGGTTGTCCAGCTTGTTGTGTCCGGCAAAGGCCACCGCCTCGCGCGCCACGCCTTCCTGCAGGCAGCCGTCGCCAGCGAGGGCGATGATATGGTTGCTGAGGATGGTGTGCTCGGCCGTGTTGTACTTCGCCGCCGCCATTTTGCCGCTGAGGGCAAAGCCCACCGCATTGCCGATGCCCTGGCCCAGAGGGCCGGTGGTGCACTCCACGCCGACGGTCTCAAAGGACTCCGGATGGCCCGGGGTGTGGCTGCCCATCACGCGGAATTTGGAGACTTCCTCAATGGAAAGATCATAGCCGCTCAGGTGCAGCCAGGAGTAGATAAACATGGAGCCGTGGCCGGCGCTCAAGATGAAGCGGTCGCGGTTCAGCCATTTCGGATCGGCGGGGTCGCACTGGAGATTCTGGCCGAAAAGGACGGCGCCGATTTCAGCGCAGCCGAGGGGCAGGCCGAGGTGGCCGGAGGAGCACTTGTGCACGGCATCCATGGCGAGACCACGGGCTTCGTTGGCAGCTTGAGCGAGGAGGGTGTTGTTCATGTAGAGGTTTCTGGATCAGTAAGGGTCGGGATGCGCGCCAGATGCGGCCAGGCGCGGGATGTCTTCCTTACCGGTGCAGGGGTGGGTTTCAAGGTCGAAAACTGGGAGGAATCGGACGCAGGGGGGGATCAGCGGAGGGCCCGCCACACTGGGTGCAAAAGGACTTGCCCCCATGGCCGGAGGCGTGACAAAAGGAGGAAGATGAAAAAAATCTTTAACTGGCTTGGCTCGAATTGGACGTGTGCCGCCCTGCTGCTGGGGTTTCACGCCTGGGCCTGGGTGATGGTCGGCACGTGGATGCACAATCAAGCCTCCAAAATCGTGGGGGCTCTCATGGCGGTGACCGCACTCGGTCTGCTCATTCGGCTGCGGTGGACGCGTCTGGTCGGCACGGCCATGATGATCTGGATTTCCGGCTTCAAAGCCTACGGGCTGTTCGCTCGCGAGTTCGCCTGGAAGCAGGCGCTGTTTAGCTTCATTTATGGCTGGGTTGCTTATCAGCTCTGGACCAATCCCAACAATGACGTCGACGAAGATCTCATCGGGAACGACAAGGCCCATCCGGATCAGGAGAAATCGGATGATGACGAAGACTCAAAGCCCATCATCTCCCTTGTGCACCTGCGCCGGCAGCAGCGCTATTTGGAGCCGCAGGTGCTGGCGAACGCCCTTTCTGAAGCCTGGGGGCTGCGAATCGTCGCCGGGAAAGAAGATGCGGAGACGGCGGACGGTTTCGTCGCCGGGGACAATCCGTTGTTTCTCGTCATGGTGCGCATGCCCACCTTCGCCATGTTCATGGTGCACAATCGTGACACCCCTTATTTTGATGAGCCTGCGGAGATGGCGGCGCGCGTGCCGAATCTGCGTTTTGCGGAAGTCATCCGCGATCACAGCTCCTGGCTGGCGGTGGATCTCATGCGCGTCAGTGATTCCAAATTGGATCAGGATCAGGCCTATCGTCTGATCGGAAAAGCTGTTTCAATGCTCGCCGATGACGATGTCATGGCAATCCTGTGTCCGCAGCATCACTTCTTCAATCTCTGGTCTCCCGAACTCGAAAAAATGCTGTGCGGTGATTCGCCGCTGGACGCCTTGCGGGAAGAGGTCAAGGCGCCCGTCATCGGCGTGCCAGATGGAGATGCGATCGCCAATGCCATTGCCGAGGCGCGGCGGCGCTGGCCGGAATTTGCCGCCGTTTTCAAGGACCGCCAGCCCGATGATGAACGCTTCATCGTGAAGGCTCCTTTTACTGGTGAGAATGGCAGGGTGGAGCACATGTGGCTGCAGGTCTTTGGTTTGGAGCCCGAATACATCCATGGCAACCTCATCAACCACCCCATGCACAGCACCAAGCTGAAGATGGGATCGCAGGTGGAGGTGGCCGTGGCGGATGTGTCCGACTGGGTCTGTCCGGATGCCGAAGGAAATCCGCTGGGGAATTTCACCCAGCAGGCCATTGCGCAGGCCGCGAAGCAGAAACGGGAGGACTGAGCGGCTGGTCAGAAATGGATTCATCCGGGCTTGCCAGATCTCAGTCTGCCCCGGATGGTACCGCGTGAACAAAGGAAACATCCCACTCTGGATTGCCGGAGCCATCCTGCTGTACGTCGGCTGGATCGCCTTTGACATGCTGCGTCCGGCCTCCGGGGGAGGAGCAGGCAGCACCACCTCCATCAGTGCGGTGCGCACGGCCAAGGTTCCAGTGCTGGTGGAATTCTATGCCGACTGGTGCGGCCCCTGCAAAGTCGTCGGCCCCATGGTGGATGAACTGGCCCAGGAGCTGAAGGGCAAGGCGGTCGTGATCCGCATCAATGTGGATGAAAACCCCACGCTGGCCCGTGAGCACGGTGTGCGTGGCATACCCGCCTTCATCGCCTTCAAATCAGGACGCGAAACCGGGCGTGAAGTCGGCGGCATCCCGAAAGAGCGGATGCGGCAGCTGCTGGGTCTGTAAACTACGAGGATGCGGGCGAGTGAATGGGACCGTCCTGCCGACACCTGCTGAAATTTCAACATGCAGGCTTGACTCCGGCCGCATCCTGTTGAAAAATCAGCACCCATGTGGAACGACAAACATTCCAATGAGCTCAGCCGCCGCGAGCGGCAGGTGATCGAAATCGTGATGAAGCATGGGCGGGTCTCCGCTCGTGAGATTGAGGAAAAGCTGCCCGAAGCGCCGACCTATTCGGCCGTGCGCTCCATCCTGCGGCTGCTGGTGGAGCGGGAGCTTCTCATCAAAACACAGGCGGACGGCCGCGACTGGTTTTCGCTGCCCGTTTCTCCTAAAAAAGCACGGGTCAGCGCCTTGCAGAGTTTTGTGAGCCGCTTCTTTGAAAACTCCGCGGGCGAAGCGGCGCTCGCGTTGCTGGGGCAGAAAAACGTGAAGCTCTCCAAGGAGGAGGCTGAAAAGCTTATTCAACTCATCGAGGAGGCACGTGAATCATGAATGACTTGATGGAAGACCTGCTGCGCTTTCTCACGCGCAATCCCAATCTCGGCCTGCTGATGTCGGCTTTTCTCACCAGTTCGGCGGTGGTGCTGGTGGCTTGGGCTGTCGCCTTGCAGTTGCAGCGCCGTTCGGCGCGTGCGCGCAGTGTTGTCTGGAGGATCACACTGGCGGTGTTGCTGGTGGTGGCTGTCTGGCGCTTGATGCCGGAGGCGGCACCTCCCGTGGCCGTGGTGGAGTGGCGCGTGCCACTGCAGGAACCTCCGAGCATCGAGACGCCGATCCTGCAAGAAAGTCCCGTCCTGGTGTTGCCGCAAAAAAGCATCTGGCAAAGCACGGCGAAATTCATGGATCGGGAGGGGATCCGGCTCTGGCTTGGGGCTGCCATCGTGTTGCTGTGCTGGCGTGTGGCGACCGCGGCCGCCGGTATGATCTGGCTGCGAAAACACAGCGTACCAGCACCGGAGCCAGTGCTGCGCCTGCTGCGGCAGTTGAATGCTCCGCCCGGCCTTGACTGCCGTGTGGCGCAGCGCTTGCGCACGCCCATGCTTTCCGGCTGGAGGCGCCCTGTGATCTGGCTGGTGCCGGAAGCGCATGCATGGGATGACACTCGCTTGCGCGCAGTGCTGCGGCATGAGCTGGCGCACCTCCAGCGCACGGACGTGGCCTGGCACTGGCTGGCGCAGCTTAGCGTCTGCCTCTGGTGGTGGCAGCCTCTGGCGTGGCTTGCCTGGCGCAGTCTGCGGACTGAAACCGAACACGCGGCCGATGATGCCGCCGTGATCGCCGAAGGCAGCACGCATGAGTATGCGCGGACCCTGGTGGAGATCGCTGCAGGGCTGCCCTCCCGCCTCCGCGGCATGCCGGGCGTGACGATGTTTGGCGGAGAGTCCGTGCAGAACCGTGTGCGGGAGCTGATGAAGGCCAGCCGCTGGCGCGGGCGCATCGGCATGGGTGCGATGAGCTTGATCGCGCTCGTGGCCGTCGTGCTGGCCGTTCTGGCGGCGACGAGGGTGGAGTTCAAACCGAGGACGCCGGTTTATCAAAGCGAGGCAAAGCTGGTGGCGGGAACGCCTGCCGATGCTGGTCCGGAATGGCAAAGCCGGCTGGCAGATTTTTACGGCACGATCATTGAAACCGTCGAATCCACCGAGATCAAACGCCGTGCTCTCGAGCGGGTCAGGGCCTTGAATCCGGATCTCAAGGACAGGGACGTGGAAATCCACGCGGAACAAGTCAAGGGCTCCACCATGTTTAGGGTTCACGCGCTCAGTGAGGACAAGACATATGCACGGCTGTTTCTGGATGCCTTGCTGGATGAATTCCTGGCGCTGCGGCAGTCCATTCTGGAGCAGCGTGCGGGCAAGGACATGCATAAGCTCATGCTGGAAACCAAGGATGCGCAGGCGACCATGGAAAAACAGTTCAGCGAGCTGGAAGAATTTCGCAGAGCCAGCAGCATCGTTTCCATAACCAATCTCAGCAACACGGTGGCCACCCTCCTGAACACGCTGAGAACACAGCTGCAGGATCAGCAGCGGATCCTGCAGGAGCAGGAGATGGCCTTGCACAACATCCCTGCCTCCGTCACAATTGCCCAGACCCGAACTGCCGAGAAGCAGCCGATGACCCAGACGGAGAAGGATTATGTCCAGACTCAAAGCGAACTTCGCCGGCTGGAGAATGAACTCAAATACCTGCTCGAAACGCACAAGCAGGATCATCCGCTGGTCGATGAGGCGAAAGCGAAGACGGACAAAGCGCGCTACCTGCTCAAAGCCCTGCTGGACCCCCTCCGGGACGAGATGAATGAAAGGGCGGAGGACACTCGCCGCAAAGTGGTGGTGCTCAAAGAGCAGCTGGCCGAGAAAGAAGCTGAGGCGCTGGAGCTGGGTTCAAAGATCGCCCAGTATTCGAAGCTTGAAAGGCAGGCAAACGTCGCCAAAGCAGCTTACGAAGAGCTCACGCGTCAGCTGCAACACCATCCGGTCTCCGGCGGCAGTGCGGACTTCGTTGCGATCCAGGAGCGTGCCAGACCGGCCACCGCAGTCATGCAAAGCGGACTCATTCCCATCTGGAAACTCTGGAAGAGTGAACCGAAAACATCCGTGGAAGACACCACTCCGAAGTCTGCACCCAAGGCCGGCAAGCCGGCAAAGTCCCCGGCCTGAGAACGGGCTTACCGCGGCCCTGGAGCATTGATGTGAGCGGCATCTCTGTCCCATCCTGCTGGCGTGCCGCGATAGTCGGCTTCCTTGAGCTTCAATTTGTCGCCGGTCTCACGATCAAAAGAGTCCTTGGAGAGGTTCGCCGGCACGGAGTCTCCCGTGGCCGCAGTCCATTCGTCCATGGCTTTGGCGAGCCGCTGTTTCACCGAGGCGTAGTTCGGATCATCGACAAGATTGTTGAGCTGCAGCGGGTCGGCGTCGGTGCGGTAGAGTTCCACCGCTGGACGCGGGGCCAGGAAGACATCCGCCTGTGGCGGGGTGAGCTTTCCGGCATCCCGCACGGCGCGCAGGCTTTGAAATGAGGGCGAGTGCACCGAATCCGCCGGACCCTGCCAGGCGAGGTTCGGGCGCGAATTGACGATGTACAGAAACCCCTCCGATCGCACGGAGCGGCCATGCGCCTCATAGTCATGCCAGTTGTGTTCGGAGAAGGCGTATTTCCGTGTCGTGGCCGCCGGATCTGCCAGCACGGGCGCAAAGCTCAGTCCCTGCATCGTCGCTGGCACGTTCACACCGGCGAGCGAGAGAATGGTCGGCGCGATGTCGATGCTGCTGATGAGGCTTTGTGTCGGAGTGCCCGCTTTGCTGATGCCTTTGGGCCAGTGCGCGACAAATGGTGTCTTCATGCCGGAATCATGCAGCCTTGTCTTGGCACGTGGAAAGGGGCGGCCGTTGTCAGCCATGATGAGAATGAGCGTGTCATCCAGCACCCCTTCCTTCTCCAGCTCCGCCACCACCAGTCCAATGAAGTAATCCCAGCGCGTGATCTCGTTGTAGTAGGACGCCAGGTCATCGCGCGTGGCGGCATCGTCATTCAAATACGGAGGCACGACGACCTTGGAGCGATCGTGCTTCGGGCCGTAAAGATCTTCCTTCCAGTCCTTGTCCGCATCCCACGCGCGGTGCGCATCCAGGGAGGCAAACCAGAAGAAGAACGGCTTGTCCTTCGGGCGCTCCTGCACGGTTTTCACCCAGGTGGCGTGGCCGCCTTTGTTGCCTGGAGCATTGCCCGCGTCAACGAGGTCAAAGGGCTCGGGCTGCGGCTGCTCGCCTGCGGCAGGCTTGTCTGAGGTCATGTGGTGCTTCCCCACCAGGGCGGTGTACCATCCCGACTCACGCAACAGACGCGGAAACCACGGCAGATGCGCGGCGATGGGCTGGTGCAGCTCCGACGCCCGCCCATTGTTATGCGGATAACGTCCCGTGATGACGCTGGAGCGGCTGGGGCTGCAGCTGCTGGCCACCAGAATCGCCTCGTCAAAACGACGCCCCTTGGCTGCGAGCTTGTCGATGTTCGGCGTGCGCGCGGCCGCATTTCCGTAGCAGCCAAGATCATTCCAGCTCACATCATCCGCAATGAAGAGGATGACATTAGGAGAAGCAGCAGCAGGGCTGACGAGGAGAAGCAGGCAGGCTAGGAGACGAGGCAGAGACATGGCAGGGGCAAACACAATGGAGGCGAAATTGAAGACTACTTCTTCCCCTTTTTTCGCGCCTTCTTGTTCGGCTCCGGCGCACCCTCCGCATCACCTCCGGCGACCTTTTCGCCTCTTAGATCCCCTAGCAGGCGCGCCACGTAGCCGCTGAAGCGTCCGTCAGGAGATTCTCCTTTCGCTGGCAGCGCCTTGAGCTGTTCGGCCGCGGGTTTGGCCTTGTCACCGAGATCGCCGATGGCGTTCAACGCGCTCATTGAGGTGAAGACGTCGTGCTCGCTCCAGTTGGCGAGATTGACGAGCTTGGTCAACGCGGCGGGCCGGTCATAGTCGTTGCCGTATTTGGCGAGCGCCCAGTTGGCGACGACGGCGACATAGGTGGAGCTGTCGCGGGCGGCTGCGGTCAATTCCTGTCGCGCTGCCTCGACGCCATCCTTGCCGCGCATGAGGATGCCCATGGCTGACCAGTAGCGGATGGCGCTGTCCTTGTCGGCAAATCCGGCCTTCAGATCTGCGATGGCATCCGGCTTCATGGAAGAGGCGGCACCAGCAGCCTTCACAATGCGGGCCAGCGGATAGAGCTTGTCATCATGAGCCATGTCATACGGCGTCGTGCCTTCGGGGCGGTGGTGCATTTCCCCTTCGGAGACCATGCCGGCATCACGGATTTTCAGCGCCAGCCCTTCCTGCGCAGCGCGCATTTTTGCCAGCGTGTCCGCATGCTCGGGGCGGGACGCGAGATTGTGCACTTCATCGGGGTCGCTTTGCAGGTCGTAGAGTTCCTCAGGATCCTTCGGCACCTTCCAGAAGATCGACTGCTCTGGCGTGAGTTTGCCTGCGTCATAAAGCTGCCGCCACACACGCGTGCTGGGAGTTTCAAACTGGTAGTTCACGTGCTGGCCCTGGGAAAGGTGCGGCATGTAATTGCGCAGATAGACAAAGCGGCCGTCCGTCACGCTGCGCACGCAGTCATAGCGCTCGTCCATGCGGCCGCGGAACCCATAGACATACGACTGCAGTTCAGTCTGGAACTTGCCCGCAAAAGCATGCCCCTGCATCCATTCCGGCGGCTGCACGCCGATAAGGCTCAGCAGCGTCGGCGCGAGATCCACAAAGCTCACGAGGCGGTCTGACTTCACTCCGGCACCGTATTCCTTCGGTGCCAGGTGCTTCCACTTCGGCGGGAAATAGACGACCATGGGCACCTGCAGCCCGGAGTTGCAGGGCCAGCGCTTGTTGCGTGGCATGCCGCTGCCATGGTCCGCATAGTAAAACACGATCGTATCCTCAGCGAGACCAGCCTCCTCGATTTCCTTCAAGCGTCTGCCCGCAGAGGCATCCGCCAGCGTCACCTGGTCATAATACTGCGCCCAGTCCTGCCGCACTTCGGGAGTATCTGGATGGTAGGCCGGCACACGCACTTTGGCAGGATCATGAATCGCCACGTGCGGGCGTTTGCGGAGCTGGCTCTCGTGGCTGCAGGTCTCATTGAAGATGGCGAAAAACGGCTGCCCATCCTTGCGGTTTTTCCAGCTTGCCTTCCCGGAGGACTCGTCCCACACGCCCTCGGGCTTTTGCAGGTTGTAGTCCTCCTTGCTGTTGTTCGTGCAGTAGTAGCCTGCTTCACGCAGAAACTGCGGATACATCTTCGTGCCCTTCGGCATGGCCACCATGCTGCGCATGTGCTCCCCGCCGGTGGAGGGGGAATACATGCCTGTGATGATGGTGGTGCGCGCCGCCGCGCAAACCGGCGCACAGGACCACGCATGCTTGAAAAGCATGCCCTTCGCCGCCAGCGCATCCACATTCGGTGTGTCGGCATACGTGTCTCCATAGCAGCCCATGTGCGGCCCGTGGTCCTCGCTGGTGAGCCAGAGGATGTTCGGGCGGTCTGCGGCGACTGCGGAAACCGCGAGCAATGAGGATAGGAAGAGGCTGAGGAGCTTCATGGGGCGGGTGGAACGATGGTGGAAGGCCCGATCCTTCACATGAATGAGCCTGCATGGACAAACCCGCCGCCTGGATTGTGCTGCGCCGCTGGCATGGATAGACGGCATGGCCAATCAGCGATTTCTATGCGTCAATCCCCCGTCATGACTCTCCGCCACGAACTCCAGGCCGAATACGCCCGCTACCGCACCCGCCGCTGGTTTTTCAAAGATTGCGGCGTGGGCCTGGCCAGCATCGCTGCGGCGGATCTCATGTCGCGCACAGCCACGGCTGCGGCGCCGGTGAGCCCGCTGGCGCAGAAGAAGGCGCACTATCCCGCAAAGGCAAAGCGCGTGATCTACCTCTTCATGGGCGGTGCGCCGAGCCATCTGGAACTCTTCGACAACAAGCCCGAGCTCGCCAAGTGGGACGGCAAGCTGCCGCCAGCGGACTTGCTCAAGGGCTACCGCGCCGCCTTCATCAATCCGAACAGCAAGCTGCTCGGGCCCAAGTTCAAATTTGCCCGCCATGGCCAGAGCGGTACGGAGCTCAGCGAGTTGCTGCCGCACACGGCTAAGATCGCCGATGATCTCACGATTGTGCGCTCCATGAAAACGGACGCCTTCAATCACGCGCCGGGCCAGATTTTGATGAGCACTGGGTCGCAGATCTTTGGCCGCCCCAGCTTCGGCGCGTGGACGCTTTACGGCCTCGGCACGGAGAATCAGGACCTGCCCGGCTACGTCGTCATGCAAAGCGGGCAAAAAGGCCCCAGCGGCGGCATGAGCAACTTCGGCTGCGGCTTCCTGCCCACCGTGTATCAGGGCGTCCCCTTCCGCAGCAGCGGCGAGCCCGTCCTCTTTCTCAACAACCCCGAAGGCGTCAGCGATGCCACCCAGCGCGACACTCTTGATGTCCTGAAGCAGCTCAATGAAGAACGCCTCGGCGTGGTCGGAGATCCCGAGATCGCCAGCCGCATCAACAGCTTTGAACTCGCCTACCGCATGCAGCAGACGGCACCGGAGCTGATGGACATCTCCCAGGAGCCCAAGCACATCCTCGACATGTACGGTGCCAAGCCCGGCGAGGCCTCCTTTGCCAACAACTGCCTCCTTGCCCGCCGCCTCATCGAAAGCGGCGTGCGCTTTGTGCAGCTCTTCCACGAAGCCTGGGACCACCACGGCGGCCTCGTCAACGGCCTCAAGCAGCAGTGCGGTCTCACCGACCAGCCCTGTGCCGCGCTCGTACGCGACCTCAAGCAGCGCGGACTGCTGGAGGACACCCTCATCATCTGGGGAGGCGAATTTGGCCGCACGCCAATGGTCCAAGGCGGGAGCGATGGCCGCGATCACCACCCGAACTGCTTCAGCATGTGGTTCGCTGGCGGCGGCATGAAGCCCGGCCTCACCCTCGGCCAGAGCGATGAATTCGGCTTCAACGTCACCGAAGACCCCGTCCACGTCCACGACCTCCACGCCACCCTGCTCCACCTCCTGGGCTTTGAGCACACCAAGCTCAATCAGCGCTTCCAAGGTCTCGACATGCGGCTCACGGGAGTGGCTGGCGAGCTGGTGACGAAGATGCTGGCGTAGCACAACCGCCCCGGTTGTGTGATTTCAAAGAGCCAATATCCGGCCCGGCATCGAGGCACTCAAATCCCATACCCCGCCCGATACGCCTTGTGAATAATCGCATCCGCCTCCGGCGTGTTCGGTGACTTCAGCGCCTTCGCATCCCACTCCACGCGTTTGCCAAAACGCACCGCCAGCAGTCCCACCAGCAGCGATTCCGTGAACGGAGCTGAATACCAGAAGCCGCTCTTGGCATCCTGGGGGTTGCCGGTTTTGCACGCTTCGAGGAACTCCTTGCGGTGGCCGGCGAGGCAGCGGGGGATCGTCTTCGCGGGAATGACGAACTGCTGCATCTTCGTCTCCGGCACGATGCGCGGCGTGCCAGACCAGCCGCCCGCCAGGATGCAGCCTTTTTCTCCCACAAAGTAGATGCCATTGTCGCCGAGGTTGCGCGATTCCTCCAGGCCCTCGGGGCGCGGGGGCAGCTTGCCGCCGTCATACCACACCATCTTCACCGCCGGGCGGTCGCCTTTGGCAGGGAAATGGTAGGTGATGATGCTCCAAACCGGATACGACTGATTGTTGTTCGGGCCGTTCTCGGCTTCCACCCAGTCTGGGGCATCGAGATCCAGTGCGTAGAAGGCGGGGTCGGCATTATGCACCGCCATGTCTCCCAGCGCGCCGCAGCCAAAGTCCCACCAGCCACGCCACTTGCGCGGGCAGAAGTCCGGGTGGTAGGCGCGTTCCTTGGCTGGGCCGAGCCACAGGTTCCAGTCGAGATTCTTCGGCACCGGCGGCGAGTCGGTCGGGTAGGCCTTCCCTTGAGAATCCCAGAACTTGCCTGGCCGGTCGGACCACACATGCACCTCGGTCACTTTTCCGATGGCTCCGGCCTGGATCCACTCGCGCGTGAGGCGGATGCCCTCGCTCGCATGGCCTTGGTTGCCCATCTGCGTCACGCGTTTGGTCTCCGCCGCTACATCGCGCATCGCACGGGCTTCGGCAATCGTATGCGCCAGCGGCTTCTCCACATACACATGGCGTCCAGCACGCATGGCCATAATGCTCGCCGGCGCATGCACATGGTCCGGCGTGGCGACGAGTACGGCGTCGATGTCCTTTTGCTTGTCGATCAGTTCGCGGTAATCCCGGTACAGCTTCGCGCTTGAATACTTTTTGATGGTTCCCGCCGCGTGGTCCAGATCCACATCACAGAGCGCCACGATGTTGGCCAGGCCTGAGTCATCCAGATCCCTGATGTCACCGCCCCCTTGTCCCCCGATGCCGATGCAGCCCAGATTCACCTTCTCGCTCGGCGGCGTAAACCCCGGTCCGCCGATGACGTGTCGCGGCACAAACTGGAAGCCAAAGACTGCCGAGGCTGCGGTTTTGACAAACTGGCGGCGAGGCAGGGAGGATGGCTGGGACATTCCGTGCAAACGTGAAATAAATGCAAGCTCTTGCTTAGACTCTGCTCCCAAACTCGTATAGATCCTTATGAAACGACCTTGGAAAGACGTGTCTGTGCCCCTTCGCGACGGCATGGTGCACTGGCCCGGTGACCCCGAGTGCCACATCAAACGCGTAGTCAGCATGGACGAGGGCGCGGTGTGCAATCTCACCCACCTCTCCATGAGCGCCCACACCGGCACCCACATGGATGCCCCCCGCCATTTCGTGGCAGACGGCATGACCATGGAGCAGATGCCGCTGGAGCCCGTAATCGGCCGCTGCCGGGTCTTTGAACTCGATTGTGAGGACCAAATCACTGTCGAGGATCTGAAAAAGCTCAAAATCGCCCCACGCCAGCGCGTCCTCTTCAAGACACGCAACTCCACTCGTAGCTGGGCCATGGACGAGTTCGACAAAGACTTCGTCTCCATCCGTGCGGATGCCGCCCAGTACCTCGTCGATCAAGGTGTGGTCACGGTAGGCGTGGACTACCTGAGCATCGGCGGCTTCAACAAGGACGGCGTGGAAACACACCAGATCATGCTCGGTGCCGGCATTTGGGTGATCGAAGGCCTCAATCTCGCCGACATCAAACCGGGCTACTACGAGCTGATCTGTCTCCCGCTCAAGCTTGAGGGGGCGGACGGTGCTCCGTGCCGTGTGGTGCTTCGCTAGACTGCGGCTGATCCAGCATCGAAGGCGCCGGGTGCGCTCCGTGATGAATGTGCACCCGCACTCCCGGCTTGCACAGCTCCCAGCATTTTTTCTGCGGCTCCTCGGGGCAGCGCACGCAGCCGTGGCTCGTGCAGTTCCCCCGCTCAAAACCGCCCACGTGCACGCCCACGCCGTCGTCCGTCAGTCTCAGCCAGAAGGGCATGGCGATTCCGAGATACTTCGTGCCCGCGGGCTTCGGTCCGCTGTGCTCCCACGTGCGTGCCACCACCACCTCGCCGCTGTCCGTCTTGACGTACTGCCCGTAGAGATCGGAGCGTTTGAGCGGCAGTTTTTCCTTCACGATGAAGTTACCGGTCGGTGTCTCATGTCCAGGCAGGCCAGGCGACACATCCATCTCCACCAGCACACAGTCCTTTTCATCAAGAAGCTGGGCGCTCTGGCTCGCCAGCGAGATGTCCATGCGCACCTTGCCGGGCTTCACGGCGGCGCAGCGTTCTTCATCGATGTGCCAGCGCGGATGTTTGAAAACTGGCGCAGGAGGTGGCTTTCTCCCGAACTGGCAGGATGACAGGCACACAGAAATCAGCAGATAGAAAAGTACTTTGGCAGGCATGGCACTAAAATGGATTTGAAGGCAGGTTCACGGTGCCCGGACTCCGATGACATGCGGTAGAAGCCAGAACTTCTGGCTTCCGCTGTTCTCATTGAATCCCGACTCATAGCCGCCCACACCGCGGATCACGACACCACCGCAGTTCAAATAAAAGGACGCAGGAGGTCCGCCGTCCAGATGCTGCGCACTCACAATCCCGATGGGCAGCTTCAGCAGGTGCTCGTTGAAATCATGCATCGTGGAAGGTGTGCGGCAGAAAATGAAAAGCGCATGGCCATCCTTGTCTTCTCCCAGCGCCGCCTCGCTCCACATCTTCGGCTGCTGCTTCCAGCGGTTCTCTCCCGGGTGCTTGATCAGGCGCAGGTTCTGAATCACGACATCATAGCGGGATAGCACGTCCTTCTCCACGCCCGCATCATCCGTGTCCAGCAGTCGAAAGGGCGCGGTCTCTTTGGCCAGGGGTGAAAAGACGCAGAGGGAGGAATAATCGCTGCGAAAAACGGCGGGCTGAATGAAGTCGTGATTTTTCAGGTAGCCGCAGTGGGTGCTTCCATCCTTGTCATACATGCCCGCGTTGATCACCAGGCAGAGCTTCTTTTTCGCCGCCCACTCCTCCGCAGTGAGCATGGGCTGGCTCGCCGAGGACGAGCACAGCTGCAGCGGATGACTGCGCACATCCACACGTACAATCTGCATCCGCCCCAGCCCACCGGGCGCTGGAAAAAGACCCAGCTCAATGCCCGGCACCAGCCCACGCCACCCGGTAGGTTCCGGAGCCTTCGGCGCCAGATTTTGCCCATAGGCATTCACCGTGGCAGCCGCCAGCCAGAGCAGGCTCAGTGTCAGGGATGTCGTGGTGAAATGCCGCATGATGAGGTTCCGCCATCAGCGTTGCCGCTTCATGTCTTCGCTCGCCTTGTCCAGAATCCGCCGCTCTTCGGCCGTCAGGCTCTGCATGCCCTTGTGGCTGATTTTGTCGAGGATATCATCCACACTCGGCGTGCTGCTTTTGCTGCTCTTCGCCGTGCCACTGCTCTTTTGAGGCTGCTGTGTACCCTTCGGGGATGACACACGTTTGGGCAGCGAAGGCAGCCTCAGTGCGCCCGTTTCATAACGAATGAAGGCATACGCGATGCCGACATTCGCGGCGAGTAGAAGGATGCCCACCCAGCTGCGCATGGAAAGGTAGCTCAGTACGTCCACGCCCACGAGAATCGCCGCCAGCACCCATGCATCCAGCGTCAGGATGATGATGCTGATCTTGGCGCGAGGATACAGCGTGGCAAAGGCGATGAACGTCCCAAAATCGATGCCCTGAATTCCAGCGCAGGCAGAGTTGTGCAGGCCAAAAATCGTCAGAAAGACCGGGGAGGAAAGCGTCAGCGTCAGCAGGAGGCGCACGAAGGCCCGCCGTCCTAGATGCCGCTCCACCGCCTCGCCGAAGTTCCACAGCAGGTAGCAGCCAAACAGGGTCCAAAGGCTCGGCGGATTCACCAGCGGATAGGTCAGCACCGTCCACACATGCCAATCGCGAAAGGCGATGTTGAAGGTGAAGGCGCAAAACCTCTCCATTACGCCAACGCCGAGGATCGCATACACCACCATGCTCGCTGCTCCCACGAGCGCCACGATGGCGGAGAGATACACGGGGTTCGTTTTCCACCACGTTAGCGGCAGATGGTCTTTGGATTCAGGAAGCCAGGAGTTAAACATGTTGTTGGGTTCTATTTGCGCACACGGTCCACAAGGACGGCGCCAAGGATGACGAGGCCGAGCACGATCTTTTGATCGTTGCTGCCAATGTTGGTCAGATTCATGCCGTTTTGAATGACAGCGATGATGAAAGCTCCGATCAGCGTGCCGGGCATCGTGCCCTTGCCACCGCTGAGGCTGGTGCCGCCCACCACGACTGCGGCGATGACATACAGCTCATACATCTGCCCGTAGGTCGGAGATCCGCTCTTGAGCAGGGATGCGGTGACCACACCGCCCAGACCGGCGAGCAGCCCGCACAGCAGATACGCCATAAGAATCACGCGCCGCACCGGCACTCCGGAAAGGTTTGCCGCCTCCACATTGCCACCCACGGCATAGAGGTTTCTGCCAAAGCGGGTCTGCGTCATCATCACATGCGCCGCACCATAGAGCAGCAGCATCAGCACCACCGCATTGGGCAGGCCCAGCAGGCTGGCGCCCCGCCCCAGCCAGACGAACGAATCCGGCACATGATAGATGGACTGGTTGTCTGCCAGCCGGTAGGCCAGCCCGCTGCACACCAGCATCATGGCCAGCGTCACGATGAAAGGTGGCATGCGAAGCCTCGTGATGAAGGCTCCGGAGATCAGTCCGCAAACGCCGCAAAGGGCGAAGCCGCCCAGCCCTCCGGCCACCATGCCGGCCATCCCGGCGTTCACACCACCGCCGTAGTCCCGCACTATCATCGTCGTAATGACCGCGGACAGGGCGATCAGGCTCCCCACGCTCAGATCGATCCCTCCGGTGATGATCACCAGCGTCATTCCGATCGCGAGAATGGCGATCACAGCGATCTGGTTGGCAATGTTCAGCAAGTTGTCGGCCTTGAGAAACACCGGCCATGACTGGGCGCGCGGTTGGATTACGCGGGCATCTTTGAGTGCTGGGAAGTCCGTGGCCAGGTCACTGAACACCAGCCAGGCGGCCGTGGCGTGATTGCAGGCGATCACGTCCAGCCCTCCAGCACCTGCTGCACGCAGCAGCGCGGAGCGTGCATCCTTCGGCTCGCCTTTCACAATCTCAGCACGGGAGCCCAGCTGTGCTTTGAGTGCGTCCGCGAAGGCGCTGTCCTCCGCCTGCGGGCGCACCACGATGAGCACCCTCGCCTGCGGAGCTATTTCCGCGGCCAGTTCCTTCGCTGCGGCGGCATCCTGCGGGTACTGCTCCGTCCAGGTGATGATGCTGAAAAAGGCGCACAGCAGCAGCAGCGCCACGAGCATGCCCGAGCCGGCGAGGTGGTGGCGGATGAAGGCTGGGAGGCGGCTCATGCGGAATAGATGACCATGCGTGCCAGAAGAACGCAGTTCAAGGCCGGAGACGTTCATCATTGACCTGCGATCCGGTGGCGGATTATCGTTCAGACACCATGAAAACCCTCGCCCTGTCCCTTGCCGCCCTGTTTTTCACCGCCTCACTCGCCAGTGCAGACTGGGTGCTCGTTCAAAAGATCGACACAGATGGCAAGGAGGATCAGATCACGACGAAAATGAAAGGAGACCAGGCGCGGGTGGACATGGGAGACAAGATGACCGCCTTCGTCAGCCTGGACGGCATGACGGTGCTCATCCACGGCCAGAAGAAGATGATGAAAATGGGCATCGCCCAGATCAAGGCCGTGGTGGAGATGGCGGGGAAGGGGGCTGGCAAGGAGGCCCCCAAACCCGTGGCGACCGGGCAGAAGGAAAAAATCGGCGACTGGGACACCGAGATGTACACCTGGGAAGGATCGCTGGCTCAGGGGAAATTCTGGGTGGCAAAAAACTTTCCCAAATACGCTGAGATCAATGCCCTCAATGACAAGCTCGGGAAAATCATGGGCGGGGCGATGGCTGGCATGGCGCCCCAGGCAAAAGACTTTGAAGGCATGCCGGTGAAATCCATCATGACCGTCATGGGCAAGACCGTCACCTCGACCCTCGTCTCGGCGAAAGAGGGTGATCTGCCTGCCAGCGAATTCGCTGTCCCTGAGGGCTACAGCGAAATGAAAATTCCCGGCGCACCCTGATCAAAAAAGCTGCGCCTCTTGCTCTGCGGGAGGCGTTTTCCTCCGTGGACTTACGGCGTCAGCACGCACGCATAGGCAGCCGTGTTGGTCCCCGGCATGGAAACGACCACGGGCTGCCCGGTCTGTCGCGCCGCCATGGCTCCCACCACCAGTTGCAGGGCGCCGCCAGCCCCCATGCTTTCACCCAGCACATACTTCGGGCTGAGCACCGAGTCCCACGGCCCCCCGGACCAGGCTGCGGCCTCGGCGCGGTCCAGCTTCGAGATTCCCGTGCGGTCATTGACGAGGACAGCTTTGCCTTGCACGCACCGATACGTTTGCGCGGCAAGTTCGGGCAGCAGCTCGCAGCGCTCCTGCCATGAAAGGTAGGACATCGGTCCGATGACTTCACTCACACGCGGCCCATCACCTTTGGCAGAAAGCAGCAAGGCCCCGGCTCCTTCGGAGGCGATCAGCTTCGGATGGTAATAGGAAAGCCCCTCGGTGCTGAGCCAGTCGCATTCTTCCGCGGCGATGAGGAGGCACTCTTCCACGATGCCGCTGCTGATCCAGAACCCCGCCGTGTCCAGCGCTTCCACGATGGAGTTCGGGCTGCCCAGCAGCGTGCTCACCGCACCGTCGATCCCGAGGTAGGAGGCCACGTGAGAGGCCGGTGCGTTGAAGACCGTCTCGGGGAAAATCAGCGGGCTGGCCTGCGCCGGATTTTGCAGCACCTCATGGTAAAAGCGTCCCGTGTAGGCCACGCAGCCGTTCATCATCACAAACAGCACTCCCAGCCCCGGCGGTGGCGCTGCGGGATCGTACCCTGCATCCTTCAGCGCCTCCAAGGCCGCGGAGACGGAGTAACGGGTGATCGCGCTGGAGCGCCGGAGACGCGGATGGCGCGTGATTTTTTCCGGCGGTGCGGCGGGCGCCGGTCGCGCTTCGGAAGACCAGTTGCGTTCTTTCTCAAACCGCGGGCATTTTACCGCGGGGATGGGCTTGCCCTCCAGCACGGCCTGGTGCATGGCCGCAGCGGTCCAACCGGCGGCGCTCACCGCTCCCACACCTCGTATGCGCAAATGGCCCGTGTTCATGCGGCCCTCCTTTTCAGCACCAGGGTTGCATTCGTGCCGCCAAATCCGAAGGAATTCGTCAGCGCATACTCCAGCGGAGCGCGGCGGAACTGGCGCACCAGATCAAAGCTCACCGCCGGATCCACCTCGCGCACGTTCAGACTTCCAGGCATCCACTGGCCTTGCAGCGCCATCAGGCACAGCACGGCCTCCACCGCCCCGGCGCCGCCCAGCAGGTGGCCCATGGAGGATTTGGTGGAGCTCACAGGGATCTTGGACACCGCATCTCCCGCCCAGGCGGCAATGGCGGCTGCCTCGGCCGCATCATTGAAAGGCGTGCCGGTGCCGTGGGAGTTGATGTAGCCGATCTGCTCCGGCACCACGCCCGCCTGCGCGCACGCTGCGGTCATGGTGCGGATGGCCGCCTTGCCCGCGGGATCAGGCTGAGTGAGGTGGTGCAAATCGGTCGCGGTGGAATAGCCCGAGACCTCTCCCAGCGCGGCGCTTTGCCGCACTTCCTCCGCTTCCAGCAGCATCATCGCCGCCCCTTCACCGAGCGCGAGCCCGTCCCGCTGGGCGTCAAACGGCCGCGGAATGCCGCTGGGCGCCAGCGCATGCAGGGTGTCAAATCCGGCAAACACCAGTCGCGCCAGGGCGTCATACCCTCCGGCCAGTACTCGTTTGGCACGTCCGGAGCGGATCATGTCAGCCGCCCAGCCGATCGCGTTGGCTCCGGAGGCGCAGGCATTGGAGATCACGATGACGGGCCCGCGCCAGCCAAACTCAGTGGCGAGGCAGCTCATCTGACGCTGCGGCTGGTAGTGCTCCGCGCGGGAAAGCTGGGAGGGGATGCGTCGCGGATCATGCAGCGCGTGGTCAAAGTAGGCTTCTCCCAGCACCATGGCACCGGCGGAACTGCCGATCACCATCGCATCGATCCCTTCCATGTTTGGCCGGCCCGCCTGCGCCAGCGCCTCACGGATGGCGATGAGCAGCATGCGCGTGCCGCGGTCGATGAACGTCTGCTTGTGCGCAGAGAGGCGGTGAAACAATGGCTCCGTTGGCAGGTCCACCACCCCGGCCGTTTTGGTGAGCAGGCCGCTCGTGTCAAACAGCTCCACCGGCCTGAAGGCAGTCCGGTCGGCGGCAAGCGACGCTTCGTTCGCCTGCCATCCAAGGCCCAGCGGCGAGACGATCCCGGCTCCGGTGATGGCGATGCGCTGGCTGTTGGGTGATGGCACTGTTAAAAACTGGATGAGATTCGTTGTGTGGAAGGTTGATCTGCCAACGCAAGTGTTCATTCTACGTCACGGCGCGGTCTATGGTTTACGCTTCGCCGCAAGGACTGCAAATGTTTGGTGAACGCTGGGATCGTATTGTGGCTGAGCGCGGCGCGCAGGCCGCATTGTATCTGGCCGACGGGCGTGCCATCACGTTTCGCCAGCTGGATGCCGATGCGCGCGCGCAAAAACCAGCAGGTCACCTTGTCAAAGTGCAGGGAGATGTGCCCCAGATCATGCGCCTTTTGCTTGCGGGCTTTCTGCATCAGATTCCCGTCCAGCTGGTGGAGATGGACCGTGAACGCCGCATTCCTGCCAGCCCGCCGCCTCCCGGGACCGCCTTGATCAAGCAGGCCGTGGGCGGCTCGGGCGTGCGCCGCTGCCAGTTTTTTACTTTCGATCAAATCGCTGCCGATGTGGACCGGCTGCACGCAGCGCTGGATCTCGGCTCACGCGGCGTGGGTGTGGCCGCCATCTCCTGCGCCCACTCCTTCGGCCTGACCATGACCGTGCTGCAGACCCTGTTCAATGCCGTGCCCACCTGCCACGCACCGCAGCCTTTTGCCCAGCCGTTGATGGACGCCATGAAGCATCACCCCCGGGTGTTTTTGCCCGGTGTGCCCGCCTTGTGGAAGGCCTGGCTCATGGGGGACGTCCGCTTCGCCAATGTCAGCCTGGCCATCTCGGCCGGTTCCCCGCTCACCCTCGCGCTGGAGCGCATGGCACTGGAGCAGCAGGGGCTGAAAATTCACAACCTCTACGGCGCCAGCGAGTGCGGCGCGGTGTCCTGGGACGCCTCTCTTCAGCTTCGCGAGGACGAGCGCGATCTCGGCTCCCTCTTGCCCGCTGTGAACGCACATACCGAAGCAGGTCGGCTGACTGTGACCAGCAGCTCGGTCGGCCTTGGCTACGATGAGCCGCTGCCCGGAGAAAACTACGGCGCAGGCCAGTTCTCCACCTCAGATGAGATCAATCTTCAGGACGACCGTCTGCTGTTTCAGCACAGCGCGGGCGCGGGCATCAATGTGGCCGGGCGCAAGCTCAGCCCTGCCGAAATCGCCGAGAAAATCAGGCGCGCGGCAGGTCTGGAGCGCGTGAACATCCGTGGAACCCTCAGTCGTGACCCCGAACGCTGCCAGGACATCGTCGCCGAGCTTGACTTGCCGCAGGCGCAGATCGACGCCTCTTTCAAAATCAAAGCCTGCTCTTTGCTAGCACCCTGGGAAGTCCCCCGTAAATGGATCGGCACATCATGAAAGCCCACGTGTCATCCCAGTCCCTCTGGCGCATCGCCCGGCTCTGCACCATCCGCTCCCAGCGCTGGGAGCGCTGTTACACCATCATGAAACTCCGCTCCGACCCCGTCTATGCGGCGGTGGCGGAGGCACTCGCCGGCTCCTCCCTCCCGGTGCTGGACATCGGCTGTGGCATCGGCCTCCTGGCGTTTTACCTGCGGGAGGCGGGCTACAAGGCCGACATCTCCGGCTTTGACTATGACCCGAAAAAAATCGCGTGCGCGCAGAGCATGGTGGCGCGCAGCGACTATCGCGGCCTCAGCTTTGTCACCGGGGACGCACGCCAGGGGCTCCCGGAATGCAGCGGCCATGTGGTGATTTTAGACATCCTCCAGTTTTTCACCCCGCAGGAGCAGTCGGCTCTGCTTGGCGCTGCTGCCTCCCGCGTGGCACCCGGGGGCAGGCTAATCATCCGCACCTGCCTGCGGGACGACTCCCGCCGCTTCCGCATCACCGTCGCCGGAGACTGGCTGGCCAAGCTGACGTTCTGGATGAAGGCTTCCCCCGTCTGCTATCCGGATCGCGCTCTGTTTGAGTCCGTGCTTGGCGCCGCCGGTTTGCGCGTGCGCCTGCAGCCCCTATGGGGCGGCACCCCGTTCAACAACCACCTCATCGTCGCCGAACGCGAGTGAAGCACAGCCGCCGAAGTTGCAGGTGGCAAATTCGCGCCCTCGGGATGCTTGTGCGGAATCCCAAGCGAGCTGCTCAACGTGTCACTCCCTGACAACTGGCGATCAACACAGACCAACAACGGCCAGACAAAACGCTGGTACCAACGGTTTGTAGCCGCCTGTGCTGTCAGCAATACCTTGCGCCCTCAGTCTCCACCACTTAGACGTTAGCCAAGAATTTACTGCAATGTCGAAACTCACGCATGCAATGAAAGCCAAATACATTTTGGCTCAAATGGCACTCCAAGATCCCGATCGATTTTATCGCACGTTCTGTGATGCAGAAGACCAAGTATACCTGACAGATCTATGGCAAGCCCTAGGGCAGGAACATTCGGCCGACGAACGGATACCGACGGATGGTTTGAGATCCTACAGTCCAGACTGTTTCGATGACATGAAAACCGTAGTCGTGTGCTTCCCTCAGCCTCGAAATCGGAACGAAGCGTACTACCTCGCACTTTTGATCTCGAATGGTAACCCTCGCGTCTTTTGCCTGGAAGACTCGATCAATCCTATCACCAATCAAAAAACCACTTTTGTATCTGAATTTGCAAAAAACGGTCGTGCAAATTGGGGGACGGGCTGTGAACCAGAGCCTGACTTATTTGTTGAGCGGGTTCAGTCCATCGTTTGCGATGCCGACGCTAGACCCGTAACGTTTATTCCGATGCCATTTGCGTAAAGGAACCGCCAGCCTCCGCTCGACCGTGGTGGTCCGCACACCTTGGGCATTAGCCAATCAGGCAACTTAGCGATACTCACATGAGAACAGCGAGAACAACCAAAGCTACGGCAACTGTGGTGTTAGTCGCCTTTTTATTCATGCTCGACGCGTGCAGCCGCACGCAGCCACAAAATGCGAGCTTGGTCCCTCAGTTTAAAGAGGAGATAAACAAAAAGAAGGAGCTCGTATTTATCGACAGTTCACATCTTGGGGCTTCAATGGACGGAGCCATATTGAGCTTGCACTTCTTCGTTGATTCCAAGGTTCATCTTTATACCTGGGGCAATGGATTCTCGAATTATCCCGGGACATACGCTTACACTGAGGACAACGGAATTGATCTCTCGTTCGCCGATCAAAAGTGGCCTCGCTTACGTCTATTGAAACAGGGAAACTTGCTTGCTCTCGGGCGGAAGGATGGCCTCAAAGCGCTGGAAAAAAGTTTTGTTCATACAGATGAAAATGGGACACGCAGACAAGTTGAAGATGGAGACATCTATCCAGAGGCACGACCATTGATTTTCCCGCTCGTCCAAAGGATTGCAACGACCAAACAAGAGGCTGCTAAGTAACCCGCTCATCATCGCTGAACGCCAGCATGTCTGGTGGCGTGTCACATTTCAGCCCGCTCGCGGTCAGCATGCCCGCCACGGTCTGTGCCACCTCGATCGCCACGGGCGTGCCCTCGTGAATCAGCACAATCGCCCCGGCCTTCAGGCGGCGGGAGATGCGCTGCGTGATCGCGGGCACATCCGTCATCACTCCGTCAAACCCTCGCGCGCTCCACATCATCATCTTCAGTCCCAGCGCCCGCGCCAGCAAGGCGGCGAACAGGTTGTGATGCCCCGCCGGCGGGCGGAAAAAGCGCGGCGCATGTTCCGGGCAGATCGCCGTCAGTGTCTCCTGGCACGTGGCAATTTCCCTCCACATCGCCCGCGGGCGCAGCATCCAGAAGGTCCCTGCTGGATGTGTCTGCGAGTGGTTGCCGATTTCATGGCCGCGTGCGACGATCTCCCGCACCAGCTCTGGATGTCGTGCCGCCCGATCACCCACCAGAAAAAATATCGCCTTGATGCCGTGCTGGTCCAGGATGTCCAGCATCGCCGGGGTGTGCTGCGGGTGCGGGCCGTCGTCAATGGTTAGCAGCACCTGCTTTCCCTCCGGCGGCAGCGTCCGGATCATGCGGCCAAAAATCGCGCAGCGCGGCACCAGCGTGCCCACCGTCATGATCGTCAGCACCGTGCAGAACAGCAGCACGGCCGCCAGCGTCTCCCCCCGCCATGCCAGCCAGGCCACTGCTGGCACGGGAGCCAGGGCGGGAATGCACCGCAGGTAGGCACGCCTCAGGCTGGTTGCACGGAGGGCTTCATTCATTTCGCTTCACGGGTCACGAGTGGCTCGAATACAAACCATTGGTCCCAGTGCCGCAGCAAAAATTGATGCATCACCGGCAGCCATTCCCCGGCTATCGCGTCCGCCTTGAGCTTGGTCCCTCCCTCATGAAACGGCTGGCAGATTTCGATTGTATAGGCCAGCCGTCCACGCCGGGTCAGAAACACCGAGTAGCAGGGCACGCCGGTCACTTCCGCCAGCACCAGCGGGCCGCGCGGGATCTCGTACGTCACGCCGTCGATGCTGGCCCGCGCCCGTGCCACGTCTCCCATCACCCGGTCTCCCTGCACACAGACGATTTCACCTTCCATCAGAAGACGGCACAGCTTCATGCCGAGATGCCCGCCGGGTTCGTTGTAGTGCACGTGCAGGTTCGGCTCCCGGCGCTCCTCGGCGCACAGCTCCTCCTTGCGCAGCTTCTGCAGGGATTCCGAGGCTTCCGGTACGCGCACCGTATGGACGGGGCGGGTAAACTTGCGGGCAAAGAGGCTCGCGCCGATGTCGTAGTTGCCGGAATGCACCGTAAAGATCAGCGCGCCGCCGGTATGCTGCTGCAGGGAGCCGAATTCCTGGCTGCCAATGATCTGCCAGTCAATCTCATCGCCAAAATGCAGGTGCCACAGCCGGTCCAGGTAGGTCAGCGCAAACTGCACAAACACCCGGTAGCCCGCCAGCGAGCTGGAGCCCTTTCCCGGGATCAGCGCGCCCAGGTTGGCGCGCAAGGCCTCGCGCTGGTTCACGGCCAGCAGGTACGCCACCGCCGCGAAGGGATACGTCAGCAGCGTGAAGACCCACGCCGGCAGCCATTGCATGAAGAACAGGATGGCCCGCGTCCAGCATGCGTTATGCAGACCCATGCGTGTCGGAGCGGTGTTCGTGTTCGGCTGCTGTGTTGCAGAATCAGCGGATGGCATTATTTAAAGGCGTACGAAAAATAAGATGAGACGTTCTGTTTCGACCGTCACACTGCCTCCGACAACTGACTTTTTCACCTGTTCACGCATGACTTCCCCCGGCACAGATTACGATGTGGTCATCATGGGCGGGGCTTTTTCCGGCGCTTCCGCCGGCATGATGCTCAAGCGCGAGCACCCGGACATGCGCATTCTCATCGTCGAGCGCACCGTGCAGTTTGACCGGAAGGTGGGGGAGAGCACCTCGGAGGTCGCCGCCTGCTTTTTGACCCGGGTCTTGCATCAGGGGGGGCATCTGAGTGCGCATCACTATCAGAAGCACGGTCTTCGCATGTGGTTCTGCAAGACTTCTGATGATAATGTGGGAGACCTCACGGAAGTCGGCCCGCGTTATCAGTCGCGGCTGCCCACCTTTCAGCTCGACCGTGCCATCCTCGACGAGCATCTGCTCAAGGAGGCCTGCGACTTTGGCTGCGAGCTGCTGCGCCCCGCCACCATCAAGTCCATCGCCCTTTCCGAAGACGAATCTCCGCACACGCTCGAGATCGCACCTCAGGAGGGGCAGCTCCGCACCGTCACCACCCGCTGGCTCATCGATGCCTCCGGGAAGGCGGCCGTGCTGGCAAAAAAGCTCGGTTTCCATCACACGATGGAGGAACTGCACCCCACCTCCTCCATCTGGTGCCGCATGCGCAACGTCAACGGCCTCGACACCTTCAAGAGCCGCAAGATGCATCCGCGCCTCATGGAGAATGTAAAGCAGCTCCGCACCACGGCCACCAATCACCTCATGGGCCATGGCTGGTGGTGCTGGATCATTCCCCTCTCGGATGGCAGTTTCAGCGTTGGCGTCACCTGGGACCGGCGCTTTTACACCCTGCCAGCGGGGCCGTCTTTAGTCGCCCGCCTGCAGGCCCACCTGATGACCCACCCCATCGGCCGCCTCATGTTTGAAAACGCGGTGCCGGATGCCGATGACACCTTCTATTACAAAAACCTCGCCTACCGCTCCGATCGTATCGCGGGAAATCGCTGGGTCATGGTCGGCGACGCCGCCGGCTTCATGGACCCCCTTTACAGCCATGGCCTCGACTTTGCCGGCTACACCGTGTCTGCCGCCACGGACTTGGTCGAAAAGAACCTTATGGGGGAAAACACCCAGGAGATCACCGATTACCTGAACAAAGCCTACCCGCGCAGCTGGAGCCTGTGGTTCAATGCCCTCTACAAGGACAAATACTCCTACATGGGGGACGCGGAGTTGATCAATGCCACCTTCCTGCTGGACCTCTCCGCCTACTTCCTCGGCCCGGTGCGCGGCGTGTATTCAAACCCGGATGCCGAGTGGAAGCTCATGCCCTACGAGGGGGCTGCGGGTGCCTTCTTCGGCCGCTTCATGGCCTTCTACAACCGCCGCCTCGTCCACCTTGGCCAGGAGCGTCGGCGCAAGGGTATCTACGGCGCGAAAAACAACGGCCACGTCTGGATGCCCCACATGAGCCTCTCTCCGGACAACACCGCCGCACGCCTGCTCTGGGCGGGCATCAAAGTCTGGCTCAAAGCCGAGATCACCACCTGGCTCGCTCCGACTCCCTCGACCGCCCCCGTCATGATGGCCGAAAAACCCGCGGAGGCCTGAACAAGGTAGTCATGAGCTTTAGCTCGTTCTGGAAAGCGAACAAATCCTCCCGGAACAAACTCACGCCCAGCTCTACCTCGGCTCCTCCACAAAAAACATCCCCGCAAACGTGTTCGAGATGAACGTCGCATCCGCCTTAGGATTCACCACCATCTGCGAGATGTCGCCGTCCAGAAAGAGCGCATCCTCACAGCCGAGGTGAAGAAAAAGCTGCGTAAGCTGATGAAACGTCACTCGTCCCTTCACTGAGTCATCACGATCACTCATCACAAAGACGATCTGCCCGCCTTTCTTCCGCACACCCACGGCATTGCGCAGGCGCTTGTTGGGGGAATTTGCCCGGAAGGCAGGATGGATCACCCCCTTGCGCATCAGTAGCGGGCCGGACTGCGTGGCCAGTCGGGGGTGCAGACCGCTTTTGGCATACTCCTCCGCCTCCATGACTCCGGCGCCGGTGGCAGCGTCGAGGTAGAAGACGCCGTTGGGCTTGAGGAAAAAGTTGCCCGCACCTGCATTGAGGTTCAGCGGCACCAGCTCTTTCCCGGCGCAGATCGTCAGCCCGCAGGGCCGCGGACCGTGCTCATAGATGCCGGCGTTGGTGGCAAACAGCAGCCTCCTGCCATGGGCATTCACCTGACGGCTCAGTCCGTTAAAATCCCGCAGCGGCGTGCCGTCATCTCCCAGCCAGGCCAGCTGCAGGCGTCCCCAGTCCGCCTTATCCACCCGGTAGAGGTGGTACCGCCCGCCTTCATACTCCAGCGTCTCTCCCGCATGCAGAGACGAGGTCAGCACAGCGCAGCAGAGCAGGAGAAACTTCCGAAAAGAGGAGATCATGCGGCAGGTTGCCAGTTTTCTAATCGTCTTGCAATCCCCGGAACCGACTCACCAGCCCGCTTGGACAGAGGTCGTTCATTTCCCACGGTCGAAGTGCTGCCGCAGAATCTTCCGCCACTGCGCCAGCACTTCGGCTTGATCCGGCCGGCGTCTTGCAGGCCAGGCATCATTGAGGTCCTTCTCACTGACCAAGGGCGTCGTCAGTCCATCGTTCGCCGTTTCCAGCAATGCCTTGAGCGTGTACCAGTCTGTTTCATCAAATCTCCCGTCGTTGACCAGAGCTCCCAGAAACTCAGGGATGTCCGGCCGATTGCTGCCTCGCACCAGATATAAAAAATCCATAGGCCCATGATTCGACGCATCGTTTCGGGACTCTTTCAGCCTGGCCTGGGCCAGATAAAACCATTCAACAAATCTCTGCTTCTCACGGGCCCCCGCTGCCCGCCACAGCGCGCCCATCAGCACCGC
The DNA here is from genome assembly GCF_044222565.1 of Prosthecobacter sp. Taxonomy (GTDB): domain Bacteria; phylum Verrucomicrobiota; class Verrucomicrobiia; order Verrucomicrobiales; family Verrucomicrobiaceae; genus Prosthecobacter. Next base: position 203,439 of record NZ_JBGANA010000012.1, read on the forward strand.
CTGTTGTCCCCCTCCGCTGACGACTTTGATCGGGAAGCGTCCGAAGACTTTCATCGGGAAACGTTCGAGTGCTTCGTCAATGAGGTGAATGGCAGATGGGAGATCCCTTTCACCGGTCAGTTCCGCGGCCGCAGCGGCCCAGTATGGAGACGCGCCGGTCAGCGTCTTTCGGGTCGTGCTGCGTTGTTCGCTCTCGCAGTCCAGCAGCACCGGAGCATCCTCCGCTCGCAGCAGCTCCCGTGCGTGGCGCAGGAGGAAGATGGCCATCCATTCAAACGAGCGGCTGCTGCTTGGGTCAAGAGCGTCCAGCCAAAGGTCCGGATCGTCCGTAATGCGCCGTTGTTTCAGGAACCGCACGATTTGAGCAGGGCCAGCCTCCCTCAAGGCAGAAACACACGCTGCATCCGGGGAAAGAGGGACTAATTTTACAGGGCTCATGCTGCGCACATAGAGCAGCGTCCATGCGCGCTCCGGCATCGGCAGCGCATGGATCTCATCCAGCACACGTTGTACATCAGCCTGATAGGAGGGCTGAATCGGCGAGCTCAGGCGGTCTGCACGATTGAGTTTAACAAGAAACCAGCCCGCGCAGTGCTTACGGTTCGCACGCTGCTTCCAGTATTCGTCAAAGGAGAGCTTCTTCTTCGTGCTGGCCTTAAAATAAAAATCCAGCATCGCCCGGGCCACGTCTCCCACCGTTTGAGGTCCTTCAAATTCCGCCATCGGCAGCGGGCCGAGCGCGCTGTTTAATGATGCGTGAATCTCCGGAAATGTGGCCGCCGTGTCATCAGCACTCGCGGCGATCAGCGGCAGGTCATGCGCCTCCTCCCGCACAAACAAGGCCCCAAGCGCCAGCGTGCGCACCTTGGCGTCATCGTGCTTGATCAGCACTCTCAGGCACTCGGGGCGCTGGGCCCATTGGTGCAACTCCTTCATCAGCTGCACCTGTTCCTCCAGCATCTTCTCCGGCCAGCGCCTTTCATCATGCCGGTTGTGGATGATGTCCTGAGTGGCGAAGTGAGAAAGCCTTCCCGCTGCCGCCTCCATTTGCTGCCGCATCTCAGTGCACCCAGCATCGATGGCCGGCCGTTCTTCAGCGGCCTGAGCGCCCGCCAGAACGAGAAAAACGCCGAGTGCGGCGGCTGTGGCAAGGCGTCTTGGGCTCATGACTGGATTCACCGATGGCCGATAAACGGCCAGGCGTCTGCAAAATGCATGCAAATTCGGATTTCCCCAATTCCTTGATTCCACTCATGAAGAACCCTTGAACCCAGGGCGGATTGCCCCATGATGCCACCCCGCATGTCCAGCAGTCTCGGCACACTTTTTCGTATCAGCACCTGGGGTGAATCCCACGGCGTCGGCGTCGGCGTCGTCATCGACGGCTGCCCGCCGCGCATCCCCCTTTCCGTGGAGGACATTCAGGCAGAGCTGGACCGTCGCCGCCCCGGCCAGAGCAAGATCGTAACCCCTCGCAAAGAGGACGACAAAGCGGAAATCCTCTCCGGCGTGCTCGATGGCCTCACCCTCGGCACTCCCATCGGCATCCTCGTCCGCAATACCGACCAGCGCCCCTCCGCCTACACGGAGATGCAGCAGTCCTACCGCCCCAGCCACGCAGACTACACCTACGATGCCAAGTACGGCATCCGCGCAGTCTCCGGCGGCGGCCGCTCCAGCGCCCGCGAGACCATCGGCCGCGTCGCCGCTGGTGCCATCGCCCGCAAAGTCCTCCAGCATTCCCTCACCGGCTACGAATGCCTCGCCTACGTGAAGACCGTGCAGAACATCGAGGCCCAGGTCCCCGCCGCAGCGGAACTCACCTCTGCCCTCATCGAGTCCAACATCGTCCGCACCTGCGACCCCGTGGCGGCGGAAAAGATGATCGCGCTCATCGAAAAAATCCGCAGCGAAGGCAACAGCGTCGGTGGCATCATCGAGTGCGTCGTGCGCGGCGTCCCCCCCGGCCTCGGCGAGCCCGTCTTTGACAAGCTGGAGGCAGATCTCGCCAAGGCCATGCTCAGCCTCCCCGCCTGCAAAGGCTTTGAAATCGGCAGCGGCTTTGGCGGCACCACCCTCACCGGCCTGGAGCACAACGACGAATTCTACATGGACGGCGGCACAGTCCGCACCCGCACCAACCGCAGCGGCGGCATCCAGGGCGGCATCAGCAACGGCGAAGACATCGTCTTCCGCGTCGCCTTCAAGCCCACCGCCACTGTCCTGCGCGAGCAGAAAACCGTGACCAACACCGGTGAGGACACCACCCTCTCCGCCCGCGGCCGCCACGATCCCTGCGTCCTACCCCGCGCCGTGCCCATGATCGAAGCCATGGTCCACCTCGTGCTCGCAGACCACTTCCTGCGCCAGCGCGCCATGAGGGGATAAATGTCATGCGCTGGCTCCTGCTGCTTGGTCTCACGACTTGCTGCATGGCGCGGCCGCTGCCGCTCATCCCGCTCGGCACCACACCGAAGGAGGTCGCCATCAGCCCGGAACTCAGCTCCCTGGGCTATTTCACCACCTGGGAATCGTTCGTGATCGCAGAGGTCATGAAAGTTACCTCGCAAGCTCATCAATCCGCTTCGGAGATCCGGCTGGAAGAGGGCTGCACCTTGCGCCTGGAAGCCATGTATGGGACCTCGGCTGAACTGGCCGGTGCCACCACTCTTCGTATCGGCGGCTCATACCTGCATGACACCTATCAGCAGGTGGAGCCCGACTGGGGCGTCTGCGGTTCTCTCAAACAAGGGCAGAAGGTCGTGGTTCTTTTGCATCGCTGGGGCGAGGATCAGTCTCTGACGGTGGGGTATCACTCGGTCATCGTGCTCACCGATAAGATCAGAACGCTGCCGGAAATCCTCCGCCGCACCGGCTCTGACCCCAGCCGTCTCACCGCAGCCGACTTCGCCGTATTGCATGCTGCCAGCCCGTTGTATCTTGAAGAGGCCAATGTGATCGCTGAAGTAATGGCGTCGTTAAAGATCAGAGAGTCTGCCTTCCTCAACTGGCTCGTGGGCATGTGCGTGCCCCTTGTCCTGGGCGTCATTCTCTGCGTCGATTGCAGCCGGCGCTTGAGAACGCCGCTGCCTGGAACCTATGCCGTGACCTCTGGGAGACAAGACTGATGGCGGAGCCATCCCCGCTACCCTCTCAGAATCCTACCACATAAAAGTGCCCCTGGGACACCTGCTCGGCCTCCGGCAGCGTGATCCAGCGCTCTTTGTAGTCTTCTCCCCAGCTGTCACTGAAGGCGATCTCGTTCGTGTCCCGGTTGTACCCGGTGATGAGGACCACGTGGGCGCTGTCTTTGTCCTTCGGCAGCCGGTTGGCGGCGGATTCTTCCGTGACCTTGGCTTTCCAGGAGGCCCAGTTCGCCACGGCTTTGCGGTCCTGGGTGCGTTTGTTTGCCGTGTCGTTGAACTTGTCCGTGCTGTACAGACGCCACATGATTGGCACGCCTTTGTCGACGTACTTGGCAATCTCCTTCATTTTCAGTTCGCCCTGCCAGGCATCAAACGAGCGGCGCTTGCTGCGGATCTGCGGAGCGATGCCTTCCAGCAGCATCTCCACGCTGGTACCGCCTCCAAAACCGCTCTGGCCCGCGTTGGCGAGGATGTACATGTCCGCAGGAATGCCGAGATAGCGCATGGCGCGCTCCGCGGTGGCCGGCACGCAGTAGCCTTTGGGGCCTTGGTCCACCATGGGCAGGTCGCCCACCACCACGTCGCCATTCTCACGCTTTTCCAGGTTGGCCAGCACACGCGCGCGGATCTCCTTGTCACCCGTTCCCTCCACCTTGCCACCGGCATCCGCAAAGGCGGTGGTGACGATCTGCACGCCGACGTACACTTCTTCGGCCTCGGCCAGAAGAATGGCATGCCCGCGCCAGTCCCAGCGCTGCATGTTCATGCGCCCGGCCTTCTCGCCAAAACGCTCCTTCTTTGGCGCTCCGAGCTTTTTGGTGAGCGTCTCCGCGATCGCAGCCAGGTCCTTGTCCATGGCCTTCTTGACGATCTTCGCCGCCTCGGCAGGCGGTGTGTCTTTGTCGAAGTGCATTTCTCCGCCACCCTTGGCGCTGAAGAGATCGCCCTTGTTCGCAAACACGAGCGAGAAGCCGGTGATCTTGTCGTTCTCCGCATACATGGCCACCGAGTAAGGATGCGCGCCAAACAGCATGTAGTCCTCCTTCGTGTAGGAGCGGTAGCTGCTGGCGTTCTTCGTCTTCGACTCCTGCGGGATCTTCAGCTTGGTCGCCAGTTCTTCGGCGGAGGAGTCCCACAGAATCACATCGCCGAAAAGCGGCTGGCCTGCGACTTCGTTCATCTCCGCCGGCGTCAGTTTGTCGGCCGGACTTTTAAACGCATTCGCCTTGATGAACTGCTGGTCCGCCGCCGAGAGGGAAGCGATGGCCAGCGAGTACTTCTGACCATTGGCCAGCTCAAGCGTCACGTTGGCCCCGCTGACGCCGAGCATCTTGGCCTGAATTGTCTTGCCCTGGGCATTGGTGAAAGTGCGCAGTTCAGGAGCTTGGGCAGATGCCGCTGCAAGGCTGAGACCTAAGGCTAGGAAAACACCGGTGATATGTTTCATGATTGACGCCTCTAAACGCATGCACGCGCGCTCATGTTAGTATTTTTTGCGGACGGCTCAAATCCACGTTCCGGCCGGGATGATCGCGTCCTTGGGAACGCAGACAATGCCGTCACGGATGTAGAAGTTGTCCCCGTCCATTTCGCTCGGTTTACCTTCGGGGGTGATCACCACGTTGTCGCCGATGTGCACGTTCTTGTCGATGATCGCGCGCTCAATGCGGCAGTTGCGGCCGATCCCGGGCGGCGGGCGGTCCGGATCTGTGCCGGCCGCTCCAGCATAGAAATCGGCCCCCATGATGATCGTGTCACGGATGGTCGCGCCTGGCTCGATCTTCGAGCGCACGCCAATCACGGCGGTTTCGATGTGCGCATCCGTCACGATGCAGCCGTCGGCGATCAGTGCGTGGTGAATCGTGGCGCCGTTGATCTTCGTGGCCGGCAGCGCACGAGAGTGGGAGAAGATGGGCGCGGTCGAGTCAAAGAAGTCAAACTGCGGCACCACTTTGCACAGGTCCAGATTGGCCTGGAAAAAGCTGCGGATCGTACCGATGTCCTCCCAGTAGCCGTGGAAGTTGTAGGCATTCACCCGGCGGTCCTTGATCGCCGTGGGAATGATGTGCTTGCCGAAGTCGTTGTGCGTGTTGTCCAGGCACTCCTCCAGCACCTTGCGGTTGAAAAGATAGATCCCCATCGAAGCCTGGAAGCGCGGCTCGGTGGTTTCAATGCCCAGCCCCTTCAGGGTCTCCTCCGGCATGCGCAGCTTCTTGAGCACCGCCGGATCTTTAGGCTTTTCCACAAACTCGTGAATGCGGTTGGTGGCGTCGGCGTGCATGATGCCAAAGCTCGTCGCATCCTTTTCGTTGACCGGCAGTGTGGCAATCGTCAGATCAGCCTCGCTGGCCAGGTGCTGGCGCATCACCTTGCGGAAGTCCATGCGGTAGAGCTGGTCCCCGCTGAGGATGAGGAAGTAATCATGACCGCCCTCGAGGAAGTAGCGCAGGTTCTGGCGCACGGCATCCGCAGTGCCCTGGTACCACCGTTCGCCATCGGGTGTCTGCTGCGCCGCCAGCACTTCCACAAAGCCGCGCGTGAACTGGTCAAAGCGGTAGGTGCGCGAGAGGTGCCGGTTCAGCGAGGCGCTGTTGTACTGCGTAAGCACATACACCTGGCGCAGGCCGGAATTGATGCAGTTGCTGATCGGGATGTCCACCAGCCGGTACTTGCCCGCCAGCGGCACCGCGGGTTTCGCGCGGTCCTTGGTCAGCGGAAAGAGTCGCGTCCCGGCCCCCCCTCCCATGACGATGGCCAGAGTGCTGCGTCGGAGGAGTGCATCAGCTTCAAACTGGGACGAAATAATCGTGTTCATGGCAGGTGGTTGAGTCTGTCGATATTTCTCTGCAACAAGCTGAACAAGCAAGCGTTATCCATGCCTCAATCATTTTGTCGAGCTGACGCGCCTCGCAATCTTTTTAGTACTATCACCATATCCAACCCCCACATGCACTCAATTGTGTTTCGTTTGCCAATTCTTGCCAGCGCCTGCCTTCTTGCGTCCTCAGTACAAGCCGCGGTCAATTTCGAAAAGGAGCTGCTTCCCACCATTACTAAGAAGTGCATGGATTGCCACAAGGCTTCTCAGGTGGTGAACGGCCAGAAAAAAGACCCGAAAGCCGGCCTGCGTCTGGATGCCTCCTGGGCCATTTTGAAGGGCAGTGAAAACGGTCCCGTCCTCACTCCCGGCGCACCGGACAAGAGCGGTATTTATGAGTCTGTCATGCTGCCCAAGGACGATGACGGCCACATGCCTTCCAAAGGCGAGGATCTGACCAAGGATGAAATCGCCCTCCTCAAGAAATGGATCGAGGAAGGCGCCAACTTCGGCGGCTGGATCGGCAGCGTGGAAGGCATGCCCGCGGGTGCGCAGACGGAATCCACCAAGCCCTTCAAGCCCCGTCCGCATGACCTTTTTTACGCCGCTTTGGAGAAGGAAGTGAAGCCCCTTTCGGATGACCAGCTTGCCAAAGCCAAGGCCGCCGGCGCCCAGGTCTCTCCCATCAAGGTGGAAAGCCCCCTCGTCCGCGTGGATTTCCTCACCGGCGTCTCCAAGTGCAACGACGAAAAAGTCGCCGCCATCCTTCCCCTCAAGGAAAACATCGTCCAGGTGGACCTCGGTCGCACCATCATCACCGACGCCGCTCTGAAGACCCTCGGCCAGATGCCCCGTCTGGTCTCCCTGGACCTGCGCCAGACCAAGGTCACCGATGCCGGCCTCGAGGCGCTCATCGGTTTGAAGAAGCTCGAGACCCTCAATCTCTACGGCACCGAGATCACAGATGCCGGATTGCAGCACCTCGCCAAAATCAAGAGCCTCAAAAATGTCCATCTTTGGCAGTCCAAAGCCACCAAGTCCGGCGTAAAACAGCTCACCGCCGCCATCCCTGGCGTCAAGGTCAGCATCGAATAATCCCGTCCGTTCAGTCTCTCCACCCCGTATCCTGCCATGAAAAAGCGTCTCTTCATTCTCACCGCCATGTCTCTGCTCAGCTCACTCTTTGGAACCGCCAATGCCGGCGAAGGCAAAATGGTTAGCTATCCCGCCCCTGAGGTCTCGGGCATCAATCAGGATGGCAAGACGGTGAACTTTGCCGATGTGTACAAGAAAGGCCCCACGGTCGTCTTCTTCTACCCGAAGGCCGACACCCCCGGCTGCACCAAGCAGGCCTGCTCCCTCCGCGATGCCTTTGCCGATCTCTCCAAGCAGGGCGTGCAGGTCCTCGGCGTCTCCTTTGACAAGGCGGAAGCGCAGAAGGCCTTCAAGGACAAGTTCACCCTCCCCTACGACCTCATTGCCGACCCGGAAGGCAAAATCGTCGCCGCTTTCAAAGTCGAGAAGATGGCCAAAGGTCTTCTCTCCCTCGCCAAGCGCAGCTGCTTCCTCATCAAGGACGGCAAGGTCGTCTGGGAAGACTACGCCGCCGCCACCGACCAGCAGGCCGCCGACATCAAGCGCGTGCTCGCTGAAGCCAAGTAAGCAGACGTCGCGTTCAGATTCCAACTCACACACCAGCCGGGGGCCGCAATGCCCCCGGCTTTTTTGTCATTCCACATTTCCCACAAGCGTATGCCTGTCATGAAAACCCGCATGGAGACAGACAGCATGGGGGAGATGCCCGTGCCGGAGGACGCCCTCTATGGCGCCAGCACCCAGCGGGCCGTGCTCAATTTCCCCGTCAGCGGCCGCCGCGTGCCCTTGCCCCTCATTCACGCCTACGGCCTCATCAAGTGGGCTGCTGCGCATGTGCACCACGCTCTCGGATTGCTGCCGCAGGACCAGACCGCGCTCATTGAAAAGGCGGCGTTGGAGGTCGCTGCAGGCGCGCACGATGCGCACTTCGTCATCGACATCTACCAGACTGGATCTGGCACGAGCACCAACATGAACGTGAACGAGGTCATCTCGAACCGTGCCTGTCAGCTCGCCGGCAGGCCCATCGGTGCCAAAGACCCTGTGCATCCGAATGACCACGTGAACATGGGCCAGTCCAGCAACGACACCTTTCCCACCGCCATTCACATTGCGGTGGCGCTGGAGTTGCAGCTTCGCCTCCTTCCTGCCCTGGAGGCTCTGCGCGTCGCACTGGCGGCCAAAAGCGTGGAATTTTGGGACGTCCTCAAAATCGGTCGCACCCATCTTATGGATGCCACACCAGTCCGTCTCGGGCAGGAGTTCAAAGGCTACGCACGTCAGGCCGAGCTTGGCGTGGATCGTGTGCACAAGGCTCTCAACGGCCTCATGGAGCTCCCTCTCGGCGGCACTGCCGTTGGCACCGGTTTAAACAGCCATCCCGACATGCCCGCGCAGGCCGTTGCTCTCCTCGCGGAAAATACCGGCCTGCCCTTTCGCCGCGCACAGGATCACTTCGAAGCCCAGTCGGCCAAGGACGCCCTCGTGGAAACCAGCGGCCAGCTCAAGACCATAGCCACCAGCCTGTTCAAGATCGCCAACGACATCCGCTGGCTCAGCTCCGGCCCGCAATGCGCCATCGGAGAGATCATCCTTCCCGCCACCCAGCCCGGCAGCTCCATCATGCCCGGCAAGGTAAACCCTGTCATGTGCGAGAGCCTCATGCAGGTCTGCGCCCGCGTCATGGGAAATGACACCACCGTCACCTGGTGCGCCGCCAATGGAAATCTCGAGCTCAATGTCATGATGCCTTCACTCGCAGCCGCGCTGCTGGAAAGCATCGAACTCCTCGCCAACGCCACCACCCTCTTCAGCGAACGCTGCGTCAGCGGCATCATCGCCAACCACGAACGCTGCACAAATTTCATCGAGCACAGCCTCGCCATGGTCACCGGCCTAAACTCCAAAATCGGCTACGACAAAGCCGCTCAGATTGCCAAAGAAAGCGCCAAGACCGGCATCCCAGTCCGCCAGCTCTGTCTCGATCGCCTCCAAGACCTCGGCATCACCGAAGCCGAACTCACCGAAGCCCTCGACCCCGCGCGCATGACCAGTCCCAATGCCCAGATGGTCGGCGGCGGCGGTGGATGAAAATCAAAATCTGAACTCTGGGAAAGATTTTAACCCCAAATCTTTCTACCTTTTCCGGAATCGTTTCAAGCCGGCAAAGGCACCCCTAGCGCCGCCTCCTCGGCGGGCGCATCCGCTTCAGCCACCTTCAGCACACGAGCCTGCGGCGCTGGCACACTCGGAATGATCACCACCGGCCTCTGCGCATTCCGAATGATCCCTTCCGTCACACTGCCCACAATCAAATGATACAGCGAGCCATGGCCATGCGATCCCATCACAATGACATCGGGATCTATGCGCCCGATCTGTTCTAGCAGCGTAACCTGCAGCAGTCCCCCGAACACCTGCGCAGAGGCATGAACCCCTTCCTTGGCCAGTGCATCACGCATGATTGAGAGCTCCTTCTGCCTCGCCTCAAACACATCGGGAGGCACTGCTGGAGGCTCAAAATCCACCACCAGCGGCTCCGGCGGCACCACATGTACCAGAATCACCTCGCTCTCAAAGGCCTTGGCCAGGGTCCTGGCATGTTCGAGAACCTTTGAGCTGACGTCGGAAAAATCGATGAGCGCAAGAACGGTGTTCATAACATCACGGGGTGGTTGTTGCGCCAGTGCGGCTCCCCAGAAAAGATACGTCTTTCACCCCCTCGGCAGTCGGGCTGAAAACGCCGCTCTCTTCAAATGCGTCACACTTCGTACCACGCCGCGTCCGTCTTTACAGGCTTCAGCCTGGCCACGGCCTGAAAGGCTTCGCTCGAGCGCACGGAGTTTTCAAATTCCATTGCCCCATCCGGCATCGTGCACAGGCGCGTCCCGTTTTCCAGTGCCTGCAGCTCCGGGGCAGGGGAGTAGTACAGCGTCAGGGAGAGCTGGCTCATGCCATCCTCATCTTCATCTCCGGGCTCGATGAAATGGCGGGTGAATTCCAGCTGAAATCCGGGCACGGGTCCTTCCTCATGCAGGCCCCACTCGCACAGCAGGGTGTCCCCTTCTTCATCCAGGATGCAGCTCTCCGCGCGCACATTTCGGTAAAAGGCCGTCATCTGCTCCAGCGCTCCCTCCGCGCCGAGAGTCTCCACCGTCTTCCCTGACGCGGTGACGGCAGCTTGGAACATGGAGGCGGAATCCGCGGGGTGCATGGCTCGGTAAACAGATCGTCGCAGTCTTCAGGTTTGGCCGCATGAGAAAACTGCATAATCTGCCACTTTTCGTAAACGCCTCGCGCATAGGCGCTGTCTTTACCTCCGCTGCATGATCTCTTCCCGACGCTTTCGAGCTGCCGCCATCCTCCCTCGCTGGTGGGTGGTGCCGTTTCTGCTGCTCGGCTGCCGCATGGCCTTGCGTGCAGACTGGCGCGATGACATCGGGTACACCCAGCTGGCGGCCGAACTTGGCCCTTCCATGCCCACCGGCGCGGGCATCATCCTGCTGGATTCCGAGGCCAATGATCAGACCTCCCCGCCCAATTACCTGCCCCAGGCAGGCGGGCCGGGCACTTTTGCTGGGGCAGACCCTTACACTGGCAAAACATTTACCGCCGGATCCGGCGCCGGCGTGGTGCTCAGCCACGCGCAGTCCGTGGCCTTCTACTTCTATGCCAACGGCTCCGGCATCGCCCAGGGAGCCACCGACATCCGCATCTACACCGCGAACGATTTCCTCACGGGTCTTTACTCAGCCACCGGACCGACGGATTTTGGGGCGCGCGTGCAGAATCACAGTTGGAAAGGCAGTGCGGATACCACGACCGATCCCCAGCTGTTGCGGAGTCTGGATCTCATGATCAATCGGGATGGTCGCATCGTCTCCGTCGCGCTGGACAACAGCACCGGCGCCATCCCGCCCCTTCTGGGAAACAATTATCACGCCCTCACCGCCGGGGTGCGTTCTGGACTCCACAGCCTCGGCGGCACCAACACAGACGGCTCCGGCCGCATGAAACCAGACCTCGTCGTCAATGTGCCTGAAACCAGCTACGCCTCACCCGCCATCGCCGGTACCGGGGCCGTCCTGCTCCAATCCGCCGCCTCCCTGGCCTCGGGCAGCGCCAATGCGCAGATGCCCCAGGTCATCAAGGCCCAGATGCTCGCCGGCGCTTCCAAGCAAAACCTGCCCCAATGGCTGCGTGCGAGCGACAGCGCCCCCTACGATGCCGTTTTCGGTGCCGGAGAGCTGAACCTTCGCAATGCCTACTACATCCAGCAGGCCGGCCAGCACACGTATTCCACCACCGCCGAGTCACCCTCTCGTGGCTGGGACTACGCCGCCACCACCAATGCCGCTGCCGGGCGGCGTTACTTCTTCAGCATCCCTGCCGGCCGCTACGGCAGCACCTTCTCCGCCGCGCTGACCTGGCACCGCACGTTCTCTGGCTTCGCGCGCAACTACACCGGCACCCTTTCGGACCTGAACCTCAAGCTTTACTCCGCCACCGGCCTCATCCCCGGGGCCACGCCGCTCTACTCCTCCACCAGCACCGTGGATAATGTGGAGCACCTCTTTTGCTACAACCTCCCACCTGGACAATACATGCTCGTCGTCACCACCAGCACGAATGGCCGCAACTACGGCCTCGCCTGGGACACCCAGCTTGGCCTCGGCCCCGCGGTGTCACCCCGCCTCAGCGGCGGCAACCTGTTGCTGGATCTCTCCAGCCTCGATCCTCAGGTCAGCTACATCCTCGAAAGCTCCCCCAATCTCGCCGCCCCCTGGACTACGGAGCAGACCATTCGCACTGCGGACAGCACTGCCTCTTTCACCTACACCTGGCAGAAGCCCGGCGCTCCCCAGGGCAGTTACTTCTACCGCCTGCGCTGGACGCCGGTCCGCTAAGAAAGAGAAGAGAGCAGCTGCCGCAGGCCACACACCGCTGCCATTCCCCCTCTTTTTGATCGCCTTTCCACCCGACACGGCTCAAAATCCTGCCGCATGAGCCTCTCCTCCCCGCATCCCATCTTCGTGCTGGCAGCGCTTGGTATCGTGGCCACCGTGCTCATGCTCTTCATCGCCTTTCGCGTACGCAGTCTCGGGCTAAAAGTGCTGCTCGTGCTCATTTCTATCCTCACGCTTGCCCCGGCAGGTTTGGTGATGGCGGCCGCCTATCCGGAATGGATCGATGCCCGCTACCGCAGCTACAAGACCTTCTTTGCAGACATCCGCCTCGGCATGACGCGGGAGGAGGTCATGGCTGTCCAGAACCGGCTCTACCCACCCGACGGCCCCCGCAAAAAGCCCACCATCATCGTGGAGGACGAGCGCAGCATCACCTTCTTCATGCACCCCGAGCATGCCACGGAGCCCAATTGTGAAGGCATCTTCCTCGCCTTTGAAAACGGCAGGCTGAAGTCCAAAACCTATTCACCTGACTGATCTCCCCATGTCTCTTTGGAACCGAGTCCTGCGCATCGTCGCCATCATCGTTCTCACCCCTGTGATCTTCCTGCTCAGCTGCCAGTCCCGTCTCATTTACTTCCCTAATCCCTACCGCAACGAGTATGAAACGGCGTTGCAAAAGGCCCGTGGAGCGCGCATTCGCTTCACCACCTCCCAGGGGCGCCAGACAGCCTTTTACATCCCCCCGCACTCGCCACCCTCCTCCGGCCTGCCGCCGACCCTCTGGCTCTGCTTCGCAGGAAACGGCTCCCTGGCTCTCGACTGGCTGAGCCATACCTCCGGGTGGGACACCCACCAGGCCTACCTCTTGATTGACTACCCCAGCTACGGCGAGTGCGAAGGCGAGCCGACGCCTTATCGCATCCGCGAGAGCTCCAAGGCCGCCGTGGCCGCCCTTGCGGCGCACCTGCAAACCACCCAGGAAGAACTGCACCCACGCCTGGCCGTGCTCGGCCATTCCCTCGGCGCTGCCGCCGCACTCATGGCTGCGGACGATCTCGATGTCTGTCGTGGCGTGCTTCTTTCTCCTTTTACCACCATGACGGAAATGGGCCGCATAGTCCTTGGCTGGCCCCTCTGCTACCTGAACCGCCACCGTTTTGACAATCAGCAGACCCTGGGCCGGGTCGCCGCGCGTCCGGGCGCCCGGTTCGTCATCTTCCATGGCGGTGACGACGAAGTGATCCCCGTGCGCATGGGCCGCGAGCTTTCGCAGGCCCACCCGCAGGTCGTCACTTTTCACGAAATCCCGGGCGGCCACCACAATGATCTCCTGGAGACCGACTCCCCGCAGGTCGGGCGTGCGATGCAGGAAGTCCTCGCAGGCGCTCAGCCCTGAGACACACGGCGGTTGCTTTCACGCGCCGCTGTGCTCTGATGACCCTTCAATCCCTCATCTCTAGCTCATGTCCGCCCACCCTTCCTCTTCCGAAGATTCCCCCTCCATTTGGTCTCTCCTCAACAAGATCATCGGTACCATTCTCGGTGGTCTCGTGCTGCTCTGGGTGCTTGCCTTTGTGGCGGAAGGCCTGGGCTCCCTTCGTCCGAAGCCCAAGGCTGAAGAACTGGGCGTCGCTGCTGCGGCCCCGGCTGCGGACATGCCTCCCCTGGAAGTCACCATCAAGCCCGACGGCCCCGCCGGCATGGCCTATGACATCAAGACCATCAGCGCCAAAGTGGGCCAGAAAGTGAAGCTCACCCTCACCAACGCCCATCCCGTGCCGCTTGCGCACAACATCGTGATCGGCAAGGCGGGCACGAAGGACAAGATGAATGCCATCGCCACCGCCGGCATGACTCTGGTGGACAAAGGTTTCGTCCCCGACTCTCCGGACATCCTCGCCCACACCGGCCTGGTGCAGCCCACCAAAACCGAAACCGTCGAGTTCGTCGTCTCCGCCGCGGGCGATTATCCCTACTTCTGCACTTTCCCCGGCCACTTCCTGCTCATGAACGGTGTTATCACCGTGCAGTAATCGAGCTCCCTTTTACCTTTCACACCTCCCATGGCCGTCTCCATCAGCGTTGACTACGAGGGCGGCCTGCGCTGCCGTGCCACCCACGGCCCCTCGCAGGGCCAGCTCCTCACCGATGCACCGGTGGACAACCACGGCAAAGGCGAGTCCTTCAGCCCCACTGACCTCGTCGCCACCGCGCTGGCCACCTGCATGGCCACCGTCATCGGCATCAAGGCCCAGCAAAAGGGCTACGACATCGCCGGCATGAAGGTCAGCGTGGAAAAGCACATGAGCGCGGACAGCCCACGCCGCATCGTGCGCCTGCCCATCACCATCGAGATCCCTCTGCCCGAAGACCACGCCGACCGCAAGCTCCTCGAAGCCACCGCCCTCGGCTGCCCCGTCCACCACAGCGTTCATCCAGACATCGACAAACCGGTGACCTTCGTCTGGAGCGGGAAGTGAATCGCCTCGAAGTCGCAGCGCTCCGTTAAAACGCGCCCTCCGGCAGGAGAGGGACCATCTTGGTCCCTCAACGCTCCGCCATACCCTAGACCAGTTCTCGAAAAGATTGTCATATTGAACCGGCGAGCGCAGCGGCCCCAGTGGCAAGGTGGGAGCGCCGCCTGCTATTGAAGAATAACAGGCAAGCGACTAACGCAGCCAATGGGGCCGCTCCGCCGCCCGGGCAATGTGACAAGATTTTTGAGAGTTGGTCTAGGCTCCGCATCGGCCAAAAAAGGTCCCGCTGCTCCACGAGGCAAATCCGCCGGTCTCGCAGAACCGGCCCCGCCACCTCCTCTACCTCACCCAAGTCGCCCCGCTCGAGAGCCCCACGTGCCAGTCGCGCAAGTGCATGTCCGAGTAGTCCGTCTTGCCCCGTGCACCGACCATTTTGGTGCCGGTGGCGCGCTTCCACGCCTGGCTGAAACTCTCTGCCGTGTGGCAGCCCCAGCTCTGGCAGTACGCCTTGCCGCTAAAGGCCCAGCGGCTGATCTTGCGCAGATCGTGTTCATGCAGCCACGCGGTGCTGGTCGCATATGTGTCCGAACTGTAGTCAAACATGAAGCTGAACTTGTTGGAGTGCCCGAAGTACTCGAACCCTGAAATCTTCAAATTGCTGCGGCCCGACGTGCCGTGGTTGATGTAGTTGATCAGTTCGTCCGTCGTGCGGAACCACACCAGATGGATGTATGGGTAGGCCTTCGGCACCGACTCCACATTCGCCGTCAACGACTCGTGATCTGCCGCGCCGCGCCGCACATACCCGTCGCGATACACCAGCCACGTGATGCGTGTGCCTGCAGGTGCCGTGTTGTGGATCTCCTGCATGCGCACACGCGCGGTGCGGATGAAGTTGCCCCACCAGCGGTCATGCTGCTCCCCCGGCCGGCGCAGATCCTCAAACTGCCGCACCGCGGGCCCGCCGCTGACGACAAGGTATTCGGTGTCTGCGGCGGCATTGACGGCAAAGCCAAAAGTCAGCAGGAGAAGCGTGGAGAGAAACAGGCGGGGCATGATGAAGTAAATAACAAAGCACGGCTGGACTGTTTCTCAAAAAGATTGTCCCTTTTGATCTCGGCCGGCCGGGTGGCTCAAGGTTAAACGACAACAAAAAAGCGGCGGACGCAGCCAGTTGAGCCGCTCCGCCGCCAGGCATTGATAAGAGGTTTTCCGAGAACTTGGTTACTTCGTCTCCACCAGCTTGAAATTCTTGAACTGCACCACCATCGGCGGGCCGGCGTGGATCTGCAGCGCCAGCAGGCCTTCCTTCGGTGCATTGGCGGCATCCTCATCCGTCACATCCACCGTCTGCATGCCGTTGATGAAATGCTGCACATGGTTGCCTTTCGCCACGATGCGGTACTCGTTCCACTGCTCTTCCTTGATGCTTGCCTGGATCGCGGCGCTGTCTCCCACGCTGCCCGTCACTTCCACCACGGCCTTCTTGCCACCATCCGCTGCGGGCTTGATCACGGTCTTCTCACCGCGCTTCGCCAGGATGCCGCGACCGCGCTCTTCATAGAGGATGCCGCTGTAGGTCTTGCCCGCTTCAAAGTCCGCCTGGTAGCCGCTGATGATCGGCCCGTTCTCACCTGCAGGCAGCTCCTTGCTGCGATACTGCAGTCCGGAGTTCCCCTTCTCGATGCGGTATTGAAACGTCAGCTCAAAGTCACCCACCGTGCCGCCCTTCCACACCAGGAAAGTATTGTGCTTCAGAATGCTCTTGGCCGGGTTGGCTGGATCGGCGGGAGTCTTGCCGGTGATCGTGCCATCCTGTACGCTCCACAGCTCCTTGTTGCCTTCCCAGCCGGTCAGGTCCTTGCCGTTGAAGATTTCTTTCTCCCCTGCGGTGGCAAAGGAAAGCGTGGCGAAGAGTGCGGCGAGAGCGAGGTGCAGTTTCATGAATGGGTTGGGATGGATTGGATCAATCGGGCGAAGTTTTACGCGCACCCCTGCTCTTGTCTATCGCTTTGCCCATGTCACGAATCCTGCTTGCTGTTTCATCCGGTGGTGATACCACCGCGCAAGATGCATCTCCCGCGCTTCCTCTCCTTGCCCATGCCATGGCGCCTTCTCGTGTGCGCCTGGTTCATCACCCTCTACTGGCTCTCTTCGCAAAGCCATCTGCCATCCCCGGCGGAATTTGAAGGTGTGGACAAGTTTGAGCACACCCTCTTTTTCTCCGCCGGCGGCATGTGCTTCCTCCTCGCCCTGCGCCTCGCCGGCTTCGCCAAAACCACCCAGGCCGCCTTCCTCGCCTCCGTCCTCTTCTGTGCCGCCGTCGGCGGCTTCGACGAATGGCACCAGCTCCACACCCCCGGCCGCAGCGGCGGCGACTTCTGGGACTGGACCGCCGACATCTGCGGCGGTTTCCTCGGCGCCGCCCTCGCCCTCATCACAGAGCGCTGGCTCAGAAAGTAGCCCAGTTGCGCCGCAACTGGGTTTGGCAGGGTCTGTTTCTGACTCTCGCTCTCACTTCAGCGGAAACGCCCACATCAGCAGCGCCGTCAAAAACACGTTCGCCAGCGCCAGCTCGAAGAACACCTTCCAACCCAGCGCCATCAGCTGGTCAAAGCGGAAGCGTGGCAGCGTCCAGCGGATCACGATGAAGAACACGATGAACAAAAACACCTTCGCAAAGAAGGTCGCGATGTGCAGCAGCCCCGTATACAGCGGCGTCATGCCCGGTGTGTAGTGGAACTGCAGCCCAGTGAGCTTCGAAAGCTCCGGCCCAAACGGGATGCTCCAGCCACCGAGGAACAGCGTCACCGCCATGCCGGAGCCAATGATCATCGCCGCATACTCGCCCATGAAGAACAGCGCGAATTTCATCGAGCTGTATTCCGTGTGATAACCTGCCACCAGTTCCGTTTCGCACTCCGCCAGGTCAAACGGCAGACGGTTTGTCTCGGCAAACATCGAGACCGTGAAGATCACAAACGAGATCACAATCGGGATCAGCAGCACCCAGCGGGAAAGGCTCAGGCCTTCACCCCACAGCGGCAGCAGCAGCCAGCCGTTCGCATCTTGAAACGCGGACATCTTCGTCAGGTTCAGCTCCCCGAAAATCATCAGCACTGGGATGATCGAAAGCCCCAGCGACATCTCGTACGAGATCATCTGCGCACTCGCGCGCACACCGCCGAGGAAGGGATATTTCGAGTTCGAGGCCCAGCCCGCCAGCACGATGCCATAGACGCCGATCGAGGCGATGGCGAAAGTGAAAAGCGGCCCCACGCTCAGGTCTGCGATCACCAGCTTGATCGGCTCGGCAATCCCGAAATAGGACAGGTTCAGCTCGCTGCCAAACGGCAGCACCACGCAGGTCAGGAGCGCCGGCACCACCGTCATGCACGGGGCCAGCCAGTAGTAAAACTTCCGCACATGCGCAGGCACAAAGTCTTCCTTCAGGATGAACTTCAGCCCGTCCGCCGCCGCCTGCGCCAGACCGCCGATGCCGAAGGGCTGCCAGTCTTTCTTGAATCCAAACAGCGTCAGCGGCACCCCCACCCGGTTCGGACCCACACGGTCCTGGATCACCGCCGAGATGCGTCGCTCAAAATAAACGGCGATCGAGACCAGCGGCAGGATGACGAGAAAGGTCAGAAACACGATCTTTCCCACCGAGATGGAGAGCGCAAGAAGATCGTAATTGGCGAGCAGGGGAGTGGACATCGGCACCCCGATTATCAGGAAGCAGCGAAGGGCGGCAACCCCAATTTGTGAAAAATTTCACAAAGTCCTTCCGCCTCCTCTCCGACCTCCATTTCCTAGCGCTTCGTCTTCCCAATCTCCTTCGATGTCTCCCCATCCAAAGGCGCGATATGCTCCGCGATCCGAAAGATCGCCAAAATCAGCTCAACCGCCACGCGGGCGACGATGAGGTAGAGCAGAAAGGCCAGCGGTGCCGTGACGAATCCCCAGAAGCCGCTGAACATCCACACACCCGCATAAAAAAGCGCCGCCAGCAGGCTCAGCACGTACAGCATGCGCACCAGGTGTGGCGTCACGTAGCGCTTGAAGGACAGGTCCAGCACCAGGTCCAGCACGGCGCGGATCTGCTGCCACAGGCTGGAAAGCGCGGAACTGGACGGGGGCTCGGCATTCATGACAGACAAAGTAGGCCCCGGCTTGGCAGGCGCAACTTGCCAAATAAATGCCTGCAAATGGGAACCTTGCGGCGCCGTTGGAATACTGGTTGCGCGTTTTCACATCCGCAGCCACAATCCGCGCCTCTTTTTCCGCCCTGTGGCCAGGTGCCTTAAGAGAGATGTCCGTCGACTAAACCAACACCGCCAAAGTCATGCCTGCGAAATCCAAGAAACCCGCAGTTAAGAAGTCCGCTGCCAAGCCCGCGAAAAAACTTCCGGTCAAGGCGGTGAAGTCGAAGACCAAGCCAGCTCCCGCCAAAGCCGTCAAAACGGCCAAGAAACCCCTTCCTAAAAAAGCGGCGCCCTCAAAGCCCGCTCCGAAAAAACCCTCCCCCAAGCCTGTGAAGAAACCCGCGCCGAAAAAAGCTCCCGCCAAGCAACCCGCCCCTGCAAAAAAAGCTGCTGCCAAGTCCGCACCCGCTCCAACTCCCGCTAAAAAGTCCGCTTCTCCTGCCAAGGCTGAGAAACCCGCCGCCAAGCCCGCTCCCGCGCCTGCCCCTGCAAAGGCCGCCGCTCCTGCGCCAGCTCCGGCCCCGGCTCCCGCAAAGCCCGCCAAGCCATCCTCCAAGACCGCTCCCGTGCCCTTGGTTCCCAAAGGCCGCATTTCCGGCTCCACCTCGGGCACCCCTCGTTCCCGCCTGAATCGTGAGGAAGAAGGCATCACCATCGAAATTGCCAAGGGCCCGGTCAAGATGACCCCCTTCCTTAAAAAGCAGAAGCAGCGCCTCGTCGAGCTTCGCGATGCCTACCTCAATTCCATCGAAGGTGTCGCCAGCGAGACCATCCGCAATGAAAACGGCGACTCCTCCGCTTTCGGCATGCATCAGGCAGACGCCGGCAGCGATGCCTATGACCGCGACTTCGCCCTCAGCCTCCTCGGCAAGGAGCAGGACGCCCTCTATGAAATCAATGAAGCCCTCAAGCGCATTGAAACCGGCACTTACGGCGTCTGTGAAGGCACCGGCCACCAGATCCCCGAGGAGCGCCTCGAGGCCATGCCCTTCGCCCGCTTCTCCGTCGCCTACCAGGAAAAGATCGAGCGCAGCCAGATGAGCGGCCGTTGGAGCCGCCCTGTCCACTCCCTCTTTGGCCTCGACAACGCCGACGACGCCGCCGACGACGACAAGGACGAAGATGACGCCGCTCCGAGCTCTTCCAGCAACAACTCTGGCGAATCACTTGACTTCTCCAAGGAATAACCTAGCCTCCGCGCCCCAAATTTATGCCGCGAGAAATCATCACCCTTGAATGCACCGAAGCGAAAGCCGCAGGTATGCCCCCCTCCCGCTACGTGACCACGCGGAATAAGAAGAGCGTCCGCACCCCTGGCCGTCTTGAGAAGGTGAAGTTTAATCACTTCATGAAGAAGCGCACCCTTCACCGCGAAACCCGCTAATTTTTACCCCCAGACTGCCATGCAACCGAAGACCAAAGAACGCATGTCCAATTTCCGTCGCGCCAATCGCAAGATGCCGCGCCGTCGTGTGGACATCCCGGTGGAAAAGATCAACTACACCAATCCTGAACTGCTCGCCCGTTTCACCACGGAGTCCGGCAAGCTCATCCCCCGCCGTATCACCGGTCTTCCTGCCTGGCTGCACCGCAAGGTCGTCCGTGAGATCAAGCGCTCCCGCGCTGTGAACCTCATGGCCTGATCGATGCCCCCGCCCGTGCCGGGTTTCTTTTGATCCGCTTCCCACTGTTGCATCATGCGACAGTGGGAAGTTTTATTTTCAGCCATGTCCGCCCTTACCGACACTCAAAATGAACGCGATGACCGCCGCCTGCCCATCGATCGCGTCGGCGTGCGCAGCCTCCGTTTCCCTCTGAGCATTCGCGACCGCGACTCCGCCGTTCAGCACACCGTCGCCACCGTCTCACTCGCCGTTGACCTTCCGCATCAGTTCAAAGGCACTCACATGAGCCGCTTTGTGGAGGTGCTGCATGCCCATGGCAAGGAGCTCACCGTCTCCAACATCGTCAAGATGCCGCGCGAGCTCATGAAAAAGCTCCATGCAGACAAGGCCCACGTGGAGATGCGCTTCCCTTACTTCCGCGCCAAAAAAGCCCCCGTCTCCGGTGCCGAAGGCCTGCTCGACTACGGCGTCATCTTTGAAGTGAACGCAGACAAATCGGAGACCGACTTCGTCCTAACCGTCGAAGTCCCCGTCACCACCCTCTGCCCCTGCTCCAAGGCCATCAGCGCCCGCGGTGCCCACAATCAGCGCGGCACCGTCACCCTCGCCGTTCGTTTCAGCGATCCGGTCTGGATCGAGGACCTTCTCGAGCTTGTCGAGTCCAGCGCCAGCAGCGAGCTCTTCAGCATCCTCAAGCGCCCGGACGAAAAGCACGTCACCGAAGCTGCCTACGACAACCCCGTCTTCGTCGAAGACCTCGTGCGCAACATCGCCGTCAAGACCAAGGCCCACCCCCGCATCACCTGGTTCCGCGTCGAGGCGGAAAACTACGAGTCCATCCACAATCACAACGCCTGGGCGGTGATTGAGAGCCACACATCGCCATCATGAGCTACGTCACCGCCGTCCTTCCCACCGACCAGCCACCGCTCATGCACCAGGCGGTCGAGGAAGCCGTGCGCCTGCTCCGCGAAGGGGAAGTCGTCGCCCTCCCTACCGAGACCGTTTACGGCCTCGCCGCCAATGCGCTCGATGCCGCTGCCGTCGCGAAAATTTTCGAAGCCAAGGAACGCCCCACCTTCGATCCCCTCATCGTCCACCTCGCCAGCAAAGAACAGATCGATCGCGTGGCCGATGTCCCGCCGGAGATCGCTGCCACTTTGAAAAAAATGGTCGAACGCTTCTGGCCCGGCCCCCTCACCATCCTTCTCCCCAAGAAGCCCTGCGTCCCCGATCTCGTCACCGCCGGTCTGCCCACCGTCGCCGTGCGTGTCAGCTCCAATCCCTTTTTCCGCCGCGTCATCAGCGCGCTGGACAAGCCCCTCGCCGCTCCCAGCGCCAACCGCTTCGGCTCCATCAGCCCCACTTCCGCCAGCGCCGTGCTCTCCGAGCTGGATGGCCGCATCCACCTCATCGTCGATGCCGGTGCCTGCATGTTCGGCCTCGAGTCCACCATCATCAAGATCGAGCCCGGCAGCCCCAAGATGTTCATCGACATCGTCCGCCCCGGCCCCATCACTGCGGAAGATTTGAAAGCCTACGGCAAGGTGCGCTACGCCTCGCGCACCGTGGTCGATGAAGCCACCGCTGCCCCCGGCCAGCTCGCCTCCCACTACGCCCCCAAGACCCCCCTCCGCCTTCTTGAGCGCCCCCAGGATTTCATTCCCGAAGAGGGCAAGCGCTACGCCCTCATGAGCTACCGTGGCGAAGAAAAAGACGGCTATCTTAATCTATGCGACTGGGAGGAAGTCATGATGCTCAGCCCCGGTAACGGCAAGCTCCCTGAAGCCGCCGTCCGCTTCTTCTACGTCCTCCGCGCCCTCGACAAGCTCGGCGTCGATGAAATCATTGCAGAACCGTTGCATGAACACGGCATGGGCATCGCCATGATGGACAAGCTCCGCCGCGCCTCCCGCCGCTACGCGTAGCGCAACCGTCCTTCCTTCAATGACCTCACCCACTTCGATCCAATGGCAGCCGAAGCGGCGCAGACCTTTTGGAGTGGGGATCAAGCATTTAAGCCCTCATGAATGAACCATCTCCCTCAGGCTCGGTGAAAGAGAGCAAGCCCGACGGCAACTCCCAGGCCCGCTCCACCGGCATCGTCTCCATCGCCATCCTCTGCAGCCGCGTCCTCGGACTCGTGCGCGACCAGCTGCTCAATGGCTTCTTCGGCTCCGCCTTCACCGGCATCTTCACCGCCGCCTTCCGCACGCCCAACATGCTGCGCGATCTTTTCGCCGAAGGCGCCCTCTCCACCGCCTTCGTCACCACCTTCTCAAAGAAGATGAAGACCGAGGGCGATGAGGCCGCCTGGATCCTCGGCCGCAAGATGATCTCGCTCTCCATGTGGTTCATGACTCTCGTCGCCATCGCCGGCGTCGCGCTCGCTCCCATCCTCTTCCGCATTCTCACTCCCGGCCTGAGCGAAGAAGCCAAAGTCCTCGGCACCTGGCTCGCCCAGATCATGTATCCCTTCATCGCCCTCGTCTCCGTCACCGCATTGGTCATGGGCATGCTGAACTCCAAGAAAGTCTTCTTCATCCCCGCCGTCGCCTCCGCCTTCTTCAATCTCGGCTGCATTGTCGGTGGCGTCGCCCTCGCCTGGATCATCGATCCCGGCTTCCGCCATGGCCACGTCAGCGAAAAAGGCCTCACCGGCTTTGCCATCGGCACTTTGATCGGCGGCGTGCTGCAGCTCGCCGTTCAGCTCCCATCGCTCCACCGCGTCGGCTTCCGCTTCCGCTTCGACTTCGGCTGCAAAGATCCCGCCGTGAAAGAAGTGCTCCATCTCATGTGGCCCTCCATGCTCGCCGCCAGCGGCACTCAGGTTGCCGTGCTGCTCAATTCCATCTTCGCCTCCTTCACCGACGGCCACGAGCGATCCCTCGCCTGGCTCGCCAACGCCCAGCGCCTCCAGCAGCTTCCCCTCGGCCTCTTCGGCGTCGCCGTCGCTACCGTCACACTGCCCATGCTTTCACGCCTCGCCACAGAGGGCATGACGCCAGCCTTTCGCAGTGCCTTGGCGAAAGGCCTGCGCCTCGTGCTCTTCCTCACGCTGCCCTGCGCCGTCGGCCTCACCCTCCTCTCGCAGGAGATCATCTCCGTCATTTTCGAGCATGGCAAGTTCACCGCCACAGACGTGCAAAACACCGCCGCACCGCTCCAGGCCTACGCCTTCGGCCTCATCTTCTACGCCGCCATCAAAGTCCTGCAGCCCGCCTTCTACACCATCAACCGCCGCTTCATTCCCATGCTCGTCAGCATCGGCGTCATCGTCTTCACCGCCACGGTGAACTCCATCACCGTCTTCGTCTTCCACTGGGACCACACCGCGCTCGCCTGGGCCACCGCCGTCGGCCTCTCGCTCAATTTCCTCACGCTCTACCTCTGCATGCGCAGGTTCGCCTCCGGCCTCGAAACTCGCTCCCTCATTCAGTCCCTCGTCAGGCTCGTCATCGGCGTCGCCGTCATGTCCGCCGTCTGCCTCCTCGCCAAATACACCATCATGTCCGGCTGGTCGCACCTCAACTTCCTCCTCCGTTGCGCCGCCCTCGCCGCCAGCATCGGCGCCGCTGCCATCGCCTATTTCACCGTCACCAAAAAACTCAAGGTCGAGGAATCCGGCGAATTTCTTTCGTTGCTAGGCCGCCGCTTTGGCAAAAGGTAGGCGCTCATGCCGCTCCAACGCTTCTGGCTCCAGATCGCCGCCTTCCTCGCCCTTGTCTGGGCTGGCGTTGGAATCGTCATGTGGTCCACCGAAGACTACGTCTTCTCTTCGGAGAAAACCCTCGCCCTCATGGAGAACGCTCCATGGTTCGCCGATGAAAACTTCTCCGAATCCAAGCGCCAGGCTTACCTCGACAAAGTCATCACCTCTTACCTCAAGCTCGACTTCAACCAGCGCAATGACATGCGCGAAGACGGCCTCGAAACCATGGACCGCTTTTCCAAATCGCTCACCTTCGAGGAAAAAAGCGATTACGTGAACCGCACCGTCGGAGAAAACTTCAAAGCCGTCATGAAAGGCCTGGAAAAACTCCCCGCCGAAGACCGCCGCCGCCTCGCCGGCACCATCCAGCGCGAGATGAAAAAGAAGGCCGGCAAAGATTCTGAAATACAGCTCCTGCTCGACCAGACACCCGCCGACTTTGAAAAAAGCCTCATCAAAGACGCAGGCCTCTTCTTCAAAGAAGCCCCCCTCTCCGCCAAACTCGAAATGGCCCCCATGTTCGAAGCCATGCAAGGCCGCATGCAAGGCATGCGCATGCGCTAGGCCGCGTTTGAAAACCTTGGCAGACAGCCAACGTCCATGTTCCCGCACAGCACAGCGCTCCGGGCGTAGGTTGGGTGTGTTTGGCGTCGAAGGCCTCGCGATGCTTCATGACATCCTCCGCCAAACCGCCCGACTGCGAGTACGTCCGTACGCCATGAGGCCTGCCGCACGCCGGCAGACACCCCTGGGAGCGCGGCACTCCGATGTCGCAGCGCTCCGCACTCGCACGACGGTCCGCATCTTCCCTTGAAGATCTGTTCCTACAATCTCGAGCAGCCATTGGGGAGGTTTTCAAATACCGCCTCGTACAGTCCCCATCTCACTCCGCGAGATACCCCCACCGCTCCCTCAAATTCGCATCCCTCCCGCGAACCCCTCTGCCTCCGGCAATTCACAATTCCCAGTTTTCAGTTCGCAGTTTACAATCCAGTAGCCATCTCACTCCCCACACCGGTCCCACGCCCCCTTTCTACAGCATTGCCACCCGCCTGCGCCCCTGATATTCCTCCGTCAATGTTCCTTAAAAAACTCTTCGGAAAATCAGAGCCCGCCAGCAAGCCTCTCCCTGTTCCTCCGGGTGCTCCGTTCTCGGCCCGCGTCGCCACCTTCTGGGAATGGTTCGCCACCAACTCCGCCGCCCTCGATGGCATGATGGAGCATCGGGACCAGACCGCCCTGGTAGACCTCATGAACAGCACCGTGGACGTTCTCACCCCCGAGCGACTGGACTGGTGCTTTGAACCCGGGGCCGATGGGGCAAAGCACAGTTTTGTGCTTAGCTCTGCAGGCAATCCCCATCGGCGTCAGCTCGTGGACTACTGGCTCAATCAAGCCCCCGCCATTCCCGGTTGGTCATTCTTTGCCGCCAAGCAGCCTGTCCCGGAACTGCAGACTTTTAAAATCAACACCGGCGGCTTCTCCATCGCCGCCACCGAAACCTGGGTCTCTCCCGAGTTCGATGAAGAGGAGGAAAAGTTCCGTCTCTGGCTCTGGCACCCCGCCTTTGCCTCCATGCCCCAGCAGGCCAGCACCATCGGCTTTCTCATGCTCGACGCTGTCTTGGGAGAAGATGTCGCCGCCACCTTCATCGGCGGAGTCGCCACGAAAAACGACCGTCTGCAAACCGCCATGCCGCTCACCGAGCTCCGCGAATTCATCTATGCGGAAGTAAACCAGCGCGGCTGGCAGAACCGCGTCGGCGCGCAGAGAATCGTCCGCGCCGAAATCCCGCAGGTCCCCGCTCCGCCCTACGACATCGGGCAGTTCGTTACCAGCCTGCCCGACCTCATCTCTGAGATGCTCGGAGACAGTCTCGATGAGCACGATCCCCTGGAGCAATCCGGAGCCGCCTACTACTACATTCGCATCCTCCACGGCGGCAGCGTGGGCGACGAAATGAAAGCCTTTCGCGATACCCTCGACGACGTGCTCGCCACATCTGGCGTCGGACACCGCGTCGGCTTCGGCGTGGGACCCGAAGCCTGCTTCTATTTCATCACTGCCTTCGATCCCTCCGCCATTCTGTCCCTCCTCCTCGACCTGCTCGTCCAGCACCTGGCTCCTCGCGGCTCTGCCATTTACCCCTGCTCCCGCGCCTACGGCACCGGCCCCGTTGTCCCGCCGCTAAAGTAGCCATCTCGCTCCGCCGAGATGAGCACAGCGCCCCCGCAACTCCAGCGCCATCCAAACGCCACATCTCAATGCTGCTCTGTGCGAGCAAGACAGCCCTGGACTCATCTCGCGGAGCGAGATGGCTACTGTACTAATCACTTCTTCCACCCCATCGGCTGCGTCCACGCCATCTGCATCTGCCCCTCAAACGAAGGTTTCTCATAAGGCTTCGAAGACGTGATCACCGCGCGGAAATATAGCTCTTTCCCGCTCGGCTTCCACACCACCTCCTCACCCTCGATCGTCGCCAGCGTCTTGCCGATGTCGTCCGAATACAGCAGCCGCGGCGGGTGCAGATCTCCCTCCACCGGCGGCGCGGCCCGCGTCGTCGCATCATAGCCCGGCAGCGTACCGCGAATCTGCGTGCTGTATTTCACTCCCGGCTCTCCATGAACGCGAATGCGCAGCTCACCATTCTTAAAACTCACATCGTCCAGCGTCACACCGGACGACGCATAAAAATCTCCCGCCTTCATCGCCTTTACGATCTCCGCCGGTTCCAGGCTCGCCGCACGCACCATCACCCAACCACGCCCGGGGCCGTTCTCCTCGCCATGATATTTGTGAGAGTCATCCGTCCCCACCCCATAAAGCGGCGGCGCCTTGAACTCGGCGATGCGCAGCGTGTTCGCCACATCCCAGATCTTCTCATGCCCCATGCGTGAGGCATCGCCCGGGTAGTTGATCGTCGGGTGCCCGTTGTAGATCTCCCAAAAATTCTCCTCCAGCACCGCTGCCAGATCCTCGGCCGAAAGCGCCCACCTGAAGTTCGGGTGATTGATGTGTGAGAGCATCGGCACGCCCAGCCGCTTCGACTGCTCGTTCACCAGTTTCAGATTGGCCCGCATCACCTCCTGAATACTCGTCAGGTCCTTCACCGGCTTGATCTCCTCCTTCAGGTTCACTGCGTTCAGGTGAATCGGTATCTTGCCCTGGCCTGCAGTGATCTCTTCCGCCTGGATGATCAGGAACTTCCCCGCCTCCTCAAACTTCGGCCGATACTCCTCCAGCTTCTTCAGCCGCACTTCCGTCACGCCATCTTTCTCACGCGTCGTCACCCACTCATCACCAAACCGTGCGCGATACTTCTCCATCGTCGTCTTGCCCAGAGTCCTGCGCCTCTTCTCGAGCGCCGGCACGCTCATCCACACCTCCTTCGCCTGCAGCACATTGTGATCGGAGATCGCCAGGAAATCATACCCATGCTGCTTGTACCAGTCCGTGATCATCTCTGGAAAATCATTCCCATCACTCCACAGCGAATGCGTATGCGTGTTCCCTTTGTACCACTTGGTCTCCTGGGCGCTGGCGGTGGATATCAATCCGAGGGCAAGAAGGCAGAAAAGGTTGGTTTGCATCCGTTTCGAACGCACCCAAGCCTCACGATCTCACGACGATTTTGCAGCCAGCCGATCCATCGTCGTGCTAGCCTGCCCACCACACGCTCGAAGCCCTCACCGCCCCCAAAGCTTCGCAAACTTCTCCGGCACATGCAGCTCCTCCTTGTCAGTCGGTGAGAAGCACGTGCGCTCCACCTTCCCCTCACGCACTCGGCTGCGTCCCAGGTTGAAGTGCCATGGGAAAATCTCCGTCGGCCGCGCTCCATCAATCCCCTTCGTCGGATCCAGCACAAAAGCTTCCTCCCCGACAATCGGCAGCCTCATCTCCACGCTCCAGCGATCCGTGCCACGATGCACCGCCACCTGCGCTCCGCTGCCCCACGCCACTCCTCGTCCGCCCGGCGCACGATCCAGGTCATACACCGCTCCAGCCGGGTTGATGGAAATCTCATAGTAGCTGCGCGATGACGTCTCAATCAGCAGCGTCACATGGTCGCCTTCCAGCAGCCTGGCATCATCGTTCTTGGTGGTGCTGCTCTGCAACCCCTTCATGTCCGGCTCCAGGCACACGATGCCGACGTGCAGAGTCCCACCATCGCGCTGGATCTGGAAGCTGCTGTTGCACTTGGGCTGCGGATCTTCTTTTCTCAGCTTGATCAGTGGCGCGATGCGCACATCCCCCCACCAGGCCTTGTCCACGTTGCCATCCAGCGGCTTGCTTCCCAGCGGCTTGGCCCCGGTGTTCACCGTTTCGAGGACTCGGTAGGCGAGGTCCGTTTCACGCTTGCGGCTCAGCTGCACGCGCAGCGCTTCCAGCGGCTTCATCGTGGCCGCGATCTGCTGGATGCGGCGGCCCTCAAGGCTCGCCGGATCCACAGCCGCCTTCGCCTTGGCAAGCAGATCAAACGATTCTCCGATCTTCACCGCATCTGTGTTCATGTGCATCCAGTTGGCCTCCGCATGGGTGATAAACGCCCGCATCGCCTCAGCCGCTCCGCCGTAGTAGCTCGTGAAGTAGTCCGCCAGTATCGCGTTCACATCCTGGTTCACGTCCCAGTAAAGCCTCGCTGTGACATAAAGATTGAGGTGCTCCATGGCCAGGTCGTTGTAGCCAAACGATCCCTCCTTCTCCGTCGGGTGCGCGTAGATCTCTACCAGTTCTCCCAGGCTGATGCCCTTCAGCTCACGCAGGTCACGGCTGATCTGCTGCGTGTAAAAAACCGGCCGCCCCACCTGCTCAGGCCGCGCATTCGTACAAAAATCCCAGCTGATGTATTTGCCTGACGGCAGCTTTTTCAGCCACTCAGCGCGCCACTTCCGCCGCTCATTCCATTTCGCTTCATCCCAGAATTCCTGCCGGTGCCGGACATCAATGAGAGCCAGGTTGGGGCTGAGCTTGTCGATCTTCAGCGGCGGCTGCGTGTAGGCTCCATAGGCCAGCGCGCTCACCAGCCTGTCCGGGTGGCTGCGGTTCACTTCCAGCGCCACGCGGTTCAGGTAGCCCCACACATGGTCGGACATCGTTCCGCTCCAGCCGCGCTCCGGCGTGAGCTGCGCCATCCATTCCGGATTGTCGGAGGTCTGGCCGCTGTACCCGTCCACTAGGTCGATGTTGTGCATTGGCTCATGAAAATGGTCAAACATCGCGCGCACATGCTTCACCTGTTTTTCAAACAGAAGCGGAGAGAGCAGATTCGGAACCCCTTCGCTCCGCGTGCTCCGTTTGCCCTCCTGCAGCAGATACATTTCCGGATGCGCCTGCTTCATCTCCTCGCGCATGATCACAAATTTCAGCCCGTGGCAGATCTGCGGAAAGCCCGCGATCTCCGCGCCAAAGTTGAGTCCCAGCCGCAGATCCCACAGCGCCCTGTCACCGATGCCCGTGTGCTGTGTGTAATACGAGAACCGGCGAAAGCCAAAGTCCGGCGTCACCGTGCGGTTCACCTGCGGCAGCGGGATCGTCGTCACCTTCGGCACCACCTCGCCGATCTCCCCGGGCGCAAACCATCGGCAGCCAAGCCCGCGCAGAAATTCGTTCACCGCATTGAAAGTCCCCGCGTCATCCATTTCCCACACGTCCAGCTCGGCGTGGTAGCGTTGATAGAGCTCGCTGGCCGTGTTCCAGAAGGTGTCGCCCGTGATTTTGTCCCATTCGGCGTTCACACGGGTCGCTTCGTTCTTGTCCCTCTTCCTCCCCCACGGCTCGGTGGGCACAAAGTCCTTGTCTGCTCCCAGCAGCGCCAGCCACCCCTCGCCAGACGCCATGCGGAACGCCCCATGCTTCAGCGCATCGGTGCGTAGTCCCAGTGCATCCGTATGGCGGCTCACACCCACAAAGATCGCCTTCTTTCCCGCACTCCGCTCCGTGACCACCGGCAGAGTCGCGCCGGACATTTTCGCCACATAGCTCTGCAGCTCCTTTGCCGCCAGTTTCGTCACGCGTGCCGGTTTTTCTGCAATGACGATTTCCGCCTGCGGCTTGCCGTTCTCCACGAGCATCAACTCAGCAGCAGCCAGCAGATGAGGCACAGCAAACTGGACAACAACGAAAAGGGAGCAGAGCCGCTTCAGCATGAGATAATAGGAATGAGGGTTGGAGTCTCACCAATACACCCCCGACGCCGAAATCTATCCTCGGTCCCCCCGCTTCTCTCACTTCCGATCCCTTGGCACCACCACGATCGCATTTCGCACCGCCCAGCCCGGCTTTTCAAACGACTCCCTCCCATCCTCACTTCGGCACCACAATCCGCTCGAAGGCCCCCCGTCCAGATTCAGAGCCCGCTGCACCTTCATCTCTGTGATGATCCCCGGCGTCACAAAAATCTGCGCCAGTTCTCCCAGCCCCACGTTGCTGCATATGCCGATGGCCCACTTTCCCGCGCCATCGCTCAGGATGAAAGTCCGGTGGTTGCGCTGATCCGCCCCCGACTTCCATCCCGGAGCCATATGGCCACCATCCACCAGCCATGGACTGCACTGCACAAATTCACCAATGTCCGCCGCATCCTGAAACTCCTTCTCCAAAACGAGCGACGCCTTCTCCCCTCGCACCATCAGCGCACCCACCCAGCCACCGTCTTTGCGAAATTCATCCTCGCGTTTCCCACCGGAGATCTCCAGCCCCACCGGCTTCAGCGTGTCCACATGAAAATAGCCTCCATTGCACACCGCCAGCGCCTTCGCATCCGCACCGATCTCGTTCAGCGGCCTCGCCATGGCGCGCACGCCGTTCACCTCCACGCGCATGGCGCACTTCTTCTCATCAAAAAACACCATCTTCATCTCAGCCTTCGTCGGGCCATTGATCTTCTTGACCACAAACACAGCCTCATTCCCCAGCGCCGCCGCCTTGGATGAAGACTCCACCCGCCACGAAGCAGTCTGCCCTGCCAGCATCAGCGCCAGCAGGGCAAGCAAAAACTGCTCACGGCATTTCATGGCTCTTCACTGCTCCACGCGGAAAAGGTGCATCGAAGTTCCCCCCGGCCTTAGCTCCACGTAGTTGTCCGCACCGCGCCACTCATACGTCTGGTTGTGCAGCAGGTCGGTCACCTTGAAAGGTCGGCTGTGATCCAGGCCTAGAACGCTCAGATCCAGATGCACCATGCCAGCCGCCGTGTGCTGCGCATCGTGGCTGATCACGCACAGAATGCGGTTGCTGTAGTCCGGCGTCGCCTTGCTGTAGCACAGCATCTGCGGGTGGTCCGCCCCGTGGAAGCGAAGATTGTCATACTGATGCAGCGCTGCATTGTCACGGCGGATCAGGTTCAGCATCCGGATGAAAGAGGTGATGTTCCCCAGCTGATTGTAGTCGCGCTGCTTCAGCTCGTACTTCTCGCTGTTGTCATACTCCTCCTTGCCGGGGTACGGATCATTCTCGCACAGTTCATAGCCCGAATACATCCCCCAGCTCGAAGACAGCGTGGACGCCAGCGCTGCGCGGATGCGGAACATCTGCGCGCCCGCTTTCTGCAGATGCTCCGGCAGGATGTCCGGCGTGTTCGGCCAGAAGTTGCCGCGGTAGTACCAGCGCATGTCGCTTTGCGTCAGCTCGGTGGCATACTCCGTCAGCGAATGACGGTCCTCACGCCATGTGAAGTACGTGTAGCTCTGTGTGAAGCCCACCTTGCCCAGCACCCGCATCATCTTCGGCTTGGTAAAGGCCTCCGCCAGAAACAGCACGTCCGGATCCTTGCGCTGGATCGTGCTGATCAGCTCCTCCCAGAACGCCACCGGCTTTGTGTGCGGATTGTCCACGCGGAAAATCTTCACGCCCTTGTCCACCCAGAACTGCACCACCTCGATCAGCTCCTTCCACAGGTTGCGCCAGTCATCGCAGTGGAAGTTCAGCGGGTAGATGTCCTGATATTTCTTCGGCGGATTCTCCGCATAGCGGATGCTTCCATCCGGCCGCTTGTAAAACCACTCCGGATGATCCTTCACATACGGATGATCCGGCGAGCAGTTCAGCGCAAAATCCAGCGCGATCTCCAGCCCCCGCTTCTTCGCCTCCTTCACCAGCCATACAAAGTCTTTCTCCGTGCCCAGCGCCGGCTCGATGTTGTAGTGCCCTCCCGTCGGCCCCCCGATCGCCCACGGACTGCCCACATCACCCTCCTTCGCCACCAGCGTGTTGTTCTTCCCTTTGCGCGCCGTGACACCGATCGGATGAATCGGCGGAAAGTAGATCACATCGAAGCCCATGTGCGCCGCATGGTCCAGCCGTCCCAGGCAGTCGCGGAAGGTCGAGTGCTTGTCACTGCGCCCCTCCGCACCACGCGGGAAGAACTCATACCAGGCCGAGAATCGCGCCCGCTCGCGCTCCACCGTCACCCGCAGCGTGTCAGAGGTGGTGGACTGGGCGCGGTCCGGATATTGGTCCATCAGGTTCTGCATCTCATCGGACATCAGCACGTCCATCAGATCGCCCGCCTTGACTGACCCCAGAAGATCCGCGCAATCTTCCAGCTGTGTCGCCGCCGTAGGCACTCCTGCGGCCCGGGCACGTTTACCCGCCTCGCGCAGCAGGCGTGCGCCTTCCAGCGCCTCCACCGGCACATCCGGATCCTTCGCCTGCACACGCACCGCAAACGTCTTTTTCCACGAGCGGAAGGTGTCTCCCCACGCCTCCACCACATACTCCCAGCGTCCGGCCTTGGCAAAGCTGCACTGTCCCTGCCAGCGGTCATTTTCCAGCAGCTTCATCGGCGCTTCAAACCACCGCTTGGACCCCGTGAGCCTCCACCGCAGCACCGCGCTCATCACATCATGCCCGTCCTTGAAGATGTCACACCACACATCCAGCGGCTCATCGAGCACCCGCTTCACCGGATGCCGCCCGCCATCCAGGCAGGGATAAAAATTCTCAATGACAACAGTAGGTGCGTGCGACATGGCGGGGAAGGGGGAGAGAGGTTGACGATTGTTTACAGTGGTTGACGGTCGTTTACAATTGTTGACCTAGGTTTTCACAGAGGCCGAGTAGGAAGTGGACGAAGGTCTCAAATGCGGCGAGACCGTTTCTTGCCTTGGAAACCACTGTCACCAATCGTCAACGACTGTAAACAACCGTAAACTCAGCATCCTTCGGAGCGGCGTAGTTGGGAGTCGCGAAGGTTGTGGATGCGCACGGCAAGATCGTAAGCTTGGTCAAGCAAAGGATCGGTCGTCTCCGAAGAGGTAAAGCCCAGGTCAGTGACGATGATCAGGTCCGAGGCAGTCTCCATGAGAGAACCGTGGGCTTGATTCGAAAAGTGGGCCTGATCCTTGAAACTCGAACGGCCACACCCCTCCGCGAGATTGTTCGCCACCGAAACCGCCGCACGCGTCATCTGGCTTGTCAGCCCAAACCGCTCATCCTTCGGAAAACTGCGCGAACATTGATACACACCCGCTACTAATTTGCGGGCATCCTGCCAGACTTCGAGCTTCTCAAACGGAAATTGCTTTCTCATGGAGGTATGGATGTAGACGGTTGTTTGCGAGGAATGACTCTCGCTTCCAGATCGGCGGCGAAGCCGCCTCAACGGATTGGAAACAACTGTCAACAATCGTCAACCACCGTTAACAACTGTAAACTCCCCCCTCACGCCAGCAGCGGCCGCAGCATGTCACAAATCTCCGGCACTCGCACAAACGGGTCTTCCTTCGTTTCGAACTCCAGCGTGAACCACCCCTGGTAGTTCGCGTCACGCATGATCTTGATCACCCGCTTCACATCACTCGGCTCGCTCACGCCTTTCGCTGCGCCCTTGCGGCTGATCTCCATCTTCAGCTGCACATTCACCGCATATGGCGCGATCTTCTCCAGATCCGCATACGGGTCTTCCGTGTGGAAGTTTCCGCTGTCTAGATTGATCCCCGCCCACGGGCTCTTCGCCGCCTTCACCATCTTGATCAGGTTCTCAGGCTCAGCCACGATCCCGCCGTGATTTTCCAGGCCTAAAAACACGCCCTTCTTCCCAGCATAATCCAGGCACTCCTGATAGGCCTCCAGGCAGTTCGCCACCGCCTGCTCCTCGCTCAGATCCTTCGGCTGCGGCCCGGCAAACACACGGATGTGCGGCGCGCCCATGATCGCCGAGTAGTCGATCCACTTCTTCGTGTAGGCGATCTGCTCGCTCAGCTTCTCACCCTTCGGCAGCGCGAAATTGTTGCCCACCGCGGTGCCCGCCAGTTGCACGCCACGCAGGTACGCACGGCGCTTCACCTCCAGCAGAAAAGCCTCGTCCACATCCTTCGGGAAAAAGTAGCTCGTCACCTCCGCACCCGGCACATTGTGGTCCCCACACCAGTCGATGAAGTCCAGGATGCTCCACTGCGGCTTGCCTTCCTTAGGCTTCTGCTCCTTGTCCCGCATCCACTGGAAATACTCACGGAAGCTGTACGCCGCGACCCCCAGCTGCATGCGGCTTTTACCCGGCCTCTTGATCGGTTCAATGGCTGGCAGAGTGGAGACGCTGAGCGCGCCCAGGCTGGTGGAAAGAAAATGACGGCGTGAGATCATGGCGGGTGAAAGAACGGGTTGGTATGGCAGCTTTGCGCAGGCATTTGAGCACTTGCGCCCAGCTCGTGCCACTGGCAAATTATGCCGTCATGCCCGCTTCAATCACACACCGCTTCACCGTGGAGGATTATTATCGGATGGCCGAGACGGGCATCCTGAAGCCGGACGCACGGGTCGAACTTATTGAAGGGGAGATTGTAGATATGATGCCGATAGGTCCCTTTCATGCCGGTGCAGGTTCCGAATTGAGCGCCTTCTTTGCCTGTCTCGCACAGGGCCGCTGGCTGGTGTGGAATCAATACCCCCTGCGCATCGACGAGCACAGCGAGCCTCAGCCGGACCTGATGCTCATCCGCCCTCCGGCCAAAAAGTACAAGCAATCCCATCCGACCCCCGAGGACGTCATCCTGCTCGTGGAGATTTCGGACACCACCCTCCGCCGCGACCGCGAAATCAAGCTCCCTCTCTACGCTAAGGCCGGCATCGAGGAAGTCTGGATCTTGAACGTGCCTGAGAAGCAGATCGAAGTTTACCGCGAACCAAACTATCTCGGCTACGAGACAAAATCCGTCGTGCGAGATGGTCGGCTGGCCCCCATGGCCTTTCCTGACGCCGAGATCGATGTTCAGGATTTGTTGCAGTAGCAGCCCCGCTTGCCTTCTTGCGGCACCATGAAGCTGCCCACCCTGCTGACACTGCTGTTCGTTTCCGTCTTTTCTCTCCACGCCGAACCCACCAAAGTCCGCCTCTGGCCCGAAGGTGCCCCCGGCGCCAAAGGCACCGAAGACAAAGACCAGCCCTTCATCAACGTCTGGCCCGCAGCCAAGGACAAGGCCAACGGCGCAGCCTTCGTCGTCTGCCCTGGCGGCGGTTACGGCGGCCTCGCGGCAGATCACGAAGGCATCCAGGTCGCCAAATGGTTCAATGGCCTCGGAGTCTCCGCCTTCGTGCTGCACTACCGCCTCGGCAGCCAGGGCTACCATTTCCCCACCCAGCTCATCGATGTGCAGCGCGCCATCCGCCATGTCCGCGCAAATGCCAAAGAATACGGCATCGACCCCAGCCGCATCGGCATCATCGGCTTCTCCGCCGGCGGCCACCTTACCTCCATGGCCGCCACCATGTTCGATGAAAAACCCGCAGGCATGACCAACGACGCCATCGACCAGGTCAGCGCCCGCCCCGATGTCGCCGCCCCCACCTACCCCGTCATTTCCATGATCGAGGCCTTCGGCCACAAAGGCTCCCGCAAAAACCTCCTCGGCCCCGCCGACAACGACGAACTCGCGAAACACGTCAGCACCGAAACCCGCGTCACGGCAAACACCCCGCCCACCTTCATCTTCCAGACCGATGAAGACACCGTCGTTCCCGCTGAAAACGCCGTCGCCTTCTACCTCGCATGCCGCAAAAACAAAGTCCCCGCAGAGCTCCACATCTACCGCCCCGGACCCCACGGCGTCGGCCTCTACCTCGGCGATCCCGTCCTCGGCACCTGGTCCATGCACCTCCGCGACTGGCTGCGCAATCAGGGCTTCCTCAAGCCCATGAAACGCACCGCCATCAATGGCAAAGTCACCATCAATGGCAAGCCCGTCAGCTGGGGCAGCGTAATCTTTGCTTCAGACGATCCCTCCGCCCCCGTCGCCTGCGCCCGCGTCATGGGCGGCAAGTTCAAGCTCGACGAAAAAACCGGCCCCATCATCGGCAAAGTAAACCTCACCGTCAGCTACAGCGCCGCCGACGTTCCCAACCTCGAAACTTCCGACGGCACCGTCACCACCAAAGAACAAAAGCCCGGCGCAGGGGATTGGACCCTCGACATCCCCGAAGGCGCCAAAGACCTCGATCTAGCGGTGACGCGCTGAGCCACGTGCTCTGCCCGTAGGAAGGGCGTGGCGAGAGCCCGCCCGTCTGCGAGCGCGCTGCAAACACCCTGCCGCCTGCCGGACACAGAAAGACGGGTGGACTCTCGCCACACCCGTCTAACAAATCTCGCAACGATCAGCTCTGCTTAATACTTCGTGATCAGCAGCGCCGCATTGTGCCCGCCAAAGCCAAACGAATTGCTCAGCACAGCGTTCACCTTTGCAGGCCGCGCCGTGTTCGGCACGATGTCCACATCCACCTCGGGATCCAGGTTCTCCACATTGATCGTCGGCGGCACCACTTGGTCCTTGATCGCATAGATCGAAGCAATCAGCTCCACACCACCCGCGGCACCCAGCAGGTGACCTGTCATCGACTTCGTTCCGGAGACCAGCAGGCCCTTCGTCGCGTAATCGCCAAACACACGCTTGATCGCGCGCAGTTCGCACAAATCACCCACCGGCGTCGAGGTCGCATGCGCGTTGATGTACTGCACGTCGGTCGGGTTCAGCTTGGCATGGCGCAGGGCCATCTCCATGCACTTCGCCGCGCCCAGACCTTCCGGATGCGGAGAGGTCAGGTGATAGGCATCCGCCGTCGCGCCGTAGCCGGAAAGCTCCGCGTAGATCGTCGCGCCGCGCTTCTTGGCGTGTTCGAGCTCCTCGATCACCACCACGCCTGCGCCTTCGCCCATCACAAAGCCATCACGGTCCTTGTCCCAGGGGCGGGACGCACGCTCCGGATCATCATTGCGCAGGCTCAGCGCCTTCATGTTCGCAAATCCCGCCAGACCGCTCGGCCGGATGGATGCCTCCGCACCACCGGCGATCATCACGTCCGCATCACCAAATTTGATCATCCGCCACGCTTCACCAATGTTGTTGTTGGAGGTCGCGCACGCAGTCACGATCACCATGTTCGGCCCCATGTAGCCAAACTCCGCCGCGATCATCCCGCTGGCGATGTTCGTGATCATCATCGGGATCAGGAACGGAGACACGCGGTTCGGCCCCTTGTTCAGCAGGATCTCATACTGCGTTTCCAGCGTGCCCAGGCCGCCGATGCCGCTGCCCACCATCACGCCCACCCGGTGCGGGTCCAGGCTGTCAGGGTTCAGGCCCGCGTCCTTGGCCGCCATTTTCGAGGCCGCCATCGCAAACTGAAAGTACCGGTCCGCGCGCCGCGCGTCCTTGTGGTTGTTGAAGAAGCTGGTCGGATCAAAGTCCACCACCTCACCCGCGATCTTGCAGTCGTACTTTTCCGTATCCATGGACTGGATGCGGCGGATGCCGCTCTTGCCTGCCTGGATGTTCTTCCAAAAGTCATCCTTGGTGTTGCCGACCGGGGAAACGACTCCCATGCCGGTGATGACGACGCGACGCTCGCTCATGTGTGTAATTTAGGGGTTGGTTCGAAAGTTCAGAGAACACGGTTTGCACGGGGGGGCAAGGGAAAACATGGCCGCGAAATGCTTGAGACTCTGCCGTTTTTGGTGTCTGGCTACCCGTGTGATTCGTTTGTCCGCACTCCTTGTCGCCGCTTCCTGGCACGCTCTGCCCCTTCTCGCCGCTTCGGACCCCTCTCCCATCCCTCCCGTGATGCAGCAGTGGATGGACGCGCAAAAGGCCGTCGGCAGCATCAAGGTCCCCTTCCAGCAGACCCGCACCACCCCCGCGCTCAAAGACCCCGTCTCCACCACCGGCTGTTTCTGGCGCATGGCGGACGGCCGCTTCCGCCTCGAGCTCGGCTCCCCCGCCGCCACTATCCTCGTCTTCGACAAGGAAACCGTCCGTATGAAAGAAAGCGCGGACACCCCCTGGCAGACCCTCAAGCCCGATGACAGCCGCGTCCGCATGTGGATGAAATTCCTCAGCGGTCGCGAGATGGACACCGCCTCCCTCACCAGCAATTTCTCCCTCAAAGTCACCCAGCAGGAGAAAGAATTCGTCACCGTTGCCATGGTGCCCCGCCCCCTCCTCATCAAAAAATACCTCCGCCAGCTCGACATGCAGATCCAGCCCGGCGGCGGCCGCCTCCTCGGCTTCCGCGTCGTCCAGGGAGACGGCTCTACCCTCCTCCTCCATTTCGGCCCTCCTGAGAAGCTCTCTGGCGATCTCTCCCAACTCTTTCAGTCTCAATAGGCTAAACGCCTGCTAAATTTAGCACAAGAAATAAAGGGTTGTCCCGTTATGACCGGAACAATCGCTTTATGGATCCAGCTGAAGACACTCCCGAGTCAATGGATGGATCATCGCCTGATCCCGCCGTCGTACCCATTTTTATCCCCCCGCCAGAAAAGCGGCCCAATGCCTTCGTCCGCCGCTGGCGTTCCATCGGTGGCGGTTCGCTCACACTGAGCATCGCCATCCACGCCGGCCTCCTCGCACTCGCCGGCTTCGTCGTCTTCGCCTCCCAGGCCTTTGACAAGCAGGTGGACTTCCTCCCTGGCGGCGGCACCCAGCAGGGGGCCGAGGCCTCCGCCGAGCTCGCGCACAAAGTGCAGATGAAGCGTCAGCAGAAGCTGCAGAAGACCATGCCCAAGCAGCGCCTCGTCTCCACCAGCATCAATGCCACCCTCAGCCTCCCTGAGGCCCCGCCAGACGTGCTAGAGCTTCCAGACATCGCCTCCATGGCAGACGGGGGCAAGCTCGGCAGCGGCGGCTTCGGCATCGCCGGCTCCGGCGGTGGCTTTGGCTCCGGCACCGGCATGGGAGCCATGTCCGGCCGCACCTTCAAGCCCCTCATGATGTTCGGCAAGGAGCTCAAGGACACCCGCAAAATGGCCGTCGTCATGGACGTCTCCCGCTCCATGACCAAGTTCCTCCCCCTCGTCACCAAGGAGCTCGACAAAGTCGCCTTCGGCAGCCCCCTCGTCCTCTACTTCGGCTGCGGCCTCATGCCCCCTCCCAAACAGCTCGATGACGAGATCAACCCCGTCAGCAGCGACAAATTCCGCGCCTTCTGGCAGGCCTGGGAAGGCAAGACCTCCCTCAAGCTCTCCGCCGAAGAACGAAAAAACATCAGATACGATCCCGCCAAACCCATGCCCTTGGAGGACATCTTCAATTTGATGACCAACCGCCGGAACACCTGGTTCGTCGAGTTCAACGGCATCACCTACGCCTCCTCCGCCCTCATGTCCAAGGAGGTCATGGAGGCGGACACCATCTACTGGTTTGCCGACTTCATGGACAAAGTGGACTCAGACCAGATGAAGCTCATCCTCAAGACCCTCAAAAAGCGCAAACAAAAGCTCTACATCCACGCCTCCCGCGAAGGCCGCTCCTTCGCCCAGGTCCGCGACGAGCTCGTCATTCCCTCCGGCGGCGAAGTCATCAGCCCCACCGCCGAGACCGCGGCTCCTCCCAAGAAAAAGGAGAAGGACAAAGTCGCCGCCCAGTAAAGCAGCCTTGTTGCAGGACTTGTGCATGAACAGTGCCCGAATATCTGGCTGTCGTGGCGAGCCGTGTCCTTTCGGTCGTTTCTGTCCTTTCGAATGAGCCTTCGCCTTCGCAAACCTCTTCATGCGTAAGCCTTCGCCTTGCTGCCACGCAACAAGGAAGCCACCTCAAAAGCAACAGCGCCCCCGGCCCATTCTCAATAATCCCGGATACCGAAGTTAAGCAGCGTTTTTGAGATCTGTGTCTGGAGAGGGCAATTGGTCGGGAGGCTGCTTCGGCGAAGTTCGTTTTTGCCACTCCAATATTTTATCCATCAAGGGTTTGTGCTTCTCGCTGCCTCCCCA
>NZ_JBGANA010000013.1:0-242055 GCF_044222565.1 Prosthecobacter sp.
GAGCGGCCCCATTGGCTGCGTTAGTCGCTTGCCTGTCATTCTTCAATAGCAGGCGGCGCTCCCGCCTTGCCACTGGGGCCGCTGCGCTCGCCGGTCAAAATGACAATCTTTTCGAGAACTGGTCTACTTGGCGGGGAGGATCTGGACGGCGTCGAGGTGGACGTTGCCGCCGGCTCCGGTGGTGCGGAAGATGACGGCGGATTCTTCGCCGGCGGTGAATTGCGGGAGGGAGTTTAAAGTTTCAGGTTTAAAGTTCCCATTCGGGGGTCATTTGGCGGGGACGATCTGGACAGCGTCGAGATGGACATTGCCGCCTGCGTTTGCGGTGCGAAAAATCACTGCGGACTCTTCGCCTGCATTGAACTTGTAAGTTCCCAAAGTGTAAGCTCCCTGAGGATCTTTGGGGGCTTTGGTTTGATCGACGGTCACCTGCTTTTCGCCGTCGGCGGTGAGGAGGGTGACGGGGGCGGTTTTGGCGCGGTTTTCGTGGGGCTGGAAGTAGATGCGGACTTCGTAGTTGCCGGTCTGCTTGACGCTGAAGGGGAAGCGGGCGCTGGCGGCTTTGTCGCCGGTGTAGCTGTAGTGTTTGCCGATGTAGGGCTTGAGGCCCTGGCCGTGGGCCCATTTGCCGGTGAGCTCGGCTTCGGTGTCGTCGATGACGATGCCTTCGAGCTTTTTGGGGTCGATGCTGCCTTCGCCTGAGTCGGCGGCGCCGGGTGGGGGGAGATCGGGGAGTTTTTTGGCGTTGGCGGGGAGGTAGAGGCTGCCTTCGAGGGTATCGCGGCGCATGGCGCCGGGCTGGGACATGAGGTCTTTGAGGATGTCGAGGTACTGCTCATAGACGCCACGGGGGGAGGTGTGGTGGCGGACGCAGATCCAGGCGGCTTTGCCGACGACTTCGCCCATCATGCCGCAGGTGCGCATGACTCGGGTGGAGCCGAGGGCGTGGCGCTCGACGGAGATGGTGCGGCCGGCCATGAAGAGATTGCCGATGTCTTTGCTGTAGAAGCAGCGGTAGGGGACGGGGTAGCCGTTTTTGCGGTCGGTGTGCTTGCCGAATTCGGCGCGGCTGATGAAGGGATTGTCGGGGAAGTTTTTGGCGTACTGTTCTTTGGGGTAGTGGAGGTCCTGGTCCCAGGTGGTGGGGACGCAGCCATCGGGGTGGATGATGCCTTTGACCATGTCTTCGCCGTTGAGGATCATGTCGCCAACGATGCGGCGGGATTCGCGGGGGCCGCCGATGTAGGCGAGCCAGGTGAGATCGAAGTCGGCGTACTTGTCGGCCTTGAGGGTTTTGAGGGCGGTAACGGCTCCGTAAACGGCGCGGAAGTTGTGGTCGCGGATGAGTTCGAGGTCGTTGATGGGGTGCTTGTCGAAGCCGCTTTCCCAGAACCATTCGCCGTGGACGTAGTCTTCGGGATCGGGCACGGGGGTGTAGCCGAGGTCGTAGCCTTTCATGTTTTCGGCGTTCTTTTTGCCGACGGGGGCGAGGGGGCGTGGCTCGGGGAAGTCCTCCAATTTGAGGGGGAGGGCCCAGGGGGTGGCGGGCCAGGTGACGGGGTGCTTGAGGTTTTGCATGACCCACATGTTGCTCATGCCCATGCGGCCTTTTTCCTCCATCATGAACTCGGCTCCGGCGAGGGCACCGACGCTGCCGTGGCCGGTACAGTCCACGAAGAGCTTGCCGAGGAAGCGGGTTTCTTTGCCGGTCTTGGTATCGAGGCCGATGACGGAGCGGATGTTCTTTTTGTCGGTGGTCATTTCGACGCCGTAAACGTGGGTATTGAGATGGAGGGAGATGGTTTTCTCGGCTTCGACGGTGTCTTCTTTGAGCTTGTCATTGAACTCCTGGGGATTGGCGGCGGGGCTGTTGCTGGCGCGGTCGGCGAATTCTTCGACGATCTCGCCGAGGTGGGGGTAGAGGCCGCGACGGGTGCCGCCCATGGCCCAGACCTGGATTTCGCTGGAGCCGTTGCCGCCGAGGACGGGGCGGTTTTGGATGAAGGCGACTTTGAGGCCCTGGCGTGCGCCGGAGATGGCGGCGCCCATGCCGGAGTAGCCGCCGCCGATGACGACGAGATCGTACTCGGTGGTCTCGGGGGCTTTTTCGGGGAGGCCGAGGAGCTGGCGGCGGAGCTTGTTGGTGGCGGCGAGGTCGTTTGGCGGGGTGAAGCTGTCGTCTTTGCTGAGGATGAGGGCATCGACGCGGCCATCGAAGCCGGTGAGGTCGTGGAGGGCGAGGGTGGTTTTTCCTTTGCCGGTGATTTTGACGGGGGCTGATTTTTCCCACTGCCAGTCTTTTCCGGTGGTGCCGAAGGTGTGGTCGAGCTTCTGGCCGTTGACGGTGATCTCGAAGCGGCCGGGGGCGCCGGTGGCATTGAAGGGGGCGACCCAGTTTTTGGTGCGGGCCCAGAGGGTGTAGGTGCCGGCGGGGAGGTCGATGGTGGTGGTGGCGTCTTTGACGGGCTTGCCCATGCCGTGGGCCATGAGGTAGGGGGAGCCCATGACATCGATGAACTGGGTGTCGAGAACCCAGCCGCCGGGAGAGGAGAAGGATTCGGCCTCGAGCCAGAGGGGCTGCGCGTGGGCCGCAGCGGCGGCGCCGAGGGTGAGGAGGGTGGCGAGGAGGACGGATTTCATGGTTGAGGGTGGTTTTAAACGATGGCGAGGGGGGAAAGCAATCGTGGAGTGTTTGTTACGGTAACAGAGGGGCGGGGGAATTTATGATTTACGATTTATGATTTATGATTTGGGACATGGGGGAGCGCGGAGGTGTGGTTGCGACGGAGCGGATGGATCAAGGACGAGTTCGAGTAGGAGGACGAGGACGAAAGTGGGGCGATGGAGGAAAATGAAAAACGCGGTGCCTTTGGGAGGGCACCGCGTTTTGGAGAGGGGTTTCGTTTACTCGGATTTGAGGGAGGCCATGTCGATGGAGAAGCGGTATTTGACGTCGCTTTTGAGGAGGCGGTCGTAGGCTTCGTTGATTTTTTGGATGGGGATGATTTCGACGTCGGAGGTGATGTTGTGAGTGCCGCAGAAGTTGAGCATTTCCTGGGTTTCGGCGATGCCGCCGATGAGGGATCCGGCGAGGCGCTTGCGACCGAAGAGGAGGCCGAAGGCGGAGACGGGGAGAGGTTTGTCGGGGGCGCCGACGAGGGTGAGGGTGCCGTCGATTTTGAGGAGGTTGAGGTAGGCGTTGATGTCGTGGTCGGCGGAGACGGTGTCGAGGATGAAGTCGAAGCTGAAGGCGTGGCGCTGCATTTCGTTGGCGTCGGTGGAGATGATGACTTCATCGGCACCGAGGGCGAGTGCGGCGTCTTTCTTTTTGGGGGAGGTGGAGAGGACGACGGTGTGGGCACCGAAGGCGTGGGCGAATTTGACGCCCATGTGGCCGAGGCCGCCGAGGCCGACGACGCCGACTTTTTTGCCTTTGAGGTCGCCCCAGCGGCGCATGGGGGAGTAGGTGGTGATGCCGGCGCAGAGGAGCGGGGCGACGCCGGGGAGGCTGAGGTTTGCGGGGACGGTGAGGGCGAAGTGCTCATCGACGACGATGGAGGAGGAGTAGCCGCCGTAGGTGACGGGGGCAGTGCCGTGCTTGTCGGGGGAATTGTAGGTGAAGGTGGCGTGGGGGCAGAACTGCTCAAGGTTGGCGGCGCACTGGGGGCAGGACTGGTCGGAGCCGACGAGGCAGCCGACGCCGACGATGTCGCCGACTTTGTGCTTTTTGACGGCGGAGCCGACCTGGGTGATGCGACCGACGATTTCGTGGCCGGGGACGCAGGGATAGACGGTGGGCATGGCGCTCCACTCGTTGCGGGCCTGGTGGAGGTCGGAGTGGCAGACGCCGCAGTAGAGGATGTCGAGCTCGACATCGCGGTCGGTGGGAGCGCGGCGGGGGATGCTGAGGTGGGAGAGTGCGGAGGTGGGGCTGGAGGCGGCGTAGGCTTTGGCGGTGGGCATGGCGAGGAGGGGGTGAGAGCGGGGATACGTGTGGCGGGGAATTTATGATTTACGATTTATGATTTATGATTTGGGAGGGTAGAGTGGGGGATGGGGCGGGTTTCTTTGAATGATCTTGCGGTGAGGCTTGGGGTTTCCAAGATGACGGTTTCGCGTGCGCTGCGCGGGGGGAAGCATGTGGAGGCGTCTTTGAAGGAGAGGATTGTGAGGATGGCGGAGAAGATGGGGTACCGGCCGGACCCGGAGATCGCGAAGCTGATGAGGCATATGCGGCAGGCGCGGGAGGTGGCGGAGCCGAGGACGCTGGCGTTTGTGTGGGCGGAACGGGGGGCGGAGGAGATCGGGCGGTCGTCGTGGTCGCAGCAACTGGTGCTGGGGGCGCGGCGGCAGGCGGCGAAACTGGGGTTTCAGCTGGAGGAGTTTCACCTGGCAGCGCGGGGGATGACAGGGCGGAGGCTTTCGGAGATTTTGGAGGCACGGGGGATACCGGGATTCATCCTGTCTCCGCTGGTGTCG
The DNA here is from genome assembly GCF_044222565.1 of Prosthecobacter sp. Taxonomy (GTDB): domain Bacteria; phylum Verrucomicrobiota; class Verrucomicrobiia; order Verrucomicrobiales; family Verrucomicrobiaceae; genus Prosthecobacter. The sequence continues at coordinate 4,480 of NZ_JBGANA010000013.1, forward strand.
CGGAGCCGGGGGCATGTGAGCATGGCTTGGGAGAAGTTTTGCAGTGTGGTGATCGGGCTGGGGTATGCGCGGCCGCAGTTGCACCGGGTGCATCATCACCATTATCTGGGAATGATGACGGCGCTGCGGATGCTGAAAAAGCAGCGGTATAAGAGGATCGGATTTTACTGTGGAAGCACGATCAATGAGCGCATGTTTCGTGCATGGTCGGCGAGCTTTCTGGCGCACCATCCGCTGGCGGAGCCCGGCAAGCTGCTGGCGCTGAGGAAGGTGCCGAGCCGGGGTGACTTTCTGGATTGGGTGAAGACCGTGAAGCCGGAGGTGGTGATCGACGGAGGGCATGTGGTGAAGGGCTGGCTGGAGAGCCTGCCTGCAGGACGGAGGCCGGAGCATGTGACGCTGGGGTGGCGGGCGGACATGGCGGAGGTGGCGGGGATCGACCAGCAGGCGGCGGTGCTGGGAGCGGCGGCGGTGGACCTGCTGGTGACGCAGTATCAGCAGAATGAACGGGGGGTACCCGGATCCCCTAAAATCGTGATGACAGAGGGGGTGTGGAGGGGAGCGGAGAACGCAGGCTGAATATCAAGGGAGCTTTAGCAGCCCGGGTGCCATGCCAGGATTCCATGAGCGGGGAATGAATTGGATTTATATCATTGATATTAAATGTTTTAAGCGGTCCTTTTTTGGGCCAACTCTTGATGATTGCGGTGCCAGGAGCAGCCCTTCGACGGGGGTGAAATAGACGATTTTGTATGGCTTTGTGGCGGCATTCCTTTCTGGGGGAGGCTGCCAGTGGTGCCGGGGCTGGGTGTAAAAACCCCCTGAAGAGGTTATATGAATAGACCGTGGTTTATGGCTTCGTATGCACCAAGAATGGAATCCCTGCATATCTCTCCCCGCAAATCCCTCATGTTAGTCGGCCTGCTGGCCAGCGTGATCCTCAGCGGCTGCCACCACAAGGAGGCGGAACACACGGAGGAGGAAGAGAAGCCGCAGCTGGTCCTGACGAACCCGATCCAGCAGGATACGCTCGTGTCCCGTGAATATGTCTGTCAAATTCGCTCCTGCCGCAACATTGAGGTGAGAGCCCTGGAGAGAGGCTACCTGGAAGGAGTCTTTGTGAAGGAAGGCCAGCTGGTGAAAGAGGGCGATCCGATGTTCAAAATCATGCCGCTGGTGTACCAGGCGGAGCTGAAGAGTGCGGAGGCGGAAGCGCAGGTGGCGAAGGTGGAGTTCGAGAACACCAAGCGCCTGACCGAAAACAAGGTGGTGTCTGACAAGGAACTGGCGATGGCGAAGGCCAAGTATGACGCGAAGATGGCGGAGGTGAACCTGGCGCAGGCGCATCTAGGGTTTACCAACATCAACGCGCCGTTTCCGGGACTGATGGACCGACTGAGGCTGCGAAACGGAAGCCTGGTGGACGAGGGGGACCTGCTGACCACGCTTTCTGACAACAGCGAGATGTGGGTGTATTTCAACGTGCCCGAGGCGGAATACCTGGACTACATGACCCAGCCGCAGCCGGAAGAAAGAAAGAAAGTCCAGCTGGTGATGGCGAATGGCAAGACTTTCAACCAGCCCGGAAGACTCAACGTCATCGAGGCAGAGTTTAACAACCAGACAGGAACCATTCCGTTCCGCGCGGATTTCCCGAATCCGGACCGTCTGCTCCGCCACGGAGAAACGGGCAACATCCGGATGCAGAAAATGGTGAGAGGCGCGATCCTGGTGCCGCAGAAGGCGACGTTTGAAATCCTAGACCACCACTATGTGTATGTGGTGGGCAAGGATGAGATCATCAAGCAGGAGAGAATTCACGTGGTAGAGGAAGTGGAGGATCTGTTCATCGTCAGTTCAGGTGTGACCACGGGCGACAGGATCATTTTTGAAGGAGTGCTGCAGGCACGCGATGGCGACAAGGCAAGCGACTACAAGACAGTCGGAGCGGCGGAAGCCTTCAAAAATTTGAAGATCAAGGCGGAATAAAATACCTCTACCATGTTTACGAAGATCCTGAAAAGGCCAGCCCTGGCCATTGTTATTTCGCTGATCATCCTCTTTCTGGGAGGGCTTTCGATCCTAACGCTGCCCATCTCCCAGTTCCCGAATGTGGCGCCGGTGCTTGTGACGGTGACGCTGGACTACCCGGGTGCGAGCGCGAAGGTGCTGGAAGAGTCCTGCCTCATCCCGCTGGAGCAGTCCATCAACGGGGTGCAGAACATGAAGTACATGGTGTCCAGCGCGGCGAGCTCCGGCGAGGCGGTGATCCAGATCTTCTTCCACATGGGGACGGACCCGAACCAGGCGACGGTGAACGTGCTCAACCGTGTGAACGCGGTGTCCTTCCGACTACCGCCGCTGGTGGTTCGAGAGGGCATCATCGTGTGGAACCTGGCGCCGAACATGCTGATGTACGTGAACCTGTACAGCAAGGACAAGAACGCGGACATGAAGTTCCTGTTCAACTACGCGTACATCTCGCTGTTTCCGGAACTGTTCCGCACACGCGGCGTCGGTTACGTAAAGATTCTCGGAACGCGCCAGTATGCGATGCGCGTGTGGCTGAAGCCGGACCGCATGCGTGCCTACAATGTCTCAAGCGAGATGGTGATGACGGCGCTACGAGAGCAAAGCATGATCGGGTCTCCGGGACGAATAGGACGAGCGGACAGCAAGACGTCCCAGTCGCTGGAATACGTGCTGACGTATGTGGGACGATTTAACACAGCAGAACAGTATGAGAACGTGATCCTGCGCTCCACGGAGAACGGGGAGCTGCTGAAGCTGAAGGATGTGGCAGAGGTGGAACTGGGAAGCGAATTCTACGACTTGTACTCCGACCTGGATGGCGACCCTTCCGCGGCGATCGTGATCAAGCAGAGCTATGGAAGCAATGCAGCGGAGGTTATCAAAGAGCTGAAGGGCAAGCTGGAGGATGCCAAGAAGACCTTCCCGCCGGGCATGGACTACAAGATCAGCTATGACGTCTCCAGCTTCCTGGATGCCTCGATCCACCAGGTGCTGCACACGCTGGTGGAAGCCTTCGTGCTGGTGGCGCTGGTGGTGTTCGTCTTCCTGGGAGACTGGCGATCCACGCTGATTCCGACCCTGGCGGTGCCGGTGTCCCTGGTGGGAGCTTTCTTCCTGATGCAGATGCTGGATGTGAACATCAATCTGATCACGCTGTTCGCGCTGGTGCTGGCGATCGGGATCGTGGTGGACGACCCGATCGTGGTGGTGGAGGCCGTGCATGCGAAGATGCATGGCACGGACATCTCGCCGTATCGAGCGACCCAGATGGTGCTGCATGAGATCGCGGGTGCGGTTATCGCGATCACGCTGGTGATGACGGCGGTGTTCGTGCCGGTGACGTTCATGTCCGGCCCGGTGGGCGTGTTCTACCGACAATTCTCGATCACGATGGCGGTGGCGATCATTCTTTCCGGCGTGATGGCGCTGACGCTGACGCCGGTGCTGTGCGCGATGATCCTGAAGAAGTCGGATCATCATCATCACAAGCCGAGAGGGCCGATCGCGTGGCTGCTGGGCATCTTCAACTACTGGTTCGACAAGGCGACGAATGTGTATGTGGGCCTGCTGAAGCACATCGTGCACCGCCGTCTTCTGACCTTCCTGGTGCTGGGAGGAGCGATGGCGGGGATCTACTTCATCAACCTCACGCTGCCGTCCGGATTCATTCCGACGGAGGACCAGGGCATGATCTACGCGATCTTGCAGACGCCACCGGGGACGACACTGGAGCGAACCTATGCGAAGTCACGTGAGATGATGAAAGTGGCCAAAGAGATCGAAGGCATCGACTCGGTCTCCACGCTGGCAGGCTATGAAGTGCTGACGGAAGGCCGCGGCTCGAACTCGGGAACGTGTCTGATCAACCTCACCAACTGGGAGGAACGCAAGATGACAGCGCCGGAGATCATCGCGGAGCTCAAGGAGAAGTGCTCCAAAATCTCGGGCGTGCGGATCGAGTTCTTCGAACCGCCGGCGGTGCCAGGCTACGGTGCGGCGGGCGGCTTTGCGCTGAGCCTTCTGGACAAAACGAACTCGGGTGACTATGACCGTCTGCAGGTGGTGAACAACGAGTTCATGGAGAAGCTGGCGAAGCGAAAGGAAGTGCGCGGCCTGTTCACCTTCTTCAGCGCGAACTATCCGCAGCTTGAAATCGTGATCGACAACAAGATTGCGATGCAGAAGGGAGTCTCGATCGGCAAGGCGATGGACAACCTGGACATCATGGTGGGAAGTACTTACGAGCAGGGCTTCATTCTGTTTAACCGGTTCTGGAAGCTCTACATTCAGGCGCATCCGGACTACCGCAAACTGCCGAAGGACCTGCAGGACTTGTACGTGGCCAATGACAAAGGCGAGATGGTGCCCTACTCAGCCTTCATGACGCTGAAGCCGCGGCTGGGCCTGAATGAAATCACCCGATACAACGCGTATCCGGCTCCGAGCATTCAGGGAGCGCCGGCGGATGGATTCAGCAGCGGCGAAGCCATCGCCGCGATCAAGGAGGTGGCGAAAACCCTGCCGCGCGGCTACGACATCGCGTGGGCGGGCCTGTCGTTTGACGAAGCTGCGCGAGGCAACGAGGCGATCGTGATCTTCATCGTGGTGCTGCTGTTCGTTTACCTGGTGCTGGTGGGCCAGTATGAGAGCTTCACGCTGCCGCTGGCGGTTATTCTGTCCCTGCCGATCGGGGTGATGGGATCCTTTGTGCTGCTGAAGGGCATGGAGCTGAGCAATGACATCTATGCGCAGGTGGGGCTGATCATGCTCGTGGGTCTGCTGGGGAAGAACGCGATTCTGATCGTGGAATTTGCGCAGCAGCGACACCATGAAGGCCTGACCATTCTGGAAGCCGCCATTGAAGGTGCGAAGGTGCGCTTCCGCCCGATTTTGATGACCTCCTTCGCCTTTGTTGCCGGGATGATTCCCCTGCTGAGGGCCTCCGGAGCGGGTGCCATCGCGAACAAGACCATCGGTGCCTCAGCCGCCGGCGGCATGCTGCTGGGAACGATCATCGGCCTCCTCGTTATTCCCGGACTCTACTACATCTTTGGCACCATAGCCGCCAAGGGGAAACTCCTCCCTGACGAAGACGATATGCCGTTGAGCGAACTCGGAGAGTACGGTAAGCATGATCATGAAAAAAGTGAATCGCAAGTTCCTAGCATTTAATCTGGCCTGCATGTGTGTCCTTGTGCAGGGGTGCTCGTCGGTGCTCCGACGCGGACCGCTGCCCTCGAGCGACCCGCCATTGCCGAAGAATTTTCCAGACACGATCGGGAAAAAAAGTTCCGCGATGATCGGGTGGCAGGAATACTTCAAGGACCCGAACCTGAAGGCGCTGATCAGCAATGCGCTGCAGAACAACCAGGAGCTGAACATCCTGATTCAGGAGATTGAGTTTGCGAAACAGGATGTGCGCCTGACCCGAGGGAGGCTTTTCCCGTTTGTGAGCGCAGGAACGACGACGGGCATCGACAAGGTGGGACGTCATACGTCAGCGGGGGCAGCGGAGGATAACATCGCAAACGAGATCGCGGCTGGAAGGGCCATACCGACCAACACGCCGAACTTCGGGCTGTCCGCGGACTTCGACTGGGAAGTGGACATCTGGAGAAAGCTGCGGAACGAGCGTGATGCCGCGATCCTGCGCTACCTTGGCACGCAGGAAGGACGAAACTTCATGATCACAACGATCGTGGCCGAAATCGCTCAGACCTATTATGAGCTGGTGGCCTTTGACAACCAGCTGTCCATTCTGACGGCGATGATCGAGAACCAGAAGAATGCGCTGGAAGCCGTGAAGCTGCAGAAGGCGAACGCGCGAGTGACGGAGCTGGCGGTGCGACGCTTTGAGGCTGAAGTGCTGAAGAACCAGAGCCGGCTCTTCAAGATCCAGCAGCAGATCGTGGTGGCGGAAAACAGGCTGAACTATCTGACCGGCCGCTATCCGCAGCATGTGAAGCGCAGGTCCGACGGGTTCGACAAACTGATGATGGCAAACATCAACACCGGGCTGCCGATCGAACTGCTGAGGAACCGTCCGGACGTGCGCCGTGCGGAGCTGGAACTGGCGGCGACGGGACTGGATGTGAAAGCTGCGGCGGCGCGGTTTTACCCTGCCCTGAGCATTCAAGGTGCGCTGGGCCTGCAGTCGTTCAGCCTGGGCTCATTCTTTAATGCTCCGGCCTCCGTGGCGTATGGTGCAGCAGCCAACCTGATGGCACCGCTGATCAACCGAAGCGCCATCAAGGCGGCGTTTCTGGGAGCGAGCGCGAAGCAGATCTCTGCGATCTATGCCTACCAGCAGACGGTGCTGAAAGCGTACATCGAGACGGTGAACCAGCTGGCGCAGATCAAGAACTACGGCAGCAGCTACGACCTCAAGAGCCAGCAGGTGGCAGCACTCAATGATTCGATCACGATCGCCGGCCAGCTGTTCTTCAATGCACGCGCGGACTACACGGAAGTGCTGTTTACCCAGCGTGATGCGCTGGAGGCTAAGATGGACCTCGTGGAGCTTAAGCAGCAGCAGCTGGGTGCGTTTGTGAAGGCCTACAAGGCGCTGGGCGGCGGCTACAACCGCAACGCTGGCGGGTCTGGAAACACCACGCAAATGCCGGTGCCGAAATCGGCGGGGGCGCTGCGCGGGGGGAGCTAGGATGAATGAATATACCCCACAGCGACAGGGTTGTGGGGTGGTGATTTGAGAGAGCATGAGCGAGAGCGCGTTGGGATATGTTTCCGGCGCGCTTTTTTGTTCTCTGTTCTCTGTTCTCTGTTCTCTGTTCTCTGTTCTCTGTTCTCTGTTCTCTGTTCTCTGTTCTCTGTTCTCTGTTCTCTGTTCTCTGTTCTCTGCTTTTGGAGCTGGAGAGCCGGGAGTGGGAATTTGGCTTTTGCTATGACGAGAAGGCTTTTTTGGGGGCTTATACCATCAACAGTTAAAAAATGTTCTCGACACGTCTGGAAGGCGTCGGGGCGCGATGCAGACGCTGCTGGCCCCCGGCGTGGTATTGTGAAGCGGTGGATTTGCTTCCCGAATTATTTGCCATACCAGGGCTTGGCGCTGCGCGCCAGCGCCCTGGGGTGAATCCCCTGCCCCTTCAGGGCCGATGCTAAACAGAGCAGTTTCGGCCCTAGAGAACGGACCTGTTTTCAATGGATCGTGGTATTACTGGCCTTCCCAGAGGTGGATGGAGTCGATCTGGCAGGAGCCGGCATCGACGGCTTTGAAGTCAATCTGGGCCTGGCCGGTCATGTCGATGTTTTTGCTTTCGAAGACATGTTTTATGCCGTCGATCTTGAGGAGAATGGTGCCTTTCTTGAGTTCGATGACGACATCGTGCCACTGATTGAGGGTGAAGAGAGGCTGCTCGACGGGAAGGGTTTCGACTTTCTTTTTGATGACGAGGGTGGTGGCTTTTTCGCTAAAGGTGAGGGTGTGGATGTGATGGCCGAGATCGAAGAGAGGAAAGCCCTTCTGGTAGGTTGTGGCATCGTAGCGGACACGCATGGAGCAGACGAAATTTTCGGGGACTTTTTTGAGCCAGATGACGGGCTTGAGTCCTGCGTGAGAGGGATCATCGCTGGCTTTTTTCTTGTCCTGAAACTCCTTGGAGGAGGGGGAGCCGGTGAGGACGCCGTCCTTGATGGCCCAGGTGGTGTTCTGGCGGACTTCCCAGAACTCGGTGTTGAGGGGGCCGTCGAAGGTGTCTGAATAGACGAGCTTGAGGCTTTGGAAGAGCTCGGGCTTGATTTCAACCGGCGGAGTCTGGGTCTGCGCCTGGGACATCGGGGAAGAAAGGACAAGACACAGTGCGGCAGAGCGGAGGAAGGTGTTCATGAGACGCATGAAACGCCGGGGATGACAGCACATATCAGCAGGATGATGCGCTTGACATATTAGGACATTTGTCCTAACCGGTTTTGTTGCGAGACCATGAGCGCCAAGAACACGAGAGACCGAATCGTCGAAACAGCCGACCGGCTGTTTTATGAGAAGGGATTTGAGTATATCTCCGTGGGAGACATTGCAGATGCGGTGGAAATCACGCGCGGGAATCTCACGTTCCACTTCAAGACGCGGGATGACGTGCTGGAAGCTGTGATCGAACGACGCATGGGGCGCACCCGCGACATGCTGGCGCAGTGGGAAAAGGAGGGATGCACGGCGGCGGAACGCATCGGAAGCTTCATCAACATCCTCATCATGAACCGCACGAAGATTCTGCTGCACGGCTGTCCGGTGGGAACCCTATGCACGGAGCTGGCGAAGCTGGAGCATGCGGCTCTGACGAATGCGAACCGGATTTTCAGCCTGTTCCGTGACTGGCTGAAGAGCCAGTTTGAGCAACTGGGCTGCGGCGGAGAATCAAAAGCCCATGCGATGCATCTGCTGGCATGGAGCCAGGGGACGGCGACGCTGGCGCAGGCCTTCCGCGATGAAACGTTTATCCGTGCAGAGGTATCACGTGTGCAAGCGTGGCTGGCCGGACTGGGCAAGCAGGGCACGCGGCGAAGGAAGCGCTGAATTTTTTCATCTCTCCCACCAACTCATGCCTCATCCTTATGTTCATTATTTTTCTCCATCTGACTGAAAAGAAAACCAGGGCCGCCGAATTTATGGAAGGGCACAAAGCGTGGATCAAACGCGGATTTGCCGAAGGAGTCTTCCTGCTGACCGGGAGCCTGGAACCCGGACTGGGAGGCGGGATCCTTGCACACGGGAGCACGCGTGCGGAGCTGCAGCAGCGTGTGGATGAAGACCCGTTCGTGGTGGAAGGCATCGTGACTCCAGAGATCCACGAGCTGGATCCGGGCATGGCCGATGAACGCCTGCAGTTTCTCATTTCCTAAAACCGCCATGAGCCATACCTACACCTCCGACGACGGCAAGGAGCGCTGCCACTGGTGCGCGTCCGCGCCGGAATTCCCCGCGTACCATGACACCGAATGGGGCTTCCCAGTGGCGGATGGACAACGATTGTTTGAGAAGCTCTGCCTGGAGGGATTTCAGTCCGGCCTGAGCTGGCGAACGATCCTGACCAAGCGTGAAAACTTCCGCCGTGCTTTCCATGGCTTTGACTTTGACCGTGTGGCACGCTTTACCGAGAAGGATGTGGCGCGACTGCTGCTGGACGAGGGCATCATCCGGCATCGCGGCAAGATCGAGGCGGTGATCAACAACGCGAAGAGGGCGCAGGAGATGGTGAAAGAGGAAGGCTCGCTGGCGGCCTTTTTCTGGAGCTATGAACCGGAGATTGGGACGCTGGCGGAGCCGCAGACGGCGTCCACTTCGGCGGCTTCGATCGCGCTGTCGAAGGAGCTTAAAAAGCGCGGCTGGAAATTCGTGGGGCCGACGACGGTTTACGCATTCATGCAGGCGATGGGACTGATCAATGACCATGCGAAGGGCTGCCACATCCGCGCCAAGGTGGAAAAGGCTCGCAAAAAGTTTGAGCGGCCCGAAAAATGAGGAGCCATGCCCTACGACACCGCACTTGCGGACCGCATCACCGATCTGCTGACCGCCCGGCGCCTTCGCTTTGCAACGAAGGCGATGATGGGAGGGCTGTGCTTCATGGTGAATGACAAGATGTGCCTGGGTGTGACACAGGCACGCCTGATGGTGCGACTGGATCCCGAAGTGGAGGCGGAGGCACTGAAGCGCAAGGGCTGCAAGCCGATGGATTTCACTGGCAGGCCAATGAAGGGCTACGTCTTTGTGCACCCGGAAGGGTATGACGCGGAGGCGGATCTGCTATACTGGGTGGGGCTGGCGCTGGCATTCAATCCGAAGGCAAAGGCTTCGAAGAAAAGCAAACCTGCCGGGAAATGAGCCTGCCGAACAGACATGCAGTATTGTGCACGCTACCTGACCTCTCAGTGGAGGAGCTGGGGGTGTGGATGGAGGAGCAGGGATTTAAGGCAGGGCATGCGGCGAGGGTGCTGCGAGATCTGCTGGAGGTGCATGGAGACAAACGTGGGCCGAGGCCGGGGATGCTTCTGCCTGCGGAGCTGAAGGAGAAGCTGCGAGGTGCGTTTGCAAATGAGGCAGCGAGCCTGGCGATGCGGCAGGTGTCTGAGGACGGAACGACGAAGCTGCTGCTGCGCATGCAGGATGGGCGTACAGTGGAGTCTGTGCTGATGCCGGACTATCATGCGGAGAGGGCGGCGGGCTGCATTTCGAGCCAGGTGGGCTGCGCGATGGGATGTGATTTTTGCGCGACGACGCAGACGGGGTTTGAGAGGAATTTGACCTCGGGAGAAATCGTGGAGCAGTTCATTCAGCTCAGGCGGGAGGCGCGAGCTGGAGGGCGGACACTGAGGACAATTGTGTTCATGGGGATGGGTGAACCGATGCTGAACCTGAAGAACGTGCTGGCGGCAGTGAGGCGGATTGCGGATCCGAAGCTGGGTGCGTTCGGGTGGAGGCAGATCACGATTTCCACTGTGGGGATTGTGCCGGGCATTGATGAACTGCGGGAGGCGAACCTGGGGGTGCATCTGGCGCTGTCTCTGCATGCGCCGGATGATGCGACGCGGGCGGATCTGCTGCCGATGGGGAAACGATTTGATGTGGAGGATGTGCTGGCGGCGGTGGATCGCTATCAAGAGAGCAGCGGGAGGATCACAACGATTCAGTATTGCCTGCTGGATGGTGTGAATGATTCGCTGGCGCAGGCGCGTGACCTTTCGCGGCTGCTGGATGGGAGGCGGATGCACGTGAACCTGCTGCGGTACAATGCGACGGGACTGAGCCTGCGCGGGCGGACGTATGCTCCGAGCTGCGTGGAGAAGACGGAAGCGTTTCTGACGGAGCTGCGCGCGCATGGGACGGTGGCGCATCTGCGGCGGGCCCGGGGACCGGACATTGATGCGGCGTGCGGACAGCTGAGAAGGCGAGAGGCGGCGGGAATCTCGATGACGACTTAAAGTTGTTAAGTGAAAGAGACACGGATTTAACAACGCCAGAGATTAGAAGTCCGCAGAGAAATCCTTCTGAATCTGCGCTCCCAAAGACGATTTCAAATTCAGGATTCATAACGCGAATGGCCACGGAGATCCGCGACTTTTCAAGAATGATCAAATCAGGCAATTTTGGTGGAACAGCCTAGTTTAGTGAATTTGAATGACGATTGTATGAATCCTGTGGAAGGCTATCACCTCATCACTCCGAGTGATCTCACGTGGCGTTTGTCGAATCTGATGAAGATTCCGAATGCGGATTTTCTCGAGCGCACTGGCAGCGAGAACATGGGAGCACGATTGTGGCGCATGCCGCCGAAGAGCGCGAACACGCTGCACAAGCACCTGCGAGCGGAGGAGTTTTATTTTGTACTCGAAGGCACGGGGAAGCTGCGCGTGGGAGAGGAGACGCTGACGGTGCCGAAGCATGGCGGGGTGCTGGTGGGACCGGATCAACTGCGGCAGGTGTTTAACGACACGGATGAGGAGGTGTTGTGGCTGATCATTGGCGCACCGGAGGAGGTGGAGTTTTTGCCGGGGGCGACGACGAAGCCCGACATGACGCTGATTTATCCGAGGGATCCGAAGGAACTGCCAAAGGAGCTGGACGGGGTGGAGTGGCCGCCGCGAGGCTAAGGAGCAAATGAATCATCGACCCATGCGGCGTGCCTTCGTGCGGTGAAGCGGCGTTGATGCGAGATGGGAGAGCCCTGAGCGGCCGACTCTGATTGCCACGCACTGGATTCTGAGGCAGGAGTGATGGAGTGAACTTCCCCCCTGCCCCGCGTCCCGCCTCAACATCCGTAATCTGGATGACACAACCCCAGTGCCGAGTGATTGAGGCAGCGGGTACGAATGCTCATCGGCTGGCGTCGGGGCCTGGAGGATGGGTGGAGAGGCTGGGGGATGATGTGATCGTCTCGTATAAAAGTGATGGAGCGCGCGATGAGATGATGGCGGGGCTGGATGCCTGGTGCATGAAGGCGGAGTGGCGGCCGGCGCGGATTTTCCATCGCTTCATGCCGATCAAGAATGCGGACCGCATCTGCCCCGTGCTGCACAGCGGGGATGCGGCGCTGCCGCTGACGACGGTGGTCACGGAGGCGGGGATCCGCTATGGTCTGGACATTGGCGCGAGCTACAGTCACGGGCTGTTTTTGGATCAGCGGCTGAACCGCGCTAAGCTGCAGGCGCTGAAGCCGAAGCGGGTGCTGAACACGTTTGCGTATACGTGCAGCTTTTCAGTGGTGGCGGCGCTGGCGGGAGCGGAGACGGTGAGCGTGGATCTCTCGCGCAAGTCGCTGGATCGCGGCAGAGAGAATCTGAAACTGAATGGAATTGATGAGAGCATACACCGCTTCATCGCGGATGACACGTTGGAGGTGCTGGCGCAGCAGGCGGGCAAGGGGGAGAGGTTTGACGCGATCGTTCTTGATCCCCCGACTTTTTCACGAAGCAAGAGCGGGCGGCGCTGGCAGGTAGAGGATCATTTTGAGGATCTGCTGAATGCGGCACTGGAAGTGGCCGCGCCGAAGTGTGCGATCCTGCTTTCGACGAACTGCACGAAGCTGGACCCGGCGACGCTGGAGCGGCGCGCGCGATGGTGTGCAAAAATCAAGCGCCGGGCGGCGGAGTATATGGGCCTCGGTGCGCCGGTGGATTTTCCGGCGGGACATGGGGCGAGCACGTTGTGGATGATGGTGCGGTGAGGAGACGTGGAACGACTCTGCGCCGGTGCGGTGCAGAGACAGAGCAGTAAAATTTCCCGGAGTTTTGACCTGCCGCAGCACAAGAGTCGCTGAATGGACACTGAGAGGCGTGGTGATTTGGACCAACTCTCAAAAACCTTGTCACATTGCCCGGGCGGCGGAGCGGCCCCATTGGCTGCGTTAGTCGCTTGCCTGTTATTCTTCAATAGCAGGCGGCGCTCCCGCCTTGCCACTGGGGCCGCTGCGCTCGCCGGTTCAATATGACAATCTTTTCGAGGTGGCTGATTTGATTAACGGAGTGCTTTTAATCTCGGCGCGAGCACTTTGGCAATGGCGGTGTTTCCTGCGGCATCGGGATGGACGCCGTCTTTGAGGAGGGATGAATCTGGCACGGTGCCGAAGAGGCTGACGAACTGGCTTTTTGTCTCGGCGGCGAGTTTTTCGAAAGCGGAGTTGAGCTCGCGAAGCCTGGCTTCGCGTTCGTTGGCGATGGGCTTGGTGGGGCCGAGGGCGGCTTTGTTGATGTTGGAGGGACCGACGAGTAGGATGGGGAGAGCGGGGCCGTAGGTGGTGCGTGCTTTTTCGATCATGGCCTTCAAGTTCGCGACGGCTTTGGGGACGCATTGCGGGGTGATGTCGCGAGAGTCATTCATGCCGAGGGCGATGACGAGGGCGTCTGCCTTGGGATGACGCGAGAGCATGGCATCGAACTCGGGGAGTGAATGAGTGGGACGGCCACCTTTGCCTTCATTGATCAAGGTGAGTGTGCCGGAGGACTGCTGCTGAATCTGGGTGAGCCAGAGGAGGGAGCGCTCGGCCTGGGGGAGTGCGCCACCGGCGGTGATGGAATCGCCAAAGAGGATGATGGTGCGGGGAGGCGGGGTGGTTTGAGCGAACAGGCTCAGACTCAACGCGAGAAAGATGAGGAGGATGCGGGGCATGAAGATCAAACGGTGCGGACGAAGAACTGCCCGAAAAAACAAAAGGCACCAATGGCGAGGTGGCAGCAGCAGGTGGTGTAAAACGGACCCGGGCTGTCGGCGCGACGTATGATGCCTGCACGGCCGAGCGTGGCGCCGAGAAGAAGGCCGATGCCGCCAGCAGCGAGCATGAAGAGGCCGAAGTTTGCGGCCAGTTGCACGTTTTCAGGAGATGCCATGAGGTACGATCAGTGCAGGTGGCCTGCGGTGGCAACCGGAAAGTTGACCGAAGCAGAGCGGGCGAAGTGAGTGCGGAAGGACCGCAAAAGGCGCGTTATTTTTTACCGAGCCATTCCACGCTGAGGATCTGCTGGATCTCCATTTTGCCGCCGGCTTCGGGGATGTTCTCGATGGATTTTTTCCAGGTGACGCGGCATTTCCGGCCGAAGTAGGGCTTGGGATTGTCGATGACCTTGCTCACCGTGGCGTCGGGTTTCAGGATGAAGAAGGAGGCTTCTTCGCCTGCTTTTGTTTTCATGTTCCAATGAGCGTAATCGCCTTCTTCAATGGCGGTGAAGGTGCCTTCGGTGATCTCGGCGGCGGGGGCCTTGGCGGTGGATGAGGAGGCCTTTTTCAATGCGTCCACGAAGGCGGCGCAGCGCGTGGTGTAAAGTTCGGTGGTGGCGGCGTAGTCTTCGCCGTGAAAAACGGGCGCGGGTTTTTCGGTGGTGAGCCATTTGAAGATGCTGCCGTCTTTGAAGTAGAGGCGCTCGAACACGCCCTGGCCCTTCCCACCGTCAGCGGGCTTGATCGCGAAATGATTAAACACGAAGAGCGGCTGGCCGTTTTCCAGGTAGTACTCTGCGCCATAACCGCCCTTGGGGCTGGACAGTGCGAGGATCTTTTTTACCTCGCCGTTTTGAAGCCAGCCGGTGAGAGCGAAGGTGGTGGAATCGATCTTGTGAGTGGTGGAGACTTTGGTGAAGGATGCCTCGTTTTTATTGATCTGATCGTAAACCGCGCGGTGGTGGGCGGTGTCCTTGGACGACTCCTCCGCGAATGCGGTGATCGTGAGCAGGGCGAGAGTGGTGATGAGGGAAGTGAATTTCATGCGGGGGCAGAATGTTTATGCTGCCTGCAGAGGAGTGGCGAGAGCGATGTAGTCGGGACGGTCTGAAGCGTCGCGGTAGGTGTGGCTTTTGACGACCTTGCTGTGATGGAGGAGGAATGCGCCGGGAAGCTGGAGGGGATCTCCTTTTATTTTACCAGGGAGGTGGCCCGCCAAAGTGGATTTGATCCAGGCAGCGAGAACGCGATGGCCGATGAGTTGCATGAGGCGGCCGCGTTTGAGGCCGAGGCCTTTGTAGAGGGTGCAGTGAGGATCTTCCACTGCGGGAACGTCTGCGAGCCCGTAGCGTGCGGCGAAGGAGGCGAAGCCTTCGGCGGTGCTCATGTGGCCAAGGACGATGCGAGTGCCAGAGGCCTCGATCTGACGGCGCAGGCGCGCGATGTCCGACATGGCATTTCGGCAGAAGGAGCAGCCTTCATGACGCAGGAGCACGAGGAGGACGGGCGAATTCTCTGAGAGCTCCGCGAGTGATTCCCCGGTGCTGGTGCGCGTGCGGTCCAGCAACGAAGAAATGGCGGAGGATGTTCTCATTGAACGGATGATGCGGGCCTGCAGCCACAGGCTTGTGTTGTTTTATTTTCCGTCCGCCTTTTTCTCCGCCGGCTTTTTTTCGGGGGGCTTGGCAGCGGGCCTGGGGCCTGAAACGGGGATGAAATTCTGGCCACCGGACCAGCGGTCTGCCTTGGTCTTGAAGGGGCGGGGGGAACGGTTGTTGATCTTCTGACTGCGCATGAGGACCGATATATTTATAATTGGGCGGATTGCAAAGAGTGCTTGTGAAGCAGGTGTTGCTTGAACAAAGGGCGGGGGCTGTGGAAGATCGGGGCATCATGGCACTCCCCTTCCCCACTCTCATTCCCGGACTCCGCAGCCCGTACGATCAAGTGAACGGCCTGGTGTACTTCGGCCGGATGCTGGACAAGATCCGGCTGAACGCAGCAGGCAAGCTTCCGGAAGGCTGGCAGCCTATGCGTGGCAATGCGAAAGGGAGCTTTGACTGGCGCTGCTGTGAGTTTTTGAAAATTAATTATGCGGCTCTGGAGGCAGAAACGCTGAAAGGAGGCAGCGATGAAAGCCTGCTGGCCTGGGCTTATGCGAACGGACGCCAGCCCACGGAACAGGAGATCGAAGTGTGGAACGGATTCATGACCAAGCGTGGCTGGCGGGATGCCGGCACGCAGCGGCTGAATGAGCGACTGGAAGAAATCGGCCTGCCGCCGGGGACTGTGGAGACGATGTTTGAGTATATTGAGATTGATGAAGGGCGGCTGACACCGGGTGCGAAATGATGCAGCGTCAGGAAGCCATAGCTGGCTAAATGATCCGCAGCACCGTCTTGCCATGCCTGGCACCGGAAGTTGCGGCAAGCCATGCGTGATGCACGTGCTCCAGAGGACAAGTGCCGGCGATATGCACGTGAAGCTCTCGCGCGTCCAGCCGTCTGCCGATTTCGGCGAGCTGAGCGCCATCCGCACGGACGAGCAGGAAGGCAGAATGCACGCGCGGGTCTGAAGAGCCTGCGCTGGAGGCGGCGATGGTGACAAGACGACCGCCAGACCTGAGCACACGCCAGGAACGCTCCAAGGTCTCTCCGCCCACCGTGTCAAAAACGACATCGATGCCGCCGGTGAGTTCCTCGAACGGCGTGGAGCGGGAGTCGATCACTTCATCCGCGCCAAGCGACCGCACGAACGGCGCGTTTGCACCTGAGGCCGTGGCAACGACATGAGCCCCCAGGCCTTTGGCCATTTGCACGGCAAAGTGGCCCACGCCGCCGGCTGCACCGTGAATGAGGACGCGATCTCCGCGCTGGAGGCTGGCTTTTTCAAAGAGTGCCTGCCAGGCAGTGAGGGCGGAGATGGGGACCGCTGAAGCATGCGCGTGATCGAGTGATGCGGGCTTGCGTGCAATCATGGTCGCGGAGGCCACGACGTATTCGGCCTGGGCGCCGTTGGTGAACCAGTCGTTGAGGCCATAGACCTCGTCTCCGGCCTGAAAATCCGACACATCCGCGCCGAGGGATTCAATGACGCCGGAGAACTCGTGACCGAGAACGATGGGAAACGGACGCGCGGCACCGGATGCGAGATGAAAGGTGGGATACCAGTCGAGCTCGCTCGGGGTGATGGCGGTGGCATGAACTTTGACGAGGGCCTCTCCGGCCTTCGGAGAGGGTTTGGCTAGGGTGCCAAGTTCCAAAGCTTCGGCACCGGCCTGGCGAGTGAGATAGGCAGCTTTCATGATGCCAGTGGTGGAATTTAGGCGGCGAAACCACCGTCAATGGTGAGACTGGAGCCGGTGACAAAGCCAGCCTCTGCGCTGGCGAGGTAGGAGACCATGGCGGCGATCTCATCGACATGGCCGTAGCGTGGCATGGCCATGAGACCTTTGAGGGTTTCAGCAAAGGGGCCGCTGGCGGGATTCATGTCAGTGTCCACGGGGCCGGGCTGGACGTTGTTGATGGTGATGCCGCGGGGGCCGAGATCGCGGGCAAGACCTTTGACGAGGCCGACGAGGGCGGACTTGCTCATGGCATAGACACCGCCGCCAGCGAAGGGCATGCGGTCGGCATTGGTGCTGCCGATATTGATGATGCGGCCGCCTTCCTTCATGTGCTTTGCAGCCTCCTGCGCCGCGACGAACACGGAGCGGACATTGATGGCAACGGAGCGATCGAAGTCGGCAAGCGTGAACTGGTCCAATGGTGCGACGGAGAGATAGCCGGCGTTGTTTACCAGGATATCGATGCCGCCGAAGGTTTTGACGGTCTGAGCGACAGCCTGGACGGTGGCCTCGGCATCGGTTGCATCTGCCTTGATGGCGAAAGCCCTGCCGCCCGCTGACGTGATGGACTGTACGACTTCCTCCGCCTTTTCAGGCGAGGAGCTGTAAGTGATGGCCACGGCAGCGCCCTCGGAGGCGAGGCGATGAGCGATGGCGGCTCCGATGCCACGGGATGCGCCGGTGACGAGCGCTGTTTTGCCAGCCAGTTTGAGGGTGTTGTTCGTATTCATGATGTTTGTTTCTCCTGCTTGTTTTATTCGTTGGTTTTAAGGTGTGCGATGAACTCTTCGTC
The DNA here is from genome assembly GCF_044222565.1 of Prosthecobacter sp. Classification (GTDB taxonomy): domain Bacteria; phylum Verrucomicrobiota; class Verrucomicrobiia; order Verrucomicrobiales; family Verrucomicrobiaceae; genus Prosthecobacter. Next base: position 22,315 of record NZ_JBGANA010000013.1, read on the forward strand.
CATCTGGTGGCAGTGATAATGCGGGGAGAGAGTTCCGCCCAATACCGCGTTCCTTGCGCAGCGATGCTTTTCAGGCATGATGGATTTTGCATGGAACTGCGACATCTGAGATACTTTGCGGCGGTGGCGGAGGTGATGAACTTCACCAAGGCCGCGGCAAGGCTGCGTGTGGCGCAGCCTTCCCTGAGCAGACAGGTGCAGGACCTGGAAGATGAGATAGGAGTGGATCTGCTAAAGCGCAGCCCGCGCGGAGTGACACTGACGGCGGAGGGGAAACTCTTTCTGGCGGAAACGCTGGAGACGCTGAAGCGGGTGGATGAGTCTGTGGAGAAGGTGCGCGCACTGGCACGCGGTGAGTATGGGGAACTGCACATCGGCTATGCGCCCTCGCCGACGGTGGAGGTGCTGCCGCCGGCGCTGGCGGCCTTTCGCTACGCCGCGCCGGGGGTGAAGGTGGTGCTGCATGACCTGGCCGGAGATGAACTTTGTGAAGGACTGCACCGAGGCAGGCTGGAGATCGCGGTGATGATCCAACCGAGTGCGGAGTCTGGTGCGGGCCTGGAGTTTGAAGAGCTGAAGAGCTACCCGTACTATGTGGCGATGGCGCCGGGACACGCTCTGTCTAAACTGAAGAGCGTGACGGTGGAGCGGGTGGCTACAGAACCGCTGGTGGGGCTGCGCCGTCTCGATTACTCCGAGTATTACCGGATTTTAGACGGCATCTTTGCTCCTCACGGTGTGCGCCCGCGCATCGCGGTCGAGTGCGATGGCGCAAGCACGTTGATCGCCGAGATCGAAGTGGGCCGAGGCATCGGCGTGGTCAGCGAAGTTTTTCAACGTGCCGCGGGCAGGCGGCTTGTTTACAGGCGCATCTCCAACTCAGAGGAAGTCCAACGAGTGGGCATCGTCCGTGCGCAGAAAGGTGACGTGACACCGGCGGGGGAGAAGTTCTGCGAAATCCTGCGGAAGATCTCAGCGAAGGAGGAGGGTAAGACGAAGAGGAGGTGATTGTGCGTCGGTGAGGCTGAGAACGGAGAAGAGGGCGCGACCGACGCTTGCGAAGAAGATGAGTCTCCCCTCACCCCCGGCCCTCTCCACGAAGAGAAAATTTGATGTTATCGTTTTCCAGGGGCGGGGAGAGGGAGAGTCGCGCTGCTCCCTAACTAAGTCATTCGGACACGCAATGATGTAAGTGTTCTGGAACGGAGAGCTCTTTTTTTCGCAGGAACAAAGGTGCTTTGCTTCTTGGAACTGACGATTGATCACGCTGTGGCGATGACGGCGCTTTGCACGGTGGGTGGCAGGGGGTGGAGTGAGGCGTCGCTGAAGCCTGCGTCGGTGAGCATCTGCTGATACTCGGAGAAGGTGTAGGCGTCTCCTTCCGGAGTGGTGCCGAGCATGACGAGGCTGAAGCTGGCGGCGGGAGGTGGAGTGACGCGGTCTTCATTGGGCACGAATTCCACGATGACCACTTTGCCACCGGGACGCAGAGCGGTGTGCGCGCGCTTGAGGAAGGTTGTGCATTCTGCGGCGGTAAAGTGATGGAGGAAATTGGGCACGAGGACGACATCGTAGTCGCTGCCGAGATCGACGGTGAAGGCGTCTCCGGAGATGGTGCTGAAGCGAGATGCGAGGCCTGCGGCCGTGGCGTTTTCTTTGGTGACCGTGAGCACGGCTTCCCAGTCGAGAGCGACGAGATGGGTGCGTGGATTTTTGAGCGCGACGGCGATGCCATAAGCGCCGTGGCTGGCGGAGATATCGAGGACGCGGGTGTCGCGGGAGGGATCGAGGGTGATGAGCTCGGCAGTGCCCTGCGAGGTGGGAATCATCATGGGGCCCATGGCGCGGGCGAATTCGATCCAGGCGGGATGATCCGGTGCGGTGGTGCCCTGCTCGGTGGTGTGAAGGCGGCCGAGGCGGATGGTGGAGGCGAGATCGCTGAAGGCTTCCGTCAAGCCGGGGGCGAGGAGAAATTTTACGGCAGCGCCGAAATAGGCAGGAGATTTTTGATCGAGGAAGGCAGCGGAAGATGGGGTGAGGGCGTATTGCGAGCCGGTCTTGGTGAGGAAGCCGAGGATGGTCATGTTATCGGCGAGGATGCGGATGCCGCGCTCGGGGCACTGACAGAGGGTGGCAATCTCCGCTGCGGTGGCGGGCGTACTGCCGATGGCGGTGAAGAGGCCGAGATCGATGGCTGCTTTCAGCGCGGCTGATTTCTGAAAGGCATTGATCGTTTCGAAGAAAAGCTGGGGAGAGGGGGCGGTGGTGGCTGGGTCGGACATGATGCGAGGAGTAAGCGAAAGGGTGGATGATGGCGAGGCCAAGGTGGAACGAGAAAGACGAAGGCTAAATAAAGATTTAGTGGCTGTGAGGGGTGATACAAGCTCACATCTATGATCTGATTATGCACCGCCACGTTCTTTTCTGCCTTTTGCCTCAGGCGTTGTTTGTGATGCTGGCCCTGGGTGTGTGGGGCGGCGGATGGTGGCTGCTGCTGCCGATTGTGTTTTTACAGGTGGTGCTGCCGGCGCTGGACTGGATCACAGGCTGGCAGGATGACGGGCACTATGAGAAGAAGGATTTTACGGCGATACAACTGGCGGTACTGCACTGGAACACACGGCTGTATGCGGTGTTTTACATGGCAGCGGTGGTGTGGCTGGCGATGAACTTGGAGCGCTTTAATGCGATGGAGATTGGGATGCTGATCGCCTCGGCGAGCCTGCTGGGAGGGATCGGTTTTGGAGCGGCGCACGAGCTGCTGCATGGGAAGGAAGCGCTGGATCAGATCGCGCAAAGAGTACTGACGACGTTTTTATTCTACCCGCATTACAAGCTGATCCACATCCGCAGCCATCATGTGCACGCGGGAACGGAACATGATGAAAACACGGCGTGGCTGAACGAGGGCATTTACTCGTACATTTTTCGCACGATTCCGGGGAGCATGATTCGCTGCTGGAAGATGGAGGCCAGCCGGTGCGGGGGCAACGGGCTGCTGAAGAACAAGATGTTTGGGTATGCCATGGGGCAGGTGGCGCTGCTGCTGATCCTGTTTTTAATTTCAGGGCTGAACGGGATGCTGTTTTATCTGGCCCACGTCCTGGGGGCGCACATCGTGCTGGAGTCGGTGAACTACATCCAGCATTACGGACTGATGCGGCAGAAACAGAACGGTGAGTATGAGAAGACGGGCGCGGAGCATTCGTGGGACACGTACCACTTTTTCTCCAGCTACGTGACTTTCCGGGTGGGGCATCATTCGTATCATCACATCGCAGTGAAGCCGTACTACCTACTGAATCCCGAACCCACGGCACCGAAGCTGCCGGTGGGTTATTTCTGGGCGATCGCGATGGTGCTGATGCCGCCGTGGTGGAGGAGTGTGATCAATCCGAAGCTGAAGGTGGCGGGGGCGTGAGCCGCTGCTCTTTTCAGAAAGTAAAGACTGGATCAAGCTCACTCTTCATAGGGATCAATGCCCAATATCTTTTTGCTTTCTTCACGGGAGAGCTCGCGTTGTTCGACGTAAAACTCCCGCGACAAGAATTCGACGAATTTCTGACTTCTCCCGCCATTGTTCAAGGGCTTCTGCATCGACGACTTTGAGCTAAAAATCACCATTGCCTCGACATCCCACCCGGAGGGCACCTTGCGTTCTCGAATCAACTTGGCCGCCTCTTCGGTACTTACTCTGCTGAGAATTTCAGGAGGGGTCTGAATGGCTTCGACCTCTTTTGCGGCAGCGATGACGACGTCTTGAAGTCTTTTGTACTGATCGTCGCTCATGTTTTTTTTCTCCGCCTTAATGTCGGATCGATAGAATACCGGACCGTCTGGTTTTTCGCGAGAGAGCTCGATGGTCACACCATAAATTTGACCATAATCGGTCATGAGCGCCTGAGTGATATGAACTTCAGTCCAAGGACTGGACAAAAAGGCTTCCACTTGCACAACAAAGCTTTTCTTATCTTCAGCATTTGTATCTGTGCCAAGCAAGAGGCTTGCGATGACAAACAGCCAAAGCGGCAATGATCGGACCGAATACATGGCACTATTTTAACAGGTCCACTTTTTCTGAACCAACAAAAAAGAGGCCGCTTTGCAGCGGCCTCTTCGTGGGGGTTTTTAAGTTTTGGCGGGTGAGGGCTTAGCCGACGTCTTCGGCAGGAGCTGCGCCTTCGGCTTTGGCGGCGGCGTCCTTTTCCTTCATGGCGGCCTTGCGGCTCATCTTGATGCGGCCTTTGTCGTCGATGCCAATGCACTTGGCGGAGACGATGTCGCCGGTCTTGACGACGTCTTCGGTCTTGTTGACGCGGAAGTCGGCGAGCTCGCTGATGTGGATGAGGCCGTCCTTCTTGCCACCGAGGTTCATGAAGGCACCGAAGTTGGTCGTGCTGACGACTTTGCCAGTGTAGATTTTGCCGACTTCGATTTCCTGGGAGGTGCCGCTGATCATCTCGACCGCGCGCTCGATGCCTTCCTTGCGGGAAGCATAGACGTACACCGTGCCGTCGTCTTCGATGCTGATCTCAGCACCGGACTCGGCCTGGATGGCCTTGATGTTCTTGCCGCCAGGGCCGATGAGCTCACCGATCTTGTCAGGGTTGATCTTGATGATCTCGATGCGCGGGGCGTAGGGGCTGAGAGGCTTCACTTCTGCGATGGCCTGGGCCATGGCGGAGAGGACCTGAGTGCGGCCGTCCTTGGCCTTGACGATGGCTTCCTCGAGGATGCTCAGAGGGATGCCGGGAAGCTTGAGGTCAAGCTGGTAGCCGGTGACGCCTTCGGAGGTACCGCAAAGCTTGAAGTCCATATCGCCGAAGTGGTCTTCGCTGCCGATGATGTCGAGCATCGTGAGGTAGCGCTTCATGTTGTCGCCTTCGAATTCGGTGACGAGGCCGACGCTGATACCACCGACGGGGCGCTTGATCGGCACGCCTGCGTCGAGGAGGGCCATGACGCCGGAGCACACGGAGGCCATGGAGGTGGAGCCGTTGGACTCCATGACTTCACTGCTGACGCGGATGGCGTAGGGGAAGGTTTCCTTCGGCGGAATGACCGGCTCGATGGAGCGCTCTGCGAGGGCACCGTGGCCGATTTCACGGCGGTTCTGACCACCGAAGCGGCCGGTCTCACCGACGGAGAACGGAGGGAAGTTGTAGTGAAGGATGAAGCGCTTGGAGTCAGGGCCACCGGCGTAGGTGTCCATTTCCTGGGCTTCATCAGCAGGAGCGAGAGTGGCGATGGAGAGAGCCATCGTTTCGCCACGGGTGAAGCTGGCGGAGCCGTGGGTGCGGGGAAGCACGGAGGCTTCGCCGGAAAGCTGGCGGAGCTGGTCGATGCCGCGGCCGTCGCAACGGTTCTTCTTGTCGAGGATGGAGATGCGGAAGGCTTTCTTCTGGAGGTAGTCGAAGGCCTGGCTGATTTCGAAGCCGGTAGCTTCGGGGAACTTGGCCTTGATGGCGGTTTCCACTTCGTCCTTGAGGGCGCCGACGGCTTTGCCACGGGCGACTTTGGAAGGGGTGTAGAGAGCGCTTTCGATGCGGTCGCCAGCGACGGCGTAAGCGATTTCGAGAAGCTCATCTTTGACGAGCATGAGAGGAACTTCGCGCTTGGCCTTGCCGGCGAGCTTGGTGAGTTCTTCCTGGGCGACGACGATCTTGGCGACTTCGGCCTGGGCGAAGTGGAGGGCTTTGACGAATTCCACTTCTGGGAGTTCGTTGGCAGCGCCTTCGATCATGACGACTTCGGTCTTGCTGCCGACGTACACGAGATCGAGGTCGCTGTCGAGGCGCTGGCTCTGGGTGGGGTTCACGATGAACTCACCATTGATGCGACCGATGCGGACGGCACCGACGGGGCCTGCGAACGGGATGTCTGAGACGCAAAGAGCGGCGGAAGCGCCGTTCATGGCGCAGATATCCGGATCGTTTTCACCGTCAGCGCTGAGGAGGATGGCGACGACCTGGGTGTCGTAGTAGTAGCCTTTCGGGAAGAGCGGACGCAAAGGGCGGTCCGTCATGCGGCAGGTAAGGATTTCCTTTTCCGTAGGGCGGCCTTCGCGCTTGAAGTAACCGCCGGGGAAGCGGCCTGCTGCGGAGGCTTTTTCCTTGTACTCAACGGAGAGGGGGAAGAAGTCCTGGCCGTCCTTCACTTTCGTGGCGGAGACGGCGGTGACGAGGACGATGGTATCGCCGAGACGCACGGTAACGGCGCCATCAGCAAGCTTGGCAAACTTGCCGGTTTCGATTTCGAGGGAACCAGCACCGAGCTGGATTTTTTGGGTATGGATGGCCATAGGTTGGCAGTGTGTGTTGTTTGGTTTGGGTGAAATTGAATAGATTCCGGGCTTGGGCCCGGCGGGGGTACGGCAATGCGCACCATGCAGCATGAACATCGGCTTTGCCGACATGCGTGTAGAAGCCTGCTACAGAAAAAAGGGGCGATGCACGTGGCATCACCCCTCGTAAAATTCTGTTAGCGGCGGAGGCCGAGGCTCTTGAGCAGCTTCAGGTAGCGCTCGTTGGCCGTCAGCTTGAGATAGTCAAGCAGCTTGCGACGACGTGCGACCATTTGAAGGAGGCCGCGACGTGTGGAGTGATCCTTCTCATGCTTCGCAAGGTGCTGCGTGAGATCGTTGATTCGCTTCGTCAAGAGAGACACCTGGACATCGGCGCTGCCGGTGTCTTTTTCGTGGATCTTGAAGGAGGTGGAATCGATGGTGGTTGCTTCGCTCATGGTTCGTTAGAATGGCCGGACAACTTGTCAGGCGGTGTGAATTCTGGGATGTGGGGCCGCGAAGGAACCATAGATGGTGTTTTTGGCAAGGGAGAATTTGAGGGAAAAGGGGGAAGTTTGCAGTGGTTGGCGGTTGTTTGCGATTGTTGGCAGTGGTGAGCCAGAGATGGGGAGTTTACGGTTGTTTACAGTGGTTGACGATTGTTGACGGTGGTTGGGCGGAAACTGAGGGGAGTAGCGAGGCGATTTTTGGAATTTTCATAATTTGGGGTGGGGACTTGCCAGGGGGGGGATTTGGATGCAGTTAAGGCCCCCCTTCCCTACCTACCTATTTATGTCACGTACGTACAAACTCGCAGTCCTCCCCGGAGATGGCATCGGCCCTGAAGTTATGGCTGAGGCGCTCAAAGTTCTTGATGCCGTTGCGGCCCGCTCCGGACTTTCTTTCTCTTACAATCATCAACTGGTGGGTGGCGCGGCGATCGATGCGGTGGGCAAGGCGCTGCCGGCGGAGACGGTGGCGGCCTGTGAGGCGAGCGATGCGATTTTGTTTGGCTCCGTGGGCGGGCCGAAGTGGGAGAAGCTGCCGCCGAACGAGCAGCCGGAACGCGGCGCGCTGCTGCCGCTGCGCAAGCACTTTGGGCTCTTTGCGAACCTGCGCCCGGGCATCTGCTACCCTGCGCTGACCTCCTCCTCGCCGATCCGCCCGGATCTGGTGGAAGGTGGTTTTGATGTGCTGTGCGTGCGTGAACTGACGGGTGGCATGTACTTTGGCCAGCCGAAGAGTCGCACGACGCTGCCGGACGGCGACATCGAGGTGATCGACACGATGGTTTATAAGAAGAGCGAGATCGTGCGGATCGCGCATGTGGCGTTCAAGGCTGCGCAACTGCGCCGCAAGCATGTAACGAGCGTGGACAAGGCGAATGTGCTGACGAACTCCGTGCTGTGGCGCGAGACGATGGTGGAAGTGGCGAAGGAGTACCCGGATGTGACGCTGGCCCACCTGTATGTGGACAATGCGGCGATGCAGCTGATCAAGGCCCCACGCAGCTTTGACGTGCTGGTAACGGAGAACCTGTTTGGCGACATTCTGAGTGATGAGATGGCGATGATCGCGGGATCGCTGGGCATGCTGGCGAGTGCGAGCCTGGGCAAGCCGAAGGGCGACGGGCTCTACTTTGGTCTGTTTGAGCCTTCCGGCGGCACGGCTCCGGACATCGCGGGCATGGGCATCGCGAATCCGATCGCGCAGATTCTTTCGGTGGCGCTGCTGCTGCGTTTCGCGCTGGGCCTGGAGAAGGAAGCGGCGAGCATTGAAGCGGCGGTGAAGAAGGTCATCGATGACGGTCTGCGCACCGGGGACATCTTCAGCGGGGCTCCTGGCACGAAGAAGGTGAACACGAAGGAGATCGGCGAGGCGGTGATTGCGGCGCTGTAATCTCGGCAAATGCTCATAAACTCAAAACGCACCGGTGGGCAGTTCGCCCCCGGTGCGTTTTTGCAGGTGGAGATTACACTGGTTCTTCAACTCACCCGTTCACCACATTGACCGGCTTGCCTGCGAGGAAGGCTTGCAGGTTGGCGGCGGTGATGTCGATGAGGCGGGAGCGGGATTCGCGGCTGGCCCAGGCGACGTGAGGGGTGATGACGGCGTTTTTGGCGGTAAGGAGCGGGTTGCCGGCTTTGGCGGGTTCGACGGAGAGGACGTCGAGTCCGGCACCGGCGATGCGGCCTTCGTTGAGGGCCTCAGCGAGGGCGGGTTCATCGACGAGGGGGCCGCGGCCGGTGTTGATGATCATGGCGGTGGGCTTCATGAGGGCGAGGGTGCGTTCGCCGACGAGGTGCTTGGTGGCATCGGTGAGGGGGCAGTGGAGGCTGATGACATCGGACTGGCGGAAGATGTCGTCGATCTCAGCGGCGGTGACGCCAGCGGGTGGTGGCTCTTTCCAGGTGCGTTTGGAGGCGAGGACTTTCATGCCGAAGGCGACGGCGATGCGAGCGACGGCGCTGCCGATTTCGCCATAACCGATGATGCCGAGGGTGCGGCCGGAGAGCTCGATGATGGGGTGATCGTAGTAGCAGAAGTCGGGGCATTTGACCCAGCCGCCGGCTTCCACGCTTTTTGATGCGTGGCCGACGTGATTGGTCATTTCCAGCATGAGGGCGATGACATGTTGGGCGACGGCGGGGGTGCTGTAACCGGGGACATTGGTGACGATGATGCCACGCTCTTTGGCGGCGACGACATCGACCACGTTGAAGCCGGTGGCGGTGACGCCGATGTATTTGAGATCGGGGAGGGCGGCGATGATTTCGCGGGTGAGCGGGGCTTTGTTGGTGATGACGATCTCGGCACCAGAGCAGCGGGCCACGGTTTGATCGAGCGGGGTGCGGGCGTACACTTCACAAGGGGCGATGGCTTCGAGAGGCTGCCAGGAGAGGTCGCCGGGGTTTGCGGTGTGGGCGTCGAGAAGAACGATTTTCATGAGAGCCGCACCCTATGGCGACGAATTGGCGGTGCTCCACTCAAATTCGACGGAGCAGGATGCCGCCGAGGAGCATGCCGAGGGCGCTCCAGGCGAACCAGTGGCCGACGGGCTGAAGCTGCTTTGCGGGTGAGAGTCCGGCGGTGATGGTGGCGGTGTCGTATTTGGCGAGGGCGGCGAGGCTATCCGGTGTTTTGCCATTGAGGCGATATTCGGCGGGATAGGGAGCGTGGTAGTGTTTTACCTCGAGCTTGTCGTGATCGCGGTCGTGCATGCGGAGGCTGAGGTGCTTGCGGGTGCCGATGGGGATGCGGGCCTCGTAGCGGCCAAGGCCGGTTTCGCGGATGGACACGTCTTGGGTGTTGCCATTTTCGTCGAGGGACTGGGCGGCCCAATGGATGCCGGAAACAGGTGCGCCATCTTCACCGCGGCGGTCGATTTTCATGATCCATGCGCCGTCGCGGATTTCGCCGCGTGACTCCATGCCTTCGACGTCTGCCTTGCGCAGTGCGCCGCGCAGGACCTGTGCCCAGAAGCGGCCGCAGCCGTCCCATGCGAGCCATTCGCCGCCCCAGACTTCGGTAAGATCTCCGGTGTAGGCGAGACCGATGCCGAGGCCGAAGCGGCCGACGGCGAGGAGGGGATCGCCATTCTCCGCACCGAGGAGGACCTGGGCGGCGGGCTTGGCTTCGGTCATGACGTAGCCGAGGACGACGGGGAGGCCCGCGGATTCGTAACCGGCAAGCATGGGGTGCTCGGTGATGCCGATGTGGGTGAAGACGCCTTCCTGCACGGCGCTCTTCGATGCCTGGGTGGTTTCCTTGGTGAAGATCTGCGGGAGGGTGGCGGGGTCGTTGCTTTCGTAATAGCGCCCCTTCCCTGCTTCGGCGATTTGCGCGAGGAGTTCGCGGGCAGCGCCTTCGCCGAGACCGACGGTGGAGACGGTGACGCCACTGTCCACGAGTTGCTGCACGAGGCCCATGTGGTCGGCTTCCTGGGTTTGACCATCGGTGAGGCAGATCATGTGCTTCACTTTGGCGGTGGTGCGCTCGAGCATGTCCTTGGCGGCGACCATGCCGGTGTACATGAAGGTGCCGCCACCTTCTGCGATGGAATCGATGGCGGCCTGAATGGTGCCCTGCTGGGAGGCGGGGGTCATTTCGCAGATGATCTGGGCCTCGCCATCGAATGCGACTACGGCGATCTGATCCTGGGGGCCGAGAAGTTCGGCGGCGCTCTTGGCGGCCTGGCGTGCCATTTGCAATGGAAGGCCGGACATGGAGCCGCTTTTGTCGATGACCAAGGCCATGGCGAGGGAGGGCTTTTCTTTTTCTTTTTCGAAGCGTGAGACGAGCGGGAGGACTTCTTCGACGGGGGATTTGTAGTAGCCGCCGAGGCCGAAGCTGTTTTCGCTGCCGGTCATGAAGAGACCACCGCCGAAGTCGGAGACATAGCTGCGCAGCAGGCTCATCTGGCGCGGGGTCATGTCGGTGGCGGAAATGTTGGCGAGCACGATGGCATCGAAGGAGAGCATGTCTTCCATGCCTTCGGGGAGGCCGCGCTTGCCGCGGAGATCGACATCGAAGTCCTGCTCTTTGAGCGAGCGGATGAAGGGGCGCATTTTTTTCTCGTCCTGATGGATGACGAGGATGCGGGGCTTGCCACGGACGGTGATGGTGGTGGTGGCTTGGTTGTTGATGGGAAAGTGATCGCGCTCGGGAATGATCTCGGCGCTCCAAACGCTGGGGCCGGGAGTGGTCATCTCGGTATCGAACCAGACTTTGGCGTCTTCGCCGGGCTTGAGGGCGACGGTTATTTCCTGAACGGCGACGCCTTTATTCAGCAGGCGCACACGGGCGTTCATGGGCTGATTGGCGATGACGCGTGCGGTGAGGCGGAGGACTTCGCCGTGGAAGGCGAAGGGGGAGGTGCTCTCAAGAGCGACTAGGGCGGCCTCGGGTTCGCTGAGGGTTTTGAGGGTTGCGAATTTCACGTCCACGCCTTCACGGCGTAGTTGTTCCAGAGCAGAGTCCACGCCGGACTCGGTGTCGATGCCATCGCTGAAGATGATGAGGCGCTTGGCTTTGCCTGCGGGAAAGGCGAGGCGGGCGGCGAGCAAGGAATCGCCGAGGCGCGTATGGGAGCGGAAGGCATCATCGGCGACGCCTTTGGTCCAGTCGTCGAGCATCTTGGTGAGGGCGGGGAGCTTTTTGTCGCGCAGGCCATTGGCCATGGCGAAGAGCGAATGGGTGTCCTGCGGACGCAGGGCTTTGATGCCAGCGTCGATTTGTTTGAGGGCGTCTTTGGCGGACTCGAGATCGATGGACTGGGAGACATCGACGAGGAAGACGACGTGGGCTTCGTCTGACTCTTCGCCTGCATAGGGCTGGCAGAGGGCGAGAGCGAGGAGCACGACGCCGAGAATGCGCAGGATGAAGGAGGTGAGTTTGAGGCCGCTGGGGCGGTCAACGAGGGAGCGCCAGTAGCCGTAGCCTGCGACTGAGAGCAGGAGGAGCCAGAGGAGAGGGGTGAAGGTGGTGAAGCTCATGGCTGGCGCACCTCCGGCGTGTTGGCTTGATCACCGGCTTTCAGCGGCATGCGGGTGGCATACGGCGGCGTAATGCGGAGCACAGGTTTCGCGGCGGCGCTGACTCGGTATCGGAATACCGAGCTACATTGCCGCTGGGCTAGCCGGTCACGCCACTCACAAGGTGAGCCGAAAGGGAAATGGTACCCGGCTTGTCTTGAGGATCCAACAAGTGCCTGCGTCTGTACTCGGCGTAGAGCTTCGCGTTCTCCGGATGGTTGCGCTCCATCTGGGAGAGAAACTCCAGATAGGTAGGATTGCGCTGACTCAAGCGCACTTTGCGGAGAGCGTCCGGACCGGTGACCATGGAACAAAGTGTGCGCTGATCCGGTGTGAATGTCAAACTCTGTGCTCATCCGACTTTCCTCCTGTCGTAGAGGATGGACTCGGTGACGAGGACGCCGAGGGCGAGGACGAGGAGCCAGTAGCTGGGGGCTTCGCCGCTGGCGATGGGCTTGACGCTTTCTTTGAGGGTGTCGTTTTTCAGGAGGCTTTCTTCGGGGGAGACGAGGGAGGTGGCGAAGGTCCATTCGTCAGCTTGGTGGAAACCGGTGGTGAGCATAGGGCCGAAGGGAGTGGGATCGGCGCGACCGGGGACGCGGGCGGTGGAGCCAGTGGGAAGAGTGGCGGGCGGCATGTCCTCGCGATGGGTGAGGTGTGCGGCGGCGTTGTGAATGAGCACGGGGAACCAGGCGCTGAGGTAAAACTGAGCGGCGAGGGGATCCAGATTGACGACACAGACGGTTTGGGCGCCCTGACGCATGAGGTAGATCAAGGGCGGGCCGGATTCGTCAGCGACGAGGATAACGGCGCCGGTGGGTGCGGTGATCTGACGGGCACCTGCGAACGTCATGCTTTCGGCATCGAGATAGCGCAGCAGGGGATGATCTTTGGCGAGAACCTTTGGGACAGGCGCGGCGATTTCTGCGCCGACGTTGGACCAGACTGTGGCTTCGCCGGTGGGCTGGAAGACGACGGTGCTGATGTCGGCGGGCACCTTGCCCTTGCTGAGCATGAGGCGGGCGGATTTGGTTTCCTGTGCAAGGGAGAGGAGTTGGTCGCTGCGTTCGAAGGCGCTAACGGCGTTTTGGAAAAAGAAGGGATCGTCCGCCAAAACAGCGACGGGAACGGGCTGACTTGGCGGGACGTAGAGGTAGGCGGTGTTGTCGCTTTCGAGGGCGTCTTCGAGGCCGAGGGTGGCTTTCCAGGAGCCGGTGGGGGCATCATCGAGGGTGAGGGTGATGGCGGGATTTTCGCCGGGATTTAAGGTGATTGGGATGATCTTCACCATGCGGTCGGAATCGACATGAGTGAGGGTGATGTCGGTTTTGACGGGTTCAGTGAAGGACGAGACGGGGAGGATGAACAGGCCAAGGCGTGCGGGGCCGCCGGGAACGCTGCGGAGGTCGGCGCGGGCGATGCCGATGTTTTTGGCGGAGTCGGTGATGCGCAAGACTTCGACATTGGGAAGGCGGTCGGGGAGATCGAGGCAGCCATCGGTGATGAGGAGGACGCGGGTGTCCTTCATCCATTCGTCGCCGGGTTGCAGAGCGCGCAGGGCTTCGACGCGGGAGGGGAGTTCGGTGGGCTGGATGGCATCGACGGCTTCGATGAGGGCTTTGCGATGGCGGGTGGGGTGCTCAAGGATGCGCGTGACTTCGGCGAAGGAGGCAACGGCGGCGCGCTGCGTGCCATTCATGCCTGCGATGAGATCGCGGGCGCGTTTTTTGGCTTTTTCGAGGCGGGTGGTGGCGCCGTCTTTGGCGGACATCGAGGCGGAATGATCGACGACGATGAGGAGGTCTTTGCGTTCATCTCCGGCGAAGTCTGGCTCTGCCAGGGCGAAAGCGATGGCGGCAAAGGCGAGGGCCATGAGCAGCAGCGACAAGACATCCCGCAGGCGCTTGAAGAGGGCGGAGGCTTTTTTCTCGGTGAAGATCTTCTGCCAGAGGAAGAAGGCGGTGACGGGCTTTTTGCGCGGCCGCACTTTGAGGAAATAGATCGCCGCCAGCGGTGCGAGGGCCGCCAGGGTCCAGAGAAATGCTGGAGCAAGAAGCGTCATGTGACGAGACCTCCGCGACGCAGGAGGTCGGTGATGACGGCTTCAAAGGATGCGTCTGTATTGGTGGATAGGAAACCGAGGCCGCGTTTGGCGCAGGTCTGCTTCAGGCCAGCGTTCCACTCGGCCATGGCGTCTTCGTAGAGCTTGGCCTCGCGAGGGGAGATGGTGACGCGTTCGCTGCGGCCGGTCTCGACGCATTCGAGGGTGACGTCCCCTTTCCACTCACAGCGGAGGTCGTTGTCGTCGAGGGTTTGCAGGCAGAAGACTTCGTGCTTGTGCCATTGGAGGCGGCTCAGGCCTTCTTCGTAGCCGCCGGGCAGGAGGAAATCTGAGATGACGCAGACGAGGCCTTTGCGGCGGTGGCGTGCTTCGAATTCACGCGCGCAGGCATTGAGATCGGTGTTGCCGCCGAAGGTTTGTGCGGCGTCCAGAGAGCGGAGAAAGGGGATGACTTGGTTGCGACCGCGCGAGGGTTCGAACAAGGGCTGCAGGCGATCGGCGAGGCCGTAAACGGCGAGACGGTCGAGGGTATTGAGGGCGATGTAGCCAAGCGCTGCGGCAAGCTGCTTGGCGTAGGCGTGCTTGCTGGCCATCGAGGGGCTGCCATCGATGAGGAGATAGATGGTGGCGTCTTCCTCCAGCTCAAAGAGCTTGATGAGGAGGGATTCGAACTTGGCGTAGATGCGCCAGTCGATGCTGCGGTAATCATCGCCGAGTGAGTACTGGGCGTAATCGGCGAAGGTGATGCCCGCGCCTTTTTTGGTGCTGCGACGATCCGACTGCAACGAGCCACCCAGGATCTTGCGCGCAAGCAAGTAGAGGGAGTCGAGCCGGCGGATGAAGGCTGGATCGGTGAGCGTCATGCCTTCACCTTTTCGATCACATCGGCGATGACTTCGTCTGTCTTCACGCCTTCGGCCTCGCCTTCGAAGGAGAGGAGAATGCGATGACGGAGAGCGGGGGTGGCGGCCTTGGCAATGTCTTCGCGGGCGACGTGGTAGCGGCCATCGAGCAGAGCGCGAACGCGTGCGGCGGCAAGGATGGTCTGTGCGCCACGTGGTGAGGAGCCGTGGCGCACGTATTTTTTCACGCGATCGGTGGCATTCACATCGGTGGGATGCGTGGCGCGGACGATTTTGACGAGGTAGTCTTGCACACTGGCCTCGAGCGGGACTTCGCGCACGACCTGGCCCATTTGCAGGATGTCATCACCGGTGGCGACGGCGTTGATCTCGGGAGTCGATTTGCCGCCGGTGCGGTTGAGGATTTCGATGAAGTCGCCGTGGCTGGGGACGGGGACGTAGAGCTTGAAGAAGAAGCGATCAAGCTGGGCTTCTGGGAGAGGGTAGGTGCCGTCCTGCTCGATGGGATTCTGCGTGGCGAGCACGAAGAAAGGCGAGCCAAGATTGTGCGAAGTGCCGGCAACGGTGACGCGTTTTTCCTGCATGGTTTCGAGCAGGGCGGACTGGGTCTTGGGTGTGGCGCGATTGATTTCGTCAGCGAGGAGGACGTTGCAGAAGACGGGGCCCTGCTGGAATTCGAAGACTTTCTGGCCAGCGCGCTCGACGAGGATCTGGGTGCCCACGATGTCGGCAGGGAGAAGATCGGGCGTGAACTGGATGCGCTGGAATTTGAGATGGAGGGCTTTGGCCAGCGTGTTGACCAAAGCGGTCTTGCCAAGGCCAGGAACACCTTCGAGAAGAACGTGACCGCCACAGATGACGGCGCTCAAGACCTGTTCGATGATGTCCTGCTGCCCGACGATGAATTTGGAGACTTCGGCTCTGAGTTTTTCAAAGGTTTCTTTGAAGTGGGTGACGGCGACGGGAGTTTCGGGCATGAGAATGGAAGTGGAAAAATGACGAATGCGGAATGATGAAGCGACTTCTTTGAGTCAGCTTTACCTGGTGACGGGGGCTGCGGCGTTTTCATCGCCGACCTGCTGGATGCCTTTGAAGTATTCCTTCACGCCTTCTTTGACTTCGGCGGGCACGTCTTCGCGCTGGATGAAGCTTTCAACCTGGCGCTGGAAGGCCTTTTCCTGAACGGTGGCGGTGCGTGTGGCGCGGCCGGTGCCGCTGTCTGCGGACTCCATGCTGGTGTTGCTGGGGCCGCTGCCTTTCTGGCCGGTGAGCTGATCGCGATTGCCATTGTCCTGAGTGGCTTCGCTTTCGGAGCGGCGGCTTTCGAGGCTGCCATAACCCGCGTTTTTGCCGGGCTTCAGGCAGGCCTTGAGACTCTGGCATTCTTTGTCGCACATGAATCCCTGGCATTTGCTGGTGCACTGGCTGAGCGAAAGGAGTTTTTTCATCACATCACGCTTGGCGGAGGACTGGCACATGCTCTGGCAGAGGCTTTGCAGGGCTTGATTGGCCTGGTTTTGGCAGTTCTGGCACTGGCTTTGGTTCTGATTGGGATTCTGCTGCTGTTGTTGCTGCTGGAGCTGTTGTTCCAAATTTTGGACGGACTGCTCGAGCGCGGTCATCTGCTGGTCCATGCTCTGCTGACCCTGGCTGCCCTGCTGTCCCTGGGACTGCTGCTGATTCTGACCGCTTTGCTGGGAGTTCTGGTTCTGGCTGGACTGCGACTGATTCCCCTTCCCCTGATTTCCCTGCTGGCCGGTGCGCTGCTGGAAATTGCGGGCGGCGGAGGCCATGCGCTGGGCGGCGGACTTGAGGCGGGCAAGTTCCTTCTGCGCTTCGTCGGGCTTGCGGACGTCTGCCTGAAGTTTCATCTGACGAAGCTGTTCGGCGGCGTGGCGGTAGTTTTGTTCTTCGAGGGATTTGGAGATGGGCTTGAGCTCGGCGTTTTGCTTCATCTCCTGCGCGGCTTTGGCAAGAAGCTGCTCGGTTTCGCGCTGGCCAAGCTTTTGGGCGGCATCGGCGATCTTGCGCTCAAGCTCGGCGTACTGGCGCATGGCCTCCTTGCGGTCCTTGGTCTCGCGCAGTTCTTTGACCCACTGGCGCCATTCGTCGGGATGGAGAAGCTCCTTCTCGTCTTCGCTGGCAGATTTGAGGAGTTCCTCGACCTGCTTTTCGAGCTCTTTGTTGATCTCGTCGCTCTTGAGCTCGGTCTCTGCTTCAAGCGCGAGACGTTCAACGACGATGGGGGAATTCTTTTTGAAGCCCATGACGAAGCAGGACAGAAGCAGCACACCGGCGATGGTGAGCACGCGGCGGGGCCACTGCACGGGAATGCTGCGCGGAGAGAGTGCCTGCACACGCACGGCGGTGGCCTCCGCCTGAAGGGCGATGAAGTCGCCTTCGCGATGCTCGTCATTGAAACCGAGGTGGGAACTGATGGCGTCCTTGAGATTGAAAAACACGTCCGCCATGCGTGCCGCCTTGCGCTGGGAGGCGCGCCCGAACTGCCAGGCGACGAGGGCGAAGACGGGCAGAGCGACCGCAGCGGCGAGGTAGCCGGTGGCGGGCACGGCGTAGCCTTGCAGCACCCAGACGAGGCACCACAGGCTGAGCGCGGAGCCGACGACCAGAAGAGAACCGCTGAAGGCCCGAACGAGCCAAGCGAGATCAAGACGGGCTTTCACGGCAGACAGAAACGCGAGGATTCGATCGTGAGCAGGCATGGAGTGCGGAATTGAATGGGTTTTACCAGAGCAAGACGTTTAAGACAAGGCATTGCTTGGGTTTACTTGGAAAGACGAGTGATGGCGGTCTCGACGGTTTTTTTAACACCGCCGCCCAGGCGCTTCTCTTCGAGCGACTTCAGCACCTGCAGGGCTTCGAGTTTTTTGCCGGTGCGCTCAAGGATTTCGGCCTGCTTCACGGCATAGCCTGCGGCGAGGTTGTAGTCCTTTTCGTTTCCTTTTCTGGCATGCTCAAAGGCCAGGGCGAAGAGAGGGACGGCGGCTTCGTTTTTGCCATTGGCGGCGAGGAGGTCTCCAGCCTCGCCGGCGGTGCGTCCCATACGCGGCAGGGCGGTGGCGATCTGGGCGGCGACGGGCACGAGTTCGTCCGGCTTGAAGACTGTGCTCTTTTGCACGATGTCAGCGATGAGGTTCGGAATGCCGGGACCGGCGGCGGGATATTTGGCGGCACACCATTCGTCCCTGGCCACAGCGGCCACCAACCCGGCGCGCTCCTCGGGAGTGAGGCGCATCTTTTTCTGCGTGCCCGAATACTGGCGGACGAAGCTCCATATGTCCCAGTCCTCGATGACGCGCTTTTTGAAGTCGCGGCGGTCCTCCTCTTTAAGACCTTTGCGCCAGGAGGCGAAAACTTCGGGTTCGTTCAGAGCGAGGTGAATGAACCACTTCTGGCTGACGCAGTCGGACACATGGTCGTCGCGCATTTCAGGAGGCGTTTTGGATATGACGTGATCATGGAAAGGAAGAAGCGCCCGAATCTCCGGCACGCGACCGGCCTCTGACTCGCGGCCCCAGTGCCAGCTGGCCACCCAGGTGGGCCCCCAGCCGGACTCTTTCAAAACGGAGCGCTGGAGGTAGCTTGAGCTGGAGCGGACGGACAGAGCGCGATCATAAGCGGCGAGGGCTGGCTGCAGGTCTCCGTGCGCGGCTTTCCAGCCGTATGCGAACTGAACGGGCTTGAGCTGGCGCCAGTGCTCCCAGGTATGATCCAGGGCTGCGATCGCCTCGATGTTGGTCTTGGCGGCGACTTCGTCCACTACATCGCGGATGGCGTCCGCGGCTCCGTAAACATTGCAGAGGACCTCGACGCAGTCCTTGCGCATCTCTTCATCGGTGAACTTGGTGTCCTTGAGCCGCTTGGCGATGTCGATGAAACGATCGTCCCTGCCCTTGAAGCCGGGGATGGAAGACTGTTCGGCCTTGGAAGGATCCTTGATGTAGGAGAGGTAGATCTCTCCAAGCAATGCGAGGCCGGGGTCGCCACAGGCTTCCTTGAAAGCGGGGAGGTTGCTCACGATCTCCTTGCTCCATAGCAGCTCCTTTTGCGGGTCCATCAAAAAGCCGCGCCATTCGGATTTGAAATGTTCCGCGGCGAGCTTTGGCTGGCCGCCGAGCATGAGACTGACAATGGCGGACTGTTCATTGCTGAAGGTGTGATGAAAGCGGCGCAGCATTTCGCGCATCCAGTCATCCTTGCCGGAGCGGGCAGTCATGCGGAGCATGCTGTTGATGACCCAGTCACAGGGCTCGTATTTGCTCATGCCACCATTGATGGAGCGTGCCATCCAGGCATCCCAGTGCTGCTGGGCTTCAGCGAGCCAGGCCTCGTCCACCGGGAGCAGATTGAAGGCGCGAAGGATCCAGCCGTACTGGTAGCCGTGGATGCAGTCCTTTTGTTTCATGGACACGAGGGCCGCGGCGGCACCGAGCCTGGTGCACTCGGGGTCGATGTCGTCATGAGACCAGTAGGAAAGGAAATGAACGAGGGCCTGACGCACGCGTGGACTGGCCTTGTCCGCACGGAGAAGAGTGCGGTGGTGCTCCCATGCGAGCTGCATGCCGCCGAGTTCTTCGATGGCTTTCTGAAAGCCGGCATTCTGGCGCGACTGCGGATCTGTGCTGAGGAAGAAGCGCCCAGCGAAGTCGAGCTCCCGGCCCAACGCGAGCTGCGGGTGCGAAGCGGGCAGTTTGGCCGCGTACTTCATGGCGGGCACGCGCAGACTCTGCGGCAGCCTTTGATAGAAGTCGAAGAAGGCGAGAGGCATGAGGGTGTGCGGCGTGTCCTGCAGGACTTCAGCCGTGCGCGCCAGCATGGCGTCAATGCCGCGCCCCATGGTGGCAGCACCGCCGTTGTTGCGCCAGATTTCAACGAGCACCTGACCATAGCCGCTGTTGGCCGCCCAGCCGTCTGACGAGAGATTGCCCGTGGTGTCTTCATGGCAGAGGCGCATGACGAAGGCCATGGTCTCGGGCTTGGGCCACTCCTTTTTCAACTCGTCCAGAATGTTGGAGCGGCTGGTCCAGGCATTGGCGCCTGAGTAGCCATTCCATCCGCCCGCACGGATTTTGACCTCCATGATTTCGCAGGCGTGAAGGAAGAGTTTCTGTGCCTTGTCGAGATCTCCGGGGATGAGAGTCTTCAGCATATCTTTGACCTTCTCCGCATAGGTGCCGGGGTCTGAATGCACATCCTCGGTGCGAGCGGCGGCGATCCATTTGTCGATCTCAGCCATGGCCTTCTGGCGCTCGGCGCCGAGGAGAGGATCCAACGCCGTGACCAAGGCGGGATCGGCCGAGGCGGGCTGGCCCAGCGCTGTGATCTGGGACTTGAGGAGGCTGATGAAGGCGGGGCCGCTTTTCACCGGGATCTTTGCCACATCCGCTGCGCGACGTTTCAGGAGAGCGGTGAGGGGGCCGGCTGGAGCATCCTGGAGGAAGGCCTCGCAGAACTCAGCACCAAAAGTGCGCTGCTCCCGCTCCGCCAGTTTGGTCCGCACCTCGCCCATGGTGTCGCGGTGTTCACGGACCTTTTTGAGGAAGACAACCTGAACGCAGTTGGAATCATTGGTGAGGATGATCTGCTCCGGCCCTCCCAGGAAGCCCAGTGCCTCCAAGCTGGAAATCACATGCTGGGGGGACTTGGTGACACGCTCGATGTTGTAACCGACGTTGCGCAGCCAGTTGGAGTTTTCATTGGCACCTACAAGCACAGCCATCTGCAGACCCGGGCCGAATGTCACAGGCTTGCGGATCATGTTGTCGATGATTTGGAGCATCGTGTAGGCGGAAGGGTTGTTGAAGGAGCCACCACGGCCGTAGCGTGCATCGATGGTGGTGCCGATGGTTTTGGCCCAGGTGCTCTGATTGGCCCCCAGTGCTCCCGCGATGATCTGGATCAAGAAAGGCTCCACGGCAGCGTCGGGGCGCAGCCGGTGGCGCGCGGAAAGGTAGTGGGAAACAGCATAGCCCTCACCAAAGTTGCGCACCTGTTTCATGCCGCCCGCGATCAATTCATCCAACGGAGTTCCAGCAAGGTTGCGCTCCTCCCAGCGGTCGGTGAGCCAGACCAGATGAGGGTCGTTGCCGTAGCCGAAGGAACCACGACTGGAGATCGTGGTCAAAAAGGCCCTGGATTTCTGAATGAAATCCTCGGGCTTGCAGGACCAGACATTCCACTGCGCACGCAGAACGCCGAGGCGCGTGGCGTCCAGAGCGGCCGAGGCCAGAGGCATGATCTCCTGAGCGACGCGTTCCGGATGGTTTTCCTTCCAGGCCTTCCAGACGAGAAACTCTGCAGGCGTGGGCGCCCACAGACCGGTCACTTCCTGATAAAAATTGTACCGACGGTTAAGCCCCGCGGACCGCTTAGTGCCCTGAGCTGTTGTGGCCTCCTCCAGCAGGCGATGGGCGGTGGACGCGAGCTCCTCCATTTTATTTCCCTCCGAAATGACCAGACAGGCAAAACGGCGAAAGCCTTCCTCAGCCAAAGCGGGGTGCTTCATGAGAGCTAGGCACAGACGGTCATGGACTTCGCGACGTTTTAAAGCTTCAGGAGAAGATGCGGGGAGGCACCCGTCATCGTCATCTTCGTCTTCCATGGAGTATCCCGGGCGGGAGTACAGATGCCGGAGCCGAGGTGCGCGATAGGTCGAGTTTGCGGTGATGCCGGGAAGGTCGATCATCCATTCCAACCCCTTGACTCCACTGCCGGACGGCAGGGAATCCAGCACACGGGTCAGCACGGTGATGATGTTCATGCGCGCTTCGAAGCCAACGGAGTCATTCCTGTTCAGCATGTCGGTGACAAGATTGCCGGTGCCGCTCTGCTGGAAGGCCGAGAGGGGAACTTCGGACATCATTTTCACCGCACGTTCTGAATTCGTGGTAGCGATGATGGCGCACAGATGCAGACGTGCCTCGAAGTGCTGGGGATTGACGGTCAAGATCTTCTCCAGGACCTTCACGGCCTCCAGCTTTTGCTCGATGAGCATGAGAAACTGCGCCTGCTCGAAGAGCTTTGCCACCGAGGCGGTCTCCCCGGGGTCAAAGACGGCGCGGATTTTTGCGCCCATGCCCGGCCTGGTGACCAGACGCATGATCTCTTTGGCCCGGCTGGAGGCATAGCTGCCATTGCCATTGGATGCGTAGGCAAGCGCACGACGCAGCTGAACCACGGCCTCCTTGAGGATGGCTTCATCCTCGCCGCCAGCCAGAAGTGTCTTGAGCTTGTTTGTGTCAATGCTTGAGGTGCTGACATAGGACTGAGTGCGTGGTGAGACAGCGGGAGCAGGAGCCATGGCGATGCGCGCCCACTGCTCCGCCTCATCCTGCATGCCGAGGGATTTCATGGCGGCAATGAGCTCCTCCTTCTGCTCAACACTGACACGGGCGCTGCGCATACGCCGCAGCGCCATCTGCGCAGGCTCGAGCAGAGGACTGCCCGGCTGCGGCTTTAATTTCAGCGCCACATGCGCGAGGGCTGTGTCAAAGGCCGGGCGGACACCGAGGGGAACATTCATGGAGGCGGCCTGCAGGAGCAAGGCGGCTACGCGGTCGTATTTTTCCTCGATGCCGAACCAGGAGGCCGCGAGCAGGATGTCATCGACACTGGGTGCAGGGGCGGCGAGGAGTTGAGTGATCTCCTTTTCCGCCAATGAGCGATCTCCAGCCTTGTAGAACAGCAAGGCACGCAAGACGGGAGACTTCATACCCGCGATGAAGGGCTTCAGTCCGGCATACTCCTCCGGCTCCGGCTCCAGCTTGTCATCGTCGCGAGCGTTGTACATGTCCTTTCTCCCGAAGTAGAATACCATTTGGGGAGGCACCTGTGTTCCGGAGGGGAAAGGCAGGCGAGAGATCGTCTCGACCACGGGATTCCGAGTGCGGCGCTGAAACTGTGCAGCGTATTTGATCCATTCCTGACGCGTGGGTTCATGCTCCGTCCAGATGCGGACCTCGCGCTCCAGGAGTGCTGCAAACTCCTTCCATGCCTCCTGGGTTCGGCAGGCATTGGCGTCAAATGGCAGGAAGGTATGGTAAACCTTCTGCTGCTGCGCCCCTTCATAAGTATCGTCGAGCTTGCTCAAGATGAGGGTCAAAATGCGGCGGCGCAACGGTGCCGGCAGAACGCCCGAGGATTCCTCCTCCTCACGCATGCTCTGGTTTCCGCCGAGCATGGATCTCAAAGAGTAATCCACGACGCCGTATTTCTTTTTCTCCTCCGAAGGCGCTTTGTCCCACAGGTCCAAAGCCTCTGTGAGGAGCGGTGGACCTCGGTCAGCATCCGCTCTCACGGCAACGACGGCGGCTCGGAATGCCAGCATTTGGAATCTGCCTTTGAAACGCTCAAACGATTTCGCGGCGGTTTCGAAGTTGAGATTCTCAGCATTTTCGATGATCCAGGCGAGCAAAACGTCGTCATCGGGGTGTTTTTCCTGCGCGTCGGGGCTTTCGCGCAGATTGAAATACTGATCGACATCAAGGGCGTCGAGGTAACCAGCGCCAGGCACGCCCGCGCTCATTGCGTCTGTCATCCAGGCCTTTTGTTTCTGCGCCGGCTCCCCTTTCATGAGGCTGACCAAATGAACAAGGGATGCGGCCTTGAGGTGGCCGAGATCGGCGGGAGTGATGACCGCTTTGGAGTTCTGGCCTGCCATACGGTATGACTGCGAACGATAGTTGTAAGCCTGGTAGTAGGTGCCAGAACCGGTCAAACGGGCCAGCCCTACGTAGCCCTTCGGCATGTTCTTCTCCACCCAGTCGGTGTCGAACTGGTTGACCGCCTTGGTCTTGGTGGAGGCGACGATCGAAGGCAGTTCCTGGGACTGGGCCATGAGACGGATGAACAGGGAAGCGGAGGGGTCTGACTTGCCGGACTCCTCCAGGGCGACGGCCTGCAGATAAGCCAGGCGGTAATCATCCGGATAGCGGCGGAGCAACGGCTCCAGAAAGCTGACCATCCTCGACCATTCCTGCTGAGCGGACATGCTTTTGGCCAGAGTGATGGCGTCATCGGCATCCATCTGCGCGCCGCCAGCCAGTTCGTAGAGCATGCGGTAGCCGGCATTGGCGTCTCCATATTCGATCTGGATGGATGCGATCATCTGCTGCACGCGGCCGCCCTTGGCGCGTGAGGCGACACGCTGGAGATCTTCGATGGCACGCTTCCACTGGCCCATGTCCAGCTCGGCGCGTGCGATCTGCATGGCGAGATTAGCGTCTTCCGGACGGAGGCGCATGGCCTCGCGCAAGGAGCGTTCCTGCTCCGTGGTATTGCCCGCCACGCGGTAGATCTCCGCCAAGGCCAGCCAGGGCGCGGCGTCCGCGCGATTGGTGCGCTGGCGATCAATGAATTTTTCAATGAGAGCCTTCAACTGTCCTCGATCATTGGCCAGCCGAGCCAGAGTGCCGACCCAGCGCATTTTATCCTCGGGCTTGTCCTCCTTTTCAAACAGCGAGAGGTAGATCTTCTCGGCATCGCTCATCTGACCCAGCTCTGTGTAAGCGGAGGCGAGGGAGTCCGCCACGGCCTCATCGTCTGCAAACTTCCGCGCGGCGGCCTGCAGGACCTTCAAGGCCTCGCGCCCTTTGCCATCCAGCTGAAGCAGTTTTGCCTCGCGCAGCCACGGCGAGGAGGAGCCGGGAGAGAGCGTCTTCCAGTCGGCGACCCATTTCAGCGCCTGATCCGGTTTGCCGGCGCGTTCTGCAAGATCCACGAGGCGCTGCAGATTGGTGGAGGTCCTGCCCTGCGGCATGGCGATGAGCTTTTCCGCCTCGGCGCTGGCACCCAGCCAGTCCTGGCGGGATTCCATGAGCTTTAGAAGACGCGTCTGAGCCGCGAGGGCGTGTTCGGGGGGAATCTCGCGCAGTGTTTTTTCCGCGCCCATGCGGTCCTGTTTTTCTTCAAGAAGGGCGGAAAGCAGCATGCGCTCCTGCACGGTGGGGGTGCCTTTTTGCAGCGCGGCCAGGGTGTCCGCGTACTTCACCTCGTCCGCGTTCAGGCAAAGAATGACCTGCCGCAAAGCATCGTCCATGAAGGCGACATCCGTCGTGGCGCGCGCACGCGCCAGCGCCCATGGGATGGCATCGACCGGCTTCTTGGCGCTGAGCGCCGCGTTGATCAGCAGCGCGAGGAAACGATCGTCACTGGCGAACTCGGCATGGCGCTGCTGCAGCACTTCCAAGGCGGCCTGCGACTCGATGCGGGCCATAAGAGCCTGCCCTACCGCCATGACTTGGGGAAGATCTCCGTTTTTCGCCAGTGCATGCCAGATGGCCAGGGCGGCATCGCGCTTGCCGCTGCGGTGCAGGTAATGAGCCTGGGCCTCCCTGGCGGCGCTGCTGTCTGGGAATGCCGCGACCATGCGCTCGTAGGCCTGGGTGGCCTCATCGACGCGGTCCCAGCTCTCATACAAGCGGGCGACGCGGAGGTGATCAAACTCGGCGGCGTCCTTTGCCGCGAGAAATTTTTCCAGGGTGGCCTTGGATGCCGGCATGTCCTTGGCACGTTCCTGAAGAGTGGCCAGCCGGATGAGCAATTCTCGATCCTCCGGGGACTGCTCGAGTAGAACGCGGGTCTGGGCGATGGCCTCCTTAAACTGCTCAAAGCGTGCGAGCAGATCCAGGTAGCTTTCCCGCAGATCGCGCTGGCCGGGCGTCTTTTGCAGGAGTGCTGCGTATGCAGCCAGGGCCTTGTCTTTTTCCCCAAGCTCTGCCAGCAAGCGTGCACGCTGGCGCTCAAGCGCCGTGCGCTGAGGGTGCGCGGCCTGAAGTTTTTCCAGCTCCTTCACCAGGCCGCTGAGGTTTTCATCCCGACGAAACGTGGCCTCAATCTGGGCCAGCACTTCGCCTTCGATCCAGGTGCCCTGGCCAGTGTTTGCCAGCGTCTCGGTCATCATGGCCAGAGCGGCCTCTTTTTTTGTGGCGCGGAGCTGGATCTCCGCCAGCCGGAGCTGGCGCACGACTTTGGCATAGGCGTCCTTGGTCTTGGAGATAAGGGCCTGCATCTGAGCCTCCGCCTCGGAAAACAAACCTTCGTCGAGCTGGAGATCCACCACCTCCTCGACCAAGTCCTCGTCATCTGCGCTGGCCTTCAGCAAATCCCGCCATGCCTGCAAGGCGGCATCGGGCTTGCCTGTGCGCAGAAGCCAGCGACCGCGCAGCTGACCGATCTCGCGGGCCATCGCGGTTTCCGAGGAGGTCTTGTCGGCTGAGGCGAGCGATTTGAGCGCGGTCTCGAAATTCATCATGCGTGCCTCCAGCTTGGCGCGCTGCAGCCATGCCCGCGCATTGGAGCCGTCACGCTCCAGGGCGGAGGTGTAGGCTTTCAGGGCCTCGGCTTCGTTGCCGCGCTGGTCATGGAAGATTGCCAGCAGGAGGAGGTCGGCGGCGGTGGTGGTGCGGGCGCTGAGAAAGGCCGCGAGGGAGTCGGCGGTGCCGGTTTCCATCCAGGCGGAGTAGAACCTGTCATAAACGAGGCCGGGTTGGGGCCGCTTCAGCAGCATGAGATGGTATTTTTCCGCCTCAGAACCCGGGGGCGGCGCGGACTGTCCGAAACAAACGAGGGTGGAGGCGAGAAAAAAGAACCAGATTCGCATAAAAGAAATTTCCCCCGCCATTTAACAAATATCCTATGCCGCACGCAAGATAGAACCACTGCAGCGCAAGAATCGTGAAAGACAGAGGACGGATACCGCGCATACTCGGCCACCCAACCCTGCCTGCTCCCCCCCATGCGTCCCCTTCTCATCTCCCTCTTTTCCATCGCCTGCCTGTTTGTAGCCGCCGCTCCGAACACGGAGGTGAAGCCGCTGAAAGTCCTCATGGTGACCGGCGGCTGCTGCCATGACTATGAAAACCAAAAGATGATCCTGAGCGAGGGGCTGAGCTCGCGTGCGAATGTGGAGTTCACCATCGTGCATGAGGAAGGGCCTGAAGGTAAGAAAGACAAGAGCCACAAGATCTCGATCTACGAAAAGGACAACTGGGCCGAGGGCTATGACGTGGTGCTGCACAACGAGTGCTTTGGCGCGATCGAGGACGTGGCGTTTGTGGAGCGCATCGCCAAGGCGCACCATGACGGAGTGCCGGCGGTGATGCTGCACTGCTCCACGCACAGCTACCGCGCGGCCAAAACCGACGAATGGCGCAAGTGCGTGGGCCAGACCTCGATGAGCCATGAGAAAAACCGGGACCTGCATGTGAAGAACATTGCCGAAGGACACCCGGTCATGAAAGGCTTCCCCGCCGAGTGGCTCGACGCGAAGGACGAACTCTACAAGAACGAGAAGCTTTGGGATCACTTTGTGCCGCTGGCAAAGGCCTATGGCGAAGACACGAAGAAGGACCACAACGTGATCTGGGTGAACGAATACGGCAAGGCGAAGGTCTTTGGCACCACGCTGGGCCACGGCAATGAGACGATGCAGTCCCCGGTGTATCTGGACCTGGTGGCGCGCGGACTGCTGTGGGCCTGCGGCAAGCTGGACGAAAACGGCAAACCGCTGCCAGGCTACGAGGCGAAGCAGAAGTAAAAGCAGCAGCAGCAAATCCTCTAGCGCTGCAGCACCTGGGCCACAGTCTTCAGCAGCGTTTCCGCCGAGTAGGGCTTGGGGATGAAGTGCTTCACGCCGGCGGCGGTCGCCTTGACCACCATGTCTTTGACGCTCAGGCCGCTGGCGGCGATGATGCGGACCTGGGGATTCATGCGCATGAGCACCTGGATCGTGGCCAGGCCATCCATGACAGGCATCATCATGTCCGTGAGCACCACATCGATCTCCCCTTGGTGGGCAGTGAAGATGGTGGAGGCCTCGACGCCATCCGCAGCCAGCATGACCCTATAACCGAAGGCTTCCAAGGTCTGCCGGATGATCTGCCGCACCGTGACTTCGTCATCAACCACGAGAACGAGCTCGCCGTTGCCACGCGGCAGCTGGGTTTCGGCCGCAGCGGCCTCAGGAGCGCCTCCCGATTTGTCCGCCGGCAGGTAGATCTGGAATTTAGTCCCTGATCCCACCTCGCTCTGAACACGGAGGAAGCCATGATGCCCCTTGATGATGGCGAGTGTGGTGGAAAGACCGAGGCCGGTGCCCTTGCCAAGCTCCTTGGTGGTGAAGAAAGGCTCGAAGATGCGCTCGAGGACGTCCGGCGGCATGCCGAGGCCGTTGTCCGCCACCTCTATGAGCACATGAGGTCCGGGCCTGGCCTCGGAACTGAGCTCGCCGCAGTGCTCGTCCAGCACCACATTGCAGGCGGAGAGCTTGAGGATGCCACCGCCGGGCATGGCATCGCGGGCATTGACGCAGAGATTGAGCAGCACCTGGTGCAGCTGGGTGGGATCCCCCTGCACAACCCAAAGATCCTTTTCAAAAGCGCAGCGGATTTCGATGTTTTTGAGGAAGGTTTCGTTGGTGATTTTTTCGATCTCCCTGAGCAGACGCCCAACCTCCACTGCGAGCTGCCTGCCTTCGACGCCCCTGGCAAACGAGAGCACCTGCTGCACCATGTCCGCACCCCGTCTGGCACTGCTCTCAATGGTGGAGAGAATGTTCAGGCGACGGGCATTTTTTTCCTGCAGCTTCAGGAGCTGAATGGACATCATGATGGGAGTCAGGACATTGTTGAGATCATGCGCGATGCCGCCTGCAAGCGTGCCGATGCTCTCCATGCGCTGGGAGCGCAGCAGCTGGGCCTCCACCTGCTTGCTCTCCGTGATGTCCTCCGCCGTGCCGACAATGCGCAGTACATTGCCATGGGAGTCTCGCACGGGGAAGGCGCGGTCATGAATCCACCGCAGGGTGCCGTCCGTGCGCAGGATGCGGTAGCGCTCGTCATATTCGCCGGTGGTCCGTTTGACCGCCACGGCCGCTGCCAGACGCTCACGGTCGTCCGGATGCACGGCCTCCAGCCAGCTCATAGGATTCGCATAGAGGCTGGCGCAGGTGCGGTGCCAGATCTTTTCATAGGCAGGACTGACGTAAATCATTTCGCCGCCGTCCGGGTCGGTCATCCAAAACACCTCTTCGATGGTTTCAGCAAACTGCCGGAAGCGCTTTTCACTCTCACGCAGCGAGGTCTCCGCCTGCCTGCGCTCCACACCTTCCAACGCCAGAGAGACGAGATTGGACATGGCCAGTGCAAAGGTCTTTTCGTCCGCAGTCCATTCCCTTTGGGTACGAACATGCTCAAGGCAGAGAACGCCCGTGCGGAATCCGCCGACCACGATGGGAACATCCAGCATGGACTGGATGCCATTGGGGCGAAGATAGTCATCGACGAACTCGCTGGTGCTGGGATCTGTGGCGGCGTCATCCGCGACGATCATTTCCAGTTCGATGAGGGCGCGAAAATAGGCCGGGTGGGTGCTGGCTGAAAGCTCCAGGCCGGAGGAATGCCTGCCGTCCTCCCATTCAAAAAGATCGACGCAGCGGATGGCGGAGCGGTCGCTGTTGTAACGCCAGATACTGACGCGGGAAACGCTCAGCGTCTGAGCGGCCCCCTCGGCGATCTTGCGGAGGAGCAGCTGGGCATCGTCTCCTTCGCTGCCCCAGTGGCGTGTGAGTTCGATCAAAGCCTTGCGCTGCTTGATGAAGCGTTTGTCCGCCTCTCGCAGCTCCATTTCCCGGCGGTTGATGTCGAGAGCGAAACCGATGTCCACGGCCAGCTCGTCCAGCAGCTTGAGCTCGTCTGCGTCAAAGAAGTGCGCGGTATCGGCATAGAGATTGAAGACGCCGATGGTTTTGCCTCCGCACTTCAGAGGCAGCGAGGCCATGGAATAATAATGGCGGCAAAGGGCGTCGGCACGCCAGGCCACGGCATCAGGATCATTTTCGATGTCATTGCAGACCGACTGCTCCCCTGTCTGCAGCGCGCGCGCAGTGATGATGCATCCCGGTCCGGAGGGCGATTCGGAGAGGATGTCTTCAAGTTTCTTCAAGGTCTCCTCCGCTGCGCCCACCTGCGCAGCGATGCGCAGACGGCCCGTGGCGGGATCCACGAGGCCAATCCAGGCCATGCCGAACAAGCCTCTCTCAACGGCGATGCGGCATGCTGCCGTGAGCAGTGCTTCGGAGCTCTTTTCACGCACGATGGTCTCATTGATGCCGCTCAGCACGGCATAGAGACGATTGAGCTGATGTATGCGCTGCTCCGCTTTTCTGCGCCCGGTGATGTCCTGCATCTGGGAGACAAAAAAGGCGGGACGGCCCTGCTCATCATTCACCATCGAGACACTGAGCAGGATCCAGACAATGCCGCCCTTCTTGTGCAGGTAACGTTTTTCCATCTGGAACGTCTCGATCTCGTGCCGGAGCATTTTATGCACTTGATCGAGGTCCTCATTCAGATCGTCCTTGTGGGTGATGTCCTGAAATGAAAGCGCCAGCAGCTCCGACTCCGTGCGTCCCACGATGTCACAAAGGACGCGGTTCACGCGGAGGAAGCGGCCGTCCGGAGCCACGAGCGCCTTGCCAATTGGCGCATTTTCAAAGGCCGCCGCGAAGGTGGCTTCACTTTCGCGCAGGGCCTCCTCCGCACGCTTGCGCTCGGTGATGTCCTGCACCGTGCCAAAGCACTGGAGGGGAGAGCCGCCCTGGTCATTGAAGCGGATCTCCACTTTTACCAGGACATGTGCAGTCTGACCGTCCGCGCGCAAAGCACGGTATTCAAAGGGCGCGATGACGGCGCCGGGTGTCGCAGCAGTCAGCTGCGCGTGATAGGCGTCATGGCGCAGGCGGTCGTTCGGGTGGACCATCTCCCGCAACCGCGCGTAATTGAGACTGACAGACTGAGGCTGAAGTCCAAAGATGCGGAAGAGTTCGTCCGACCATTTGATGCTGCCATCAGCGGAAGTGTATTCCCAGCTGCCAATGTGGCTGATCAACTGCGCGCGCTCGAGGTCGGCGCTCACCTGGGAAAGCGCCGCTTCCGCGCGTTTGCGGCTGGTGATGTCAACGAAGGTCGCGACGAGATGCGGCTCCCCTTGAAGCTCGATGACTTCCATGCTGGCGATGGCATGGAGTGCGGCGCCGTCGCGCGCCCGCAAAGAAATTTCCATGTCGCGAATGGAGCGCTTTTCATCCAGGCCCGAACGAAGCATGGCGTCCGCCTCACGATCAATGACGGCAAGCTCGATGAGGGAATGGTCCACGGCCTCCTCGCGTGTCCAGCCCAGGAGGTTTGAGAAGGCGTCATTGACCTCCACGAGATGCTGATCGCTCAAACGACCGATGGCGAGCGCGACGGGACTGCTGCGGAAGGCCTTGATCAGGCGTGCCTGCCCTTCGCGAACCATCTCGGTGATTTTTCTGCGAACAGTGACGTCCTCGGTGAACATGATGAGGCCGCCGATCGAGTCGTCCGCCAGGCGCCATGGCTGGATTTCCCAACGTATCCAGTCAATGCTGCCGTCTGCGCGCGCGAAAGCCTCCTCATCGCATTTGACGACTTCACCGGCGAGACAACGCTGATGAACTTCCTTCCAGTGCTCGGGAATCTCCGGGAAGACCTCGTAGTGGCCGCGGCCGACGATGGACTGATCCCCGAGGCGGTAATCAGTCATCCAACGGCGGCTGACAACGAGATACTTCAGATCGCGGTCCAGCATGGCGATGGCTGCGGGGCTATGCTCCGCGTACAAGCGAAGCTGCTCCTCGCGCTCGCGCAGGGCACGCGTGCGTTTTTTGACCAGCCTGGCAAGCAGACCGCTCCAGCCCAGAAGCAGGACCATGACCGCCGCGGCCGCAAGCGCGGTGTAGCCCAGGTAACGAAGGTAGCGCGAACTGCTGAGAGTCTGCCCGAACCACTTTTTTTCGATGCGGGCGAACTCCGTTTTACTGACGTCTTCAAAGCCTTTCTCGATCACTCGCAGCAGGCTGGCATTGCCCCTGCGAACAGCGCGATGAAATTCGCCAACACTGATCGGCTCCGACATGCGAAACTCCGACTCGATGCCCTTCTTGTTGAGGAAGTACAACGCCGGGGGCTTGTCGACCACAAAGACATTCACCTTGCGCTCCTGCGCGGCAGTGATGATGGCCTCGTAGTTGTTGTAAAGGATCAGAGGACCGATGCCTTTTGCCTGGAGCTGCAGGGTGGTGGCGTCCCCCTCTTTGGCGGCGACGGGAAACCCCTTGAGCGATGCCATGTCCGTGATTCCCGCAATCGTGGTCCGGAAAAAAATGGGAACCTGAATCGTGGCGTAAGGCTTTGAAAAATCGAGAAAGGAGGCACGCTCCGGAGTTCTGAAAATGGTGTCGATGGCGTCAAACTCCCCTGCCTGCATCCGCCTGACGGCCTCGCCCCAGTCCATGCCGTGGATCTGGACGGTGACGCCGGTTCTTTTCTCCCATGCACGCCATTGGTCGATGATGATGCCCTGCATCTCCCCGGAGCTGTCCCTGAAAGCATAGGGCGGAAAGTTGTCGTCCATCACGACACTGATTTTGGGGAGTGATGAAGGCTGCTGGGCCCAAGCCGATGAGACGCCGAAAAGAGAAAAGAAGAATGCAAAAAAGCAGCCCGCCAAAAACTGGCAGAGCCGAGCCGCAGCATGGCGTGTTAACAACCCTCCGGCTTGCATCAACACACAAGCCTTGACCATTGGAGCAATCCTGGACGTTTTCTCCATGCCACACTTATATCAGAGCACGTAGGTTCATTGGCATTCAATAACGCACCAACTTCACTTAGTCTAACGCTTTGGGCGTCAGAGACTTTTAGATTTACAACGGCTCCAAATTGGGAGCGGCCATCAGCGCAAGCAGATGATGATCGGGGCCACGCAGCACAGCATCGAGCGTTTTGAGCAACGTTTCCGCGGTGTAGGGTTTGGGGATGAAGTTTTTGACCCCTGCGTTCGCTGCTTTCTCCTCCATTCCAGCAGCATTCATGCCACTGGCGGCGATGATGCAGATGTCTGGATTCATGCGCATGAGCACCTGAATGGTGGCCGGCCCATCCATGAGCGGCATCATCATGTCCGTGATCACCAGGGCGACTTCTTCGCGATGAGTGGAATAAAGCGACACAGCCTCGGCACCGTCCGCAGCCAGCAGGACACGATAGCCGAAGGTTTCCAGAGTCTGCTTGGTGATCTGCTGCACTCCAGCTTCGT
This sequence comes from Prosthecobacter sp., assembly GCF_044222565.1. GTDB lineage: Bacteria > Verrucomicrobiota > Verrucomicrobiia > Verrucomicrobiales > Verrucomicrobiaceae > Prosthecobacter. The sequence goes on from NZ_JBGANA010000013.1 coordinate 55,195, forward strand.
CATCGACCACCAGCACCAGTTCGCCATTGCCACGCGGAAGCTCCGCAGGGGCGTGCACTTCCACATCTTCGGCGGCGGTGATATGCGCCGGCAGATAGATGTGGAATGTGGTGCCCTTTCCGACCTCGCTCTCCACGCGCAGCCAGCCATGGTGGCTTTTGACGATGGCCATGACCGAGGGGAGGCCAAGCCCGGTGCCTTTGCCCAGTTCTTTGGTGGTGAAAAACGGCTCAAAGATCCGCTCCATCACCTCCGGTTGCATGCCTGTTCCGCTGTCCTCCACCTGGATGTGGAGACAAGGGCCTGGCCTGGCGCCTGAAGTCATGGAGGCGGCCTGCTCGTCCACGATCAAATTTCTCGCCGACAGCTTCAAGACACCGCCATTGGGCATGGCGTCACGGGCATTGACACAAAGATTGAGCAGCACCTGGTGGATCTGCGTGGGATCTCCCTGCACAGGCCACAAACCCGCTGAAGTTTCATAGCGAACCTGAATGCTTTTCAAAAAGGTCTCGTTGGTGATCTTCGCGATCTCCTTGAGCAGGTGACCGACCTGCACGGCCAGCTGGCGCCCTTCCACACCCCTGGCAAACGAAAGCACCTGCTTCACCAGATCCGCCCCACGTTTGGCGCTGCACTCGATGGTGCCGAGAATGTTCTGCTTTTGCGCACTGCGCTCCTGGAGCTTTAAAAGCTCGATGGACATCAGGATGGGAGCCAGCACGTTGTTGAGGTCATGGGCGATGCCGCCCGCAAGCGTGCCGATGCTCTCCATGCGCTGGGAGCGCAGAAACTGCTGCTCAAGTTTTTTGCGCTCAGTGATGTCGGTGTTGATCGAGAGGATGGACTTGTGGCGGCCGAGGGAATCGCTGATGAGCGTCCAGCGTGACTCGACGATCACCATCCTGCCTTTTTTGTCGTACTGCTGCAATTCGCCGGCCCATTCGCCATGCGTCATGACTTCGTTCAACACGGCGAGAAACTGGGCCGGGTCACGGCTGAGCAGATCCATCTGGGAACGATCCTGCACCTCGGCGGCCTGCCAGCCATAGAGTCGTTCCGCGCTGCGATTCCAATAGACAATGCGGTGCTCCTCCAGCCCGCAGACGATGATGGCGTCCCGCGCCTTGTCCAGGAGCGAGGCCTGCTCGCGGATCTTATCCTCGGCCATTTTTCGCTGCGTGATGTCACGCATGATGCACTGAAGACGACCGTCGGGAAGAATGGTGGCGCTGACCTCCGCAGGAAAAAGAGTGCCGTCTTTGCGTCGGCAGAGCCACTCGCTGCGCACGACCTCTCCTTCGCTCAAGCGGGAAACCTCCGGAAGGATTCGAGCCATCTCTCCGGACGCCACCATGTCCACGTAGCCCATGCGTACGAGCTCCTCGCGCGTGTAGCCGAGCATCTGACAGGCGGCGGCGTTGACTTCCAGCAGACGTCCCGCGGTGTTTGACACGAGGATGCCGTCAGAGGCGGATTCAATGAGCGTGCGAAACTCGGCCTCACTCGCCCGGAGAGCCAGCTCAGCCTGCTTGCGGGTGGTGATGTCCTCGGAAAAGATGATGAGACCGCCGATGGTGCCGTCCGCCTTGTGCCAGGGACGGATCTCCCAGCGAATCCAGTCGATGGAGCCATCCGCGCGGACGAATTTTTCATCATCGCATTTCTCCACCACACCCGTGAGACAACGGCGGTGAATTTCCATCCAGTGCAATGGCACGTCAGGAAAAACTTCGTAATGACTGCGCCCGACGACGACCTGATCTCCCAGGCGGTAGTCCTCCATCCAGCGCAGGCTGACGACCAAATACCTCATGTTATGGTCCAGCATGGCGATGGCCGCCGGGCTGTGTTTGACACTGAGGCGCAGCTGCTCCTCGCGCTCTTGAAGCGCGAGGGTGCGTGCCTTGACCTGACCAGCCAGGATCCAGCTCCAGCCACCAAGCAAGGTGACGAGGGAGACAAAACCCAGGGCTGCATAGCCGAGGCCGCGCAGGTAGGGATGACCGTCCAGGGTCTGCCCGAACCATTTTTTTTCGATGACGCCAAGCTCCCTGGCACCCACATCCTCGAACCCTTTTTCAACCAGCTGAAGCAGGCTCGTATTGCCCTTGCGGACCGCCCGGTGAAACTCCCCGATGCTGACGGGCTCGGACATGCGGAACTCGGACTCAAGGCCCAGCTTCTGCAGAAAGTATTGGGCGGGCGGCTTGTCCACCACGAAGACGTTCACCTTGCGTTCGTTTGCAGCGGTGATGATCGCCTCATAGTTGTTGTACAACAGCATGGGGGTGATGTCATTTTCCTGCAGAAGCTTGACGGCGGTGTCTCCGAGTTTGGCCGCCACAGGGAAGCCACGCAGCGAGGCGAGATTGTTGATGCCCGAAATGGAGGAGCGGAAAAAGATGGGAACCTCGATGGCGGCATAAGGCTTGCCAAAGGACAGGTAGGCGGTGCGCTCCTCGGTTTTGAAAATGGCATCGATGACATCGAACTCCCCGGCTTTCATCCTGCGGACGGCATCGCTGAGATCCATGCCATGAATCTCAGCAGTGACTCCCGTGCGCCTTTCCCAGACGCGCCATTGATCGATGATGATGCCCTGGAGCGCGCCTTCGCTGTTCCTGAAGACATAGGGAGGGAAGTTGTCATCCGTCACCACGCTGATGGTGTGCAGAGGCTGCTGCTGCTGGCCGCGAAGGTCCAGGCAGAAGAGCAGGGCGGAGACCAAAACCAGTGTGAAGCGCAGGCGGCCGCAGCACATCCCAACACTCCGCCCACCCATGGTCAAAGATGGAGACAAATCGTTGAGACTGGGAGATGCGGCCCTCATCCTTCAGGCCCGGTTTGAGGTGCTGAAAGCCTGCGCGCGATCATTGGCAAGGTGACGACATTCATTGGATTCACTGGCTTAGGCTGCAAGAGCGAGAGGCTGCGTGGCGAGAACCGTGTTGAGCATGCTGAGCAGGGTTTCGGCGGTATAAGGCTTGGGGATGAAGTGCCTGACGCCGGCGCTTGTGGCCTTGGCCACCATGTCCTTCACGCTCAGGCCGCTGGCGGCAATGATGCGCACATCCGGATTCATCCGCATGAGCACCTGAATGGTGGCCGGGCCGTCCATCACGGGCATCATCATGTCTGTAAGCACCACGGAGATGTTCTCCTTGTGGGCTGCGTACAAGGTCGAGGCCTCGACGCCGTCCGACGCGGGAAGCACGCGGTAGCCAAAGGATTCCAAAGTCTGCCCGGTGATGCGGCGCACGGGGTCTTCGTCATCGATGAGAAGCACAAGCTCGCCATTGCCGCGGGTCATGGCCACAGGAGCAGGAGGAGGAGCGCTGGCGCCGACCTCCGCCTGTGCGGGAAGATACACCTGGAATTTGGAGCCCTTGTCCAGCTCGCTGGAAACACGGATGAAGCCCTGATGGCTCTTGATGATGGCGAGAGCGGAAGAAAGCCCAAGACCGGTGCCTTTGCCAAGCTCCTTGGTGGTGAAGAAGGGCTCGAAGATGCGGTCCACAACCTCCGGCGGCATGCCGGTGCCGGTGTCTTCCAGTTCGATCACGATGTATGAACCCGCTTTGGCGCCGGCGATCATGGCGGCGCATTGAGCATCCAGCACATGATTGCTGGCGCTGAGATTGATGGTGCCGCCGTTGGGCATGGCATCGCGCGCGTTGACGCACAGGTTGAGGAGCATCTGGTGGATCTGCGTGGGATCTCCCTGCACGACCCACAGGTCGGCGGGGATGTCGCTGTTGACGCGGATGTTCTTCACGAAAGTTTCAGCGGCTATTTTTTCAATGCCTTTGAGCAGGTGGCCGGCCTGCACCTCCACGCGCTGGCCTTCGACCCCACGGGAGAAGGAAAGCACCTGGCGCACCATGTCCGCCCCGCGCCGTGCGCTGTTTTCAATGGTGGCGAGCACGCCCATGCGCATTGCATCCTGCTCGTGCAGTTTCAGCAGCTCGATGGACATCATGATGGGAGTCAGCGCATTGTTCAGATCATGGGCGATGCCGCCTGCTAGCGTGCCCAGGCTTTCCATGCGCTGGGCGCGCAGGAGCTGCTCCTCCACTTTCTTGCGCTCGGTGATGTCTGTGTTGATCACCAGAATGCTGCGCGGCCTGCCGTCAGCCTCCAGCAGCAGCGTCCAGCGTCCTTCCACCACCAGCCGGCGGCCGTCATGGCCGATCTGCTGAAGCTCGCCGTCCCATTCCCCGGTTTCGATGACCCTGTTGCATGCCTGCTGGAAGGTATCGGTGCTGCGGTCGCTGAGGTCAGCCATCAGACGTCCGATGGCCTCCGCGGCGGTCCAGCCGTAGAGGCGCTCCGCGCTCTTGTTCCAGTAGGTGATGCGGTGATCGAGTCCGCACACCAGGATGGCATCTCTGGAGAGATCGAGGAGGGAAGCCTTTTCGAAGGTGGCCTGCTGAGAAGCCTCAAGCTCCTGCGTGCGCTGCTTCACGCGCTGCTCCAGCTCCTGCATGTGCAATTTGGACTCCAGAAGCAGGCGCGATTTTTCGGTCAGAGAAATGGCCAGCTGCAACACCTCGATGATGTCGAAGGGCTTCTTCAAAATGAGCATGCGGTCACGCGGCTGGATCTGCTCCTGCACATCACTCCAGCAGCAGTCGGCATAGGCGGTGCAGATGACGATCTGCATGTCCGGACAGACCTGCCAGATCTGACGCGTGGTCTCGATGCCGTCCCAGCCGGGAGGCATGCGTACATCGACGAAGGCCATGGCGTAGGGCCGGCCCTCGGCCATGGCGCGCTGGACCATGTGCAGTCCCTCCTCCCCCTGGGAGGCGGTGTCGATGGTGAAGGTCTGGGCCTGCTTGGTGGTGCCGAAGAGGGCCGCTTCGGCCGCGTCGAAATCGTCATCCGCGGCATCGGCGGGGGCCAGGATTTTGCGAAAGTCCTCGTGGATCGACCGGTTGTCATCGATGACAAGGATGCGCCGGTTGGTGGTTGTCGTTGGAGTTGTCATGGTTGGATCAGATTTCGAGTGGCAGCGTCAGGGTGAAGGTGGCGCCGCGGTCTTTTCCCGCGCTGTAGGCGGTCAATGTTCCGCCCAGCTCCTTCGCGGCCAGGGCGCCGCTGTGCAGGCCGAAGCCGTGCCCCTGCTTTTTGGTGGTGAAGCCGTGGGAGAAAATGCGTGTGAGGTTTTCAGGAGGAATGCCGACGCCGTTGTCCGTCACGGAAATCTCGATCATGCCCTCCTGGTTTTGCACAGCCCGCACCTTCAGCAGGCGGTCGCCCTCGCAGCGGTCCAGGGCGTGCTTGCCATTGCTGAGCAGGTTTACCAGGATCTGCATGACCTTGTGGCGGTCCGTTTTCAGCTGCGGCACGGGAGAGATGTCGCGCGCAACATTGACTTCGTGACGGCTGAAGCTGGCGGCGTTGATGCGGATGCTGTCGTCGATCAGATCCTCGACGGAGAGGTTTTCGACAACGCCTGTGCCGCGGGCGTAGCTCTGCTGCATGGCCACGATCTCCTTGATGTGGTCGATGTTCTTCTGCAGCATGGCCATCTCCTGCAGGATGGCCTGCTGAGGCTCCACTAGACGCACCGCCAGCTTCTGCAGGAAGTCCGGCAGCGCCTTGCCACGCGGGTCTGTGGTGAGAAACGCAGGGAGGTCCGCCGAGTTCTGCTGCAGGAGGTCCGCCACCTTTTTGAGGCTGTCGATTTTGAATTCGCGGACCTTGGTGGCGGCGAGTTCGGCGGAAACGCCGACGCTGTTGAGCACATTGCCAACGTTGTGCAGCACGCTGGTGGCCACCTCCGCCATGCCGGCCAGGCGCGAAGTTTCGAGCAGCTCAGCCTGAGTCTTGTTAAGCTCCGCGGTGCGTTCCACCACCTGGCGCTCGATCTCGACATTGCTGCCTTCGAGGGTGGCCCGGCGCAGGGCTATCTCCTGCATTTCCTGAAGCATGCGGCGAACGGCGACCATGAGGATGGCGTCTTCGAAAAGAACCCAGCCTGCATGCTCCACCCAGCGCCAGGGACTGGCGGTGAGCACGCCAAACACCGACTGAGGCCAGAAGAGTCCGCGCATGAGATGGTCCGCTGCGACCACCGCGGTGGCCGTGACGAGCACGCGCCAGTCGCGATAGAAGGCAATGAAGGCCAGCGAGCCGAAGACGTGGAAGTGAGTCTCGATGCGTCCTCCGGTGAGGTGGATCAGCAATGCGGAAGTCAGCATCTGAGCCGCGGCGATGACGTGGCGGGTCACGACGAGTCCCGGAAACTTCCACGCCATCCACACGGGAAAGCCGGTGATCAGGCCGCCGAGCAGGAGGGAGGCCCAGACGTGCATGTTCACCTGGCTGGAGGCTCCGATCCAGGTCTGAGGAGAAATCCACAGGGCAGCCGCCACACCGGCCAGCCACTGGACAATCATGAGCCGGGCAAACAGCTGGTCCGTATGCCGGTGAAGCTCATTCTCCGCCGCGCGGAAGAGCACAGATGCGCGCTGCTGCAGTGTGGTATCAGCGTCCACCTGCGGCGATGGTTCTGCCATGGCGCGGGTTTGCTGGCGTGACTTGCTGGATGAGGCACGCAGCAGCGTGGATTCTGGTGGCAGTGTATTGGCGGCTAGAGCTGACATGCGGTGCATTTCTCCGTGGTGGGTTTCCATCCAAGCGCACAGCCGAAGACCGGGGTGCCAAGTGAATGTGTGGTTGTCTGGTTCAACAAACTTTCGATGGCATCGCGCCCGGGATTGTCTCCGGCATGGCCGCGGGCAAGGGTGATCCCGCCCTGAAACATGAGGCCGCCACCTGCCGTGTAGAGCAGCGTCTGCCCGGAGGTGATGGCTTGAAATCGACGAGCCTCCTGTCCTTCGTAGTCAATGCCGACTTTCACTCCCGGGATGGCTGCCGCCGCATGCCAGAGATCGGTTTTGACCCAATCCTCGGACACGCCCTCAGGCTGAATGAAAAGCACCTGGGCGCTGAGCTTTCCCTGACAATGAGCGATGATTTGCTCGAGTTCGCCGATGCTGGCACGGGAGCACGGACAGCGAGGATGAAGGAACATCACGAGCTGAGTCCGTGTGGAGTCACGCGGCACCAGGCTGGCTGCCGGCCACTGGACGGGTGCCTCACCCACCGGGCCGGCGGTCTGTGCGTACTGTGCCATGAGCAGGCTGCCAGTGAGCACTACCACGAGCCAGACTCCGGCGATCGCCGTGGTGAACTTCGACGCTGAAGAAACGTAACAGTCGCCCCCTAGTGGCGCATCAGGCGTTGGGGTCGAGTGAGTTGGGTTGGGTGTGACAAATTCGAACACCCATAAATATAAGTATCAGCCATAATTTTACCCAACTAAGCCATGCCTTATTTCACACGCCCGAACCGTTTAGACCTCGAGATTTTCTATCTCGAAGTTTCTAGAGACCGCTGTCCAGAGGCAGGTCCTGGGAATCGGGATTGCTCTGTGGCATGGGTGCGCGCAGGGCTCGGTCGCCATTGAAGCTCTCGCTGTGGGCGTGTTTATAACCGGCCGGATCGATCGTCCGCCAGAGACGATCCCGTTTTTCACTGGAGCAAGCAGCCAGGAGGAGCAAAGCCAGCAGGCCAGACAGGGCAGGCAGAAGGCGCGAAGTGCGCGAGGGAAACCGGAAGATCTTCACAGGAGGACAGGGGTAAATTATTTCTGACCGTAATAGGCGCCCGGCCCGTGCTTGCGCAAATGGTGCTTTTCCAAGATATGGCTGGGGATGGAGCTTATGGCCGGATTGAGCGTGGCGGAGCCCAGGGCCATGTGAGCGCACATTTCGAGTGCGATGCTGTTGTTCAGCGAGTCCATGGCGTTCTTGCCAAAGGTGAAGGGCGCATGGTGGAGCTGGAGCACGGCGGGCATTTCGAGCGGACTCAGCTTCAGCTCGCGCAGCCGCTCCACGATGGCGACGCCAGTGAAATGTTCGTAATCCTGCGCCACCTCCTCAGGAGTGAGAGCACGCACGACAGGAACGGTGCCATGAAAATGGTCCGCATGGGTGGTGCCGTAGCAGGGGATCTCACGACCTGCCTGGGAAAACATGGTGGCATGCAGGCTGTGGGTGTGGGTGATGCCGCCGATCTCGGGAAACTCACGGTAGAGCACCAGGTGTGTCTTCGTGTCCGACGAAGGGCGCAAAGTTCCCTCCACGACCCTGCCCTCGAGGTCGAGCACGACAATATCCGCAGGTTTGAGAGCCAGATAGTCCACGCCGCTGGGCTTGATGGCCCACAGGCCGGAGGCGCGGTCGATGCCGCTGACGTTTCCCCAGGTCAGGCGTACGAGGCCGCTGGGTTCCAGGGCGCGGTTGGCAGCACAAACTTGTTCGCGGAGGTCTTGAAGGGTCATCAGGCGCATGAAAGCCCAAACGTCTTACAATTCCAGCAACATAAACCGGCCCGCCGGGCGTTAATACATTGATCCTTGAAGGTTGACGTGGAGAATGCCCCCGTTGACCTGTACGCTTACCCACAATGCCAGCCTCTGCCGCTCCCCCATCCGTTCCTGATCAGGAAGCCATCCTCAAAGCCTCCTCCTGGGTGGCTCCTCTTCGAACCGAGATCGCCCGTGTGCTGGTGGGCCAGACAGCACTGGTGGACCGGCTGCTGGTGGCGCTGCTGACAAACGGCCACGTGCTGCTGGAAGGGGTGCCGGGGATCGCCAAAACGCTGGCGGTACGCACGCTCTCGGGCACTCTGAAGGCCAAGTTTCAGCGCATCCAGTTCACGCCCGACCTGCTGCCTGCGGATGTCATCGGCACCATGGTGTATCATCCGAAAGACGGAACTTTCACGCCACGCCTCGGCCCGATTTTTGCCAATCTGGTACTGGCGGACGAAATCAACCGTGCTCCGGCCAAAGTGCAAAGCGCACTGCTGGAGGCCATGCAGGAGCGGCAGGTGACCATCGGTGAAAACACCCACAAGCTGCCCGATCCATTCATGGTGCTGGCCACGCAAAACCCGATCGACCAGGAGGGCACCTACACGCTGCCGGAAGCGCAGCTGGACCGCTTTCTGCTCAAGGTGCGCGTGACCTACCCGACGCCCGTCGAAGAGCGCATGGTGCTGGATGCCATGGCCACCTCCGCCCCGAAGCTGGAAGTGAGCCAGGTCACCGACACCGCCGCCATCAGTGCGAGCCGCGCGGTGGTGAACGACCTGTTCATGGATGAAAAGATCCGCGACTACATCGTCGCGCTGATCCATTCCACGCGTCATCCGGAGGTGCTGGCACCGCATTTGAAGCTGCTCATCCGCTGCGGGGCCTCTCCGCGTGGCACCATCAATCTGGCGCTGGCCGCCAAGGCGCTGGCCTTCCTCCACGGCCGCAACTACGTCATCCCGCAGGACATCAAGGACCTGGCCCCCGACATTCTGCGCCACCGCATTCTGCTTTCGTATGAAGCCGAGGCGGAAGGGGTGTCCACGGACGATGTTGTCAAGACGCTGCTGGACAAGCTGCCCGTGCCTTAACACCGCCCAAATCGTGAACGGGGAAACTGAGCAGAACGACAACGACGCCAGGCTCACGCGCATCTTGAAGCGCGTGAGGCGGATCGAGCTGCTCACGCGTGGCATGGTGAAGGAGGTGCTGGGCGGCCAGTACCACTCCCGCTTCAAAGGCCAGGGCATTGAGTTTGATGACTTCCGTGAATACCAGCCCGGAGATGACGTGCGCTTCATCGACTGGAACGTGACCGCGCGAATGAACGACCCGTTTGTGCGGAAGTATGTGGAGGAGCGCGAGCTGACCGTCATGCTCTGCGTGGATGTCAGCAGTTCCGGAGACTACGGCAGCCAGGAAGACTCCAAGCGCGAACGTGCGGCGGAAATTGCGGCGGTGTTTGCCTTCAGCGCGGTGCAGAACCAGGACAAGGTGGGGCTGACGCTGTTCTCCGACGGAGTCGAACATTACCTGCCGGCACGCAAAGGAGCGCCGCATGCGCTGCGGATACTGCGGGACATCCTGAACAACCAGCCCAAAAGGCAGGGCACGGACATCAAGCCCGCGCTGGATCTGGCGCTCGAACGCATCGCGCATCGAGCGCTGGTGATTGTGGTGTCAGACTTCATCACGCCAGACCATGCCTGGGAAAAAAGCCTGCGCGCCGTGGCCGCCAAGCATGACGTGGTGGCGGCGCAGATTCTGGACCCCCGCGAACTCACGCTGCCGAATGCAGGGAGAGTCTGCCTGGAAGACCCCGAAACCGGGGAGCAGATTCTCGTCAACACCTCCCACCCTGCGGTGCGCGACCTGTATGAGCAGCGTGTGACGGAGCGCCAGGATGCACTCGTGCACCTGCTGCGGCGCTGCGGTGTGGAGCGGATCACCATCCGCACGGATGAGGACTATGTGCCAGCCTTGAAAGCTTACTTTCGCTCACGCCGGAGGAGGAAACGGGGATGAGCAGCGGCATTTTTACAATTCACTCCATGCTGGCGCAGTTTCCGGGCGTGCCGCCGCTGCCGCACCCTGAACTGCCACCGCCAGACACGGTGGATCTGCCGCCGGCCTGGTGGATTTTCTGGGCCGTCATCCTGGTGGTGCTGCTGCTGATCGTGCTGATCGTCTGGCTGCTGCTGCGTCCTAAACAGCCGCCGCCTCTGCCACAGCGGCAGCCGTGGACCTCGGCTTTCCGGTCGCTGAATGACCTGCGCACGCGCATCCAGTCCATCCCACCGCAGGAGATGAGCCACCGCATCTCGAACATCCTGCGGCGCTACCTGCAGGAGCGTTACGCCGTGCCGGCGCCGGCCCGCACGACGCGTGAAATTTTCGACGTCCACACAGAACGGAGACCCGGAGCCCCCATCCCCCGCGCGCAGGGATTGTGGCTGGAGCGGTTCGAACCTGTGGCACACCTGTGCGACGACATTTCCTTCATGCCCGCCCCGCGCACCATTGAGGAATCGACCATGCTCATCGACCAGGCGCTTGCGCGCATGCAGGAGGAAAAGGTATGACCATCCCGGGCATCCCTGCTTTTCAGATCCTGCATCCGCTGTGGCTGGCGCTGCTGCCCCTGCTGCCCCTGCTGGCGATGCTGCGCGGAGCACGGGGCAAACGTGCGTCCATCAAATTTCCCACCACCTCTCTGCTGCGCGATCTGGGCAGACCGGTGCGCAAGGGGCTCGGCGGCTTCGTCTTTGGGCTGGTGCTGACCTCCATGGTCTTCGGCATCGCTGCCCTGTCGCGACCGCAAAAGGTGCTGTCCTACGACGAGGAGAAGGCGGAGGGCATCGCCATCATGCTGACGGTGGATGTCTCTCTGTCCATGCTCATTGAGGACTTCTACATTGGCGGGCATCCGGTGAACCGGCTCACCGCCGCCAAGCGAGTGATGGCAGATTTCATCAAAGGCCGGCGCAGTGACAAGATCGGCATCGTGGCGTTTGCCGGCGAGACCTACCTGCCCTGCCCGCTCACGCTGGACCGTGACTGGCTGATCAACAATCTGGACCGCGTGCAGACCCAGCGTGTGGGAGACGGCACGGCCATCGGCTCCGGAATCGCCTCCGCGGCCAACCGCATGAGGCGTGAAAAATCCCCGAGCAAAGTCATCGTGCTGCTGACGGATGGCGCGAACAACTCCGGACGCCTGAGCCCGCAGGATGCGGCGAAGCTGGCCGCCACCCTGGGAATCAAAATATACACGATCGCGATCGGCACACCGGGCATCCACAGCATACCGGACCCGAAGCGGGGCACGTTCACCCCCCTGGGGCAGCAGCTGTTTGATGAAGGCACGCTCAAAGAAGTGGCCGCGATCGGCAGCGGTCAGTTTTACATGGCGCAGAATCTCAACTCCCTGAGCGACGTTTTTGAGACGATCAACAAGCTCGAAAAGGCCAAGATCGAGCACCACAAGATCATCGAAACCGAAGAGCTTTTCCCATGGCCGCTGAGCGTGGCCGCCATCGCGCTGTTCCTGGCCCTGCTGCTTTCCCTGACCGTTTTGCATTCAGCCCCTGAACCGGTCGCCACCTAGCTGACATGAGCTTTGCCCATCCCCACCTGCTCTGGTTTTTGCTGATCATTCCCGCCCTGCTGGGAATGAAGCTGCTGGTGGATGCGCACGGCACGAAGGCCGAGCGCCTTTTCACTGCGGCGCGTCTGCGGCCTGCGCTGGTGCTGGGACGCTCTCTGTGGCGCTCATGGCTGGCCTACGCCCTCTACACCCTGGCGATGGCATGCATCATCGTGGCGGTGGCGCAACCGCGGTGGGGCGACGAAAAGCTCGAAATTCCCGACAAGGGCCGCAATGTCTTCATCGCCATCGACACCTCGCGTTCCATGCTGGCACGAGATGTTCATCCGGACCGCCTGACCCGTGCCCGGCTGGCTGCGCACGACCTCGTCATGGAACTGAGCGGTGAGCGCATCGGACTGCTGGCCTTTGCAGGCCGCGCCTACCTCCAGGCGCCGCTCACGACCGACCATGACGCCATCATTGAGTCGCTGCTGTCGTTTGACCACACGATCATCGAGTGGGGAGGCAGCAATCTCCCCGATCTGCTGGAAGTGACGCTCCGTGCAATCAAGAGCCTGCCGAAGAGCAATTACGCCCTGGTCATATTCAGTGATGGCGGGGATGCGGACGCGAATCTAGTGCCCTACATCAAACGGCTCTCAGAAGCAGGGATTATCGTCGTCACCGTAGGGGTCGGTACGGAGAAGGGCTCACTCATTCCCAATCCCGAAGTGCAGGGAGACTACATCCGGGACCAGGCAGGCAACGTGGTGCAGACAAAACTTGAAACCGGGGTGCTGCAGCAGCTGGCAGCGGCCACCAACGGGCGGTTTCTCAGACTGGACACCCAGCCGCTGGACCGGCAGGCACTCCTGCCAGTGCTGGACCGCCTGTCCGAGCAGCAGGCCGCCAACCGGCAAACTTCGAAGCCGATTGAGCGCTTTGCCTGGCCCCTGAGTCTGGGTATACTGCTGCTTATGTTTGCCTGGATCATCAGCGCCCTGCCCCGCCCCGCCGCACGCCCTGTCGTGCTGGCGCTGGCTGTCGTCACTTTTCTGCCGGCACCCGAAGCACAGGCGGCTGACGCCGGGAGTCTGCTTTCCGCCATTTTCTCTCCGAGCGGGCCCACGCCGGAAGATGCGCGGCAGGCGCTCGAAAACCGTGATTACAGACAGGCGCGTGACCTTTACGCGAAGCTTCTGGAGGAATACACCAATGCACGGATCACCCCAGAGTCCCGGATGAGCTCCGGAAACGCACTGAGCCGGGCCTTTGGCATGGTGAAGGGCATCAACCGTTCCTCGGACGAGAATCAGAAACTGAAGGACGAGCTGACCTACGGCCTTGCCACGGCTGAGCATGACCTGACGAACTACGACTCCTCCGTGAGGTATTTCAGCGAGGTCCTGCATTCACAAAACAAATCGATGCAAGCACGTGCGCATCAGGGCATCGGTCATACGCTTTATGACCAGGGCGCGCTGGGTCTGCAAAAGCAGCCGAAGATCACACGCCAGCGCTGGGTCGATGCGCTGCACCATCTGGACGCGGCGCTGGAACTCGACCCCGACAACAAGGAGCTGAAAGAAAACCGTGATCACGTGGCAAAAATGCTCGCTCAACTGAATCAGGCGATCAAAGAGATGGAGCAGAAGCAGGGTCAAAAGGGCCAGAAGGGGGACAAGGGTCAGAAAGGTCAGAAGGGCGAACAGGGTGAAGACCAGTCCGGCGGAGAAGGAGAAGAGGGAGAGTCTGGCAAAGATGGCAATGACACCGACGGCAACGGCGAAACCCAAAAACAAAAGGAAGTCAAAGGCGAGAAGAAAGAGGCGGACGACGGCATCGGCGGCAAGGACGCCAAAGAACTGCCTGAAGGCCGCCTTCAGGCCGCGGGAGAAAAGCCTGGCGAAGAGGACGGCCAGAAGCCCGGCGGCGCAGGTGGCGAGGAAAAGAAGCAGTCTCCCCAGGAAAAACAAGGCGACGAACGCAATCCGCGCACGGGATACACCCGCGGAGAGGCGGAGGGCATCATCCGCCAGTACATGGACGAGATCACCGCTCCGTTGACGAACCGTTACCACACCCCTCCAGTTAACAAGAAAGACTGGTGAGCCGCCGGCTGACGCAACGACCAATCCCGAATGACGAATGCAACTCCAGCCCGAATGACACAAAGCCTCCCCTCCCCCTCAGTCCATGCACGGACCGCAGGTTTTGCCGGCCATGTGTGGCGTTCGCATTCCGGCTTCCTGCAGGCGCTCCTGCTGCTGGCAATGATGATCGGCAGCGCCTCGGCAGCCACCGTGCGCGCCTACATGCAGCCGGAAAGCGTTCACTTGGGAGAGCCTGCAAAATACGTCATCACGATACAGAATGGCACGCTTCAGAGCGTGCCTCAGCTTCGTCTTCCGGTGCAGATCCGACTGAACTCCCAGCTTCAGATCCTCCGCAATGCCGATGGCAATCGAATAGGCATCCAGCTCTCGTGGGATGTCTTGGGCACGGAGCCCGGTGAGTTTGTCATCCCGCCCCAGGAAATTCTCGTCAACGGCGAAGTCGTCAAAACTAATGAGGTGCGCCTGGTGGTGAGCGAGGCGCGCGCTGCCAATGCCGCTGCGGATGATGCGAACACCCCGCTGCTTCAGATCGAGGTTGGCAAGACAGAAGTTTATCAAGGAGAGGTGGTTCCCATCAGCGCCAGTCTTTTTGTGCCACGCAGCACGGTGGTGCTGCGCCGGGTGGGGCTGATCGATGTGAACAAAAGCGACTTTGCCATTCCACGCTTTCCCCAGCAGGCTGAAACATCTGACACCCTCATCAATGGCATCGCCTACTCCATCATCACCTACCGCAGCACGCTTTCCGCGCTGCATGCGGGAGACCTGAAAGTTGGCCCTGCCACGAGTGAGCTGGTGTTTGATGTGATCAACACGCAAAGACAAGGGCAGAGGCAGGTGCCGCCCGGCATGCCGCTGCCCTTTGGCATGTTCATGGGCGAGGCGGAAACCCGCAAGCAGGTCGTCAAGAGCCAGGAGGTGAAGATGAAAGTTCTCCCCCTGCCAACCGAAGGCAAACCCGACACCTTCAGCGGCGCCGTCGGGGACTTCAGCATCAACGCGACCGCCACTCCGAACGAGCTCAAAGTCGGTGATCCGCTGGCGGTGGACATCATCATCGACGGCACGGGCAATTTCGAAGCGCTCAATCCCCCCAGCCTTGTCCCGCCGGATGGCTGGAAGGCCTATCCGCCGCGACGATACAATGCGGATGGGATGATGGATCCAAACGCGCCTCCCGCCTCCCAGCGCCGGATCGGATATGCAATGATTTTTGTTCCCGAAAAAGTGCATGCCCAGCTCCCGCCTTTCGAGCTGAGCTTTTTCAGCCCGACTCAGAAGAAATATGTCTCTGCGCGCACGTCTCCCATCGCCCTGCGCATCACACCCGGGGCCGTGGCGGCCACGGTGGCAGGCGTGGAAGGAGGCAGCGGCGGCACAGAAGCCCCGAAGCCTCCGCCCGTGTTTCAACCCAAGCCCCAGATCAGCGACATCCTCATGAATTTGCCGTCCAAGGCGCGGTGGCTCGACACCACCGTTGCCAGTGCACCGCTGACCAGCAGCTCACGCTTCTGGGCCATTCAGTCGATCCCGGCGGCACTGGTGATTCTGGCGTCACTTTTCACCTGGCTCAAACGGCGGCGCAGCGAGTCCACCCAGGGACTGCGGGGTGAGCTGCAGCATCTTTGGCGTGGCCTGGAGGAAAGCTCGCTCACTGATCGCGATTTCCTGCAGCGCGCAGCCCACTTCATCCACCGCAGCCAGCCGGGAGAAGTCAAAGATGAGGAGCTGCGCAAGATCATCAGCCGGTATGAGACGCAGAGTTTTAAGGCGACTCCCGGAGAGGCGCAGGGGCTTGGCTCCGCAGAGCGCAGCCGCATCCTCTCCACCCTGGCGCCCCTGCTCAAACGCACGGTCATGTTCACCGTGGCGTTTGCCATGCTCTCGCTGGGCGCCAGCGCAGCCGAAACCACCCCTGACGAAGGCTACCAGAAGGCACGCGAAGCCCTGGAAAAAGGCAAGTACACCGATGCGCAGTATCTCGGCGAACTGCTCACCAAACGGCAGCCGCCGGCTCTGAGCTCCGCTGTTTTCACCCTCATTGGCAACGCCCGCTACCGGCAGGATGATCTGGGCCGTGCCGCCCTGTGGTATCAGCGCGCGCAGCTTCTGGACCCGTTGAATCCAGAGGTGCGCCAGAACCTCCGCCACATCGATGACAAGCTGCGCTTTTTCCGCTACGGGGAAAGTTCGCCGCTGGCTGAGGTCAGCCTGCTGCTGAATAAAAACACCTGGATCATCGCGGCCTCTGCGGGCGTGTGGATCATCTTGCTGGCCCTGGCGCGCTATATCCTGCGAGGCCCCCGCCGAAAAGCCAGCCTCGCCTCCGTGCTGATCTTCAGCCTTTTAGGCCTGTTTGTGTTTGTGCCTTCAGCCACCTTCGCCGCCATCCGGCCGGCGCCGGCAAACCGGGTGAAGGATGTGATGGTCGTCACCGGGCGTGACGTCCGCGCATACACCGCCGCGACGGTCACTTCCGGCGATGTCATCGCCCTTCCGCCGGGCAGCCAGGTGCGCATGCTCGAGAAGCGAGGCGCCTGGAGCTACGTTGAAATCCCCCGCAGCGAGGAAAACCTGCGTGGGTGGATCGAATCTGCCACCTACACGCCGCTCTGGCCCTGGGACGTCAATCTGCTGCCGTAAGGTTGCTTAGACCACCTCTCAAAACCTTGTCACATTGCCCGATGGCGGTGCGGCCCCCTTGGCCTCGATAATCGCTCGCCTGTTATTATCTCAGACAGCAGACGACGAGCGCAGCGTGCCACTGGGGCTGCTGCGCTCGCCGGTCAAAATGCCCCTCTATTCGAAGGTTTGACTGGAACTCACGGACGACCGCCGGTGCTGGGGCCGCCGCCGGCGCCCGGACGGTTGCCGGCCTCACGGTCGAGGACGAGCAGACTGGCGGTGTCATTGCCCGCAAGCTTCAGGCGGTCGAGCATGTCACGGACGGTTTTCTCTTCCTCCATCTGCTCGTTGAGGAACCAGAGCAGCAGGTTCTTTGAAGCATGGTCTTTGACCTGCTCGGCCACTTCATACAGGTCATTGATCTGCTGGGTGACCTTTTCCTCCTGCTTCAGGCTGTATTCAAAAGCGTCGACCACGGAATCGTAGTCCATCTTCGGCTGGGCGATCGGCTGCAGTTCCACCTTTGCATCGCGGTCCACCAGGTACTGGTAGAACTTCAGCGCGTGCGTGGTTTCCTCGCTGCTCTGGGCAAACATCCACTTCGCAAAGCCTGTGTAAGGCGTGCGTTCAAACCAGCCCGCCATTGCGAGGTAAACATAGCTGGAGGACATTTCATTGTTGATCTGCTCATTAAGCAGCTGCGTAAGTTTGGGGTTGAGAGTCATGGTGTGTGGCTGGGTTGGAGTTTCTGCAGAGATTGAATCAGCAAGGGGAGCGCAGCGCAAGAGCATGCAGATGATTTTTTACGTGAATAATCTGAGGCATCCACTCAATAGGCTGAGCACGGATGTATTGCTTTCATTTGAGCCAGTACACGCCACGATGAGACACCTCCAGCGATGCCTTCCGACACCGCAATGACTTCACCTCAACATCATCCGCAGGTCGTGCGGCGGAATTTCATCTGCCACTGCCTGGAGGGAGGATTGTACATGGGCGGCGTGGCTTTCCTTCAGCCGGAAACAGTCATGCCGAAGATGGTGGAGCAGCTCGGCGGGCGCTCGTTGATCATCGGCATCATGCCGGCGATCCTGCCTGCGGCCTTTGCCACGGCGGGGCTTTTTGTATCGCCCCTGGTGGAGCGCCTGACGAAGTTCAAACCATGGGTGATGGGCTTCGGCATCCTGCAACGGCTGCCGTACCTCATCACCGGTCTGCTGCTATGGTTCTGGCAGGATGCCGGGCCCTGGCTTCTGCCCCTGGTGGTGCTGACTCCGGTGGTCTCCGGCCTGATCGGTGGCGTGGGTGTAGTGGCATGGATGGAGATGGTCACGCGCATGGTGCCGGAGCGGGTGCGTGCCGCTGGCTGGGCCGTGCGCTACATCACCCAGGCATGCATCGGCATGGTGGCGGGTGCGGTGATCCTGCAGGTGCTCACCCATCTGCCGGGACAACGGGGATACGCCGTGCTGCACCTCATCACCTTCGGCTTTTTGCTGCTCTCCTGGCTTTCCCAGAGTTTCATGCGCGAGCTGCCCGCCGCACATCACTACCATCCTCATTCTGGCAGCTACTGGAGCTACCTATGCAGCCTCCCTGGCCTGCTGTGCAAACAGCCGCTGCTGCTCAGGCTCATCGCCGCGCGTTTCACCGGCACGGGGTATCTCATGGTGGTCTCCTTCCTGACTTTGCATTCGCTGCACAGCCTGGGCAGACCGGAGGCGGATGTCGGGCATTTTGTCTCCTTCCAATACATTGGCACCATTCTGGGCAGCATGCTCGCAGCCTGGATGGGCTATCATCAGGGCGGCAGGATGCTGCTGATCCTGTCACGACTCGTTTGTGTGGTCCTATGCCTTTGGGCCAGCCTGACCCATTCCTTTAGCGGCTTCACGACCGCTTTCTTTGTGCTTGGTTTCGGCCTCTATCTCGACCGGGTGGGAGATCTGACACTCGCCGCCGAACTGTGCCCGTTGGAACGCCGATCCACGCTGCTGGCCATCCTTGGCTTTTGCAATGTGGGGTCGCTGCTGCTTGCCACAAGCCTGGGTGGCAAGATCTACTCCCTCACGGGTTCGTTTTACCCCGTGGCCTGCCTCGCGGCAGTCATGTCGGTGCTTTCCATCTGGATCCTGCGCGGCATTCCGGAGCCGCGCGTTAAGAGAGCCTAGACTACTCAGAGCACTCGATCAGGGCGCGCATGGAAACCTGGCCCTGGGGGCTGGTTTCCATGGGATCCGGGCCAAACTCCTCGATCTGCTGCTGGCGCAGCTCGGCGAGTTCCTTGTGCACAGTCGCCACGATCACGCGCCCGCAGTCATTCACCTCATTGGCCATGCGTTTGCCGATCTCATAAGAATAGCCAAAAATGGCATTGAGCATCCGGATCACGTACTCAAAGGAATGCAGCTGGTCATCCAGCAGAATGACATGCCAGGGAGGCTCCAGTGCGGGCGGTGCCGTATGCGGCTGCACGCGAGGCCGCTGCGGGACCACGCGCGGCTGCCGCGGAGCCACGGGGGAGGTGGCGCAGCGAATTTCAGCAGGGGGGATCATTCCAGCCAGTATGCCTCAGAACCCCCGTTTCTCAAGCACTGCGTCTGCCACGCGCCCACCCCTGCGATTTAATGCGCGGATTTTGCGCTCATGGTGGCACAGGCTTGCCCCGGGAGCTGAAGACATGGCAGACTTCCCGAAATGAATCCTTCCATCTGCCGCACTCTGAGCACGATCTGTTTCCAGGCGGGAATACTCTCCGTCATCCTTTCCATCTGGAGCTGGTGGTTCTTCAATGGCGACACACCTGAAGAAGCGGCGCATGCCGAGCGCCTGGGCATTTTCATCGGGCTTTGGGCCCCCACACTGCTCATTCTCTCCAACCGCTTTGACCGCTATGCCGACAAGGCCAAGGAACTGCCAGGGCTGCACAGCGATGTGAGCAGGGAAGAAGCCTGAGGCGGATCACATCGGCTCGCGGCCGGTGCTTTCCACAAACTGCTGGCGCAGGCCTTTATAAGCCTGCTGCCATTCGTCCACCACCCGCTGCAGCTCCATCACCTGCTTTTCCAGCATGGCGATGCGGGACTGCTGCATCACGTCTCCCACGACGGCCTTGTCGTCCGGGCGTCCGGTGCCGATGAAAGTGGTGGCCGCACTGCGCACATGGTGCGGGCTGGCCTGGAACCAGGACAGATCCACAAGCCGCGCCTCGGTGTTGTCCAGACAGTTGATGATCGTCACCGATTCATCGATTTCGCCGGTGGCCAGGAATTCCTGGATGGTCGCCACATTCGTGGGGCCGTAGAGGTAGTTGTCCGGCATCTGCACCAGGAAATCCATCTGCAGTTCCGCGATCATCGGCGCGCGCTGCCAGCTCATGCGGTTGTCGCTGGAAATCTTGTCGAGCGGAGAAACCTTGGCATCGGCCGCCCAGCCTCGAAGGGTTTCGAGATCTTTGGCCTCATATACTTCCTTGTCCGAGGCTTTGAGCAGATACCAGGTGTGCATGGAAAAGAGATAACCAAATTCCCTGCCCTGCGCCAAGCTGAAAGTTCGAATGAAATAAACTCAGGGGCAAATTGACGCCTCCGTTTCGCAAGGCAACCTCCGCAGCCTTCGTATCAACGCGCCTCCTATGACCCGACTGCTTTCCGCCCTATTTCTCGCCGTGGCCTCCGCCGGAGCCGCCGAGCCCGCCGTCTTCTCCATCAAAACGATGACGGCGCAGATGAAATATGACACCGCTGAACTGGTGGTGCAGCCAGGCCAGGCGGTGAAGATCACCTTTGAAAACGGAGACGACCTGCCCCACAACCTCGTTTTCTGCCAGCCGGGCACGGACACCGCCGCCATGGCGCTGAAGCAGATGGAAAAGCCTGAGGAGGCGCTCAAACGGAACTGGCTGCCCGACGACAAGCGCATCTGGGCCCACTCCAAGATGCTGAACCCCCATGAAAAGGAGACGCTCAGCTTCTCCGCCCCGGAAAAGCCCGGCAGCTACCCCTATGTTTGCACCTTCCCCGGCCACGCACTCACCATGCGAGGCACGTTGAAGGTGGCCGCGATGGCAGACATCCTGCATGACCTCAAGTTTGCCCTCTATCTTGGGGACTGGAAAAATCTCCCGGATTTCTCCAAGCTGACACCGCACCGCGAGGGCAAGATCGAGGACAACCTGCTGCAGGTGAAGCTGGACGACTACAAAAACGAATTTGGCGTCGTTTTTACCGGCAAGCTCATCGCGCCGAAGAAAGGCTCGTATCGTTTTTATCTCTCCAGCGACGACGGCTCTCGCCTGCTGATCGACGGCAAGGAAATCATCCTCTATGACGGCATCCATCCTTCGGGAGACATCAAGGAGCAGGGAACCACGCTCGAAAAGGGCGAGCACGAGTTCCGCCTGGAATACTTCCAGGGCGGCGGTCAGATCGAACTCTACGCGGCATGGAAAGGCTCTGATACGCAGATCACGCCGCTGTCCAAATGGCTGCACCCGAAATGGCAGGGCGGCACGAAAAAGCAGAAGGAGTTCGATCCCATCCCGCTCGCGGTCACGAACGAAGCTGTGATCTACCGCAATTTCATCCAGGGGGCGGGGAATCGCGGCATCGGCGTCGGCTACCCTGGCGGAGTCAACATCGCCTGGAGCGCGGAAAGCATGAACCTCGCACTGATCTGGCGCGGAGCCTTCATGGATGCCGCCCGGCACTGGAACTCCCGCGGTGGCGGCCATGAAAAGCCGCTGGGCTACGATGTGCTGCAGCCCACCGGAGAAGCCACGCCCGCCTTCTTCATCACGGACAAGCCGGAAGCCGAATGGCCGAAGTGGGACAAGACCACACGCTTTGACGGCTTCCACTGGCAGGGTTATTCGCTGGACGCCAAGCGCAGCCCCACTTTCCGCTACACCTGGCAGGGAGCGGAGATCGAGGAATCTTTCGCGGTCGAAGGGGACGGGAACAAGCCTGATGGCAAGGCGAAGCTGATCCGCACCATCAAAGTCTCCGGCAAACTGCCCGCCAACGCCTGGTACCGCATCGGCAGCGGTACTTTTGAAAACAAGGATGGCGCGTTTCTTAGCAAAGCATCCATCCCCTTCCGCATCGCTGCGGCGGGCGCTCAGCTCGCAGGCCAGAATCTCGTGATCCCCGCCAAAGAAGGCACCATGACAGTGACCTACCAGTGGGCCCAGTAATTATTTCCCCGTCACGCACAGCCATGAAACGCCTTCTCATTCTTTCTCTCCTCTGCACCCCGCTGTTCGCCGCCGATCCTGTCGAGGCTGATTATTACAAGATCACCACCTTTGCCACGCCCAAGGAAACGGCGCTGGAGGTAGGTTCGATCGACCTGATGCCGGATGGCAAGCTCGCGCTCGGCACACGCCGCGGCGAGATCTGGATCGTCAGCGGTGCCGGCAGCAATGACGCCTCAAACGTCAGCTACAAGCTCTTTGCCTCCGGGCTGCATGAGGTGCTCGGCATCGCCTACAATCCGAAGGACAAAAATCTCTACGCCACCACGCGCTATGAGATCACCCGGCTCAAGGACACCGACAACGACGGTCGGGCGGACGTGTTTGAAAACGTGAACGACAGCTGGGGAGTCTCCGGTGACTACCACGAGTACGCCATCGGCAGCCGCTTTGACAAGGCAGGAGATCTGTGGGTGACGCTCTGCCTGACTGGCTCCTTCAGCAGCGCGGTGCCATTCCGCGGCTGGGCGCTGCGCATCAAGCCGGATGGAACCATGGTTCCGACCTGCTCCGGCATCCGCAGCCCCGGGGGCATCGGATTTGATGCGGATGGCGAAGCCTACTACTGCGACAACCAGGGTCCATGGCATGGCTCCTGCACCCTGCAGCATCTGGTGCCCGGCACCTTCCAAGGACATCCCGGTGGAAACATCTGGTACGATCTGGCGCCAAACATGGGGCCGCGCCCGATCGATCCCCTGCCCGAGGCATTCCAGGGCGACAGAGGCCGCAAAGAAAAGCGAGACGGAGGAGACCCGGACCGCATGGTCACGGAGCGTGAGCGTATCAAGCAGCTTGTCCCCCCCGCCGTTTATCTCGTGCACGGGAAGATCGGCAACTCCGCCAGCGCCATCATCTGCGATCTCAGCGCCGGCAAGTTTGGCCCCTTCAGCAAGCAGCTTTTTGTGGCGGACCAGAGCCATAGCAATCTGAGCCGCGTCTATCTCGAAACGGTGAACGGCATCAAGCAGGGTGTGGTGATCCCCTTCCGCAGCGGCTTTGCCAGCGGCATCATCGGCGGGCGCATGGATGAGGAAGGCCGCGTCTTCGTCGGCGGCAGTGACCGTGGCTGGGGCGCTCGCGGCGGGAAGCCCTTCTGCTTTGAGAAATGCGAATGGACCGGCAGGACACCTTTCGAAGTGCATGAGATGCATGCGAAGCCGGACGGCTTTGAGCTTACCTTCACGCAGCCGGTCGATCCCGCCAGCGCCGGCGATGTGAAGAGCTACAGCATGCGCGAATTCACCTATGCGTACCGCGAGCAGTACGGTGGCGAGGAGGTTTCTGAGATCCTGCCCAAAATCACCGCCGCCAGCGTGTCCGCGGACGGCAAATCCGTGCGCCTCACGATCTCTCCGCTGACCAAGGGGCACATCCATGAGCTGCATCTCGACGGCGTGCTGAACAGTGAAAAAACTCCGCTGCTGCACAAGGTGGGCTACTACACGCTGAATGAGATTCCGGCGAAGTAGCCGCACCAGGCGGGTCGCGTGAATGCTTGACCGCACCTGACGGTCGCGGTCTAGTGCCTGCGCATGCACATTGAATTGAACGATTTGTCGAAGCGGTTTGGAAGCACGACCGCACTCGACCATGTGAATCTCAATGTGCCGCCGAGTTCGATCATCGCGGTGCTCGGAGAAAATGGCGCGGGCAAGTCCACGCTGCTGTCGCTGCTGGCCGGTGTTCTGTCGCCGGATGACGGTCTGATCCGCTTCGACGGGCAGTCCTTCAGCCGGGAGAAACTGGAGCTGCGCAAACGGCTGCTCTACACACCGGATGTGCCGCTGATGTTCATGGACCGCAGCATCGCTTCAAACATCGCCACCTTTGCCGCATTGTATGGCACAAAGGTTGAGAACCACGAAGTGGAGCTGACGCAGCTGCTGGAGGAGACCGGCATCGCCGCGCTGCTGAACCGCAGCGCTGGCTCTTTGTCACGCGGCCAGCTTTGGAAGGCATTCATGGCCTGTGCCGCCACGGTGGAGCCGGAGCTCTGGCTGGTGGACGAACCCTTCGCCTCAGGCATGGATGTGATCGGCATGGGAGTGTTCCGCCGTCTGGCCCGCAAGCTGGCAGACGCAGGCAGCACCCTCTTTTACACCACGCAGATGGTCGATCTGGCCGCAGGATTTTCAGATCACGTCTGTGTGCTGCGCCAGGGGAAGATCGTGCTGTGGGAGACGAGCGCCAAAGTGCTGGAAATGATCCGCGCCACACCTGAAGGCCAGGAGAATGTGCTGCGCGGCCTGCGCTGAACATCCGCCATGTTTTTTCACCATCCAGCATCTGAAGCAAGCCTCCGCCGCATGGCCGCAGCAGCACTGCGCGGTGCTGCCATGGAGCCATCCGACTTCCGCCTGTGGCCACACATCAAGGCAGCTTTGAAAGCCATCGTCTGGGAGGCCCTGCTGATTTATGTGATGTGCCTGCTCGGCGGCCTGGAAGTCGTGCAGTTCCGTGTGCCTGCCTGGCGGGACTTCATGCTGGCGGGCGCGGTCATGCTGACCAGCAAGCGCTCGGCCCTGCAGTTTTCCTGGCTGCTGCAGTACCACCCGACCTTGGTCGTGTGCTGGCACCTGCCGGTGGCCGGCCGCGATATCTGCCGTTGGGCGCGCAGAAAACATTTGCTCTCCTCTCTGACTCTTCTGCCACGCATGGCGGCGGCGGCTTGGGTGTGGCTCGGCTTTCCGGCCGTGACGTTGGCGTGGCCGTCGGTACTTTGTGATGGCATGTGTCTCTGGCTGACGATGCTCGCCTGTGTGCAGCTCTATGGCCAGACACAAGGCCTGGGCCGGATGCTGGCAAAGACCTGGAATCTGGCGCTGATCATCTGGGGCTGCATGATGGTGTATGCGTGGTGGTGGGAAAAGAGCCGTTCCCACGGGCAGTCCCTTCCCTCATGGGTCCTCTCATTCTGCGAGCCCCTGTCCTGGGCTTTCCCTCCCCAGTGGGCCATGCATGCCACAGACATGCGCACGGCTTTCATGTTCACACTGGCATGCCTCGCCGCAGGTGGTCTGATCTGGTGGCGTTTTCCTGACGCCACCGCTTTTGCTTATGATCGCCTGGGCGTGGGGGTGGATGCCGAAGCGCTTTCCGATGAATCCGGAGACGAGGAAGCGGCGCATGCAGCCCCGCCGGAGACGGCGGAAGCCGTGCCTGTGGAGCTTCTGAATTCCATCCAGCAAGCCAATGCGAGCGAGGCTTCCAGCCTTTCCCAAGGATGGATCGAAAAGCTCGCGTTCACGCTGATGCAACAGCGGGACCTGGCGGTCGCCCCCATCCTCGTGTGCTTGCATCCGAAATGGTCCCGCAGGTGGTGGAAAGGGCTGCGCGTATGCACGCTGCTGCTGCTGGCTGCGTATGGCATGCTGACCTTCGGCACAAGCCTGGTCAGCGCTGACACCCAGGTTTTCTGGATCGTGCTGGTGCCGGTCGTCGCCGTCGTGGGCTTCACCTTTCCAGCTTCGAACTCGATCCCAAAAGCGACTGCTCCCTGGCCGCTTGCGCAGCATGGCATGCCGTTTTTTGCCGGCCTTCCCATCACGATCGATGAACTGTTACGCATCTCCTACCGTGTCACCGCGGCGCGAATGATTGCTTTTTTTGCGCTCGCGCTGCCGGTCATTGCTGCGCAGTGCATCCTCCTGGGGCACGCTCATTTCATTCCAACTGCGCTGGGAGCGGCGGTGATCCTTGGCGTTTCATGGATGGTGATACGCCCCATGTTCATCTACTACCGCCTGCAGCAGATGTGCCGTCCGGTACGCAGGCATCGTCTGGGGAATGTGTGCAGCCATCTGCTTTATGTGCCGCTATTTTTCGGCGTTCTTTTTTCCGTGGTCGCCAGCGTGGGAAGCTTCCAGACGCATCCTGCCTGGCTGCTCATTTTTCTGCCATTCACCGCCTGCTGCGCACGAGGCATGTTTGCAGTGTTTCACTGGCGCGCGCGCCGCAGCAGAGTGGACTGGGTCATCGACCCCTGAGGAGAGCTGCTACTTGCTCCGTTTTGCCCGCGGCACATCCGACAGTTTTTTCGGCAGTGGAAGTTCCTCAACGATCATCCCTGCGCTTGCCGCCGGCTCCGCGCGCCGCACTTCGATGATCGGAATGCTGCGGGTTTGCAGCGGAAGCTCCGCACGCCGCACCACTTCTCCGGCCAGAGGTTTGGGAGGCAGAACATCCGGAACGACGGCACGGCGTACCTCAACCTGCTCCTCAGCGGCGGCCACGACGACCGGAGCGGTGTAGCTTTTCACCGCAGCCGTGATGACTGCCGCACGCCCTGGGGCGAGTTCCATGGCGGTCTCCACAATTTTGCGCACCTGCGCAGGATCGGCATTCACCGCATCGATGGCTGCCGTGACAATTTCTCCGGCGCAGGCTTCATGAATGACCAGCGCCTCTTCCAGCCGCATCACCATCTTGTCCGGCTCCGCGCGGATCGAGGCAAACAACTCCCCGCAGAGCGCTTCACAGTTGAACGAAGCAGGCTGCGATTTCACAGGCTGAGCCTTCCCGGGCGAAGACGCCAGGAGCAGCAGGCAGCAGAAAGAAAGAAGCGATCGCATCGGAAGAGGGACTTGCAGGAATGACGGATTTAAAGTGGCTTCCTTCAAATCATCTTTTGTGGTTTTTAATCTTTTTCTGAGTCGGGGCTCAGAACGTCCGCCCCAGCACCGCGGTGCGCTCGGACGAACTGCTCCGCAGCCACGCGGTTGAGGGGGGTGTCAGCATATCCCTGGCCAGGATTCACATAGGGGCCAAGCCGCACCTCAAAATGCAGATGTGCCAAATAGGCACCCTCCGCAGTTCCCACCGTGCCAATTACTTCACCTCTCCGAACCTTTTGCCCCGTTTGCACCTGCATGGAGTCCAAATGAGCATACATCGTTTGCACCACGGGGCCGAGTTCATCCCCCTCCAGCAGCCGATGCGCGACGATGATCATCTTACCCCATCCCGGACCTGGATTTCCGGCATAGACCACCCGGCCTGCTCCTGCGGCATAGACCGGATCTCCCAGGTCGGAGTTTCCGCCGCCGATTCCATTCAGGTCATCGCCAAGATGCCGTGAGATGCGAAATGCCCGCGCATTGTAGGTCAGAGCTCCGTGCTCAGAGCCCATGGGCATGTCAAAGCGGGTGGCCAGCGGCAGGGTGGAAAGCTCCGAGGGTGTCAGGCGAATGAAGGCTGGATCCAGTGGCCGCGGCTGCGAGGCTGGGCTGGAGAACCTGCGCCAGAGCACGGACCCGGCCACCCCCGCCAGGACGAGGCTCAAAAGCACAAGCGAGATCCGCATGGTTTTCCGCATGCTTGAGCTTGGGGCCGCTGCCGCAGCGTTGCAAAGAGAAGGTGCCGCCGCTACATAATCCGCATTCCCGTGAACACGCTCTCCCCATCTTCGTTTGGCTCCCCCAAAGTTTCCGTCTTCAGCGGCAAAGCCAGCTACGATGACAACGACGCCCTGCGCCAGCAGATCGAAGCCGCGATCAACGCGCTGGATCTCGCCGCGGACTTCATCACGCCCGGCGACCGTGTGGTCATCAAACCCAACTGGGTCAAAGAGCACAATGCCAGCAAGCCTGAGGACGAAGGCGGCTGGCTCACCATCATCACCCATCCCTCCGTGGTGCGCGAAGTCGCACGCTGGGCCGCGAGAAAGCTCCAGGGCCGCGGTTCCGTGACCCTGTGCGATGCACCGCAGAGCGACTCCTCTTTTGCGACCATCCGGAGATTGCACAAGCTGGACGATCTCGTCACCGGTCTCACGAAGGAGTTTCCGGGCATCGCTTTCCTGCTCTTTGACATGCGCTGTGAGGAGTGGACGATCGATGACGGTGTCACCATCGCCAAACGCGAACTGCCCAGCGATCCCTCCGGCGCGGTGGACATTCATCTGGATGCCGACAGCGAGTTCCTCGGCCACCCCGGACTCGGCAAGTTGTATGGGGCGTCGTTTGATTTTGCGACGACGAACCGCCAGCACACGGACCCGCATCACGAGTACCGCATCTGCCGCACACCGATGAATGCGGATGTGCTCATCAATGTGCCAAAGCTCAAAACGCACAAAAAAGTCGGTCTCACTGTGGCGCTGAAAAATCTGGTGGGCACCACGCCACGCACGAACTGGCTGCCGCGCCACACGGAAGGCACGCCGGCAGAGGGCGGCGATCAATTTGCCGAATCCTCCGCCAAGCGCGCGCTCGAAGGCACGCTCATGCGCAATGCGAAGAAGATCCTCTTTGGCCGCTTCTTCCTTTCCAAGCTGTTCGTGCCGCTCAAGAAGCTGGGCCGCGTCGTGTTTGGCGACACCAAGGAAGTCGTGCGTTCCGGCAACTGGCACGGCAACAACACTGCCTGGCGCATGATCCTGGATCTGCACAAATGCTTCTTCTACTTCGACGGACGCGGAGCGCGACGTGACAAGCCGCTGCGCTACCTCACCATCGTCGATGGCATCATCGGCGGCGATGGCGACGGCCCCATGTCCTGCGATCCCGTGGCCAGCGGCGTGATCATGGCCGGCACGCATCCCGTGGCGGTGGATTGCGTGAGCGCTCAGCTCATGGGATTCAACTGGAAGAAGACCCGCCTGCTCAAAGATTCCTTCGAGCTGAAGCGCCTGCCGATCGTGGGCTTTGCTCCGTCAGAAATAACGGTGGCTTCAAACAAGGCCGAGTGGAACGGCCCGTTTGAGCAGATGAAGGAGTGCTTCGAGTTCCGGTGCCACTTCGGGTGGGCAGGACATTTGGAGAGTGATGAGAGACTGGCGAAGCAGCCGTAGCGCTCCGCAGCCGCACTACTCAAAGTGCATCTTCCCAATATCAGAGCGCCTCTGCAGACCATCGAAAGTGATCTTCTCACTTTCAGCATAGGCCTTCTCCCGCGCCTCCACCCGAGTCGTGCCCTGGGCCACCACGGCGAGCACGCGCCCGCCACTCGTCTCAAACTGCCCGCCGGCATTCTGCTTCGTGCCGCAGTGATACACCCGCGCACCGCTCACGGTTTCCAAACCGGAGATGACGTCTCCGCTGTGCGATGACGCAGGATAACCAGCGCTGGCGCTGATGAGGCAGATGCTCCAGCCCGGCGCAAACTGAATGAGATTGGGCTGCAGATTTCCCTTTGCCGCCTCAAACGCATACGTGGCGAAATCTCCACGCACCATAGGCAGCACGGCCTCGGCTTCAGGATCGCCAAAACGGCAGTTGTATTCGATCACCTGCGGGCCGGTGGGGGTGAGCATAAGGCCAAAATAGAGGAAGCCGCGATACTTCAGGCCGTCCTTCAGAATTCCCTGCACCGTGGGCTGCACGATCTCGCGCTCGATGCGCTGCATGAGCGCAGGCTCCGCGAGCTCCAGCGAGGCCACGGCGCCCATGCCGCCGGTGTTGGGGCCCTGGTCGTTGTCGCGGATGCGCTTGTAGTCACGCGCTGGCATGAGGATTTGATATTTGTCATCGCACACCGAGGCGAAGACGGAGATCTCGGGACCGGTGAGGCACTTCTCCACCAGCAGATCTCCGGCGCCGAAGCAGCGCTTTTCCATCACGTCATCGACGAAGGCCTCCGCCTCGTCCTTCGCGGTGCACACGGCCACACCTTTGCCGGCGGCCAGTCCGTCGAACTTAAGCACGATGGGCATTTCCGTGAGCGCGGCCTTGGCTTCCGCGGCATTGGTGCAGATGGTGAAATCGGCGGTGGGAATGCCGTGGCGTTTCAAAAACTTCTTCGCGAAGGTCTTCGAGGCTTCGAGCTGGGCGATCTCCTTGCGCGGTCCCCAGCAGGGAATGCCCGCCTCGGCGCAGAGATTGGAAAGGCCGCTGTCTTTCACCAGCAGCGCTTCCTCGCCTGCCATGCAGAGATCGATGCCGTTCTGCTTCATCCAGGTGATCAATTCGGGCAATCCGGCCACCTCCACCCGCGTCGCCAGCGTGGCGATGGCATCGCTGCCCGGATACGCGAAGAGTTCATGCTTCTGCGGAGATTCGCTGAGTGCGGTGATGAGCGCGTGTTCACGGCCGCCTTTGCCAGTAACGAGGATTTTCATGGGGTGAGTTCCTTAGCGAGTCGGGAGGACGGTGCAAGCCTGCACGAACGGGCATTCTAAGAACTTGCGGGCTGGGACGTTGCACGCTGCATGAAACACCGCCTTCTGACCATGCTGCTCTGCTGCGCCTGCCTGGGCCGGACAGACACCCAGGCAGCCACCCCGCGTCCGGACCCCGTGCAGGAGGCCGCAACGCGCATCGATGCCGCCTTGATGCGTGACTACGCAAGCTCGCAGCAGCGGCTTTTCCAGCGCAACAATCGTCCCCTCCCGCCACTGCCGCCGCCGGTGGATGACGCCAGCTTTTTGCGACGGGCCTGCATTGATCTTGCTGGAAGGCTGCCGACACCGGAAGAAGTGCGGAGATTTCTTGCCAGTTCACAGCCAGAAAAACGCGCGCGTCTCGCCGATGCTCTGGTAAAGGACACTGGTGCGGCCGAGGCACGCTTTCGCATGCTGGCGGAAGCTTATCGTGTGAAGGATGATGTCGCGGTGATCGCATGGCTGCGGCAGGCGGCCACGGATGACAGGCCCTACGACCAGATCGTGAACTACCTGGTGGGCGAAGGGCACATCAGCCGACGTGATGAGGGAAATCCGCTGCGCACGGGGACCGAGGTGGCCTTCGCGGTGCTGGGAGCGGACCTGCACTGCGCGCTGTGCCATGACCACCCGTACAATTCGCACACGGAGATGGAGGCCTACCAGTTTGCCGCCTGCTTCACCATGAATGATGACTTCAGCCACCTGGATCTGCCCAAGGACTACCTCTACCAGGATGGCAAACCCGCGGAACGCGTGAAGCCTAGGGTGCTGCGCCTGACACGGGAAGTGCCGCCGTACATGAAACGCGGCAAAGATTCGAAGCCTGTGGTGGCTCAATGGATGACGAAGGACAACCCAGAACGTTTTGCCGCCGTGGCGGGCCTGCGTGTCTGGAGCCAGCTCTTTGGCATGCCGAGCCGCTATGTGGACCGCACCATCGGCGGTGTGGACCCCGCGCCATCCTGGCACGAAGTGCATGCCAAGCCCTTCGCGAACGAAGTCAGCAGCAACTGCTTTACCACGCCTAATCGTGATCTCATCACCTGGATTGACCAGGATTTTTTCAAAGACCCTGAGGCGACCGCAGTGAAGGTGCTGGCGGAGGAGTTTCGCCGCTGCGGGCATCGCATCGGCGAGTTTCAGCGCATCCTCGCCCGCACGAATGCCTATCAGCGTTCAGGCATCGATTTGAACCACGCCTGGAGCGGCGGCTATCTCACGCCTGCGCCACAGATCCGGCGCCTGCCTTCGGAAGTCATCTGGGACGTGTTCGCCATTGAGAAGAGCGCCCAGCTTCCTCAGGTGCCGCCATTCGAGCATCCACTGCGCATGCTGGGGCGCGGCACGCGTGAGTGGTCTGACGAAAGCACCACGCCTGTCTCACACGAACTCGTCCGCTTCATGATGAACAGCCCCGAAATGGAAAGCGCGGCAGCCGCGCAGGCAGCGGGCAGCAGCGCTGAAGACCTGTTCGTTTCCATTCTGGGCAGGTATCCCGATGGCATTGAAAAAGCCATCGCCATTCAGCATCAAAACGAAGCGCCGCAGACAGCAGCCCGGGACATCGCGTGGGCGCTGCTGAACACGCGTGAGTTCATGTTCCGGCCGTGAGATCTCAGAGGTAGCATTTGCAGTCTGACCTTGAAGGCTGTTAAGACTGGGCCAAGCCAATCATCAGCCATGCCATCCACGAGGACCAAAGACAGCAAGAAAAACGCGGCAGCTCCCAAGTTCAAACAGCCGCCTGTGCTGTTTGACCAGACGCAGACGATGATCAAAAAAATCCAGGAGCGTCTGGGTGGCAAGCTGCTGACCTACTGGAACAATCCGCGCGGCTCGGTGTGCCACAGCGACGTCACGGCGCTGTTCAAGCTGCTCGAGCACATCGGCACGCAGGAGAAGCTTTACATTTTCATCAAATCGGACGGCGGCAACGGGCGCGCGGCGCTGCGCATGGTGAACCTCATCCGCCGCTACTGCAAAAACCTCGTCGCGCTGGTGCCGCTGGAGTGCGCCTCCGCCGCCACCATGATCGCACTGGGAGCCGAAGACATTCAGATGGGCTCCATCGCCTATCTCACCGCCGTGGACACCTCGCTCACGCATGACCTCTCCCCCATCGACCGTGACAACGACCGCGTGAGCGTGAGTCTTGATGAAGTGAAGCGCATCATCAATCTGTGGCGGAAGAACGAAAGCGCCACGCGCGACATGAATCCCTACCACGCCCTGTTTCAATACATTCATCCACTGGTGATCGGCGCGGTGGATCGCGCGGATTCCCTTTCCCTGATGCTCTGCGAGGAAATCCTCTCCCACCACATCCAGGATCAGACGAAGCGCAATGAGATCGCCGTCACGCTGAACTCCAAATACCCCTCCCACGCCTATCCGATCCTGATCGATGAAGCGCGGAAGATCGGCCTCAATGCGCTGCCGATGGATCCTGACGTGGCCTCCATGCTGCTGGACCTGAACCACATTTACAGCGAGATGGGCCAGAAGGCGACGACTGACATCAGCGACACCGAATCTCACAGCAACGAGATCATCAACATCCTCGAACGCGAGGGCTGCCAGATCTACTTCCAGCAGGACAAAGACTGGTTCTACCGCACCGAGGAGCGCCGCTGGATCGTGCTGAATGACGCCAGCGGCTGGCACCAGGCCATCCGCCGCAAAGGCAAGGTGGTGCAGGAAAAGCTGTATCTGTAAGCCGGCGGACCGCGCCTAGTCGCGTGATCCCGGCGTGATCTTCATCTCCACTTCTTTGCCTTCGCGCTGCACGCTGATGGTGGTCTCCTTGCCGATCTTCAGATCTCCCATGACGTAGGTGTAGTCGTAGATGTTCGTGATCTCCTTGCCGCCGAGCTTAACGATGATGTCTCCGGCTTTCACGCCTGCCTTTGCAGCAGGCCCCACGGGGGAGACGCCGCTGAGTTTCACGCCTTTGGTGTCTCCCTGCGAGTAGTCTGGGATGGTGCCCAGATAGGCGCGCAGTCCGGTGCGCACGCCTTGATTCTTCGGCGCCTCCATGGCAATGTAGTCGGGCGCGGGATCCGTGGTGGCGATGCCGCGCGCGATGAGGCCCATGAGCTTGGCGATCTTCGCCGCGTGCTCGTAGTCGATCTTGTCCGCCGTGTCGCCGGGCATGTGGTAGTCTTCGTGGGAGCCGGTGAAGGCGTTCAGCGTGGGAATGCCTTTCAGATAAAACGCCGTGCTGTCCGTGGGCAGGTGCGCATCGTTCTGCGTGGTGATGGGAAGGCCGATGGGCGCATTGCGCTTCTCAATTTCCTTCGCCCACAGCGAGCTGCTGCCCAGCCCCTGCAGCACGAGGGATTTCTGGAAGCGGCCGATCAT
This sequence comes from Prosthecobacter sp., assembly GCF_044222565.1. GTDB lineage: Bacteria > Verrucomicrobiota > Verrucomicrobiia > Verrucomicrobiales > Verrucomicrobiaceae > Prosthecobacter. The sequence goes on from NZ_JBGANA010000013.1 coordinate 88,636, forward strand.
GTCCATGTTCAGGCAGGCGGCGAACATGCCGGTGAGCTTGGCATTGGGATCTCCCTTGATCATCTTTGCATAGACCTCGACGAAATGATTGCTGCCCAGCAGGCCGAGCTCTTCGCCGCTCCAGGCGGCAAAGATGATGTCGCGCTTCAGCGCGAGCCTGCCCTGCTTTTTCTGATCGGCCAGCCATTGGGCGATTTCCATCACGGCGGAGGTGCCGGAGGCGTTGTCATCGGCGCCATGGTGGATCTTGTTCACTTCATCTCCCTTGGCGCGGGAACTGGAGCCGCCGCTGCTGCCGAGGTGATCGACATGCGCGCTGACGATGAGAGGCGCGACGTGGGGATCCGGCTTGTCGCCGTAAGGCAGCACGCCGAGGACATTGCGGCCTTTTTTCTTCTCCTGCTGGATGACGATGTGGGCGGTGAGCGTGAGCCCCTTGCAGTCGATGCCGCCCATGAGATCGCCGTTGTCCAGCTTGTCCTGCAGCTCCTTGAGTTTCTTGCCAGCACTGGCGAGCAGTGTCTCGCCGACTGCGTCCGTGATGCTGATGGCGGCGATGCCGCTGGTGGCGAGCGAGGCATCAAACGTCAGAGGCGAAAGCTGCTGCACCACTTTGGAATTGGGGCCGCTGACCACGATCAAACCGCGCGCGCCTTTCTGGCGTGCGGTGAGCGCCTTGTAGCGCAGGCTCGCGTAACGGCTGAGCTCGTTGCGCCGGTCCTGGGAGATGCCTTCGGGCAGGTAGCGGAAGACGAGCACCCATTTGTCCTTCACGTCCAGATGCGCATAGCTGCTGTAGGTCTCGATTTTCTTGCCGTCATTCCCGGTGGCCTCGTCCGGTGTCTCGATGCCGTAACCGGCGAAGACGATGCCGGCGGCTTTCACTTCGCCGTTTTGGGAGAAGGATAGAGGCTTCCAGTCCTGGTCAACGGTCAGGGATTTGTCTCCCAGCGTGAGGGTGTTTCCCTGTCCCAAAGCGACACCAGCGGTGAAGTCAAAGTTGTCGAAATAGGTGTAGTCGTCGCCCATGGGAGCGAGGCCGAGTTTTTGGAAAACATCGGCCACATACTGGGTGGCGAGTTTTTCCCCTTCGGTGCCGGTGAGGCGGCCGCCGAGGGCATCGCTGGCGAGGTAGGTCACCTGCTGCTTCATGTCCTCGGGGCGGATCTCGGCAGCTGTGGCGGAGAAATCAGGTTCGGGAGCTTTGGCAACAACCGCCTGTGGATCGGTTTTGAGGCCGAGTGCAGTCAGGGCGTGGTCATGGTCCCAGTCCCCGATGTAAATCTGCGAAGCGCCCCCTGCCCCGCGGCCGCTGGTCCAGGAAAGCTTTTTGCCATCCGGTGCGAAGACGGGCAGACCATCGAAGCCGTCCGTGGTGGTCACGCGCACGGGGTCGTGTTTGCCGGCGGCATCGACGATGTAGAGTTCGAAATTCGCGAAGCCATTGAGGTTGGTGGTGAAGATCAGATACTCGCCGCTCGGATGGAAATACGGCGCCCAGCTCATCGCACCCAGCTTGGTGATGGGTTTCTGGTCGCTGCCGTCGGCGTTCATGGTCCACACCTCGGCGACATCGCCCTTCGGCGTGAAGCGGCGCCAGCAGATGCGTTTGCCATCGGCGCTGAAGAAGGGGCCGCCGTCATAGCCGGGGGCTTCGGTGAGGCGCTTCACGTTGGAGCCATCGGCATCGGCGGTGTAGATCTCCATGAAGTACTGCTTGTCGATCTTGAGACGCTCCTCGTCCTCCTTGCTCAGCTTGGTTTCATAGGCCTGGCGGTTGCTGGCAAAGACGATCTTCTTGCCATCCGGCGAGTAGTCGCCCTCGGCATCGTAGCCGCGGGTGTGCGTGAGGTTTTTGAGGGACTTGTCCACCAGCGAGTACTCCCAGATGTCGTAGTGCTCATCGTAGTCCCACGAATAGCGGCGCACCTTGGCGTTCTTGCGCTCCTCGTACTCGGCAGCCTGCAGTTTCTTCGATTCAGGATCGGTATGGGTGGAGGCAAACATCACTCGCTTGCCATCAGGATGAATCCACGCGCAGGTGGTCTTGCCCATGCCGGGAGAAATGCGCTCCTGATCCCCAGTTTCGAGGTCCATCAGGTAGATCTGGTAAAACGGGTTCCCCTCCTCGCGCTCGGACTGGAAGATCATCTTCCGGCCATCGGCGGAGAAATATCCCTCTCCGGAGCGCTTGCCCTCAAACGTTAGCTGGCGGGGATTCGTGATGAAATCCGCCTCGGTCTGGGCAAAGACGGCGGTGGAGAGAAAGAGAAAGGCGAGCAGGCGCATGGTTTGGTGAAAGAACATACGTCTGCCGGGAATCTTTGCAGAAACTTTGCGCATGCATCCGGCTTAAAGCCGCGTTTGATCGGGCCCGACCATTTTCCGACCATGCGCCTCCTCCCCCTGCTCGCTTTTTTCCCCCTGCTGGCCTTCGCCGCCGATACGGTGTCCTTGTTTGATGGCAAGACTCTGAACGGCTGGGACGGCGAAACAACGAAGGTCTGGCGCGTGCAGGACGGCGTGATCGTGGGCGGCTCGCTGGAAGGCAATCCGCAGAATGAATTTCTCACCGCCAAGAAGGTATATCGAAATTTCATTCTGCGCCTGGAATACAAGCTGGAGGGCACGGAGGGTTTTGTGAACGGCGGCGTGCAGTTCCGCAGCGTGCGCATTCCACAGCCACCGAATGAGATGAGCGGCTTTCAGGCGGACATCGGCGCGGGTTATTCGGGTTGCCTCTACGATGAATCGCGTCGCAAGAAGATGCTGATGCAGCCGGCGAAAGAGCTGATCGAAAAAGCGGAGAAGCCCGGCGAATGGAACAGCTATGAAATCCGCGCCGAGGAGCAGCGCATTCAGCTTTTCGTCAACAAGGTGCGCACGGTGGACTACACCGAGCGCGAGCCGGGCATCGACCTGAAGGGACTCATCGCCCTGCAGATCCACGGCAAGTGCAAGGCGCAGATTTCCTTCCGCAACATCACCATCGAGGCCCTGCCGGATGCCATCGTGCCTGAGGAGAAGGATGTACTGAACCGCTTCGGCAATCCAGGCGCGGCCGTGGTCAAACGCGAGCCGTTCAAGGACGGCAAATTCGTGCTGGAGCAGGACGAGGTGATCGTCCTGGCAGGTCAGGAGAATCTGGTGCGCGATCAGAAGGTCGGCGAACTCGAAGCCGTGCTCGGCACCGCCTTTGCCGCGAAGCAGCCGCGGTTTCGCTCGATGGCCTGGGAAGGCGACACCGTGTATGAGCAGTGGCGCGATCTGAATTTCGGCGACTGGAAGGCGCAGCTCGATGCAGCGGGCGCAGGCATCGTCATCATGCAGTTTGGCCAGGTGGAATCGTTTGATGGCGTGAAGCGTCTGGCGGAGTTCAAGTCGGCCTACCACCGCCTGATCGATCAGTTTTCAGCGCAGACACCGCGTCTGGTACTGCTATCGCCAATGCCTTTTGAGCAGGCCATGGCGTCGCACGCGCCGGAGCTGCGCCTGCGGAATACGGATGTGAAAGCCTACGCGGAAGCCGTGCGCGAGATCGCGAAGCAGCGCGGTGCGATTTTTGTCGATCTCTTCACGCCGCTGTCAAAGCGGGGCGTCAATCAGCCACGCCTCACGGACAACGGCCTGCACCTGAATGCGGAAGGCCTGAGTGTGGTGGCGCACGAAATCGCGCAGCAGCTTGGTGCTTCTTCGAGCGAGGCGGATGACCTCGGCCCGGTAAAGGCGGCGATCGTGGAAAAGAACCGCCTGTGGTTCGACTGCTGGCGTCCTGCCAACTGGTCCTTTGTGTACGGCGACCGCGTGACGCAGATGTTTGGCAAGCCCTCCGTGGATGCGCCTTCGCTGCGCGAGAGCTTTGAAGCGCGCAAGCCGCTCGTCGCCAAACTGGACGCCCGCATTCATGCGCTGGCCAAGGGTGAAAAAGTGGCCGAGGAGCCAAAGACGGAGTCTCGCGCGGTCACGGAGACCGTGCTCACCCCTGAGCAGCAGATGGCGGCCTTCACAGTCGCGGAAGGTTATGAAATGAATCTCTTCGCCTCCGAAGCAGAAGGCGTGGCCAAGCCCACGCAGTTCGCCTGGGACGAGCGCGGCCGCCTGTATGTCGCCTGCTCGCCCACCTACCCGCAGACGATGCCCGGCATCAAGCCCTCCGACTTCATCCTCGTGCTCGAAGACACGGATGGCGATGGCAAGGCGGACAAGTCCACCCGCTTTGCCGAAGGCCTCACCATGGTGCAGGGCGTGGAGCCGGGCGCAGGCGGTGTGTATGTCTGCGACTTCGACCAGATCTCCCACCTCAAAGACACCGACGGCGACGGCAAGGCCGATGAAAAGACCGTGCTGTTCTCCGGCTTCGGCATCGGCGACACACATCAGCTCGCGAACTCCATCTGCCACGGCCCCGATGGCGCGCTGTGGTTCACGCAGGGGCTGCATGCCTTCTCACGCGTGGAAACGGCCTGGGGTCTGGCCCGGCTGGAAAAAGCGGGCGTGTGGAAGCTGAACCCGCGCACGCAAAAGATGGAAGGCTACTTCAATGGCGGCAAGGCCGGCCACAACTGCTGGGGCGTGGCGTTTGATGATTACAACCAGGTCTTCCACAAGAGCGGCGACCGCCCTGTGGGCTACTACAGCGTGCCCGGACTCGTGGCTTTGGCAGATCCGGATGAATACCATCCCACCGGCGCTTTGTTTGACACAAATCCCAAGACCAACAGCCTGGAGTTCATCGGCACCAAGGCGCTGCCGGACGACATTCAGGGCTGCGCATTGATCGGCGGTTATTTCGGCAGCGTGGTCGAACTGCATCGCCTCTCGGACGAGGGCTCCGGCTTTAAGTCCACGCAACTGCCCAAGCTGGTGAAATCCACCGACACCTCGTTTCGTCCGGTGGATGTGAGCATCGGCCCCGACGGTGCGATGTATCTGTGCGACTGGTTCAATCCCGTGATCGGCCACTACCAGGCCAGCTATGCGGACCCGCGCCGCGACCGCAGCCATGGCCGCATCTGGCGCATCACCGCCAAAGGCCGTGCCCCGGTGAAGCAGCCAAAGCTGGCGGAGATGAAGCCCGCGGAACTGCTCGATCAGCTGAAGTCTCCTGAGCGCTGGACGCGCTACCAGGCCAAGCGCCTGCTGTTTGATGCACCGGCGGAGGAAGTCCTGAAAGCAGCGAATGCCTTCATCGCCAAGAATGAGGACGAACATCTGCTCATGGAAGTCTGCGGCGTGTACGAGTCCCACGAAACGCCAAACACAGATCTGGTGAAGCGTCTGCTCAAGGCCAAAGATGCCCGTGTGCGTGCTTATGGCGCCAGAGCTGCGACCTCACTCGATCTTCTCACACAAGCCGTGCATGATGAAAACCCACGCGTACGCCTGGAGGCCGTCGTCGCCTGCGCACACGTGTCCAAGTCCGAAGCCGTGGCAGTGGCCGTCCAGGTGCTTGACCATCCCACAGACCGCTTCATTGACTACGCGCTCAAGCAGGTCGTCAAGAGCCTGAAACCCCATTACGTTCCGGTGCTGTCAACGCTGACCTTTGGCGGCAACGCCAAACAGGCCGAGTATGTGAAGAAGATCGCCAGCGCTGCCGCAGTGGTCGATCACCCCGGAAAGCTGGTCTATGACGCGCTCTGCCTGAACTGCCACCAGCCCGAGGGCAAGGGCCTGCCGGGCATTTATCCCTCCATCGCTGCAAGCGACTGGTCCGCAGGCGATCCTGTGCGCCTGATCAAGATGCTGACCCACGGCCTCACCGGCCCGATCCGCGTGAATGGCGTCGAATTCAAACAACTCGCCCCCCTGCCCATGCCCCCCATGGGCCTGAACGACCAGCAAGTGGCCGATGTGCTCAGCTACCTGCGTTCCAATTTCAACAACAAGGCGCCCGCGGTCACTCCAGACAAGGTGAAAGCCGTGCGTGCCGCCACCGCGGACCGCACAGCACTCTGGACGGCGGAGGAACTCGCAAAATAGGGCGGCAGAAAAGGATCACAGCTAGCATTGAACTTGCTGCGATTTAGGGCATCGAATGAGCGTGCCTTCTGAAAGCCCAAAACAGACCCGCCGCTGGTGGAGATGGATCAAACGACTGCTGCTTGCCGGACTGGTGCTGCTGGTGCTGGCGGTCGTCTTTCATGAACCGTTGCTGCGCTGGGCGCTCAGCTATGGTGGATATAAAGGGGCCGAAATGGCGGGCATCAAGCTCCAGTGGAAGGTGGACGGCTCCGTGCTTCATGATCTAAAGCTCAGCCACATCGCCGCCAGTGGTTCGCTGGTGGAGCATGCGGAGATCGGCAAAGTCGAGGTACATTACAATGCCTGGTCGTTCCTCCGTACGAGGAACCCCGACATCGTGGACAGCGTAGTCGTGAAGGACGCCGATGTGGCGCTGGATCTTCGCAAGCTCTCGAAGGATGAAAAAGTCGAGGTGAAGGTCAAGAAGCCGCCCTCCGGCAAGCCCCCGCCCCTCGTCTGGCCTAAGACCATCGACATCGAAAACATCAATGCCGACGTGGTGCTGGCAGACGGCCGCAGGATCACCGTGCGCGGTCTGACCCTTCGCATAGGCGAGGGCATGCCGGGAATTTTTGAGCTCGCCGAGTTCAAGATGGAACCTGGAGACATGCGTCTCGCGAATGTGAAAGCCCAGGTGCAATGGGGAGATCGCACGCTCACCATCGCAGGCCTTGACCTTCCCTATGGTGCAAACCTCAAATCACTCGCTGTCGATTTGAGTGGATGGGACCACGATGCCGCCAGTGTGAAACTCGAGGCCGGCATGGGCAAAGCCGCCGTGCTTGTTGAAGCTCTGGCGCAGGGCCTGTTTGGCGGCAGCCTGCAGACCAAGGCAGACGTCCATGTGCATGATCTGGCCTCCAGTGAACTGCAGGCCTTGCACCTTCCCGAGGGCATTGCATTCGGGCCGGCAAGCCTGGATCTGCATGCGGAGGGCGATCCTCTGAAACCGATGACGCTGGCGGCGGCGGGAAAGATCAGCATTCCAGATTTGCGCGCGGCGGGTACGCTTCTGGACTCCATCACCACCACCCTCGAAGTCAAAGATGGCGTGGCCAAAGTGCAAGAGCTCAAAGTGCTGCGCGGTGTGAATGAAGTCGTGGCGCAGGTGGAGTCAAAGCTGGCGGCAGATGTGATGAAGTCCCCCTGGACCGCGAATGTGAAAGCCAGGATCGCTGACGTGACGCAAATGCTGGCAAGCCCCCCGCCAGCGCGCGGCGTGGTGGAGCTGACGGCCGATGCCTCGGGCATCGGACCCACACCAGAAAAGGCCACAGCACAGGTAAATGGCACCGACCTCGGCTTTCAAGCCTACAAGCTGCCGAAGCTCGGCCTGCTGCTCAGCCTTGAGGGCAAGGAGGCAAAAGTCAGCCTGCCTGCGCTGATGCTCGGCACTGGAAACCGCGTGGACGTCAATGCATCCATGACTCTGGACGATGCGATGCCGGTGAATGCCCAGTGGCAGATTCAGATCGATGATCCGATGACTTTGCTGCAGACGGTGGGACTGCCGCCACAGGAGAAACCCCTGTCCGCAAAGGTCGCCACTTCTGGCAAGGCCGCCTTCAAAGTGAAGGATGTGATGAATGTCGCCGCCGATGTCAATCTAAGCGTCAAGGACGGCCGCTATGGAGATGCCCCGCTGCCTGAAGTGGAAATGAAGGTGAATGTGGCGAATGGCGCCGCCACCCTGCAGCCCTGCCGAATCGTCGTGGATGCGCAGAATCACATTGAACTCACCGGCACGGCAAAACTCCAGGCACCTTGGGGCTTTGATCTCAAGGGAGACGTCGCCATGCCAGTTCTCGCAAGTTTGAATCCGCTGCTGGCTGCATTTAAAGCGCCTGCAATTGAGTCAGGCGGCCTTGCAGTGAAGATGAACGTCAGCGGCGATGCCAGCCCGTGGCGCGGTGAGGGACGGGTCGAAATGCAGCTGGCCAGGGCAAAGATGGCCGGAATGCCAGAAGCAGCAGATGTGGACTTGAAGACCACCTTTTCCGGCACCACGGCGCAGATCGAAACCATGCAGGCCGTGCTTGGCCCGTGGAAATTGCTCACGAAAGGCGCCGTGACGCCTCAAAATGCACGGATGACCGAGCTGAGCTTCTGGCAAAAGGACCGCAAGCTGATGAGCGGACATGCCTACGCGCCGTTTGACGTGCTGCAGACCGGAGTGCGCGATGGCGCGCCGGTGGATGTGGCGCTCAATGCTCATGAACTGCCCGTTCATGAAATCGCGGCGGCAGCCGGAATCAAGAGCGTGCCGCCTGCGCTTCTCAGCGTGGACGTGAAGATCGGCGGACGGCTGGAAAGCACGGACGCCTCCATCCGGGTGGGGGTGAAAGAGTTGAATGCACCCGGCCTGCCGAAGTCCTTCCAACCGGCCACTGTCGATCTGCTGACCACACTGAAGTCAAATCGTCTGGTGGTCGATGCCAAAGTGGTCCAGGCTCCCTTGCAGCCTCTGACCTTGAAGGCCGACATACCAGTGGAACTCGTGTCTCTGACAAAAAACCCATCCACCGCGATGGACCTGCCGCTAAAAGCCACACTCGACCTGCCGGAGACCGATCTGAGTTTTGCTCGCGAGTTTGCCCCGGAGCTGGTGCGGGCATCGCCGGCGAAAATGAAGCTCCATGTGAATGTGGGCGGCACCGTGAAGGCACCGTTGATCGATTCGGCGATCAACCTCAATGCGCCGGAGATCGATTTTATCAGCGCGGACATGCCCAGCGTGCGCAACTTGCAGGTTTTGATCCACTCGCACGACCGCAAAGTCACGGTGGAGGACATCTCCGTGACTCTCGCCGGCGGACATGTCCAGCTGGCAGGTGCGCTGGATGCCACCAACCTTCAGGACCCGCGCTTTGACTTCAAGGCAGACGCGCGTGAGGCGCTGATCATGCGAAACCCCACCTCAACAGTCCGCGCCAACGCGGACATCACCTGCGCGGGCACGCTGAAGGCGGCACGCGTGAGCGGAAATGTGGAGATCGTCCGCGGCCGTATCTTTCAGGAGGTCGATCTCCTGCCGAAGGTCACGGGCATGATCCATCAGGGCGAAAAACTGCCTCCACCTCCGCCCTCCACTTCCAAGACCGAACAAAAGCTGGTGCTGCCGCCCCTGCTGAAGGACTGGACATTTGATGTTAAGGTGCGCACGCATGATCCGGTGGTGATCGCGGGCAATCTCATGAACGGCGCCATCTCCGCCGATGTGGCGCTGGGCGGCACAGGCGCGGCGCCAAAGCTCACCGGGGCCGCAAACGTGGACCGCATGGTGCTGCGGCTGCCCTTCAGTCTGCTCAAGATCACCAAAGGGGTGGTGATGATGAACCCGGACAATCCTTTCACTCCAAAGCTGGACGTGCGTGGAGAATCAAACGTGGGCAGCACGGACATCACGCTTTATGTTTATGGAGACACCTCCAATCCCAAAACCCGGTTCACCAGCACGCCGCCGCTCTCAGAGGCGGACATCGTCACCCTTCTCGGTACCGGCATGACGCTGGGTGGTGACAATGCGCAGATGGCCAGCGAGGCCATGACACGCGCGGCTTTCTTGGTGGTCGCCGAGACTTACCGGAAGATCTTCCACAAGAAGAAGACGGTGAGCGCGGATCCTCCCAAGCTGCACACCACTTTCAATCCCTCCGGCGCGGATCGTGCCAATGACAGCGTCCAGGCCATGTATGAGATCACTCCGAAAATCAGGTTCACCGGCCGCTTCACGCAGTCCGGGCGCATGAAGGCCCTGCTGGGCTATGTGCTGAAGTTTGGCAAGGCGGCCCGGGCCATGGACGACGACCCTCAATGAACCCACGCAGCGCCAGTATGAACTTCAGCGTCCATCTGCGATGGTTTTGCCTCGTTGCAGCAATGCTTTTCTGCATGGCGGGCGGCAGCGCCCTGGGGTTCGAGGTGAGCTTTGGCCAGACCAAGGTGGAGGTGGAAGGCGTGGACCCTGCGCAGTGGGACGATCTGCGCAGCATGCTGATGGATCAGCTCACGCTCAATGGCAGCGGCCCTCCCGGCGAGCCGCTGGCGGATGACCTGGCGTTTTTTGTGCGCCAGTACTACATCCGTGAAGGCTGGCCCGACGCGGAGGCATTTTGGAAAATGCAGAAGGGCTCGATCCTCCTGACGGTGAAGCCTGGCAAAGCCGTGCACGTGGGCACCGTGACGATCAAGGGCGACCTGCCGCTGCCTGCAGTGGAACTGAAGAAGTACTTCATGAAGCCCACCCTTGAGCGCGAGGATGTGGACAAGAAAGATCCGCAGTGGGTGGAGGCGGACATGCAGCAGGGCGCCGGCATGGTGCAGCGCCGCCTGCGCGCCGAAGGCTACCTGAATTCAGAGGCGAAGCTGCTGCCAGCGCCCTTGACGGAAAAGAGCACGCGGCAGGATGTCACTCTCGAAGTCATAGCCGGGCCGAAGTTCATCTTTGGCCAGGCCTGGATTACCGGCTCCCCCCCCGAACTCGAAAAGCGGATGCAGACAGAGATGACGGAGGCACGCGGAACTCCCTTCAATGAAGCGCGCGTGCAGCAGATCCAGAAGCAGCTGACTTCCATCTGTTCAGACCATGGCTGGATCAATGCTGCCACGACGGCGGATTACACCCTGGGAAAAACGGGTGGCACGGTGGATGTCGTGTTTCGCGTGGTGCCGGGCGAGCGGGTGCGCATCACCCGCATCACTCCTCATGAGGGCTTCAGCCACGGCGCGCAGCGGGTGCTCCTGGCCAAGTTCAAGCCTCTGACCGGCCAGATTTACGAAGCGGAGGAAGCGGACTTCCTCTTCAAGCGAGCCTTGGACACCGGCATGTTTTCCCTCCTGGACACCAAAGTCCTGCCTGACGGTGGCAGCATGGCCGCGGGAAATCTGCGCATCACCGGAGAAGAAACCAAGCCCGTGACCCTCGGCTTCGAGCCGGGCTTTGACACCTTCCTCGGGCCGCAGGCAGGCGTGACCTACAAGAACACGAACTGGCGTGACACAGGAAATACGCTGGCGGCTGAACTCAGCTACAGCATGGCAGGTCCGGTGGGCTTTGTGAGCCTGACCAATCCCGCCATTTTCAACACCCAGTTTTCAGCGGCGACCCGCTTCGCACTGGAGCAGTTCAACCGCTTTGAATACGACCGGCTCGGCACCGCTCTGAGCCTGGATCTGGCGCGGCGTGTCAGCCCGGCGCTGAGCTATTCATTCTTCGTCAGCGCCACCGCAAACACGGTCAGCTCCAAGGTCCTGACGCTGCCACAGACCGGACCGACGAACTACTCCCTGATGAATCTCGGCGCCAATGTGATGTTTGACCGTCGGGACAGTCCCCTGCTGCCGCGGAAAGGCTGGTATGTGTCCGCTCGCGTCGAAAGCTCCACCGACACCCTGGGGTCGGGAGTCAGCTTCGTGCGCTCGGACTTGCAGGGTGCATGGTACATTCCCATCACCAAAAAGTTCCGCTTTGCCACGGGTGCGCAGCTGGCCACCATTCAGGGGGCCACGGCTGACAAGATCCCCATCGACAGCCGTGTGTTCAATGGCGGCCCGTTCAGCGTGCGCTCCTTTGGCATGCGCAAGCTCGGCCCCGTGACGCCGGGGGGCACGCCGCTGGGCGGCACCTCCTCGCTGTTTGCCAGCGCCGAGTTTTCCTATGAGGTGATGCCCAACCTGGAGTTCGCCGTTTTCGGAGACATCGGCAGCCTCGGCCAGGGGAGCAATTCTTCGCCGCTCTCCTACTCCTCCGACTTCCGCGAGGCCATCGGCGCCGGGCTTCGCTACAAGCTGCCCTTCGGCCCCATCCGTGTTGATTACGGGCACAATCCCAACCGCCGCATCGGCGAGCAAAGCGGCTTCCTGCATGTGACGGTGGGATTTGCGTTCTAGACTAAACTTTTTTGCTGAACCCGCCCACCACCGTGTGGTAGCTGCCCCAGAGCACCAGCACTCCGCCGAGCGCCTGCGCGACACTGAACGGCTCTGCAAACAGCGCGATGCTGGAAAGCGAAATGACCAGCGGCACCGTCATCTGGAAGGCTCCTCCCGCCGCCACGGAAAGAAAGCGGAAGCCCTCGGTCATCGCCAGCTGGCCCACACTCGCGCACAAGGCGGCCGCCGTGAGAAGCGTCACATCCATCAGGTTCAAAGTGGTGAATCCGCCCGCCGCCAGCGGCAGTGAAAGCAGCAGCGCGTAAATGCACTGCGAGGAAAAAATCGTGGCGCTCGTCTCCGTGCGCGTGAGCTGCCGGATCACCACCACCACCGCCGCGGCCATCACCGCCCCGATCAGCGCGATCATCTCATGATGCCCGAACTGCGCCATCGTCCCCGGTGCCAGTCCGGTCAGCAGGCTCAGCCCGGTCAGCGCCAGGAGGATGCCCGCCAGCTTCACCAGCCCCAGCCGCTCATGCAAAACGAACGCCGCCATGATCGCGGCAAAAATCGCCCACGTGTTGCCGATCAGCGTGGCCTTGCCCGCCCCCAGCGGCCCGATGGTCGTGTAATACGCCGCCGTCCCCAGCGCCCCCAGCACACCGCGGGAGGCCAGCAGCCAGCTTTGAAATGAGCGGCGCAGCCTGAGCGTCCCCGCGGGAGCAAACAAAACAATCGTCAGGAGAAGTCCCACTGCAGCGCGGAAGGTCAGCGACATCCAGGGATCAATGTTCCGGTGGGAGGCCAGGTCCTTTAGCAGCAGGGCGTTGCCAGAAAAACACGTGAGGGACAGCAGCATCGCCCTCGCGCCGCGCCGGGGATCAAGCAGGAGTTGGGTGGTATCAGGGGTGCTCATGGAGGTGCCGGTCTGAGGGCTACCTTCTGGCATCATGTCTGATTGTTTCGTCTTGTGATGATGATCGCTTCTGGAGCAGGTTCCTCAAACCGTGGTGTTAGGCATGCCTAAGGGCGCGTACCGTTTTTACAACGGCACGAATCGCAATTCGGCTGGCAGGTTTGAGGTTCATCAGACGCAGGCAGAGTGGCCCCGATTGCAGGATGTGCAATCACCATTTCAAACCGCCGCCCGCCCGGTCACTTGTCCGCCACCACCGGATTGAGCGGCGTGTAGTGCTCCATGTAGCCGATCATCATCTCGTCAAAGGTCTGCTGCCCCCAGCGCACCGTTTTGGTGGCGTCGGGGTTGGCGGGATTGCCGGTGCTGTTGTCATACACCGCGGTGATCTTGACGGTGCTGCCACGCGGCAGGAAGTGCGGCATGGCGTAGTCGTAGCGGAGCTGCCAGTTGAAGTCGTATTTGGGAATGTCCAGCAGCGTCTCCGTCTTGCCATCCGGCAGGGTGACTTCAAATTTGAAGGCCTTGCCCCGCACGTGCATGTGAGCCATCCACGCCATCACGTTGACGTCCGTGGGCAGTTTGCGTGACGCAGTCTCCACATGATTGGCTTCTCCCGGTGGAATGCTGATGCGGGCATTGGGCAGCGCGGTGGTGTGAATGACGTACTTCGGCGGTTCTTTGGAAAACAGCAGCCCCAGACGCATCGTGTCCTCCACGGCCTTGCCGTTGGGCGTGTAATGGATCTGGAAGTTGACTGTCGCTCCGGCAGGAAGTTTTCGCGCAAAACCCTCGGGATAGACTTGATGGGTGTTGCCCGGCACATAGGCGGCCCAGTAACCCTGCGATCCTTCATCGCCGCCACCCCTCACTCGGCTGCCTTTTTCATGCACGCTGACGATGACGTGATGCACCACCTCGCGGGCACTCGGCAGAACTTCATACCCGCGTACCCAGCGGTCCTCGGGGAAGTCCGTCGGCACCGTGACATTCTGGTAGGGCATCGTGCCCTCCGCCTTGACTGAAACCGACCTCGTTCCCGCAATGATTGCATCCGGCTTGCCGATGTTCCACTCGCTTGGGAAAACCCGCGGCTTGGGCGCATCCGCCACATCGCCCTTGGCACGGTCCGAACCCAGCCAGGCCAGCAGATCGGATCGATCACGCTCAGAGAGGGAACGATCGTTGGCCCAGGGAGAATGCGCTTTCCCCTCCAGCGGTGCCGCAAACCACGGCGGCATGGCTCCACGCTCCACCTGCTTGCGCACCATGCCGGCGTGCTCGAGCACACTTTCATAGGAATCGAGTGCGAAAGGTCCCACGCCTCCCTTGTGGTGGCACTCCACGCAATTGGCCTGCATGATGCGCGCAATGTCGCGGTGATAGGTCACGGGCGTGGTGGCAACGGCCTTGGGCGCCGTCAAATCCAGCGCGCAGCCCGGCGCACTGGTTGCCACTAGCTCGGCCGGCTCTCCCTGCAGCATCGCAGCCACGGCGTCGCGCAGGTAATGATGCTGCGCCGCGTTCTTCGCGTAGCCGAGGCCGTACTGATCATTCAGCGCTCCGCGATAGACCAGGGTGCGTGCCGCATCGAGCAGGAAGACCTCGGTGGTGGTGGTCGCAGCCAGTTGTTGTGCCAGATTGCCCTCCGCATCAATGGCCACTGGAGAAACCAGTTTGTGGTCGGTGATGAATTGGGTGATCTCTTCGGTCTTCTGCCCTGGAGGGGCATTGACCAGCAGCATCCCCACGCCCTGAGCCTTCAAGTCCTTCTCCAGTCTGGCAATTTCAGGCGCAAGCTTGCCGCTGATCGGACAACTCGCGCTGAACAGCGCGATCACGAGGCCGTTTTTGCCCGCTGCACTGGTCAGTTTGATTTCCGCACCCTTCAAATCTTTCAGAGTGGCATTCTCCACCATGCGGCCCACCCCATGCTCGCCGCCCTTCAGCACCTGCGGCGCTTCTTTGAAGGTGGGGTCTTCGGAGGCGGGCTTGATCGGGCTCGCCGCGGCTGTACTGCTGCTTTCCCCGCCGCGTTTGCGCAGGGTGGCGATCACTTTCTCAGCCTCGTCGAGAGTCACGCTGCCATCTTTGTTCGTGTCCAGTCCGTTGAACCATCTCTGATTGGGCATTTCATCAGCGGTCAGCTTGCCATCGCTGTTCTTGTCCATGCGTTTGAACAGGACACCCGTGGGCTCATCTCCAATTTCGGCGGACGGACCTCCCGCGAGTTTGCGCATCTTCTGCACCGCTTCGAGCGCCTCGCCGCGCGTCAGCTTGCCATCCTTGTTCAGGTCCAACCGCGGCAGGTAGCTCGCGCCGTTCATCTCGTCTCCGCTGATGATGCCGTCGCTGTTCTTGTCGAACGCCTTGTATTTTTCGTCGAATTCAGCGAGCTGCGCCTGCGCGCGCAGAACGGCGACGGAGCCGGCCAGTGCCGCGGTGCCGAGGAGAATGGTGAGGACTTTTTTCATTGGAAAGTGCATGGGAACACGCTGTGTGACCTGAAGTTTCCTGCCGTATGACAGGATCATCCAGCAAAATCGCGGTTGTACGATTGACGCCCCCACCCCGCTCCGTTTGAATCCGCCCGATGAACAACCGCATTCTCTCCCTACTCTCCGTCTTGGCCCTCGCCGGCACCGCTGCCGCCGAAGTCGCCTATGAATTTGTCCCGAACTTCATCACCCCCCCTGCCGGCAAGGAAACCATCGGCGACGGCCACGGCGAGATCGCGGTGGACTCCTCCGGCAATATCTACGTCAGCGTGCAGGACAAAGACCCCGCGCTGGGCGGCCTGCAAGTTTACGGCAAGGACGGCAAGTTCATCAAAACCCTGCCCCTCCCCTCTTCCCTGCACGGCTTTGTGATCCGCAAGCTGGGCGATGGCGAGCACATCTACGCCGCCGTCCTGGGCGAGGCCCGCGTCATCAAATGCAAGCTCGACGGCACCGTCGTCATGGAGATCCCCACCAGCGCCTTCCCGGCCGAGCAGCGCGATTTCGTCACCGTCAGCAAGAGCGACCCCGCCGACCCGAAAAAGAAGACCAACCTCGGCTCTGGTGTGAAGATCGCTGATTCCAAGACCGAGATCACCCTCAAGCAGGCCGACGGCACCGAGAAGAAAATCCCGAAGGAAAAAGGCGTGGGCGCCGCCGGCGGCCTCAAGCTGACGAACTGCGATGTGGCTCCCAACGGCGACATCTATGTCGTCGATGGCTACGGCCGCAGCTTCATCTTCGTCTTCAGCGCCGATGGCAAATTCAAGAGCGTCTTCGGCGGTCCTGACAAACCCCTCGCCCTGGCCAATGCCCACAAGATCTTCATCGACACCCGCTTTGAACCCGCACGAGTGATGATCTGCGACCGCGGCCACAAGCGCATGCTCCACACCGACCTCGCCGGCAATTTCATCGGCGAGATCGCCACTGAAATGCGCAACCCCAGCTCCGCCAGCTTCCATGGCGATCTGATGTGCGTGGCCGAGATCGCCGGCAACGTCAGCGTCTGGGACAAGACCAACAAGCGCGTCGCCGATCTCGGCACCAGCCCCGCGATGACCAACACCCCCGGCATCCCTCCCCAGGACTGGAAGCAGGGCGTCGTGACCAGCCCGCACGGCATCACCTTTGACAACGACGGCAACATCCTTGAGACCGAGTGGAACAAGTGGGGCCGCGTGCTGAAGTGGAACGTGAAGAAGTAATGATGCGCCTCGCGCGATCCATCATCCTCATTCTCGCCGCAGGGGGAGCCGTTCTGGCCCCCCTGTGTGCTTTTGCGCACGGCACTGAGTTTCTCAGCGCCAAGCTCACCCTCCTGCCGGATGCCGAAGTGCTCCTGGAAGTCACCGCTGACTACGGCGCCAATCCCATGATCGTGGATGAGTCCGCCGCGCTTGAGGCACTGGCAGACCCCGTGCGCCTTCGCCAGCGCGATTCTCTCACACCCTTGAATTCCCTGGGAACGGCGAAGATTTCCCAGCACCAGAACTGGGCCGCCTACGCCCCCGCCTCCTACCTCCCCTCGGATATTGAGGGCGGAGACCATTCCCTGATCACCTCCGCCTGGCGCTGGCGGAGTTCAGAGCCCGAGATCGTCTTTGAAATGCCAAAGGGCAAACTCCACGACGTGCTTCTCTGGACCCAGGATGCCACGCACCCCGAGGCCCCGCCCAGATGGATGCTCCTCCTGGCGGGAGACCGCTCCCGCCCCATTCCCATCCAGCTCACGCCGTGGTGGCGCAGCTGGATGGCGGCCGCAGGAGCAGGCGGCTTCATCTTGATTGGAGCTTACTTCGTCTCGCGAAACTTCACATTGCGCCAGCGCACGCTGTAAGGGCCGGTGCCGGCCTTGATGCCGTGCACTTGGAAGCCGATGTAGCCTTCCGGGTCATTCGGCTGCGTGAAATCAGCCGTCGGCACACCGTTGATAAAGCTCTGGTAGTGATCTCCCTTCACCACGATGCGGTAGTGGTTCCACTCGCCCTTTTTAAAGGCCGCTTTGGCAGCGTCCGTACGAACGGCATCGGTATTCGTCAAAATACTCCACCAAGTGCCGCGACGTGCCTCGTCGTAAAAATTGCCCGCCGAGCCGTCGATCGCGATCTCGCATTGCGGTCCATACAAGCGTCCCGCTGGCAGCTTGCCCTTGGCCCCCTCCGGCACCGGATCTCCTTCTTTGGCGATGTGGCTCCTCACCTGCACGCCCGAATTGAGCGCATCATCCACATTCACCTCAAACTCCAGTTCGAAGTCCTTGAACGGACCGATGGCCAGGAAAGTGTTCGGGCTGCCCTCGGTCGTCGTGCCGGTAAGCACTCCGTTTTCCACTTTATAAGTGGCTTTGCCGCTGATGATCTGCCCGCCCTGCAGCGTGCCGTCCGCAAACCAGTTTTGCCACCCCTCATCTCCTTTCGTTTGAGCATTAAGGTTCAGCAGAGCAGCCCCCACAAGGGCGGTGGACAGGGAAATGGAGAGTAATTTCTTCATAAGTTGGGCGGTTTTGAACGCCGCTGATCGCCTCTTTCCATCTCAAACCACCAGTTACTTAACAAACCTTAAATAAAACTGGGGTTTTAATAGGGTTTTAACCCCAAATAAATCGAAGCCAACCTTGACCATCGGGTCAGGTTGGAATTAAAATGGGGTTATTACCCGGTTATTATTGGATGGCCCGCCCCTCAAACACCTTCGACTCATTGTCACTGACGATCGCGATTACCCCGCAGATCAAGCAGTACCTCGAAGACATGACCTTGAAGGGCACGTTTGGCAGCAGCCCCGCCGAGGCGGCGAGGATGCTTCTGAGCAATGGGATTGATGCCATGTTGAACTCGGGGGCTTTGGACAGACGCAAATGGACTCTCAAGAACGGCGAACTCGTTCTTCTGACGCCGGATCAACCTTCCCTCTCATCATGACACTGCAACACGATCTTCAGGCTGATTCCTCCGTCTTCTCCGCCCTCGTGGAGGTCGAAATGACCGACTCCGACCGCAGCAAGAAAGGCAACTGGAAATCCGAAACACGCCTCTCCATGCTTTCGCATGAGCTTACCCGCTACATGCCCGAGCTCGCCGCCATGCTTGCCGAAGGCGGCAAGCGCAAGCTGATGGCTGCCGCATAATTTTTTGGCGTAACTTGGGTAGGTAAGAAGTCCAATGAATCTACGTCATCAGACGTTGATCATTCCGAATCCTGCCCACCCATGAACCGCCCGCTTCTTTCCTCCCTCCTTCTGCTCGCCACCCTCCCCCTTCACGCCCGCGAATGGACATCCTCTGACGGGAGAAAAATTCAGGGCGACTATGTCTCCGCCACCGCCGCGGATGTAACGGTGAAAATAGGCGGACGAGACACTCGCATTCCGCTCTCCAGGCTCTCAGCGGCCGATCAGTCCTGGGTAAAGGAGCAGGCCGGCAAGCCCGCGGCTGCAGGTAAACCCATCGAAGGTCCATTCGCCCCGCTGATCACTGGCGACTGGGCTTTGTCCAAATTCAAAGACCTGCCCTTCGCGCTCTACGGTGCCAAGGAACTCGACGCCTCCAAGAAGTACCCACTCGTCCTCGTCCTCCACGGCAAAAGCCCCAACGACGAAAATGGCAAGCAGGTCGGCGGCTGGACCAAAAGCTTCACCACCGAGGCCCACTACGCCAAAAATCCCTGCATCGTCGTAGCACCGCTGTGCTACCAGCCCTTCGGCATCACCGGCTCAGGCTGGAGCGACAAACCGGGGACGGAAGCAGTGGCCATGGTCAAAGAACTGATGAAGTCCCTGCCCATCGACAAAGACCGAGTCTATTGCGTCGGCTATTCCATGGGCGGCTTTGGCACCTGCCACCTCATCAATGCCGAGCCACGCCTCTTCGCCGCCGGCGTCGCCGTGGCGGGCTGCACCGGCCCTGAAACAGCGGACACATTCAAAAAGGTGCCGCTCTGGCTCTTCCACGCTGCGGATGATGCCAATGTGAAAGTCGAATACTCCCGAGCACTCGCCGAAGCCCTCAAACGCGACAAAGAATGCAAATACACCGAATACCCCACCGGCGGCCACGGCATCGTCGGCAAGGTGTTTGAAGAAGAGGAGATGCACACCTGGCTTTTTGCCAAAGGAACTACGGCCAGGAAGTAATCACATCTTCTCCTTCATCAGCCCCCACGGCCCCAGCCGCTCGGCGGCTTTCTTGCGCAGCATCGCCTGCTTTTCCGCAGGCAGATGTTGGCACAGCCGGTCCAGCGAGCTCTCCACATTGGCACCGGCCTTCTGCCACATTTCCTGCCGCAGTGTTTTAAACTCCGCCGCCGTTTGCTGCAGTTCCGCATGCACGGCGCTGCGCTCGCTTTCAGTGAGATTCAGCTCCGCCACCATCAGAGATTCGATCTTGCTTACCACCCGGTCCATCGGCGCATGATCTTCATTGGGATGCGCGATGGCATGCTGCGCAATGCGGCGCACGACCAGCAGTCCGCCTCCGATGCCGCAGCCAGCGCCAAGGGCGAAGACCAGCAGCAGAAGAAGAACGGCTTTCCAGCGCGATGAAGTGGGAGATGTAGTGCTCATAGGTGTCAGATGTCAGCGAGTACCGGCCCCTGGATCTGCCAGATCCAGCTCAGTTCATTCATGGCCTCAAAACTTTCGCGGCAGGCCAGCACGGCCATCAAACCGAGCACCGCAAAGCCGGTCCGCAGCCAGCCGGAGCGGCACAGGCTCAGTACATCATCCAGCAACGACGCCGCTTGCGGTTGCCTCTCTGGCAACCTGATCTCCGCGCGGATCGCCGCACGCATGTCGAGTTCCGGCGCTGCGGCAGTGCGTGCTTCACGCGCGAGCTGCTCCCAGGATTTGGATTTAGATGAGGGTGTATCCATGACGTGTGAGAATGGTTTTAAGTCGCTGCCGTGCGCGGAAGGCTTTCACCTTCGCTTTCACTTTGCTCCAGCCGAAATGCGCGGAGATTTCATCCAGCGCCATCTGCTCCAGATGCAGCAGCGTCAGCAGCGCTCGGTCATCCGGCGGCAGGTGGGAAAGGATAAACTGCGCCCCGGCCAGTGAGTCTTCCGCAGTGGCGCTTTCCTCGCTGGCAATGTGATCCAGCGGATGCGACTCCTCCGTCGGCTGAACCAGCCGCGAAAAGGGAGTGCGCTGGTGCCTGCGGCAGAACTCCAGACCGATGTTCGCCGCGATGCGCTTCAGCCAGTGCAGAAACGGCCTGTCCGGCCGCCACTGCGGCAGCGCGCGCCACGCACGCACAAACGTCTCCTGCACCATGTCCTCCAAATCGGCGCGGTTGGTGGCAAAGCGATGCAGCATGGCGCTCATGGTGTTCTGATGGCGGGTGATGATTTGATCAAAGGCATCCAGGTCACCCGCCTGCGCCGCCCGCACCAGGACGAGGTCATCGTCCACAGCGGTTTCAGTTTGGGCGGCGGCGGTCACAGCAGATGATGCAGATAGTTCCAAAACAGCGAATGGCAACGAGGCGAAAAACGCCTCGTTGCCGTGGGATCAGTCACAATCAGCGCACCGCGGAGGCGAGAGCGCCGTCCACCAGCCCCTCGATCTCGCCACGAGCCTCCTCCATCCGCTTCTGCTGCTCCGGCGTCAGCAGCGGCCGAACCTCCTTCGCAATGCGGGCCATCAGCAGTGCGCGATCACGCGCCGCATCGCCGATCTTGTCCGCAGCCGCCTGGGTGCTGCCATTTTCCTTCACCGCCTTTTCCATCGCATGGCGGGCCTCACGCCCTTGCTTGATCTGCGTTTGAATCTCCTCGCGATGCTCCGCCAGGATCTTGCTCAGCGCTGCCTTCTGCTCATCGCTCAGCGGGGTCTGCTTGCGGAAGTTCAAAAGGTGCCGCGCCGCCGTGCGCACCATTTCGCGGATGGAGGAGCGGGTTTGTTCGGGGATGATCCCCTCCCCGATGTCAAAGCTGCGGCCAAACGCCATCGCAGGCACCGCCGTGGCCAGGCCGAAGACGGCCAGGAAAGTCAAAGTGAGTGTTTTCATGATGCGTCAGGAAGCAAAAAGTTATTTGTTCCTCGTGGTCGTGGTGGTTTCGCTCTTCGTCTGGCCGTTCGGGCCGGTCCCGCTGCGGGTGGCGGTGCGCGTGCCGTCGGCATGCGTCACGCTGCCGTTGGTCGTCGCCGTCTTGCCATTCGGGCCGGTGACGGTCCCGCTGGAGGCGCGGCCGTTGGCGGTGCGGTTCACCTGCTGGCTGTCAGTCACCGTTCGGCCCTTGGCCCCCGTGGTGGTGGCGGTGCGGCTGGCCCCGCTGCCACGCGTGGCGTTGCCGGAGATCACCCGCGAGCCTGTGCCGCGCTTGCCGGTAAAGGAGGAGCTGCGGCCAAAGTCGCGCGCCTGCACGCTGCCGAGGCTGAGACCGAGAGTGAGAAGAATGAGGATGCTTTTCATGATGTGTTTTAGGTTTGAATCAGTCGCGGCGTTATCGCCGCACACCGGACCGAATGCCGTCCACTCCGGGGCGGTTACACAAAAAAACCGCATGCGGTTTTTGCCCTCGGAGGTTGACTCCCCGCCCCCTTTGCATGACCTGAAAAGATGCAGCTCATCTCCGGAACCGCCGTCGCCGAAAAAGTACTAGAAGAATGCCGTCGCGAAATCGCCGCCCTCGCTGCGCTGGGCCGCAAGCCCGGCCTCGCCGTCGTCCTCGTGGGCGATGATCCCGCCTCCCGCGCCTACGTTCGCTCCAAGGATAAAAAGTGCCGCGATCTCGGCCTGCACTCCGTGAAGCTTGAACTGCCCGCCACCACCACGCAGGAGGAGCTTCTCGCCCATGTGCATGCTTTGAACAACGACCCCGCCATCCACGGCATCCTCGTGCAAAGCCCGCCGCCCAAGCACATCGATGAAGCCGCCATCGTGCGTGCCATCGATCCCGCCAAGGACGTGGACGGCTTCCATCCCGTGAACGTCGCCAAGCTCGCGCTGGAAGATCCCACCGGCTTTGTCCCCTGCACGCCTCTCGGCTGCCAGCGCCTGCTCATCGACGCCGGCATCGAAACCAGCGGCGCACATGCCGTCGTCGTGGGCCGCAGCATGATCGTCGGCAAGCCCATGGCCCTGCTCCTCATGGCCAAGGGCAAAGGCGGAGACGCCACCGTCACCGTCACCCACTCCCGCACCAAGGATCTCGCCGCCATCACCCGCACCGCGGACATCATCATCGCCGCCATCGGCCGCCCGCATTTCATCAAGGCGGAGCATGTCAAGGAAGGTGCTGTCGTCATCGACGTCGGCATCAATCGCGTGGACGACCCCTCCAGCGAAAAAGGCTACAAGCTCGTCGGCGACGTCGCCTTTGATGAAGTCGCGCCAAAATGCCGTGCCATCACCCCAGTGCCCGGCGGCGTCGGCCCCATGACCATCGCCATGCTGATGGCCAATACCATCAAGGCCTGCAAGCAGGCCTGATCGCGGCGGATTCGTGAGAATTTGATTCTCAAGCCATGGCACCCATGCCATGCTCTCTCACCATGCGTATCCGACCACTCCTTTTCCCCCTGCTGGCCCTCGCGCTGCCAATTCATTTGGCCGCCGAAGATCAAAAACCCGTCAAACCGGAAGCCCCGCCTGCGGAGAAAAAGGAAGAGGGCAAAAAGGAGGAAAAGAAAGACGAGAAAAAGCCCGATGGCGACAAGCCCGTTGTCACATCTGGCAAGGTGACCATCGGCGGAAAAGAAATCTCATACGAGGCCAAGGCCGGCACCCTGCCCATTTTGAAACCGGACGGCAAACCTTCGGCGCAGGTCTTCTACACCGCCTACACGATGAAGGATGTGAAGGACGTGACCACGCGCCCCGTCACTTTCTGCTTCAATGGCGGCCCCGGCAGCAGCTCCGTCTGGCTGCACCTCGGTGCCTTCGGCCCCAAGCGGGTCGATCTGCCAGCCGATGGCCTCACGCCTCCCAGACCCCCGGGCGGTCTGGTCAACAATGACTTCTCTCTGCTCGATGTGACGGACCTCGTCTTCATCGATCCCGTCAGCACCGGCTTCAGCCGTGCGGAAGATCCCAAGACCGTCAGTGAATTCCTCGGCGTTCACGAAGACATCCAGTGCGTAGGCGAGTTCATGCGCCTCTGGGTCACCCGCGAGCAGCGCTGGCGCTCGCCCAAATTCATCGCCGGAGAGAGCTACGGAGGCATCCGTGGCGGCGGCCTCGCACAGCATCTTCAGGAGCGCCACCGCATGTACCTCAATGGCATCATCATCGTGTCCGGTTTGCTGGATTATGCCACGCTGATCCCCGGCCCGCTCAATGAGACTCCCTTCCTGGTGGGCCTCCCTGCCATGACCGCCACGGCTCACTACCACAAAAAGCTGGCTCCCGACCTGCAGGCAGACTTCAAAAAGGCCGTGGCAGAGGCCCGCACCTTTGCTTTCGGCGAATACGCCAGCGCCCTGCTCAAAGGCAGCGATCTGACCAAGGCCGAGCGCGATGCCGTGATCAAGAAACTGGCTCGTCTGACCAGCCTTGAGCCGACCTTGATCGACCAGCATGAGCTGCGCATCGACAGCGGCCTGTTCCGCGAAATGCTGCTGCGCAAAGAGAAGCTCGTGCTCGGCGCGTACGATGCCCGTGTCACCGGCAGTGACGGCGACGAATCGCAGAATCACCCGCAGATCGAGCCCTTCATGCGCGTGGTCGGCAGCATCGCTGCAGCCTCCATGAACGCCTACCTCCGCGAAGAGCTGCACTATGAAAAAGACCTTCCCTATGAAGTACTGGCCCCGCTGCCAGGCTGGAATCACGGCAAGGGCAACAGCTACACCAGCGTCAGCGGCCAGCTCGCCAGCGCCATCACCCAAAATCCCCACCTTCGTGTTCTGGCATTGGTCGGCTGGCGGGATCTGGTCACCCCCCCGGACAACATGCTCCTCAGCGTCCGCCAGATGCAGCTGCCGGAGCAGCTTCGCGGAAACATCGAGTTCGCCGAATACGAGTCCGGCCACATGATGTACACCAACCGTCCGGACATGGATAAAATGCACACGGACATCTCCGCATTCATCGCCAAGGCCCTGAAGTAATCCTGAGCTATGAAAATCATGCTCCTCCTGAGTCTGGCGGTCTCCGCGGCACTTGCTGCGGACAAACCCAATGTGGTGCTCTTGTACGCGGACGACCTCGGCTACGGGGATGTGTCCTGCTATGGTTCCAGGACCATCGCCACCCCCCGCATCGACAAACTGGCCGCCGGAGGACTGCGTTTTACGGACGGCCACTGCGCCGCTGCGACCTGCACGCCCTCCCGGTTTGCGATGCTGACTGGCGAGTACGCCTTCCGGCAGAAGGGCACCGGCATCCTGCCTGGCGATGCCAAAATGATCATCCCCCCTGGCCGGGCGACTCTGGCCTCGGTGTTTAAAGGCGCGGGGTATCAGACCGCCGTGGTGGGAAAATGGCACCTCGGACTCGGCGATGGGGAGCTGGACTGGAACAAGGAGATCAAACCGGGTCCCACCGAGATCGGCTTCGACCACTGCTTCATCATGGCCGCCACCGGCGACCGCGTGCCCTGCGTCTACGTACAGGATCACCGCATCGTGGGGCTGGACCCCGCTGACCCCATTCAGGTCAGCTACAAGCAGCCTTTCCCCGGTGAGCCCACCGGCAAGGCCAATCCTGAACTGCTCCGCATGCACCCCAGCCACGGTCATGACATGGCTCTGCTCAATGGCATCAGCCGCATCGGCTACATGAAAGGCGGAAAGGCCGCCGTTTGGAAGGATGAAGACATGGCGGACACCTTCACCGCTCAGGCCGTCAAATTCATCGAGGCCAGCAAAGGCGGCCCCTTCTTCCTCTACTTCGCCGCGCACGATCCCCACGTGCCGCGCGTGCCGCACCCCCGTTTTGTGGGAAAAAGCGGCATGGGTCCCCGTGGGGACGCCATTTTGCAGTTCGACGACTGCGTGGGCACCATCCTCGCGGCGCTCGATCGCATGGGTCTCGCTGAGAACACCCTCGTCCTCCTCAGCAGCGACAACGGCCCCGTGGTCGATGACGGTTATAAAGACGAGGCAGTCGAAAAACTCGGTGCCCACAAGCCCGCCGGCCCCCTGCGTGGTGGCAAGTACAGCGCCTTTGAGGGCGGAACTCGCGTGCCGTTTATCCTGCGCTGGCCCGCCAAGGTAAAGCCGGGCGTGAGTGCCGCTCTGGTCTGCCAGGTCGATTTTCCGGCCAGTTTTGCCGCACTGACCGGCCAGAACTCCCCGGCAAGCGCCCTCGACAGCCAGAATGTCCTCCCCGCCCTGCTGGGTGAAGACCAGGTCGGCCGGAGCGAACTGCTGGAACAGGGCGGACCAGTCGCCCTCCGGCAGGGATCCTGGAAATTCATTCCCGCCACCGCAGGGGTCGCCCGATCCAAAAACACCAACAGCGAGACAGGAAATGCCCCCGGCCCCCAGCTTTATGACCTTTCCAAGGACCTCGGCGAGAGTCAAAACCTGGCCAAAAGCGAGCCGTCTCAGGCCCAAAAGATGGCCTCTGCGCTGGAAAAAGCCCGTTCGGTCCCGGCAAAATAGGGCATTTACCGCCTCTGCTCTTGCCGAAATCGCAAAAAAACAGCAATTTACTCTAATTGAGGGTCCGTCTGGCGCGTTTGTCCGCTGGAAGTATTTCCCCTTTTATTCCACACCACCATGAAACAAACCACGAAACTGCTCAGCAGCCTGCTTGTTTCCGCTCTCGTTGCATCCTCCGCCATGGCGGAAGTTCGCACTTGGACGGACACATCCGGCCGCCAAGTCACCGCCTCATTCATCGGACTCGATGGTGAGAACATCATCCTGCAAACCGCAGACGGCGCCACTCACAAGTTCCCGCTGACCAAGCTGTCGGCAGAGGACCAGGCAGTGGCCAAAAGCAGCAAGCCTTCCGATCAGCCTGTGATGCTCGCCAATGCAACGGTGGCCCAGGCCTCCGCTGCCATCGACAGGCTCGTGGCCAACGGCCTCGTTCGTGCCAATCCTGAGCGTGCCAAAGGCGGCAAGAAGCCCATCACCGGCTTCAACCCCATGGCCAACGACGAGCAGTTCGTGCGTCGTGTTTATCTCGACATCGTGGGCCGCATTCCCAACCACGACGAAACCACCCGTTTCGTTGCGGACACCAATCCCAACAAGCGCGCCAAGCTGATCGACATGCTGCTCGACAGCCCCGGCTACAACAGCAACACCTTCAACTACTTCGCTGAAATGCTGCGCGTGAAGGATCGCCTGGAGCAGGACAACCTGCGCGGCGTTCCCTA
This sequence comes from Prosthecobacter sp., assembly GCF_044222565.1. Classification (GTDB taxonomy): domain Bacteria; phylum Verrucomicrobiota; class Verrucomicrobiia; order Verrucomicrobiales; family Verrucomicrobiaceae; genus Prosthecobacter. Next base: position 115,222 of record NZ_JBGANA010000013.1, read on the forward strand.
CATCAACTGGATGCAGCACTCCATCGAGAAGAACGCCACCTGGGACAAGATGGTGTTTGAAATGCTCACCGCCAAGGGCAAGATGTGGCAGGACGGCGCCGCTGGCTACCTCCTCCGCGATGCTGGCATGCCGCTCGACAACCTGGCCAACACCCTCGCCGTGTTCCTCGGTACGGACGTTGCCTGCGCCCAGTGCCATGACCATCCTTTCTCTGACTGGACCCAGCACCAGTTCTATGAAATGGCCTCCTTCTTCGGCGCCACCACCACCAACATGCGCGCGAAGGAAAACCGCAAGAGCAAGGATTCCGGCATGACCGCGATGAACGCCATGCGGGACCTGATGCCCAAGATCGAAGAAATGGTCACCAAAGGCGGCGGCGACATCAAGCGCATCCGCAATGGCATCCAGAACTACATGGGCGCCAACCGTTTCATCGTCGGTGACACTGACACCAACAACATGAAGCTGCCCCATGACTACAAGTATCCGGACGCCAAGCCCAACGACCCCGTCGAGCCCAAGTTCATCATGTGGAGCAAGAACGACAAGAATCTTCCTGCCTACAAGCAGAAGATGAAGTCCGCTGAAGAGCTCCGCCCCGCCTTCGCCAAGTGGGTCACCGACCCAACCAACCCTCGCTTCGCGATGGCCATCGCCAACCGCATGTGGAAGCGTGCTTTCGGCCAGGGCATCTCCGAGCCTGTCACCAACATCGACGATCCAAAGCAGTCGGTGAACCCTGAGCTCCTCATCCATCTGGCCGAGGAAATGAAACGCGTGAAGTTCGACATCAAGGCTTTCATGCGCATCATCTACAACACCCGCGCCTACCAGTCCGAAGCCACCTCCGAGAAGATCGCCATGGGCGAGCCTTACTACTTCCAGGGCCCCCTTCTCCGCCGCATGAGCGCTGAGCAGGCCTGGGATTCCTACATGACCCTCGTGCTCGGCGACCCCGACAAGTATGCCAAGCCCCTCGAAGACCTCTACAGCCGCTCCATCGACCTCGATCTTAGCAATCCTAAGCTCGACGCCCAGACCGTGCTGATCAAGTATGACGCCTTCCGCAAGATGGCCGAGAAAGAGCGCGCCCTCAACGGCGGTTCCCTCGCTGATGCCGGCGGCGACGACATGATGATGGACACCAAGGCCAAGGGTAAAGGCAAGGCAGACACCAAGCCTGCAGGTGACATGATGGAAAACGCCACCCTCACCTACAACGGCATGATCCTCCGCCGCGCCTCCACCCTGGAGCAGCCTGCCCCCAACGGTCACTTCCTCATCGACTTCGGCCAGTCCCCCCGCGCCCTCATCGACGGCAGCGTCAAGACCGGTTCGGTTCCACAGGTTCTGATGATGATGAACGGCAAGGCTCAGCAGATGCTCACCAGCAGCGATTCTCTGATCTTCCGCACCATGGAAAAGGTGAAGTCCCCGCCTGAGAAGGTTGAGGCTCTCTTTGTTTCCGTCCTCAGCCGCCGCCCAACGCTCGCGGAAAAGGACATCGCCAAGCGCGCCCTCTCCGGTGGAGATGACGGCTACGCCAACATGATCTGGGCTCTCATCAACACCCGCGAGTTCATCTTCATCCAGTAATTTCAAACAGACCAAAACACTAATACAACGCGCTTAATTACACCCTATGAAATCCGAACTTAACAAGCTCAACCCTATCGCTCGTCGTGACTTCATGATGCGCACCGCCCAGGCTGCTCTCGGCGTGACCGTCATGCCCGCCTTGAATCTGGCTGCCGCTGGCAGCACCACCGGTGCCGGCACCCCCGGCTTCGGCAAGGCCAAAAACGTCATCTTCCTCTGGATGGGCGGCGGCATGACCCACATCGACACCTGGGATCCCAAGGACGGCCCGACCAAAGGCCCGACCGATCCGATCAAGGCGAATTCGGGTTCCGGCAACATGGACCGCCTCGGCGGCACCATGGTGAAGATGGCCAAGGTGGCGAACAAGTTCTCCATCATCCGTTCCATGAGCTCCAAGACGGGCGTGCATGACCAGGGCACCTATGTGATGAAGACCGGCTACGAACCCCGTGGCACGATCGTCCATCCTTGCATCGGCGCCTGGGCCTCCCACTTCCTGGGTCGTATCAAGGGACCAACCCTCCCGGACAGCGTCGTCGTGAACAGCGGCAACGCCTTCCCCGGCGCGGGCTTCTTCCCCACCACGATGAGCCCCATCCCGATCTCCAATCCGGAGTCCGGCCTGCAGAACATCAAGCCCACCACTTCTGACGATCAGTTCAAGAAGCGTCTGTCCCTGACCGACGAGTTCGACACCTCCTTCCGCAAGAAGTTCCAGTCCGACGATGTGAAGTCCTATTCGGAATTCTACGACGAAACCGTCAAGCTCATGAAGAGCGAAGACCTCAAGGCCTTCGACCTCAGCCAGGAGCCTGCCGACCTTCGCGCCAAGTATGGCCGCAACAACTTCGGCCAGGGAGCCCTCCTTGCCCGTCGCCTCGTTCAGGCCGGTGTCCGTTTCGTGGAAGTCCAGGCCGGCGGCTGGGACATGCACAACACCATCGACACCGCTCTCGGCAATACCGCCGCGAACATGGACAATGTCTTCGCCACTCTGATCGAAGACCTTGAAAGCCACGGTCTCCTCTCCTCCACGCTCATCGTCATGGGCTCCGAGTTCGGCCGCACTCCTGACATCAACGAGAACGATGGTCGTGACCATTATCCTCTCGCTTACTCCACCGTCTTCGCAGGCGGCGGCGTCAAGGGCGGCTTCGTTTACGGTGCCACCGACAAGGAAGGCCGTCGTGTCGCTGACAAGCAGTGCACACCGCAGGACTTCCAGGCCACCATCGGCCACGCCATGGGTCTTCCTGTGGACGAAGTCGTCATGTCCCCCTCCAACCGTCCGTTCACGGTCGGCGACAAGGGCGTGCCCGTCCTCGACATCTTCGCGTAATCCCGCGCAGGATCACCTCCTCAATGAGAACACCCGGTCGCAAGACCGGGTGTTTTTTTGTGCCTGCCCTCCGGCTCCACAGGCCGGGCGGCTTTAAACGTAGGGCGCACACAAAGGTAAGGCTCACACAAAGGTAGGGCGCTTGGTCCTCCAAGCGCCTCCGGACGTCTCCCCGCCCCCACATCGCCCAGCCCCTCCCGAGCAAGCTCACCGCCTTCTCCGCGGCATACCCAGCAGCACCGCGCCCAGCACCACCAGCACGACACCCCCAGGCTCCGGTACCGGCGTCACGGCAAAGTTAAAATCGTCAAAGCTGTGGATGTAGCTCACCGCACCATTGTCCAGCGAACCGCCCCGAAGGTCCCACTGCAGCCCCGTCAGCGCGCCGCTGACCACCCCAAGAGCCTGCTGGCTTAGCACGCTCGTGTCGCCTCCCAGCAGGGAACTGTTGTCATTGTAGGCGCTGATGTCCAGGCTGGCGGTATTGTTAAAGGTGTCCAGCAGCACGGTGATCTCAGAATACCCTGCACTGCCCATCTGATAGGCCGTGGTCTGCCAGGCGCCGCCAGTCAGGCGATACTGCAAAAAATTGTCCCCGGTGTATCCGATTTCAAACACGGGCTGGTTCGCCGCGTCCATCAGCGACAGCCCAAAGAGATTGCCTGTGTCAGGATCATCCCAGTCAGTGGGCTTCACCCAGAACGACATCTGAATCGCAGCGCCCAGCGTGCTCGCCGGATTGATCCCGCCCAGGTCGCGAGAATCAAGGCTGTAGCGGTAGCTCAGGTTCTCATCCATGGCCATCAGGTTCAGAGTCTGCGATCCCCCGTGCGGTGTGGTGTTGCGGTAGGCTACGATCGAATCCCGCGTGAACTGGCCCCCATAGTAGTAGGGCGCATCAGCATCTTCGTTCAGCCTTCCGCCGCTCATCGCTTGCCAGAGGCCTGTGTTGTCCCCAATGTCCGCTGCCGCTCCGCCCGGACCGCCATTGTTCGTTCCAAACTGCCCCGCATTGTAGCGCGTCACGTCCGGACCGTTGGTTCCGTCGCTGAAGGTGTTGGGGTAGGCGCCCCACGGCACCACGCCTGTGTAACCGCTGCCAGGGTTGTTGTTGAAATAGAACTGGGCATCCCCTGCGAACGATCCTGAAACGATCTGCCCGTTGAGCGGTATCCGGTAGCCGTCCTGCTCCTCAAAACCACCCAGATAGGCCTGGGCGTCCGGGGAGCAGGCAAAGGCTCCAAAGACGCATGCAAGGAGGCTGAGTCTGGGTACGATTTTCTTCACGGGCTAAAGCTAACCTTAGTCGCCCTGAATATAAATTCAATAATTATTGAATTATTCCATAGGTTACCCACTTCCTCCTTCTGCACCTTGTCATGCCCGGCTTTTCCTGCTTGCGGCCACCTGCGAAGCCCTGATAATGGCCGCCCTTCCTTGCCTTCTTTGGCACCGATATTGTCCCATGAGCAAACCCTCCCCCCAGTCCGACGAACCTTCCTTTGAAGACGCCATGCAGCGTCTTGATGAAATCGTCGCCGGCATGGAGGACGGCCAGCTTTCCCTGGAGGAAATGATTTCCAGCTACGAGGACGGCGTCCGCCTCCTCAAGCTCTGCCGCCAGCGCATCGACGGCGCCCGCCGCCGCGTCGATCTCATCAGTGCCGATCTCGAAGGTGGCAAAGCCTCGCTCACATCATTTGACGATGGCGAGGATAACGACGACAACGCCGAAGACACCGAAAAGCCCCGCCCTCCAGCCCGCCGCCGTAAAAACGCCGAGACAGAAGGTGGAGAAATCCGACTTTTTTAAGACCTGTGGATACCCAACTGCCCGACATCATCTCCCCCGCCGACCTCAAAGCTCTCCCGCTTGAGAAACTGCCCGTCCTTGCCGAGAAGATCCGCAAGACGCTCATCGAGACCCTCAGCCAGACCGGCGGCCACCTCGGCCCCAACCTCGGTGTCGTGGAGTTGACCATCGCCCTGCATCGCGTGTTCGACACGCCCAAGGATCGCTTCGTCTTCGACGTCGCCCACCAGGGTTACGTCCACAAGATGCTCACCGGCCGCTGGGACCGCATCCACACCATCCGCCAGCACGATGGACTGAACGGTTTTCTCCTCCGTACGGAAAGCGAGCACGACAGCTACGGCGCGGGCCACGCCGGCACCGCCCTTTCCGCCGCCCTGGGCATGGCCACCGGTCGTGACCTCGTGGGTGGAGACGAAAATGTCATCTGCGTCGCCGGAGACGCCGCCTTCACCTGCGGTCCTGTGTTTGAAGCGATGAACAACGTCGCCGCGCACACCAAACGCCTGATCTGTGTGCTCAACGACAACGAGTGGTCCATCGACCGTAACGTCGGCGCCATCGCCAAGTACTTCAATACCATCGCCACCCACCCCGCCTACGCCAACCTTCACCAGAAAGCTGGCAAGCTGCTCGAGTTCATGCTCGGCGAAGACGTGCGCCGCATTGCCAAAAAGGTCGAGGACCACGCCAAAAACATCCTCCTCCCCCAGAGCCAGACACCCTCCAACCGCAGCTCCCTCTTCGACGAGTTCGGCATCCGCTACTACGGCCCCATCGACGGCCACAACATCCCCCTCCTCATCCAGACCTTCGAGTTCCTCAAAACTCAGGATGAGCCGGTGATCCTCCACATCATCACCGAAAAAGGCCGCGGCTACACCCCTGCCCTCAACGACCCCGGCAAATTCCACGGCCTCGGCAAATACACCATCGAAACCGGCGAAACCCCCGCCAGCGACAAGCCCACCTACTCCCAGGTTTTCGCCCGCAGCGTCACCGATTTTGCCAAATCCGACACACAAATCGTCGCCATCACCGGTGCCATGCCCGGTGGAACCGGCCTCAGCGTCTTCAAAAAAGAGATCCCGGAACGCTACTTCGACGTCGGCATTGCCGAAGAGCACGCCGCCCTCTTTGCCTGCGGCCTCGCCACCCGTGGCCTGAAGCCCTTCCTGACCATCTACTCCACCTTCATGCAGCGTGCGTTCGACATGATCGTGCATGACATGGCCATTCAGAGCCTCCCGGTGCGCCTTTGCATGGACCGTGGCGGCCTCAGCGGTGACGATGGTCCCACGCACCACGGCCTCTTTGACATCGCCTACCTCCGCGGGATCCCCGGCATCGTCCACATGCAGCCGCGAAACGAAGATGAATTCGTGGATATGCTCTGGACCATGGCCCACTACGAAGCCGGCCCCATTGCCATCCGCTATCCTCGTGGGAATGGCCCGGGCATCATGCCCAAGGACAAGCCCGTCCGCCTCGAAATTGGCAAGGCTGAAGTCATTGCTGATGGCAACGACGTCGCTCTCATCGCCCTCGGAGACATGTTCCCGGTGGCTGAAGCCGCGAAAAAAGAACTCGAAGCCAAGGGCCTCTCCGTGGCGCTCATCAATCCGCGCTGGATCAAGCCTCTCGACATGGACTGCTTCAGTTCCTTTGCGAAAAAGGTCAAGGTCGTCTGCACGCTTGAAGACCATGTCCTGCGCAATGGCTTCGGCGCGGGTGTCATTGAGCAGCTCAGCGACGCCGGCATCCACACCCCGGTGGTGCGTATTGGCTGGCCCGACCAGTTCGTCGAGCACGGCACTCCGTCTGTTCTGCGGAAAAAGCATGGTCTCAGCGTCGAAAACACTGTCGCAAAAGTGCTCGAAGCGCTCGCAAAGGCGTAGTCCGACCAGAGCAAGGATTTGTAGAAAACGATGTCCCGGGGAAGTGTTCCCCGGACATTTTTTCTCAAAGTTTTCGTGAAAAGCACCTCGGGCAGCGCTAAGTGTTAGTATCATTCCTCTAAGGGAAAACTGGCGCAGAAGTGCTCAAGAATTATCACCTCCCGAACTACTCCATCGTCATGCTCTCCCAAGATGATGCAGCAGACTCTTCGCAACTCGTTCCTTCGAGTGATGGGGATCACTGTCGGCAGGAACCGGTTTGCAGTGAGAAGAAGGCGTCCTTGGATATTGAATCCGTGGTCGAAGAGGTGAGGCCATTCTACAGCCGTCCGTCGATGCGCAACAGGCGCAGACTGATTCCGTCCTGGCTTTTGGTAGCAAGCATTGCGGTATCGGCACTGCTTGGTTACTTCGCCGGGGGTCGTAATCCGCAGCAAAAGGTGCAACTGGTAGCAGCCACCCCAGCCCCCGCCACCCTTCCTCCCCCAGCCGCCGTTCCTCCGCCTGCTGCCGCCCCTGTCCCCGTTGCCGCCCCTGTTCTTGTCCCGGCACCCGTTTTTGTCTTTATCCCTGTCATTGTCCCCGCCCCTGCCGACCCAGTCCCTGCAAAGCCGGTGAAACCTGCAGCTCCTCAGCCAGCTGAACCGGAACTGGTTGCGATTATTGGGGGAGATTTTTTGATGGGAGATGTGCTGGACGACCTGGCGGATGCGCGGCCTCACAAGGTCAGCCTGTCCAAGTTCATGATCGGCAGACACGAAGTCACTCTGGAGCTATGGGACAAAGTGATGTTATGGGGGCGGGAACACGGTTATCCAGACATCCCAGCCGGGATTGGCAAAGCGTTAAACCATCCTGTCTATGGCGTGAAGTGGGGAGACGCGATCAAGTGGTGCAATGCCTTCAGTGAGAAAGAAGGACTTACACCTTGTTATTACATGGAAATCAGCCGGCAGAGGGTCGTTCGGAGCGGGCTGGCCGATGTGGGAAACCAGCAGGTCAACTGGAAGGCCAATGGATATCGCCTGCCCACGGAGGCAGAATGGGAGTTTGCCGCCCGTGGCGGCCAGGCCGGCATGCGGTTTCCGTGGGGCAACGAAATCACGCAGGAGCAGGCCAACTACCATGGATCTCCGGCCATACCGTATGACAAATGTCAGCGCACCGGTGTCTCCGCCGCCGCGCTCAGCAGCCCACCCTACACCATGGCGACAGGCATGTTTCAGCCGAACAAATTCGGCCTCTTCGACATGGTGGGCAACGTGGCTGAATGGTGCTGGGATTTTTATGAACCCAAGTACGGCAGTACTGTGGAAGTGAGCAACAACCCCCATGGCCCCGACCTGGGCAAAACCTGCGTCATCCGCGGCGGCAGCTGGCGGCATACAGCCGGCGAAGGCCGCTGTGCGAGCCGTTTCAGCCTTCCCGGAGACAGTCCGACCTCTTATGTCGGGTTTCGAGTGGCCCGAAGCCGTTGATCTTCCGCAGCCTCACGGAACGACCGACGCAAAATTCTGCGTGGCATAGATGTGAAATTTGGCGCAGGTGCAGGGACTCACACCGCAGCCGAGGAAAAGCAGGTTGGGGTTCAGGATCGTGGCCCTGTGGCTCTTCGAATTCATCCACAGTTTCACGATCTCCTCCGCGAACGCGAGATAGGTCAGGCCGTTCGAGGTGCGCATGGCGATGTTTTCCGCCCTCTCACCACTTTTCACCCCTTTGGCATCCATGCGCTGCCACGGGGTGCGCTTCTCGGATTCGAACGGATTTTCATGGGCAAAGAAATTCTCCGTCGCCATGTCCTGCGAATGCCCGTAGGCGCATGCCCTCAAGGCAAGCGACGTCTGAAACAGCGGCAGCTGGTGCTTCTCACGCTCTGCATTGGTCAGATAAAAAATCGCCGCGCTCAGCAGGCCCAGATCCAGCCTGTCACGCTGCATCACCCGCAGCACTGGCGGATGCAGGCGAAACGTCTCCGAAGTGAAACGCCCGTAGTCCTCCGTCTTCCACGGAGCGGCTTTTTCCAAAGGCTTCTCCGTGTCTTCCGCTCCCAGCGGCAGCGTGAGGAAAAGCAGGGGGAGAATCCAACGCATCATGGCGGGTTTGAATTCGTCACCTTTCTTCCACCCAGCCTGGGGCCGGATAGCTGCCGAGGACTTTGACCTGCACAGCGATGCCTTCGATTTCGAGGGCGGTGATGGCCTGCCTGAGAGTGGTGTCGGAGTGATGGCCGCTGATTTCGAGGAAAAAGCGGGCCTCATTGCCGCTGGTGGTGGGGCGGTTTTCGATCTGGCGGACGTTGACGTTGCGGGAGGCGAAGACCTGCAGGACCTCCATCAGCGCGCCCACGCGATCCTTGGAATGGATCATGAGCATCGTGTTGTCATTGCCTGAGGGCGGGCCGGAACGGCGGCCAAGGATGATAAAGCGGGTCTGCGTGGCGTATTCGCGCGGGGAGGTGGCAATGACGCGCAGATCGTGCAGCTCCGCACTCAGGGGGGTGCCGAGGGCGGCCACGGAGGGATTCTGCGCGGCAAGGGTGGCGGCGGCGCTGGAGCTGGCGGATTCGACCAACCGGGCGCCCGGAAAGCTCTGGGAGAGCCAGGGACGGCAATGGGCGAGCATCTGCGCACGGCCATGGATTTCCGTGATATTGCTGTGCGGACCCTGGGCCATGACGGCGGCATCTGCCTTCCACAGAATCTCGGCGTAGATCTGCAGAGCGCTGTCCGCCAGATGGTCCAGTGTATGATGCACCGCACCTTCGGTGGAGTGCTCGATGGGCAGCACCCCATAGTCGGCCGTCTGCGTGGCCACGCAGCCAAAGACGCCTTCGGTGCTGGCTTCCGCGAGGTATTCGACGCAGTGGCCAAATTTATTCACTGCGGCCTGATGGGTCCAGGAACCCGTGGGGCCGAGGTAGGCGATTTTGAGGCTGTCTTCCAACGCGAGAGCGGCGCTCATGATCTCCCGATAAATGGCGCGGATGGCCCGTTCGGTCAGGCGGCCGTTTTGCGCGCGGTTGATCTCGGCCAGCTTGCGCAGGAGCTTGTCTTCGCGGCCCGGCACGTAGATGTCGAGGTCATCCTTGCGTTTGATCTCCCCCACGGCATGGACGAGTTCGGCGCGTTCGTTCAGCAAACGGAGCAACTGCTGATCGATGCTGTCGATCTTGTTGCGGACTTCTTCGAGGGACATGGGCCGCAGGAGAAAAAAGGGTTAGGACTCCTCCGACGCGGCAGGAGCGACTGGTGCCAGAGAGAGCTGGTGCTCCTGTGGCTGATCGGCGGCAGGGGCTGATTCCTCAGCGGTCGGCAGCTTGACCCGGCGGAGTTCGGAGGCATTCGGCATGTCATCCAGGCTGCGGACGCCAAAGTGATCGAGGAAGGCTTCCGTGGTGCCATACAGCAGCGGACGGCCCGGGAGGTCGGCACGGCCTTCGATTTTCATCAAACCGCGGTCGATGAGCTGCTGCACCATGGCATCCACCGAGACGCCACGCACGGCTTCGATGCCCGCCTTTGTGATGGGCTGACGGTAGGCCACGATGGCGAGAGTTTCCAACGCGGGCTGGCTCAGGCGCTGCACCTTCTTGCCGGGGTAAAGCGCACGGCACCACTCCGCATACTCGCCACGAGCGGCGATGCGCCAGCCGTTGGCACGCTCCACGAGGGTGAAGGCATGCTTTTCCGCTGCGTAGCGCGCGATCAGTTCATCGAGAATGGCACGAACCTGCTCCTCTGTCGTTGCAGCCAGCGGGGCCACCCAGTCCGGGATCTGCATCTGCGGCCGTCCATCCTCACCGGCGGACTCGGCAGCTGCATCGAGAATGTCCTTGGCCGTGTCTTTGACGGCGGCACACATCTGCGGCACACCCAGGGGCTCCTGGGTGGCAAAAAGAAGGGCTTCGACGATCGAGATCAGTTCCATGGCGCGGACGGGCAATCTCAAGCGAGCCAGAGGGGAGAGTCAAGCCGTGGAACGCCTTTCGCGCCGACGGTCGAGGGCGCAAGAATTCCGCCTTGCTCTTGACACTTCAGTCCAGCCCGCGCTCTCATTAGCCCATGGCCCTGCGTCTGGACACCGCCGTCATCCGTGGCGAAATCGACAACACCACCCGTGGCAACGTGCGCGGCAAGCTCTGGCTGGTCGGCCGGGAGGATCCCGTCCTCATCGACCTGCGAGGAGACGCGTGGCGTGACGTGGCCGGCTGCAAAGTCATTTTCACCAACCCCAATCCTTCCCGGCAGTCCGCCGCCGCCAGCTTGCAGCCGAGACAGAAGGGGCATGTGGGAGACATCACCGCCTCCCGCAAAATGAAGGTACACACCGCACCGGAGGAACAGGACAAGGACAGCGCAGAGGAGGAGGACGAAGATGTGATCGGCCCTGCCTCCGCGTGGTACAACGCACTGTACATCGAGTGGTTCTCTGCAGAGAACGGCCGCGTGTTCATCGAGAGCACCGATTTCAAGATCAGCATTTCCGCGTGGGTCTGGGAGATGGACGAGGCGCAGGAGGATGCGCAAAAGATGAGCAACCTCCACGCCATGCGCGAATGGCTGGCGGGCATCATCCAGCGCCCGGAGCCGAAGGAGGAGGAAGAAGGGGTGTTCGATGACAGTGAAGAATCATGGGAGGACTCGCTCAAGCAGTCGGACCGCCTTACCGATGCAAACATGGAGGCGATCGACAAATACGGCATCGACGGGCTCCATGATGACCGCATCGCCTTCGTGATGGGCTGGGACCACATGCTTGGCGGAGGCAAAGAAAGCGGCTACGAGGAGGAGGATGAGGAGGACGCAACTGAAGCCTGGAAAGAGGACGATGAAGCGCTCCCAGAGATGGAGCCGTTCGAAGACGATGAATTCGAAGAAATGCTGGAAAAGGAAGACCGTGAAGCCCACCCGCTGCAAACCATGGCCCGAGACTTCGTCATGCGCCTGCTGACGGAGATGCCGGAAGAACGCTCCGAAAACGCCGCCACGAGCGACGGGAACACCGCGCTGGACCGATTCATCCGCAACTCCATGAACATCAGCGGGAAGCTGGCCGGCGTGCTGGGTTTTGAGGATATTGACGGTTCATCCCACACCGGCCACACCCTGGCTGTGCTACGGCGCTGCCTGAACTGGGCCAATGAGGCTTTCGCCGCGCTGAACGAACTGATGGAAGACCCGGAGTGGAACGGCCGCCAGGAACTGCTCAATGAATTCCGCAACGAGCTTTTTGCCATCCGTGACGGCATCAACGACCTGCGCAAAACTTTGCGCGCGCCGTAGGCGCCAGCCTGTGAATTTACTGCCGGAGTGACTTCCAAGGCTCTTCCTGGCTGTGATCCACAAGGCCGGGTTCATCCGCCCTGGCCGGTGAAAGAATGGCCAGGAAAACGAGCATTTCGTCCCCCACGTTCCAGGTGCCGTGGATTTCTCCCATGGGAATGAAGGCAGTGTCTCCCGGGCCGAGGATTTTTTTCTGCTGGCCGACCCATTGCTCAGCCTTGCCGGAAATGATGTAGATCATCTCCTCACGGGTGGGATGGGAATGGAAAGGGTGGCTGCGCCCCGGCTCCATGTTGGCCCGCACCATCATGAGATGCTCGTTGTTTACGATGTCACTGCGGCAAATCCATTCCTCCAGTGTCCATGGGGAGAGAAAGTCGATCTTTTCGGCAGAAGTGACGAAACGGCGGTTGGCAATGGCGTCGGACATGATAGGGGATGCTAGCGTGATGAAATGACCACGGCAAGCTGGGCGATGCACCTGCTGCTATCCGTTTTGCTCCATCAATAGGTAAACAAATCCTTCACCCCGAATGAGCGCTCGATCTCCACACCCTTCTGCTTCAGGAGGAGATTCAGGGCATCTGCCATGCGCTGCTTCATGTGCTTGGTGAGGCGGCGCCCCTTGCGGGCGCGCTGGACGGCTTTGTGGGTCATGGGCTCCGAACTGGCGGTGACCAGGTCATGATTTCCCAGCTCATGCTCCGTCATGATCCCGTCCAGAGGCTGCACGCCCAAGTTGCGTTCGATTTCGTCTTGTCCCATGTTCATTCTCTGCTTCCGCAAACCGACCTCTGCAATCTGAATTCCAGCCATGCGCATCCTTCTCACCACCACCAGCTACCAGGACACCCCCGGCGACCATCACGCCCTGCTCGCCGCACAAGGTTATGAGGTGCACCGGGAGCGCGGCCCGCTGCCTGAAAGCCGCATGCTCGAGCTGGCCGGCGACTTCGACGCCTTTCTCTGCGGCGATGATGAGATCACCCAGGCTGTTTTGGATAAATCTCTGCCCCGCCTGCGCGTGATTTCGAAGTACGGCATCGGCCTGGACAAAATCGACGTGACGGCCTGCACGGAGAAAAAGCTGCCCGTGCTCTTCACCCCCGGCGTGAACCACACCACCGTGGCCGAGCACACCTTTTGCCTCCTCCTCGCCCTCGTCCGCAATCTCGTCGATTCCGCCAACTCCGTGCGCAACGGCCAGTGGAAGCGCGTCACCGGTCATGAAATCTGGAACAAGACCATCGGCATCGTCGGCCTCGGCCGCATCGGCCAGGAAGTGGCCAAGCGCGCCGCCGCCTTCGGCATGAACATCCATGCCATGGACCTGCCGCAATACTGGCCCAAGGCCTTCGCAGATATTCACGGCATCACCCAGCACGAGCAGATCGAGACGATGCTGCCGCACATCGACGTCCTGAGCCTGCACGCCAACCTGAGCGAAAGCACGCGTAACCTAGTCAACGCCGAGCGCCTGCAACTCGCCAAGCCAGAGCTCCTGGTGGTGAACACGTCGCGCGCGGAACTCGTCCACATGCCCGACATGATTGCGGCTTTGGACGAAGACAAGGTCGGCGGATACGCGACCGACGTGCTCGACGTGGAGCCTCCGCCCGCCGACCACCCGCTGCTCAAGCATCCCAAAGCCCTGATCACGCCGCATATTGGCTCCCGCACCTATGAAAGCGTGCCGCGTCAGGCGATGCGCGCCACCTTGAATCTCGTGAACTACCTCAAGGGAGAGAAGGACGTGATTCAGGCGAACAAGTGGTGACACCCGTCACCGAGATTCACAGCATCCCATGCTCCTTGAAGCTGAAGTAGGGCAGCGCCCGTGACTCTGACGGAGTGCCGATGATCAGGTGATCCTGGAGAAACAACCCCGTGGCTTCAGAGGCTTCGCGGAGACGACGCGTGAGGCGGCGGTCTGCCTCGCTGGGGGTGGGATCTCCGGAGGGATGATTGTGAACAAGGATGTAAGCGTAGGCGTTATGAATGAGCACTTTTCGCAACAGGTCACGAGGGTGCGCCACGCACTCATTCAGACTGCCCTTGAATGCTTCTTCGCTGCGCATCACTGCAAGCTTGGTGTTCAGCAGGATGATGCGCACGGATTCCGTGCCGAGCGCCTGCATCTCAGAACCGATGTATTCATAGATGCGCTGAGGACGGTCGAGCACGACCTCCGCGTGCGAGGGCTCCTGCGCGGAACGCCGGCCCAGTTCAAAAGCAGCTGAGAGCAGGGCGGTCTTCGCAGGTCCCAGGGCCTTGATCTTTCTCAACACCGCCGGCTCCAGGCGCGAAAGGTCGCGCAAAGATTTGTAGTCCCGCAAGATGCGCTGGCCGATCTGCAGGGCATTTTCCCCTTTGGTGCCGGTGTTGATGAAGAGGGCGAGCAGCTCGGCGTCTGAGAGAGCCTGCGGCCCCAGGCGAAGCAAACGCTCGCGCGGGCGGTCATTTTCCGGAATGTCATGGATGCGGCTCATGAGTCGGTTCGCTGTTCTCAGTTCACCGTTTACCGCGATTCAAATTCTCAATGAATGGCCCGGCACTGGTCCAGGAGGCTGTGGAGGTAGCCGACGATGTCCTCAAGCGCCTGACGATGCGAGGAAGCACCGAGGCACATCAAATCCGCGCGGGCTTCCAGCAGCATGTTTTGCGCAAACTTTACCGCGCGCTCCACCGCACCCGCATAATCGGCAATGCCCGCGAGCATGCTGGTGTCCATCGGCTCGCCTTTGAGCAGCATGCGGTTGAGCTTCTGCTTCTGAGCATCGGTAGCGCCTTCGAGGAGGTAGAGGATGGGCAGCGTGAGCTTGCCACGGGCGAGATCTGTGCGGAGCGTTTTGCCGACGGTTTTTTCGTCTCCGACGATGTCGAGACAGTCGTCGTAAATCTGGTAGGCGGTGCCGAGCTTGAGACCGTAATCTTTCAATGCCGCCTGCACCGATTCAGGCTGATGGTTGAGGCGGGCGCCGAGCTCGCTGGCAGCAGCGAAGAGGGCGGCTGTCTTCATCTCGATCATCTTGAGATAATCGGTGACGGAGAGATTGAAATCGAAGCGACGCTGGGTCTGGAGGATCTCGCCGGTGCAGACATCGCGTGAGGCTTTGGCGATGGCGCGGCAGACATGGGTGTCGTCAAACTCGGTGGCGAGTTCGAGCGCGTAGGCGAACAGGCTGTCTCCCAGCAGGACACTGAGACTGCTGCCCCATTTGGCCACGGCGGTGGGCTGGGCACGGCGGATGTCCGCGCCGTCCATGATATCGTCATGCACCAGAGAGGCGATGTGGACGAGTTCAAGAATGACGGAGAGACGAGTGTGGCCCTCATGCGTGCCACCGGTGGCACCGCCTGCGAGGACAGCGAGAGCAGGGCGGATGCGCTTTCCCGAGGTTTTGCAAACGTAGCTGACATAGCCTTCGACTCCGGGATCAAAAGCTCGGGCCTGATCAAGGATGGCTGCTTCAACGCTCTCCAAATCCGCCCGCACGAGATGAAACGGGAACACAGGGTTGCTGGCGTTGATGACGGGGGCTGGCATGGGACTGGCTATTTCATCCACCACGGCAGGGGCTTCGTCAAATGCCACGCAGAAGCCTCGGAAAGGTGAATTTTCAAAAGAAATGAAAGCTGTGTTTGGTTCATTTGGTCCGCACGGCCAAAAGACCGCGGATGATGGCATCTGCCAGCTTCTGCCGGTGCACGGGATCAGCGCAGCGCCTGGCCTCGCGTTTGTTGCTAAGATAACCGCATTCAACAAGCACGGCAGGCATGTCGGTCTCGCGCAGCACCTTGTAGTCGCCATAGAAAACGCCCCGGGTGGCGCCTGGGACACCGCTTTTGAGCGAACGGCCGAGGGAGGTGGCAATGGCTTTGCCACGCGGGCTGCGGTAATAAACCTCACTGCCTGCAATGCTTGTTTTCCGCGAGCCATTGAAGTGAATGCTGACAAAGACTGAAGAGGAAACCCGGTTGGCGATGCGCGCCCGCTGCTCAAGCGCCACAAAGGCGTCGGTGCGGCGGGTCATGAGAGTCTTGAGGCCGTTTGATTTCAGGCCTGTTTCCACGCGCCGGGCCACGTCCAGACAGAGTTTCTTCTCGATGAGGCCATTCCAGGCGGAACCGCCATCCTTGCCCCCATGGCCCGCATCAATGACCACGGTGGAGAACCGCAGCGGCTCCGCGGAGGCCGAGCCGGTGGCACCGCCCAAGATCAACGCCAGGAATGCTGCGGCGAAGCGAGAGAGGCACAGGCGCACAGGGTTTCAGGGGATTTTGAGGGTTCTGCCCGCGCGAATGAAATCCGAAGAAAGTCCGTTGGCGGCTTTGAGCTTTGCCACGGTGGTACCGTTTTTTCTGGCGATGGCTCCAAGGCTGTCGCCGCTTTTGATGGTGTAGGAGCCGCCTTTGTGGGAGCTTTTGCTGGCAGTCGTTTTGGATTTGCTGCCAGACTTGGAAGTCGTTTTCTTCTTCGAAGAGCTGCGTGAGGAGGATCCGCCATGAGACGAGCGCCATGAAGAATAGTCCATGCCAGCGCCCTGCCCGCCTTGAGCAGCCCAGTCCGTTTTGTATTCGCCATTGTCCGCGAAAGGATAGTCCGCGTGGCCCATGCTGTGCGCCGGCGTGTCCGGGGAGCCATGAAGATTGATCACCGGGAGATCCTTGGGCAGTCCCTTGATTTGACCGGAGTTTTCACAGGCAGCCAGCAGCAGCAGCGGAACAACCAGGCAGGTTCTGAACAAAGATGACGTGAAATGATTCATGCGTGATGATGCGTCACTTACGCCGCTTTTTCGGGTGAATCAATTGGCAGGACGGAAACGGCTGATGCGCTGCTTGACGCGCGGGACGCCATTTTTATCCTTCGCTAGAACAATGGTGCGCTCATGGTAGTAGGCCGCGCCGCTGCCTGGCAGGCTGTAACGCCAGTTGGCCACGTCAGCGCCAGGATCGTTGCCTTCCATCGGATTCCTGATGGTGTTGAAGACCGCCCGACCGTCCATGCCCACCTGGACCATCTTGAATTTATGCTCTGAAAACCCCTGGGAGAGGCGTGTGCTGGTGGAGCCGATATGGAACATCGCATTGATGGAATCCGACACGCTGTAACCATAGCTCACGGTGAAAAACAAAACGATGAGCGCCGGAATGACGAGGATGACAGCCGGGGTGAAGAAGTACCAGTTCTTTTTAATGAAAGCAGAATTCATGAAGAGACATGCTGGTGGAAACGGCGGCGGCAGGCAAGGTAAAACACGCGCCAAATTGAACCGCCGCAGCTGGCACGGCAAGGGCGCAACGCAGCCTTTGCACAGGGGCTGCACAGCGTGAGATAGAAGGGCTGCCTCCAGAGCCGAGATCAGAGGCGCTGGCCTCCACCGGTCGAAACTACTTCGCTGGTGTACACCAGCTGGCCATCACGTACCTGGAGGTATTTCGCGGCCCCCTGCATGTCTTCTTCGCTGAGACCGGGCACCACAAACACATGACCGCGCATGGCACCACGCACAGACACACCCCCGCGAACGATCGCACGCACGGTATCCATCACACTGTCTCCCTGAACGAAGTCGAGCTGGGCCGCCTGCGCCATCATGCAGGTGGAGCAAAGTTCCTGAGCGTTCCGGCGATCACGCGCGGCATAGACGGCGTCATTCTGGCTAAGCATCGGCACGGCGATGCCAACCATCACTCCGAGGATGGCTACGAACATCAAAACTTCAAAGAGGCTGAACGCCGAGCGAACTCGGCGGTGCATCAAAGGTGGGGTAAGAGTTTTCATGGCGCGTTGTGTCTGTGATAGTATTTTATGATAATTATCACAACGTTGCAACCCTAAAGTGTCAAATTTCCGTAAAATAATCGTTCTAGCGTCTCATTATTGCGAAAATGAGTGCTAATGGCCTTATTTACTGAGACTTACCCCGCACGTGGCGAATTATGGTTGAACTGCGAACCAAGCCAGAAACTCGCGATTTCCATCCGTCCCTTGAATTGAGGACTCAATCAGCCCCCGCCATTCCAGATGGGTTTGAGAACGCACAAAGCCTTCGATACGGGCGCAGGCTTTGGCATGGAGTTCGGGTTCTCGCACAATGCCCCCCTGCCCTACCTCCTCACGAGTCAGTTCGAACTGCGGTTTGATCAGAACGAGAGCCTGCCCGCCTGGCCGCAGCACCTGCAGCACCGCGGGCAGCACCAGCGTGAGGGAAATAAAGGAGAGATCGGCCACGAGGAAATCAACCTCCTGCCCGACGTCAGCCGGTTGAAGGTGGCGGAGATTGAACTGCTCCCGCGACACGACGCGAGGATCGCTCCGGAGTTTCCAAGCAAGCTGGTTGGTGCCGACATCAAAGGCGAACACCTTGACCGCGCCACGTTGCAGCAGGCAGTCTGTGAATCCCCCCGTGGAAGAGCCAACATCGAGGGCGGTCATGCCCGTGACATCGATGTCAAAGTGCTTGAGGGCACCTTCGAGCTTAAGTCCGCCGCGGCTGACGAATCTGGGGCGCTCACGCACGACGATGGGCTGCCCCTCGCTGACCAGCCAGCCAGGCTGGGTGATGCGTTTTCCCATCACACTGACCTCACCGGCCATGATGAGGCGCTTGGCCTGCTCACGCGAGGGCACAATGCCGAGCTTCAGCAGGGCGAGATCGAGGCGTTCACGCGGCATCTTCAAGAAAGGCTATTTCCGGACGGCGTGAATCACCTCGTCCCCTGCCTCGATTCGAACTCCTGGGAGAACCGCGGAGTTGTCAATGTCCACGACTGCCTCAGCGGCGTCGATGGTGTCCCCGACGATCACACGGCCCACGAGTCCATTGCCGCGCCGCACGTCAAATTTTGTGCCGCTGGTGAGCTGCTTGTTTTTGCCAGCATCAATCACGGCAAAGCCTTCTTCGTTATGGACTTCGATAATCTTGGCAAACACGGGCATGCCGAGGACCTGCTTCTGCAAATCGGTCAAAGGTGCGGCCGCAGGAGGAGGGGAAGGATAGGCGGGCGGGGTGCCTGGCATCAGGGAGCTACCCGCCAGAGGAGGCACTGCGCTGGGCGCAGGTTCAGGCGGCGGCGGCAGGGCTGCCACCGTGCTGGGCTTGAGCGGCATGGCCGCCTCCTGAGCCGCCTGCTGCCGGCGAACAAGTTCGAGTTCCTTTCGCGCTCCTTTGGCCTCCTCCCCCGCCTCCCAGGCAAGATAGCCGGTGATGGCGAGAAGAATAACGGTCAAAGCCAGGGCATAGTGAGAAAGACGCATGGCTGCATGCTAGACGCAAGCCCGGTACGGATCAACCTCTCTCACATTCAGCGCAGCAGCCCCAGAAGCTCCCGCATGCGCAGTTCGATATTGAGCAGGCTGGCCTGCACGCCGGCCAGCCAATCCATGTCGGCACCATGAGGATGCTGCTGGACCAATTTGTCCGTGGCATTCAGCGCCGCGGCGAAGAGGGGCAGGCTTTGCTCCAGATCGACCACCAGAAACTGCCACTGGTCCTTTTCCGCCTCTGCAAACTGGCGCAGCACATGGACCAGGTGGGCCGCCAGATCCGCGACGGTGGAGAGAAGCCGCAGGACTGCAGGCCGGGTGCGCACCTCTTCATTGAAGACCAGCAGGCCCTGAAAGCGGCGCAGCTCCTTGGCGAGTGCCGCAGAGCGCGGGACGGGATCCATCTCGGCGCTGCCCTTGGGCTTGGCCGGGGTTTTGCGCGGTGGCTCGACGGCGTGATCCATGCTGACCGCAGCAAAGGGATCGCTCCCCGGTTTGGATGGTTGAAAAGGATCGTCAAAGCCGGGGCTGTGCAAAGCGTCCGCGGATTTTGAATTGCGGCTGGAACCCAGCAGGAAATGCTTCCGCCGGGCACGATTCTGCCGCAGCAAAGCCGCCTCGTCATCCTTGCTCAGCTGCCAGCGCGGTGAGGAAACCCTCAGTTGCAAATGCCACGACTGAATCAAAATGCGCTGGTGCTCCTGATTGAACCACTCAAAAAACAGCAGATTTTTCAATCCGGGAGGTTCAGGCAAAGTCATCACCGATCCCGACTGGGACCTGCGGCGAGGAAGCTTTGCCACGCGATAGGAGGCGGTCATCAGCCCACCGTAGCCATGCTGCATGGGTGCGATGGCGTCCACGTGGCCCTCATTGGCATCAGGCAGAGGATTGTGAAAATCCACCCGGCAGCCGGCGATATCGCGCAAAAAATTGCCCACCAATTCGACTCTCACGGGCTGGTTCTCACCAGCGAGATGCAGTACACCTGTAATCAGACCGGGCACTTCGTTGGAAAGGTACCCGCCCAGGATGGACGATTCGAGACAAATAATCATTAAATGTCATATAAACTAGAGGCCGGAAGCTTTGGCCGCAAGCGGACAGTGTCTGTCTGAAGCCAAAAAATGCCCCTCAATTGGGCGGAACGGCTTTTTGTGGAACTGTGGCAAGATTGCTGCTTGTTCCACAACCGATGTGATGGTATGGCCCAGTCCCCCTAACCTAAAACTCAATAAAAAAACACTCCATGAAAGACCTCGTATACCTCAGCCGCTCCTTCGTTGAATTTGGCCCCTTCGCTAAGAAGGAAATCATCGATTTCCAAAAGCGCGGCCTACTCGCCGAGAGCGACTACCTCCGTGACGAAGGCAGCGACAGCTGGGTTCACTATCAGGAATGGCTGACCGTCGTCCCGATGCCTGAGCCAAAGCTCGTCAAAAAGCCTGCAGTGAAGGAAGCCGAGCCAAAAGCCAAGGCCCCTGCAACGAAAAAAGCCAAGAAAGCCGCGTAAAACGCCCCGGAGGCCGCCAAGCCTCCAAACGAAGTGCCCTTCTCTGATGCGCGTCCCGCCTCCGTGCTGGACGCGCATCTTTGTTCATGCGAATAGCCCGCGTGACTGAAGCCGATGCCATCACCACCCGGACGCTGCGCAATGAACTGTGGCGCTCGATTCCGTCCGGGGTGATCGACACGCTGACCGCCACTTTTGGCATGCTCATAGCCGTGCGGGTGTTTCACATGAGCGATACGGCAAAGTCCGTTTTCCTCAGCGCCACCAGCGGAGGCATGGTGGCCAGTTTGTTTGTGGTGCCACTGCTGCTCCGTGCCCGGAGCACCATAGCGCGGACTGCGGCAAAGGTGCAGCTGCTTGGTGGAGGCTGCATGGCGGTCTCCGCGGCATTTCCGCGTGACCCGATGCTCTACATCGGCGGTCTCAGCCTGGGATTGTTCTGCTTCACCATGCAGATCCCGCTGATGACGCAGATTTACCGCATCAACTACCCTGCCGCCAAACGCGGAAAGCTCTATGCGGTCACGGGCGTCACCCGTGCGGCGGCGGCCATGTGCTTCGGTTTCGTGGGAGGAAAAATGCTCGGCTGGGACATCGACAACTACACGTGGCTGCTGTGGGCCTTTGCCGCGAGCGGGTTCGTCTCGGGTTTCTGGACCTACGGTCTGCCCGTCACGCCATGGGAGGCTCCTGAGAATTCCAGCACCAGCCTCTGGAGTTCCATGCGCTGGGTCAAAGAAGATCCCGATTTCCGCACCCTGCTCATCTCGTGGATGATGATGGGCATCGGCAATCTTGCAGCAGCCTGCCTCTTTGTGGAATACCTCGCCAATCCCCGGCACGGCATCAACCTGCCCGAATTCGAAGTCGCATGGATCACCGGCGTGGTGCCGGTGCTGGCGAGGGTGGTGTTCTCGTATCCCTGGGGTTTGGTGTATGACCGGTTCCACCTCTTCACCGTGCGTGCGGTGCTGAATGTCTTCTTTGCCCTGGGCATTTTGTGTTTCTTTCTGGGCCACAGCCTCTTCTGGTGGACCTTTGGCATGGCTCTGTGGGGAATGGCCAACGCCGGCGGTAACGTGACGTGGGCGCTGTGGGTCACCAAACTCGCCTCCAAGCACGCCGTTGCAGAATACATGAGCGTCCACACCTTTCTCACCGGCTTGCGCGGACTCATCGCTCCCACGCTGGCTTTCACCATGATCAAGGTGATGTCGTTTGACGCCTTTGCCATCGTCTGCGGCATCGCCATTCTCTCTGCCAGCGGTTTTATCACCGTGCGTGCGCGCAACAGTTCTGAATCCGCCGACCGACTTCGTCCGGGCGCCAGCCAAGAACGTCTATGAACCTCCATCTCGTCCAAATCGATTCCGTCTGGGAAGACCGCTGTGCCAATCACGCCAAGGCGCGCGACCTGATCGCCGCTGCCAGCCCCGCCCCAGGCTCCCTCATCATTCTGCCAGAGACGTTCTCCACAGGCTTTAGCATGAACCTCGAAGTTACCGCCGAGCCTGAAGGTGGGCCCACCGAGCAGTTTCTGCGCGAAATCGCCGTCCACTATCAAAGCTGCGTCATCGGTGGCGTGGTCACGCAGGCCGCGGACGGGCGCGGCAAGAACCAGGCTCTCGCCCTCGCTCCCGATGGCAGCATCCTCGCCCGCTACACCAAAAACTATCCCTTCACCTTTGGCGGCGAAAGCACCGTCCATGCCGCAGGCACAGAAGTCGCCCTCTTCGAATGGCAGGGCCTGCGCATCGCCCCGCTGATCTGTTACGACCTGCGTTTTCCCGAACTCGCACGCACCGCCGTCCGCGCCGGCGCCGAAGTCCTGATCTACATCGCCGCCTGGCCTGTGAAACGCATCCATCACTGGATCTCACTCCTCCAGGCCCGCGCGATCGAAAACCTCGCCTACGCCATAGGAGTCAACCGTTGCGGCACCGACCCTGACTTCACCTATACAGGACGCAGTCTCGTGGTCGATCCCCATGGCCTCATCATTGCCGACGCCGCCGAGCAGGAGCGCGTCGTCAGCGCAAAGATCGATCCCGCCATCGTCCGCGCCTGGCGCGCTCAATTTCCTGCGCTCAGGGATGCGGGAATGCAGCCTTGATCACCCTCACATCAAGCTCGTCCTCATTCTCCCCGCTTCCAAAATCGCGTCAAATCTCCGCGCATCCGTCTCACGGTCGCCGCTTACCAGGACGAAGTCATACTTGTGCCAGTGCTCCATCTCCGCTGCGGCGTTTTGCATGCGCAGCTCAAAAGCGGCGGCATCCTCCGTGTTGCGCCCGGAGAGGCGGTTCCGCAGTTCCTCGAGGCTTGGGGGAAGCACGAAAATTTCCAGCAGGCAGTGCTTCACCAGTTCATCCTCGCAAGCGCGCACCTGCATGGCACCCTGAACATCGATGTCCATGATGACGTCGACTCCGCGCCGGAGGTTTTCATATACATAACTTTTCAGCGTGCCGTAGAGCCGGCCATGAACGCGGGCATATTCAAAGAGTTCGCCACGCTCTACGCGCGCGAGGAAGTCCTCCTCGGTAAGAAAAAAATAGTCTTTGCCGTCCACCTCGCCAGGCCGAGGGGCACGCGTGGTGCAGGAAACGGAGAAGACAGCTTCACCGCGGTCACACACTTTTCGCGCCAGCGTGGTCTTGCCGGTGCCGGACGGGCCGGAAACGACGATGAGCTGGCCCAGGCGCTGTTTTGAATATTCCATCCTGCCGAATACTCACGCGAACACCGAGTGCAAGAGACTTGGCAAACGGACAGTAATGCTCCACCCTTCCCCCCCAATCCGAAAATCAACCATGCAAACCGCATCCTCACGCCGTCAGTTCGTCAAAGTGGCCGCCGCCTCTGTGGCCGCCCCCTTCATTCTCCCCTCACGCGTCTGGAGCGCTGAAACCGCCCCCAGCGAGCGCCTCACCCTCGGCTTCATCGGCGTGGGCAAGATGAACAGCGGCCACCTCAACAGTTTCCTCGGCCGCAAAGAAGTCCAGGTCGTCGCTGTCTGCGATGTGGACACCAACCGTCGCGAAAACGCCAAAAAGACCGTCGAAGAACGCTACGGCAAGGACAAGGACGCCGGCTTCAAAGGCTGCGAAGCCTATGCTGACTTCCGCAGGCTGCTGGAGCGCAAGGACATCGACGCCGTTGTCATTGCCACGCCTGACCACTGGCATGCCTTTATCGCCATCGCCGCGCTGAACGCCGGCAAGGACGTCTATTGCGAAAAGCCGCTCACGCACAACATTCACGAAGCACTTACGCTGATCGACGCCGTGCGCAGCAACAAGCGCATCCTGCAGACCGGCTCCCAGCAGCGCTCCAGCAAGGAGTTCCGCGTCGCCGCAGAACTCGTGCGCAACGGCATCATCGGCAAGATCGACCACGTCGAAACCGCTTTCGGCTCGCCCGCCAAGCCCAACGCCAACCCCGAAGAACCGATGGAGCCCGGCCTCGACTGGGACATGTGGTGCGGCCCGGCTCCGCTCGTGCCTTACAGCAGCGTGCTGAGCCCGCGCGGCGTCCACAATCACTTCCCCGCGTGGCGCATGACCCGCGAATTTGGCGGCGGCATGATCACCGACTGGGGTGCGCACCACATCGACATCGCCCAGTGGGGCCTTGGTGAAGATGAGCACGGCCCGGTCGAAATCATCGCCCCTGAAAAATATGCAGATGCCTCCGACGGCGCCAAGCTCATCTACGCCAGCGGCATCCCGCTTCTCCACAATGGCAAAGGCAGAGGAGTCTCCTTCTACGGTGCCAACGGCGAAGTTCACGTCAACCGCGGCAAGTTCGAGCTCGTCCTCGGTGGCAAAACCATCCACAAGTTCTGGGACAAGGAAACCGACAAAGGCACCTCCCTGGACCGTGAAGTCGTCCTAACCGAGCGCGAATACCTCGCCGATGCCAAGGTCAAGCTCTACAACTCCAAGAACCATCACGAAGACTGGATGAACTCCATCAAGACCCGTGAAAAGCCCATCTGCGATGTCGCCATCGGCGCCAGCACCGCCATCTCCTGCCACCTCATGAGCCAGGCCTACTACCACGGCGGCTCCATGAAGTGGAACCCCGAGAAGCACGAGTACGTCAGTGGCGGCGATGCCAAGTGGCTCACCCGCGACTACCGCGCCGGCTGGAAAGTCTAACGAGATACGGGCTGCCAGCCCGTTCTGTCTTCCCAAAGGCGGCCTCGCGTGAGGCCGCCTTTTTTGTGCTACGGCTTGTCAGAACCTTCGCCAGATCGAAGAGAGGGTAATGCCGCTCTGATCTTGTCAGCGAGCGCTCTAGCCTCCTGCTCGCTGAAGCTCCCGCTGATCTCCACCTTCCCGCCCATGATCGGAGCCTGGATCATCGGTGCGGCATAAAGCTGTCCCGCCAAGATGATCGCGAGTCGCCTGCCTCTGCCTTCGAAGGTCAGGTTTCCAAAACGTTCGCCACCCTCGCTTGTAAAAGAAAGGCCGATCCGCAGTCCGCCCCTCTCCTCTCCTTCACTGCCGACGACGCCGACGAGCTGCACATCGTCCTGGGTCATCCGGATTGTCTTTTCAACATGAAAGACCTCCCACTGGCCCGTGTTTCGGTGCCTGTTTACCAGCTTCATTTCCTCCGTTTCATCCGATGGGGCATCACGCACCCAGCGCATTTGTAAAACATGCGCCGGCTCCTTGCTGGCGGCCGGCATGGACACTTTCGCCGTGGGGTGAACCAACGCCCATATTTTCTCATCAAGCGCCACGCATTCTTTCTCAGCCATCTCACGTTGCTTTGGATCAGTTGGAGTGAGTGAGCCTGACATTTTGCGATCAAGCTCATACCCGTGGACCATCAGCGCCTGTGCTTCTGTGCCTTCCAGCAAAACAGCGAGTTCCTTCATCTGAGCCAGCCTCTCGACATTGACCGCTATGCCTGCTTCGGGCAGCCCCTTTACTTTGGGGGACGACTGCACCAAGGCCTTGATCGAATTCATCACCTGGCTGGCCTGCCACGGCACCGGCTTAAAGGACTGGCCCGCCTTCTGATAAACCAGCGCCAAGATTTTTTGTTCGATAAGATCAAACGCCTCGACGATCGCCTCATGACGCGCGGGGTCAGGACGTGTGCTCAGATTCAAAAGCTCGCGGTCCAGCGTCTCTCCACGCTCCATGAGATCCTGCGCCTCAGTGCCTTGCAGCACCATGGCCAGCTCTCTTCTCCTGCTGCTGCGTTCCGCGAGAATGGTCTGAAGTGGATCGCTTGCATTGTCAGGAGGCAGCAGAGATTCGGGAAGCGCTCTGATCGTGTCCAGAATCTCCACAGCAGCGCGCGGAATGGGCTTGTACTTCCGACTGACAGCCGAGGAACCCTGTACCAGCTTGTAACGAAGCCTCACCCCTGCGTCGGAAGCGCTCAGGATCTGCAGCACGCCAGCCACACCCTCGCGCGTCTGAAAAGCATAGGCCTCGGATTGCGTTTCACCTGCATACAGCGTTTGGGACAAGCGGCTGATCGTGCCAAGAAGCTGAGGCTGAACCTCCGCAGGCGTCATTTTTCCCCACGCAGCACTATCCAGCGCCACGGTCTTCAGGCCAAACACCACCAGCCTCCCCGCATCTCGCGCAGGAGCATGCACCGCATCCATGCCGAACTCCATCTCCCACGAGAGACGCCTGTTCATCGACTGCGGCAAAATGTTCCCAGTCTTGCCGCTGTCAAAATCGAGCAGCACATTCGGTGCGAGCTCTTTCTCGACCACCGGTCCGAAGTTCAAGGTGGAGGCCGGCGTTGCCGCCTGCTTTTTTCCGACCTCTGGCGGCACATCCTGGCCAAAACTTAGCACCAGTAACAGCGGGAGAAATCGGACAAGAATCATCAGCGCCAAACAGCCGGCGATCCACCAGCCCATCGTGCGAGCGGGCTGCCGCGCCGCACGCCGCTGAGACCACAAAAAGATGGCGATCACCAGCATTACGTGCAGCAGGTTGCTCACGTTGCTCAAGCTCGAACCCAGGTAGGCGAGATACTGCGGATCCTGCTTGCTGCGCAGGGTTTCGTTCACACTTAGCATGCCGCTCATCAAGTTTACCGGTGTGAATCCGACATAGGCGATCATCCAGGCGAAGAGCGCCCGAGCCATCGGATTGAGGGCTTTGCCCTGAGGCTCTTTCCAAACACGCCAGAAGGCGATGATTCCCGACGTGAGGTAGGCAACGGCCCCTATCTGCACTAGCCCCTCGCCCCAATGCCGTCCGCCCAATATCGTAGCGTATAGTTTATAACTCGCCAGAGCCATGCACAAACCTCCCATCACAAGGCATACCACGGCGAGCAAAGGCCAGCGCCAGACTTCCATGAACGATTGCTTGCGTGCCGCCACCACCAGCGGAGGCGACGTGGTTCCCACCGCCTCCACTCGTGTGCGAAATTCCACCGCCGTCTGATACCGCAGCTCCGGCGTCTTCTCCAAGGCCCGCAGCACAATCTCATCGATCCGCACATCAATCTGCACTTTTCTCGAGGGCGGCACCATTCCCTCCCCCGGCCGCTCTCCCGTCAGCATTTCATAAAGCACCACGCCGAGGCTGTAGATGTCCGCACGGTGATCCGTCGTCGCGGCACCATCATGCTGCTCCGGCGCCGCATAGTCAGGCGTGCCAAATCCCAGTGATGCGGGCACTCCTCCCCGCAGTTCCGTCCCGCCTTCCACAGCATCACACTCACCACGGTATATTTTCGCAATCCCAAAGTCCGCGATCTTCACCGTCCCCGCCTTGTCGATCAGCAGATTCTCCGGCTTGATGTCCCGGTGAACGATGCCGTGATCATGCGCGCATTGCAGAGCCTCGCACACCGGCGGGATGATGCTCAGAGCCTCCTTGGGCGTGAGATGTTTCGTTTGCAGCAGCTGTCGCAGGTTTAAGCCATCGACAAATTCCATGAGAAGAAAGCAGAAGCCGCCCGCCTGGCCGAAGTCATACACTCCGACAATGTTCGGATGATTCAGTGCCGCGAGCGCGTGCGCCTCCCTCTCAAACCGAGCGGCAAACTGCGGATCATCCGCCCTCTCTGGTGCCAGCAGTTTCAAGGCGACAAGGCGGTTCAGCGACTTCTGCCGCGCCTTATACACCACCCCCATGCCGCCACGCCCCAGGCACTCCATGATTTCCAACTGCGGGAAATGCGGTGCCAGCGCCGCAGGGGTCAGCGGAGTCTGCGGCAATGCACTTTCGCCTGCCTGCGTTGGCTCGATGATCTGGGCCATGAGGCAGCGCGGGCACAGGCCATCCAGAGATCCGGGGGGAAGTTCTGCGGAACATTGCGGACAGTGTTTGACGGCGGAAGAGTCGCTCATGTCGAATACCTGAAGGAATGGAGGTCAAACCTTACCGATTATTTCACCCGCCGAGTGCTGCGAAGAGAGTCTGCATCTCATCCTGCACGCTGGCAGGATCTTCCAAAGTGCCCGCCACTTCGTCCTTCACGCACTGGCGCAGGCGCTTTTTGAGACGATGCACGGCCACACGGAAAGCCTCCACCTTCATACCGCAAACGGCAGCGAGAGCGCCTTGATCGCCATAATTTGAGTCGCCGGTCAGCAGGGGCCGCACGCTTTCAAAAAAATCTCCAGATCCCTCAGCATGACACTCGGTGCGCAGTGCCTGCATGCCCCGCTCCAGCACTGTGACGGCCCACTGCCTGTCAAACTCGGCATCCGGAGATGACACCCGCACATCCGGAACTGCGTGTGCTTCAGGATGATCAAGCGTCACACAAACCAGACCTCCGCCACGCTTCAGCCGTCGTGCCGCATCCCGCTGATTGGCGAGGAAATGCTTCACTGACCCCAGAAGGTAGGAGCGGAACCGACCGCGGCCGCGCTCAGCCGAGTGGATGGTGCCGCCACCGAGCATTTCAGCAAAAAACGCATGGCTCGTCTCCCGTGCCGCATCGGCGTCTCGCAAGACCATGCGCAGGTAGGCCACTACCGGTTCATAATACGCGTCGCAGAGATCTCCCAGCGCCCTGCGCCCGTCTTCAGAGTCCGCCTTGGCCATGGAGACCCGGGTCCAGCGGGTGGTGTGAAACGAAGCGGCTGGGTGCTCGGCTGCGGGTGCTAGGGTCATGGTGATTATGCATGCTGCACAACTGGATGACGTTTGGGAAGAGGAAGCTTACACACAAACTGCAGGCACGGGATGCAACAAGCGGTGCCCGGCCTTCATTTCGGCAGTTCACGCTTCACCACCTTGGTGCCATTCCGCACGGTGTCCGGAGGATGCATGAGGACTTCATCTCCTGCCTTGAGGCCTTCGAGCACCTGGGTGAGCTTGCCATCCGTGCGCCCTGCCTTGACCACCACGGCTTTGGCGCTGCCAGCATCAAAGACAAATGTTTTCCAGTCGCTGCCCTCGCGAAAAAGCGCTCCCGCAGGCACGAGGAGCGTGTCATCGCTGTGCCACACCGCCACGCGCACCTCCACACGGTAGCGATCTCCCAGCGCCTTCAATGCCGGCGTCTGGTCCACAAAGTCACTGAGCACCAGCACGCGCTGCTCTTCGACACCGAGTGCTGACACCTTGGTGAAAGCCGCGGGCTCCACGCGCCGCACGCGTGCTTTCGCAGGCTCATCCCCACCCCACTGCTCCACCGTGACCAGCGCCCCGGGCTTGATGCTCACCGCATCACGCGAGAGGATCTCTGCCTCGATCTCGAGGTCCGTGGCATCGCCAATTTCTAAAATGGGGGCACCAGGAGCCACGATGGTAGCGCTCTCCTGCTGCACCCGCAGCACGACGCCGCTTACCGGTGCACGAACTTCAATCAAAGCACCACCGGCTTCCGGTTTGTCGATCTGCTCCAGGGCAGCCCTGGCCTGGGCCAGTTCGAAATCGGCCACCTGGAGGGCAAACTCAGCGGAGCGCACCTCACGCGTCTTCATTTCAGCCTCGCGCTCAAAGGTGTCGCGATCGGTGGCGCTGATGGTGCCTTTGTCCGTGTTGTTCTTCACCCGATCCCAGTTGGCCTGCGCGTATTTGAGCGAGGTGCGGGACATCTCAACGTCCTCATTGCTGCGGCTGCGGGCTGCCAGTGCTGCATCCACTCGAGCCTGTGCCTGAGTACGGGCCCGGGCATCCAGCAACGGTGAAAGCGCCGGCTCGATGCGGGTAAGCACGGTTTCGCCCGCCTTTACGGCGTCCCCCGGCTTCAAAAGCACGCGCTGCATGCTGCCCGCCACGGGCGCGGCGACGATGTGGCGGTTGCGAATGCGAGTCTTGCCTTCCTCAGAGACATACACCGTCAGCGGCCCCCGGGCGACCAAGCCTGTCTCGACCTCCACCGGGCGGGGCTGCAGGGCGTAAAACATGACGAGCACCAGCGCACCGACCATAGTCCAGAACAGCAGCTTGCGAGACAGGCTGCGGCGGGTAATCGGAGCTTTTGCTTCCCAGGGTGGAGCGGAGGCTTTCGGTGTTTCGGTGGGAACTTCTGGCATGGGTGCACCCACTATGCGCGAAGTTCGTGCAGCGGCAGGTGATTTTTACTTGTCGCGCTGGTGCTTCCCTGTTCAAATTCTGGACTCTTTCCACAACCACGCACAAACCAGCTCCAAAACGCCATGCCCCACGTCGAAACCAACGGAATCAAAATGTTTTA
Source organism: Prosthecobacter sp. (assembly GCF_044222565.1). Taxonomy (GTDB): domain Bacteria; phylum Verrucomicrobiota; class Verrucomicrobiia; order Verrucomicrobiales; family Verrucomicrobiaceae; genus Prosthecobacter. Next base: position 145,597 of record NZ_JBGANA010000013.1, read on the forward strand.
CCAAGAACGAGGCAGCGGCGAACCGCTCGTCTGCATCATGGGAGTCACGGCGCCGGGCGGAGTCTGGGATGCACACGCGCAGGCCTGGGAAAAGCATTTCCGCTGCATTCTCGGCGACAACCGTGGCGTAGGCGAAACGGACAAGCCCGCCGGCCCCTACACCACCGCCATGATGGCCGATGACTACGCCGGCCTCATGGACAAGCTCGGCGTCAAGCAGGCCCGCGTGGTCGGCTGCTCGCTCGGCTCCGTCATCGCCCAGCAGCTGGCCCTCCGCCACCCGGACAAGGTGAAAAGCATGATCCTCATGTGTACCTGGGCCCGGCAGGACCGCTTCGGCCTTTACACCTGGCAGCACCTCATGAAGGCGAAGGCGAACATGCGCCCGGAAGATTTCATGCAGTGGATTCAGATGCTCATCTTTACCAAGCCCTGGTTCGACAATGATGACTGCTGGAACAACATGCAGCAGGGCCTCAAAGACGCCGCCACCAATCCCGCCCCGCAGCCCCTCCATGCCACGGAGGCCCAAAGCGCCGCCGCCATGACGCATAACACGCTCAACGAACTCAAGAACGTGAAGTGCCCCACCCTCGTCATCGGTGGCAAGGACGACACCTTCACTCCGCAGTGGATGAGCAAGGAAGTCGCCGCCGCCATCCCCGGTGCCGATCTCCACCTCTACGACAACGCCGGCCACGCTTTCCACTGGGAATGCCTTTCCGACTTCAATCCCCGCACCACCGAGTGGCTGCTGAAGCATTGATCTGACTTAACGAAGCCAGGCAAAGCTAAAACAGGCACGCGTCCCACCCGGGACTGCGTGCCTGTTTTTTTGAGATTCGTCATCCTCCGAGACGGTGCCATCCTGAGCGAGTTGCGGCATCTCCCGCACTTCTACTTCTTCTTCGACGAGTCATACGGAAACCGGCAGGTCACCACCACGCCTTTTTTTGACTTGGCCTTCACCGTCAGCCGGGCGCCGATCAAGTTGGCGCGGTAATCCATCACACGAACGCCGATGCCATTTCTCTCCTTTGCCTTGGACTTTTTCAATCCGGTTCCATCGTCTTCGATGCGCAGTTCGCATTCGGTCTGGCTCACGAGCTGGAGGGAAAGCTTCACCTGCGTCGGCCTGCCATGGCGCAGCGCGTTGTTTACCGCCTCCTGCGCAATTCGGAAGAGATGGGTCTCGATGTCGCTGGACTGGATCACGATGCTGGCATCCACATCGCACACGCAGGGCGTGCGGAAGTTTGTGCGCACGGTTTCAGCCAGAAGCTGAAGCGCACCGACGAGGCCGCGGTACTTCACACTGGTGGGGGAAAGGCCGTGAGACATCCGGCGCACCTCGGAGATGGACTGCCGCAGCAGCTCATGAATGCGCTGAGCCTGCTGGCGGGGCTCGCCCTGAAGGTCGGATTCCAGAGCCTCCAACAGAGAGACGATGCCCGTCATGGTCTGGCCAACACCATCATGCAAATCATGCCCCACGCGTGCCTGCTCCTGCTCCACAACGCGCAGCACCTCCTGCTGCAGGCGATTGCGCTCCGTCATGTCCGTGCCAGTGACGACGATGCGGTCCACGGTTCCATCCGGCTTCAGGGTCACTGTGCTGCGCAGCTCGACGCTGCGCCATTCGCCATCCTTGGTGCGCAGCCGTGAATCGGCGGGCGGATTGGTTTCCCCGCGAAGCAACCGCTCAAAGCGCTCCTTGGAGCGGGCCGTCTCGGCTGCGTCCATCAGTCCAATCTCCCAGGGGGTCCTGCCAACAATCTGCTTTTTGGAGTAGCCCATGGTGGTGTTAAACGCTGCGTTTGCATGCACGAAGCGCCCCTTTAAATCCAGCACCACAATGAAGGCGGATGTGTGGCTCACGAGAGCCTGATTGTAGGCCAGTTCACGGCGATAATTCAGCTCCGCCTGCTTGCGCTCAGTAATGTCCTCCACCACGGCAACGTGACGGACGGGCGGCTCTCCATGCCGCCACATTGGCGAGACGGTGAGATTCACCCATGTCAGCACTCCGTCGGGCGCCATGATGCGCTTCTCCATGTTGAAGCTGAAGATGCGTCCAGCCTTGAGATCCTCCATCTGATTCAAATCATCCGGAAGATCATCCGGGTAAGTGACATCCATGAAGGTCAGCTGCAGCATTTCCTCACGCGTGCGGCGGTTGATCTCGCACATCCGCTGGTTCACACTGAGATAGCGGCCGGTGAGAGTGTGGATGACGGCCACGCCCACCGCAGCCTGCTCGAAGATGGCGCGGAATCCCTGCTCACTCTCCAGCAGCGCCTGCTCCACGCGCTTGCGCTCCGTGATGTCTTCGATCACAGCCACATGACGCAGCGGCGGCTCGCCGGGCAGCCACATGGGTGAGACGGTCAGATTCACCCACTTGAGGCTGCCATCTGGCAGAACATTGCGTTTCTCCAGGTTGTAGCTTCGAACCTTTCCAGCCTTCAAATCCTCCATGCACTGGAACGATTTCGGCAGGTCTTCCGGAAAGGTCACGTCCTTAAAGGTCCGCTGCAGCATCTCTTCACGCGTGAGCTGATTGATCTCACAAATGCGCTGGTTCACGTTGAGAAACCGGCCCGTGGCGGTGTCCATTTCAGCCACGCCCACGGCGGCCTGCTCAAAGACCGCGCGAAACCGCTGCTCACTTTCGCGCAAGGCATTTTCCGCTTTCTTGCGGTCTGAGATGTCCGAGATGGTGCCGGTAATCCGCACCGCCTCGCCCCTCTCATTCCAATCGGCCTCGCCGCGGGTGAGGAACCAGCGATACTCGCCGTTTTTGTTGCTGAGCCGCAGTTCCACCTGATAGGGCACTCGCTGCTCAAAATGCGCCTTGCGCGCGGCCTGCACTCGCGGCCAGTCATCCGGGTGCAGGCGTGACATGAACGACTCCTGATCCTTCCCCAGGTTGTCGGCCTCTGAAAATCCCAGCATCTGCTTCCAACGAGGGGAGAGATAAGTCTCCCCGGTGACAATGTTCCACTCCCACAGGCCGTCCGTCGTGGCGCGCATGGCGCGCGCATAGCGCTCTTCGCTGACTTGCAGCGCCTGTTTGCGCTCCTCATTTTCGATGGCCAGGGCGGCGAGACGTGCCGCGGCTGTGATCGCCTGGATTTCGGCTTGATGGGGCGAATAGACCTCGCGACGGTAGCAGGCGAAGGCGCCGAGCACCTGACCCGCGCCACTGATTATCGGCTCCGACCAGCAGGCCAGCAGCTTGGCTTTTTCCGCGAGTCGATGAAATGATTCAAGGCGCGGCTCCGCCAGAACATCAGGACAAATGACCCGCCTGCCACAGTAAGTTGCCACACCGCAGATGCCAATGTCTGGCGCGATGGGAGTGCCGTCCAGCGCCTTCCGCACATACTCCGGAAGGCTGGGCGCAGCCCGTAGATGAAGCCGAGTGCCGGTTTCGTCCGCCAGCATGATGCTGCAGCGCATGCCAGGATGCCCTGCCTCAATACTGCGCACAATTGCCTCCAGCACGGCCGCGCATGGCGCCCCTTGCACAATGAGCTGCAGGTTGTGCGCCTCGCGCTTCTCGGCCTCCTTGCGTCTGGAGATGTCCTCCAGAGTACCAGTCATGCGTACAAACTGCCTCTGCTCATCACGACTGATGGCCTTGCCACGCCCCATCACCCATTTCCACGAACCGTCCTTGCAGCGCATGCGGAACTCCCGGGCAAAACTGTCAGATTTTTGAACCTGATGATCATGCATGGCGGACTCGATGCCTGGCAGATCCTCCGGATGCACCGCAGCCCTCCAGCTTTCGGTTGTGTCATCCATGGGTTCATCGGAACCGTAACCCAGCATCATTTTGTACTGGCTGGAACGAAAGATTTTGTCGCGGGCCAGCTCCCAGTCCCACACACCAAAGCCCGAGCTCTCAAGCGCAAACTTCCAGCGCTGCTCACCCTCCTGGAGGCGTTGCTCCGCCAGCACACGCTCGGTCACATCACGGCCCACGGACTGGGTTTCGATCAGTTCTCCGCGCGCGTCAAAAAAGCCACGATTGACGAACTGCATCCAACGCATGTTCCCTTTGCCGTCGTAAACGCGGTTCTCGATGACCACGACCGGATTGTTTGGCGAGATGAGCTTCAGCCGTGTTTCGATCAAAGACAGATCTTCCGCCACAACGACAGGCCTCCAGGACCTGCCGATAAGATCATCCCGTTCCTTGCCAAAAAGACGGCAAAACACTTCGTTCACATACGTGAAAGTGCCATCGGGAAGAAAGCGGCAGATCGTCTCCGTGAGATCCTCCACCACCAGGCGATAGGGATCGGCAGCCAGCATCGAAGGCGATGCCGCAGGCTGTGGCTCAGGAGGTCGGGGCTTGCGAGTCTTCATGCTGGCACAGCGCAATCATACCCCTGCATGGCGCACAAGCTATCGCAGAGATGCACGATCAGGGGATGTATCCCATCGACTTCATCCACTCCGCCACACGGTTCGCCCAGTCATTCACCGGACCGCCGCTTTTGCGCATGCCAAAGCCATGCCCGCCCTTTGCGTAAATGTGCAGCTCGCAGGGGATGTTCAGTTTCTTGTACTCAAGGTAAATCAAAGCGCTCGCGCTCGCTGGCCACGGATCATCACCCGCGTGCACCAGGCACATCGGCGGAGCTTTTGCCGTCACCTCAAAACCTGGCAGAAGATGCGTAATGTCCTCTTTGCTAACAAGATAAGCAGGATAAACCGGCACCGCAAAATTCGGCGTCGCATCGTCGACATCCAGCGCGGGGTCCGTCTGATACGTCCGCTCATTCGCATGCAGCGTCGTCATCACGGTCAGATGACCACCCGCAGAAAACCCAAGAATGCCAATGCGGTCCGGCTTCAGGCCCCACTCGGCCGCATGGTGGCGGATGATCCCCATCGCGCGCTGGGCATCTTGCAGCGCCTCACGGCCTGGGTCTTTCGGATCACGCTTTGGCACCCGGTATTTCAGCAGAATGCCCGTCACCCCATGCTGATTGAGGAAATCACACACCATGGAGCCCTCATGCTCATAGGCCAGAATGCCGTAGCCTCCGCCAGGGCACACCAACACGGCGGTGCCGTTGGGCTTTTCCGGTCTAAAAACCGTGATCATTGGATCAGTGACGTTGGTGATGCGCAGCACATCATCCGCCGATTTTTTCGGAATTTCCTTTTCAGCCTCGATCTTCACCCCCGGCTTTTCCGGTGCGCCGCCGGGCCAGAGTTTCACGACAATCGGTTCCGCGGCAAAAACAGAGGTCGAGAAGAATAGAAGGGCGGGAAGAAGCTTCATGGTGCCGCTAATGGAGCGGAAATCAGCGCGCAACGCAAGGCAGCATCATCGCATCCCGCATCCCGTGCAGGATTTTTTTGTCTGCCGGGCAGACCGTGGCCAGCACTCCGCCCAGCGCGGGATCATCATCCTCTTCCGACGTCGCAAAATAATACGGGCAGAGCCGCACCCGGCTCTGCATCGCTCGTGTCGCCTGCCTGGCCTCGTCCCAAGCGGGATGCGTCACCACCTTGGCCCGGTGAAATTCCTGTAACACGAATGGATTCGTTGGGAAACTCGCCAGTGCCTCATCGATCGCCGCACCCCACTGTTCCTGAGACAGGTCGTGACCGATGAACACGCCGCGCGATCCCCAGCCACGCTCCGAAAAACCGCTGATTTTCAGCACCAGCTGACGCTGCTTGCCGCCAAACGATTTCATTTCATGCCAGCTCTGGATGTCGAGCTTCGGCCACACAGCGAAGGGTGGCAGTTCCACCGGATCCACCACCCAGCCCATGGGGATGCACTGCTGCAAGAGCTGCAGGTGCTCCACGCTCAAAGCAGAGCTCCAGTAGGTTTCCAGTGCGGGAGACCAAAACAATGCGAGCCACAGCTTCTCTTCAAGGAAGGCTTTGATCGGCGGGGTGAAGCTCAGTTCTCCGCGCTCCGCCATGCGCAGCATGGCATCGGCGTTCTCCACGTTCGCGAGATCAAACAGTTCAAAAAAACGATAAATCGCCGAGCCGCTCAGCTCGTAGGGCTGCACGTCCCAAGGACGCAGCACGCGGCGGCCCAGCCTCTCGGCCAGCCAGCTCATCTCGGGCAGATAATCGCCCGACTCCCGCGAGATCAAAATGTCCTCGCTCGGAAAAGCGGCCGCAAATCCCTCGATCATTCCTCCGGTGCCACCGATCACGTCCTTGCCCAGTGCTGCATACGTCTCATTCAGCCACGCGGTCAAACCAATGCCACCGGGCAGCGAATCCAGCTCTGAGATCGTCACACCGGTCTCCGTCAGCACCAGGTCCGGGCGCAGCACGCGCGGCAGATCTTCGTGCCAGCGCGGATTGCGGCCGAGATCGAGCACACGCTGCGGCTTTCCCTGATCCAGCAGCTTTGCCACCCAGGGATAGGATTCATCGAAGTACAAGCGGTTGCAGGCCCGCTGAAAAGCACGCAACGCCGGGCCGAGTGAGCGGATCAGCCCCACGGTTTTCTCATCCAGCGCGAATGCTTCCGGCGAAAGCACCCACTCTTTCTCAGCGAAAAAGCCCTGCTCTGGGAAAGAGGCGCGGATATGGGCAATGGATTCAGCGGATGACTTCAACGCTCTTCCTCCGATAGCTGGTCGATTTTTCCTTCATTTGGATGGGGGAGATGAACACAAGGCCCTCAATAATCAAGCCGGCAAAGCCACCAGAAGCCCAAGAGATGTTCGAAGTAGCATGGGCCAAAGCCGGAGGGCTGAAGAGGTTCTGCACCGCTCGGAACATAAGCAAAGCCTGCTGCATCTGTGACAGTATTTTCAACGGTGATCACCAGGGCCTGAGGGCTGCCGTCTTTGGCTTCAGAAACGATTAAATGACGTATTGTGAAGCTACCGACAGCATCTTCACGCCGCTGTTTGAAGATCTCCTTCGGGGTTTTGCCCCGACTTTCTTCCATCTGTGATTCGACATAAGTGGTAAGGGCTGGCCTGCTGGCGAGAAACCGGGGCAAAGTGAACACATGCAGGTGATATGCGAACAGAGATACGCCGATGACCAGCGCATCGCCGCACCAACCAAGTGCCAGCCCCTTTTCGGGAAAGCGCCAAAGACGAACCAACGCAACCAGCAAACGCACGCCGCACCACACGCCGGCGGAGATCGTCAGGCACGAGACAATAATGAGGCCGTCCCATGTAATCTCGGCATCACTGCAGCAGGCAACGCCTGCGGCCACAAGGAGGGTGATCCAGCCCAAACTGGACCACCCAAACCAAGGACGAATCTGTCTGCCCATATGCCCTATGAGAAGAGTGAAGGCTACTTCACCTCCGCCACCTTCGCACCAGGAGATGGCAGCGTGCGAACTCGCTGCGTCGGGCTGAGGCCATACTTGTCAGGCTGATACATGGCCTCGATGCGCGCAGGCGGAGCTACGGTGTCCCCCTCGGCGATGACGCGGGCCAGATACTGCAGGCTGAACTTGCCTTTCGCAGGTGCAAAGTCGGTGAAGAACAGGGCGCGGTCAGTGCGGATTTCACGGTGGTCGCAGAACCATGGCTGGGTCCCGTCGGGCAGTTGGTCGCCTTCGCGTTCGCTTTGGGTGCCGAACTCGGGATTGATGGCTTCGAAGACGGCGGGCAGGGCGTCATCGATGGCGAGGTAGCGGTCACCACCGCCAATCTCGATCTTCAGCGTAACCACCACCATGTCCCCGACGCGGAGGTCTTCCGTGCCGGAGGTCGATCCATCCATGTTCAGCTTTTCATAACTGCGCTCGATGGCGTAGCCTTTGTTTTCACCCGCAAAGTCGCGCTTCGGCGGAAAGCTCCGCGCCTCGATACGCCCATAGATCTCACGACCCGCTGGCAGCTCAACACTGAGCGGCTTCGCGCTCAGCGCCTGATTGAGCGCAAAATTCACGTGCGTGCTGGAGAACCCCGCGCCCAAGTTGAGCGGTACTGCCTGCGTGTCCCAATGACTGGTCGCGGTGAGCGGCTCGCCGACTTTCTTGAGGCTGCGTTCATAAGCGGCCAGCGCGGTCAATGTCCAGGCATTGGTGAAGGTGTTGCCCCATTCCCCGCGACCGTTGCGGGATTGGAGAATCGATACCGCAAGACGCTCCGCATCTTCGGTGAGGCCAAGGTGGGTGTAGCAAATAAGGCGCAGCGCCTTGTTCGCCCCGTTGCCGGCCCAATGACTCCACACCACCGGGCGCGGCGCGGGTGCTGGCGCAGGTGTCGTGGACTTGGCCTTGGTCTCAGTTTTTTTCTTGGACGCGGCGACTTTGGCCTTGCTGTCGGTTTTTTTGGCTTTGCTGTCCGCTTTGGCTGGAGCAGGAGGCTCGACAGGCCTCCAGCCGAGGGTATCCTTGATCTGCTGTTCGGGAGCATTGCTCAGGCACATGGAAAGCGCGAGGTAAAGCCTGGCTGTTTCCGGGAGGTGCTCGCGTTTGCCGAAGAGCAGGGTCTGATAGGCAGGCTCTGGCTTCCCTGCCTTCGCGAGGGTGTAAAGCGCCAGGGCGGAGTCAGTGATGATGTAGAGGTCCTTTTCCTCTTCGAGGCCGCGCAGTTTCTTCGAGAGATATTCGACGAGCTTGTTGATCGCATCCTCCGGGACGTTCGCGCCCTGATCGCGTGCCCGCAGCAGCAGCAGGCCGCCATACGCACTGCCCCACAGACTGGACTCCGTGCCGCCAGGCCAGTAGGCCAGGCCGCCTTCGTCCGTGGTCATTTGCAGAAGCTTGTCCACACCCGCCTGCACGACTCTTGCTGTCTTGCCTCCGCCGAGCTGATCAGGAAACAGCGGCTCGTATTTTCCAAGCGCGAGCCAGGGCATCGTGGCAGACGTCGTCTGCTCCACGCAGCCATAGGGATATTGAAGCACATAGTCCAGCGCATCCCGGGCTTCATAGAGACGGCTGTTGCTGATCCCGAGCGAGAGCGAGCCTTCACCTTCAAGCAGTGCCGGATTGACGTCCTTGATGAGATTCTCCTGCGGCTCATCCGCCTTGAGACGGGTGTAGCTGACATACCTTAGTTCGGGCACGGGATGGTTCACTTCAAAGACAGATTCGGTGCCATCGCTGACAGCCTCGGGCCAGTTCACGCTGCGCGCGCTCCATTTCCACTTTGCAGTGCCTAGCTGCACGAACTGCACCGGGAAGGCCGTCGCCGCAGTTTCACCCCCTTTGATTTGCAGAATGACTTTCTGCTGCTTCGCGCTGCCGCCGGCGTCTGCCTTGAGGGAGGCAGGAATGAAATCGCGCTTGTCCTGAATGAAATTCGCCGTGCCATCAAGCTCCAGCATGACCTCCACAGCCCCTGCATTCGGCGTGGTATTGTGAACGACGGCCTTGACGAGAAACTCATCGCCCAGGCGTGCAAAACGAGGCACTGCTGGATCGACCATGAGAGGTTTGTTGATTTTGAAGGCGGACTCAGAACTGCCAAAGCGGTCCGCTCCATGCGCGGCCACGGCCATGATGCGATAGCGCGTGAGATTGTCCGGAGCGGTGACGCTGGCGCTAAGCCTGCCCTGCGCATCCGTGGTCCCGGAGGCAAGCCACAATGGCGTTACGACGAAGTTTTTGCGAATGCTCATTTCCGGCCCGTTGCCATCCCCGTCCCCGCCGCCTACAACGAATCCCTTGTTGCCGCGATCTCGGGCGCTGGCCTCTTCCGAAAGCAGGCTGTCAAAGGAGGTGAAACTGTCGATGGCCAGTGGCAGCTCAGCATGAAAAAACGCGGACGGGTCCGGCGTCTCGTGCTTCATGAGGCTCAGCACCCCTTCATCGACGGCATAAAGCGTCACATCCGCCCCGGGCACAGCAGCGCCTTTGGCATCCGTGATCGTCGTGGTGATGTTCACCGCCTCCGCAGGACGCACTTCTTCCCGATCAGGCTTCACCGCGAGTTTAAGCTCCCTGGCGTCTGACTCCACGGTGAGAGCGCAGTAGCCCATGCGATACTCCGGCATTTTGTGCTGCTTGGTGCTGGCGGCGGAGCCACGGATGACGATGACGGACACAAAGACGTTCGGGAATTCGTCCTCGCCCAATGGGATGCGGATGATTGGGTTTTCGAGCGTGAGTTCCGTGACAAACTGGCGGTGCAGCTTGTTGCGCTCCAGCGTGACCAGAGCGGTTCCCGCAATGGGCGTTTTGACCACAATGACGGCGTCTTCACCGGGCTTCAGCGTCGTCTTTTCCGGCTGCAAGTTCATGCGATTGCCATCTTCCATCGCCCATGGAAATTCTTTACCGCCGATGGCATAGAACGGCATGCGCGAGAGCACCTTGGTGCCTTTGGCGTCCACTGCCTCGGCTGTCACAAAATAAACACCGCCTGCGGCAGGCGTAAACGCGACTGTGGTCGATGGCGCCGAGCCAGCCGTCGTGGCTTTCAAATCAAGGCTCTGCTTCAACTCCTCGCGCAGCACCACCTGGTCCTTCGTCGTCGAGCCCCCGCCCGCGGTGGCAATCTTGAGTGTGTGGTATTCCTGACGCTCCACTTTGAGATCCACGCGCACATTGCCCGCTGCGGGAGCGCCTTTGGAATCAATCGCCACCACCTCCAGCTGCAGCGCCTTGCCCGCGGTGCCGAAATACTCCGGCCCTTTAAGGCCCAGCAGAAAATCTGCTCCCGGCACTTCAAACTCCGTCGCTGAGCTGATGGTCTGCTCATTGATATCTGTGACTTCCGCATTCACCCGCACACGCTGCGGCAGCGCGGCCCGGTCCGGCGGAGGCTGGGGCATTTCCAGCGTGGCGGTGCCGTCTTCCGCCAGGAAAAGATTGCCGTTTACGAACCACTCGTTTTCAGTTTCGCTATTGGATCCGCCTTCGTAATCGCCATCAGCATCACGATCCTGCCCATAGTGCGACCACGCATCAGCCTCGCCAAAATGATACCGGCGATAGGCCTCCGGTGGTTCGTAATTCCGCTGCGAGTTTGCGCTCCACTGCACTTTGGCCACGGACAACGCCTTGCCCATGTAGTAGTTTGCGCTGAGCGGCAGATGGATGCGGTCTGGCTGAAATTTCAGCGCCTTCGTGTCGAGTTTCACTTCAAACGTGTTTGGCTTGTAGTCGTCAATGCGGAAGGACATGCTGCCGCCGTCATTGCTCTGGCTGTTGCCATTTGCCGACTTCAGATTGATCGAAAGATCATACCAGCCTGCCGGACCGGTCGGCAGCACCAAATCGTCCGCCCACGCCCCGTTCGCGGTAAAGGTGACCGGTTTGTCGATGACGATGCGATAACGTGGATCCCGGACCACCAGACGTCCCTGCGGAGGCGCTGGATCGAGGCTCAAATCGTCGCCGGTGAGGAGACGGGTATGTGCCTTGAAGTGCGCGGTGTCTCCGGGCTTGTAGATCGGCCGGTCAGAGAACACAAAGGTGCGCCGCTGAGGCTGCCAGACGTCTTCATACGACCGCGAGATTTCATACGGCACGCCCACTGAGCTGTCGCTGCACTCGATGACGGCGCAGTCTCCGTTTTTTTCAGCAAGGACGAAGGCCGGCGAGGCGCCCGGCGAGGTGGCGATGCCGCTGGCGTCGGTGTCTCCATAGCCGATGAGCTTCAGATCGCTGTCTACCAGCGTGAGGCGCACACCCGAGACTGGCTTGCCCGTTTCCAGCGATGTCACGAACACCATCGTCTCGCGCCCATTGCTCTTCTGCATGATGCCGAGGTCGGTGAACTGCACCAGCGTCTGGGTCACGACACCTTTCTGCGTGAGGCCGGCGGCAGCCGTGCCCTCCAGCTCGATGAAGAGCGGGGCCGCGGCAAAATCGCCCAGCACCTCGCGCCAGTTCAGTTTCAGGATCTCACTGTGGTCCAAAGGCTTGTTCACCGGAAAGCTGCGGTCAAACACCTGCGTGCCTGGATAGGTCTCGATGGACTGCATCTTGTAGGCCGCCTTTTGCTTGTCGTTGCCATAGTAGGCGCTGCGATAGGCGCGGTATTGGTCGAGAGTTTTGAGCAGTTCGGGGCCGTTGAGGCGTCTGGCACGCACACGCACCTGGGTCACATTGGCGGCGCTAAATTCATAATTCCCGTCCCCCTTGGCAAGCTGTGCATTGAGGAAGGACGGTGCCGCAAGGTAGGGCGGATTCGGGACGAACGTGACTTCGTTTTTGTAGTTCGCCTGCAGCGGCAGATTGTCCCCCGAGGTCATCGCCATGGCCACGGACACGCTGTATTTTTTGTTCACCTCAAACGGTCCGGAGAAGCGCAGAGTGCTGCCGAGAATTTCCACCTTGAGCCCCGCAACCGCCGCCTCGTCCTTGGCCCCGGACGCCTTCTTAATAGTGACGAACGGCGCGAGCTTCTTCGCCAGGGCATCCGTCATCTCCTGTGTCACTTCGTCATTCGTCGGCGGCAGCAGGCGCTTGTTGAAATCGACATCAATGTAGTAGTCGCTGTCAAAGGGCGTGTGCGCCTCGACCTCCCTCACCTCAAACGGCTTGATCTCCCCCAGCTGGACTTCACTGGCAGCGGCGATCTGATTGATGCCCGTGGCATTGCTGAGAGTGGGTGCGATGACCAGACGCCATTTGCCGATGGCAAGCTGGGATTCAGGCTCGACAATGAGCGCGCTCAGGCGTGCGGCATCATCCGCCACGGCAGGCTTGGCTTTGGAAATTTGCTCCGCCCATGTCGCCTGCGGATCGGCGCTCATGCGCGTGAAATCCTTGCCCGTCGCATGCCGCACCTTCGCGCCCACGGTCGCTGGTGGAGTGGCGTCGGAGACGAACTTCATGGACTTCGCTGCTTCGGCGGGCACCACGCTGTCATTGAACTCAAACAAAAAGCGCGGGCTGCGGTTCTGCGCATCGTCATCAAACCACCGCGGATGCTGGTCCACGATGAGAAACCGCGCGCTGTTCACAGAATCCAGCTTCTCGGCCGAAAGCGGTTTGCCCGCGAGATCTGTCAAACCGCTGCGCAGTTTGAAATCATAGCTGGCCGCAAACTTCGGCGCCTGCGTCAAATGATAGTGGCCGCTGCGCGTGCTCGTCCATTCAAACGTCCCCGTCAGTTCCGGCACCACCACCAGCGGCGAAGTGGCCGCCGTCTTGCCGATCTGATCCTTCGCCACCATCGCCGTCGGAAACACGACTTCGATGGTGGATTCCGGCGCGAGTTCCTCAGGATTGATGGTGATGTCCGCATGCAGTTCCTGCACAGGCGGTGTTTTGGCTGGGGCAGCGGTCTTGGCCGGAGCCGCATTGGCCGTGGCAAAAGCGGCAACGAACGCCAGCGTCATGGCTGGCAGCAGCACGAGGCTGAAAGTGTTTTTCATGGCGAACAGTGGGTTCGCCCGGAGATTAGCACGCCACCCGCACGGGCGAGGACATTTTTGCAGAGTTTTTGGAAACAGGGGAAACCCTTAATTCAGCCGCCACACCGTCACGTTATCAAAAGCGATCTCCTCCCCGTCACGGCCACCCACCCAAAAAATCAGCCCGGGCTTTTTCACATGCATGTCCGCCGCCTCAGCCTTGAGCGGCTCTTTCCCGGCGACTTGCGCCACTACCTTGTCTCCCTTGCACTCCACCATCAGCGTGTAGATCTTGGCCGGATCAAACGCCGTGTCCTCGCCGCTCAGCATCTTGTTGACACTGTAAATGTTCGAATTGTCCTTGTTGCTGATGATGCTCCAACGAGTTTTGCTGATCTGGATCGAAAACAGCATGCCCGTTTTTTTCAGCTCCCCCTGACTCGGCTCAAAGCAAAGAATAAAGTCCCGGGCTTCACCGAGCTTGAAGTCGATCTGAGCCACAAAATCCTGCAGCGGCACGTCATAGTGAAACTCGCCGATGTGCAACTCAGCACCTTTCTCTGCCCCCAGCAAAACACCCTCCGACACCCTCAGTGCTCCCTTGCTGACCCTCCACCCCTCCGGGACGCCAGCTCCCGTAAATTCCTCATCAAGCAACTTCTCCCCCAGCCCTCCAAGCTTTGGCACCAGATCAGCAGCGCTCACAAAACCGGAGACGATCAGAAACCAAAAGACACGTGCGGCATTCATGTTTGGATGTAACGCCGCCCCGCTGCAAAATTGCGTGCCGTTTAGAGCAACTCGGCGGCTTTGCGCCGCGCCCAGGCATCCGCCTCGATGAGCGCCTCGAGCCCGGGATGCCCCACCACCTCATGCGCCGTCATGACCCGCTCCACCGTCTCCCAGATCCCCGGAAAGCTGCTGCGGCCGTTTAGAAAGGCATCCACCGCCACCTCATTGGCCGCATTCAGTACCGCAGGCAAGGTCCCGCCCACAGTCCCTGCATGCCGTGCCAGATTGATCGCCGGAAAGTCATTCACCCGCGGCGCTTCAAAATGCAGCGCCCCCACTTTGGCAAAATCGAGCGGCTTCAAATTGTTCGGCACCCGGTCCGGCCACGTGACTGCATACTGAATCGGGAAACACATGTCGCTGTGGCTGAGCTGGGCGATGACGCTGTTGTCCTCAAACTCCACCATGCTGTGCACGATGCTCTGGGGATGCACGACGACTTCTATCTTGTCCATCGGCACGTCGAAGAGCCACTTCGCCTCGATCATTTCGAGGCCCTTGTTAAAGAGGGTGGCGCTGTCGATCGTGATCTTGCGGCCCATGGTCCAGGTGGGGTGCTTCAAGGCCTGGGCGACAGTGACGGAGGGAAGCTGATCCGCAGGCAGGGTGCGGAAGGGGCCGCCGCTGGCGGTGAGCAGGATGCGCTGCACACTGCTGTGGCGGTGGCCTTCGAGGCACTGAAAAATGGCGTTGTGCTCGCTGTCCACGGGCAGGATGTCCACGCCTTTGCGCCTGGCGGCCTCGGTGACGGCTTCGCCGGCCATGACCAGAATTTCCTTGCTGGCGACGGCGAGGTGCATGCCGCGCTCGATGGCGGCGAGAGCCGGGGCGAGGCCGGCAGTGCCCACGATGGCCACGAGCACCATGTCGGCGTCAGATTCGTTTACGAGATCGACCAGCCCCTGCGCTCCGGTGTGCAGCGCCACATCCCGGGGAAGCAGGGTCCGGGCCTTTTCCGCAGCGGCGGCATCGGTGAGTGCGACCTGCTTCACGCCGGTTTCACGCACCTGCTCCACCAGCGCCTCCACACTGCAGTTGGCGGCCAGACCGACGATCTGCATTCGATCGGGAATGTCGCGCGCCACCTTGAGGGCGCTGGTGCCGATGGAGCCTGTGGAGCCGAGGAGGAGTACTTTGCGCATCGCTAAGGCTTGCTGTGGCTCATCGTGCGATGGCGGACAAGTAAAAATAAAAGACGGGCGCGGTGAAGAGGAGGCTGTCCGTGAGGTCCAGAATGCCGCCAATGCCGGGCAGCGCATGCCCGCTGTCCTTGATCGCCACGCAGCGCTTCAGCACGGACTCCGCCAGATCCCCCGTGATGGCTGTGGCGCAAAGCACCGGGGCCAGGATCATTCCGTGCATCCAGGTCAGAGGGGCCAGCTTTTCAGGCGGAGCGGCCCACAGCACCACGGCGGCGGCAACAAACGATCCCAGGAAGGCTCCGGCAAAGCCCTCCCACGACTTCGCAGGACTGATGTGCGGGATCATCTTGTGCTTCCCAAACAGCACGCCCACAATATATGCCCCCATGTCGCTGAACTTTGTCACGGCGATGAGGAACAGCACCAGCAGGATGTCCGTGATGCCTTTGCCGTCCGGATGGAAATACATCAGCCGGATCATGAAGCCGAAGAAGATCACCGTGTAGACCGTGCCAAACACCGTGTTAAATATTCGCTGGAGAGTCGTGGCCCCTTCCAGCTGATGCCGGTAGCAAAGAATGAATGAACCGTGCACGCTGGCTGTCAGCGCCGCGAGATCAAACTCCATCGGCGGCGCCTTGTGGTGCGTTGTCGTGTACCACAGCACGACGCCCCAGTAGGTAATGCAGATCACAAAGCCCAACGCGTTAAAACTGCGCGCCTGCGGGTCATTGCGCAGAAGCCGGAAATACTCCACCGCACCCGCCACACCAAAAAATCCCGTGATCGCGATGATCAGCCAGTTGTTGTTCTGCCATTGCAAAAAAGCCACCGTGATCAGCGACCACAGCAGCAGCGTGCTAAACAGTCGGGAGATGAAAACGCGACGCTTGCTGGGCGCGGGGGTCGGCTTGGCGGCGGCGGTTTCAGACATGCGGCGGGTTGGGGGGTGGGGCATTTAGAGCGTATCCCGCTGGTGAGAGCAATGCGATTTCGCGTTTGGCGCCTCTTCCTGCCCTGTAAAATGCCCATCTTGAACCGCCGGTGCCGGTCCCTCTGATGCCCGCCGCGGCCTGATGCCGGCGAAATCGCAGAAATCGTTTACCCGCCCGAGCACCGTAACCTCGACTCATTTCATCGGCTCCCTCCCCAAAATTCTGCTGAAAACCTGATCACAGCCCTCCGGCAAAGAACGAGCGCAACTCGTGAAGCCCCTGCCCTTCCGCGCAGACTTCGGCGAGGTTCGAAACCGCCGCGGGAATATGCTGCTCGTAGTGAGGCTTGCCAAGATTCCGGCTCAGATTTGCATAAGCGCCGAGCGCCTGCATCAGGCGCTGGGCGGCACAGAGGTAAAACACTTCCCGCAGATCGCTGAGTCCCAGCCCCCGGTGCTCCGCATAATACTGCAGCAAACAGGCGCGTTCCGCAGGAGTGAGTGTCACATAAGGGTCGTAGAGCAGGGAGGCGAGATCGTATTCGGCGAGCCCGAGGCGCAATCCTTGGTAGTCGACCAGCCAAGCTTCTTCCCCACGAATAAGCACATTCTGACTTTGGAAGTCCCGATGGACCAGACACCGCGGCAGGCGGGCCAGCCGGCGGCGCAGCTGCTTGAGCGCTTCGTGCGCCGCCTGGTACTCGTCGTCCGCAAATTCGCGCCCCAGATACCCGCCCACGAAGTGCTCCAGAAAATACTTCTGCTCCCACTCATACAGCGCTTCATCAAAACCCGGCTCCAGTTCTTCGAGGTCCGCCGCCATGAGCGACTTTTCCCCTACTCCGTGAAATTTCGCCGCCTCGCGCAGAGTCGCCTGATACAGCGGATATCTTTGGTCCCACGCATGCAGGTGGAAGGATTGCAAGTCCACCCGCCCCAGGTCCTCCAGCCACACGCAGAGGCGCTGCTGGTCAAAGGCATACACCTGCGGCACATTCGCGCCGATCTTCCGCAGGCGGTAGGTGGCTGGCACAAATTTGGGATTATCCCGGCGCGCCAGCGTGTAGACCATGAGGATCATTGGCTGGCGCTCAGACTGCCAGTTCAGGCGGTAGAAATGGCGGTCCGAAGCCCCTTTGAGTATCACCTCGACATCGCACGGTGTGCCATTCAGTTCCGGGAACTGTTCGCGCGTGAAGATCAGCAGGGCCTCGTGTTCAGGGAGCATGGTGGGTGGGGAATGCAGAATGACGGATGCAGAACACCGAATGTCCAACGCAAAGCCGCAATTCCTTAAAAATCGACGTCCTCTGCCTTCCCGGATGCCACGATCCCGCAGCGGACGATGCAGCGCTTCAACTCGGCGCCCGACTCCACCCGCCCCCCTGGCCAGACGATGCTGTCCTCCAACTGGACACCGGCCTCGACGACCGCCCCGGCACCAACCACATTGATGCCGCGCAGCACCGCACCCGGCTCGATGTGCGCCGCTGGATCGATCGCAGCGCCATACATGCCGTTCAGCGCCGAATGCGCGGACAAGTAGGCGGTGCGGCTGCCGAGGTCCCACCAGCTGCCTTCGTCAATCACCACCGCCCCCAGTTTCGCACCAGCGCGGATCATGTTCAAAAAAATCGGAATCACCGACTCCACCTTCCCCGGCGTGATCCACTCATGGATGGCCGGGTCACAGGCGTAGATACCGGTAAAAAGGTATTTCCCTTCGTCTCCCGTGCCAAGCTTGTTGCGAATGTCCGTCACGCGCCCGCTCTGCTGGTCAAAGGCGATGTGCAGGGAGGGTCCATGGCTGCGAAGGACCAAAGTAACGAGATTGCCCTTCTCACGGTGCTCGGTCAGCAGCGGCTGCAGCGGCAGGTCCGTCAGAATGTCTCCGTTATAGACCAGGAAGGGTTCGTCTCCCAGAAGGTCGCGCACGTTGGAAATGCCCCCGGCGGTTTCCAGACGCACCGGGCTCTCGTTGCGGAACTGAACGGGCACTCCGCAGTAGCTTTGCTCTGGAAAGGCCTCGGCATAGGCTCCCGGGATGTGGTGAGTATTCACCACCAGGCGTGAGACCCCTGCGGCCAGGAGGTGGTCAAACGCATAGGTGATGAGCGGCCGGTGAAATACGGGCACGAGCGGTTTCGGAAGCTGCTCCGTCAACGGTTTTAGCCTCTCCCCAATGCCTGCGCCCAATACAAATGCCTGTTTCACGCGCGGCATTTACGCGAACGCGGTGCCCGTGCAAACAGAAGTTGCCACTGCGGGTCAGGCCGGGCGCTTCTTTCGCATGTAGGTGACCAGCGCCACGATGCCTGCCACAGACGCCGCCACTGGCAGGATGTAGGTATCCCCTCCACTGGTGCCGCAAAGGGCGCACATGGGGTCAGAGTCCGCCGCCGCAGTCTGCACCGAATCTGCCGTGATGGGCGGAGGAGCTGCGGTGCGCGGCAGGTACGTCTTCAAATCCAGTATGTAGCTCGTTTCCCCGGGAAAGCGGATCTGCTCCCGATCCACCTTCTTCCCCAGCGCCGTGTTCTGAAAAAGCACGCTCAGCGGCACGCTCTGCGTCTCCATTTTCAGCGCCTTGATCGAATACCCCGTCGTCCCGGCGGGCAGCTTCGAGCGCCACGTCCCCGTCAGCATCACCGGATCCTCAGGAATCTTCAGGGGCGCATTTTCCATGGCTGTAAATTCCCACACAAACTCCGGTTTCACCTCCGCCGCCGGCTCCAGCACCACCTCCACGGCTTTCTTGATGTACTCACGTGCCATCGCCTTCAGCTTTTCCTGCTGGTCCACCGGGGTTACACCCAGGTCGGCATTCGTCAAATAGGGGGCCACATTCGGGTCCGGCTGAAAGCTCCGCGGATCGATCTCGACCTGAAGCGTCCACTCCTCGTTCTGCTCAAAACTCGCCCTCACCGCTATATCTGGCAGTGGATGCGCCAGGCTGGGGGCAGCAAACGCCAGAAAGGCGAAAATGGTTAGGTTGGATAGCGCGTTCTTCATGCTCCCAGCGTGGCACAGCCCAAGCCCGTGTGACGAGCTTTTTTCAAAAATCCCACATTTTTTGATTGTCAGGGGGATCGACTATCGTTTTGAATGCGTGCAAATCCGCTCGGTCACTTCCCTGACGGAAAGCTACCCACCCTCAACTCAACATGAAATCCATCCTCACCACCCTCGCCGTTCTCGGCCTCTCCGCTTCCGCTTTCGCTGGCTGCGGCAAAATCGACACCACCTCCGGCAAGCTCAAGTCCGTTGACGCTGACTCCAAGTCCATCGTGATCGAATCCGAAGGCAAGGACGTCAAGCTGACCCTGACCGCAGCCGTCAAGGACGCTGACAAGCTCGTCGGCAAGAAAGTGACCGCCACCAGCTCCCACAAGAAGGTGGAAACCCTCAAGGAAGGCTGATCCATTTTGCGGTGATCTTTCACCCGTGAAGCCCGGAAGCGACCCTTCCGGGCTTTTTTATGCCCCGGTCCGTCAGGCTGCCCGCTGGGAATTTGCATTTATTCTTGCAGTCCGATGAAATAATTTGTTTGATTGAACCTCTTAATGCCAGGCGGGGCACCAATTCCTGCTTCGCATCAAGACATACCACACCACACATCCATGAAATTGTTTCTCACTCTCGCCCTCGCCTCCTCCAGCCTCCTGCTGAGCAGCTGCGCCAACGGCCATTGCATCTTCGCAAAGAAAAGCGCGGCATCTTCCTCCTGCTGCTCCACCGGCTCCAGCGCGGGTGCCTCCTGCTGCTCCAGCGCCGGCCACAGCCACGCCGCCCCTGCCAAGAAGAAATAAGTTCCAGACGAACGACTTTGCCATAGCCCGGAGGTATCCCCTCCGGGCTTTTTTTTTGGCGCCGTTTCCTCAAATCTTGTCCGCCCTTGGGCCTCTCTTGCTGCGCACGGCTTAAACATGCACGGCAAATGCAAGTTTAACTTCCTTCACCCGTAGTCGAGGCATGCGACTCAGCCTCTTCACCGACTACTCCCTTCGCGTGCTTATGTTTGCCGCGCTCAAAGGGGGACCGTTTTCACTTAGCGAAGTCGCCGAGTCTTACGACGTCTCTCGCCACCATCTGGTCAAGGTGGTAAATTTCCTGGCCAAGCTCGGCTACCTCGAAACCCGTCGTGGTCGCGGGGGTGGGATCGCCCTCGGCATGCCGCCAGAGGATATCAGGATTGGCATGGTGGTGCGCCGCACCGAGGACAGTCCATTCATCGTTGAGTGCTTCGACAAGCAGCACAACACCTGCCCGATCAACGGCTCCTGCAGACTCAAAGGAGCACTCTCCCAGGCAGTGAACGCGTTTTACGAATCTCTCGACCGTCACACCCTGCATGACCTCGTCGTTGGCCCTGCAGGTCTCACGATGAAAAAGAAACTTCTGCCCCAGCAATGACGAAACCCGCATTGTTAAACCATGAACTCCGCCATTTTGCTCTGCAGTCCATCACTCACCTCATGCTTGCGCCTGAAATCCGTGCTGCATGCTTCGTTCGTTGTTCTCTCGACGGGACTGTTCTTCACCTCCGTCACACAAGCCGAGGACGAATACGAAAACGCTCCCATCCGCTACTCTGACACGGAGCCAAATGATGCCGCCCAGCGCCTCGAACGCCTGATGGCGGCAGGCAAGGTCAAGATCGATCGAACGGATGCATGGACCGTGCTGCGCGACGTGATGAAGCAGTTCGGCATCCCGCAGGAGTCCCAGGTCATGGTCTTCTCCAAGACCAGCAAGCAGAACGACCGCATCAGTCCGCAGACGCCGCGGGTGGTGTATTTCGGCGACAACGCCTATGTGGGCTACTGCCTGGGCGGCAGCATTGAGGTGGCCACGGTGGACCCGAAACTGGGGCCCATTTTTTACCTGCTGGATCCCTATGAGGAGCCCTCCAAACCACTGCAATTTCAACGGGACAACAGCTGCTTGAGCTGCCACGGCGGCCCCTTCTCCCCCGGGGTGCCGGGCGTCATCGTGCGCTCGGTGTATCCGGGGCCAGAGGGCCACCCGATCATGAGCCAGGGAAGCACCGTGGTCGATACCACCACACCCTTCGGTGACCGCTGGGGAGGCTGGTACGTGACCGGCAGACACGGCAGCATTCTTCACCGTGGCAATGTGACGGCCACTGAGAAGAACGACCAGACCATCGACATCAACTTCAAGGCCGGCGCAAACGTTTCCAATCTCGGCAAATTCTTCGACACCAGCCCCTACAAGCGCAAGCAGAGCGACATCGTGGCCCTCATGGTGCTGGAGCACCAGACCAGCGTGCAGAACATCCTGACCAAGGCGAACCAAACCTCCCTGCGCGCGATGTACATGCAGACCAGCCTGCAGAAGGAACTTGGGGAACCCGTCACCCTGGAACCCACGGGGAGTGCGCGACGAATCATCGACCACAGCGCCGAGGACGTGATCGAGGCCCTGCTCTTCAAAGACGAAGCCGAATTGCCCGAAGGTGGCATCGAGGGGGATCCCGCCTTTCAGACAGCTTTTGCCAAAAATGCACCGCAGAGCAGCGACGGGCGCAGCCTGAAGGACTTTCAGCTGCTGCACCGCCTCTTCAAATACCGCTGCAGCTACATGGTTTATTCCCTGACCTTCCAGCATCTCACCGCCCCGCTGAAGCATACGGTGCTCAGCCGCCTGTGGACCATTCTGGACGGCAAGGACACGACCGGCCATTTCACCTACCTGTCCGAAAAGGAGCGCGGCCATATCCGGCGCATCCTCGCCGAAACTCTTCCCGGTGCCCCCGCCGAATGGAAGAAAGCGGTGGCGGTGAAGTGAGACATGCTGCGGGGTTGAAAATTTGCACACCATCTCCACCCTGCGTGCATGAAACGTCTGCTCGCCCTCCTCCTCTGCGCCCTCTCCCTCACCTCCTGCGGAGACAAACCGTCCGCCGAAAAACAACAGCCGACCATCGAAAAACAACCCGCCGAAGTCGAGTTCTCCGACAAGAATGTCGAAATTCTCAATGACGGCAAAGAGGCCACCTACAAGGGCAAACCCTACACCGGCCTCATCCGCAACAAACACTCCAACGGCAAAACCGCCGGAGAGTACCCCTACATCGACGGAAAAATGCACGGCACCATGAAAGAGTGGTATGACAACGGCCAGCAATCCGCAGAAACCAACTTTGACCATGGCCAGCGCCACGGCCTCAACCGCTACTGGGATCTCAAAGGCAAACAGACCAAGGAGCAGATCTACGACCACGACAAGTCCCTCAGCGAAAAGCATCTTTGATCAGCTGCGTTTGTTAAGCTGATTCTCCTGATCGTCTTTTTACTCCCAAATGGCCGCCCCAGTCATCGCGCTCCTCGTCATCGCCCTGCTTTCTCTGCTGGTGGTGCGCGTGGGTTCGACGGCGCTGATGATGACCGGGATCAGCTGGGACACGGCCAGTTTTCAGGCCTATTCCGCGTTTTTCGGCGTGGGCTTTACCACGAAGGAGGCAGAGCTGGTGGTCAATCATCCGGTGCGCCGCCGCATCATTCGGGATTTGATTTTGGCGGGAAATGTCGGGCTGACCTCTGCGCTGGCGACTCTCATCGTCACGCTGCTGCAAAGCAGCTCTGGCGGAGACACGATGCTGATGCTCGCCTGGCTGACTGGCGGGCTGGTGGTGATGCTTTTCGTCTCACGCCTCGCCTGGTTTCAAAAAGTGCTCGACCATCTCATTCAACGCACGCTTGAGAGAACCGGAATGGTGCGTGCGCTGGACTACGAGCTGCTGCTGCGCATTCAGCATGGTTACGTTGTTTCAGAGATCGAAGTGCTGGCGGGCACCTTTCTGGCAGAACGAACGCTGCGTGAATCACGCCCGTGGGACCGCGGTGTGGTGATCCTTTCCATCAAACGAGACGGCCATACCCAGTCCGGCATTCCCGCACGAGATGACCTTATCAAACCGGGCGACATCCTGACCGCCTATGGCAAAGAAACTGATCTTCTGGCCATGACTCAGCCCTTTGAGCCAACCCCATCACCCACTTCAAAATCATGAATCTCACCAACCAAGTCTGTGCCATCACGGGCGGTGCCAAAGGAATCGGCCTCGCCACTGCTCAAGCCCTCCTCGCACGCGGCGGGCGCGTGGCCTTGCTCGATCTCGAAAACGTGGCGCTCGATCACCCAGATGTGCTCTCTGTCCGCTGTGATGTGTCCCGTGCCTCAGAGTTACAGGCCGCGGTGGATCAGATCACGGAGCGCCTGGGGCCGATCTCCGTCTGGGTGAACAATGCAGGACTCGCCCGCCATCGCTGGATTCCCGACTACACGGAGAGTGAGATCGATCTGATGCTGGATGTGAATCTCAAGGGCACGATCCTCGGCTCCCAGGCCGCGCTGAAGGCCATGATGCCGCACAAGCGGGGGCACATCATCAATGTGATCTCAACCGCCAGCCTGCGCGGCATCCCGAGCGAAACGGTGTACTGTGCCGCCAAGTGGGGTGTGCGTGGTTTCACTCAAGGGCTGGCAGAAGAGGCCGCACCCCATCGCATCCGGGTGACTGCCATCCTTCCCGGTGGCGTGGACACCGCTTTCTGGGACGATGCCTCCCAGCGTCAGGCCCCAAAGCAGCTTTTTCTCAAACCGGAGCACATCGCCGACGGCATTGTGCGCTGCCTTGAGATGGATGACTTCTGCGTGCCTCGCGAACTGGTGCTGCGCTCTCTGGATGACAGCGACTTCACCGTGAAGCCGTCCTAATCAAACTGCCGCACGATTCATCTCACGCGGCATGATTCCTCCTTAAGTTACGTATCCTGTACCGGAAATGCTGCCTTCGATTTTCTGACGCCGAAGTCGGCGTTGTGGCTCCAGGCACTTTCAGGTTCTGAACCTTGGCCACTCAACCATGAGCAAAGTAATTCTCGAACAGGCTTCCCGACGTGCATTTATCAAAGCGACATTCCTGGGTGCCCTGTCTGCAGTTGTCGCCTCCAACAACTTCCTGTACAGCCAGTCGACCGGAGGTTCCGGCAATCTTGGCGTAGATCCGCCACCAGCCGGATTCATCTCTCTTTTTGATGGGCTCACCTGGGCCAACTGGCAGCATGAAGCACATCTCGACGGTGTGTGGGAGATCGCCGATGGCGTGATCCGTCTGCGCACCGACGAACCGCCCCGCGTGGCCGGCAAGGACTACAATCTCTCCACCGCAAAGAAGTACAAAAACTTCAAGCTGATGCTCGACTGGCGCCTCACAGGAAAGCCGGTGGTGAAGCCGCACCAGTGGCTCATGGACGACGGGCAGTTTCACACCGATGCGGCTGGCAAGGTGCTCATGAAGGACAACCTCACCTGGGGGGACAGCGGCATCTATCTGCGCGGCGTTCGTGCGGCTCAGGTGAACATCTGGTGCCAGCCCTGCGGCAGCGGCGAGGTGGGCACCAAATTCAAGGACACCGAAGCGCCCAAAGAAGAGCGCATGAAAACCATGCCCAGTGTCCGTGCCGACAAAGGTCCGGGCGAGTGGAACCGCTTCATCATCACGCTGCGTGGCGAACGCGTGGATGTGACACTGAATGGACAGGACGTGATCCGCGGAGCGCGTGTGAAAGGGATTCCCGCCGAAGGACCCATCACTCTGCAGAACCACAAAGATGGCGTGGAATTCCGCCGCATCTTCATCAAGGAGTTGGAGAAGTAGTTTTCGGCACCACCATTCCCACATGAAGCCCTTCCTTTTCGTTCTACTCCTCGTCACCAGACTC
This sequence comes from Prosthecobacter sp., assembly GCF_044222565.1. GTDB lineage: Bacteria > Verrucomicrobiota > Verrucomicrobiia > Verrucomicrobiales > Verrucomicrobiaceae > Prosthecobacter. Next base: position 170,496 of record NZ_JBGANA010000013.1, read on the forward strand.
CAAGCGGCGGACACCCTCGACACCTTCATCGAAGAGCAACGGCCCTCGCTGATCCAGCTCTATGAGCACCTGCATGCGCATCCTGAGCTTTCGCTGCACGAGGAGAAGACCAGCGCCCGCATGGCGGAGGAAATACGCAAGGCAGGCTTTGAGGTGACGGAAAAAGTGGGCGGTTTTGGCGTGGTGGCCGTTTTCAAAAACGGGCCGGGGCGGACGGTGCTCGTCCGTACGGATCTGGACGGGCTCCCGGTGCGCGAGATCGGCTCTGTGCCCTATGTGAGCAAGGCGACCACCAAGGACGACGCGGGCAATGACGTCTCCGTCATGCATGCCTGCGGACACGACATGCACATGACGTGCTGGCTGGGTGCGGCAAAAGCGCTCGTGGCTACCAAGGATCAATGGAAAGGGACGCTCGTCTTCATCGCACAACCGGCCGAGGAGCGCGGGATGGGTGCGCTGGCAATGATCGAGGACGGCTTGTACCAGCGCTTCCCCAAGCCGGATGTCTGCCTGGCGCTGCATTGCGACTCCAGCCTCGCAGCGGGCACCTTCGGCTTCACCAGCGGTCCGGCCACGGCGAGCACGGATACGGTGGAGATCGTCGTCAAAGGCATTGGCGGGCACGGCGCCATGCCGAATCTGACCAAGGATCCGATCGTGCTGGCGTCACAGATCGTGCTGGCATTGCAAACGATCGACAGCCGTGAGCTGCATCCGGTGGAGCCAGTCGTCGTCACGGTGGGCAAATTCAACGGTGGCACTAAGAGCAACATCATCCCCGACAAGGTGGAGCTGGGACTGACCGTCCGAACCACCAGCCCTGAGACCCGCAAACAGGTGCTGGACGCTATCAAGCGCATCTGCCATGGCCTAGCCATCGCCGCCGGTCTGCCGGAAAATTTGCTGCCGGAAATCACCCTGATCGGGCCGGGCACTCCGTCCGTGCACAATGATCCAGCACTCACCACGCGGGTGACGCAGGTGTGGGCGGAAGCCTTTGGCAAGAGCAGCCTCATTGAACGAAAGCCAACGATGGCCGGCGAGGATTTCTCCCGCTACACGATGACCTCTGACAAGATCCCCATCTTCCTCGCCTGGCTGGGCACTGTGGCACCCGAAAAGTTTGAGCGGACGAAAGCTAATGGTGAAATTCTGCCCAGTCTGCACTCACCGTTTTATCGACCTGAACCCGTGCCCTCCGTCACCTTCGGCGTCAAAGCGATGACGCTCGCCGTGCTGAGCGAACTCAGGAGGCAGTGAGCGAATCGTCTGTCCGCTGCGTTGGTAGCTTCATGAGTCGTCTCCTCGCCGCATTTTTGATTCTCCAAAGTTTCGCGCAGGCCGCGTTCCAAGAACCGGCGCCGGACGTGTACTTGTGGCAGGACACCTGCAATGTCTACGTGCTGAAGCACGATGATCACGCCCTTCTGATCAATCTCGGCGACGGTGAGGTGCTCGATCATCTCCATGAGATCGGAGTGAAGCAGGTCGATTGGGTGCTCTTCACGGACCACCATCGCGAGCTATGCCAGGGAGCGCCAAAGGTGGATCGCGCGGGAACCCAGATGGCCGCTCCGAAAGAAGAGCAGGCATTTTTTGAAACCCCCAATGAGTTCCGCCACTGGAACCCACGCCTCAGTGACAAGTTTACCGTTCATGGGTCCAGCTATCTCCGCCCGCCTGGGAGCCCGGTGAAGATCGACAAGGCGCTGAGCGATGGAGAGACATTCACGTGGAATGGCTTCACCCTCAACTGCGTCAGCACGCCGGGACACTCCCCCGGCGGCATGAGCTTCGTGCTGAAGAAGGACGGTCGCACGCTCGCGTTCACGGGCGGAGTTATGCATGACGGCTCAAAGATGACGAACTGGTTCGACACAGAGTGGGACTATGGCTTCGCCAAGGGACTCGATGCGCTCATCGCCACCGTGGACAAATTGATCGCGATCAAGCCGGAGACCGCTTTTGCATCCCAAGGTCCGGTCATCGCGAATGCGACCGGACAGTTCGAAACCTACAAGAAGCGGCTGACTCAATTTCGTCCAGATTATGTGCGCGGCTATCCCGTCGATAATCTTTCCAAACGCGGACCGCATCCCGCGACAAATCCGACGCAGGCCCACTATATCGTGCAGGTGACGCCGCACCTCTACATGTTTGGGCCGGAGATGGCGGGAAAGAACTTTGCCATCATCATTGCCGACAGCGGCCATGCGCTCCTGCTGGACTGCGGCCTCTTTCCCAAGCTCGTGCTCGAGCGCATCATCAGCGACATGAAGGAGTTTCTCGGGCTGAAGCAGATCGACGCCTGCTGGATCTCCCACTCGCATGGCGATCACTTCACTCTCTTCCCTGCGCTGAAGGAGCACGGCGTGAAATTCTGGACGATGGACAGCATCGCCGACAAATGCGAAAACCCACGCTACTATGACTACCCGGCGATGATCGGCGCTTACAACGCCGGATTCGAGCAAGCGAAGATCGACCGCATCCTCAAAGCCGGAGACGTCATCGACTGGGAAGGCTACAAGCTGCACGTCGACTGGATGCCGGGTCAGACGGAGTTCGGCAACTCGCTCTGGCTGGAGCTGGACGGCAAGAAGATCGTCTTCACCGGAGACAACCTCTTTGGCGATCCCGCTGATCCCGCGCAGAACGGCCATGAGTGCGTCAATGCCCGAAACAGCGCCATCGTTGAGGAAGGCTACCTCGTCGCTGCACAGTACCTGCAAAAGCTGCAGCCCGACATCATCATGGGCGCGCATGGCGTGCTGATGACAGAACCCAGGGCTTTCATCGAGCGCTACCATGATTGGGCCCGCCGCATCATTGCCGAATACAAGGAGCTGCTGCCCGACACGGATTATGAATACCTCTTCGACCCCTACTGGGTCAGCGCCTATCCGTATCGTGTGGACCTGACACAGCTGCACACTCAGGAGGTCAGCATCACCGTGCGCAACTTCCGCGCCACGGAGCAGAAGCACCGCATCGTGCTCCAGCTTCCGCCGGGGGTTCGCGCGGAGCCGACCACGCTGGAAGGAAGAGTGCCGCCCAAGTCGCGGCAGAGTTTCAAAGTGAAGCTTAGCGCCGACCCCGCCCGAGTGCCTGCGAGTGTGCAGATCGTGCCCATGGATATTACGCTGGATGGCCGGCACTACGGCCAGCTTTTTGATTTCATCCTGCAGGCCCGGGAACCCGAACCGAAAACCACTGCTCCATGACCAACCGCCGCGTCTTCCTGACTTCCCTCGCCGGACTTGCGGCCACCACCGGCCGCGCGATCACTTCCACCCCCATGAATGCCGCCGCTCAGATCATCAAGAAGCAAATCGACACCGGCACGCTGGAGTCCGCCGTGCTGCACGTCCGTAGGGGAAAGGACACCTTTGGGCAGGCCTTTGGCAAAGCCGCGAATGCGGATGCCATTTTCCTGCTCGCTTCCATCACCAAGACCATGACCGCCACGGCGGTGATGGTGCTGGCAGATCGAGGGGAACTGCGAATCAGTGATCCCGCCATGAAATTCCTCCCGGAATTCAGCGAAGGTGCACGAAGGGAAATCACCCTTGAGCATTTGCTCGCCCACACCTCCGGCCTGCCTGACCAGTTGGAGAACAATGCCGCGCTGCGCGCACGCCATGCACCTCTGGCGGAGTTCGTGCAGGGAGCACTCCGCACGCCGCTGCTGTTTGCCCCTGGCACAAAGTATCACTATCAAAGCATGGGCATTCTGCTGGCGGCGGAAATCGTGGAGCGCATCACCAAAACTCCGCTTCCAGAGTTTCTCGCGAAGGAGGTTTTTGCGCCGCTCGGCATGCGCCGCAGCGCGCTTGGCCTCGGCCGCTTCAAACTTGAAGACACCGTACGCTGCCAGACTGAGCACGCTGCGCCCGAATCCGGCGCAGGAGATCCCAAGGCTGCCTCGTGGGATTGGAACAGCCCCTACTGGCGAAATCTTGCGGCGCCCTGGGGCGGTGCGCATGGCTCAGCGGGTGATGTGGCGAAATTTCTCGAATCCTTTCTGCACCCGAGAGAGACTCTGCTTCGGACAGAGACTGTGCGCCTGATGCTTCAGAATCACACTCAAGGCTTGGAAGGTCGCCGCGGCCTAGGATTTGCCTTGGGGCCGGATGGGTTTGGCAAGAGCTGCTCAGAGCAAAGCTTTGGTCATAGCGGCTCCACAGGCACACTTGCCTGGGCTGATCCGGCCACAGACACAACCTGCGTCATCCTCACCTCCTTGCCCTCGCGAATCTCGGGCACCTCGGTTTTGCGTCCGGTTTCGGATGTGGTCTCAGGGCCCGGCTAGCGTGCTGTGAGCGCGAATTTCCTCCGGGCTGAGCAGGTGATCATAGACGGCCATCTCGGCCATGCGTCCGACGAACTGGCGGGCATCGCGCACGCCTGCGGCTTCAAACAGGCGGCCAAAACGCAGCACAGAAGCGGTGGTTTGCTCGCTTCCACGCAGAGGGGTGTCTCCAACCAGCCTGCCGTCCAGATACATTTCCAGCGCGTCTCCTCGACGCTGGCAGACGAGATGCTGCCAGCGGTATGGAGCATAAAGCGGGGCGCTGTACACATTCATCCCGTCCCGGCTGCCGGGAGGCCAGCGAAACAAAAAACGCACCCGGGCAGGGCGCAGGGCATTGCGTGCATCCCGCCGTGTCAGCTGCAGCAGGGAAAGTGTGTCGTGCTCGTCATCTTGCGCATGCATCACCGCGAGTGCGCTGTTGTGAAAACCATCGCTGGCAAACCATAGCTCCACAGCAAACTCCGCTGGGGGTGTCCAATCACCTTCGGCACGTAGAAACTGTGGCTCGTCGCCCGCAGCAAAAGCCAGGCTGCCATCTTCCTGCGACACCACGGCGCCATGAATGTGCAATGCCCTGCCACCAGGAGCCGCATCTGCAATCGTGCCATTGGCCGCAGCCTGACCGCGCCAGTAGTGCAGAGGTTTGGACTTGAGGATGCGCTGGGAATAATCCGCACTCAATTTCAGCGCAGGAAGCCGGAGGTCTGGAGCGGCGAGAATTTCCCGCGGCTCGATGCCACGAAAGCTGTCCGTCTGAGGATCCAGCTCAGAGGACTGCTGAGCATTCAGCAGGCGGGTGCGGCGGGGGCTTCCATCCGGAGAAAGCAGGGACAGCTCGGCCTGGCCTTGGTACACCACCACCTGCGCCTTTCCATCCCCTTCCACATTCACGCCAAACTCAGTTCCCAGATCCACCACAGCGCCGCCTGGCGTTTCGATCGTGAAACCTTCCGAACCCTCATTCACCAGGGTGCGGACGTTGCCACGCCGGCAGGCCATGCGCTCCGGGCCGAGGAGTGTAATGTCCGCCGGACCTTCGACGTGAACACTGACACCGCTCAAGAAGGCGAGCGTGAGTTTGCCGCGATCAAAACGCAGATCTCCAGCTCCGACGAGCCCACCCGCCTGCGGAGCATTTTTCTGCGCCGCATTCCACTTCACCCCGTCAACACGCACCGCCACCGCGAGATTCTCACGGCTCGCGTTGGCTGCCACTACGGTCTGCGGCGGCCTCATCAGCAGCAGAACCGCAAACACTGCGGCCAGGCAGGCGGCCAGCGCAGCCACAGGCCGCCACCAGGATGCTACAAACGGGCGCGGCTGCGCGCGAATGGCGTCCCGGATCCTCTCCACAGAAAAGTCGGTGCCTGACGCTGCCACGCCCAGCTCATCCTGCAGGGCCAGCCAGCGCGGCTCCGGCGACTGCACGGCATGAAGCATGGCAAAAGTGCGCAGCTCGGTTACTAACTCCCGCCTGAATTCCGCGTCCTCGCGCAAACGCTGCATCAGGGCCTCCCGGCGTGCCTCAGGCATCTCTTCCCCGAACCAAGCCGCGATAATTTTATTCAAGTCTTCAGACATCCTGCACCTCCTTCAGCACACACTCCCGCAGGAGCTGGTTCGCACGGTAGTGAAGCTGATACACAGCTCCGGCGGAAGTTTGCAGCGCCTCCGCCAGCGCGGAAACTTTGGTGCCGTCCAGCCCCGCATGCACCACACGCCGCAGCTTTTCCGGCAGCCTGGCGATGCACCGCAGCAGAGCCGCGATGTGCTCATGGCGGTCTCCTGCGCTTGCGACCTCCAGGTCATCTCCCATGATTTCCACCACCTCGGCACGAAAGCGGTCAAGCGCACCTGTCCGTCTCTGAGTGCTGCGGAAGTACATGAGCACTTTGTTGCGCGCGATGCCGCGCAGCCATGCCCCCATGTCATCGCCACGCCGGAAGCTGTGCAAGGTCCGGTAGGCCGCAATGAAGGTTTCCTGCGCCAGATCATCCACATCGCCAGTGTTAAAGACCTGCGCACCGATGTAGCTGCGCAGCATGAGGCCATGCGCCTGCACCACCTGCATAAAAGCAGCGGAGTCTCCGCGCGCCACGGCGTCCAGCACGGCATCCACCTGGTTAGGATCTGTCATCAGCGACCATTTGCCGCTGACCGACGAATCTCACACAAAAAAGATTTTTTGTGAGATCACCGGCCCGGCGGCAAATCAGGGGTCAATAACGCGTTCTTTCTACACGTTATCTTTCCCCGTATGTCCCTGCTCAAACCCACCAGCCTCCTCCTGCTTGCCGCCCTCGGCCTCCATGCCGCCGAACCGCCGGTGCCGGCGAAGATCGTGTTTAACCGCGATGTGCAGCCCATCCTGTCTGACAACTGCTTCTACTGCCACGGCAACGACCCCAAGCACCGCGAGGCCGACCTGCGGCTGGACATTCGTGACGAGGCCCTCAAGGCCAAGGCCTTTATCCCCGGCAAAGGCGCGGAAAGCGAGCTCGTCTCCCGCATTCTTACCAAGGACGAAGACGACCTCATGCCGCCGCCGGATTCGCACAAAAAGCTCACCCCGCGACAGAAGGAGATTTTACAAAAGTGGATCGACCAGGGAGCCGCCTACCAGCTGCACTGGTCCTATGAAAAGCCGGTCAAGGCAGCCGTTCCGGCAGGCAAAAATGGTGTGGATGTGCTGGTGCGGCAGCGCCTCTCCGAAATCGGCCTCAAGTCCTCGCCCCAGGCAGATGCGCGCACTTTGATCCGCCGACTTTATCTGGACCTCCTCGGCATGCCTCCGAAACCGGAGGAAGTGGCCGCGTTTGAAAAAGACTCCTCACCCGCCGCCTATGCGAAGCTTGTGGACAGCCTGCTCAAAAATCCGCACTACGGCGAGCGCATGGCCATCGGCTGGCTGGACGTGGTGCGCTTTGCCGACACCATCGGCTACCACAGCGACAATCCGCACAACGTCTGGCCCTACCGCGACTACGTCATCCAGTCCTTCAACAGCAACAAGCGCTTCGACCGCTTCACGCTGGAGCAGATCGCCGGAGACCTTCTGCCAGATGCGAATCAGGAATCGAAGGTCGGCTCCGCATTCAACCGACTCCTCCTCACCACCGAGGAGGGCGGCGCACAGGCCAAGGACTACGAGCAGCGCATGCTCACCGACCGTGTGCGCGCCGTGGGCAATGCGTGGATGGGCCAGACCACCGGCTGCTGCCAGTGCCACGATCACAAATTTGACCCCTGGACCATGCGCGATTTTTATTCCCTCGGCGCATTCTTTGCAGACATCAAGGAGCCGATCCTCGGCCGCCGCGAACCCGGCATGATGGTTCTCGACGCTGCGGGAGAGGAAAAGCAGGCGGACATCGCCCAGCGACTTGCCGCACTTCAGGCCGAATTTGCCAAACCACGCCCCGATCTCTCGGCAGCACAGGCAGCATGGGAAAAGCAGGCGCTGGAAGCCGTGACCGCGAACGGCCTTTGGCAGCCAGTGAAGCAGGTCGCCGCTGCCGCTGCAAAGAAGAATGTCAGCCTGAAGGCTGACAAAGACGGCATCGTGCGCGGTATCATCGATGCCAAGCGCAACGAGCGGAAGCAGAACGACGGCACCGAAACCTACATACTCACCACCAAGCTTCCCGCAGGCACTACGGGCATCCGCATCGATGCGCTCAAGGAAAAGCTGCCCGGCATCGGTCTGTCCTCCAATGGCAACTTCGTGCTCAGCGAAGTCACGCTCACCAGCGGCGACAAAAAGCAAAGGGCAAAGATCGAACTCGCACATGCCAGCGCCACCTATGAGCAGAAAGGTTTCAGCGCGGCGGCCGCCATCGATGGCATTGCCGACCAGAAGAACAACGGCTGGGGAGTGCTGGGTGGCACGAAGGCAGATCAGTCCCTCTATTTGGAACTGGCCGAGCCCATCGCCGATGGCAATGCCAGCGTGGCTCTCACGCTCACGTTTGCCTGGGGGGACAATCACGAAATGGCCAACCTCCGCCTCAGCACCACCAGCGCTCCCAAACCCATCCGCGCCCCCGGCACAGGTCTTCCCGCCGCCGAGATCGCAGCCATCCTCAAAGCCGCGCCGGAAAAGCGCAGCCCCGTGCAAAAGCAGCAGCTCACCACCGCTTACAAACAGATCGCACCGGAGCTCAGCGAGCTGCGCTCCAAGATCTCCACCGTGGAAAAGGAGAAGGCGGATTTCGATAACAACGCGCCCAAGTGCATCGTCTCCGTCAGTGACGCCAACAAGCGCACCGTGCGCATCCTGCCGCGTGGCAACTGGATGGATGAGAGCGGCGAAGTCGTGAAGGCCGCACTGCCAGGCTACCTGCCGAAGCCGAAGATCGAAGGCCGCGACCTAACGCGTCTGGATCTGGCGCAGTGGCTTGTTTCCAAAGACAATCCACTCACCGCGCGCACGGTGATGAACCGCCTGTGGAAGCAGTTCTTTGGCACCGGACTGAGCAAGGTGCTGGATGATCTGGGCGCACAGGGCGAGCCGCCGGTGAACCCCGCGCTGCTCGACTGGCTGGCCTGTGAATTCATGGACAGCGGCTGGGACATGCAGCACATGATCCGCGTCATTGTGGAAAGCGACATCTACAAGCAGGTCTCCACCTCCACAAAGGAGCTTACCGCCGCGGATCCCTACAACCGCGAATGTGCTCGCCAGAGCCCCTTCCGGCTGGACGCGGAACTCGTGCGTGACAATGCGCTAGCCATTTCAGGCCTGCTCGTTCCCAAAATCGGCGGCCCCAGCGTGAAGCCCTACCAGCCCGCCAAGTACTGGGAGAACCTGAATTTCCCCACACGCGAATGGCAGAACGACAGCGGCGAGGGGCTCTACCGCCGCGGTCTGTACACTTGGTGGCAGCGGACCTTCACCCACCCTTCCCTCCTCGCTTTTGATGCGCCCAGCCGTGAAGAGTGCGTGGCCGAACGCAACCGCTCCAACATCCCTCAGCAGGCGCTCGTGCTGCTGAATGATCCGACGTACGTCGAAGCCGCCCGAACTTTCGCCGCGCGCGTTCTCACCGAATGCAAGGGTGACAACAGCCGGCGGATCACCTGGGCTTTTGAGCAGGCTCTGCAGCGCAAGCCGAGTGCTGAAGAATTGAACACGCTCTCATCCTTGTTCGAAAAACAGCTGGCCGATTATCAAAAGGACGCTGCTTCCGCTGAAGCGCTGCTCAAGACTGGAGCATCGGCAGTCCCCGCCAGCCTCAGCAAGAGCGAGCTCGCAGCCTGGACGCATGTCACGCGCGTGCTGCTGAATCTGCACGAAACAATCACACGGAGCTGAGCCATGAGCACCTTTTCTCCACTCACACGCCGCGCTATCCTGGGCCGAGCCGCGCAGGGCCTCGGCAGTGTGGCGCTCGCCTCGCTCCTCCAGCCGCGGCTGCTGAACGCCGCTGCCAGCGGTGCGCTGGGCGCACTGCCACTGCCGCAGAAGGCAAAGCGCGTCATCTGGCTGACCATGGCTGGTGGCCCGTCACAGCTCGAGCTTTTCGATCACAAGCCGAAGCTCGCGGAAATGGATGGCATGCCCATGCCGGAATCTTTCACCAAGGGGCAGCAGCTTGCACAGCTTCAGGGGCAGAAGCTCGTGTGCAAAGGCCCCATGTTCAACTTCCAGAAGTTCGGCAGATGCCAGATGGAGCTGTCGGAGCTGCTGCCACACATTGGCAGCGTGGCGGATGACATCTGTCTCGTGCGGTCCATGACCACAGACGCGATCAATCACGACCCTGCGCACATGTTTATGAATACCGGCGCGCAGATCGCCGGCCGCCCCAGCATGGGCTCCTGGGTCACCTACGGCCTGGGCAGTGAGGCCGATGACCTTCCGGGCTTCGTCGTGATGATGTCCACCGGCAAAGGACGCAATCCGCAGCCCATCGCGGCACGGCAATGGAGCAGCGGCTTCCTGCCTTCGAAGTATCAGGGCGTGCAGCTCCGCTCGCTTGGGGATCCCGTGCTCTATCTCACCAGCCCGAATGGCGTCACACGTGAACGTCAGGGACGCGACTTTGCGACGATCAACAAGCTCAACAAGCAGCATGCCGCCATTTGCGACGATCCCGAAATCGCCACGCGCATCGCTCAATACGAAATGGCCTTCCAGATGCAGTCCAGCGTGCCTGAGCTGATGGACATCAGCGGTGAAGGAGCCAAGACACTGGAGCTCTACGGTTGCCAGCCCGGGGACGGTTCTTTCGCGTCCAACTGCCTCCTCGCCCGTCGCCTCGCGGAGCGCGGCACACGTTTCATCCAGCTCTACCATCGAGACTGGGACCACCACAGCCTCCTCAGGGAAGAGCTCCCCCTCCGCGCCAAGGAAGTGGATCGAGCCTGCGCAGCTTTGATCACGGACCTCAAGCAGCGCGGCATGTTTGATGACACCCTCATTGTCTTCAGCGGTGAATTCGGCCGTACCCCCATGGCCCAAGGAAACAAAGGCCCTGTGGGCCGCGACCACCACAACAAGGCCATGTCCATGTGGCTGGCCGGCGCCGGCATTCAGCGCGGCGTCACCTTTGGCAGCACCGATGATCTCGGTTACGCCGCTCAGGAAAACGTCACCACCGTACACGACATTCACGCCACGATGCTTCACCAGCTCGGCATCCAGCACGACGCCTTCACTTTTAAATTTCAAGGCCTCGACGCCAAGCTCTCCGGAGTCGAAGGTGCGAAGGTCATCAAAAAGATTCTCGCATGAAACCCACCGCCCTCATTCTCCTCGCCCTATCCCTCAATGCCGCCGCTTTCGACATCTCCGTCGTGGAAAAGGACCACGTCGATGTCTCCGCTGGTGGCAAAGTCGTCGCCCGTCTGATGATGGCGAATGATCTGAGCACTCCGGAGAAGCACCACGAAACCTACAAGCCCTATCTGCATGTCTTTGATGCCGCCGGAGCCACCCGCCTGACGAAGGGCCCGGGCTCCAATTTCACGCATCATCGCGGCATCTTCCTGGGTTTCAGCAAGATCAGCTACGGCGGCAAATCTTACGACCGCTGGCACATGAAGGGCGGCGATCAGGTGGTAACCAAGGTGACGCCAGGGGACTCCAGCTTCACCGCCTCCATTGACTGGCAGGGAGACACCAAAGACGCCTTCCTCACCGAAGAGCGCCGGTTCACCTTCTCCGCACCCGCGAAGCCTTTTTATCTCGGCATCGACATGACGAGCGCCATCAAGCCAGTGAGCGGCGAGGCCGAAATGAACGGCGATCCCGAACATGCCGGCGCGCAGTTCCGTCCGTCTGAAAAGGTGGACACCAAAACCACCACCTACCTCTTCCCCGGCGAAAACATCGATGCGCACAAGGTCAAAGACCTGCCCTGGTCTGCCGAGATCTTCACAGTGGAAGGCAAAACCTTCACGGTCGTCATTCTCAATCATCCCGACAATCCGAAGGAAACCTCCACCTCCGCCTACCGTGACTACGGCCGCTTTGGCATGTTCCCCAAAGGCAAGGCCACTGCGGAGTCCCCTTTCAAGCTGCACTACCAGTGGCTCGTGGCCGAGGGAGAAGTGCGCGATGCCGCCGACTTCCAGCAAGCCTGGAATGCCTTCGCTGGAAAGAACGATCCCGTGCCGGCCCTGACCGTCAAGGGCTCGGAGCAGCCCAAACCGAAGAAGGAAAAATGAGGCGCTCCCAGCGACGCCAGAAATATCAAAATTGGTCATTGAGCGACTAGGATTTCACCCGGATTTTGGTTAGCTGTCACTCCCCCGCTCAAATCAAAAACCGTCCCCATGCCTCCTCCTCAAAGGTTTCCCTCCCTCCTGCTGCGCTCGTCGCTGATCGTTCTTGCCTCATCTTTCCTGCCCGCCGCGTTCGCCGTTCATCAGAAGAACGCCGGGCCGGAAAAGGTCGAGCTGAAGTTCAAGCTGCCCCCGCCGGCGCCGCTTTCTCCGGAAGACGAGATGAAGACCTTTAAACTCGAAAAAGGTTTCCGCATCGAACTCGTGGCCAGCGAGCCGATGATCGAATCTCCGGTGGCCATGAGCTTCGATGACCAGGGCCGGCTCTACGTGGTGGAAATGCGCGGCTACATGCATGACCTCAATGGCGCAGGCGAAAGCGAGCCCACCGGCCGCGTCTCTTTGCTCGAAGACACCGATGGCGACGGCCGCATGGACAAGGCAACTCCGTTCCTGGACAATCTCGTCATGCCCCGCGCGGTCCTGGCCGTGAACGGAGGTGCCTTGATCGCCGTGCCGCCGAATCTCTACTTCTGCAAAGACACGGATGGCGATGGCAAGGCGGACGTGAAAGACGTTGTATCCAGCGATTTCGGCACTCTTGGAGGACAGCCGGAGCACATGGCCAACAGTCCGGTCTGGGCCATGGACAATGCGATCTGGAGCGCCGGCTACTCCACCCGCTTCAAGCTGCGCGGCGGCATGTGGCAGAAGGACAGCGGTCTCGGCCGCGGCCAATGGGGCCTGTGTCAGGACAACTACGGCAGGCTCTATTTTAACTACAACTCCGATATGCTGCGCGCGGACATACTCCCCACGGAGGCGTTTACGCGCAATCCGCTTCTGCGCAACGCCATCAGCATCAATGCCAAGGTCGCCGCGGATCAGACTCTGTATCCCTCCCACCCCACACCGGGTGTCAACCGCGGCTACGATCCGAAATCCCTCCGCGCAGACGGCACCCTGAGCAAGCCCACTGGCACCTGCGGCGCGCTGATCTATCGCGGCGATGCATTCCCCGCTGCGTATCGTGGCAATGCGTTCATTCCCGAGCCCTGCGCCAATCTGGTGAAGCGCTTCACCATGAGCGAAAAGGACGGCATCGTCACGGCAACGAACACGGCCAAGACCACTGAGTTCCTTACTTCCACCGATGAGCGCTTCCGCCCCGTAAACGCCACCAATGGCCCGGATGGTGCCCTCTATCTTGTGGACTTGTACCGCGGCATCGTTCAGCACCAGAGCTTTCTGACGCATTACCTCATTGCGAACATCAAGGACCGCAAACTTGAGACTCCATTCAATCAGGGCCGCATCTGGCGCATCGTGCCAGATACCAAGGAGCGCCCGCAGCCGGTCAAGGCAAGCAAGGACGTGAAACTCCTCTCTCATGCCAATGGCTGGGTGCGTGATGCAGCGCAGCGCCTCATTGTAGAATCTGGTGACGCATCCACGGTTCCTGCGCTGAAGGAACTCATCGCATCCGGCACCCCGCTTGCGCGCCTGCATGCCCTTTGGACTCTCGATGGCCTCGCATCTGCCACACCAGACGTAGTTCGCACCGCACTTGCAGACAAAGACACACAGGTACGTGCTGCTGCAGTGCGAATTTCCGGACGCGATCTCGCCCCGGAACTGATCGCGATGACCTCCGAAAAGGAAGCGCTGGTGCTCGCCCACCTCGCCATCAAACTGACATCCTTCAATTTGCCCGATGCAGACGCTGCCGTGGTCAAGCTGCTCGCCAGCCATGGCAAGATCGCCCTCGTGCGTGAAGGTGCCCTCACAGGCCTGCGCGGCAGGGAGGCCGCGTTTGCCAAACTCCTCGCGGCCCAAGTTTCCAAAGATAACTCTTCGCAGATCACCCCGGTGATCGAAGCTCTCGGCGCCTTGCTGGCAGCCGCCAGCAAAGCCGGACCGTTTGAAGACATGCTGGAGCTCGCCGCCGCTCAGCCGCAGGGCGGCTCTGTTCAAGCCGCCGTCATCAAGGGTCTCGCCACCAGCGGCGCCGATCCCAAATCCAAAACCCCCGTCAAGCTGCTCTGGCTCGATGCCGAGCCAGCCTCGCTCAAGACGCTGAAGGCCGCCATGACGGACAAGACGAGCGCCAAGCTCTTCACCAGTGTGGAGGCCCGCATCGCCTGGCCAGGCAAGCCCGGCGCTCCACCGCCGCCGAAAATCGTGCCGCTGAATGACGCGCAGACGGCCCTGTTTGAAAAAGGCAAAACCATCTACGCCACCCTCTGCGCCGCGTGCCATCAGCCACACGGCTTTGGCTTGGACGGACTCGCCCCACCATTGGTGGACAGCGAATGGGTGCTGGGCAGGCCGGACGTCACCGCCCGCATCGTCATGCAGGGCCTTGCCGGTCCCGTGAAGGTCGGAGGGCGTAATTTCAATCTGGCCATGCCTCCCCTGCCTCAACTTTCCGATGAAGACATCGCCGGTGTGCTCACCTATATCCGCCGCGAGTGGGAGCACACCGCCTCCCCGGTGGACGTCAAGACCGTCACCGGCATTCGTGAGCAGAGCAAGACGCACATGGCCATGTGGACCGAGGAAGAGCTGAAAAATTTGGGCAAGAAACCCAGTACCAAGTAACACCATGCACACACCCGCACCGCTCCATCGTCGCGCCTTTCTCGGCAGGACTTCCCAAGGCCTCGGAGCGGTGGCGCTTGCTTCCCTGCTGCGTCCGGCACAAGCCGCGCCCGTGCGCGGCGTGCTGGGCAGTCTACCTCTTCCGCAGAAGGCCAAGCGCGTGATCTGGCTGACGATGGCAGGCGGCCCTTCGCATTTGGAGACCTTTGATCCCAAGCCGAAGCTGGCCGAAATGGACGGCAAGCCCATGCCGGAGTCCTTCACCAAAGGGCAGCAGCTGGCGCAGCTCCAGGGCAAGCCGCTGAACTGCTTCGGCCCGCAGCATCCCTTTGCCAAATTTGGCAAAAATCAGATCGAGATCTGCTCTCTCTTCCCGCAGATCGGCAGCGTCATTGATGACATCTGCCTGATCCGGTCCATGACCACGGACGCCATCAATCATGATCCGGCGCATATGTTCATGAACACCGGCTCGCAGATTGCCGGACGCCCGAGCATGGGCTCATGGATCACCTACGGCCTGGGCACAGACGCTTCGGACCTGCCCGGCTTTGTTGTGCTGACCTCTCTCGGCAAGGGCGGGCAGAACCAGCCCATCGCCGCACGCCAGTGGAGCAGCGGTTTCCTGCCTTCCAAATATCAGGGCGTTCAGCTTCGCGCTCAGGGCGACCCCGTTTTGTATCTCACGAATCCCGGCGGCATCTCACGCGATCAGCAGGGCCGCGATGTCGCCGCGATCAATGCTCTCAACAAGCAGCGCAGCAGCCTCGTGGACGACCCCGAAATCGCCACGCGCATCGCTCAGTACGAAATGGCCTTTCAGATGCAGGCCAGCGTCCCTGATTTGATGGATGTGAGCAAAGAAGGCGCGAAGGCGCTCGAACTCTATGGCTGCACGCCAGGCGACGGCTCCTTTGCCTCCAACTGCCTTCTCGCACGCCGCCTGGCGGAACGCGGCACCCGCTTCATCCAGCTCTACCACAAAGACTGGGACCACCATGGCGGCGTGAAAGACGGTGTGGCTCTCAAGGCGCAGGAAATCGACCGCGCCTGCATGGCGCTGATCACCGATCTCAAGCAGCGCGGCATGCTGGAGGAGACTCTCATTGTGTGGGCCGGAGAATTTGGCCGCACCCCCATGTCCCAGGGTGGCAGCGGCCGGGACCACCACAACAAGGCCATGTCCGTCTGGCTCGCAGGCGCCGGAATCCAGGGCGGCCTCGTGCATGGAGCCACGGATGATCTCGGCTACGCCGCCGTGGACAAAATAACCACCGTCCACGATCTGCACGCCACCATGCTGCACCAGCTCGGCATTCAGCATGACGCCTTCAGCTTCAAGTTCCAGGGGCTAGACGCACGTCTCAGCGGCGTGGAAGGCGCGAAGGTGATCAAGGACATCCTCGCGTGAAATGAGTTTCCGCACCTTTGAATCCGCCGCCGTAGGCAACGGCATTTATCATGCCACGGTGAAGTCCTCCGCGCTGAGCCATCGCGCCGACATCAGCTTCTATGTGCCGCCCGATGCGAAGGTGGAAAAACTGCCGCTGGTCATTCTTCTGCACGGCGTTTACGGCAGCCACTGGGCGTGGCTGTACAAGGGTGGAGCGCAGGAGGTCATGGACCGTTTGATTCGAGACGAAGGCCTGCCGCCCATGATGCTGGCGATGCCGTCCGATGGCCTGTGGGGCGATGGCTCCGGGTATGTGCAGCATCGCGGTGCTGACTTTGCCCGGTGGATCGTGGATGAGGTGCCTGAGGCTGCGGCGGAGATCGATTCACGCTGCCAAGACGCGCCACGTTTCATCGGAGGCCTGTCCATGGGCGGCTATGGTGCTCTGCGCCTGGGCTTGCTGAGTCCGCAAAAATTTGCCGCCATCAGCGCCCACAGCAGCATCACGGATGCGCCGGCACAGATGGAGGGCTTTGTGGAGGAGCCGCTGGCGAAATATGATCTGACAGACGCGAACCCACTGGCAGTCCTCGATTGTGCAAAGCAGGCGTCACATCTCCCGCACCTGCGCTTTGACTGCGGCTCCGAAGACATCCTGATCGAGTACAACCGCAAGCTGCACCGGGATCTGGAGGCTGCGGGCATCCCGCATGTGTATGAGGAGTTTCCGGGCGGGCACACCTGGGACTACTGGCATGAGCATCTGGCGGATACTTTGCGGTTTTTCAAGGGGTGCCTGTCTTAACGCAGATCAGCAACCGAAGACCGAGATCCAGCTTCGAACGAATTGCGCGGGTTTCATTCCATTTGCCTCTTAAGCCACTATCAAAAGGTGAGGATGATCTCCTCGACAATGATGACATCTCCCGCCCGGATTGCCGGGTCGGGCGTGAGCGTCATGACAGGGCGTTTTTTATCCAGGCTGACGAACAGGCGCTGCATGTAATTCCCAGTACCGCGACGCAGGATGATGCGGCGCTTGTTGGCAAATTGAGCGAAGCCCCCCGCCTGCGCAATGGCCTGGGAGACTTTGATTTCTTTCGAGCCATCCACCGGATAATCCCCCGGTTTCATGACCACGCCCGTCACCCTGTAGGCCTTCTGGTCTTGCAGCCGTTCGATCATCCGTGTCGTCACCTTGGCCTCATGCTCTTCATAGGGGGAGCAGCCCGTAAGGGCAAAGCAGAGAAGGGCTGAAACCAGGACGCTCGCATGCTTGTTCATAGGTCCGGGCATAGACCGGCGATGGCCTTCTGATGTTCAATGCTTCTACTTCTTAATCGTCCTCACTTTGTCCGTATAAAAGACCATCGGCAGACTGAGATGTTCCTTATCCCCCACCGACTGGCCGACGAGTGGGATGGGATTTTTAAAGGGAAATTCGGGACTTGGCGAAAAATCGCGGTCGAAGGCTAGCATGGGGCCGCGGATGATGAGATCACGCCATTCGGAGTAGGGACCGGTGTAGAGGTCAGTGATGTGCTCTACTCTGGCGGAGACGGGAGTCATGACAAAACCGGCCAGCCTCGCTCCGCGCTCTTCGGCCTTTGATTTCATGGGCTCATAATCGCCGCGCTGAGTGCAAAGGTTCACGCTGGGAACATCACCATACCAAGCCACAAAAGCGGGCGAGTCGGAGATGACAAACTCGTTCTTTTCCGTGAGCTGGCGCAGGGCGGAAATGCGGTCGGGCATGTACGGCGGCCAGTGGGGTGGGATCTTGCCGCGCATGGTGAGGCCGAATTTCATCACCACCGGCAGATTCACCGCCATGGGCAGCGCGGTGATGACCAATGCCGCCAGAGGTGCGCCCCAGCGCGCTGTGAATTCCCCGGACACCTGAAAGCGTGACCAGAGCACCACGAGCATGGCCGCACCAAAGGTGGCCATCGCGGGCATGAGCACGATATACAGCGCGTTGTCGTCCTTCACCTTTTCCGGCAAGCCTATGAGCCCCATTCCCACGGCCACGCAGAGGAGGATGACTGCCAGTGTCCAGCGGGCGGAGGCTGCTTCCGGTTTACGGAAGCGGTGCATGGGCGCGAGAAAGAAAAACAGTCCCGGCACGACATAACCCAGATGAGCCACGAGCATTCCCAGCTGATCCTGCCAGCCGAGTCCGACTCGACGGACCAGGTCGTCCACCTGCAGCAGCGGCACGGTCGGGGTGAAATCCCGCAGCAGCAGGTCATGGGCCACGGCCGAAGACTGCGCCTGAAACAGGGCCTTGATGCCTCCCAGCGGATCTCCGCAGAGCTGGGCATTCCACCATCCCCAGGCCGCGAGTGTGAGCACCGGAAACAAAGCCACCAAGATGGCCCCCGCCCTGCCCTTCGGCATAAACACCGCCACTCCGATGATGATGCCCAGCACAATCCATAGCGACAGCCAGTGGGCGAGCACCATCAGGGAGCACACGCCGCCCAGAAAAATCAGCGGCACCAGCACTCCACGATTTTCCGCCGCACGGTTCGCGGCCGACGCATACAATCGAAAGGCCAGTGCAAACAACAGCACCAGTATGCCGCGCGGCGCCCCGCTGACCATCATCTCCCACGCCGGTTCACACACCAGGAGCGCGATGGCGGAGATGGTGGCCACTTGTTCATCAAAGAGCCGCCGCGCCGCACCATGGGTGAAATAAATCGCCAGCAGATACCACGTGACCCCAAAGCATGCGATCACCCGGTCCATGATGAAGACCGCCCCACCGGTGGCCGGATCATAAACCACCCATGGCTTCATGAAGCGAAACGCCACCGACCACAACAATGGCTGCAGGGGCGGCTGCACCGTCTCCGGCATGGCCAGCGGCGTAGGCTTTTTCTGCGCCGCTTCCATCTGCGCCCAGGCATAAGGCTCGATGACATGCGTCTGATACGATCCCGTCCGCGAAATCTGCCGTGCGAGCTGCGCCTGATTCATCCCTTCGGCGCTGCTCAGTCCGCGAAACGTCACAAACACATGCAGCAGCGCCATCACAATGGCGGCGGCATAAAACACCAGTCGAAGCAGAGCGCCGGGGCCGGAGGAGTTGGGAGACATGACCGTTACATGCCACAGCCGGGCCATGCGTGCCAAGAACGATTCACGCCTCACTGATGCGGCTCGAAAACCACCCAGGCGCACTGACGCTGCCCGTCAGCCCCCGCACAGCGCCAGTGCCAGCGCACAGCGGGCTTCACAAACGAGCCCAGATCCCCTTCCAAAATACGGAACTGCCCCAGCAGCTCGCCGCCGTCTCGCACCACGAGGGAGCGTGCGGCCGCCTTGCCGGACAAGGTGCCTCCCTTTTCGAGGATCACCGGGCCTTCGCACACGAAATCGCCCGAGGCATGACCGGAAACCGTGATCGAGCGCGCTTTCACCTCCTGCAGAAACGTCACCTCGCAGCCTGCGGCGATTTCGAGGCTGTCGCATACGACTGCATCGGCTATGAGACCATCCGTATCGATCGTGCGTGAACACAGCGCCAAAGACTCCTGCTCGATGCGCTGCAGTTTCTTCATGCAAATCGGGCATGTGGGCGTGGAAAAGTCTCCCGCGGTGGTGACGACAAACAGAAAATCGCTCTTGTCCCCAGGGAGAGCACGCACTGCGGCATCCAGCGCCACGGCATCCACCGCTTCAATGCGCATTTCCTGGGCTTTGCGCAGAGCCGCCGGACTGAAGCCCGCCGGGGCGATCAGAATGCCCCGTGTATTGCGCGCCGAGCTCATCTCCTGCGCAAAATGCTGCACCGTCTCAGGGGTGGCTCCCCATTCGTTCCATGCGGCTATCTTCACCAGCGCCCGCCGTGCTTTTGAAGACCTGGGCTCTTCGATCATGCCAAAGTGCACCGCTCCATCCTGCATGATTCGCGCTTCCGCCAGTTCGCATCCCGCCGCGGCCGCGATTGCACGCGCCAGATCGGAGAGGCGCGCCCAGTCCAGGCTCGCGATCAATTCCGGAGACCAGCCGGCCAGCCGGTCCACGCCTCCACTCCTCCGCAGGGAGAACCCTGCTTCTTCGAGTGTGACAAATGGATCAAGCATGGCAGGCGGCTGGAGGCTGAAAAATTAAGACACCAGTTTATTGACATCGAACTCCGGTACCAAAGCACATTCACGGAAAGCACCAAGGATATTGATCCCGTCTTTCTGCCACCTCCCCGAAAAACATCTCGTCCGACGGCGAGCAATCCGCCTTGCCGCATCTCCAAAACCCTGTTTCTTCCGCGCCTCATGTCGAAGGCCGTCAAAACAGAAGAAACCAAGTTTTTCCAAACCGGAAGCGCCGAAGAACCGTTCACGTTTGCCTGCGGTGCCCAACTTCCTGAAATCACGGTCGCCTACGAAACCTACGGCAGGCTCAACGCCACCAAATCCAATGCCATCCTGCTGTTTCACGCCCTTTCCGGCAGCCAGCATGCGGCGGGCATTACCCGCGAAGTCCCCGGAACGGACGAACGCTGGACAGATGACATCCACAATGGCTGGTGGGACCTCTTCATCGGTCCGGACAAGGCGCTCGATACAAAACGCTACTTCATCATCTGCGCCAACTACCTCGGCGGCTGCTACGGCAGCAGCGGCCCGGCCTCGATCAACCCCGCCACCGGCAAACCCTACGGCAGCGCCTTCCCCGAGGTGCGCACGAGCGATGTGGTGAAATCACAGCTGGCACTGCTGGACAGCCTCGGCATCAAGCAGCTTCATGCCGTCATGGGCGCGTCCGTAGGCGGCCTGCTGGCGATCAATCTTGCAACCCTTCACCCTGAGCGCACCCGGCTGGTCGTTCCCATCGCCAGCGGCTGCCGTACCACCGTGCTCACGCGCCTCACGCTGTTTGAGCAGGTCCTTGCGATCGAAAACGACCCCCATTTCAAAGGCGGCGATTTTTATGAAGGCAATGCGCCCGAATATGGCCTCGCCCTCGCCCGCATGATCAGCCACAAAACCTTCGTCCACCTTGATGCCATTGAGCGCCGAGCACGGCAGGATGTGAAATCCGGCGGCGCTTCGCTCTCGTGGTACCGCGTGCAGCACAACGTGGAGAGCTACATGCTCCACCAAGGCAAAAAATTTGTGAAGCGCTTCGATGCCAACACCTACCTGCGCATCGCCGACATGTGGCTGCGCTACGATCCGCTGGGAGACGCAGGAGTGGACAACTATGCCGATCTCTTCGCCCGCAGCGCTGCCGCCGGGCAGCACTACCTGGTCTTCAGCATCGACAGTGATTTCTGCTTCTACCCGGAGGAGCAGGCGGAACTCGTCAGCCATCTGGAAAAAGCCGAGGTGTCCAACATGCACATCACCGTCCATTCAGACAAAGGCCACGACTCTTTCCTCCTGGAGCCGCAGCTCTACACGCCGCATCTCTCTTTCACCCTCGATGGTCGCTGGAACAAAGGTTCAGTGGACCGTCCGGTGCCGGAAGTAGAGTGAGAATACGAGCGCACCCGGCGGGCCGATCTTGAGTTTCGCGATACTGGTGCGGGTCAATCTTCCAGCGATCTGGCCTGCGCCGCTTGCTCGCTATCCAGCCTTTCATCCAGCCGGGACAATTCACGATTGCGGATTACCCCCAGCAAGCGGTCAAGCTCCTGCTCAGCCAACGTCTCCTCGACTTGATCTGAGATTGTCATATCTTTGCCACTGCCCGGGCGGTCCTCCGCTTTGAGATAGGTCACAAACGCCGCCCCTTTTTGCCGCTCCCTTTCTTTGATGATCTCCAGCGCTCTGCTTGCTACGGCATCGCTGATCTTCCACCGGGCAAACAGCCCGCGGTATCTTGGTTCGCGAATTTGGAAGGCGGCCTCATCAATCTCCCGCTGCAATTCAGCGGAAGCCATGCTCGCCAGAGAAGCGTTGACCTGCCGGCGCCTTTCTTTCTCTGCCTCATCCACTTCAAAAACACCAGCATCAGTCGTCACAACTTCACGGCCCACAACCGCCTCCTCGCCTCCACGCGCCGGCTGCTGTCCTCCCCGCCAAAGATAGACGAAGGCTGCTGCAACCATGGGAACGAGGACAGGCAGATATCGAGTGTTCATGGGAAGGCTGGATTTATAGTGCCGGCAAAAGAGGCATTCGTTCACCTGAATCGCCCACGCTTCCTTGCCCGGCTTGTCATTTGGCTCAGGCTGCTGGGGCGGTTGTTGGATGAGTGGCTGCTCGAACAAAGACTCGGTGGACCGGCAGGCACCGGAGGTGGAGTGAGCGGCCGGTTCATACGTGCACCACCTGCTGAGAATCCGCAGACGGACCGGTCTCCTGTTGTGCCAAGGCCTCGTACGTGCAGTAGAGGCAGACCGTGCCATAGGCAAAAAAGATATCAAAAGCAACGCTCGTGGCGGCATCTGCAAGCCAGTGATCAGGAATAATTTCGAAGGCTGCCAGGGCAATGAGAGCCGCCATGGGAATGCAGATAATCAACGTGAGGAGCAGCAGGATGCCCGTCACCCACCAGTAACGGCCACGGAGAAGGACCTCGCTGCGCCTCATGGCGGCAGCGCCAGAAATCCGCTCACTAACGGTAACGCTGTCCACCAGCACCAGCCTCGGATACCAGTAGAAAAAAGGCACCACCAGGATCAGCAGCGCCATGGAGAGAACGAGGTTGGTGAGCAACCTCGTCCACCACATTCTCGGCCAGTTTCGGAAGCCTGCGGCAAGTGCCTGGCCAATGCCTGCCGGCGTTTCTGAGCGGTGCCGCAGCGCCACATGAATCACCCCCGCGGTGGCGATGATGCCAAAGAGGTTGTCGAGAAACATGCTAAACTTGAAGGATCTTTTAAGCTCATCCTCTCCAAAGACAAAGGCGTCCATATAGCTGCTGAGCAGCTCACAGGGAATCCAGACCAGCAGCACTGTGCACGCAATGACCACGAACCGTTCGCAGAAAATATGCCACGCCTTGAACATGATGGCCCCAATGCGGAGAGGATCTTGATGAAAGCTCGCCACTTCGGCGGCGGGCGGTGCGTAAGGATTGATTGATTCACTCATGGGAAAAGCAAAGTCTGGCTGACCAAACGCGGCAAAGTCGAAGAAAATGCCGCTTCAAGCGCAAAGAGTCTGATCTAACCCTGTGAAAGTTTCAAATCGTGGCTATCACTCTTACAGTTCCCATCATCCCTCGTTCCATGTCCATGCAGCTCACCTTTCTCGGCACCGGTACGTCCGTCGGCATTCCGGTGATTGGCTGTGACTGCGCGGTGTGCCGCAGCACGGACCCCAGGGACAAGCGGCTGCGCAGTTCCGTGTACATCCGCACGCCGGAGGCGGCCTGGGTAGTGGACACGGGGCCGGATTTTCGCATGCAGTGCCTGCGTGAAAACATCCGCAGTCTGGACGCGGCCATCTTCACGCATCCACACATGGACCATCTCACCGGTTTTGATGATCTGCGCCGGTTCACCACCGAGGCCGATCATTTCCTCCCCGTCTATGGTACGCCGGAGTGCCTGTCTGTGCTGGAGCGCATGTTCCTTTACGCCTTCAATGGGGAGAACCGCTACCGCGGTTATTTGAAGCCTTTTCCAAAACCGGTCCACGGCCCCTTTCATATTGGCGAGACCACTATCACCCCCCTTCCCGTTTTGCACGGGAAGGTGCACACGATTGGTTACCTGTTTGAACGTGGTGGAAAAAAACTCTGCGCCTATATCCCAGACTGCAAGACCTTGGAACCCGAGGCTCAGGAACTGCTGCGCGGAGTGGACACACTCATCATCGACGCCCTGCGTCATACACCGCACCCCACGCACATGAGCTTTGAAGAAAGCCTGGCCGTGCACCGCGAGTTCCAGCCACGACAGACGTGGTTTACCCACATCCAATGTGAGATCATGCATGCCGTGGAAGAGCCGAAGCTGCCGCCCGGCGTGAACATCGCGTACGACGGCCTCAAACTGGAATGGTCCTGAAATGACTCTGTTCCTTCGTCATTGCTGCATCTTCTTTCTTGCGCTCACGCCTGCCATCCAGGCCCAGCACCTCTCTGAATGGGACGCAGGCTCTGAAACGGCCGTCATTTTCAATCCCGACTTTCCCGGCTCTGCGGAGCTGGCCGCCTATTACGCGACCAGACGACACATCCCCAAGGAGCGCGTCATCGGCCTGCGCTGCTCAAAGGAAGACTCCATTTCACGCGGTGAATTCGAAGCCCAGTTGCGCGGCCCGCTGCTTCAGCTTTTTGAGTCCAGGCACTGGTGGTCGGCAGATTCGCCTCTTCCAGACAAAGCCCGGAAAGGCAGCGGCACTGCTGCACCCATGGCTCCGTTCAGCAAGGTCCGCGTTCTGGTGCTCATGCGCGGCCTCCCGTTTCAAATCCGTCGTGCGGCACAGAAGCCGAAACAGTCCCAGGAGGATGAAGCCAGCGTCGATTCCGAACTGACTGCACTCGGCCTGACCAGCCCGCCAATCCAGGGCGGCCTGCGCAATCCCTATTTTGAGCAGGCGTCACGCTTCCCCCATGCTCAAAACACGGCCGGTTTGCTGATCGTCGGCAGGCTGGATGGCCCGGATGACTCCACGGTCCGGCGTATGATCGATGATGCGATCTCGGCGGAAGAGACCGGACTGCTGGGCCGGGCGGTCATTGATCTCGCGCAAAAATCGGGGGTCTATCAGGACGGCGAAGAATGGCTCACGAGCAGCGCAGAATCCTTCCGCCGGGCAGGCATTCCTGTGTACATCGACCGTTCCGCGGAAGTGCTGCGCGAGGCATGGCCCCTGCCAGACACGATTCTCTACTTTGGCTGGTACACGGATCACATTACGGGCGCGCTCGCTTCGCCATCATTCAGGTTCAAAACCGGCGCCATCGCCTGCCACCTGCATTCCTTCAGCGCCAGCAGCCTTCGCTCCACGGATAAATTTTGGGCCGGCCCCCTGCTCTCTCATGGCGCGGCGGTGACCTTTGGCAATGTGCACGAGCCTTATCTCGCCCTCACAATGCATTTCGACATTTTTAACAAACGCCTTCTCGAAGGCTTCACCGTAGGAGAGGCCGCGTGGAATGCCACGCCTGCACTGTCATGGATGAATGTCGTTCTTGGAGATCCCCTGTATCGCCCGTTTGGCAGGGGAATCGGCACAAAGCTTGGTGAAGGCCCCGACCGTGACTATGCACTCTACCAGGGCATGGTGCTGCGTCTGGCAGGTGAGCCGGACGGACACATCAAATCCGCGCTCACGGAATTCGCCGAGAAGCGCCAGAGGCCGCGCCTCCTGGAACTCACCGCGCTGCTTGCCTCTCTTCAATCCAAGCTTCCGCAGGCCCTGGACCTGCTCGAACATGCAGAATCCACCACCCAGGATTCTGCCGAACTGCTGCGCCTCCGGCTCTACCGTGCCGAAATGCTCCGGCGCGGCGAGAAGGCGGACGCCGCGCGCTCGCTGCTGCGAGACGTTCTGAAAGACGACCACTTTAAGGAGCAGCCCGCCCGCGCAGCAGCCGAGTCCCTGCTCAAGGACATGGGCGGCTGAAAAAAGTCTCTCGTCGAAAATGGGCAGTCTGTGCTAAAAGCATGGCCCACTCGTCCGTTAAGATCACTCCACCTGTTTCCACCCAATTTATGAAGATCATCTCCACCGCCTTGTTATCACTTTGTCTGACTGTTGCGGCCAGTGCTGAAATCCGCGTCTGGAAAGATGCCTCCGGCACCCACGAGATCAAAGCCGAGCTCGTCAGCGTAGCCGGCGGGAAGGTCACCCTGAAGCGTGAAAACGGCACGATCCTCACTCTGGCGGTCACCGCCCTGAGCAAGGCCGACCAGGCGCTTCTGGCCGGAGGCTCCAGTGGCGGGGCGCCGGGAGACTGGCCGCAATGGCGTGGCCCGGCACGTGACGATGTCTCAAAAGAAACCGGCCTGCTCAAAAAATGGCCGGCTGACGGTCCTAAGCGTGTGTGGGTGAATGAAGAGGCCGGCCTTGGCTATTCGGGTTTCTCCGTCGTGGGTGGCAAGTTGTACACCATGGGTCTTTACGATGCGGAGGAGAAGCTCATCTGCATCGACACTGCCACAGGCAAGAAACTATGGGAGACTCCCGTGGGAGCGATTTTGAAGAACAAGTGGGGAGACGGCCCCCGCGCCACACCCACCGTTGCCAACGGCATGGTGTATGCCACCGGAGGCAATGGCGACGTCGTCTGCGCGGATGCAGCGACTGGCAAGATGGTCTGGACCAAAAGCCTGATCAAAGACCTCGGCGGCAAGCTTCAGGGCTGGGGCTACACGGAATCCCCGCTCGTGGATGGCGACCTCGTCATTGTCACTCCCGGAGGCAGCAAGGGCGCTGTGGCAGCACTGGAGGCCAAAACCGGCAAAGTCCTGTGGCAGACAACGGATGTGACTGAAAACGCCCAGTACTCCTCTGTCATACCCATCACCGAGGGCGGAGAACGCGAGTATGTGCAGCTGCTCATGAACAGCATCCTCGGAGTCTCCAAATCCGGCAAGGTGCTCTGGAAGACCGAATTCCCCGGCAAGACCGCCGTCATCCCGACCCCCATCTACAGCAACGGGCAGGTGTATGTGGCAGCCGGTTACGGCGTCGGTTGCAAATCGGTTAAGATCGACGGCGGCAATGTCACCGAGTTGTATTCCAACACCAACATGGTCAATCACCATGGCGGCGTTATCCTCATTGACGGACTGCTTTACGGACACTCAGACAAGGGCGGCTGGACCTGCCAGGACTTTAAGACCGGAGACATCGTCTGGCAGGACAAAGGCATTGGCAAAGGCGCGGTCACCAGCGCGGATGGCATGCTCTATTGCCAGGCGGAAAACGACGGCACGATCGCCCTTGTGGAGGTCTCCAAAAGCGGTTGGAAACTCGTCAGCAGCTTCAAGCTGGCCGCTCAAAGCTCCCAGCGCTCCCGCGACGGCAAGATCTGGACACACCCCGTCATCAGCAATGGCAAGCTTTACCTGCGTGACCAGGAGTTCATCTCCTGCTACGACGTGAAGGGTTGATGAAGAGCGTCCTCAATGATTTCGGAGGCAGGGCCGCGTGGCTCTGCCTCTTTTTTATGCTCGCCCAGTGCGGGCCTGCAAGGCGGAGCGAATGGAGGCTGCTTTCGGACGAGTTCCTCCCAGCCTGGAAAGCCGCGCACATCCCTGACGAAGGGAAGGTCACCATTGAGGAAGGCGAGATCAAACTCGAAACTGGCAGACCGATGACGGGCGCACGGTTGGAGCTTTCTAAATGGAAAGAAGCCGAAATGCCTGCCACACGTTACTCCATCGAGTACGAGGCCATGCGGGTGGAGGGAAATGACTTCTTTGGCACTGTGACATTCCCGGTGAACGAGTCGCATGTCTCTCTAGTTGTCGGCGGCTGGGGTGGCACTCTTGTTGGCATTTCCAGCATCGATGAAATGGACGCCAGCGAGAACAACACCCGCGGCAACGCCCGGTTTGAAAACAACCGCTGGCACCTCGTCCGCATCGAAGTGCGCGATGACGACCTGCGGGCTTGGATCAATGGCAGGCTCTTCGTCAACACCAGCACCAAAGGCCACAAACTCGGACTGCGTGATGGTGAGATCGAAAAATGCACCCCTTTTGGTTTTACCAGCTACGATTCGCGGGCACGCATCCGCAATGTGGTTCTGCGGCGGCTCTAAACTCGACGACCTAAGACTTGACCCCTGGGGGGCCTCCCCATATTCTCCACCCATGGCAACCGAGCATTTTCAACGTGGACAGGTCATTTTCCGTGAAGGCGACAAGTCGAAGGAGGCATACTTCATCGTCAACGGCATGGTCGAGATTTCCATCAACACCTCCCACGGCGTCCAGTCCCTCGCTCAGATCGGTCCTGGAGAAATCTTTGGAGAGATGGGCATGATCATGGACCGTCCGCGCTCAGCCACGGCTGCGGCAATGGAAAACACCACGCTGGAAACCATTGCGGAGGAGGATTTTGAGCAGCAGATCATCCAAAGGCCGGAGCGTCTGCACGTCTATCTTGCGACGCTGTTTGAGCGCATCCGTAAGACTGATCTGCTTCTGACCACGACCACCAACGCCACCGTCCCGCTGGTTTCCAAACCCAAGCCCGCCAAGGAGCCGGTGTTCCGCGTGAAGATCCGCTCGCACTACGAAGAAACCGGGCTGGACCATCCACGGGTGGAAAAGACCATCACCAAGCTGCCCTTCCGCATCGGCCGCACCTACTTTGACACCGCGGTGTCTTCGCTCGCCCGCAACGATCTTTCCATCGAGGAACCGCATCCCTACCAGCTCTCACGCAATCACTGTGAGATCGACTTCGAGCATGGCCATTTCATCCTGCGGGACCGTGGCAGCAAGCTCGGCTCATGGGTCAATGGTGAGCATGTGTCCGTGGATGCAGGCTGCATCACCTCTCCGCTGAAAACCGGCGAAAACAAAATCATCCTCGGCAACGGCGACAGCCCGCACCGCTATACCCTCACGATTGAGGAGCTGCAGTAAGAGCGCGCTTCACTTCATCCGCACGATAGCCAAAGCCGGGACCGCTGAGGGTGCTCAGGTCCACAATTCCGTTGCGGCGCTGGAAGAGGCCGGGATGAATCTCCGCTTCTGGCAGTGAGGCATCGGGATAGAACTGCATGGCGTTGCATTCCACGCCCTGAATGGTGCCGGCATGGGCGGCAAGGCGCACATGAGGGATCATGGCGAGCATGGGATTGGTCAGATCCTGCACCATGAGGGGCATGCCGTGGGCTTTGGCCCAGCATAGACTTAGCAGTGCGCCAGTTTGCGTTTTGCAGGTCTTCAAGGCCACGCCGGACCAGCCGAGACGGCGGCCCAGGCGCACGAACTCCCAGTCGTGCGCGCTCTCATCCAGGAACAGCGGTTTGCGTGCTGAAACGCTGCGCACGTCGATCTGATGCGCTTCCAGATCGTACGGGAAGGGCTGCTCGACGTAGAGGGTGCGCGCATAGATTTCCGGTTCGTCGCGCAGCAGCTTGTCGAGGATGTCGTTCACGTAGCCAGGCTCTTTGACGGTGCAGTTAAAGTCCGCGCTGAGCCACTTCACGCCATTGGCAAAGCCGATTCTTCCAATCCGCTGCATGCGCTCAAAGTCCCAAGCAGCATCGGTTCCGCGCAGCTTGACCTTGAGACACTTCAGGCCGTCGCGCTTGATCCAGTCTGCCAGCAGCAGGGGGTGTTCGTCCTTGGGCTCTGTGCCGTTCAGATCAGAAGCTTCAAGCGCATCCACACCACCGACGAGATGCCAGACCGGCAGTTGTTTCGGCGCGTCCATCACCAGGTAATCCTGCGGATAGCGTCCTTTGAAATCGATGCCGCTGCCTTCTTCCGGCGTGATGAAGGCGGAGAGATCGCGGTTCATGAATTCCGCGTTGTAGGTGGAGTAGATGTCCAGGTTGTGCAGCACTCCAAAGGCGTCATGCACGGCGATGTCGAAGGCGCTGAAGGCCACGAGCGAGCCCAGGTAGGGCATGGCATCGCCGCCTGCCGCTGCATTCGCCTCCTTCAAGGTCGCCGCCAGCGGGCCGTGCATGAAGTCGGCGCCGATCTCCATCGGATGCCCGGTGAAGCCGCTTTCCACGAGGCGCTTGGCCAGCAAAGTGGAAAAGTCCTGCATGCGCTGAGCACGTACCGCCACGCTCAGACTGCTGGGCCAGACCCATGAGACGCTGAGCGGCGTCTCGCCCCAGCCCTGTGCGGATTTGCCACCCCGGTCTTCCACCGTCACATGCACCCGCAGGCAGACGGCGCTGGTCACCGTTTCCGGGCCAAACTTCAGCGGCACGCGCATCGTCACGGGGAGGAAATAAACTTCTGCGGCGGTGACACGGACATCGGTGGGCTTGGTGGTGGGCATGGGCTCAAAATGAAGCGCAGTGGCAGGCTCGCAAAGAAAACATTGCCGGCGTGTGCGGCTTCCGCTTCAATCCTCCTCATGCGCATTTGGGATCTGCATTGCCACATGTCCGGCGTCCCCGGCCTCACGCCGGAGGAACGCCTCAAAGCCCTCCTCGTCTATGCCGACCGCATGGGCATTGAGCGCCTGTGCGTTTACATGGGCCTCAAGTGGGCGCAGGATCCCACGCCTGCTGACCTGGTGCAGCAAAACAGCGAAGTGCTGCGCGCGCTTGCCAAGTTTCCGGACCGGGCCTTTGGTTTTGTCTATCTCAGCGCCAGGCATCCTGCCGAGAGCCTCGCCGAACTGGAGCGCTGCGTGGCCAATGGCCCGATGGTAGGCATAAAGCTATGGGTGGCGGAAAAGTGCAGCGTGTCCGCCATCGATGCGATCATCCGGCGCGCCGCCGAATTGAAAGCGGTGATCTTCCAGCACACATGGTTCAAGACCAATGGCAACTACGCCGGCGAATCCACGCCTGACGATCTCGTGGCACTGGCCAGGCGTTTCCCTGAGGTGCCAATCATATGCGGCCACACGGGTGGCACCTGGGAGCTGGGCATCCGGGCCATCCGTGCCCAGACCAATCTGTATGCCGATCTCGCCGGCTCAGACCCTACGGCGGGCTTCACGGAAATGGCGGTGCGCGAGCTCGGTGCCGGACGCGTCATCTATGGCAGCGACTGCGGAGGCCGCAGCTTTGCCAGCCAGCTGGCCAAGGTGCATGGCGCTCAGATCAGCGAAGCTGACAAACAGAAAATTTTTTGCGACAACCTGCGCGGCCTGATGCTGCCGATTCTCAAGGCCAAGGGCATCAAGGCGTGACGATCAGTCTTTCTTCTTTTTCCCAAAGCCGAAGAGCCTCTTGAAAAACCCGCCGCTTTCCTTGGGCTCGGCGGCTTCCGTCGTCGGAGCATTCGGCCCGGACAAACGACGCGTACCCGCACTGGTCGCCTTGCCTTTGCCTGCCGCCTTTGTCTCCGCCACCGGCCTGCCGGCAGGAGTGGGCAAGGCCGCCGCCCACCAGGCAGGCGACAGCACTGCGACCGACTGCCATGCCTCCAGCCCAGCATGCCAGACGAGGGAGTCCGAGACCACTTTGCTGGCACGTGCCAGCTCGGTCATGGCCTGGTCGTCCAAGGGACCTTCGGCGGCGCCGGCGTTGTTGTAGTACCAGTTCATCAGGTTGGGTGCTCAAGGCTACGCATATGGCAAAATAGCGCAAGGCAGGAGGAAATGCTTTTCTCCGTGGCCGAATCGTTCAAACTGCCCTCATGAACCGCCGGACTTTCCTTCTGAGCTCCAGCGCCGCACTGGCGGCATCCACGTTGCAGGCGGAGGACAAGCCGAAGCTCACCGACTGCCACGTCTATCTCGGCTCATATCCCTTTCGCCAGTTCGGCGAGTTCACGGACCCCACGAGCCTGCTCAAGCGCGGTGTCACGGAGGCATGGGCCGGAGCCTTCGAAGGCCTGCTGCGCCGTGATGTGGCCAATGTGAACCGAGAGCTTGCCCAGGCATGCCAAAGCCATCTACTTCGCCCCTGCGGCACCATCAATCTCTCGCTGCCGGACTGGCAGGACGACGTCAAACGCTGTGCCTTGGACCATGGCATGCGCGTCATCCGGCTTCACCCGAACTACCACGGCTACGATCTGAATACGCCCGCTTTTCGTGAACTGCTCGCTCTGGCCGTAAAGCACCGCCTCCTGGTGCAGCTCGTGGTGCAGATGGAGGACGAGCGCACGCAAAACCCCCAGGTGCGGGTGGCACCGGTCGACCTGAAGCCCCTCCCAGGAATCATGCATGAGATGAAAGAGGCCCGCCTCATGCTCCTCAACGCCAACGCCACCATGCTGATGCGGCACCTGCAGGAGTGCCCGAATGTCTGGGTGGATTTCGCCATGATCGAAGGCGTGGGCGGCGTGGAAAACCTCCTCAAAACCTGGCCGCTGGAGCGCGTCGTCTTCGGCTCGTTCGCCCCCGTTTTCTACTGGGAGTCCGCCCGGCTGAAGGTGCAGGAATCCGCGCTGGATGCGGCGCAATCGACCGCGGTGCTGTGGCAGAATGCCGCCGGTTTGCTGGCCTGAGAGGCTGTGTTTTGTCAAAGCCAAACCTTGCGCTCCAGCGCCCAGCATCCATCAATCTGACCCACCCGTATCCCCTCCCCCAGACCATGATCAAACTTACCGGCATCGCAGACGAAGCAGGCGCATCTTTGGATGTGCAAATCCAGGCCCACCAGGAACTTGGCTGGGACAGCATCGAGTCCCGCATCGTCGAATTTGACGGCGTGAAGGGAAACCTGCATGAAATTCCTGAGGCCACCTTTGACAAGGTCGTGGCCCGTCTGGCAGAGAAGAACATGAAGGTCAGCGGCTTCGGCTCCCTCATCGGCAACTGGGCCAAGAAGATCACGGATGACTTCAGCATCACCGAGGCAGAAATCGGCCGCGCCATCCCGCGCATGCAGCGCCTCGGCGCCAAGATGATCCGCGTCATGAGCTACGCCGTGTGCAAAGATGAAGGCGGCAAAGATTTGGAAGAGCAGTTTGCGCCCGAGCGCATCCGCCGCATGTCGGAAATCAACAAACGCTTTGCCGACGCCGGCATCACCGTGCTGCATGAAAACTGCATGAACTGGGGCGGCATGAGCCCGACTTACGTGAAGCGCATGGCCGAGGCCGTGCCCGGCATGAAGTGGGTCTTTGACACTGGCAATCCCGTCTTCATCGACGACCGCGACAAGCCCGGACACAAGCAGGATGCATGGGAGATGTACCAGGCCGTGAAGCCCTACATGGCCCACGTGCACGTCAAAGACGGCATCTGGGACAAGACCAAGAACGACGCCGTTTACACCTTCCCGGGCGAAGGCGAAGGCCAGACCGAACGCATCATGAAGGATCTGGTGGAAACCGGCTACAACGGCTACATCAGCATCGAGCCGCATGTGGCCGTCGTCTTCCACGGCGCAGGTGCTGCTGACGATCTCTCCCCTGAACAGAAGGCCAGGGAGCAGTACGACAGCTACATCAAATATGGCCGCATGCTTGAAGCCATCCTGAAGAAGGTGGGCGCCAAGCTCAGCTGAGGCTGAGGAAGTTAGGGGGATCATCCTGATCCCTCAAGCTCCCGCGTTCAGCCGTCGCTTCCAAACCGGGGACCAAGATGGTCCCCATCTTCAAGGCCGCGCCTGCAGCCACGCCTGGAACATCAGAATATCCCACAGATAGAAGTGCCAGTTACGCGTGCCGCTGAGGTGTTCCTGCCATTTCTGGCGGATGGGAGCGGGGTTGAAGAAGCCTTCGCGTTTGAGGCGGGATTCGCTGAAGAGGTCTTCGGCCCAGTCGCGCAGGGGGCCGCGCAGCCAGATTTCCAGGGGAATGCCAAAGCCCTGCTTCGGGCGGTCGATCATGGCCTTGGGCACGTGGCGGTAGAGCGTCTCGCGCATGAGCCACTTGCCTTTGCCGTCGCGCACCTTCATCGAATAGGGGATGCGCCAGGCGAACTCGATCAACTCGGTGTCCAGCAGCGGAATGCGTCCCTCGAGGCTCACGCCCATGGCGGCGCGGTCCACCTTGGTGAGAATGTCTCCCGGCAGATAGGTCTCCATGTCGAGGTACATCATGCGATGGGTGAAATCGCTCACGCGCGGCCAGGCCTTGGGATTGGTGAGGGCAGTCACGGGGTCCTTGCCGTCGATCACGATATCTGTGGGCTTCTTCCAGTAGGACATGATCGTGAGATACAACGCCTCCGTGCCCGGTGCGGCAACGACTTCGGCGAGCTTGTGCAATTTGTCGCCGACAGGGATGTGGCGTTTGCTTTTGGGCAGCACTTTGGCCCCGACGCTGTTGAGAACTCCAGGTGGCATGAGGGTGAGTGCGGTCGCTGTGAGCTTCTTTAGCGGCCGCGGCATCCAGGAAAATTTGTTCCAAATGCTGCGACCCATGGCGTAGCGTTCGTAACCGCCAAAGAGTTCATCTCCGGCATCGCCGCTGAGGGCCACGGTCACGTGCTTTCTCGCCATCTTGCAGACGAGGTGCGTGGGGATCTGCGAGTAGTCGGCAAACGGTTCGTCATACAACGCAGGAAGCTGCGGGATGACGTTGAGCGCGTCTTCGCCGGTGACGTACATTTCGGTGTGCTCAGTGCCGAGATGTTGCGCAACGCTCTTGGCAATCTCCGCCTCGTTGTACTGCTTCTCGTGGAATCCGATGGTAAAGGTGCGCACCGGGCGGGCGCTTTGCGCCTGCATCATCGCCACGATGAGGGAGGAGTCGATGCCGCCGCTGAGGAAGGCGCCAAGCGGAACGTCAGACACCATGCGCATGCCCACGGCTTTTTTGAGCATGGCTTCAAACGTGTCGATGGCTTCGGCTTCGCTGCCGGTAAAAGGATTGTCCAGACCGCGCTCCACGGCCTGCGGCAGGCTCCAATAGTACCCTGGCTGCGGGCGCTCGGCAGGAGCTTTCAGGCTCAGCATGGCAGCAGGAGGCAGCTTGTGGAAGCCCTGGTAGATGCAGAGCGGATCGGGAATGTAATTGAAGCGCAGCAGCGAGGTCAGTGCTTCACGGTCTACGCTCGCATTGAAGCCGGGGAAACGCTGGATGGCTTTCAATTCGGAGGCAAAGACGAAGGTCTCGCCGATCCAGCCGTAGTAGAGAGGCTTCTCGCCCATGCGATCCCGCGCGAGGTGCAGCACGCGCTCCTGCTTGTCCCAAACCGCGAAGGCAAACATGCCGTTGAAGCGCTGCGTGGCCGCGATGACGCCCCACTGGCGGAAGGCGGCCAGCATGACTTCGGTGTCGGAATGTCCACGCCAGGTGTGTCCGTGGGGTTCGAGTTCCGCTCGCAGATCCTGGAAGTTGTAGATCTCGCCATTGAAGACGAGTACGAAGCGGCCATCGGCGCTGTTCATCGGCTGATGGCCAAGCGGCGAGAGGTCGAGAATGGAGAGGCGGCGGTGGCCCAAGGCAATGCCGCTGGGAGAGTCCACCCACGCGCCTGCGTCATCCGGCCCTCGCAGGATGATGGCGTCTGTCATCGCGGTGACGATGGCGTTCATCTCATGCGAGGGACACGCCGAGGGGGGACTGAAGAAGCCTGCGATGCCGCACATGGTTCAGGATTGGGGAAGTGAAGTGACGAGACGATGCTGCAGCGGTGCTTCCGTTTGGGGCGAAGGCTGTGGCGGAGAGTTGAGCAGAGATGCAAACTTCTGCAGCACGCTGTCGATGGAAAACTGCTGCTCGATGCGCGCGCGTGCCGCATGGTCCTGAGTGATGCCGGCATCCAGCAGTGCGATGCAGGCCTGCGCGAGCGCAACTGGATCTCCCGGTGGGACGAGATGGCCGGTGTCTCCCATGACCCAGCGGGTGTCCCCAATGTCGGTGGCCACGACCGGCACAGTGCAGGCCATGGCCTCACCGACGACATTGGGAAAGCCTTCGCCAAAGGCGGAAGAGGACACTGCGATGTGGAGGGAGGCGGTGAGCTCAGGCAGGTCGTGGCGTTCGCCCAGAAGCTGGATGTATTCGGGCACCTCCAGCTTTTCCGTGTCTGCACCCACGATGATGAACTGAGCTGCAGGACGCTGCTCGTGGATGAGTTTCGCGGCAGCGATGAAGGTGGGGTAGTCCTTCATGGAGGCATTGCGCCCGAAGCGGCCGATGAGTCCAGTGACCTGTTTTCCTGGCTGCCATTTGGACAGATCAAATCCATTCGGGATGAGCTGCGTTTTCTCCGCACGGAAGCCGAGTGCTTCGTGCTGGCGTGCGCCCGTTTGCGTGTTGTAAGTGATGCGCTGCGTCATCCAGGACAGCCAGGTGAGGGCGCGGATGACGAGGGCGGAGCCGCGCTTCTCGTGCTTCAAATCGTAGAGGCTCTGGCGCACGTTCCAGATGATGGGAACGCCTTTAAAACGCATGAAGCGCGCTAGCACGGCAGCGAAGCAGCCATGGTACATCCAGCCCATCATCACATCCGCCTTGGTGGCACGAACGACCCTGAACAAGCGCCAGAGAGAATTTAGCGTCGGTTTGCCAGCGGGCATGTCGAGGCTGTGGACCCCGATGCCTGCCTCCCGCAATGCAGTCGCATGCTTGCCTCCGGCGGTGAGGGAGATGACGACGTGCTCAAACTGCGGCAGTCCGCGAATGAGCTGCACCAGCATCATCTCCGCGCCTCCGCTGCCAAGGCCGGTGGTAAGCCAGAGCACTTTTTTGGAGAGCAGACGCGTGGTGCGCTCCACGAGCTTGGCCACGCTGAACTCCTCCACGATGCGTTGGCGCGGGTCTGAGGGACGGAAGTTGCGCATGCACTGGGCGAGCGCTGCGTGATCGCCCACGGGAAAGACCTGCGCTTTGTCGCCAATGATCCAGGCGCTGTCGCCCACGTCGCTGGCGATGCAGGGCACGCCGCAGGCCATGGCCTCGCCGATGACGTTGGAGAATCCTTCGCCAAACGCGCTGGAGTTCACGAGGCAGTCAAACTGCGCGTACACGGCTGGCATGTCATGCTGCGCGGGCATCCAGGTGAGGCGGTCATCAAGACCGAGCTGAGTGGAAAGGTCGCGCATCTGGCGCTCATACGCGGCATCGCCAGAACCGACGATGATGAACCTGGCCTCTGGCACCAGCGCCGCCGCCCGGAGGAAGGTGCCGATGTCCTTCATCGGGTTCATGCGGCCGACGAGACCAAAAGTGCGCAATGCGGATGGCGTGCGGGCTGGCGGCTTGAAACGCTGCGTATCGATGCCGTTTGGCACGACATGCATCCTGTTCGGCGGATAACCACGCGCGGCATAGTAGTCGCGCCCGGCCTGTGAATTGCAGAGGATGACATCTGCAAAACGGGCAAGCAGACAATTCAGTCGAAAGCTCATTCTGCCGAGGACGCCCCAGAGGTGCGCGTCTGTCTGCGAGTCCCGCACACCCCAGGCGACGCGGGGAAAGCCGCAGAAGGGCTTCAGGAAAAGAGCCATGAGATTGGACTCCGCGAGATAGCCGTGGATCACGTCGGGGCGGATGTGGCGCGCGGTTTTGACGAGACGCAGGAAGAAGCCCGCGAGATCCCAGCGGCTCTTTTTGCCGATGCACAGCGTGCGCACGCCGGCGGCCTCGAGTTCGGCACGGAAGGGACCTTCGTAGAAATGCAGCACGCTGACATCATGGCCTTCTTTGACCAGGCCGGCAGAGAGCATGACGAGCTGACGCTGAGCACCGCCGTGGCCGAGATCGCGGATGATGAAAGCGATTTTCATGCGAGTGGCAGCGGGGAGTGAGGTGTGGTCTGCGCTTTGGCAGGCGCCGTAAGGACGATGCGGAAGCGGCCGGTGAAGGCCAGATTGCTGCATACGGCGGCGGCAAACCAGTAGTGCGGAGATTCCACGAGAATCTGACTGCATGGTATGAACAACCAGAGCGGCACCAGGCAGTAGCCGCCCTGCAGCCTGCCGGTGAAACAACGGAAGGTCAGCAGCAGCAGGCCGCCGATGTAAAGGAGCGGTCCCATGATGCCGATGTCGATCCACAGCGAGACGATTTGATTGTGCGGCTTCCACACGCTGGTGCCGGCGCCGGTGCCATGGCCCCAGAGCGGCTCCTTACCGGCGGCCTCCCAGCCATCCTGAAGGTCCTTGCCGCGTTCGGGCGATTTGATGCGCTCGAAGTCCAGCTCGTAGATGGCCTTGAGGCGGTCCGTGGTGTCCTTGTTGGTCATGAGACCGGACTTGGTGGAGGTCTGCGCCAGAATGGCCACACCGCCGATCGCCAGCGGCACGCTGATGGCGACGACGAGCAGCATGCCCATGAAATGCTGGCGCAGATTGGCCAGGATGTAGCAGAGCATGAGGCAGGAGTACACCGCCATGCCGCTGCGGCTGAGAGTGAGGGCGATGGCCGGGGAGACCACGGCGACCAGCACGACATTCCACCAGAAGCGCGGATTCAACGTGAAGATGACGCTGAGCATGAGGCTGATGATGATGGGCGGGTCGTTCGGATCTTCCGGAAAGCCTGCCATGCGGCCCGGGATGCGTGTGAAGGAGCGGAAGCCCAGCCATTCGTAATAGACGCCCGCCGCGCAGAGCAGCGCGGTGCAGACGCCGACCCACACGGCGACACGCTTCCACGGCTCCGCCGAAAGGCAGAACACCACGGTGAAAGTGACGAGGAGATTGGACAGCAGGGACATCACCACGATGCTGTGGTCTCCCAAAGCGGTGATGGTGAAGCGCTGCAGGAAGGTGACGTCCAGCACCCGCAGCAGCGGCACGATCAGCATGAAAAAAGCCGGGGGACAGAGGCTGGGCCTGTTCAGCATGACCATGACCCAGACACCGGCGACCGTGAGCAGGGTGTAGTCTCGCGGCTTGAAGGGGAGGACGCCCACCGAGTCTCCCCACATGAGGTATTTCGTCATGGTAGGAACCAGCAGGGCTAGCGCGGCGAGGATGAGCAGCTTCGTCATCTGCTCGCGCTTTTTTTCCGCCGCTTTCATGAAAGCAGGCAGCATGGGGCTGGCTGGCGCGGCGGTCATGTGCTGGCGGCCTCCCTTCGGCGGATGACGATGAGACAGGTGGCGCAGGTGGCAAAGGCGCAGATGCAGTGAACGAGGGTGGTGGACAGGGCGATGCCCGCCGCGCCCATCTGCCGCATCAGCAGCCAGTTCAGCGAGGCATTCAGAATGAGCGCGCTGAACGCCGTGGTAAGCATGAAGCGCGAGGCCTGCAATGAGACCGCGACCCGCGCGGCGACGATGCCGAGGATGTAAAACGGGATCTGGAAGGCGGCGCAGCGCAGCACCTCCGCCACCCGCTGGGTGTCCTGCGGGCCGAAGGCTCCGCGCTCAAACAGCAGGCTGATGATCCAGGGCGCCATGAAGAAGAGCGCCAGCGTCATGGGGAGAGACGCGGTGACGATGAGGCCCGCGCTGGTAAAAAGGCGCCTCCGCAGGCCGCTCCAGTCACGCTGGGCCACGAGCTCGGCAAAATGCGGAAACAGTACGTCCGAAGCCGGGCCTGCGGTGACGGCCAGCACCACGGCGCAGACTTTGTCCGAATACCCCAGCACGGCCACCGAGCCGGCGGGCAGCCATGCAGCCATCGCCTGATCGACCACCGCGGCACTGCCAAAGGCGACACCGCCAATGAGGAAAGGAGTGGCATTGCGCAGAACGGTGCGCAACCCCGGCTCCCAACGGCGCAGGGTGCAGCGCCACCAGCTCATCCTGCGCGGCAGGCGCCGGGCGATGGAGAAGGACACCACGGACAGATGCGCGAGTGAGCCGCAGACCGTGCCATAGACCAGCGTCCAGGCACTGACGTGGTCGCCCGAGAGCAGCAGGAAGATCACGATGGTCAGCGGCACGAGCATGGGAGCGGAGGCGGCGAGCAGGAAGGTTTTTCCCACACGCAGCCAGGCCCCCAGATGCATGGACAGGCCAAAGAAAAGCAGGAAGGGCAGCAGCCCGCGCAGCAGGCTCACCGCCAGCGCCTGCTTGGCGGGGTCAAAGCCCTTCGTGGTCCAAGCGATCAGCCAGGGAGCTGCCAGCGCCAGCAGCACACCACAGACCAGCAGGCCACTGAAGTGGCAGGCGGCAGCCTGCACGCCCAGACGGTAGGCCCGGCGCAGGCCGCGGCGCTCGCGCAGTTCTGCGTATGCAGGCACAAAGGCCTCCGGCACTCCGCAGCCGAGCACGGAGCAGACAAAGGTCAGATAGCCAAAGACGAGAACAAAGGCGTCCAGCTCGCTTGCCGTGCCGAACTTGTCGGCGACCAGGGCGTCTTTTGCAAAGGAGACGATCTTGCCGACCATGGTGAACACCGCCACCACCAGAAACCCCGAGACCATGGCCGACCCAGCCCCTCTGCTTAGCAGGGAGCGAATAGGGGACGGCAATGCGAGACGGCTTGCAGACATCTAAATAAACTATAAACACCATAAAACGATTGAGCAAACTTGAGCTATGGATTTTTAGGGGCTGGCGCAGGCTTTTTTGCGCTCGCTGCCATGGGTTTAGCCGTGTTTAATGGCCTGCAGGCACGTCTTAAGGGGCGGGTGAGGCCTCCTTGCCGGGGTGACTAAGCGCGTAAAGGGGGTGAACACAGGGGCTGGAGTGCCTTGCAGGGGAACGCCTTGAGACAAAGCTCAGCGGGATCATGATCCGAATTTGATCCTATGTCATCCCTTTGATCCTAGCTCACACCTTCGGTTCCAACAAGGCAGGGTCCCCGTCTGCCAGTGTCAGACAGACGATGCCTTGAGCGACCAAGCAATAGGCCTCGCTGCCTGTGTAGGTGGAGGTTTTGGCGGGGAAGGATGGTGAAAGCGCTGTGTCGAAAACGAGACTCCAGGAGATGCTGCTGTCTCCTGGCAGGACAAAGGGCTGGGGCTCGGCGCTGTTGTTAAAGAGCAGCAGCAGAGGGCTGGCGGACTGGCCCACGGTGCCAAACAGGGCGCCGAAGCAGCGGCGGGTCTCCTGATGCCATTCCTCATGGTGCAGCAGTGTGCCGTCATTTTCCAGCCAGAGGACGTCCCGCAGGCCGGTGGCGGGATTGAGCTTGCCGTCGAAATAACTGCTGCGGCGGAAGGCAGCGTGGCTGCGGCGGAAAGCAGTCATCTGGCGGGTGAAGATGAGCATCTCTTCATCGCAGTCCGTCCAGTCCAGCCAGCTGATGGGGCTGTCCTGGCAGTAGGCGTTGTTGTTGCCGCCCTGGGTGCGGCCACGTTCGTCGCCCGCGGTGAGGAAAGGCACGCCGAGGGAGCACATCATGGTGGCGATCATGCCGCGGCGGAGGCGACCGCGGGCCTGCAGGATTTTGGGGTCCGTCGTGGGGCCTTCCACGCCGCAGTTGCTGCTGTGGTTGTTGCTGTCGCCATCGCGGTTGTCCTCGTTGTTGGCCTCGTTGTGCTTGTTTTCATAGCTCACGAGATCCAGCAGCGTGAAGCCATCATGGGAGGTGAGGAAATTGATGCTGGCCAGGGGCGGGCGCTGGTTCCAGCCGAAGACGTCCTGGCTGCCGCAGAGGCGTTTGGCAAATTCGGCGGTGCAGCCAGTGTCTCCACGCCACCAGCTGCGCACGGTGTCGCGGTATTTGCCGTTCAGTTCGCGCCAGGGTTCTGGGAAGTTTCCCACCTGGTAGCTGTCCATGCGGGAGATGTCCCAGGCCTCGGCGATCAATTTGACGCGCGAGAGGATGGGGTCCTGCGCCACGGCGCTGAGGAACTGGGACTGGCGGTTGAAGCCGTCCTTTTCATCGCGCGCCACAGTGACGGCCAGGTCAAAACGGAAGCCGTCCACGTGCATCTCGGTGACCCAGTAGCGCAGGCTGTCGAGAATGAGGCGCAGGGCGGGCAGGCTGGCGGAGTCCACGGAATTGCCGCAACCGGTGACATTGATGTAGTCCGCGCCGCTCTCCCCAAAGTGATGGCGGTAGTAGCTGTGATCGTCCAGCCCGCGAAACATCAGAGAGGGGCCGTGCTCATTGCCTTCAGCGGTGTGATTGTACACCACGTCCAGAATGACCTCGATGCCGGCGGCGTGCAGGGCCTTGACCATGGACTTGAACTCGCGGACCTGCTCCTGCGGATCGGTGGCGGCGGCATAGGTGTTGTGCGGGGCGAAGAAGCCGATGGAGTTGTAGCCCCAGTAGTTGGTGAGATCGCGGCCCAGCAGAAAGCCGTCGTCGAGGTGCTGATGCACAGGCAGGAGCTGCACGCTGGTGATTCCGAGGCCGGTGAGGTAGGAGGTCACGGAGGGGTGCGCGAGTCCGGCGTAGGTGCCGCGCAGTCTGGCTGGCACGTCCGGGTGCGTCTGGGTGAAGCCTTTCACATGCAGCTCGCAGATCACCGTGTCCTGCCAGGGGACGCGGGGCGGGGTGTCGCCAGTCCAGTCAAAGGATTCGTCGACCAAGACACATTTCAGCGCAGAGGCTCCGTTGTCCATGCGACCATGCCCGTGACGTGGGTCGGGCTGGGTGCGCATGTGCTCGGCCTCGTGCGGCACGCCGTGAATGGCGCGGGCGTAGGGGTCGAGCATGAGCTTCTTGGCATTGAAGCGCATGGCATTCTGGGGCAGCCAGGGGCCGTGGGCCCGATAACCGTAGAGGGTGCCCGCACGCACGCCGTGAACGGTGGCGTGCCACAGATCGCACTCGGTGCGCTGCATGCGGATGCGGGCGGTCTCGCGGGCTGGGTCCTTCAAATCGTAGAGGCAGAGATCCAGCGCCGTGGCATGGCGGGAATGGACCACGAAGCGGGTGCCCTCGCGCAGCAAAGTGACCCCCGGAGCCAGTGGCTGGCCCCCCGTGGCAAAGGAGACGGGAAAGGGGCCGTCGCTCACGGCCACGCGTGCCGTTTCCAACGGGGCGGGCTTCCGGGCAAATCTTCGTTTCCAACTTGTGAGCAAAGGCTGCATGAGTGCCACAACGCACAACGTTTGCCATGCTGCCATGAAATATCGCTGTTTTCCCGTGCTTTTTCTTATTCTGACCTCGGTCTGGGCCGATACCGTCAAGACCGCGGATCCGGCGCGTTTTGAAAAAGCCATTCAGGCCTTTGAGGCGGAGGATGCCGCCAGGACGCCGCCGAAGGACGTGACAGTGTTT
Source organism: Prosthecobacter sp. (assembly GCF_044222565.1). Lineage (GTDB taxonomy): Bacteria > Verrucomicrobiota > Verrucomicrobiia > Verrucomicrobiales > Verrucomicrobiaceae > Prosthecobacter. Next base: position 213,080 of record NZ_JBGANA010000013.1, read on the forward strand.
GTGGGAGCGTCCAACATCCGCCGCTGGCAGTCGCTGCCGGAGAGATTCAAAAAGATCTCGGTGCTCAACCGCGGCTTTGGCGGCTGCCACCTCAGCGATGTGGCGTTTTTTGCCGAGCGTTGTGTCATCAAATACCAGCCGAAGCAGGTGTATCTGAACGCGGGTGGCAATGACATTCATGCCGGGCGGAGTCCGGAGGATGTGCTGGCTTCGTTTGACTCCTTTGTCTCCAAGGTGCGCACGGCGCTGCCGAAGACGGCCATCGGCTACATCTCCATTCCGCCCTCGCCCTCGCGCTGGGGGGAAGTGGAGAAGGTCAGGAAGGCCAATGCGCTGATCGCCGCATCCTGCGCGAAGCAGGGTGTGGAGTACGTCGACACCTTTTCGCTGCTGCTGGGCGCGGACGGCCAGCCGAGGCCGGAGTTGTTTGTGGAGGACCGGCTGCACTTCAGCGAGGCGGGGTATGATGTGGTGACGTCCGCCATCCGCTGGCAGAAGGAGATCATGGCCTTTGGAAAGCTGGATGAGCAGGTGGCACCGCCGGAGAATCCCATCGTCTTCACCGGCAGTTCCAGCATCCGCCGGTGGGCCAGTCTGGCGTATGATTTCCCCGGTCTGCCCGTGATGAACCGGGGCTTTGGCGGCTCCGAAGTGTTTGATTCCTTCAACTATGCGCATCTGACCGTGATCAAATACAAGCCGCGCATGGTGGTGTTTTATGCGGGGGGCAATGACATCGCCGGAGGCAAGACGCCGCAGCGGGTGTTCACGGACTTTAAAGCCTTCGCCGCCAAAGTGCATGCCGCGCTGCCGGACTGCCGCATCTGCTACATCTCCAACGCGCCGAACCCGAGCCGCTGGAAGCTCATCGACAAGATGATCGAGGCGAACCGGCTGATGGAGGCGTTTGCCAAGACGGACAAGCGGCTGCAGTTCATCAACGTCTATCCGCACATGCTGGGGCCGGATGGGATGCCGAAGCCCGATATTTTTGTTTCAGACAACCTGCACATGAATGCAAGCGGGTATGCGATCTGGAAGGAAGTGGTGGGGCCGTATTTGAAGTAGGGCCTCTGGCTCTTTCTCCTCTTCATACCAGCCCTTCCTTTACCGCCTTCGCAATCGCGCTGCCCCGGCTGCGCACCTGGAGCTTCACATACACGCTGCGGATGTACTCGTCTGCGGTGTAGTAGCCAATGCCGAGCTGGGCGGCAGCGTCCTTGATGGTGCTGCCGTCAACGAGGAGCTTCAAAATCTCCAGCTCGCGCGGCGTCAGGCCGTAGTCCTTCTGCGGCGTGTTGGCTTTGGAAAACATCTCCAGCACGCGCCGAGCGATGTGCGGATTGATCGGCGAGCCCCCCGCTGCCGCACTGCGAATGGCGGCGGCGATGTCCTCTGTGCTAGAGGTTTTCAAGAGATACCCCGCAGCTCCGGCACAGATGGCGCGGAAGATTTTGTCGTCCTCTTCAAAGACCGTGAGAATCACGATCGCCACCTCCGGAGCGAGCTGCCGCAGCCGTGCGATGCCTTCGATGCCGTTCATGCCGGGCAGGCCCACATCCAGCAGCAGCACCTGCGGCGCAGGCTCGGTGGTGAGCGCGGCAAAGGCATCCTCGCAGGCCGTGAAGCGCTGCGTGCAGGAAATGCCATCGAGGCGGTTCAAGGCACGGGCCAGGCGCTCGCCGTAGGTCTTGTGGTCTTCGATGATCCAGAGTTGGATGGGGTCAGGCATGGAGTGGGTTGATTAGATCGAGCCGTTCATCTTCATCTGATCGCGGATGGCTTGGCGCACCACTTTTCGAACGTGCTCATTGGTGAGAGAGGCTCTTGTGGGGGCGCTGAATCGAGGCTGCTTCATTAAAACGTGAATCATGGCGGCGGCTGGAGTCCATTTTTCGGCACGGAGTGCGTCTTTAAAACCCGCAACGTGGGTGCCATGCAGGGAGGTGGCAATGCCATTGCACCAGGAAAGCCAATGACATTTCTCAGCGGTGCCGCAGGCGGCCGCATTGACGTGGATGCCGTCAACCTCGATGTCCACCTTGAGTGCCGGCTGATCTGGATTAGAAAACGGTTCCTCTTTGGCTGTGATGAACTCGGCGAGATCGATCAAGCCCCGCGGCGCATGGAATATTTCCTCCTGCAGTCCCAAGATCAAACCTGGAAAAAGGTGGGCTGTATCGAAGAGCTTGCGGCGGATGAGAGACCAAGATGGAGAAGATGAAAGCAGCGTTTTGGCATCGGGAACAAAAGTGATTCGTGTGCCTCGGTCCGTGGATGGAGTTTTTTGCGGGCTTGAAACAGCGCAGCCATTTTCGAATTGCTGCTGCCAGCGGAAGCCCCTGCGATGAGAGACGACTTCGACCGTGGTTGAAAGAGCAGTCACTACGATCAGGCCGATTCCTCCAGCATTCAGATGCACGTGCGGGCTGTGTCCATCCGCCGTAGGCGTTTGATGGTATTCCGTGAAGAAAGTTTCCGCCAGTGATCTGCCTTCCGCTCCTGGCTCGTCAAATGGCAGACCGGCGCCATCATCTGACACGCAGATGGCTGCCCCCTGATGTGTGACGTTAATTCTGCGCGCATGGCCGGCAAGATACTGATCCAGCCCGTTGGCTACCAGTTCATGCACCAAGTGCGCCACGGCACATGGGCCGGGGTCGCCGACGTACATGCCTGGTCTGAGGCGGATTAAAGCGATTGCGTCAGGCATGCAACGGCAGAGTGAGGGTTAAAACGGTGCCTTCTGGCGACGACGCAATATCCGTACGTCCTTGATGCTTCGCCGCACGGCGATGCAGATTGGTGAGGCCCATGCCGGTGTGTTTTGCAGTGGTGTCGAAGCCTTGGCCATTGTCACGGAGGGTGAGGACAAGGTCGTTGTGAATCTGCGTGAGGGAAATGCGCACCTCCGTGGCGGCGGCGTGGCGGGTGATATTGTGCAGCGCTTCTTTGAACATCAGCATGAGATCGCGCTGGCGGTCCACGGAGAGGCGGCGGGTCTGGGCGTGCTCGTCGATTTCGAGGGTGTGGGAAATGCCGCGCAACATGCGGGCGGCGGTTTCGCGCAGCAGCGTGGTCAGGTCATCGGTGCCGTAGCGCTCGCTCTGCATGAGGCGGGTGATGTCGCGCATGGCACCCACGGTTTCGTCGGCGATCTCCTTGATTTCCTGCAGATCTGCACGGGCCTGGCCGTTCTGCGCTCCCTCAGCCAGGATGTCCTGCGCGATGAGGGCGATGCTGCCGAGGCTGCTGCCGATTTCATCGTGCAAATCCTGCGCGATGCGCTCGCGCAGGCGCTCCAGCTCCTGCCGGCGGGTCTGACGCTGACGCCTGAGCCACATGAGCAGAATGATGATGGCCACCGCGACGCCGCCAATGAGCAAACCCACCGCGATGCGCTGCCAGTGCTGGGTGACAAGCCCGCGTTTTTCCTCGATCACGCCGAGCTGCTGCTGCAGCTCCCGCCGCTGGGAAAGAGCGGCCAGCCATTCGGGCCAGTCCACGATGTCCGCGCTGCTGGCAAAGCCGTCCACCAGAGCGGTGCGGGACCAGCCATCCTGCTGTGTGGAATCGGTGGAATCCACATCGCAGCCCTGGGCGATGTTTTTCCCCTCGGACCACACCTGCATCTCCGCGATGGCCAGCACGACGGAGCCATTGCTCACATGCGGAGCCAGCACCTGCATGCGCACATAGCGTGAGCGATGCGCGCCGACGATGGTGACCACGTTGTCTCCTGGAAGGGCGTTGTAGCTGCCGGATTGCGGCTCGGGCAGGATGCGCGGCTCGTCATTGTCCTCCTCGCGAAGCTCGATCTGGTAGCGCACGGGAAAGCCGTAGCCGTGGCTGTGCGCAAACTGGGGGGGATGCGCGGGGAAAAAGCGGATTTCATCAATGGGCCGCACCTGGCCGAGATCCACCTCCACCCAGGGATTGGTGTAGGGGCGGCCTTCGCTGGTGGGCACGCTGCGAAAGCCAAGCGTGGGACTGCGGCGCGTGCCGAGGGGGGGGCCGAGGACGGTGTGGCCGTCCACCAGATTGATGCGGCCCCAGTCTGGCCGCGTGCCCTGGCTGCTGCTGGCACGCACTGCCGCGGGACCGATGGCCTCCAGCCGCGCACCTAGATTTTGCTTTCCCTGGAGCAACATCACCTCTCCCAGTGCGAAGAAACCGCGCTCTCCGGTGGAGCAGAGACGTGTGGCGGTGATGCGGACTTTTTGCGCCATGCGTCCGCCTGCGGAGATGACCACGGGCAGCGCCCCGGGATTCGGAAAATCCTCCGCTGTGTGATCAGCGATGATGGTGCGCTCGTTGTCCTCTCCCTCTTCGAGAAGCTCGACGTAAAATCGCAGCGGGAAGCCGTAGCCGGGCGTGACGGTGCCACCATTCGGCGGCGGCGCGATGAGCACCACAGAGTCGATCTGCTGAGCCTGGCCGAGATTCAGCTCCACCCATTCCGCTTTGTCACGCGAGGACGAGTATTCGCTGTGCCAGCCGAGACGCTGGGTGAACTGCACTTCGGGTGCCGCTGGCATGGTGCTGAGCTTTTGCTGCAAGGCCGCGCGATCGGCTGCAAGCGCTCGCATCTCAGGAATCCATTCCGCGATACCGCCACGCGCCGTCTGGCCTGCCAGCAGCAGGAAAAACAAGCGTGGATGGAGGAGTCGCCGCACAGTGCGTGGAACTTAGCGAGGGGAGTGCCGAACTGCCACAGTCTTCTGCCGGGACTGCGGCCCCCGAACATTCGGGGGCGGTGCACAAAGGCCCGGCGGTCACCGTTTTGTCCCATGACCGACCGATGACACGCCTTCCCACCTTTGCGCTGACCGCCTCCGCAATCCTGCTTTCCCACTCGCTCATGGGCGCTGAATCGCGTGAACTGACCGGCCTTGTCCGCCCGTTCTTCAAGGAACACTGCAACAAGTGCCATGACGCCAAGAAGCAGAAGGGCGATCTGCGCGTGGACAATCTCGTGGTGGATCTGCAATCGCCCAAGATCATGGGTCACTGGGAGGAAATCATGAGCCGCATCAACTCCGGGGACATGCCGCCGGAGGACGAGGGAAGGCCGAAACCGGAGCAGATCTCCGCAGTGTCCGACTGGATCGTGCAGCAGCTGCGCGAAGCTGAAACCGCGCGCCAGTCCTCCGCCGGAGAACGTGTGGCATTCCGCAAGCTGACGCGTGACGAATATGGCAACACCATCCGCGATCTGCTGGGCGTGAACTTTGATGTGAAAGCGCCGAGCGGCCTGCCGGAAGACCCGGACTGGAAGGGTTTTGAGCGCATCGGCTCCGTGCTGACGCTCTCGCCGGCGCATGTGGAGAAGTATTTGAGCGCGGCAGACACGATTCTGGATGAGGCCCTGTCAATTCGACCCGAGCCGAAGCGCGAAGTGATCCGCTGGGAGGCCTTTGACATGCGCTGGAAGGGCTTCAAGGAGGAGTATCAGGCGCGTGGCATTGCGGACAAGGTGCGCATTGAAATCGTGCCGAGAAATTACACCACGGACTCCTGGAACATCGACATCAAAACCACGGGCGACTACATCCTGCGTCTCAAGCTCAGCGGCCTGCGTCCCGAGGGCGGCCGCCCGCCGCGGCTGAAGGTGTACATGTCCAGCATCAACACCACGCTCATCGAGCAGGATGTGGATGCGCCGGAGGACAAGCCCATCACGGTGGAGGCAAGGGTGCATCTCGTTGCGGGCAAGTATCCCGTCCGCATCATCAACTCCGTGCCTGGCCCGAACCCCGAAGGCCGGCGCTCGCGCCACAGCGGCACGCCGAATGCCTTCACCACCACCCGCAGCCGCGTGCCATGGCAGCTCAAGCTGACGGATGATGACTTCAAGCCGATCCAGCCCACGCTGATCATCGACACAGTAGAGTGGGACGGCCCCATCGTGGACTCCTGGCCAACGAAGGCCCATCAGCAGATCTACAGCAGCAAGGATGCGCGGGAGATCCTCACCAACTTCGCCACGCGCGCATGGCGCAGGCCGGTGCAGGCCAAGGAGATCGAGCGCCTGATGCAGCCGGTGAACAAGTCGCTGGAGCTGGGAGATACCTTTGAAGTGGCGGTGAAGAACGGCCTCATGGGCGTGCTGTGCGCGAAGAGCTTTCTCTATCTCGAAGAGGGAGATGCCGCGAAGGCCGCCCCCGGACTCAGCGACTACGAACTGGCGTCCCGCCTCTCCTATTTCCTGTGGAGCACCATGCCGGATGCACGCCTTCTGGATCTCGCGAAGCAGGGCAAGCTGCACGAGGCGAAAACGCTGGGTGCGGAAGTCAAACGCATGCTCGCTGATCCCAAGGCGCAGGAGTTTTCCGACAGCTTCCCGCGCCAATGGCTGCAACTCCGCAAGGTGGGCATGTTTCCGCCGGACAAGGAATTGTATCCCGACTACGACGAGAATTTGGAGCAGAGCATGGTGGCGGAAACCCTGGCCTTCTTCAATGAAGTGCTGAAACGAAATGGCAGCCTGCGTGACTTTCTTGATTCTGATTGGACGATGATCAATGAGCGCCTGGCCGCGCACTACGGCATCGAAGGCGTTCGTGGCGATCAAATGCAGCGCATCGCGCTAAAGGCGGACGATCATCGCGGTGGATTGCTCACCCAGGCCTCCGTGCTCAGCCTCACCTCCGACGGCACGCGGCATCGTCCGGTGCATCGTGGCGTTTGGATGCTGGAGTCCATCATTGGCAAGCCTCCGCCTCCGCCGCCTGCCAATGTGCCCGCGCTGAGCACGCCGGATGCGAAAGCGAAGAAAACGACGGTGCGCGAGAAGCTGGAGCTGCACCGCTCTGATCCAAACTGCACCGCCTGCCACAACAAGATCGATCCTCTCGGCATCGCCTTTGACAACTACGACGCCATCGGCCGCTGGCGCACAGAGGAGACGATCAAGGATGGCACCGGTGCCGACCCCACGCTCGATCCCAGCGGCGTGCTACCGGACGGGCGCCAGTTTGCCGACTCGGTGGCTTTGAAAAAGATCCTGCTGGAAGATGAGGATAAATTCGCCGCCGCCGTGACTGACAAACTCGCCACCTATGCGCTGCGCCGGGGCATGACCTTCTCTGACCGCGATGAGCTAAAGCGTATTGCTGAGGCTTCCAAGGCTGGCGGGTATAAGCTGGCCTCGCTGATTGAGGCACTCGTCACCAGTCCGCTGTTTTTGAAACGTTAACCTGCATCCCCATGAGCAACATCCAATCCCAACGCTGGCTTCTCAACCGCCGCCACTTTCTGCGCGGACTCGGCACGACCATGGCGCTGCCTTTGCTCGATGCGATGACGCCTCTGCGAGCCAGCGCCGCCGCCACGACCAAGCCACGCCGCAGTGTGTTTGTGTATATCCCCAACGGCGTGAACGGCATGACGTGGCAGTGCAAACAGGCGGGGCGGGGCTACGAGCTGTCTCCTTCGCTGAAGCCGCTGGCGAAACATCAGGAGGATCTCACGGTTTTCAGCGGTCTGCATCATCCAAACGGTCTGGGACAGGCGCATGTGTGCGCGGATACATGGCTCACGGGAGCTAAAATCGATGCGCAGGGCGGGCGCAAATACGAAAACACCATTTCCTGCGATCAGATGATGGCCGAGGTGGTGGGTCAGCAGACGCGCTTCAATTCTCTGGAGCTTTCCATCTCTTCCGGCACCGGGCACCCCTTTGGCACGAACACGCTGGCCTTCTCACGCGATGGCGTGCCTCTGCCGGCGGAGGACAATCCAAAGCTCATCTTCAACCGTCTGTTTGGTGAAGAGCCAGGGGGCATCGGAGCGCAGCGAGTGCGCCTGACCAAACGCCGCAGTGTACTGGATGCGGTGCTGGATGATGCGAAGTCCCTTCGTCTCGCGCTCGGCTCTGACGACCGCACCAAGCTGGACGAATACATGCACGCCGTGCGCGATGTGGAGCAGCGCACCGAGCGCCTGGACGCATGGCTGGACATTCCGAAGCCGGTGGTGGAAAAGAATCTCGCCGCTCCCTTCCAGCGCGATGTGCCGAAGGCGCAGGCGGGTGAATACTGGCGCACGATGTTCGACATCATTGTACTCGCGCTGCGCACTGACATGACGCGCGTGGTTACCTACATGAACGGCAGCGAAGGCAATGGGCTGGCGATTCCTGAGATTCAGATCACGCAGGCACGGCACAATCTCTCCCATCACAACGGTGATCCGGTGATCCTGGACCGGCTGGCAAAGAGCGATGCTTTCATCATGCAGCAATTTGCGCATTTCCTTGATGAACTGCGTGCTGTGAAGGATGGCGATGAGCCGCTGCTGGATCGCACGATGGTGCTCTTTGGCAGCGGCATGAGCTACGGCCACAGCCACTGCAACAGCAACCTGCCCATCCTCCTCGCTGGTGGAAAAGGTCTAGGCCTCAAGCACGGCCAGCACTTGGATTACAACAAGCCCCATCTCAAAGAGGACTACACGCTGAGCTATGACGAGTGGCGCAGCCTTTGTGGCAAACCCAAGGACGGCAAGGCCCGCCTCAGCAATGTGCTCGTGACCATGCTGCAGAAGATGGAGGTCAATGCAGAGACCTTCGTGGACAGCCTGGGACCCGTCAGTGAAATCGTGTGATCCGAGACCTCCTCCATTTTTTCCAACCAATTCCCATGAAACAAACTCTCTCATTCCTCACCCTGCTGTCTTTTGCCGCAAGCCTTCCCGCTCTTGCCCTGGACCCGCATGTCGAAGCCGTCACCAAGATCGTCGAAGGTGCCAAGGGCAAAGTCGAAAAGACCGAAGACGGCCAGAGCCTGAAGCTGGTGGACCTTGCCGTGCCAAACACAGGACCGCATGACCATCGCGAGAAAGATCCGTATGATGCGGCCTTCTTTGAGCATCTGGGTCACATCACCACTCTGGAGTCGCTGAATGTGATTTCCACCAAGTTCAATGACGAGTGGATGCCGAACATCTCGAAGCTCACCAATCTCAAGACTCTGCGCTTTACCAACAACGGTTCGCTGACGGATGCGGGCATGGCGCAGCTCGCCGGTTTGAAAAATCTGGAGTCCTTCTCATTTGTGGGCACCAAGATCACCGGACGCGCCTACGCGAAATTCGACGGCTTCACCAAGCTGATCAAGGTGAGCCATCGTGGCAGCAGCATTGACGACGAGGGGTTGAAAGAACTGTGCGACCACCTGCCGAATCTCGAAAGCATCAGCCTTGCGCATGCGAAGTTCACGGATGCAGGTGCTCCCAATCTGGCCAAGCTGACGAAGCTGAAAGGGCTGGAGCTAGGTGCGCATGCGACACCTGCTGCGCTGAAAAACATCACCACGCTGCCGCTCGAATCATTGCAGCTTGGTGAGGGCTTCGACAAATCTGAGTCGCTTCCCATCGTGAAGGAGATCAAGACGTTGAAGCGCCTGACGCTCACGAACTGCAAGGCCACCACCGACGATGATCTCAGGCTGCTGGCCACGATGACGCAGCTCGAATCCCTCGAACTCGGCAGCCCGGCCATGCCGGAGGAGCGTCTGGCGGTGCTGAAGGGTTTCAGCTTTCTCAAAGAGCTTAAAATCATCGACCGCCAGAAGGGCTACCCGGAAGAGACGCAGGCCAAAATCAAGGCCCTCCTGCCTAAGGTGGATGTGAAATTTAAGTGACCCACCTCATGCGACTGCTCTGCTCCCTGCTTCTTGCCTCCTCCATGTTCGCCCATGGGATGGAGTTCCCGCCGCTGAATGATGCCAGGCGCATCCATGGCGAGCTCGTCAGTGTGGACTACATTCTGCGCAAAGGCGAGTTCCGCGCAGACGACGGCACGCTGGTGCCCTTCTCCATGCCGCCTTATGCGATCATGAAGTACAAGGGGGTGGAGGCGGATCTTCGTGAGGTGCCGCTGGGGACGAAGATGACCTTCCTCATGCTGCCAGGCTCACAGCTGGTCACCACCGATGACGGCCAGCCGGCTGATGCGGCGCAGTTGAAGAAGTTCCGCGAGTTCACGGAGAAGCGCGGTGTGGCTGGCTGGATCGACAAAACTTCGGGCAACACTGTGACTCTTACTTTTTTCAGTGCTGACCCGGCTGCCTTTCAGGCTGCGTATGGCGAGCTGATCGCAGTGGGGAAAAGCGGCAAGCTCTGCGTGGCGAACGAAGAGCTCCGCACGTGGAATCCAGGTGTGGATGGTGAAGGCTGCTCCATCACTGAGGTGAACAAGGTGCCCACCGAATACTTCGGCAGCAGCGGCGTGCAGGTGACGGTGAAGGTGGGCAACATGCTCGAAGGCTTTCGCCGCGGGCGTGTCGTGCGCGTTTTCCTCGGCGGCTGGAAGGTGCAGGATCAGTTCTATGGTGAGAGTTTGATGGGCTACGGATTTGGCCGCATGCTCAATCAGGAACTGGTGGAAAATGTGGCCCATGATTACCCTGAGCAGTTTCCTTTTCGCACGGATTTCAGCAATGAGAAGCTGCCCTGGTACCAGCTCAAAGACGATGTGAAGCCGCCGCCCTTCGCTGAGCACATGATGTTTGGCCAGCTCGTGCAGGTGGATGCCAAGAAAGGCTCGGGCCAGTTTCTCAGCGAACTGACGGGCGAGCCTGTGAACTTCACCTTGATCAAGCACCACACGCTCAAACTTCTCGGTGCCGATCCGCAGTTTGCCCTACTACCCACCGGCCAGCGTTATCGCTTTCATGTTTTCCAGGATGAGAAGGGAGCTTTTACCCGTATCAGTTTCATCAGCGATGACTTCAGCCACGCGGGCGCAAATGCGATCACGGCTCGTGTCATAGCTATGCAGGGAGATCAGGTCCATGTGGCCTGGCAGCTCCCGCTGGTAAAGGATTACAATGGGGACATGCAGCGGCCGCAGGACATCGGAAGGCGCATTCTGCGCGTGAATGACGCAACGCGTGTGTGGAAGGCGGACCAGCAGGTCAAACTGGCCGATTTGAAGGAGGGCGATGCACTGCTCTTCAATCGCACGGCCGAGCTGCCAGGGAAACCGTCTGTCTGCACCGATCTGTGGATAGGTGAGGAGACGCACAAGATGGTGACGGAGAAGCTGCGGAAGGACCAGATTGCGGCGAAGAAGAAGTAGGCGGACAGTGACGCCGGGATCGCAGCGTAGGTCCGTCATAATGCAGGGCGCGAAACATTTTTACTTCACGGCCTCGTCTTTTTTCGCATTTTCATCGCGGCGGTGCAGGGGGCGCACCCAGATGTTGCGGTAGCGGGTGGGATTGTGATGATCCTGCAGCGCAAAGCCAAACTCCTGAACGGTCGCTTCGAGAGGGACGGCGTGCTGCACGATGACGCCATTGTGAAACACAGTGATGCGAGCTGGCTGGACGACTTTACCTTTTTCATCCAGCGTCGCGCATTCGCAGATGATGTCGTAGCTCTGCCACTCGCCGGGCTTGCGGCTGGCGTTCACGAGCGGTGGATAGTTGCTGTAGATGGCGCCGGCCTGGCCGTCGGGATAGGTGTCGTTTTCATAGGAGTCGAGCACCTGCACCTCTCCCCAGCCATGGATGAGCACGCCGCTGTTGCCACGGCCCTGGCTTTTGCCCACGACCTCGGCAGGCGTGGCCCATTCGAGGTGAATCTGGCAGGAGCCGAATTTGTCCTTGGTATCAATGTCGCCGCCCTTGGGCAGGATTTCTGCGTAGCCATTTTCGATCTTCCAGTTCGGCACGTCGCTCTGGTCTTTGTCGTCTTTGCGCGGTCTACGGATGAATTTGGAGAGGTCCTTGCCATCGAAGAGCACGATGGCATCGCTGGGAGCAGTCGTTGCAGTGGGCGGCGTGATCACCGTGGGGCGTGGCCGGTTCATGTCTCCCTGACGGTAGATGCCACCGGGGGTGAAGGGCTTCTCCTTTTTGGGTTCAGCAGGTTTTGCAGGCTCGGCGGCTGAGGCGAGTGCTGCGAAAAGAGGAAGGGCGAAAAAGATGCGATGCATGGAGGTGTGAGTGATGAATGGAAAACGTGCGGGAGGAGCGGCTATTTCTGATTAGACGCCCCTTGCGGCGAAACCTTCTTTTGAAGCTGTGGTGTTTTGGAGGGTTTGGATGGCGTTTCGATAAAGAACTGTACAATTCCGCCGATGACTCCGGTCAAAAAGATTGCCCAGATAATGAGGCTGATGATGTCCCAGCAGCCTCGCTTCTGCGGCTTATGCACCGTCTTGGGGTCCAGCGCGGCAACCTCGGCAAAGCGTCCAGGATCCGCAGAGCCGGGCAGAGGAGGGGTGCCGGTGGCAATGTGCCAGGGAATCTGGACCACGGCCCCCTGAGGACCGGGCATGGCGAGCAAGGGAATAAACGGCACGTCCTTTGGCGGCATCCATGAATGGCGTAGCAGGACGCTCAGCAGCGTGAAATGACGGCCATGCGTTTCTGTCAGCGGAAAGGCTTCGCGGTAAAACACTCGGTAGCTGTCGTCAGACATCATCTTCGCTGTTCCAGGAAACTTGGCTGCGTCGCCCTCTCCAGAATAAACTTCATAAGCGACCATGGCAAAGATGCCTGCGGCGCAGATTTCCGTGCTCGTCTGCTCTGCGGCCACGATGACGCCGCAGGGCAACAAAGTGTTCTTTTCTGTGGCAAAGGCAGGATTGGTCATCATCGGCACGGCGAACCACACCTGGCCATGAGTCGCGAGCTGCTGGTACTGGTTCCATAACTGCGGAGTTTGCTGTCCCAAATACTGAAGCTGCTGCCAGGTGTCCTGCGCCTTTTTTTTGGACATGGCCATCTCCAGCGCGATCTTCATCGCGAATGGCACATGGGCGTCGTCATAGTAAACCGTGCGAAACTCGGTAGAGCGCAGCCAGCTCACCGCGCGTTGATGGATCGTACTGCGCAACGCCTGCCAGGCATCCAGCTTGGCCATGATTTCAGAGGCTTCGGAGAACAGCGCGCTTTCTTCATTCGTCTCTGGTGGTGCGCTGCCGGGCCTTGCGGCCAGTTGTTCGGGTTCGGGAGGCGCGCCTTCCAGCGTCCAGTGCAGAACCTTCCGTGGCGGAACCATACAAGACTCTTCACGCTCTTGAGCACGCCAGCGCTGACCATTGGGGCCGTCGGTCGTGTGCCCGCTTTCAATCTGTACCGTGTTGTCCGCCTGATAGTGCAGGAGGTTGACCAGGAAGTGGATCTGTTCAGTGCGAGTGTTGGAGATGTCCTCCCAGGCGAACTCGTGATCGCGCATGCCCAGCTGTGCCATGCCGATGCAGTCCACGAAGGACCAGCTTTCTTCGGCGGGGCAGCCTCGCAAACGGCAGACAGCCTCGATGGGAAAAGTTTTGTGCTCCTGTGCGCTGCTCAGTATACCGCCCAGGCCATCCAAAGGCAGAATCATTTCGCTGTTCGGATTGAAGTAAGCGAGCGCACCTGGCAGCTCCGCGAGCGCGGCGGCTGTTTTGAGCAAGAAACCGAGCTCCTGCAGCGGCCTGGCATTCTCCGCCTTAGCAGGGCTTGTTTTTTCAGCACTGTCAGGAGCTTGAAAAAAGTGAGTCGTGCGCAGGCGCACAAAGGCGCGGTGTTCGTGCGCTGTCGGTACCGCTGCTTGGTATCCGGGTGCCTGAAGTGCACGCTCCAAGGCGCCCGTATGCACAAAGGGGCCAAAGGCTCCCAACGCATGGGCGGAAGTCAGCAAAGTGGGATCTCCGGTGGCTCCCATGTCATCCGGCCAGGGAAATTCGCAGATGTCCACCCAGCAGACGGCGCCATTTTCAAAATCAGTCGCGAGAGTGAGGCAGGCTCCCTGCATCTCCCTCCATTCAGTGGCGTCTTCGTCGGCAGTAATGATGCAGCCCTGGCGTTCGAAGAGCTGGCGCAGCGAGCCGAGATCAGGTGCCTGGGAAAAAAGGACGGCGATTCCTTGGGTGAAGAAGTGCTGCATGTTTTCGGGCTTTCTAGCCGCAGTGCCCGCCTTTGAACAGGGGAAAAAAGAAGGCCGGCAAAGCGCCGGCCTTCCTTGATTCAGATGTCGTGCAACAGGGCTACTTCTGGAAGGCCTTGTCCTTCGCGTTCCCGCCGCTGGTCATGTAGGCGATGAGGTCGAGGAGCTCTTCCTGATTGAGATTATTGATGAGGCCGGGGGGCATCATGCTGACTTTGCGGGTGCCTTTCTTCGCGATGTCGCTCTCATTAATGGCCATGTGGTCGTTGGGGGCGAAGGGGTTGGTCATGATGAAGACCTTGCCGTTTTCCTCCACAACAATGCGGCCGATGATGACGCTGCCATCCTTCTTGGTGATTTCGTGGCTGTCGTACTGGTCGGAGATGACCTTGCTGGGATCGACGATGTTTTCCATCAGGTCGCGCATGGTGTAGCGGTTGCCCACGCCGGTAAGGTCGGGGCCGATGCTGCCGCCCTCTCCATTGAAGCGGTGGCAGGTGGCGCACATGATGCTGCGGTACATGGCCTCTCCATTGGCAAAGTTGCGGCCTTTGAGTCCGCCGGCGGTCAGTGCGACGGCTTCATCCACGGTCCAGTTTTTCCCGGGACCTTTCGGTGCAACGTAGTTGGGGATGGTTGTGCTGGCCTCAACCTTGCTGCTGATGGCTTCGAGGGAGGCGATTTCTTCCTGAGGCACAAAGGTGGCCATGGCATCCTTGCGGATGTTTTCGATGAAGCCCTTGAAGCTGTTGCCACCTTTCCAGGTGCGGGCATGCGGGAACCAGGAGAAGAACGTCTTGCGATGTTCGGGAGTCCAGCCTGCGGTGGCATTGCGCAGCGCGAACATGTAGCTGATCTGCTGGGCATTCGGGCGGCTGCCTGCGGCGGCACGAGCGGCGTTGGCGTAGCCGTCATTGCGGCTCAAAACCGCATCGCTGGCGACTTCCTGAAAGTCATCCTTGGCGGTGGCCATGATGGCGAGGGTTTTGGAAACGACCTGTGTGGAGTCTATGGCGACGAGGATCTGGCAGAGCTCGCGATTCACGAAGGGATCTTCGGCCGGATACGCAGCATCCAGCACGACGGCCATTTTGGAGCACACATCGGCGTCGGGCTTGCCAAGACGAATGAGGATGAGTTCCAGAGCGCGCAGGGCGGCGAGCTGTTGATCAAGAGGAAGCTTGGTTCCTGCAAGACTTCCCAGGGTGAGTAGCATGCGGCCCTGCAGCTCGGCATTCTCACCGGAGACGTTGCCAATGGGTTCTGAGGAGGTGCCGGTGGGCTTGGCGGCAGGTCTGCCACCTTCGTTTCCGGCTTTGGCCCCCGTGACGCGAGCGAGAGCAATGATGCCTTCGATCAATACGACGGGGTTTTTCTCCGAAAAGACTTTCTCCTGCCACTGTGCGACTGGGAGCTTTTCAATGGCCACACGAGCGGCGTAGCGCACATGGCGGTCGCTGTTGCCGAGGTTGGCCCATGCTTCCTGAAGTGCTTTGGCGGCATCGATCTTTCCTGTGTGGAAAGCTTCGAGAGAGGCGCGCAGTTTGAAGTCGTCGGCGACGGGCTGTGCCTGCGCTGGTGCGGTGGATTCCGTGCCGACATAGGTCACGCGATAGACGCCTGACTGTGTTTTGCGACCACCGACCGCGAAGTACATGGCACCATCCTGCGGGTGGATGACCACATCTGTGAGGGGCAGCGGCTTGCCGAAGACAAACTCCTCCTTGGTGGCTGCGTAGCTGGCACCCTTGGCTTCCAGGTTGATGGCCCACATGGTACCGTAGGTCCAGTCGTTGATGAAGATGGCGTGCTGGTATTTGGCAGGGAATTTTGCGCCGGTGCCAGCGACGACGCCGGTGGGGCTGCCGGGGCCGATGTCGAGCGTGGTCGGAAGGGAGTCAGGGTAATAATTGGGCCACTTGCCGCTGCCGCTGCGCCAGCCGTAGTCAGCGCCGCTGACGCAGTGGTTTACACGGGTGGGGCGGTACCACGGGCTGCCGATGTCCCACTCCATGTCCGCATCATAGGTGAAGAGCTGGCCCTGGTCATTGAAGCAAATGTCGAACTCATTGCGGAAGCCGTAGCAGAAAAGCTCCAGGCCGCTGCCGTCCGGGTTCATGCTGCAGATGTAGCCGCCGGGGGAGAGGATGCCGCGTGCGTGGCCATTCGCGTCCCACATGCGCGGAAGGATGTGGTCTTCACTCCAGATTTTGGCCGGCCGGCTGTCTTCCAGGCCTTCGGGCAGCTTGGTGTGGTTGCCGCAATTGAAGAAAATGCGTTTGCCGTCTGGGCTTACGACCATGCTGTGAAGGCCGTGCTCGCCGCCTCCAGCCATGGTGTGGAGCTTGGTGATCTTGTCGTACTGATCGTCACCATCCGAGTCCTGCACTCGGTAGAGGCCGTTGTTTTTGCCGTCCTCATTGACCATGACGTAGAGGCTGTCGAAGGCGGCGAGGAGTCCGTGGGCTTTGCCGAGTTGAATGGCGAGTTTTTCAGGCTTGAGGCTCTCGGTTTTGCCCACGGCGGGAACACTCATGCGGTAGATGCTGCCGTACTGGTCGCAGGCGATGAGGCGGCCTTTCGGATCGACCGTGAGGGCCACCCAGGAGCCTTCCTGGTCCTTGGGAACATTGTAGAGTTTTTCGACCTTGAAGCCCTTGGGGACGGTGATCTCGCTGGCGGCGATGCTCTCGGCCGGGCCGCTGTTGCCCCCGCCGGGTTTGCCATCCAAGGCGAGGCCCCAGGGCCCCTTGCCGTATTCACTGATGACGCTGGCAGTCTTCCACTCTTCCTTGCCTGTGGTGGTCGCCTCCCATTTATCGCTGGTCTCGAGGAGGACTTTGGACTGGTCCTTCGGCAGCTTCACCGTCAGCCGGGCGATCAAAGCCGCGACGCCGCCTTTATTG
The DNA here is from genome assembly GCF_044222565.1 of Prosthecobacter sp. GTDB lineage: Bacteria > Verrucomicrobiota > Verrucomicrobiia > Verrucomicrobiales > Verrucomicrobiaceae > Prosthecobacter. The sequence goes on from NZ_JBGANA010000013.1 coordinate 229,870, forward strand.
CGGGCGTGGACGATGATCTCATTCGTCGTGCCGGGCTTGAGGTCTTTGCTGACGTCCGCCTTGGAGGGCTCCATCCAGTCAGGATTGGAGAGGACTTTTTTGCCGTTGATGAGGGCATCCGCGCCGTTGTCGCAGGTGAGTTCCAGCGTGGCAGACTGCACCCCGGCCGGGACTTCAAAGCGGTGACGGAAAGTGACTTTGGGATCCTTGTCGCCGCTTTTGGAGCTCCAGATCCACTGGGGGGCGGCGGAAGCGGTGGTCAGCAGGACAGTAAACGCGAGCGTGGAGAGTAATCGAGGCAGCATGGTGGGCCAAAAGTACGCACCAAATCGCCAGACGTTGCACACGAATACCAAGCCCTTACGATCGTTTCCCCACAGGAAGCACGGATTTACACGGCGCTGCCGTTCAAAGCCTGGCCGTCATGCACTTTGCTCACCGAAAGGGCGGCTACGCGGGATTTGAGCTCCTTGCTGGGCTTGAAGCGCACGACGCAGCGGTCGGGAATCATCACCTCGGAGTTCGGCTGTTTGGGATTGCGCCCAATTTTGCCACGTGCCACGCGCAGGTCAAAGGTGCCAAATGTCCGGAGCGTGACCTCATTGCCTTCGGCCAGGTTTTTAGAAACCAGCTCCATAAATGCTTCCACCATGGCCAGTGTATCGGCATGTTTGATCCCGGTTGCATTGCTGAGCTCGGCAACCAAATCCTTTTTGGTGATCGTTGTCATAATGATGTGACTAGCGAGACGTTTAATGGGGTGCAACTAAATTCTGTGTCGAATTATCCTGCCTACCTATGATTCTCTCGGGATATTTATCTGGGGTGTTTCCGAAACAGACCCGAATAGTACCTCGGAGGAAGTCCGGAAGTGCATCTTGCACAGGGCGGGCAAAATGTCGCTGCCATGTTGATTTATCAAGGTGGCGGCCGCTTGTTTTACGGAATTTGAAACTCCCTTGGGGAATTCCATGCCGTAAGCCTGGCCTTCGGATCTCAGCCAGCCCACGAAGGCCTCGCGGGCCAGGATGGAGGCGGCGGCCACTGCGGGATCGCTTTCCGCCTTGGTGCGCTGCACCAGCTCGATCTGCCTGCCGCGGGTTTGCAGGGCGCGCTGCAGGACGGCGGGATTGGCGAACTGATCTGAGATGGCCCGCTGACAGCCGGGGACACGCTCGAGCAGGCTTTCGATGACCCGGGCGTGGCCCCAGGCCAGCAGCCGGTTCAAGTTGCCAAACTTGGTGTAAAGCTCGTTGTAGCGTTCCGGGCGGATGGCGATGACCTCCCAAGCCAGTCCTGGGATGGTGCGGATGTCCGCGGCGATTTTGAAGATGCGGGCGTCGCTGCCGATCCGCTTGCTGTCCACGGCGCCGATATCCCGCAGGCGGTGTGCGGCGGCACCATCGATATAGACCCCGGCGATGACGAGCGGGCCAAAAAAGTCGCCCTTTCCACTCTCGTCCACGCCGATATGCGGTTGAAACATTTCCGGATGGTGAACTTCCTCGTAGCCGAGCTTTGCCTCTCCGAGGACCTCGGGTTCAAGCAGATTGGTGATGAAGTCTTCGGTCTCCTTGCCTTGAACCACGATCTTGGGACCTTTTTCGTACACGCAGATGTTGACCTTGGATTTGGCGGCGGCGTAGAGGCAGTAGGGCTTGGTCTGAAACTCGAAGCCACGCGCTTCCAGAAGGGGGCGCAGTCTCGCCGCCTGGTCTGCAGTGAGCGCATGGGTGTAGCTGGTCAGGGGGGCGGACATGAGAGGCGGATTTTAAACGAACGAGAAGCGAAAGCTTTATGAAAAAAGCACAGGTTCGTTCATAGATGGTCAACGATGCGCACCCAGACTGCCAGGCCCGATCTCCACGCCATAGCCGAGGAACTGGTGAACTGGTTTGCCAGCAACGCGCGCGACTATCCCTGGCGCCGCACGCGCGATCCTTACGCGATCCTCATTTCAGAAGTGATGCTGCAGCAGACCCAGATAGCCACCGTGCTGGACCGTGGTTTCTACGCCCGCTGGCTGGAGAGGTTTCCTGATTTCAAGGCTCTGGCAGGCGCCCGGGAAGACGAGGTGTTGAAAGCCTGGGAAGGGCTGGGCTACTACCGGCGCGCACGGAATCTGCAGAAGCTGGCCAGGGAGGTGATGGAGCAGCACGGCGGGGTGTTTCCGTCCAATCCAGAAGCCATTCTCGCGCTGCCGGGAGTCGGCCCCTACACGGCGGGCGCGGTGGCGAGTTTTGCCTTTGGTCTCGCGGAACCGATTGTGGATGGCAACATTGCACGGGTTCTTTCGCGCCTTTACAACGACGCCACTCCTGTGGACTCCACCGCTGGAGTCAAGCTGCTGTGGGAACGCTCAAAGGCCCTGGTGAAAGCGACCGAAAACCCGCGTGCGCTAAACTCGGCGCTGATGGAGCTCGGGCAGACGCACTGTACACCCGCAAAGCCTGCGTGCGAGCTTTGTCCCGTGCGCTCCCACTGCCGTGCCACCAGCCCCGAAACTCTGCCGGTGAAGCAGTCACGGCAGGAGATCACCGCCGTGACCGAGCGCGTCATTTTTTTGCGCACGCAAGAAGGGGTGCTGCTGGAACTGGAGACGGGCAAACGCCGGACGGGATTGTGGAAGCTGCCTGCGTTAAACGACAGCCATGCCGAAAAGCCTCCGCCGGTGCTGCTGCGCATGCAGTACGGCATCACCCGCTACAAGGTCACGCTATGGGTGCATGAACCGTATGAGCAAAACGGGGCATGGCCCGATACGCACCGCATCATCCCCTTTGCCGAACTTGAGTCCACGCCGATGCCGGCACCGTATCGTAAGGCGATGCGTGACCTCCTTCAGCGCGGTGAGTTCCGGCTCGGTGACTGAAAAGTGAGTTTGCCATTGATCGCGCATGACCTAACAAATGTCCCAATCTCTCATGAAAACGCGAACACTCCTTTTCTCTTGCCTTGCCTTGATCCTCGCGGGTTGCAAGCCTTCGGCTCCGGCTCCTGCTGAAAAAGCTGCTGAAAGCGCGGCCACGCCCGGGGCGGCAAAGTCCGGCAAGCCTCAGGTGCTGGTGGCAAACTACCCGCTGCAGTACTTCGCACAACGCATCGCCGGCGATGCCGTTGAAGTGCGCTTCCTCGCGCCAAAGGGGGAGGATCCGGCCTTCTGGCAGCCGGACGAAGCGGCCATCACCGCCTTTCAAAATGCCGACCTCATTCTCATGAACGGCGCCGCCTACTCCAAGTGGGCTGACAAGGTGACGCTGCCAGAGTCCAAGGTGGTGGATACATCCGCCGCTTTTGCCTCAGGATTTATTGAAGTGCGAGACGCCACCACGCACAGCCACGGTCCTGGTGGTGAACACAGCCACAGCGGCACTGCTTTCACCACATGGATCGCTTTCGACCAGGCTGCCAAGCAGGCGCAGGCAGTGAGCGACGCTCTGATCAAACTGGTGCCTGCCGCGCAGGACGCCATGACCAAAAACACGCAGGCTCTGAAAAGTGAACTGGATGCACTAGATGCCCGCATGACTGCAGTCGGCCATCGTTTGGTTCAGTATCCTCTGGTGGCATCCCATCCCGTCTATCATTATCTGGCACGTCGTTATGGCCTGAACATCAAGTCGGTCCTTTGGGAGCCAGAAACGGCGATCGATGACACGGCGCTTAACGATCTTCGTGCAGTTCTCGCCAATCACCGTGCGCGCTGGATGATCTGGGAAGGCGAGCCCACCAAGGAGAACGTGGACAAGCTCGCCTCCATTGGCATTCAGAGCGTGGTCTTTGATCCATGTGGAAACGTGCCTGAGAGCGGTGACTTCATGACTGTGATGAAGTCGAATGTGGAGGCGATGGAAAACGCGTTTCGCTGAGCTGCAGGAGTTTTAGGTGTGAAAACAGCACCTCAATCCGACTGCATAAGAAAAATACAGATTCTTTGTTGACGGCCCAATAAAGCCGTGTCATCATTCGTTACCTTCAATACAAGCCATGAAAACCAATTCGACACATCTTAACTCATCCGCGCTGCTGATAGCGCGTGGGGGAGAGATTTTGTGTGTGAGACTGGGTCTTGGCTTTATGCCCGCCTATGAGGCACATCAAGATTGGAGTCTCCCGACAAAGAGATATGACGAGCAGGGTGCTTTGACGCCCCATTAGGCCCCGGAGGCCAAGTTTCCGAAGGAAGCCCTGCTCGCCCACTCCAAGGCAGCAGGGCTTTTTCTTTTGCATCGAACCGAACCAGCCACCCCATTTTTCAAATCATTGATTGAACCCGCGGTCGCCTGACCGCCACCCCATAGCACGAAAAACCCCGGCCTCCGCGCTAACGGAAACCGGGGCAAGGCCAGCCAAGCTGACTCCGGGAGGAGTCGTTTAGAAACGCAAGAAGCAGACCTGAAAACAGGTTCGCACCCCTCCTACCGAATGTCAACTGAAGCAGTCTTCAAATACGCAATATTCCTACGCCGAAGCGAGGAATACGGGGATTTTTTGTCCCTTTTTGACATCACGAAACGGCTTCCCTGGGAGGTGTGCCATAAACACCGAAACATCCGCCGTGAAAGACCTGCGGGTGCGACGCCAGCGATCGAGTGACCTCCACTCTATCCCGTGCGTGGCAGCGGTGTTCGTTCTTTATTTGGCAGATCACCTTCACAAGAGGCTGATCTGCCATTCAAGGGCACGGAGCACGGCAAAAGTGGTGTGTTACTCTGTGGGAGAGAGTGGTGATCGGCCGACTCCGTGTCCTTGAATGGCAGAACTTGATGATTCTCCAATAAGATACGGCGGTGGCAGACAAGCAATGCACGGGCCTCCAAAACCCGAAGATGTGGGGGCAGTACCCACCCGCCGTGCCATTTTTCCAATTCAAAGAACGCGGCGGTAGATCGTTAAAAAGGCGACCCGGGCTGTAAACCCGATGCTCACAGAGACCGCACGGAGTGTTACCGTGACGCCGCACCATTTTTCAAAATGCAGGGAGAGCCAGTGCTCTGACGGGTCTCATAAGCCTGTCTTGGTTGGTGCAACTCCATCCCCTGCGTCCAATTTTCATGGGACCGTAGTGTAGAAGACTGCACGGCTGGGTGGCACCCAGCAAGCGACGGAGCATTACCGTCCGGCTCCACCATTTTCAATCAAGGTCCGTTAGCTCAGTCCAGTAGAGCGCCCGCTTGTCGAGCGGAGGGTCGCGGGAGCAAAGCCCGCACGGACCGCCAGTTTCCATGGGACCGTAGTGTAGAAGATTGCACGGCTGGTTTGCACCCAGCAAGTGACGGAGCATTACCGTCCGGCTCCACCATTTCAAAAATCCTCGGTGATCTAACAGTAGGATGCCGCTCTGTTAAAGCGGCTGTGTTGGTGCGAATCCAACCTGAGGAGCCAATTTTTAATGCCCACGAGGTGTAACAGACATGCATACGCCGCTTCTAACGGCCGTGGTTCCAGGTGCAGCGGTCTGCGCGTTAGCGCAAAATCATGAGGCGCGGAGCAGTAACTGCACAGCCGCAGGAGCGGCAACTCCTGGTGTGGGCACCACTTTGATAAGGAGCACGTCCGGCACAGACGAGGAAACGGTCTCGAAAACCGCTGCGCCCTTTAAAGGCGTCCAGAGTGCGATTCTCTGGTGCTCCGCCATTTTCTTTTCAACCCTCCGTAGCTCAACAGCAGAGCAGCCGGTCGATAACCGGCAGACCGTGGAGCGTCACCACGCAGAGGGACCACCTATTTAATCAACGCTTGATGGCTTAGACAGATGAGCGGCGGGTTGAAGATCCGCACAGGTTGGCGCGCTGCCAACTCCAGCGACCATTTCTTCTTTTCAATGTGGCATTGATGTAACAGCAAGCATGCCTGCCTTCCAAGCAGGGCGCGTCGGGGCAGCACCGACATGCCGCACCAGATTCAATGTGGTCATCGTCCAGCAGCAGGACGCAGCTATGCCAAGGCTGAAACGTCGGTGCGAGTCCGACTGACCGCACCACTTTTCAAAAACTCCTCCGTGGCCGACCTAGAAAGGCACCCGTTTCGTAAACAGGACCATGTGAGTGCAAACCTCACCGGAGGATCCATTTCAATTTCAACACTCCCTTCATAGTGTAACAGCAGCATTCTTCGTTGTGGACGAAGCGGTGCCGGGGCGGATCCGGCTGAGGGAACCATTTTTTATATCGGATACGAGAGAGCCAGCAGCACTCGCTTGCCTTGGAAGCAAGAGCAGCCCGGGGCAGCACCGGGGTATCCGACCATTTTCTTCATTCGTGCGCAAGACAAAGAGCCGAGTCGGCGGTCCGCAAAACCGCATTACCCAGTGCAAGCCTGGGGCGCACGTCCATTTCATTTCATCGGATACGAGAGAGCCAGCGAACTCGCTTGGTTTGGGACCAAGACAAGCCCGGGGCAGCACCGGGGTATCCGACCATTTTCATTGGTCTGTAGCTTAACAGTAGAGCGTCGGGCTCATAACCCGCGAGGTGTTGGTGCAATTCCAGCCAGACCGACCATTTCAAGACAGCCCTGTAGCTCAATCAGCAGAGCATGCGCCTTTGAAGCGCAGCGTTGATGGTGCGAGCGCCAAAGCGCGACAGCGCGTCATCATGAGGTGCGGAGCAGAATTCGCACAGCGGCAGGAGCCGCAACTCCATCCAGGGCCGCCAGCTTTTAGCCCATGTAGTCCAATGCAGAGACAACCGCCTCAGAAGCGGTCCAGTGCGGGTGCGAGTCCTGCCATGGGCACCATTTATGCCTGCGTAGTCCAATAGCAGAGACACCCGTTTCAAAATCGGTCCAGTGCGAGTGCAGCTCTCGCCGCAGGCACTCTTCATGTCTCCGTAGCTCAGTAGAAAGAGTGGCTGATTACGAATCAGCAGGCCGCAGGTGCGAATCCTGCCGGAGACACCACTTCAATGCTCCCGTAGCTCAATGTATAGAGCACCGCGCTTCGAACGCGGAGGTTGCAGGCGCAATGCCAAAGCGCGATAGCGCGTCGTTATGCGGCGCGGAGCAGACTCTGCATAGCGGCAGGAGCCGCAACTCCTGCCGGGAGTACCTTTCAAAAATGGAACGCCAACCGGACCAGCGAGCCGGGGCTCGGTGCTAACGAGATCGTGCCGCCATCGCGCGGCATGAGGAGCATGTCCTCGGCGTTCCGCCAATTATCCTCATCCACACAACAAGCCTTATGAAACGTAAACTCGCTTCTATCCAGACAGTTCTCGCCATTGAGGCCATTGCGAATGCAGACGCCATCGAACTGGCCCGCATTCAGGGCTGGCAGTGTGTGGTCAAAAAAGGCGAGTTCGCAGTCGGAGATGTTGGAGTGTTTTTCGAAATCGACGCCGTGCCGCCTGATGAAATGCGCTTCCACTTTCTCTGGCGGCCCAAAGATGGCACGCCCATCGCACGGCCCGCGAGCTTTCGACTGCGAACGCTTCGTCTTCGCGGCGTGCTCTCGCAGGGATTGTTACTGCCGCTGCGACAGTTTCCCGAACTGCCCGCAGCGCTGCTACCGGGCGATGATGTGACCGAATCTCTGCGCATCGGCAAATGGGAGCCTCAAATTCCCATGAATGACGAAGTGGACGGTACGTTCCTTCCCGGAGTGCCTAAGACCGATGAAATGCGCGTGCAGAGTCTGCCCGAAGTCATCGCTGAGCTGACAGGTCGTCCTTATGTCATCACCGTCAAATGCGATGGCACCTCGGCCACCTACGGCATCAATCGGCACACGGGTGCCTTTACTGTCTGTGGTCGAAACTGGAGCCTCAAGCGCGGCAACAATGCCTACTGGCATGCAGCGGAAAAATACCAGATCGAAACCTCCCTTGCCCGTCATCCCGAGATGATCGTGCAGGCGGAACTGGTCGGTCCCGGGATTCAAAAGAATCGTCTGGGCCTTCAAGGCATCCAGCTCGCAGCGTTTAACGTCTATGATCAAAAGAATGACCGCTACCTCGCGCATGATGAGGCCGGCGAGTTTCTCAGATCCATCGGCGTTCCCATGGTGGACGTGTTGGAACGCGGCGAATGCTTCGCTCATGATCAGGCCTCGCTCCTGTCTCTCGCTGAAGGATTCTATGACGGCACGCAAAACGAGCGTGAAGGCATTGTCATCCGTCCGCAGACCGAAAGCATCAGCCAGGTTCTGGGAGGGCGCCTCTCCTTCAAAGCCATCAGCAATCGCTTCCTACTCAAAGGCGGCGATTAATTTTCAAAGACCCTGTCGTCTAACTGGCCAAGGCACCCGACTTTCTATCGGGCTATTGCGGGTTCGAATCCCGTCTGGGTTGCCAATTTCAATATTAACAAACGGCGCGTCGGTGCCGTGAGGAAACTCAGAAACCGATGGGGGCATGGCCCCGACAGCCGGCGTGAGCCGGTCAGAGGCGAAGGTGCCTGATAACCTTCGCGCCGTGAGGGATCACGGACAGCCCATGCAAGCCCAGGCTTCCCGCGAAAGCGGGCGATCAAGGCCCCGAAGGCCGTGGTCGTTTTGGGAAAGCAGTGCGTCGTGGAAAAAACGGCGGTTTAGATGCCCGGAAACGGGGAACATCAGCCGCCGGAGAGCAGCGGGTGGTGCCGGCCTCACGATCAACCAGACTGCGATCCATAAAGCCAAGGGTAGCGCCAGAAACATCCGAGCCTTGTCGGCAAGGGTGATGGCGCAGAGCAAGAGGTGGCGGACGTGTGCAAACACGGACGTTGTCTTGAGATTCCGTTGAGTAGCCGACAGGTGAAAGGCAGACGGTGTGTGGCATTTCGCAGCCCAAAAGGCGGCGACAACCGCAGGACATCCGCATCGTCGCAGGTATGAAGCTTCGCGAGAAGCATCTAGCACAAAACGCAAAGAGGTGTCCGGCGTGACGAGTGAAATAGCTCAATCCTCCAGCCATAGGGCAATGGAGGCATCCGAGGGCCGCAAGCCCGGAGATGTCGGTGTGAATCCGCACATAAGGGGTAGCTCCCCTGCACGGCCGAAAGGTCGGTGGTAGGTGCAGCGCCGACAGTCGTCACGCGACAAGTGAGAAGCCACACTTTAAAAAAGGCAGCTATGCTGTTCGACCCTGCAAGGCAGGGTGGATACGAGCCGAACCAGGGGCCGCAAACCCTTGGATAATGGCTTCAACGGAGCAGCACGCGAGGTGTAGTCTCAGCCCTCGCATTCCGTTTTCAAAACCCGCGGTCTGCATGCCGGGACCGCGTTCAAATTTCAAAAGCTCATGTAGCCCAACAGCAGAGGCACGACGTCGAGAACGTCGTCAGTGCGGGTGCGAATCCCGCTGTGAGCACCATTTTCCGCATGGACGAGAGAATCACGAAGCAGAGAGCCTCAAATGAAATGAATCCGGGCTCCATTCTCATCTTTCCCATGATTTTTCGGTCCAAAGCTTAGACAGCGAAGCAGCCGGCTTTTAACCGGCATAGCAGGGTGCATGTCCCTGTGGACCGACCACCATTTCCACGCCTGTTGGTGAAACAGCATCACATCTGGCTTACATCCAGAAATCGAGGGGGCAGCACCTTCACGGGCGACCATTGTCCACCAACTCAACCATTCACCATGAGCATCGCCATCACACCCGAAATTCATCTCAGTGCCATTACGATGGCAGACGCTGAAGACATCAATGCGCATCTGCGAGACTACGAGGTCAGTCGTTATACTCTGCTCATTCCCCATCCTTATACCTTGGCGATGGCCCATGAGTGGATCGCCATCATCGCGGATGATGTGCAGCGGAACGGTCGCGAAACGATCTGGGCCATCCGAGAATCCTCCGGGCGCATGATCGGCGCCGTCGAACTCCATGTCGGGAGCGCTGGCAAGCAGCACGTTTCCGAAATCGGTTACTGGCTGGCCAAATCTCACTGGGGGCGCGGCATCATGACAGCGGTGGTCAAAGCCGTCGCCGAGCGTGGCTTTCGAGAGCTTGGCGTGAGGCGCATCACGGCGCCCATCTTTGCGCCGAATGTCGGCTCCGCTCGTGTGCTGGAGAAGAGCGGCTTTGTCGTCGAGGCACCGCTTCTACGGCTCGCCTATCATCGGGACGGCCAGTTTTACGATGGCAGGCTCTATGCGCTGGTGCGCGAAGAGTGACGCACAGCCGGTCATATCCGCGATTGATTCAATCCCGCGTGTTCAAATACTTTCAATTTCATCTGAGGCAGCGAGGCCGGGGATACTCCGGAACTCGTGGGTTCAAATCCCATCATCCTGGCGACAGGCTGAAGCCCTGGCCGGCTTTCTCCTCAGTTTCCTTTTTCTCCAATTTCGCGGCAGTGAAGACAGGATTTCTTCGCTCCAAACACAAACTGAAGTGCGGTGCTCATGAGTTGAGGTCCGGTGAAAGCCGGATCCGGGTTCGATTCCTGGCTCCTCAGTTAGAGCCTGTCTAGTTTTCTCCGCGAACACTTTTTTGGGGCAGTGAGATCAGAGATACTTCGAATCATAATCGACAGGTTGCAGGTTCGAGTCCTGCCGGGTGCCACCAGGCATCTGTAGCTCAATGGCAGAGCGGTTGGATGCTAACGCATCCGTTCTCGGATCACTTTTCTCCCCAAATCCTTTTCCGAAATCCAGCACCTTATGCGGCAGCGATGCCGGGGTTACTTCGGGAGCCGGTCTGCCTGCAAGGGCGCCGGCGGCTTATCACGGGCCGTTTCCCTGGCAAACTTTCTCCGCATTCAACCACTCAGATACACACCATGAAATTCAACATTCTCAAACAGCGCCCACGTGCCGACACGCTCAACCTCGCGGGTGGCGAGGCGTTCACCGAGACGCCCAAGCTCGAGCTGGCCTCCCTCATGCTCACGGCCATGCTCAAGGATGAGTTCTACCGCAGCGCTGATGCCACTGCAAACCGGCTGCGACAGCTCATCGCTGCGCAGAACGACAAAGTGTTCGTGGCCAAGGCGGCGCTCTATGCCCGCAAGCAGGCCGGCATGCGCAGCGTGAGCCACCTCACGGCGGCCGAACTGGCGAAAAGCGTGAAGGGCCAGTCGTGGACGGCGCGGTTCTATGACCGTGTGGTACACCGTCCAGACGACGCCATCGAGATCCTCGCCTGCTATCAGGGCGCGCATGGCAAAACGATTCCCAACTCGCTCAAGAAAGGTCTGGGACGCGCGCTCTCGCGCTTCGACGAGTATCAGCTCGCGAAATACCGCAAGGACCGCGCCGAGCTCTCGCTGGTCGATGTCGTGAACCTCGTTCACCCACCTGCCACTGAGGCGCTTGGAAAGCTTGTCAAAGGCACGCTGGCCGCCGCTGAAACTTGGGAGGCCAAGCTTACGCAAGCGGGCGCCGCGGCGCAGAATGACGACGATCTTGCTTCGCTCAAACGCGAGGCCTGGTCGGAGCTCATCCGCACGCGGAAGCTGGGCTACTTTGCCCTGCTGCGAAATCTGCGCAATGTGCTCGAAGCTGCTCCAGAAGCCGTGAATGAGGCGCTGGCGATGCTGCGCGATGAAAAACTCATCCGCAAATCGCTCGTGCTGCCATTCCGCTTTCAGACAGCGCTCGAGGCTGTGCAGGCCAGCAACCTGCCACGTGCTGCCGATGCCTTGGCTGCCCTCAGCGATGCTGTGGACATCTCGCTTGCGAACGTGCCATCCTTCCCTGGCCGCACGCTCGTGGCGCTGGATGGCTCCGGTTCCATGATTGGCCGACCTCTGCAAATTGGCTCGCTGTTTGCCGCGACGCTGCTCAAGGCCAACGACGCCGACATCGTGCTTTTCAGCAATGACGCCAAGCACGTCACGCTAAACAAGCGCGACAGCACGCTCTCGCTGGCCGCATGGCTGCAAGGCCAAGCGCAGTCCGGCGGCACCAACTTTCACTCCATCTTCCAGCGCGCAGACCGGGCGTATGACCGTGTCATCATTCTCTCTGACATGCAGGGCTGGGTGGGACACCACACGCCTGTGGACACGTTCCGCCGCTGGAAGGAGCGCCACCGCTGCGATCCCAAAGTGTTCAGCTTTGACCTGAACGGTTACGGGTCTCTGCAGTTCCCAGAGCGCCAGGTTTGCTGCCTGGCGGGCTTCAGTGACAAAACACTGGAGACTCTGAAGCTGCTGGACTCCGACCCAGGCGCGCTGATCCGCACGATCGAAGCCGTGGAGCTTTAAGAAAGTGTGCGCCCCACACTCGTGCGCCGTCCTTCACAGGGCGGCGCACTTTTC
>NZ_JBGANA010000041.1:0-36842 GCF_044222565.1 Prosthecobacter sp.
CAGGACGCGAGTGTGAAGCCGGGCATCAACGACAAGTTTCTCGATCCCAACCTCAAGGTGGGCGAATGGACGCAGAAATTTGAAACCGAAAGCCGCGAGATCTTTCATCAGCGCGAGAAGATCGTGGCCTCCGTGGGACTGAAGCCCGGCATGGCCATGGCGGACATCGGGGCGGGCACGGGCCTTTTCACCCTGCCTTTTGCCCAGGCGGTCGGCCCCAAGGGCCACGTCTATGCCGTGGACATCGCCAAAAATTTTCTCTCCCACATCCAGGCACGCGCGCTGCAGGCGCATGCGGCCAATGTGACCACCGTGCAATGCACTGATCGCAGCGTGGAGCTGCCGGAGGCGAGCATCGATCTCGCCTTCATCTGCGACGTTTATCACCACTTTGAGTACCCGCAGGCCAGCCTGGCCAGTCTGCACAAGGCGCTGAAGGCCGGCGGAGAGCTGGTGCTCATCGACTTCAAGCGCATCCCCGGCGTGAGCAGCGACTTCGTCATGGGCCACGTGCGCGCCGGCCAGGAGGTCTTTGAGGCGGAGGTCACCGCCGCCGGTTTTGAAAAAGTGGCGGAAACCGCCGACGTGCTGAAGGAAAACTATTTCGTGCGGTTCAAGCGGAAGTGAGCACCGCCATGCCCGACGCACTCCGGTGAGCAAAGCGCCCTGTGGTTTACCATAGTGAGGGGCGGTTTCATATCTTCTAGAAATGTTTCCATGTTTCCACCTATAGTGGTGGAAACATGGAAACATTTTGCCAGCGCAAACAATGGCGGCAGAGCGCACTGCGCCGCCTGCCAACAGCCTGAGCACTTGAAAAAAGGCGGGGCGTTCAGACAGGTCCCATAGCTGCTGGTATCATATAGCACACCCAGCGGAGGCCTGAGGGGACCAGGATGGTCCCCCTCCTGCGAGAGCTTCGCCACTCGCATGCCTGGGATGAGTGGGAGCGTCCAGATCCCTCAACGCTGCGCGATCACCCACCCTCTCGCTTCCGCCCAAGCTGCTGCTGGACGAAGCGATACAAGACTTCTTTACCATTGCTGGTGGTATAGACCAACTCTCAAAAATCTTGTCACATTGCCCGGGCGGCGGAGCGGCCCCATTGGCTGCGTTAGTCGCTTGCCTGTTATTCTTCAATAGCAGACGGCGCTCCCGCCTTGCCACTGGGGCCGCTGCGCTCGCCGGTTCAAAGCCCCCTTCGGTCACGCTGAGAGCGTGGGTTAGCCAGGAAAATCTTGATCCGCCGCAAAGATAACCAGCGACCTACTTCAGGGAACGTCGCACACCTTGCGGCAGTCTGAGTGCTGGGGCAGTGCCTCCACCGCCACGTCGTATAGATACCCACGTTGATCTCAACCTCCATCAACGCCTCATTTTGACTGTTTCTCATAGGCTGCACCAGGCTGTTCTGAAAGCCTGGAAGCCGCTTGGGCCAGACCAAGAACTCATGCAGCATTTGTGTGCCAACGGGCCCGCAAGCCCACCAAGGCATCGCATATAATTACTGAAAATGTTTCTATGTTTCCAACCCTATAGGTGGAAACATGGAAACATTTTGGGGAGATGGCATCAGGACGCATTTCGTGGCAAACAGACGCAGCGCATTCTGCCAGCGCCCGGCACGGCGCGGCTTGCGCATTGTTCCTCACCCCTGCCGCGCCCACGCCAGCAGACGTTCTGCTGGCTGGAAGCCGGAGGTCTGGGCGGCGAGGCGGCCGCCTTTGATCAGCGCAAAGGCGGGGATGCCTTGAATGCGGAACTGGCGGGCGATATCCTGCTGCTCGTCAGTGTTCACTTTGACGAAGAGCGCGGTGCCGGAGGCTTGTGCAGCAGCCTTGGCAAACTCAGGCGCCATCATCTGGCAGGGGCCACACCATGGGGCCCAGAAGTCGATGACAACGGGCAGCGTGCTGCCGGACACCAGCGCGGCAAAGCTGGCGGGGCTGTCGATCTCCACAGGCACGGAGATGTGGGGCAGGTCCGCCTTGCACGAGCCGCAGCGCCCCTGCTGGGAGGCTTTGGCGTAGGCGATGCGGTTGGCGGTGCCGCAGGCGGGACATGGAAGGATGATGCCGCGTTCGTCGGCGGATAGATGGGTGCTCATAAATGACAAAATCGAGTTGGTGTTTGTTATTGCATATACGCATACACTCATATAGCGGTAACGCAACACAACAACCTTGCACAAGATCATGAGCCGACACCTTCTCATTCTCGGCGGCGGCACCGCCGGCACCATCATGGCCAACAGCCTGCGCAGGCGGCTGCCCGTGCATGAATGGAGCATCACGGTCGTGGACCGCTCGGACAGGCACCTCTACCAGCCGGGCCTGCTCTTTCTGCCTTTTGGCCAGTATGAGGAGAGCGACATCATCCGGAGCACCCGCGACTTCATCCCACAGGGTGTGGACTTCATCCAGGCCGAGGTGGAGCAGATGGTTCCGGAGGAGCATGAGGTGAAGCTCAAAGACGGACGACTGCTGCATTACGACCTGCTCATTGTGGCCACCGGCTGCCGCACCGCACCGGAGGAGACACCCGGCATGCTGGGCCCCAAGTGGAGGATGAACGTGCATGACTTTTACACGCTGGACGGCGCACGTGCCCTGCGCGAAAAGCTCAGTACTTTCGAGAGCGGGCGCGTGGTGGTGCACATCAATGAGATGCCCATCAAATGCCCCGTGGCCCCGCTGGAGTTCACCTTTCTGGCGGACACCTTTTTCCGCGAGCGCGGCATCCGCGAAAAGGTCACTCTCACCTACGTCACGCCGCTTTCCGGCGCCTTCACCAAGCCCAAGGCCTCCAAGAAGCTGGGCCATCTGCTGGGGGACAAGGGCATCGAACTCGTGACCGATTTCGTGGCGGAGAAGGTCGATCAGGAAAACAACAAGCTCGTGTGCTATGACGGCCGTGAGGTGCCCTACGATCTCCTCGTCACCATTCCCACCAACATGGGAGACGAAGCCGTGCGCCGCTCCGCGCTGGGAGATGATCTGGACTTCATCGCCACGAACAAGCACACGCTGCAGTCCATCGAATACAAGGACGTCTTCGTGATCGGAGACGCCACCAACCTCCCGGCCTCCAAGGCGGGTTCCGTGGCCCACTTTGAAAGCGAGACGCTGGCGGACAACATCCTGCGCCATATCGCCGGAGAGCCGCTCAAGGAGGAGTTTGACGGCCACTCCAACTGCTTCATCGAGTCCGGCAACGGCAAGGCGCTGCTGATTGATTTCAACTACGAGTACGAACCGCACGAAGGCCCCTTCCCCTTCGCGTTTGGCCCCATGCGCCTGCTGGAGGAAAGCCGCATCAACCACTGGGGCAAGCTGGCCTTCCGCCACATCTACTGGAACGTGCTGCTGCGCGCGTGGCCGCTTCCGGGCATCAGCCGGCAGAAAAAGAAACCCGTCGAATCTTGAGAATCATCCCGTACAACGATCATGAAAAAGAACATCGCAGGAAATGAAGTGGACGTGAACGAAGAGGGCTACCTCACCGACATGTCCCAATGGAACGAAGCCATCGCCACCGCCATCGCTGCGGAGGAAGGCGTGGGCGCGCTGACAGACGCGCATATGAAAGTGGTGCGCTACCTGCGCGAGCAGCAGGCCAAGGGCGCCGCACTGACGATCCGCAGCATGGGCAAGAGCGGCGTGGTGACCACCAAGGAGCTCTACGATCTCTTTCCCGGAGGCCCTTTGAAGAAGTCATCCAAGATTGCCGGCATCCCGAAGCCTGTCGGCTGCATTTAAAGCCAACCCCATTCCAAACTCATGAGCACCCCTGACGACAAACAACCGGTGAAGAAGATCTGCATCATCGTGAGCCGCGGCTCGCTGGACGGCATCTACCCGGCGCTGATCATGGCCAATGGCGCACGCATGGAGGGCATCGAGGCCTCCCTGTTTTTCACTTTCTTCGGCCTCAACGGGCTGGCCAACAAGACGCTGGACCACATGAAGGTCTCCACTGTGGGCAATGCCGCGCTGAACATGGCCATGCCCATGCTCGGCCTGCCGATGACGATGCCCTTCCCCACGTGGATGGGCGCGATTCCCGGCGTCTCCGCCTTTGCCACAAGCCTGATGAACAAGGAGATGGAGAAACTGGACATCCCGCCCGTGCGCGAATTCCTGGAGCTCATCTCCGACTCCGGCGGCAAGATCTTTGCCTGCAAACTGGCCATGGACATGTTCAAGCTCAAGAAGGAAGACCTGATGGACCGCGTGGACGGCGTGCTGACCGTGGGTCAGTTCTACGAAGAGTCAGCGGGCGCGGGGACGCATATTCTGTTTACGTGATCACCACTGCAGGCTGGTAACCGCGGCGCGCTCCGCATTGCGGCTCTCTTTGACGATGTGACCGTCCGAAAGGTGCAGAACGCGGTCTGCCATGGCGGCCATGGCGGCGTTGTGGGTGATGACGATGGTCAGGGTGCCGAGCTCACGGTTGATGCGCTCGATGGCCTCCAGCACGGTGATGCCGGTGTTCACGTCCAGAGCGCCGGTGGGTTCGTCGCAGAGGAGCACTTCGGGCTTTTTGGCGATGGCGCGGGCGATGGCCACGCGCTGCTGCTCGCCGCCGCTGAGCTGGGAGGGGAAATGATCCAGCCGGTGGCTGAGGCCCACACGGTCCAGCGCGTCCTCGGGCTTCATGGGATCCGGGGCGATGTCCGTGATGAGGGCCACGTTTTCCCGCGCGGTAAGGCTGGGGATGAGGTTGTAAAACTGAAAGACGAAGCCGACGCAGTTGCGGCGGAACTGGGTGAGGGTGCGCTCCCCGCCGCCGGAAAGGTCCCAGCCCTTGTAGCGGAGGCTGCCGGAGGTGGGGATGTCCAGCCCGCCTAAGATGTTGAGCAGTGTGGATTTTCCGCTGCCGGAAGCCCCGAGGAGCACGACCAGCTCGCCAGAGTGAAAGTCGAGGTCCACGCCCTGCAGCGCCACCACATTGACGTCTCCGGTGTGGTACACCTTGCGCAGGCCCCGGGCCTCAAAGATCGGAGGGGCAAGACCGGCAGACTGCGGGAGAATGGTGCTGGACTGCGTGGGGCTGGGCATGCCGACATCTTGCATGGCGAAAGTGATTGTGCCAACACGATGATCGGCAGTTGCGTCCGGCGCTCATCGCGCAAGAGTAAACGATGCCCATTTTGGTCAGCGACGACGCCCCCGAGATTCATACCTCGCGGGTCCAACTCCCCACTCGTGAACGCAGCTGCGGACGCACGATGGTGATTGGCGACATCCATGGGTGCTCCACGGCGCTGGACCTCATGCTGGAGGAGCTGAACCCGCAGAAGGACGACGTGGTCGTGACGCTGGGCGATTACGTGGACCGCGGGCCAGACACCCGGGGGGTGCTGCACCGGCTTCTGGAACTGGAGTCACGCACCCAGCTGGTGCCGCTGATCGGCAACCATGAAATCCTCATGCTGGACGCCCAGAGCAACCTGGTCGAGGCGACCTCCTGGTATGGGGTGGGCGGCAGGCAGACCATGCAGTCCTACGGCTGCATGGATGCTCCCGTATGGGAGGCCATTCCGCAGGAGCACTGGGATTTCCTGAGCCAGCGCCTGCGCCGGTGGCATGCAACGGACACCCACATCTTTGCTCATGCGAATGTGAACGCCATGCTGCCGATGCCGGACCAGAGCGACGACTGGCTGTTTTGGCGGCGTTTTGATGACTCGCATCCGCATTTCTCGGGCAAGACACTGGTCTGCGGACACACGGCGCAGAAGAGCGGCCTGCCCCTCATTTTGCCGGGTCGCATCTGCATCGACACCTGGGCCTATGGGGAGGGCTGGCTCACCTCCTTGATCACTGGCACCGAGACTCTGCTGCAGACCAACCAGCGTGGTGAGACGCGGCGCTTCAGCTTTGACGAGGTGCGAATGCTCACTGAAAAAGCGTGATCTCCACCGCCATGACTCGCGAGCGCTGGATCCTCTCTGCTGCCACCCTCTTCGCGCTCTGGCTGATCGGTGCGCTGGTGTGCCTGCCAGCGCTGGAACGGGATCTGCAAACAGCGGCGCAGGACATTCTGGCCAGACAGCCGGTGCTGCAGAAACGTCTGGGAGCACTGCACGTGGAGGCAGACGGCCAGGTGCTGCGCCTGAATGGCAGCGTGCGCACACCGCAGGACAGCAGGGCCATCGAGACTACTGTGAACGAGCTCGTGCGGGCGCCCACGCCCCTGACCGGAATGCTGGGGCGGCACCTCAATCCCGTGAGCAGCGTGCACAATGAGATCGAGATCGTCCCATATCCGGCGGGCTGGCTGCTGCTGGCCGCCCAAGGCACGCAGGCAAAGCTGCTGGGCAGCGCCGCCACAGCCGACGAGGCGCGGGACCTGGCGCGCAGTGTGCAGGAAAGCTGGAGCACCCAAGGGGGCACGGCCGAGGGCATGCCGGGCGCTGACGCCGAAAATCACGACGAAGCTGCGAATGTCTCCGCCACGCTGCGGGCGGTGCCAGGCCCGCATGCCGCGGCACAGGCCTATCTGGCGCGCATAGGCCAGCACTGGAACGAACTCCCGCTGAGCAAAGCGGATGAAGAGCTCTATGAGGAAGCGCACACGCTGGGCGTAAGCGAAGTGGAGTGGCAGAGCCAGGTGCTGCCTGTTTTGAAAGACCTGCGCGCCGCGCTCAAAGTGCAGCAGTTGAAGCAGAGCGAGGAGGAACGCCTGGCCAAGCTGCCCCCGGGGTATCTTTTCATCGCTGTGCGCGACCGGGAGATCATCATCCGCGGAGAGGTCGGCTCCGAGGCGATCAAGCAGGAGTTGCTGGAAGACGCGCTGTCCACTTTTTCCCCGCGCCGGGTGCACGATGAGATCCGGGTGAGCGAGGCGCGGAGGCCGGAGGGGGATTTCGGTCCCATCACCACGGCGCTGCTGCCTGAGGGAGACAAGACCAAGGGCAAGTCCTACTTTCTTGGCCTCAGCGGCGGAGCCTGGAAATCGGTCGACTGGCAGATCACCGCGAAAGAGCAGGCGTGGAAAGACGAACTGCCTGCCGGACTGAAGGCGAGGGCGATGCAGGATGACAGCGCCGTGCTCAGCACCTGGCTCGAAGGCGACAACTCTCATGCCCCCGCGCCTTCCCAGACCCTGGAGCCTGCATTCATGGCGCTGGCGCTGTTTGGAGACCGGGCCATTCTCTCCGGACAGGTGGCGGAAGAGGCCGTTCGTTCCCAACTCATCGCCGCCGCACGCAGCGCCTACGGCCCGCGATATCTGGTGATGAGCGACGATGTCCATGTGCGGGGCGACTGCGAGCCGTCCCGGGGCATCCTGCACACGGTCAAATGCCTGCCGCCGCCACCCGCCGCCAACAGCGCCGGGCTCTTCGCCATCGCCAAACCTGGTGGCAACTGGACACTGATCCCAGTGACCCGGGAACTGGTGGAGGCCGGGGGGCTGGCGAAATCCGGCTCTCTGCCGGCTGGCATTCCCGCCACAATCATTGAAAATGTCACCGCTGAGACGATCGAGCAGCTGCGCCTGCGTCCGGCCCCTCCTGTATCCCGCTGATGTCCTCCTTCCTCTGGCTGCTGCTCTACCTCGCACCTCTGCTCGCCCTGACGGCCGGTGTGTTTGCGTGGTTTGGCTGGCGCTGGCGCGGGAGTGATCTGCAGCAGCGCATTGAGGAACTGGCACTGCAGGTGGATGCGGCGCAGAAGGCAGCGGCACAGCAGGAGGAACCCGAACTAGCAACGACACAAACCTTGACTGAGTCTGCCATGGCAGCGCCTGTGCCGGCGCCCGCCGTGGTGGAGATGGAGCCCGTGCGAGATGAGACGGCAGAGGAGCTCAGCACCCTGCGCGCCAGCCTGCAGGCAGCCGAAAACGCCGCGCAGGTGGCTGCAAAGCTGCGACAGGATGAGGCGGCGAAAGCCCAGGAGGTCATTCTGGCCCTGGAAACAGAAACGGCTCGGCTGCTGACTGATCTGGACAAGCTGCGTGCGGAACATGCCGCAGCCGTGGCAGAGGTGACAAGCCTGCCGAGTGCGCCACCCGCCAACGAAACAACCGCAGCCGAAAGCAGCGCGCCGGCGAAAGGCAAACGCAAACGCCCCGGCGTGGTGAAGCCCAAAACAGGCACGGTGGCCACGGCGACACTCCATGAGATGACTTCCGCACTGGAGAGTCAGCTGGCGGCCTATCAGTCGAGCCTTTCAGCATTGACGCAGGAACGGGACGACTGGCAGCGGCGGATCGGCAAACTTGAAGAAAAAGCGCCTGCGGATGCCGCCGGACTGGGGCTGGCCCGCCGGAGTTTCGCCGACAGTGAAAAGCGTCTGGCGACCGCCCAGGCGGAGATCGAGCGCCTGCAAAACCAGACGCGGGTGCTGCTCCGCGTGGCGGCGAACGCCGCCGCCCTCAGCGATGTGCCAGACGATGACCTGACGCAGATCAAGGGGATCAAAAAGGTCATCAGCGAGCAGCTGCGGGCCCACGGCATCCGGACCTGGCGGCAGATCGCCGAATGGGACGAGGACGAGCAGCGTGCTTTCAGCGAACTGCTGGCATTCAAAAACCGCGCCACGCGCGAACAATGGCAGGAGCAGGCCCGTGCGCTGCACGATGCCGCCCATGGTCCTCCCGCCTGATATCCCCCACGTCGCATGTCTTTCCGCCCAAGCCTTCATCCGCTGCTGCTGATCCCGTTTTTCCTCATCTCCTGCGCCAACCCTGGAACTCCTGAGAAACGCCAGGAGCAGGCGCGCCGCATGAGCCTTGATCTTCAGAAGCTGGCCCCGACGGTGAGTGCAGGAGAAGCGGACAAGCTGGCGGAGACGGCCGTCGAAGAATCCGCCAAAATGTCCGCGGACTTCAAACCCTTCGTCCATCCCTGGATGAACAACGGGCTGGTGAACATGGGCCTGCGCAAACGCGGCCTGTGCTACCAATGGCGGGACGATCTTTTTCCGCATTTGTTTCGCCTGAACCTGAAGACGATGGATCTGCACCTCGTCGTTTCCCGCGCTGACACCGTGCGCCAGCATCATGGCATCGTCGTGACTGCCAAGGGCCAGCGATACGAGGACGGCCTGGTGGTGGACCCCTGGCGCAATGGCGGCCGGCTGTGGTGGGGCCGGCTGAAGGATGACCAGAGTCATCCCTGGAAATTGCTGCCGTGGGAAAAGACGCCCATGGTGCTGCGACCGCTGCTGATGCCGGATTTGTACCCGACGCGGTAGGCACTTGAAGACATTCGCTCCTACCGGAGCGCCGCCCGAGGCGAGCCAGAGCTCATAACTACTTTCTCACACCCGCACCTTTGAAGTGACCACGCCATAGGTGCGAGCGACGAACTTCCAGTTCACGACGTTCCACCAAGCCTCGATGTATTTTTTGCGGTCGTTGCGATACTTCAGGTAGTAGGAATGCTCCCAGAGGTCGAGGCAGAGAAGGAAGCGGCCGCGCTGCTCCGGCTCCACGAAATCCGTCATCAGAGGATTGTCCTCGTTGCGAGTGGTGGTGATGACCAGTTTGCCATCGGGACGATAAACGAGGAATGCCCAGCCAGAGCCGAAGTGCCGGAGCGCGGCTTCGGAGAAAGCGGTTTTAAATTCATTGATGCCGCCGAAGTCGCGGACAATCGCCTCTGCGACCTTGCCTTCAGGCCCGGCAGGGCCGGAGCCTGCAGGAGCGAGGAAACGCCAGAAGGCGGTGTGATTGATGTGCGCTCCGCCATAGATGCGGAGGTCGTGCTGCGTTTCAGCGGATAAGGTCTGCGGGGGTCCGCCCATCCTCACCACGCTTTTGCGCGGATCGGTCGGCAGCACCAGGTTGCGCAGATTGGGCATGAGGGAGCTGAGATTTCCCACGCTGAGATTCAGCGGGCTCAGGGTGGCGCTCAGCTTCTCCAGGATCTCGCTGTGATGCCTGCCGTAGTGCAGCTTCAATGTGGCTGCATCCAGGTAAGGCTCCAGGGCATCAAACTCAAACGCCAGCGGCTCCTGGCGCAAGGGGATGCCCAATGACGTAACGATCTCCCCCTCCGCCGCATGGACCACGCCTGCCAGCGTGGCACAGCTCGTTGATAAAAAGGCACGTCGAGTCAGTGGTAATTTCATTAGGTAGTGCCACAAATAATAATCAATGGCTGCCCCAATGCGCAAGCAAGAACCAGGCCGCGGGTGCAGATGAATTCATGGCCTGGCTTTCTTTGCCGCAGGCGCCGCAACGACCTTGATGGCGGCGGCCTCCATCACCAAGTGCTGAAAAGCATCCTTCGGCCTGCCACTGTCTGGAACGAGAACGTTTTGAACCATGTACACGGTGACGATCTTGCTCCGGGGATCGATGCAGCCATTGGTGGCGAAGGCGCCGCCATGACCGAAGCTGCCCACGGGCATCTGGGAGTTCACGCGCTGCGTTTCGGTGTTCACCTGCCAGCCGCAGGCGTAGTTGAGCTGCTTGCCACCGGCTGTCACCGGGGTGGTCATGTCACGCACGGATTTTTCACTGAGGATGCGTGTGCCGTCCAGCTCGCCGCCGTTGGCGATCATGGCGTAGAAGCGCCCCATGTCCGCGGCGGTGGAGAAAAGGCCGCCTGCAGGCTCAGGCATGTGAGTGACGCTGGCGTCGCTGGTGACGAAGGGATTGTAGCCGGGCACGAGTTCATGGGTCTCGTCATCCATCTTGTAGGTACGGGCGATGCGGGCGCGGTGGGCGTCGTCCGGATTGAACATGGTGTCCTTCATGCCCAGAGGGGCGAAGATTTTGGTCTTCAAGAAGGCCTCATACTTCATGCCGGAGGCCAGCTCGATGATGCGGCCAGCCACGGTGGGGCCGAAGCCGTATTCGTATGAAGTGCCGGGCTGGAAGGCGAGCGGGGTCTTGAGCAATGAGGCGACGTAGGCTTTCAAGGAGATGGCTCCATCCGATGGAGCACGGCGTGGAAAGGCGATGCCTGCGGTGTGGCTGAGCAGCATGCGCAGGGTGACGGGCTTCTCCGGAGCGCTGCCATCGGCCAGCTTTACTTTGGCCAGTTCCGGCAGCCATTTGGAGGCGGGTTCATCCAGAGAGAGTTTGCCTTCATCCACCAGCACCATGACGGCGGTGCCGTTGATGGATTTCGTCATGGAGGCGATCCAGAAAAGAGCGTCCTTTTCCATCGCGCGGCCTTTGGCGATATCGGCCATGCCTGCGGCGTCGTGGTGAACGACTTTGCCGTTTTCCATGACCAGGGTGACGATGCCTGCGGCCTGCTTTGCCTTCACGGCCTCCTCCATGGCGGGATGGATGGCGGCGAGTTTTGTGGCATCCAGCGCAGGGAGCAGCGCAGGAAAAAGAAGGAGAGCGGAGGCGACGACCAATGCGGCGGGATTCATCGCGAAAGAACGTCGCTGCATTGTGGCATCTAGCGGCGTCTGCGTGAGCCGAGAAAAAACATGCCGCCGAGCAAAATGAGGACGACGCCGGCGGGTTCGGGGACCACGGCGAAGTTGTTGGCCAGGACGTAGTTTGCCACGTCGGCGCCGAGGGCCTGGCCGTCGGTGACGGAGGTCTGGAACTGGGTGCCGCCATAGACGCCGCTCATGGCCGCCTCCTGCGCCGCCTGGCTGAAGCTGGTGAAATTGCGCGTGAGGTCGATGCTGCCGTCACCAGTGATGTCGCTGCCGAGGCTGAAGGACACATTGTCGCCGAGGTAGGAGGCGAGCACGGTGGCGGCAGCCTCGCTGATGGTGGCTCCGAGGGAGACATACTCGGGGAGCGAGGGGGATTTGATGAGGGGGGCCCAGAGGGAATCCACCGCAGTGCTCGCGTTGCCATCGATGTCGCCATTCGCGATGGCGGTCTCGGGACGCCAGAACTGGGTGTCATAACTGGTGGCCATGGCCGCGGTGCTGGCATCGGCGATGGCCACATTCAGGGTGGCCAGCAGGCGTGCCGTATCGGCAGTGCTCAGGCCTGCTGTGGCGGCGGCGGTCTGGGCGATCTGATTCCACATGCCAGTCATTTTGACGGTGCCGTCTCCGGCGGCCCAGAAGTAAGCCTGATTGGTCTGGTCTGAGGTGCGGGTGAGGCTCAAGGCGTAGCCGATATCCTTCACCTGGTTGTAATCCACGGCATACTGGCTGGACTGCAGGTAGGTGGTGACGGAGCCGCCCGGCAGGGAGCCCATGTAGCTTGCGGTGCCGGGGATGGTGAAGGTGCCCACACTGCCCCAGCCCGGGAGCACGGGGCCGGCTGCGGAGGTTTGCTGCCAGTAGCCGACGGTACCCACCGGGGTGTAGAGGGTGCTGGCAGCCGCGGCGGAGCCATCGGTGGCACGCCAGTTGAGGAGATTGTTCGCGACGGTGATGCCCCAATTGATACCGTCCGTTTTCGCCTGGCTGTCCACGATGGTACCGAGCTGAGAATTGTAGAGGGAGGTGAAGTCGGTGCTGGAAGTCGGGTAGAGGTTCTGCATCACCGTATTGGCCGCAGCGATCATGGCGGCCTGGTAGTCGGCGCCGGCAGGTCCAGTGCCCGGGGCGGGGTAGGCGCCGTAGCCGTAGGTGTTGTACGTCCCCTGAATGCTCTGGCCCGCGTTGTAGATAGACGTCTGCAGGATGGCCAGATCGTGGGCCACCATGGGGTCCTCTGTGGTGGTCATGGAGGTGAGCGCGAGTGCATTCCAGTCCGAGACGAGATCCGCCTGCACTGCCGTGACGGTAGTCAGGAGCAGGGCGGAAGTCGCCAGCAGACGGATGAAATGGGGGGGGAAATGCAGCATCGACTGATAAAACATCTAAGTTTATTATAATTTTCATAGACTACCAACCACTTTCTGGCCTTTTCCTAGGGCTTGATGCACTGGCAGGGAGACGAGGGTGGAATGCCGTTTCTCACGGATAGGAGGGGGCGGCCCGAGTCCTGCGACCCGCTGCAAACTCCCCTTCACCGCCCACTTCCCCTTGACCTTCGGCCCGCCTCTCCGACTATCCACCCACATCACGACAGGGGCGTCCTACCGCAGGGACTGAGACGGATC
The DNA here is from genome assembly GCF_044222565.1 of Prosthecobacter sp. Classification (GTDB taxonomy): domain Bacteria; phylum Verrucomicrobiota; class Verrucomicrobiia; order Verrucomicrobiales; family Verrucomicrobiaceae; genus Prosthecobacter. The sequence goes on from NZ_JBGANA010000041.1 coordinate 12,992, forward strand.
TTCCTGGATCCGAACCCTCCGAACCTGATGCGGGTCATGCCGCCGAAGGGAGTTCGCTCGGAGGTTCACTCAGTTTCTGCACGCGCAGCGTCCAACTTGAAACTTTAAACCTGAAACTTGTAACTCCGTCTTCCCCCATGATCGCCGACCCCACGTCCTCCTTCGAGCCCCACTCTTCCGAGCAACTCCCCGCCTCCACCCGCGTCTATGTGCAGGGCCAGATCCACAAGGACGTGCAGGTGCCCATGCGCGAGATCGCCCTCTCCCCCACCAAGGATTTCAACGGCCGCATCATCCAGAATGAACCCGTGCGCGTGTATGACACCTCCGGCCCCTGGGGCGATCCCGCTTACAAAGGCACCGTGGAAGAAGGCCTGCCAGCCCTGCGCAAGGCCTGGATCCTCGCCCGCAATGACGTCGAAGCCTACGAAGGCCGCGCCATCGAGCCCCGTGACAACGGCTACCTCACCGCCAACCACGCTGAATACGCCGCCGCCAAGCGCGAAGGCATCCTCAGCCCGCTGAAGGCCCCCATCAATGCGCAGCGCCAGCCCCTGAAGGCGAAGCCCGGCAAGGTGGTGACGCAGCTCGCCTACGCCCGCGCCGGCATCATCACCCCGGAGATGGAGTTCATCGCCATCCGCGAAAACATGAAGCGCGCCAAGATTGCCGACTTCACCACCGACATCGTCCGCAACGACCTCGACAAGCAGCACGTGGGCTCCTCCCAGGTGCAGAGCGAGTACACCCCCGGCATCTTCAAGCGCTTCCCGCAGCGCATCCCCAATGAGATCACGCCCGAGTTTGTGCGCAGCGAAGTGGCCGCCGGACGCGCCATCATTCCTGCCAACATCAACCACCCCGAGCTGGAGCCGATGATCATCGGCCGCAATTTCCTGGTGAAGATCAATGCCAACATCGGCAACAGCGCCGTCGCCTCCAGCATCGAGGAAGAGGTGGAGAAAATGCGCTGGGCCACCAAGTGGGGCGCGGACACCGTCATGGACCTTTCCACCGGCAAAAACATCCACGCCACGCGCGAGTGGATCCTGCGCAACAGCCCCGTGCCCATCGGCACCGTGCCCATCTATCAGGCCCTGGAAAAAGTGAACGGCAAGGCCGAGGACCTCACCTGGGAGCTCTTCCGCGACACGCTCATCGAGCAGGCCGAGCAGGGCGTCGATTACTTCACCATTCACGCCGGCGTGCTCCTGCGCTTTGTGCCCATGACGGCCTCCCGAATGACCGGCATCGTCTCCCGCGGCGGCTCCATCATGGCCAAGTGGTGCCTCGCCCACCACAAGGAAAACTTCCTCTACACCCACTGGGACGACATCTGCGACATCATGGCCGCCTACGATGTGAGCTTCTCCATCGGCGACGGCCTCCGCCCCGGCTCCATTGCCGATGCGAATGACAAGGCGCAGTTTGGCGAACTCGAAGTGCAGGGCGAGCTGACCACCCGCGCCTGGGCCAAGGGCGTGCAGGTCATGAACGAAGGCCCCGGCCACGTGCCCATGCACATGATCGAGGAAAACATGGCCAAGCAGCTCGAGTGGTGCCACGAGGCCCCCTTCTACACCCTCGGGCCCCTCACCACCGACATCGCCCCCGGCTACGACCACATCACCAGCGGCATCGGTGCCGCCATGATCGGCTGGTACGGCTGCGCCATGCTCTGCTACGTCACCCCCAAGGAACACCTCGGCCTGCCCAACAAGGAAGACGTCAAAGTCGGCGTCATCACCTACAAACTCGCCGCCCACGCCGCCGACCTCGCCAAAGGCCACCCCGGCGCGCAGTATCGCGACAACGCCCTCAGCAAAGCCCGCTTCGAGTTCCGCTGGGAAGATCAGTTCAATCTGTCCCTCGACCCCGTCACCGCCCGCTCCTTCCACGACGAAACCCTCCCCCAGGACGGAGCGAAGTCAGCCCATTTCTGCAGCATGTGCGGCCCGCACTTCTGCAGCATGAAGATCACCGAAGACGTCCGCAAATACGCGGCGGAACAGGCGATCTCTGAAGAGGAAGCGCTGGCCAAGGGGATGGCGGAGAAGAGCAAGGAGTTCGTGGAAGCGGGGGCGGAGGTTTACGCGAAGGCGTAGAACACTTACTGTTTTGATCGTTGCCCAATACCCCGTCCATCACCTCCCTTTGCGAGATTTGCACACCAAGAATATATGTCTGAATTCACCATTATTCCCAAAGTTGATGAAACCCAAGAGTTCATCGAAATCGCAAATGACTTTGCTAATCCGCTTGATCTAGTACGAGAAGCCATAAGTAATTCCTTTGACGCAAGGGCCACGGAAATCCGTCTCTCCTTCGAGGCTGAAACAAACGCCGGAGAAACCGTCTTCGTGATCCGGTTGACTGACAATGGAAGCGGGATGGGCCGCGAGGCTTTGCAGTCGTTTTTTGATCTCGGAAATTCCACCCGTCGCAACGACAAAACTACAATCGGTGAGAAAGGCCACGGGACGAAGGTTTATTTCAACGCGAAAAAGGTGATCGTTGATACACAGCGGGAGGGAACGCGGTTGCTAGCAACTTTGGACGCGCCGTTTGCAAAGCTCCATGAGCGTCAAATTCCACAAGTGGCGGTTAAAGAGGAGCCGAGTGAAACCCAGGCATCTGGAACAACCATAACGATTTACGGTTATAACAACAACCGGCGCGAGCGTTTTACGCATGACCGACTACGCGATCATATTTATTGGTTCACAAAATTCGGAAGCGTCGAACGCCAGTTTGGAATTGCTGATTTTTCAAATGTGAAGCTTCAGCTAAAGGGATTGGATCGAGACGATTTTGAGACCCTCGACTTTGGACACCCATTTCCAGCCGAGAGCGCAGGAGTGAATCAATTATTTGAGCAGCATACAATTCAGGCTCCTAACCACTATTGCCGTCGGATTATTAAAACCGGAAGCCTTCCAAATCATCCAGAGGTGCGATACAACGCAATTTTTTCTGTCGAAGGCAAGCGCGTGAAATACGATAGCAACGTCATGTTGCGGCGACCTGGCTATGCAGCCCCAGAAGGCGCTTACACCGTTCAGGATCGGTATGGTCTATGGTTATGCAAAGACTTTATTCCAGTTCAGAGGAAAAATGAATGGATAACCTCTAAGGGATCCGAATTCACTAAACTACACGCATTTTTCAACTGTCAGGCGCTAAAACTCACTGCTAATAGAGGTTCGGCAGAGAATACACCAACAGAGATTCTTCAAGATGTGGAGCAGGTCGTTCGGAAGATTTATCAGGACCTGATGGAAAGTGATGAGTGGCTTCAATTAAGCTACCTGGAGGAAGAAGCAGATGGCTACAACACCGTCGAGAAAGAGAAGAAAAATTTTGAAATGCGGGTCAACAAGGCAAACAAGGCAAATATTGCCAAATACAAGGATATAACACTTGTAGCCCCGCAGCGTGAGAGCGGTGTTCATAGTCTTGTGGTTCAACTTATGACAATTGAGCCAACATTGTTTCCCTTCTCAGTCGTTGACTATGATACCCTTGAAGGAATCGACATTATCGTCAAAAGCCGCGACACCGTCCCTGTTCATGGCTCTAAACTCTACTATGTTGAGTTCAAATACCTGCTTTCTAGTGGGTTCAATCACTCATTCGAGAATCTTCACAGCATCATCTGTTGGGATACAGAACTAAAGCACGGGGAGATCGTTAAGGACATCAATCGAGAGGAAAGAAAACTCGCTGTTGTGGCCCCTGAGGATACAAACGACTACACGCGATATTATTTGGACAATCCACGCAAAGCCCATCGGATCGAAGTTTTCGTTTTAAAGGACTACTTGCCACAAAAGCTGAAAATCGAATTCCGCCCACGAACTGACAAGGATCTATTTTAAAGATAACGATGGCAGGCATATATGGCGTGATCAAAAAAACTTCATTTCACGGCAAGAAGACCCTTATATGCTTCAAATCATAACCGGTAAATTTTTTAAATCCGGCGAACGACATCTCTCCGAAGGAAAGGCGGTTCTTTATTCCAATTATCGTTGGGTCCTTCCAATAACAACTTGCGTAGGCCGATTAGAGCCATTGGATACACGTTCAGCAGTTACATCATACCTATTCACATATACAAATCAGTTAGAAAAGCAGGAGGGCCCATTCAATCTTGTTCGTGTTGGTGATGGTGAAATAATCGACCACTTTCGTCTCCTGTGTGAGTTTGGGTTGCGCTCGTCGTTCGAAGAAGATCGGAGCTTGGTTGCACACCGCTGCCGACTTGGAACCGCTGGAATATCGGAAAAAAGCGCTCCATCACAGTTACTGCCACGCTACTTCGCATCTTGCATTGAAGGCAATCTCCAAGAGTCTAATGACTTTGCTTCTCTGGTTGCAAAGGTTGTCAGCCTAAAGCGGCAGGACTTTTTGTCTATTATTAAGGCACTTCGAGCATTCAATGGTGCCTTAGAGGCCGTTGATTCAAGCCTTGATCTTGCATACTCCATACTGGTCTATGCACTAGAATCACTTTCTCAGAAATATATTAGCTACAATCCCGAATGGGAGGATTTTAATGACCGCACTCGACACAAACTAGAACCACTGCTCGCCGGAGTCGGAGTTGAAACAGCGGCAAAGATTCGCTCGGCCCTTCTCAGTGACGCACATTTAAAGCTAAGTGCAGGTTTCCAAGAGTTCATTTGCACTCATGTGGAAGACACTTTTTTTATTTCGGAATCAGTCCTGCGAACATCTCCTTTGCAACATTGTGATTTGCGTCGTTCGGCGCGAAATATTTATAATATTCGTTCATCCTACGTCCATGAATTGACGCCGCTGATGCATCAGCTTCATGTTCCTGAAATTTCGATAGGAGATGTATTTCGATGGGAACGGGAGCCCTACCTTACCTTTAGCGGATTAGTACGACTCGCTGATCATGTCATTCGGACACTAATCCGGCGTTTACCCTCGGTCGAAAATGAGGATGTGAACTGGCGGGCTGAACTGCCCGGCAAAATTCGTCTGCATTTGGCCTCCCAGCATTGGATTTATCAATCCGAGAAATTTGACGCCACCACAGCCCACCGCTACTTTGGAGGCTTCCTCGAAAACATCCTCGCTGCAACAATAGAATCGAAGCCCATTACCGAGATGGGCGCAGTGATTGAAAAAATTGAGCGGATTGCTCACACGGGGAATTTAGAACAACGGAGATCGATGATCGCATTGTACTTTCTGTATAATTCTTTTATCCCTTCTGAACAAGTCAGCCCTAATTGGGATCAATTTCAGGATAAGCATAGAGCCATTTTAGAACAACCTTGTATCGAGATGATGGTTGCCGGATTATTGATTGGCGGCCAATTCCCCTGGTCCGCCGCCGAAGGCGAAACTGCGCTTACCAATTACCAAAAAACTCGCTTTCGCAAAGGCATGCTACACATCCCGTCCCGCATAGAAGGCGCTCTTAGCGTTGCCCTTGCAAATCGTTCATTGCAGGAACAGCAAGTCGAAAAACATCGCTTTTTCCTGCGTAACGCCATTTTAAATTCAGCGGGCTGTCCACAAATTCAAATTCTGCTCCAGCAGTCCTGCGACGCTTCCCGCTATGCGGACATAGCTATACTGCTCCCCCATCTACATAATTCACAAGAATTTAGTACTGGGGGCGATTTGGCCAGGGCTGCATATTTTAAATTTCTTGATCGCAAAGAGTCTGGAAAAGAGGGTGACGCGTTAAGCGACTGGTTAGAGGCCGAATTGGAAGAGGCTCAAAGAACTTCTGTACTTCGGGAAGGATGAGATTCTTCGGCTCGATAAAAGAAAAACGTTCATCCTAATATAACCAGCCGCAACCTTTAACATTTCATCTCCCCATAAACCTCCGCTTCCTCACCCTGGCCAGCCTTCTCACCGCCACCACCTTGGCCGCGGATGCACCGAAGCTGCCTGCCATCCCCGCAGAGCCGACGGCGAAGAAGGAGCTGCTCTTTTCCGATGACTTTGAGCGGGCGGAGCTGGGCAAGGACAAGGGCTGGGCCACTGGGGTGCCGACGTTTTCGGTGGAGAATGGCACGAGGACTCTCGCCGCACCGCGGCGACAATTCACCTTTCCCGAAGCCGCCTGACCGCGCTACTCTGATGGAGCCATGCCAGCCAAGCCCAAGCCTCGCACGCTCGCTCCCAAACCCGCCGCCCCTGCCGCGCCGCTGCTTGCGGAGGTGCGCGATCTCATCCTCACGGCCCGCGAAGCCGTGGCCCGGACCGTCAACGCAGGTCTGACGCTCCTGTATTGGGAAATCGGCACCCGCATTCGCCGGGACATTCTCGAAGAAAAGCGGGCTGATTATGGCGAAAAGATTGTGCACGCACTGAGTGCACAATTGGAAGCCGAGTTTGGCCCCGGCTTCACCAAGCGAAACCTGTTCAACATGATGCGGTTCGCGGAAGCTTTCTCAGAGCGGGAAATAGTGCACGCACTGAGTGCAAAATTGGGTTGGACCCATTTTCGTCGCATCATCTACCTCGACGACCCGCTGCAGCGCGACTTCTACGCCGAGATGTGCCGCATGGAAAACTGGAGCACGCGGACGCTGGAGCAGAAGATCAAGAGCATGCTCTACGAGCGCACGGCGATCTCGAAGAAGCCGGACAAGCTCATCAAGCAGGAGCTCGCCGCCCTGCGCAGTGAGGACAAGCTCACGCCCGACCTCGTCTTTCGCGATCCCTACATCCTCGACTTCCTCGGGCTGAAGGACACCTATGCCGAGAAGGACGTGGAGACGGCGATCCTGCGCGAGGTGGAGAGCTTCATCCTCGAACTCGGCATCGGCTTTGCCTTCCTGGAGCGGCAGAAGCGGATGCAGATTGATGCCAGGGACTACTATCTCGATCTTTTGTTCTACCATCGCAAGCTCAAGCGGCTCGTGGCGATTGATCTGAAGCTAGGTGACTTCGAGGCGGCGGACAAAGGGCAGATGGAGCTGTATCTCGGCTGGCTGAAACGCCACGCCGTCGAGCCGGGCGAAGAAGCGCCGCTGGGAATGATCCTCTGCGCGGGCAAGAACGATGAGCACGTCGAGCTGCTCGAACTCGCCAGCAGCGGCATCCACGTGGCGACTTACTGGACCCAACTGCTGCCGAAAAAGCAGCTCGAACGAAAGCTCCACCAAGCCGTCGTCCGCGCCCGTCAGCGCCTCACTTTGAGTGATGGCAAAGCTGGGAGGAAGACGACCCGCAAGGCTCAATAAGCTGACAAACCGCCGCCTGCCGTGTGCCATTCATGCCATGCCATTCATGCCAGGCATTATATCATTACCTCCTCATAAACCACTCACGTTTAAATCGTTATAATGATTCAGACGGCCTCTAGCAGGCGCGTGGAAGGCAGAGAAGCGGTAGATTCATCTTCTTTCCGAGGCCAAGCCCCTCTTGCCAAATTTCCCGTTTCGTGTTTATTTCGTGCATGGCAACAAAGACGATTACCTTGGAACTCGATGCCTACGAGAAGCTGCGGCAGGTCAAACGTGGAGGCGAGTCCTTCACGGAAGTAGTGCGCCGTGCGGTCTGGCTGGATGCTCCGGCCACGGGGGAAGATCTGCTGCAATACTTCCACAACGGCGGCAGCGGTGTCTCGGACAAGTATCTGGACGCGGCGGAAGAGGCGGCCAGGCATGACCCCATTCCCGACGATCCATGGGCCTGATCCTCGACACGAACTTCATCATCGTGGCCGAGCGCGAGGCCAAACGAGGAGTGACGACCACGATCGACCGTTTCTTTTCCAGCCGGGCAAAGGAGAGCTTTTACATCACTTTCACGGTGGCGGGCGAACTGGCCTGCGGCCAGTCGGCGAGCCCCAAAAGGGACTGGGAGCGCCTGTGCCGCCCCTACCCGATCCTACCATGGACGAACGACATCGCCTGGCAGTATGGTGAGATCTACCGGACACTCGCGGCCAAAGGACAACTGATCGGAACCAATGACCTGTGGATCGCCGCGACGGCGCTGGTGCATGGCATGGGAGTCGTCACCAACAATGTGGATGAGTTTGGTCGTGTGCCGGGTTTGACGGTGGAGCCTTATTGAAGTGGTGTGCGAAACTGATTTCCGGAAAGCGAACGTGGAGACGCTCGGCGGCGGCTTGAGGACAAGCCGCCCTACCTCGCGCTGAGCGCTCGCGTGCCCACCGCTGGTAGGGCTGGCTGTCCTCAGCCAGCCGCTGTCGAAGCCCATGATTTTCGAGCACGAAGCAACCTGCTAAACGGAAATGAGTTTTGCGAACCGCTATCAAAGATGGCTCCTCACCTGCGCAACTCGCACGCGGCGGAGCCCGGCAACGTCCGGCCCTTCCTTTTCGACAATGCGCTGACAAACCGCCGTGCCCCACGCGTTCCCTCTCCCCATGAACGTCCGCTTCCTCACCCTGGCCAGTCTTCTCACCGCCTCCACCTTTGCCGCCGATGCGCCGAAGCTGCCCCCAATTCCTGCCGAGCCGACGGCGAAGAAGAAAGAGCTGCTCTTTTCCGATGACTTTCAGCGGGCGGAGCTGGGCAAGGACAAGGGCTGGGCCATTGTGGTGCCGACGTTTTCGGTGGAGAACGGCGCGCTGAAGGGCACGCAAATGCGCTTTGACGCGCCGGCTAAGGATGGCAAGCCGCCGGTGAAGGGGCATCAGGCGGTGATCGGCAATGACATCCCGACACAGGACAGCGTGATCGAGTTCCGCTTCCGGCTCGGCGGGGCGCAGTCGGTGACGGCGGAGTTTGACGACCGCAAGTTCAACGGCTCGCACTACGGGCACCTATGCATGGCGCGCATCGCGGCGGACAAGATCATCCTCGTGGACCAGAAGGGCCTGGCCGAGGCCCGCCCCGAAGGCGCCACCGGCGAGCCCCCGACTCCGAAAGGCCGCAAAAACGTCTCCTTCCCGCTCAGCCTCGATCCCGACGCCTGGCACAGCTTCACCCTCGAAACCGTGGGCGACACGATGCGCGCCTCCATCGACGGCCAGCCCGTGGCCTTCCTCCAGTCCCCCGGCATCGCCCACCCGACGAAGTCAAAGGTGGAGTTTGGCTGCATGGGCAAGGACGGCTTCTTTGACGACCTCAAGATCTGGAGCGCGGAGGCGGTGCGGTAGAATGGAGAGAGGCCGGGCTCGAAGACAGATGTCGATATGAGAGCGAAGGGGTTCAGCTGTCGAAAAGCTCAACAAAGATCTTAGGAGTCGGAGCGTAGATATAACGCTCGTCGCAAGGCGTGGGTGTGGATTGCTCCATGGTCATTGCGCTTTCCCGACGTCTTTCAATGACAGCGCGTTTGTGCCGGTTCCGGCGCAGGCGGGATGGCAGAGCCCACTTCCACCATGATGCTCGCACTTCGTCGAGATCCATGAACCACTCGCGACAGCCCTCGGATGTGTCCACGTGACCACATTTGAGGCAACCTGACTCCAAAAAACGGTTGAGCCACTGCGACCCTTTCCGAAGCCCCCGACGTGTGTAGAGCCGCTCCAGCTCCAGCTCCGCCAGATAGATCTCCTTGCATGCCGGGCAGCGCAGGAGGCTGAAGCAGCAATAGGGATCGTGCGTGCAGCCACGCTCAGACGGCACACGCGTGGCAATGCGGCGCTTGGAAAGCCAGTATCTCATGCGAATCCCTCGGCCATCCAGTGGAGGTCCGCATCCGCAAATTCAACCCGTTGCGGCGCTCCGGGCCGATATGTGATATCTTTTGTCCTCTGTTTTGGGAACGATGGACCAGGCGAAAGTGCGTGGGATCAGGATGATCCCACTCCTGCCGGAGGTGCTGGGCCAGCGAGAGAGCTTTTTCTGGACATGCGTGGATGAGGCTCGGTATTCCGATACCGAGTCGGCACCGTCGCGGTATTGGAATAGCCTTCGGCTGTCTCCGGTCCGGCTCCGCGCTACATCTCCCGATGCCAACCGCTGTGAGAGGAAGAACTTCGCATGGCACGGCGTCCGAGGGAGGGTGATTTCGCTGCCTTGGCCTCACTTTGACGGGATGGTAGCTTTAGCGCCAGATTCTCCGCATTCGACGAGCCTCATCTCGCAGTCGCCGGGGGTGCCGTGGTGGACGTAGGTGTAGGAGGTGATGCCGATGCCGGCGACGAAGAGGACATTCGTGTGGTCGGGACTGGTGCGGAAGGTGAGGCCGATGGTGAGGCGTTTTTCGGAGGGCGCGCCTTTGATGGCGGGGTCGGGCTTTGCGGTGGAGACGTCTCTGACGGCCCAGCAGTAGCGGGCGCCGAGCTTGACCTGTTCAGGATCGCCAAAGCGGTCGCCGATCTTGGGCGGAAATTTGAAGAGGATCGTGTCGGGGCTGATGAGTTTATCGGGAAGAACGCCGCTTGATTTGAGGGTTTGAAAGGTCAGCGCGAGGTTTTCTGCATCGGTCACTTCGTGGAACTCTCCGATGGAGGTGAGGATGACGATGGTGTCGCTGCGTTTAGTTTCGTCCGAATACCACGCCAGATCGTGGGGGTGACCTTTGAGCAGGGCTGCTTTGAAGGTGGGAGCCTCGGCGGTGTCGATCACCTCGGAACGCCAGCCGGTGATTTGCTTTTCCGTGGTTTTGCCTTCGGCGGCAAATTTGACCTGTCCGTCATAGAGCCAGTAGTGGCCTTTGACGAAGGGGAACACTTCGCCGCGGGGCTTGGCGGCATCTGCGGCGAAACTGGATGCGACAAAGAGAAGAGTGCCGCCTAGAACGAGCAAGATTGACTTCATAGTGGGATTTAAGAAGCGAGGGAGGGCTGGGGAGGGCGAGGGTGTGCCTGTTCCGCAGGAACAGGACTACTTGGCGCGCTCACTCGGAGTCCCCGAGGAGCTTGCGCATTTCGTTGGTGTATTGGTCGGCTTCTTCAAGGGCTTCGTCCGACAGGCGCTGCCAGGTCTTTTGACGGGTGGCGCGGAGTTCATCGAGCCGCTTTTGCTGATCGGGTGCGGCTTTGACTCCGGCCTTTACTTTGGATGCGTAGCGGCGCAGCTGATCATACTTCTCGTCCTTCGGCAGCTCGGTAGCGAGCTTGACCAGGAGGTCGCTGGCTGCCGGGGTGGCCATGTAGTAGGCCCACAGCGCCACCGTGGCCTTGCTGGTGTCAGACATGGGCTTTTCCAGGCGCTTGGTCACGGCGGCAAGCACGCGCTCCACGGGAAGCTGCGAGACGGCGTAGATGAAGCAGTAGTTCTGCCCGAGATTGAGGACATGATCGACCAGGAAGACCTGATAGTCTTCGACGTCGAGGATCTCCAGGGCTGCGTCATTGACATCGAGGCCGCGACGGCCAAAGTCGATCAACGTGCGGAGGTGAGGCTCTCCGCGAACGTCCCGGGGATCTCCTTTGACGAGGCAGCTGGCGGCGAGCTTGAGATTTTCCGGGGTTTCCTGCAGTGTGAGCAGCAGCAGCGCGCCATCGTAGTAGAAGTAGGGGACCATGCCCTGCCCGGGCAGCATCTTTTTCAGCGCGGCGATGAAGTCCTCGGGCCGTTCTTTGGCGGCCTCCCACACGGCGATGATCTCGGCATCGTAGGCTTTGAACGCGGCGGCGTCCTTGATGGTGTGCGGCTCCAGGTGATAGGCATTCTTCAAGATCTCCTCGGCGGGCCGTCGTTCGGCGGCTCTGAGGGGCGGGCGAGGTTTTTCGCCGGCGGGGTCTGCCTGCTGGCCCATGAGCAGGGTGGCAAACATCCAGAAGAGGCTGAGTGGCAAAGCGCGCATCTTCTTAAATAGTTATTCATTCATCCCCCGAGGCAAGAGCTATTAAACTGCCAAAGCTTTAGAGACGGATTCAAAACCGCCTGCGTCATTCCGCACTTGTGCAGGGCGTGTTCCCCTTCCTTCTTTCTCTCTCAAGGGCCAACGCCATGACAGGAACCCAACCGCAACCTCCGTCTGAATACTTTTTCGAACGGTATCCCTGGAACAACCGGGCGGTGTTGTTTTGCCTGGCGCTGCTGATGGCGTGCAGCGACTTCCTGGCGGGGCCGGTGGTGTTTTTTCCGTTTCTGTTCGTCATTCCCGTGGCGCTGATGGCGTGGAACTGCGGGCTGCGCACCGCGATGTGGCTGGGCGCGGTGCTGTGCACCATCCGGTTCTGCATCCAGTATGCATGGGGCATTCCGTATGCGTTTCACGTGGCCGTCATCAATGCGATCCTGCGGCTGGGGATTTTGTTCTTCATCACGTTTCTGTGCGGGAAGCTCTCGCAGCAGACGCAGGCTCTGCGCGCCCGCGTGCGCACGCTGGAGGGGCTGCTGCCGACGTGCGCGCACTGCAAGGACATCCGTGACGAGAGCGGAGAGTGGCAGCAGATTGAAGAATACGTGGCGTCAAGATCTGAGGTGCAGTTCACCCACGGCATCTGCCCGAAATGCGCGGCCAAACATTTCGGCCACGTGATGAACCGGGAGGAGAAGAAAGACGCCGAGGACTGATGCGGCGCGCTGTAGGCGGCTCAAGGGAGCTAGACCAACTCTCAAAAATCTTGTCACATTGCCCGGGCGGCGGAGCGGCACCATTGGCTGCGTTAGTCGCTTGCCTGTTATTCTTCAATAGCAGACGGCGCTCCCGCCTTGCCACTGGGGCCGCTGCGCTCGCCGGTTCAATATGACAATCTTTTCGAGAACTGGTCTAAATCACCTCGCTGATGACTTTCACGTCCTTGCTGGTGTCCACGATGGGGATGGGGCGGTCAACGCCGGGCGGGCGGTTGATCTGCTTGTAGTCGATGCCGAGGATGGTGCAGATGGTGGCGAGGAAATCGGGCACGCTGATGGGGCGGTCCACCACGGTGGCGCCGTCGCGGTCAGTCTGACCGACGACCTGGCCGCCGCGGATGCCGCCGCCGATGAGGACGGTGCTCCAGGCCTTGGACCAGTGATTGCGCCCGCCGCCGGTGCATTGGGGCGTGCGGCCGAACTCGCCCATCCACACCACCAGCGTGGAGTCCAGCAGGCCGCGGCTTTTGAGATCGGTCACGAGCGCAGCCATGGCGGCATCGCACTCCAGCGAAAGGGCGCGCACGCGGGGAAAATTGTCGCGGTGGGTGTCCCAGCCCACTCCGTCTCCCATGACCACCTCCACGAAGGGAACGCCGGATTCCACCAGACGACGCGCCATCAGGCAGCCCTGGCCAAAGCTGCCGGCGCTGGCGCCGCTGCTGACCATTTTTCCCATCTTGCCACCGGAGGCGGCAGGAGCAGAGCCAGGCGCACCTGCGGGCGGGCTGTAAAGATCGCGCATGCTGGCAGGCTCGCGTGAGAGGTCGAAGGCTTCCTTCTGTTGCGAATTCATCAGCCGTACAGCGCGCTCCACCGCCTTGTGGTGCGCCTCTGCGGCGGGGCTTTGGAAACGGGAATGGAAGGCTGCGTCGAAGCCCTGCAGGAGATCGAGCTGACGACGGAACTGCGCGGGCTCACCGGCAGGCTCCACGAAGTCCAGCCCGCGGATGGGATCGTTCACCGCGAGCGGCTGGTGATCGGGCCCGAGAAAGCCTGAGGTCAGCGCCTCCTGCGGTCCGCGCCCGATGGTGATGAAATTCGGCAGGGCGACATCCTGCCTGCCGAGTTCTTTGGAAACCAATGCGCCAAAGCTGGGAAACGACACGGCTCCGGCGCGATTCTGGTAGCCGGTGTGCAGCTGGTAGGTGGCCAGCTTGTGGTCGGATTCCTGCGTGCTCATCCCGCGCAGGATGGCTGCGTGCTGCATGAGCTGTGCGAAGCGGGGGAAGTGCTCGCTGATGCGGATACCGGAGACGGAGGTCTCGATGGCGCTGAACTCTCCGCGAATATCCGCGGGTGCGTCCGGCTTTGGGTCAAAGGTGTCGATGTGGCTGGGGCCGCCCGCCATCCACAGAAGGATGCAGGCTTTGGGACGTTTTCCTTCCGGAGCTGCTGCTGCCAGCCGGCCGAGCCAGCCGCTGAGCGGGAGGCCTGCGCCGATGGTCGTGCCGGTGGTGCTGAGAAATTGCCGCCTGGGAATCGGAGTGTTCATGATGGATTGTGTCAGGGGTCAGCGTCAGTGATTGAGAGAGAACTCGCTCGTCATCATAAGCACCCACGCGAGCTCGCGCAGGGAGCCCTTGCTCAGGAATGCGACGGCCTGACGGCGCTCGTCTGCCGAGGGCTGGCGGGAGAGGAAGGTGAGGAAGACATCGGATACGAGTGAGTCCTGCATACTGACCGAGCCGCCTGCGCTCTGCGGCGACTGCAGCGCGGAGAGGGAGAACTGTCCGGAGTTCATCTGCCGCAGCAGGTGCGGAATACCGCGGCGGTAGGCGGTGGGATCGGGATCACCGCTTTCGCCAAAGAACTGTACAAACTCCCAGCGCGCGCCCTGTTTCGTATCAATGCCCGACACTTTTCCGGGTGAGCCGCAGACGGTTTCCAGTGCATCATAGAGCTGGCCGGCTGAGAGCACCTTGACGGCCATGCGCCCAAACAGCGCTGTCTGCTTGCTGGCGAGGTCCCCTGCCCCACCCTGGCTGGTGCGCTGGTAGGCACGCGTCAGCACGATGGCGCGGGTGAGAAACTTCAGATCAAAACCTGAGGCTGCAAAGCGGCGCGCCAGCCCGTCCAGCAGCACCGAGTGGCTGGGGGGATTTCCTTCGTGCATGTCATCCACGGGTTGAACAAGGCCGCGGCCAAAAAGCCGCCACCAGGTGCGGTTCGCCATCGCACGCGCAAAAAACGGATTCCCTGGCGCAGTCATCCATGCGGCGAGCGCGGCGCGATGCGTCTGCCCAGCTTCGGCGTTCAATGCCTTGCCGCCGGGAAAGGTGGGAGTGAGCTGCATGAAGCCATCCGGCTTGCCCGCCTGGGTGAGGGAGGCCAGCGTGAGACTGGGATCGTCCACCACGCCTTTTTCATAGACTTGCTTGGCGCGCTTCGGCGTCTGGATCTGCGTGAAGAACGCCGCCATGCCCCAGAACTCCTCCTGCTTCCACTTTACCACGGGGTGGTCATGGCACTGGGCGCAGTTCAGCCGCACGCCGAGGAAGTAGCGGCTGGTGAGATCGGTGAGGTCCGGGACGGCGCGCGGCAGGCGGGCCTCGATGAGGTAAGTCACCGCGGGATTGTCTTCCATTCTGCCGGTGGCGGTGAGGAGATCGGTGACGATCTGGTCCCAGCGCCGTGTGTTGAACTGCACCGCCAGCCAGGCTCGAAAAAGATCCGAACGTTTGGCCATCTCATCCGCGAGCGGAGACATCAGGTAGGCCTGCCACATGTCCGCCATGTAGCGGCCATAGCTTTCATCTGCCAGGAGGGCGTCCACCAGTCGCGCACGCTTGTCCGGTGTGGCATCAGCCAGAAAGTGACGCGTCTGCTCCAGCGTGGGAACGGTGCCGTGGAGATCCAGGTAAATGCGGCGGATGAACTCCGCATCATCTGCGAGAGCTGCGGGCTGCGCTTTTTCGTTACGCAGCTGCGTGTCGATCTGCTGGTCGATCAATGCCGCGAGTTCTGCGGCGGCATCGGCCGCATGGGATGGGGTGTCCACTGCGACGGCGAGTACAAGCACGATGAGAGAGCGGAGCAGGCGGCGCATGGTTGTGCTTTCCAAAAAAGGTTGAGCCAGTATGCGGCGAAGTTTTCCCCTCAAGCAGAGAGAAGAACCTCGAGCGAACTGGCGGCAGGCATAGAAACGAGCGCGCCTGACTGCATCTTTCTGAGGGTGATCTAGGGGGATGAACCGATGCCGACCAGCCCATCCGCTGTGGGCTTCGTTCACGATGATCTGGAAACCCCAACCTTAATCCACAGATCCATGACCTCCACCACTGACACTCACGCCGACAATCTCCGCATGTATGTGAACGACACTGCCGCGATGGCAAAGCACATCGAGGGGGCTTTTGACCAGCAGCGGAAGGATGATGACGTGCGCGCCCATCCCGCGGCGCATGAGCTCATCGAGCGCATGCACAGCACTCTGGCGGCGCAGCGCACGACGATGGAACGGCATGCGGAAGCTCTGGGTGGCGGCGTGGGCGCATCTCTGAAGGAAGCCGTGACCACCGTCACCGGTGCCCTTGCAGGACTGTATGGCAAGGTGCGCAAACATCCCCTCTCCCGCATTCTGCGGGACAACTACACCGCCATCTCCCTCGGCTGCGTCTCCTACGAGATGCTGCACACCACCGCGCTGGCGCTGAAGGAGCAGGCCCTGGCAGACACCGCGCTGCGCCATCTGAAGGAGCTTGCCCCGCTCATCATGGCCGTCACGAAGATCATTCCCGAGGTGGTGCTGGAAGAGCTCGCTAAAGAGGATCCCGCTCTCGACACGTCTGTGGCAAAACAGGCGCTGGAAAACACGCTGAACGCCTGGTGCGCTGAATCGAAGTGAGCGCGTGGAATTCATTCCGCAGCCCGGCGCACTGAAGCGAAGTCCGCCTCTTGGGGCGTCTGGCTGCGGAGGACGCCGTGGCTTTGCTTTTATCCCTTCATGCGAGAGACGAAGAAATGGGTGTCGACAACCCTCGGCCTTTACGGCCGCCTGATGCCTGCTCCATTTGCGAATAGTCGGGTGACAAACCGCACCCCACCTTTCACCGCGCCATTACGCCATGCAAAAAGTCACTCCTTTTCTCTCCTTTGACGGCAAAGCCTTGGAAGCTGCCGAATTCTACACGTCGCTGCTGCCAGACTCGCGCATCGATCGCGTCACGCACTCTCCCATGGACACCCCCGGTGGCCCCACGGGCACGGTGTTGGTGGTGGAGTTCACGCTGGCGGGCATCTCCTACGTCGCGCTGAACACGCCTGGCTTCACCTTCACGGAGGCGGTGTCGTTCATGATTCAAACCGAGAACCAGGCCGAGACGGACCGGCTCTGGGAAGCGCTGACCACCAATGGCGGAGAGGCCGTGGCCTGCGGCTGGCTCAAGGACAAGTTCGGTTTGTTCTGGCAGATCACGCCGACGCGCATGCTGGAGCTGCTGCGCGATCCTGACACCGCCCGCGCCCACCGCGCGATGAAGGCGATGACGGAGATGGTGAAGATTGACATTGCTGCGATTGAGCGTGCGGCGGGTGATGCTTAGGCAGCACCCTGCTTGGCATTGATGCGTAGAGTTCTGCTTTGTGCGGACATGCGGGCGCAGCAAATGCTCTGGCGGCGGGAGCAGCATGGCTTACCATGGCCCCCATGATCTGGGAGAGACTCAAGACATGGTTTGGTGGCGGGCCCCATGAAGAGGCGGTGTTCCATGAAGAATGGATCGAAGTCTTGAAGAAGAATGTGCCGCTGTATGCACGGCTGCCGGAGGATCTTCGGCAGCGGCTGCACGGAAGGATCGCGCAGTTCATCGCCACGATCCGGTTTGAAGGCTGTGGCGGGCTGGAGCTGACGGAGGAGATGATCCTGACGGTGGCGGCGCAGGCCTGCCTGCTGGTGCTGCGCCGGGAGGGCAGACCTTATCCCAAGCTGAGTGCTGTGTACATTTACCCCACGACCTTCAGCTCTGTCAGAAAACAGACGGACGCACACGGCATCGTCACTGAAGGCAATGTGCGGCGGCTGGGAGAGTCCTCGGGCTGGGGCACGGTTGTGCTTGCCTGGGACTCGGTGGTCCAGGGGGCACGCTACATGGATGACGGCGACAATGTGACCTTCCATGAATTTGCACACCAGCTGGATCACGAAGATGGGCCGACGGACGGCGCCCCTGCCCTGCCCAGCGGCGCTGCCTACCGGAAGTGGTCGCGGGTGTTTCATGAGAACTATGCCGACTTCCTGCAGCGCACGGAGGAGGGAACCGAAAAGGTTCTGGATGCCTATGGCGCAACCAATCCAGCGGAGTTCTTTGCCGTGGCCACGGAGACATTCTTTGAAAGGCCGCAGCAGTTGTTTGAAGAAAGGCCGGAGATGTTCGGGGAACTGAGCAGGTTCTACCACCTGGACCCTCGGGGGTGGTGGCAGGAGAATTGAGGCGGCGCAGGGTGGAGTGAGCATCCCTGTTGCGGAGGGGCCGTTCCCGGCCACTTCTACCAGAGTCTCACGCCAAGGCGGAGGCACCACCCTACCCAACCCAACTGCAGCCAGCCACCATGAAACTCTCGTTCTTGTCATTGTCTCTTTCCGCCGCGTCGCTGCTTTTGATCGCGGCATGCCAGACGAAATCCGAACCGAAGAAGACGACAAAGGACAGCACGCAACCTGCTGCAAACTCCACAGACCGGATCACGACGGCGAGCGGTCTGCAGTATCAGGTGATCACAAGCGGACCTGCAGGCGGACGCTCGCCAACGGCAACAGACACCGTGACGGTGCACTATATCGGCATGCTGACCAATGGCACGGTCTTTGACAGTTCACTGGATCGCGGACAGCCGCTGACTTTGGGGGTGAATCAGGTGATCCCGGGCTGGACGGAGGCGCTGCAGCTCATGAAGCCCGGAGACCAGTGGCTGCTCCACATTCCCGCGCGCCTCGGCTACGGCAGCCAGGGTGCGGGTGAGAAAATCCCGCCGAACAGCGATCTGATTTTCAAAGTGGCGCTGATCTCCGTCAACGGCGCGCAGTGAAACAATGACCCTTTCTCTTTTCTGAATCCCAACTCTCCAACCTTTCCACACGAACTCCCCCATGAAATCACGCCTCCTCCTCGCCACGCTCGCCCTGGCTGTCTCGATTACCGCATTTGCGGCTGACTTTGTGCCTCTGTTTGACGGCAAGACTCTGACCGGGTGGAAGAATCCGTATGACTGGGGCCAGATCGACATCGTGAATGGAGAGATCCATCTCACGGGGGAGAAGAAGTTTTTTGTGGTGACGGAGAAGAGCTATGGAGACTTCATCTTCGAAGGAGACATCCTGCTGCCGGAGGGCCAGGCAAACAGCGGTTTCATGTTCCGCGCGCACGTGGAGAAGAACAAGGTCTATGGATACCAGGCCGAAGTGGATGGTGATGCGAAGCGCAAGTGGTCCGGCGGCCTGTATGATGAAGGACGCCGCATGTGGTTCATCAGCCCGATCAAGGGAAACAAGGAAAGCGAAGATGCCTTCCGTGCGCGTGCCGGAGATGCCTTCAAGCGCAACGACTGGAACACCTACCGCATCGAGTGCCGAGGCAAGCATCTGAAAATTTTTGTGAACGGTGTGCTGACCACGGATGTGGAAGATGACAAGGATGCGACGGGCGTGATCGCCATTCAACATCACGGGGAGAAGGGGCAGACGTATAAGTTTCGGAATCTGAAGATTCAGGAGCTGAAGTAGAACTGCGGCGACACGGACAAAACCGTCACAGATGACTTTCCCGCCATGAAGCATCACTTTTTTTCCGCACTTCTTACCCTGGCTTTTTCGTTTTCTGCATTGGCGGAGGACTTTATGCCGTTGTTTGACGGAAAGACGCTTGCGGGCTGGAAGAACCCTTTTGAATGGGGACAGGTGGATGTGGTGGACGGCGAAATCCGCCTGAGCAGCGAGGACAAGTTTTTCCTGGTGACGGAGAAGACCTACGGGGACTTTGTCTTTGAGGGAGATGTCTTCATCCCACCCGGCAAGGCGAACAGCGGCTTTATGTTTCGCGCGCATGCGGAGAAGAACAAGGTCACGGGGTATCAGGCCGAGGTGGATGGGGACGATGCGCGGCAGTGGTCCGGAGGACTGCAGGAGGCCGGCGGGCGGGCGTGGTTCATCAGCCCGATCAAAGGGAACAAGGTAAGTGAAGCGGCCTTCCGCGCGCGGGCCGAAACCGCCTTCAAGCGCAATGACTGGAACACCTACCGCATTGAATGCCGTGGCAAGAGCCTCAAGATTTTCGTGAATGGTGTGCTGACGACCGATGTAGAAGATGACAAGACCACAAGCGGTGTGATCGGCATTCAGCATCACGGGGAGAAGGGGCAGACGTACCGGTTCCGGAATCTGAGGATTCGGGAGCTGAAGTAGGGGGAAGGTCAAGGGCTGCGCGTCGAGTGGTGGCACGTCGGAGGTTCGGAAGCACGAGACCTGCCGTCGCCTTGACCTCGGATTCTTCTACAAATCCATCATCGCATCCATCACGGCATGGCTGAGTTCGGAGACGGCGTCGCCATCGGAGTAGTGATTGATCATGAGGGCGTAGCAGTATTCTTCGCCAGATTTGCTCTGCGCGTAGCCGGTGAAGGTGCGGATGCCTGACATGGCGCCGCCTTTCCAGATGAGTCCGTCTTTGGCCAGAAGAGAAGCTTTGTAGGCAGCGCCCTGCGGGCCGGTGCCGGCGAAGTATTGCAGACGGGCGAGATCGAGCGGGCGTATGAAATCAGCGCGGGCGAGGCCACAACCGTCTTCCATGCGCAGGCCGGTGAAGTCGAGGCTGCGCGTTTTCCAGTGCTCCAGGACGACCTCTGCAGAGGGTTTTCCGGCCTTGATGCCGAGCATGCGGAAGACGCATTCGGTTTCGTGATTGTCCGATGTGGCGTGGATGCTTTTAATGATGGCGAGCAGCGGCGGGGAGTCGTGCTTCAGCAATGAATGAGTGACGGGAGCCATTCCGGTGTGGTCGCTCACTTGAATGCCGACGGCCTGCAGTGCGGCGCGGAGATGATAAGCGGCGAAACGTGCGGGATCTGGCACGGCGCCCTGGACTTTGAACTTCGTGGCACCCAGAGGCACGGTGCCGCGCAGAAAAATCTCCTCGGTTTTTTCACCGCCATGGATGACCGCGCCATCGCCGGAGTCCTCGGGACCGGTGGTAACCTCGTTGTTCCAGATGGCACCTGGCACTTCCAGATTGATGCCGAGGATCTGCGCCGGAGAGCCGACTTCCGAACCTGCATTGAATGCAACGATATAGCGGTTGTGATTGAGATTCAAACCGGCCACTCCACTACCGTAGCCGTTGCCAATGTCGCCCCAGTTCCAGAAGTCTCCGTAGAGGCTGCCGGGGAAAAGGGTGGCGTCCGTGCGAACGCCGCCCGTTACACGCATGAGGCCGCGCTTTTTTAGTTCGGCGGCCATGGCTTTGAGGTCGTCCAACTTTAACATGGGATCGCCGCCTCCTACGAGAATGAGGTCGCCTTTGAGGATGCCGCTTTGAATGGGAGCGGTGGATTTGAGCTCGGTGGTAAAATGAAAGTCAGGTCCGAGAATCTCCAAGGCTGTGGCGGTGGTGAGAGTCTTGAGACTGGAGGCCGGGATGAAGGCCGTGGTGGCGTTTTCGTCGAGCACGACTTCTCCTTTGCTGTCGAGGAGGGAGAAGCCGATGGCAGCGCCCGCGAGAGCGGGATTGGCACGGGCCTCCTGAAGTAATACTGAGACGGGGTGTAGAGGAGGTGACGATGGTTCGGGGGCAATTGGGGGCGGTGGTGCAACAGGAGCGAGGACCGCAGGTGCGGTTGCGATTGGTGCGGGCAGCTTTGGAGGCGGAGCCTTAAATGGTGCGGCAGCTTGAAGAGGCGTCTCCCTGTAATGAATGAACAGCAGGCCGGTCAGCGCGGAGGCGAGAAGGAGGATGAGGATGTTTTTCCACATGGGACTCAGTGTAACCTGAAAGCGGGCAGCGCCAAGCATGGTGCTTGCAGTTTGGAGGCACGAGGACAGTTTGGGCGCATGAAACCGGAAAAAGTGAAGTTCATGCTGATGGCGGCTGACATGAAGCGCGCGGTGAGTTTTTACCGTGATGTGATCGGCCTCGATGAGATTTTTGTGAGCGATTTCTGGACGGAACTGCGGTTTGGAGATGCGATCATCGCACTGCATGGCGGGCACGATGGATCCCGAAATCCCACGGGACTGAGCTTTCAATATGAGGATGTACTGGCGATGGCGGAAAAGATTGCCGATGCGGGGGCGAAGATTTTGCAGGCACCGGAGCAGCGGGATGGAGAGCCTATTTTGCTGGGTGTGTTCCGTGATGCTGAGGGGAACGAGGTGTTTATGACGCAGTACCTGGGGTGAAGGAATGACGAATGACCGAGGGGGGAAGGAACGGGCGGAGGATGATCCGGCATTTCCTCTTCCCCATGGCTGACCATTGCATCTCGCGGGGGACGTATTATATGAAACGCCCCCCAGATGCATACCTCCTTCATTCCCACGCTCGATGCACTCCCTGCGCGCAAGACGCCGCTGATGGAGCGGTTTGCGACGTTGCTGGAGCCAAAGGGGCCGGCGCAGATCGAGGCGATGGCCAAGGAGTCGCGGATGATCACGCGGCGGAATTTTGGACGGACAATGCGACTGTTTGCGCCGCTGTATGTTTCCAATGAGTGCGTGAACAACTGCAGCTACTGCGGCTTTTCACGCGACAACAATGCCATCCTACGTGTGACGCTGACAGTGGACCAAGTCGTGGCGGAGGCGAAGCATCTGGTGGCGCAGGGCTTTCGCAACATCCTGCTGGTGGCGGGCGAGCATCCGAAGTTTGTGAGTGATGGCTACCTGGAGGAGTGCATCCGAGCGATTCGCGAGTTTGTGCCGACGATCGGGATCGAAGTGGGGCCGATGGAGGCGCCGGAATATGAGCGCATGGTCAAAGCGGGAGCGGAGGGCCTGGTGGTGTATCAGGAGACCTATGACCGCGAGATTTACAAGGACATGCACACGGCGGGGCCGAAGAAGGATTTTGACTGGCGGCTGGCGTGTCCGGAGCGCGGGTATACGGGTGGGTTTCGACGCATCGGCATCGGGGCGTTGTTTGGCCTGAGTGACTGGCGCCTGGAGGCGCTGCGACTGGCGGCGCATCTGGAGCATCTTTATAAACATTGCTGGAAATCGACCTTCACGGTAGCGTTTCCCCGGCTGCGGCCTGCGGCGGGTGGTTTCACACCGATGACGGATTTTCCGGACTGGGCGCTGGTGCAGACGATCTGTGCCTTTCGAATCATCTTCCCTGAAGTGGGTGTGATTTTGAGCACGCGTGAGCCTGCGCCGCTGCGCGATGCGTTGGCACCGCTGGGTGTGACGGTGATGAGCGCGGGCAGCCATACGGAGCCGGGAGGCTACACGGGTGCTGGCTCTGAGGACCTGCACCTCACGGTGAAAGGAAAGCGCGTGGAGGTGGCTGAGAAAGCGGAGACGAATCGTGCCGAGGGGCAGTTTGGCATCGCGGATCAGAGGTCGCCGCAGAGTGTGGCGGAGATGCTGAGGAAGCAGGGGCTGGACCCGGTGTGGAAGGATTGGGATGCGTCGATTTTGGCGACGATGACTGCGTAGTTTTTTAGAAGACCATGAAGATTACTTTGAATGGAGAGAAGCGTGAAGTGACGGGACCGTTGACGGTGAGGTCGCTGCTGGAAAGCATCGGGCTGGGTGGCAAGCCTGTGGTGGTGGAGCAGAATCAGAGGGCGCTGCTGCCGAGGGAGATTGAGGGGGCGAGCGTGAGTGAGGGGGATGTGATCGAGGTGGTGCAGATCACGGCGGGGGGGTAGGAGGCTGGGGACCGGACGGTCTGCTGCGAAGTGAAGCCCGAACTATGAGAGAAGAGGCTGACGCAGCGGCGGAGATGGGATTGTGACTCGAAAGTGTCTTGATGAAGCGGAGCGACTTGATCGAGGACGAGTTCGAGTAGGAGGACGAGGACGATTTTGGGTTAGCGGGAGACGCCGGCGTAGCCGTGGCCGCTGGAGCAAAGGCGGAAGAGGTGATTGCACACTTCGTGGGCGGAGAGGATGCCGGTGCGGGGGAGCTGGTCGAAGTCGCCGATGAGAACGGGCCAGTCGGCGCGGTCTTCGGGGATGCGGCCGTGGGAGCCTTTGACGAGGGTGGCGTCGAGGGGGATGACGTCCATGAGCATGCGCTGGCCGAGGGCTTTTTTAGCGAGCTTGGAGCCGATCTTGAGCTTGGGCCATTTGATCTTAGGATCGACAAAGAGCTCGGCGGGGTCGTAGCCACATTTGCGGTGGATGTCCACGCA
>NZ_JBGANA010000042.1:0-32406 GCF_044222565.1 Prosthecobacter sp.
TGCCACCACGACGAACAAGATCCTGCCAGCGCAAAGTCCGACGCCCTGTGGACAAATGGCCACGCATGATCAACACCTCTTCGTCGTCCACCTCCAGAAACTTCGCCGTCACAACGATTGCTTAGCGGCATTAGGTCTAAATGAAGATGCAAAAAAGCCGCTCCCGTTTTTTTGTGTTTACTTTTAAAGGGTGAAGAAATATCACTTTAAAACAAAGCCGTCTTACAATTAAGATCTTATACTATGCCTAAATACTGGATGATCAGCAATCGCCTCTTCCGGCAGGGGCAGCCCACCCACGAGCTTGGCAAGCTCTCCTACTGGATCACTGACGACGACCATGCGGACACCATCGACAAATGGACTTCCGTTTCGGGTGCTGTCTTCGAAACTCAGCTCAAGCAGGCTGCCCAGGCCTTTCCCCTCGTATCCCAGGCCACTGCGGCTGCCTTCGCTGCTGCAAGCGGTCAGCCTGCGGAGGCCATGCCCATCCTTAACCAGCTCGCGGCACATCAGGAGCAGAAGCACGTCGGCTTTTTCGTCCATGGTTACAACAACGGCTTTACGGACGCCGCGCAGCGTTACCAGCAGCTGACACGGGACATTTACGCTGGGCCGGACGGCCTCGGCCTTTGCATCTCCTTTGACTGGCCATCCCTCGGCAGCATCCTCGGTTACCTCCCGGATCGCGAACACGCCCAGGCCTGCGCCTCCGATTTCACAGACATTCTTGGTCGTCTCCACGACTGGCTCCTGCTCAAGCAAAAGGCGGCGCAGGAAGATCCCGCGGACGCCTGCCGTGCCAAGATCTCCATCATTGCCCACAGCATGGGTAACTTCCTCCTCCACCGTGCCATGGGGGCGGGCTGGAAACGGCAGAACCAGCCCCTCAGTGTCTCCCTCGTTAATCAGCTCCTCATGGTTGCCGCCGATGTGGACAACGATCTTTTTGAGCCGGATGGCCAGGACTCCACCGATGGCACCGCCGTGGCCAACATCACCTACCGCGTCACCGCCATGTACACCGGGCGGGACACCGTGCTCGGTGCTTCCTCAGGACTCAAGCATTTCGGCACGCGCCGCCTCGGACGCAGCGGTCTGGCCTTGAGTCCGCCGACAGACAGCGTCTCTGGACGGGTGGACAATGTCTGGGACGTGGACTGCTCCACATTCTTTCCCGTTCAGTACGACAACATCCCTTTTATCAATGGCATCCCCATCCACGGTGCCTACTTCATCACTCCAGAGGTCGTCAGCCTCATGAAAGAAATCCTCAAAGGCACTGACCGCAGCGTCCTGCAGTCACGTGGCCTCCTCACAGGTAAAGCCTGGCCCGTCTAGCGCTTCCTGCCGTTCAGCCTCCATTTCTCATCCGTCGCCCCTAGGGGTGGGATGACCACATCCCGCCTCCGCCCCTTCCTTCCTCCCATGAAAAAGTCATTGCCCATCATCGCCCTCATCCTCGCCGCCGGCGCAGGACTCTACTTCTACTACGCTCCCGGCACCATCATTGCCACTGGAACTCCCGTGGTGAATTCCAAGGACAAAGCCGTCAATCTGGAGCAGGGCTGGTCCACCCGCACGCAGCAGGCCTATTACTTCACTAATCAGGGCTCCCGCATCCTCCCTTACGACTGGTTTCTCGCCCTCGAAATGCCGGACAGCAAAGAGCTTTTCCGTGGCGATGAAAACATGCGCAACCTCCGCTACCTGCCCACCGCTGCGGACAAACTCTGGAACCCCGACGGTCTCCCCGTCGGCTTTGTCATGGGGCTCGATTCTCAAAAGAAGGCATGGCTGGGCATGACCTGCGCCGCCTGCCACACCGGCCAGATCTCCTACAACGGTACTCAGATCCGCATCGATGGCGGTCAGACCCTTGCCGATGTGGACGCCTTTGATCTCAGCCTCGTGGCCGCCATGAAAAAAACCTCCGAGGACGAGGAAAAATTCGGCCGCTTCTCCGCCACCGTTCTCGGCAGTGCTGCCACCACCGAGTCCAAAGCCGCCCTGCGCGAAGCTCTCAAGCAACGCACCGCCGCCCTCAACGACCGCAACGTGGCCAACCATTACCAGAGCCCCAACATGCCCCCGTACGGCTACGGCCGCACGGACGCCATCGGCCAGATCTTCAACAAGGTCCTCGTCCACATGAACAACATGCCGGACAATGCCCTCCCTTCGGACGCACCCGTCAGCTACCCTTTCCTCTGGGGCACACATCAGTCTGATGTCGTGCAGTGGACCGGCTTTGCCCCCAATGGTCCGGGAAATATCGGCGCCCTCATCCGCAACGGTGGGGAGGTTCTCGGCGTCTACGGAGAAATGGACATCCCAGACGACAAAAGCGTGTTCAAATACCAGTCCTCCATCGTCGTCGAGAGCATCGGTTTCCTCGAGCAGTGGGTGGCCATGCTGCGCTCTCCCAAATGGCCCGGTAAAATCCTCCCGCCCATCGACAAGGCCCTCGCCGACAAAGGCCGCGTTCATTACGAAAAACATTGCATCTCCTGCCACGCCGTCGTCCCCCGTGAAAACGAAGGCATGAAGTATGCTTCCGTCCCGGTGCCCATCGATGAAGTCAAAACGGACTCCCGTGAGTTCGACAACATGGTCAAGCTCCGCAAGGCCGGAAAATTCGCCGGTCGCAAGCAGGCTGGCATCATCGGCAAAGAGATTCCCGCAGAGACCAACGGTCTCGATCCCCTGATCCATTCCGTCGTTGGCGGCCTCCTCCAGCACCCTTTCGAATCCCTCAAGGCTGACCTCAACATCGTAAAGGGAGAGATCACGGCGGAAACCATCAACGACATGGCCAAAAAACATCAATTCGGTAAACCTGGAGAAGATCACACCACCGTGCTCGAGCGCCTCCTCTCGGACTTCAACCAGCAGGCTCTCAATCTCCGCACCAATCCCGTCATCAACACCCGCCTGCCCATCGCTCCCAAGATCTACAAAGCCCGCCCGCTCACCGGCATCTGGGCCACCCCGCCCTACCTGCACAATGGCTCGGTGCCCAACCTGAAGGAGATCCTTCTCCCCGCCGCTCAGCGTTCAAAAACCTTCCATCTCGGCACCCGCGAATACGACCCCGCCGTTGGCGGCTACAAAGACATGGCCGAGTTTGACGGCAAGCCCTCCTTCACCTTCGACACCTCCCTCCCCGGCAACTCCAACTCCGGCCACGAATACGGCGTCAACGTCCTCACCGACGAACAGCGCAAAGAACTCCTCGAATTCCTCAAGAGCCTCTGATCCCTCTCCCAAGCGCGCCTCATGAAACTCCAGCCCGTCCTCGCTCTCGCAGCCTCTCTCTGCGTCGCGTCCTGCTCCGTTGACCGCAAGCATCCCACAGACCCCCAGGCCTTCCTCAAGGACTACGACCGCCAGTGGCTCGATGTCCTCAAGCTCAAGACCACCTTCGACTGGCTGCAGGACAACTCCATCGAGACCTTCAAGGAGATGCGGGCTTACCGCCCCGTCATCACCACCGCTCCCGTCCCCACCAAGGCCGGACTCAAGTTCACCTCCACCGTCCTCGTCGCCGATCGCAAAGACGTCCTCGAAGTCCTCAACAACTGGGACGTCTTCACGGTTCGTCTCTACGGCTCCAAGATGAACGACTGCATGGGGGCCTTCATGCTGGGCCGCGACCACACCCGCTACAATCTCGTCGAAAAACCCTACATGCGTGCGCTCATGACGCCCGCGGACTACCCTCGCATCAAGACCCAGGTCGTCTCCCTCAGCCACAAAGCCATCGCCGAAGGCACGCAGACCACCACCGATCCCAAGACCGGCAAGGCCGTCGGCCGCATCGAGATCGTCAACAAAGTCGCCCGGCGTGTCCCCATTCTTCTCACCGGAGCCTATGGCGGCTTTCCCGGACCTGACGAGGCCTCCATGTTCCGCTGGTCCCGCGCCACCCAGGCCGACTTCTTCAAAAACATCAAGGCAGAGCATGGCATCCACTCAGACGCCATCCGTGCAGGCCATGAAATGACCTCTTACATCGGCGGCCTCATCAAAGAAAAGCGCGCCC
The DNA here is from genome assembly GCF_044222565.1 of Prosthecobacter sp. Taxonomy (GTDB): domain Bacteria; phylum Verrucomicrobiota; class Verrucomicrobiia; order Verrucomicrobiales; family Verrucomicrobiaceae; genus Prosthecobacter. The sequence goes on from NZ_JBGANA010000042.1 coordinate 4,046, forward strand.
TTCTCACGAAGAATCCCGGTGCTGAAGACACCGTTCTTGCCCGCATGCTCAAGGAGGGTTCCAATGAGGTCAAAGGCATCACCGATGACCGCATGATCATCCTCACCGCCGGCCTCCTCATCGGTGCCGGAGAGACTACCCAGGCCGCCGTTTGCAAAGCCCTCGCCGAACTCTTCACCCGTCCCACCGAGTTGCAGGGAGCCATCAAAGCCGCCCGCGAAAACAACGACGACCTCCTCGGCCGCTACGTTTGGGAGGCTCTGCGCTTCCGCCCCGGTAACTCCGTCCTCCCACGCTATGCCGAGCAGGATTATATCCTCGCCAAAGGCACCCCGCGTGAGACCAAAATCGCCAAAGGCTCCCTCGTTCTCGCCGGCACCCAGTCCGCCATGTTTGACGAGACCTTTGTCAAAAACCCCGAGCAGTTCCGCCTCGACCGCCCGCAGAGCATGTACATGATTCTCGGTTACGGCCATCATCGCTGCCTTGGGGATCACGTCAGCCTCATCCAGGTGCCCCAGATCATCAAAGCCCTCCTCCTCAAGAAAAACCTCCGCCCCGCCCCCGGCAAAGCCGGAGAGATCGACCTCAAAGGCGGCCCCTTCCCTGAGCAGTACATCCTCGAATACGACCTCGATTAAAAGTAGCCCAGTTGCGCCGCAACTGGCCCCCTCAATCCCCACTGATTCTCGTTTCGCCAGTCGCGAAGTGGTCCGCACACTCCGTGTGCGGGTCCCAGCGCCCACACCCACGCATTAATCCGAGTTCGAACCCAAGCCCGCTTCATCCTTCATCCTTTCCAACGCATGGACCTCTACGCCCTCGCCTTTAAAGTCCTCAACCTTGCCGTCGCACCCTTCTGGCTCTGCATGGTCTTTCTTCCGCACTGGAAGGGAACGCAAAAGCTCATGCGCCCGCTCTGGCCCATCTTCCTCATCTGCCTGCCGTATGCTCTGCTGAACATCCCGTACTACCTCACCAATCTGCCCATCTTCGCCCGCGGAAACTTCGCCGAGATCACCACACTCTTCGCCGATCCCCACTGCGTCGCCCTCGCCTGGATCCACTTCCTCGGAGTCGATCTCTTCGTCGGCCGCTGGATTTACTTCGACAGCCGCGAGCGTGGCTACAGCCCCTGGATCGTTGCGCCCTGCCTTCTGCTTACCCTCATGGTCGGCCCCACCGGCACCTGCGCCTACCTCCTCCTTCGCGCTCTCAAAGCTCCCACTACCCCTCTGCCCACCGCCTGAGCTCAGATCAAAGCGTCTGAATAAACTTGTCCGCCTCAGCTATCGAGCGGTTCATTTGATCCAGCAGGCGCTGAATGTCTCCCTGGATATTATCAGCCGTCCCACGCAGCGACCCGATGGCCTCCGCATTCAGATTATGCTTCAGGTACAGCACCTGATCATGAAACTGCCGCAGCACCGGATCCATCGTCGCTTCAGCGGCATGCAGTGAGCGCGAAAGCGGCTCAAACCTCGTTCGCGTCTCCGCCAGCTTGCGCCGGCTGTCGGCAGCCAGGGAGGCGCTTTCATACTGGCGGATTTCGCCCTCCCATTCCCGGAACAAGTCCCGCGCCACCGTGTCCACTTCGCGGATCTGGCTCCGCACCCGCGCTGCCTGGGATTCGCAGTCTTCGGATTCGCCTTTGAAGCGGTTGTAGGCAGACTCCAGATTGCCGCCTTTGTAGTTCGTCAGCTTTTTCAGCTGAGTCAGCGCATCCTGGAACTGCACCCCGGCGTCCTTTTGCTCACCACGCGCTTTTTTGACCGCGCTTTTCAGCAGGTCCCGCTTCTCGTAGCCCAGCTTTTCCCAGGCGGCATAATACACCGTGTTGCAGGCGGCCAGGGACACCGCCAGGCCAAAAAGGAAAAGCCGGGTACGCATGAAGAGAAATTGAATCAGCCCACAAATTTCAGCGTGCCCACCTGACCCGCAGCCATCGCGGCGTGCTGGGCGTCGGTGCAGGCGGAATTGGTCGGCGCATCCGCTGGAGCCTCGTTTTTCTCCAGCAGTCCGTTGGCGCTCATCCAGCTTTCCACTTCCTCGCCGCTGATGTCAGCCAGCATGGTGCCGTTGATTTCCACGCAGGGAGACAGCGGCTGCCCGCTCTTCTGTTCCATTTCCCAGCGGAAGGCGGGGTTTTTGATGATGTCCTTCTCTTCGTAGGGGAGATCGTATTTGCGGAAGATGGCACGGACGCCTTCGCTCCAGCCACAGTAGGTTTTCAGGTAGGCGGTGATTTTGGGTGTTTGCATAGCGCGTTAAGTTACGTCCCCCAGACTAGCGGACGATGCAGCGAATGCAAACGCACTGTCGTAGCAGCTCACGGTTGGAAAATCCGCCTAAATTTCTCAATGACGGCACCTCTGCCTGGAGCTGTAATACCTCACCATGAAAGAACAAAAAGCCTTCGCCATTCCGGGTCTCCTCGTCGTTGCCGCTGCCCTCATCCTGGCGGGTTTCGTTGCCTACAGATACACCGAGTATGTCCCCCTCCTGACCGTCCCCGCGGCCATCATTGGCTTTCTCCTGCTCAAAGGCGTCGCCATCGTCTCCCCAAATGAGGCCTTGGTCCTCACCTTCTTTGGCAAATACAGCGGCAGTCTCGTGCAGAACGGCTTCTGGTGGGTCAACCCCTTCGCGGGCCGCCAGAAGATCTCCCTCAAAATCGCCAACTTTCAGAGCGAGCAGCTCAAGGTGAACGACGCCCATGGCAACCCCATTGAAATCGCCGCAGTCATCGTCTGGCGCGTGGTGGACTCCGCCAAGGCCACCTTTGCCGTCGAAAACTGCAACAACTTCGTCCGCCTTCAGGGGGAAACCGCCCTCCGTCATCTTTCCAATCTCTTCCCTTATGAGCCTCACACGCCAGGGGAGACCGCTCTCCGCAGCCATCCTGCGGAGATCGCCACCCAGCTGCGTGCAGAGTTGGCGGAACGCACCAGCGTCGCTGGCATTGAGGTGCTGGAGGCCCAGCTCAGCCACCTTGCCTACAGCCCGGAAATCGCCCAGGCCATGCTGCGCCGCCAGCAGGCGCAGGCCGTGCTCGCCGCCCGGCAGATCATTGTCGATGGCGCCATCAGCATGGTCGAAATGGCCCTCCGCAAGCTGGAAACCGACGGCATCGTCCAGCTCGACGGCCCTTCCAAAGCCACCATGGTGAACAATCTGCTCGTCACCCTCGTTTCCGAAAATCACATCCAGCCCGTGCTTTCCACCGCGCCGATGAGGACCTGAGCCCCTGCGGATTTGTGGAGGCTTTCGCTACCAAACCGCTACGCCGGCATTTTTATCATATAACCGACGCAAGCGCCGCTCAGGGTGCTAAGGTTGCGTCCTATGACTATCCCAAAGCGTTCAGCTTTCATTCGCCGGTCCGTTGATCATGTGACAGATGAACTGGTGATTGCGCTGGCGGGAGGAGAGATCATTGAGTTCAAACCCTTGTTTTCAAAAGTCTTCGAGGGGCTGAAGCGCAGGAATGCCGTTAGCGGGGGCGAGGAAATGCTGCGCCTGCGCTGCTACGAGAAACTGCTCAAGCTGGCCAGCAGCGGCATGGTGGAGAAAAAGGACAAGTCCTATCGCGGCCTCACCGGGCTGGAGCAGGCGTCCAGCGTGTTTCGTCTGGCTCGCGCAGAGGCATCCATCGCTGCGCGTGCGGCGAGTGTCATTGTGCCGAATTAATCCATCACCCTCTCTTCCCCGCACACTATGGCAGCACCCAATTACTCATTCGAAAAGCGCAAGCGCGACAATGCAAAAAAAGCCGCAAAAGAGGCCAAGCGCCTCCGCAAGCTGGAAAAAGGCGTGAGCTCCTCTCAGATCATCGTGCAGGCGCCGGCCACCGACGGCACTGAAGCGGAAAACGATGCGGCAGACACAGTTGCAGACGAGTCCCCCGCGTCATCCTAGAGTCATGCTCCTGACGGGTTCTTCCCGCCAGCTTTCCTCCGGGCTCAGGATCAGCCGCAGCGTCGTCATGACGGTTTGCGCGCTGTAGGGTTTTGGCAGGAAATGGCGCACCCCCATCTCCGCCACCTTGGCCGGGCTGCCCTGCTGGGAAACCCCGCTCGCTGCGATGATCTTCACTTCAGGGTTGATGATCCGCAGCATCTGGATCGTCGTCGGGCCGTCCATCACCGGCATCATCATGTCCGTCAGCACCACGGCTATCTCCGCGCCGTGCTGCCGGTACAGCGCCACCGCCTCCGCCCCATCCGCCGCCACCAGCGTCCGGTAGTCCATCGCTTCCAGCGTCTGCCGCGTGGTCGTGCGTATCGCCTCCTCGTCATCCACGATCAAGATCAGCTCGCCTTTCCCATGCGGGATCAGTTGTTCGTCCACAAACGCCGGTGTGGAGTTGCTGTTCGCGTTCAGCACCGCCGGCAGCCAGATCGTGAAGGCTGTTTCCTGATGCGGCTCGCTGCTCACGGTGACAAAGCCACCATGGCTCTTCGTGATGCTCAGCACCGTGGAAAGCCCCAGGCCCGTGCCTTTGCCAATCTCCTTCGTCGTGAAGAATGGGTCGAAAATCTTGTCCACCACATCCGGCGGTATCCCTGTGCCCGTATCACTCACGCTAAGGGTGATGTATGGGCCCGGCTTGGCATCCATCTGTGCCGCCGCCGCCGCTTCATTGAGCACCGTTTTCGCGGCGGTGATCGTCAGCGTTCCTCCATCCGGCATGGCATCCCGGGCATTCACGCAAAGGTTTAGCAGGATCTGGTGCAGCTGCGTCGGATCTCCCATAAACGGCGGAAGATCCTCAGGCAGGTTGCACATGCAGCAAATGTTCTTGGGGAAGGTGTCCTGCACAAACTGTTGGATGTCCTTGATGAACCTCCCGGCATGCAGCTCTGAGCGCTTGCCCTCCACTCCCCGCGCAAAGGTCAGGATCTGCCGCACCAGGTCCGCCCCGCGTTTCGCGCTGCCCTCGATGCCCGTCAGGATGGAAAGCGTGCGCGGGTTGGTGTTCGTCAGCCGCAGCAGCTCGATCGACATCAATATCGGCGTCAGCACATTGTTCAAATCATGCGCGATCCCACCCGCCAGCGTCCCCACGCTTTCGATGCGCTGCGCCCGCAAAAATTGCTGCTCCAGTTTTTTCTTTTCCGTGATGTCCGTCACGATCCCCAGGAATCCGGTGAGCTCTCCATCATCGTCCAGCATCGCCGTCATCGCCAGCGAGACAAACACCCGGCTGCCATCCTTCCGCACATACGTGCACTCACATTCGCGCAGGATGCCGCACTTGGCGCGCGCCGTAAGCACTTCAAATCCGGGGGCCACCACCGTGCCCGTCTCCCGCGAGACTTCGGCGGCCATGCGCGCCATCTCTGACGCGTCATGAAACAGTTCCGGCGTGAGGCTTCCCACCACCTCCTGCCTCGAGTACCCCGTGAGCTTTTCAGCTCCGCAGTTAAAAGTGGCTATCAGTCCCGCCGTGTTCGTGCTGATGATCCCGCAGGCCGCGCTCTCCAGCACCGCATTCTGCAGGTACGTCAGCTCCTCCAGCCTCACGCTCGTTTCCACCAGCTGCCTCGTCGTGGAGATCTGCCCCTGCGTCAGCAGCAGCGCCGTCACCAGTGAAATGCCCACCGTCACGGCGATCTGCAGCCATGCCAGCAGCCGGATCTGCACGTTCGTGTCGACATTGATCGCGGTGATTTTCTGCGCCGCCTGGTCCAGGGCCCCGGCCAGGACATCGCATTCTTCGGTCAGCTTTTCTCCCAGATCACGCGGCAGCGTCTGGGTGCCGTCTCTGCTCGCATGCAGTTTCTTGATCACTTTGGCGATGTTCTGGAAGCTCTCTTTGGCCTGGTTCAGCCTCTTTTGAATCTCCTCAAACTGCGCTCCCGTGGCATGCTGCAGAAGCTTCCCGGACTGCAGCATCTCCTGGCAGGAATTCATGCTCGCCCACACCAGGTCGATCTTCCCCAGGTAATACGTCTGCAGCGGTTGTGCGCCGATCTCCGCCTGCATCATCAGCCGGCTCAGCACCTGGCTGTCCGTGCGCTGCCGTCCCAGCAGATTGACCGCGCTGACATTGTCCGCCCGCCGCTGTTCCAGATTCTCTCCGATGTAGCCAAAAACTCCAAAGCTCAGCACCAGCAGCACCGCAGCGCCGCCAAAAATCAGCCACAATCGTCTGAAAAAGTACTGCAGATTGGGCAACTCCTGGCGCGACGGCAGGGAGAAGACAGGCTTCTTGAGAAAATGGGTCACGCTCATCGCGTGATACCATAGGAGGCACGCCAGAGGCATCCCTTGGCAGTTGATTCAAAACACCCTAAGCCTTTGCTGCTCCGGGTTTTGAGCCGTCCTTTCGGATCATTTCCACCCCAGCTTTTCCTTCAGGAACTCAAACGTCCCCACCCCATGAATGGTGTGCGGCCCGTCAAAGTGCTCGATGGTCGTGCGGTCACCGATTTGCAGTTTGTTATAGAGCCGGCGCACCTTGGCATACTCGTAGTTCACCCATTCATCGATCCCCACCCCGTCATTGTGCCCGCGCTCCACCATGAAGGGCCGCGGGGCGATCAGCGCCGCCATCTCCGCATAGTTATACGTGCGGCCCATGTTCCACTCCCAGATTTCGTATTCGTGGGTGTGGATGTAGCTCATCGGCATGTCGCTGCTCACACACTTGCGCACCCATTCGTTGAAGTCCCCGCTGCAGATGCTCAGGCAGTAGTCCTTCAGCACCGCAGGCGTGCGCATGGCGGACTTGCCTCCGTAGCTTAGCCCATAAAAAGCGATCTTGTCCGCCGGCGTGAACGGCTGCGCCTTCAGCCATTCCAGAATGCGCTGGTGCTGCCCGTTGATCACACTGTACAGCGTCAGCCCCAGCGGATTCAGCTTCCGCTGCAAGGTCCGAAACGCATCCTTGCCCCGGTACGGATTGTGCGGCGCAAAAGTGATGAAGCCCTGCTCCGCTAGCCGCAGCGTAAAACCCTTGTAGGGGGCGAAGGCACGCTGCGTCTCATCCGTCGTAATCGTGTCTTCCGGAATCCCCTCCAGCCCATGCTGGCACACCACCACGGGACGTTTCTCTCCGGGCTTCAAATCTTTCGGCAGGCATAGCCAGCCCCAGGCAAACACATCCTCCCACACATCCATCGTCACCTCATAAATCCTCACCTTGTCCGTCTCCCTTACAAAACGGCTCTTCGCATTCACCGGCAGATTCGGGTCCGGCAGCCTGCCGATCACCTCATTCCAAAAGCGGTCCCGTTCACCTGCCGTATGCTTTTCATATTCCTCCATCGACTTGAGCGGCAGCTTGTCCCAGAACTCTTTCTTGCGCTCCAGTTCCGTCGTCACCAGCAGGCGTTGCGTGAAGGCCTCCAGCTCCCGCACCATGCGCTGCTGCCGCGTCGCATCCACCTTCGCCCGCTGCTCGTTTTTCTGTGGCATGATCGGCTCGATGCGTTTCACCAGCTTTCCTGCCACTTCCGCTGGCAGCAGATGGGCCACCACTTCCTTCAAACCGTGCTCCTCAGTCGCCAGCATGATCCAGTCTCCCGGTGCCAGCGCCTTGGCGCGCGCGACTTCAGCCTTCACTGCTTCAAGCGCAGGCTTCGTGATTTTCCCCGGCGCGGCGATTTCACGTTCACCCTGCTTTGCCTTCGGCGGCCCCTGCACATTCGGAAAGCCGAGGTTCTGCACCACCAGCGGACGCGGAGCGATGAGGAAAGCCACTTCCGCATCGCCAAAGTCGCGCAGCAGATTGAACACATTCCGGTAGATCGGCTCGGCCCACACGCCCTCGCGCGGCTCAAAGCAGCCCCACACATACACGGAGGTGATGCGCTCATCGATCGCCCCGGAATACATCGCGATCAGGCCGCCCTCTCCCAGCCCCGCCACCAGCAGCGGCAGCTTGGGCTGCGTACTATAGTAATCCACCAGCGACAGCATCTTCTGTACCTCGTAGCCGATGATATGCCGCCCCAGCTCATAGGATTGGCGGTAGATCCACTCGCGGTGCGGCACGTTCGTCTTCACGCCAAACTTGTCATTCGTGCTGAACTCGCTGCCACGGCTGATCAGCGCCGGAATGACGATCTCGCAGCCGCTGTAGGCCAGCATGGCGTCGTTCGCCAGCTTTTCAGGATCCGTGTCCGCGTCTGGAATGTAGATCACTCGCGCCACCGCCGGCGCTTTCGGCTGAATCAAGATGCCCTCCCCATGCACCCCCTCAAACACCGGCCAGCGCACTCGCAGGATGCGCGCAGTCTCTGTCTCCGCCAGCAGCGGCGGGTTTGTGGTGTCCCCCACGAGCTCCAGCGCCGTGATGGGCAGGCGCTCATCCACCGCGCCGATGATGGCCTTCAATTTCTCCCGCGTCGGTTTGCGGCCGGTCTTCGACTGCTCGATCAGCCTCAGCGCCATCTTGTCGATCCCCGCCACCATCGTAGCGGAGAAATCCGGATTCGGTTCCAGCGGCTGCGTGCCGGGCAGCACCTGGGCCTGCAATGAGGAGGCGGCGAGAAGCAGGAGGAGAGGTCGGATCATGGTGAAGATCAAACGCCCGCCAAGCCCTGCGCCTTGCGGCTGCTTCGCTCAAGGCTTCTTCTGTTCAAACAACCACTTCCAGAGCTCCGGATTCTCGTACGTCTGGGTCCACGAATCATGCCCGACTCCGGGATAGATCGTGAGTTTCACTGGCGCTCCGATCTTCTTGAGCGCGTCGTAGATCTTCTGGCTGTTCTCCACCGGCACAGCTCCGTCCTTGTCCCCGTGGAAAATCCAGCAGGGCAGGTGCTTGAGTCGTCCCGCTGTCACCCAGCGCACGCCCGCACCGCCGCAGATCGGAGCGATCGCCGCATACGTGTCCGGATATTCAAACGCCGTCTCCCACGTGCCAAAGCCACCCATGCTGATGCCGGTGAGGTACACGCGGCTGGGATCAATGTTCAGCGTTTGGATCAGATGATCCGTGACCGCCTTCACCCCATGCGGATTCCACAGGTTGTTGGATTCACATTGCAGACTCGCCACTACGGCGGGAAATTTCTGCCCGGCGGCGATCAACTTCGGCGGCCCGTGTTTTTTGATCAGCTCCAGGTCATTGCCGCGCTCGCCGGAGCCGTGCAGGAAGATCACCAGCGGCCACTTTTTGTCTTTGCCAGCCTCGTACCCCTCCGGCTTGCTGAGGAGGTAGTGGTAGTTCACCTTGATGATAAAATCACCGGTGTACACAGCCGGTGTTTGCGTGTCGGCGAGAAGCATGGAGGAAGTGGCGAGCAGCAGGACGAGGTATTTGACCATGCGCAGATAACGCCGCGCATCGTCACAGCCTTGCGTGACTCTCAGACGGCAGGCAGCCGCAGTTGAAACACCGTTCCCTTCGCAAGTTCGCTCTGCACAGTGATGCTCCCGCCATGCGCCTCGGCCAGCGCTTTACATATCGCCAGGCCCAGGCCCGCGCCGCCTGCGGCACGGTTGCGCGAAGCTTCCGCACGGTAGAAGCGCTCAAACAAATGCGGCAGGTGCTCCGCAGAGATGCCCGGACCCGTGTCGGCGACGGTGAGGCAGGCGTGGCCGTTTTCACGCTGGGTGCTCAGGCGCACCGCATCACCGGGGCGGCAATACTTCACGGCGTTGGCCAGCAGGTTGGTCACAATTTGAGTGATGTGGTCCGGCGGCGCGGCACAGGTCGCAGGGGCCAGATCTTGATGCAAGATGATGCCGCGTTCTTCCGCCAGCGGACGAATGTGCTCCATATTCTCCCGGCTGATTTCATCCAGCTGGCACGCCTGCGAGGGTGTCGCCGTTTTCGCATCCGCTTGTGCCAGCGTGAGCAGGGACTCGATGAGCTCCTGCATGCGTAGCGCGCTGCGTCGGGTCATCTCGATGGTTTTGAGATGGGCTTCGATGGTCCGAGGCCTCGCCAGAGCCAGTTGTGTTTGCGCCAGGATCACGGAAACCGGAGTTCGCAGTTCGTGGGCGGCATCGGAAGTGAAGCGCGCCTGCTCATCGAACGCCGCCGCCAGACGCGTGAAGGTGTCGTTAAGCACCGCGGTCAGCTGGCCCAGTTCGCTTTCCGTCTCGGCCACCGGAATGCGCTCCTGCAACTGTCCGCCAGCGATCCTCTGCGCTGCTTCGCTGATGTCGCGGATGGGAGCGATGGCACGCGAGGCCACCCACCATCCACCCAGCAGGCCCAGCAGCAGCACGATGCTGCCATACCCGATGATCTCCCCGGTGAACCGGCGCATCTCGGCACGAAAGCCGGAGTCATCCACTCCCACCAGAAGGCATTCTCCCGGAGGCGTGAAGTCATAGGCCTCCCGCACTCCTGGACGATCGCGAAATACTGCCGATGCAGCTCTGGTCGGCATGGCAAGTCCTGCTGGCGCGTTGGGAGATTTGTCAAAGAATCCGCCGTCACGAAACCAGAGGTGGAAATAATAGCCGGCATGGGGCTGGAAGGCCTCCTGCACCTCGGGACGTTGCAGCATGCCTCCACTGCGTGGCGGCTGCGCTCGGTCCAGCATGGGAAGCCCGAACAGCTCGCTCGCCAATGACGAGTTTTCATCGGCCGGCGGCGGCCCGGCGCCTTCTCCAGGATGCCCTCGGGTGAGCTGATCGTGCAGCATGTAAAGTCGCAGCCTCAATTCTCCGTCCACGCGGGCCTGCACATTCTCGTACTGAAAGAAATAGGCCGTGATTCCAAAACCCGTCAGCACGGCCAGCAGCAGCAGACCATGCCAGAGCTGGATGCGCCAGCGAATGCTGTTCGGCAGCCATTTCATGCCCCGACGCTATAGCCCCTCCCGCGGTGAGTCACGATGAAATCCTGCCCCAGCTTTTTGCGCAGGTTGAAGACATGCACGTCCACGAGGTTGGACACCGGTGTGTCATTTTCATCGTGCAGGTGCTCATAAAGCTGCGTGCGGGTGATGATCTTCCCCCGGCGCTGCACGCAGAACTCCAGCAGCGCATACTCGCGCCCGGTTAGGACCACCGGCTGGCCCGCCACCTTCACCGTTTGTGCGGCGGTGTCGATCTCCACCTCTCCAATGACGAGTACGGACGCCGCGTTGCCATGCGCACGACGGATCAGCGCACGCACACGCGCGGCCAGTTCATTGAGATCCACCGGTTTTGCCAGGTAGTCGTCCGCACCGCTGTCCAGTCCGTGAATGCGGTCTTGCACCTTGGTGCGGGCGGTCAGCATCAGTACGGGTGTCTTCTTCACCTGGCGCACCCGCCGCAGCAGTTCGAAGCCATCATGCACAGGCATCATCACATCGCAGATGATGAGGTCGTAGTCGATCTCGAGTGCCTTAAAGAGTCCATCCTCGCCGTCCGCGGCTTCATCCACAGCATAGCCTTCGCCGCGCATGGCTTCAGCCAGCGTGTCGAGCATGTCGGGTTCATCTTCCACGATGAGGAGGCGCATGGTAGCAGGATAGACGCGTCTTCATTAAGCGGCGATGAAGAATGCCGTCCAAAGATGACAGGAGATTTATTTTTCGCCTTCATGCTGGCTTAATGATCGCCCGGCAGACTTGGCGGCATCATGAAAACGGTCACCGTCTTACTTCTGCTCGTCGCCTCCGCTCACGCCGATCCCCAGCTCTCCTCGTGGTACACCGCTGGCTCGAGCAGGTACGCCCGCATAACCGAGACCGATGCCTCTCTTGCCGCAGGCACCTCCGAAACCACCTGGACCCGGACCAGCGGCCCGAACACGCTTTCTCAATCGCTGCCCGTCTATGCCGGCCCGCAGGAGATCTCCTACAGCACCAGTTGGGTGTATGTGAAGACCCCTGATCTGGCCACCTACCTCATGGGCCCCTGGTATGACAATGCGGCCAAGTCCGCACTTTTCGTCAACATTCCGGTGAATCAGAAAATCATCGCGCGCTTCCCTCGCAGTTACGTCATTCCCACCACCAAGACGGGCACGCAGGGATTTTCCGTGGGCGGCGTCATGCAGGACGCCGTGGGGCTCTATATGGACGGAGTGTGCATCTTCGATCCGATGGACGGCTACTCCTACGCCAATGGCACTGAATCCTCGCCGGGAACCGGCCAGTGGCATCGGGACGCGTATGTAAACGAAGCCATCACTTTCGACAAAAGCTACGCCCATCAGCAGAACACCGGCAAGTACCACAACCACGCCAACCCCTATGGCCTTCGCTACCTGCTGAATGACAACGTGACTTATGACGCTGGCGCCAAAACCTATGCGGAGGGTAACACCGGTACTCCCGCAAAGCACTCTCCCATCATCGGCTGGATGTATGACGGGCTGCCGCTGTACGGGCCTTATGGCTACAGCAGCCCCATGGATGCCACCAGCGGCGTGCGTCGCATGATCGGTGGCTTCGTGTTGCGCAACGGTCTTACCACAGGCGTGGACAACATTACCACTGCAGGCAGGACGGTTCCCGCGTGGTCTCTCCGCAATGGCGGCACCTCCGTGGCTGGTCCAGCCGTGAGCACCACTTATCCTCTTGGCCGTTATGTCGAGGACAACGCCTACCTCGGCGACCTGCAAAAAAGCTCCGGCGTGTACTACACGCTCGGCGTCGATTTTGACCTCAATGAATACAATGTTCGCTATTGCGTGACACCCGAGTTTCCCAACGGCACCTGGGCCTACTTTCTCAACATCACCAGCGCCGGGGTGCCTCAGTTCCCCTACATGTGCAACCGCTGGTTCTACGGCACTCCTACCGGCGGGGCGCTCACGAGCATCACTGAAACCGTCACCACCTACTTCAAGGGCGGGGAGAACCTGACTGAAACCGCCAGCATGGGCGGCGTGAACACCGCCACCGGAGACGTGACCCTCACATGGACCAGTGTGGAAGGTGGCAGTTACAAGGTGCAGGCTTCTGCAGATCTTAGCACCTGGAGCACCCTCGCTACGGCACAGCCCGCCACCGCCAACTCCACGGCCACCAGTGTAATCGAGACAGGCGGCGCCACGGGCAACAGCAAGCGCTTCTACCGTGTGCAGCGCAGCGCCCTGGCCGCCTACGACGGCGGCGGTGGCTTCACCTACTCGGCACCCACGGCTGCGACCAGTGCCGCGAGCGCAGTTGGAAGCAGCACCGCCACGCTGAACGGCACCGTGAACGCCAATGGCATCAGCACCACGGTGACTTTTGACTACGGCCTCACCACCGGCTACGGCAGCTCGGTCTCCGCCACTACGCTGTCAGGCAGCACAAGCACAAGCGTCAGCGCGGGCATCACGGGACTGGCAGAATCGACCACCTACCACTGCCGCGTGGTCGCAACCAGCAGCTACGGCACGACTTATGGCAGCGATGTGACTTTTACCACCAGCGCGGCCGGCACCTTCATCGCTCCCACCGCCAGCACCAGCGCTGCCAGCGGCATTGCAATCACCTCGGCGGTGCTGAATGGCACAGTGAATGCCAACTCCAGCAGCACCACGGTAACCTTTGAATACGGAACCTCATCCACTTCCTACACCAGCTCGGCCAGCGCCACACCTTCCACCGTGACCGGCAGCTCCGGCACCAGCGTGGCCTGCAGCCTGAGCGGTCTCACCGCAGGAACGACCTACTACTTCCGCGTCAAGGCGGTCAATGCCGGTGGCACCACCTACGGCTCACAGCAGACCTTCACCACCACTGCCGCCAGCTTTGGCACCATCACCAGTGTGTCTCCCTCCAGCGGAAGTCGTGGTACCACCGTGACGCTGACCTTGACGTTGGGCACCAACCCGCCTGCGCCACCTGCCACCACCCCGCCAACGGCCGCGTCCCTCACCGGTCCTTCCACCATCACTCCCACCACCACGACGCGTGATTCCTCCTCAGGTGTCATCACGATGCAGATCACGATTCCCGCTGGAGCAGCCACTGGAAGCTACGACGTCAATGCAACCTTCGGCCCGAACACCTGGACCAAGGTCGCCGGATTCACCGTGAACTGAGCCATGGACTCCGACCTCACGAATGACTTTTGCCGCACGCACTGGTCGCGGCTGTACTCCATTGCAAGACAGCGCGGCTGTGATCCACACAGTGCAGAAGATGCTGTGCAGGAGGTGTTTCTCAGCCTCGTCCGGCGTCAAAAAATGGCCGAACTCGTGCTCGCTCCGCTGGCACAGCAGCAGATGCACCTGACAGTGAGCCTGCGCTGCCGCATCTCCAACGCCATCCGCGACCAGCATCGTCTGAAGCGGGGTGGCTCGGCGGTCTTTGTTTCGCTGGATGAATTCGAGATCGCCGATGAGCGCACGCCATCCGCGGCCTTGCCGGATCTTCGGAAAGCGCTGGAAGCATTGCGCAAGGAAATGAAACCTGACGCATGGAGCAAGCTCTTACCTGCCTTGCTGGGAGATGCTCCCTGCCGTCAGCAAACGGGTGCCTACCGGGCCGCTTTGTGCCGGGCACGGCGGCGGCTGAGGCAGCTGGTCAACGAGGCCGCAGCTTTCCCGTGCCGGGCAGGGCGCTGAAGAAGAAGTAGCGCGGTGAACGCAGCAGGTCGCCCACCTCCCGAATCGCCATGCTGAACAGGAGTTCATAAAGGCGGCCGGTGGCCTGGGGGTAATTCTTGAGATGCAGGTCGAGGAACTTGCGCAGGCGCTTGTTCGCATTGAACTCCAGCGGCACACTGCCAAGGTTCAGAAGCAGCACCAAAGCGAAAACAGCTGCAAGGACGAGCAAGGCGACGCGCGGTACGAGGATGCGGGCAATGATGAGACTGATGATCACGAAGACGGCGGCGGTCGGGACATAACGGCTCATGCGGATGCAGCTCTGCCGCCATTTGAGTTCGCCCAGATTTTCACCTGTTTGCAATGAATGCGCCGCCTCATGCAGCGCGATGGCCCAGGCGGAGAGGGTCGTGCCTTCTGCCACCTCACGCCTGAGGAACAGGCTGCGGCGCACCGGGTCGAAGTAATCGGTCACCACGGCGTTGTGTTCGACGATCTTGACGTCCTCCACACCTTCCGATTTGAGGAACATGAGGGCGATTTCGGCACCCGTGTGCGCGGTTGGGGCGGTGGCGCGGAAACCCTTGAGCATCATGGACTCATGCCGACCCTGCGCCCAGCGGGCGACGGCTAGGCTGAGGCATAGAGCGATGATGACGATGATGAACATGCGGATTGAACCTCGCAGCAATACGGGGGCTGGCAAACCGTCCGTGCGTTGATCTTGCGTTCTGGCGGAGGGCGTGATTGCATGACGAATATGCTCCGTCTTGCCTTTCTTTTCCTTCTAATGACCTGTCTTTCCCATGCGGAGGACCTTTTGGGACAGGGGGAGTTTCGTTATCGCGTGGTGCCGGGCTGGGGGAATGAGGCGCTGGGGCAGGTGAGTGTCAAAAATGGGCACGCGGTGGCAATTGATGGAAAGGGACGGCTTTTGTTCCTCACGGATGATGTGAAGAACAATGTGGTCATTTTGGATGCCAAAACAGGAAGATTGCTGCAGCAATGGACGGCGCGGATGCCGGGGGCGCATGGGATGAGTCTGGTGAAGGAAGGCGGGCGGGAGGTGCTGTATATCACTGACACTCAGCTGCATGAGGTGCGCAAGCTGACGCTGGAGGGTGAGGAGCTGGCGCATTTTCCGTGGCCTGAAGGGGCGAAGTTGCATGCGAGTGCGGCCGAGTACCGGCCTTCGAAGTCGGTGCACTTTCCGAGCGGGGAGTTCCTTGTTTTTGATGGGTATGGGAAGGACTACATTTTCCACTACAAAGCGGATGGCTCGCTGCTGCGGTGGTGGGGGGGGAATTTGGGGGAGGGGGAGGATCAATTGAAGCATTGGGGGCCGCACGGAGGGGGGACTTGTGTGTCGGATTCGGCAAAAAACGTGGTCGTCATCGCGATGAGCGATCAGCAGGAGATTAAGAGGTTTACTGAGGAGGGGCGTTTCATTGACAAATTCCCGATGCCGGGTGGGAATCCGCGGGACATTGTTTTTTGGGGGGAGCACGTGATTGTGCCGCATCTTGGGGACCAGTGGCCGAAGGACAAGAATGCGCCGGGGTTCATTTCGATTTTGGACCGGGGGTATCGGGTGGTGTCGAACATTGGGGCGCCGCCGGCGATTTATGAGGGCGGGGAGCTGCAGCCGATGAGCAGTGATGGGAAGACGTTCATTCATCCGCATGGGGTGGCGGTGGATGGGGAGGGGAACCTGTATGTGGCGCAGTTTGCCTCGAAGGCGGCGCCGTTGCTGAAGCTGGAGAGGGTGAAGTGAGTCTGGCAACGGAGATGACGGCCTACGGAACACACGGAACCAACGAAACGTCAGACCCTGTCCGAAGCCTTTCCGGAGTATTCCGGGTGTGGCACAGGCCATCTGTTCCGGCTTTGAGGGCGAGTGCAACTTCTGGCATGGTGGCGGGTTATTAGTGGGGATGAAGACAGAGACCAGCTATCGAGTTGCCAAAGGAGCGCAGCGACGGAGAGTGACCGGCATGCGTCCTCTGGTTCTATTTTTTGCCCTCGCCACGGCGGCTGTGGCCCAGTCTGAAGGAGAGAAGCCCATGCCACCGAAACCGGGTGAGGGGCCGCCGCGTCCGGATGGGGATCGGCATGGCGGGCCGGGCATGATGCATCGGGGCGGGGGCGGGCCGCCGCGGGGGTTTGATGGGTTTGAGAAGCTTTCCGAGGAGGAGAAGCAGAAGGTGCGCGCGGCGTTTGAAAAGGCGTGGCAGCGGCCGGAGGTGATCGAGGCGCGGGACAAGGCGCTGCGGGCGAATGAGGAGATGCGGAACACGCTGCACGGGGCGCTGAAGGAGATTGATCCGGAGGTGGTGGGGATCCTGGAGAAGATCAAGCCGCAGTTCCCGATGGATCAGCGGGGGCTGCCGGAAATGCCGAAGCCGGAATCGCCGCAGTTTGCGCATATGGCGGCGATCAGGCTTGGGGCTGAGCTGCAGGCCATTTCCCGTCCCGAAAGGCGGGATGAGACGCGGGGCTTTCATGAGCGGCTGATGCAACTGCCGCGGGTGAAAGAGGCGCTGGCGAGGCTGGATGCGCTGCCTCCTTCCGAACGTCTTGAGGCTTTCAAGAGGTTCCGTGAGATCTATCGCGAGGCGGCAGGGCAGGAGTTTATGAAGTTTCGCGAGCGCGGGGGAGACCCGAAGGAGGGTGGGTTCCGCCGTCCGCCGCAAGAGCCGGACAACAAGCCGGGGCCGCCGCCGGGGCCTCCACCGGACAAGCCCGGGCCGCCGCCTGGGGAGAAGAAGCCGTGACGGAGGGGAAGTTGACGGTGGTTTACTGTTGTTGACGGTGGTTGACGGTGGTTGACGGTGGTTGTCTGGAGTTCCGGAGGGATGGGGAGACTGTCGGACCGTGAGACAATCAGAGGGGGGAGTGGAATGTGGGACGGGCGAGGGATGCCAAGGTAAAATGATGGTTTCTGGATCTGTCTGATCGATCCGAATGATTTTACCCGTCATCATTTTACCCGTCCTTTGTTGCACTCTCTGGGTATAAAATGCCTGGCGGCTCTATCGGAGATTTGCACCGCAGAGGTTTGAAAAACGCAGAGGGGGCCGGAATTTTGAACCACGGAGCCGAGCGAAGCGAGACAGACGACTGCAAGGAGCCCGAAGGGAAGCGCAGCGAATCAATTCACGAGCAGCACGGATGATGGGGAGGAGCTGAGGTCGGGGAGAAAAGGGGGGCGCTGGTTTGGGCAGGGGAATGAAGGAGCAATGGAACTGCCGGAGATTTGCACCGCAGAGGTTTGAAAAACGCAGAGGGGTCCGGAATTTTTGAACCACTAATCGGACACTGATCAAACACTCATGGCAGAGGCCAGATGGGATCAAGATGGGTTTTGTGGTTTAAGAGGTCTGAATTTTTAACCAAAGAGAACTCGGAGGGACACAGAGGCGGAGGAGGGGAGCATTGAGAGAGACCGGAATTTTGAACCACGGAGCCGAGCGAAGGGAACCGTAGCGAAGCGGAGATAGCCGAAGGCAAACAGACGACTGCAAGGAGCCCGAAGGGAAGCGCAGCGCATCAATTCACGAGCAGCACGGATGATCGAGAGGATTTGAGGCCGGGGAGAAAAGAGGGGCGCTGGTTTGCGGTGGTTTGTTGGGAGTTCTGGAGACGTGAGGGGGCGATGGGGGACGCGGAGGTGGGATAGGGCAGAAAAATTAGGGGCAGAAATATTTTCTGAGACTGAGACTGGGGGACTGTCGGACCCTGAGATGATCAGAGGGGGAGATGGCGGTGGTTTGTTGGGAGTTCTGGCGACGGGAGAGGGCGATGGGGGACGCGGAGGGGGGTAAGGTAGAAAAATTAGGGGTAAAAATATTTTCTGAGACTTGGACTGGGGGACTGTCGGACCATGAGATGATCAGAGGGGGAGAGGGGAGTTGGCGGTGGTTGGCGGTGGTTGGCGTTTGTTTGCCATGGTTGAGAGACTGACCCGAATGAGGCGGAGGATTTTTGCAGGGCTGAGATGCGGAGAACGCGGAGATTGGGAGGACGCAGAAGTGGCTGCTGAGGAGTGAGTGATTTGGGGGGGGCGCCCGTTCTTCGCTATCCGTCCTTCGCTAAAGCTACGGAGGACTGGGAAGCTCCGAAGGGTGCGCTTCGCGCAGAGGACGCAGAGGGGGCTTTGGGAAGCTGCTGATGGCGATGAGGTGGGTGAGTTGAGGAGAAGATGCGGGTGTCTTTTGTCAATTTTTGCACCGGCCCCGAGTGAGGCAGGCTGTCGAACGAGGGCTTCAGCGCGGAGAGGCGGGATGATAGAGCGTGGGGAAGACTTGGTTTTGGCTGGGTTACGGCTTTAGGAATGATGCGAGCTGTCAAAAATTTGCACCATGTATCCAGCTTCTATAAGTGGTATGCTTATCTATGTTGCAACCATCTGACTACTGTGAACTCAACCGCCGCTTTGTACAGTTCAAGCATGAGGCAAGTACAGATGATTTTGCTCTGCAAAGTTATGATTCGCATTCCGCTTACTTTGAATGGGGTTCTCTCGGTTGGGGCGAATTGATGGGTAAGCCGGGGGTGATTGTCATTCTTGGAGAGCCCGGCAGCGGTCGCTCTTATGAGTTCAAAGCTAGATGCCAGGTCCTCTGCGATCAGGGGGCGGCAGCGTTTTATCTGGAACTGCACAGGCTTGTCGATGCCAGTCCTGCGGAGGTTCTTGGCGATCAAGATTCTCCAAGGTTGGAGGGCTGGCAGCAATCCAGCGACACAGCTGTTTTCTTTCTGGATGCAGTGGACGAAGCTAAGGTTGAGCGCGTTTCAGACTTCGGCTTGGCATTGGAAAATTTCGCCAGAGCGCTTGGCGCACACCGCAGCCGTGCCACGGTCTTCATTTCGTCCCGCATCAGTGAGTGGTCGCCTGAGATGGATCTCCGCCTTGTGGCTGAAACTCTCTCCACCGCACCGGAAGAGAAAAAGGAAAAGCAGGGCGCATCCGAAGATGATTCGGATGAAGAGTTTGACCCAGACGCAGAGACCAACGTCAGTGCCAGCACTAATGAGGAAAAGAAGGCTAAGTCCGAGATCCCTGTTTACGTCATTGCACCGTTGAAGCGGGATCAGGTGGCAAAGCTCGCCCAAGCGTTGGGAGTGGCGGACGCAGACAGCTTCCTCGCCGCGCTGGATCAGCGCCATGCATGGGAGTTTGCCCGCCGTCCTTCGGATGTCCGCTTTCTGGTGCAGTATTGGAAAAAGCATGGGCAGATCGGCTCGCTCACGCAAATGCTGGACGAGAGCTTACTGCTTCTCCTCGCTGAGACCGAGGAGAAGCAGCATCGGTCCGTTAAATTTCCCCTCACTCAGGAGCAGGCACGGCACGGGGCGGAGGCTCTGGCGGCAGCCACACTCTTCTGCCGCACCCTGGACTTTGAGATTTCAGACACCGCCACTCTGGGACGAAGGCCGGGCCTCCGGCCGCTGGACTGTCTGCCGCCCCAATGGACAGACATGCAGAGCAAGGCGCTGCTTGACCGCCCGTTGTTTGACTCCGCCATCTACGGGCGTGTGCGCTTTCACCACCGGCGGCTGGCCGAGTACCTCGCTGCCTGCTGGCTACGGAATCGGATGCAGCGCCAGTGTCCGCCGCCAGTGCTGCATGATCTTCTTTTCGTTGTTCTTCCCAGCGGCAGGCGTGTCATCAGGCCCTCACGCGCACCCGTGGCCGTGTGGCTGGCCTGCATCGGTGAGGGGGGCTGGGTAAATGATCTGCGCACATGGCTCCTTGATTCATCACCTCAGTCATTCCTGCGCTTTGGCGATCCCTCCCTCCTGCCCGTGGGATTTCGGGATCAGATCATCGATGCCATTGTCCTCCGATTCAGAGACCGCACGCACGTGCGTATCGAGACGGATGCTTCCGCCATGAGTCGGCTGGCAGACCCAGAACTCGCTGCGACTCTCTCCAGACACGTTCTTGATCCACAGGTCGGGCCTGGAATCAAAGCAGAGCTGCTCGATTTTGCCGTTCATGGCAGAGTGAGTGGTTGCGTGGATGCCGCTCTGGCTGTTTTGCGCATGTCTAGTGGCGAGAGAAGCCTGGAACGCTCTGCCATAGACTTGATCACCTCATGCGGCTCTCCAACTGCCTTGGCGGAACTGGCAGCACTGGTGGCGCAAGATCAATGCATGGCCGCCAGGCACGTAGGTCTACTGGCCAGTGCTCTCTTCCCTGCGCAGCTTGATGTCACCGGCCTCCGAGCCTTGCTGACCCTGCGCCAATCATCGTCTCGGATCTGGCGGCTTGAGCAGCTGTTCAGTCATACGCCGAAGGGGTGGAGTCCCTTTGCCGTGCTGGAGATGCTGGTAGGCATGGTATTGACCAGCCCGGATATGATTCCACACGAGGGCTTCGTGGCAGAGCGCTGGATCACGGGTCTGATCTCCAGCTTGATCAAAGCGATTTTTGAGGGACGGGAGATCAGTGCCGTTCATCTGGACACGGTGGCCAAGGCCTGCTGGCTGCTTCGCAAAGAGCATCCAAATGGCGATGGTACCTTACATTCGATTCCGAAGTTTGAGGAGTCCACCCGCCGCTTCCAGGGATTGCGACGCGCCATGTTCTGGCTAGCGGTCAGGCTGGATCCCGAGAAAAAAAGTGTGCGTAGCGTTCGCCACGATGGCTGGATTTATTTTCATGATGACCTTCACTTCACCTTTTGTGCCGAAGACCTCGAATGGTTAATACAAGATGCCTCAAATCATCCTGATATTGACTTGCGTGCCATCGCGGCATGGCTGGTTTTCAATCAATGGCAGTGGAAAAGAGTGCCATCCAAAGCCATTCGCAGGCTGAAGCGCGCTGTTCGTGATCTGCCCGACATTTACCGCGAGCTTAAGAAGCGAGTAAGACTGGTCGTCCAGGCCCGGCTGCTGTGGTGGTGGTACTGGCCGCAACAGAAAAGACTCTTCAGCAAGTGGACCTGGAAAAAACACTGGAAAGCAGTTAAAAGCTTCGTTTCCCGCTGGCGTGACACATGGAATCTGCATACAAAAATTCGCCATATCCGGTCTGGGAGGTTTATCCACTGGGTGGAGCGCTTAACGCGGGAAACTTCCAGTGACTCGCGCTGGGCTGCGCGTGATTGGTCCAAGCTGATCGCCAAGCGTGGGCCGCGCATAACCCGCGCAACTCAGCAGGGCTGTGTGGCGGTCTGGCACTCCTATGAACCCAGCGCTATCAATTCTTCGGATGGCACTCCCTACGGAGTGATTGTCGGCCTCTGCGCTCTTCAATTCCTCTATCAAAACAACCGTCGTGTTTTCGCGCAGTTCACACCGGCTGAGGCCCGCCGTGCGGCCAGATATGCGGTGAATGAGATGAACGGATACAGTGAATGGCTGGAGGAACTGGCACGGCAGCATCCAGATGCCGTACGCGATGTGCTGGTCGAATGCATCCGGCACGAATGGAACGCGCCGTTGCAAAATGGTTTCTGGCCCCGACATCTGGATTCGACGGGAAGAGAAAAATCCACTCTGGCCCCTTTGGTATCTCCTGTTGTCGCAGAATTGGTCGCAGGCAGTCCACCTGCCAATGTAGCAGTCCTTTCAGCGGCCATCAGTCTCTTGATTCGACATGAGGGCATTGAGCGGGAGGAACTTGCCCGCCTCTCCGCACAAAAACTGGTCAGCCTCCGTCCTGAAGACCCAGGCTATTTGGCATGGCTGGTCGTGTGCCTTCAGACAAACGCCGCCGTGGCTTTGGAACATCTGGAGGAGCGAGGCAGAAATGAAGCGGACGCAGCTAGGGACAGTCCTGGAAACAACTACATGGTTGTCCTCTGTTCTGTTATGCGGGGAGACATGGCGGTGGAGTGGTTGCCTCGCATAGCGGCTCCGGATCATCTATGTGCACCGCATGCGGCACGGTTCATTCGCTTGGTTTACAGGTTTGTCGATCCGTCTTACGACATCACCCATGCCGACGGCGAACCATACAGCCCAGGCCAGCGAGACGATGCGCAGTCCTACCGCAGCGCTATCCTCACGAGGCTCTCCGAGCTGCCGGATCCCGAAGCTGAAGGCGCGCTGCGTTCCTTGCTGACATTGCCCGAATGTGCGGCTGACCACGACTGGATACGCCATCTCATCGACGAACGTATGGAGCGCATGGCCGATGGAGCCGCATTCCACGCACGGGACATTCCCAACTTCGAACGTCACAATGAAGCTGTCCCAAGATCCTCAGCCGAGCTGTTCCGCACCGTGCAGCGCAGGCTCGCTGCCATCAAACACGATGTAGAGCATGCCGACCAGTCTCTGCGCATGAGCGTGAGGGCAGGGGACCGTGAAGTGCAATTGCGTCGATTCATCGCGCTGGAGCTAAGCCGCCGGAGTCAGCAGTGCTACACCGCCCCACAGGAGTCCGTCATCCAAAATGAAGAGCGGCTAGATATCCGAGTAGAGAATCCGGATTTTCCGGGACCCGTCGTCATCGAGGTGAAACTCGGGGATCTCAGAAGCAGAACCGTGGCCTCCCTGCTGACGGATCTGGAAGGGCAGCTTGTTCAGCGGTACCTGAGGGATGAAAACTCAAGGCATGGCATCTATCTCGTCGGCTACACCGGGGAGCGCACAAATTGGGAACATCCTGAGACAGGCGAGAGGCTCAGCTTTGACGAAGTCATCTCCCTGCTCGATTCGCGTGCCGATGAGATCCAAAACAACAACTCTGCCGTGGAAGGACTGAAAGTTGTTGGCATTGATTTTCGGCTGCCTCGCAATTGATAGCAACTCGTGATAGCTAGTTTTTAAATAGAAAGGCTTGCCCGGTGAGCGCAAGAACTTCGCCCGGATTTGTGGTTGAGCCGATTGCAGACGCTGCTGGAGGGCGCGGTGTGTGAAGGGGGCGATGGGTTTGCTTTGCGGGAATGCATCCTCGGGTACCAGAGAAGCCTCGCTGAGGCTCGGCATCCCTTCGCTATGGTGCGGAAGGCCTTTGGCCTTCGAGAGAGGAGCCAGTCGCAGTGTGGTGCGCCATTCCTGATGAGGCGGATCAGTCGCTGCTGGCGGCTTCTTTGTGGGTGTTGGTGAAGGCTTCTGCGCGGCTGGCTTTTCGTATGGCAAGGACGGCGCACCTTTTTTGGCGGCTGCGACGAGGCAGACCCGGGATTTGGGGCCCGATGCAGCGGGGGCCTACCTGCCGTGGTGCACGCGGGACATTTGCTGAAGCGTTTTCAATCTCGAATGTGAGATGACGGCCTACGGAATACGGGGAACAGACGGAATTTCGGAGCCAAACCAAAGCCTATGCCTGTTGCTTCACTTTTTGAGTGAATGATGCCCTAGCAGCGGTGATGCAAGGGGGACGCTGGCGCTGCGGGACGGAGGTGTGATACCGCGATCCTTTGAAAATGGGGCTGTGGTGAGGAGTGCGGGAGATCCGGGAGGCGACGGTGAAGCACAATGGGTTTTTGAAGGAGCTGGGGCTGCCGCTGCTGCCGGTGGCGAAGGGGCAGGGGTGAGGGGCGTGAGGTAGCCTGCACGTCTCACACTCCCAACATTGACAGGCGACGGTGTAGCGCGGAGTTCCGATTCCGCGGCGGTGCTGACTCGGTATCGGAATACCGAGCTACATCCATGCGTGCCACACGCTGCTCGGAGAGACGATTAATCTCCGCCGCCGGCGACTTTGGGGGTGTTGCCGAAGGCTTCTTTGACGGAGGCGAGGGCGTAGTCGCGGTTGAGCTTGGTGATCCAGCGGACGCTGATGCCTTTGGGGCAGGCGGCTTCGCATTCGTACTGGTTGGTGCAGTTGCCGAAGCCTTCTTTGTCCATCTGGCGGACCATGCCGAGGGTGCGGCGGTCTTTTTCGGGCTGGCCCTGGGGGAGGGAATTGAGCTGGCCGGCTTTGGCGGAGACGAAGAGCATGGCGCTGGCGTTTTTGCAGGCGGCGACGCAGGCTCCGCAGCCGATGCATTCGGCGGCGTCCATGGCGGAGTCGGCGACTTCTTTGCCGATGGGGATGGCATTGGCGTCCTGAGGGGCGCCGGTGCGGACGGTGACGAAGCCGCCGGCCTGCTGGATGCGATCGAAAGCGCCGCGATCAATCATGAGGTCTTTGAGGACGGGGAAGGCGCGGGCGCGGAAGGGCTCGACCCAGATGGTGTCTCCGGTGCGGAACTTGCGCATGTGGAGCTGGCAGGTGGTGGTGGCTTTTTCGGGGCCGTGGGGGATGCCATTGATCTGCATGGAGCACATGCCGCAGATGCCTTCGCGGCAGTCGTGGTCGAAGGCGACGGGGTCTTCGCCTTTGGAGATGAGGCGCTCATTGATGATGTCCATCATCTCCAGAAAGGAGGCGTGATCGGGAATGTCCGGGGCGTCGATGTCCTGGAAATGGCCGGGCTGCGAGCCGTTCTGACGCCAGACTTTGAGGTGCAGATTGAGTTGAGACATGGGGACGGGAAAGAAACGTTATTTGTAGCTGCGGACGGCGAGGTGGACTTCTTCGAAGGTCAGGGGCTCTTTGTTGAGAGTGGGCTGGCTGAAGTTTCCGGTGTATTCCCAGGCGGCGGCGTAGCTGAAGTTTTCGTCGTCGCGTTTGGCTTCGCCATCGGGGTATTGGTACTCGGAGCGGAAGTGGCCGCCGCAGCTTTCTTCGCGGTGGCGGGCGTCGAGGCAGAGGAGCTCGGCGAACTCCATGAAGTCGGCGACGCGGCCGGCTTTTTCGAGTTCGGGATTGGTGAAGTCGCCGCTGCCGGGGACTTTGACGTTTTGCCAGAATTCTTCGCGGAGTTCGGGGATGCGTTTGATGGCTTCGGTGAGGCCTTCGCGGGTGCGGGCCATGCCGCATTTGTCCCAGACGAGGAGGCCGAGCTCGCGGTGGAAGCTGTCCACGCTGCGCTTGCCGTTGATGTTGAGGAATTTTTTGGTCTGCGCGGTGCAGTTTTCGACGGCTTTCTTGAACTCGGGGTGCTCGGTGGTGATGCTGCCGGGCTTTTGGCCGACGAGGTAGTTGGCGATGGTGGTGGGGATGACGAAGTAGCCGTCTGCGAGGCCCTGCATGAGGGCGGAGGCTCCGAGGCGGTTGGCGCCGTGGTCGGAGAAGTTGGCCTCGCCGAGGACGTGGAGGCCGGGGAGGTTGCTCATGAGATTGTAGTCCACCCAGAGGCCGCCCATGGTGTAGTGGACGGCGGGGTAGATGCGCATGGGGCGCTTGTAGGCGCTTTCTCCGGTGATGCGCTCGTACATGTCGAAGAGATTGCCGTAACGCTCGGCGATGGTCTTGGCACCGAACTGGCCGATGGCTTCGGCGAAGTCGAGATAGACGCCACGACCGCCGGGGCCGACGCCGCGACCGTCATCGCAGGCTTCTTTGGCGGCGCGGGAGGAGATGTCGCGGGGGGCGAGGTTGCCGAAGGAGGGGTATTTGCGCTCGAGGTAGTAGTCGCGGTCGGCTTCGGGGATTTGATCGGGGGCCTTGCCGCAGTCTTCTTTTTTCTTGGGGACCCAGACGCGGCCGTCGTTGCGGAGGGACTCGGACATGAGCGTGAGCTTGCTCTGGTAGTCGCCGCTGACGGGGATGCAGGTGGGGTGGATCTGGGTGTAGCAGGGGTTGGCGAAGAAGGCGCCTTTGCGATGGGCACGCCACGTGGCGGTGACGTTGCAGCCCATGGCGTTGGTGGAGAGGTAGAAGACGTTGCCGTAGCCGCCGGTGCAGAGAAGGACGGCATCGCCGGCGTGGGATTCGATTTTGCCGGTGACGAGGTCGCGGGTGACGATGCCTTTGGCGTGGCCGTCAACGGTGACGAGATCGAGCATCTCGGTGCGCGGATACATCTTGACGCCGCCGGAGGCGATTTCCTTGTTGAGGGCGGAGTAGGCGCCGAGGAGGAGCTGCTGGCCGGTCTGGCCGCGGGCGTAGAAGGTACGGCTGACCTGGGCGCCGCCGAAGGAGCGGTTGGCGAGCATGCCGCCGTATTCGCGGGCGAAGGGGACGCCCTGGGCGACGCATTGGTCGATGATGTTGACGCTGACTTCGGCGAGGCGGTGGACGTTGGCCTCACGGGCGCGGAAGTCGCCGCCTTTGACGGTGTCGTAGAAGAGGCGGTGGACGCTGTCGCCGTCGTTTTGGTAGTTTTTCGCGGCATTGATGCCGCCCTGGGCGGCGATGGAGTGGGCGCGGCGGGCGCTGTCCTGGAAGCAGAAGCACTTCACCTTGTAGCCGAGTTCGGAGAGGGTGGCTGCGGCGGAGGAGCCGGCAAGGCCGCTGCCGACGACGAGGACGGTGAACTTGCGCTTGTTCTTCGGATTGATGAGCTTGGAGTCCTGCTTGTGCTTGGACCACTTCATTGCCATCGGGCCGGAGGGGATATTGGAATTGAGGGACATGACGTTGAAAGTTCGAAGGACGAAGGCGGGATGACGAAGGGATCAGCGTCCGTAGTGGAAGAAGTAGATGGCAACGGGGATGGAGCAGTTGCCGATGAGGATGAGGCCGGCGAAGAGGTAGCCGAGCTTTTTGAAGAGGGGCTCGGACTTGTCAGTGGAGACTCCGAGGGTCTGGAAGAGGCTGCTGAAACCGTGGCTGAGGTGGCTGGTGAGGAGCACCATGGCGATGATGTAGAACGCGACGGCGGGGAACCAGGAGAAGCCGGCGATGACCATGCGATAGACGTCGTGCACGGTGTGGCCCTCGAGAGTGGTCTTGTAGGTGCCGTAGTCGTTGCCGGCGTGGATGGTGAAGTGGAGGAGGTGGTAAACGATGAAGGCGAGGATGGTGAGGCCGCTCCAGATCATGATGCGGGAGGAGGTGCTGGAGACCTGGGCCTTGTGCTGGGCGTAGGCGGCGGTGCGTGCGGCGCGGTTGGCGCGGGTGAGGGAGATGGTGGCGAAGATGTGGATGACCACGGCGGCGAGGAGGCCGAGGCGGGCGATCCAGACGCCGCCGCCATGGAGGGCGGTCTGGAGCATGTGGCCGTATTCATTGATGGCGTCCTTGCCGACGAAGATCAGGAGGTTGCCGATCATGTGGCCAACGACAAAGCCGAAGAGGATGAGGCCGGTGAGGGCGACGAGAATCTTCTTGCCGATGGAGGAGGCGTAAAATCGCGAAAGGGAGTCAAAAACTGCGCTCATGTGGGGATGTTCATCATGAACATACGATGGGTGTGCGCAAGCCGAGCGTGCAATTTTCCTTGGGAGGGAATGATGCGAACGGGTCTCAACGGAGGGGTGTAGGCGGGATGCCGATGTGGGCGCGCCGAGGAGTGATGGAGCGGATGGAATGATGGCCTACGGAATACACGGAACACGCGGAATGGAGGGAGCGTGCGGAATGAACGGACACTGACTTGGGGCTTGGGGTTCTGGGGGTGGTGAGGGGATGGGAGGAGAGAATGAAGGTAGAAAAATTAGGGGTAGAAAAATTTCAGAGGGCCGGAACTCAAGGCGGATGGATTGTGGGACGGAGGGTGGTGGTTGTGCGGGAAAGGGGGCGCTGTTTTTTGGCAAAGGAATGGCAGGAGATTTGATGGGGAGAAGCTGGTGAGAACGCAGAGGGGGCCGGAAGTTGGAACCACGGATGGCACGGATGCCGGAGGGTGATGGGGGGGAAGCGTCAGGGGCTGCGAAAGGGGATTGCTTCGCTTGCCGCACTGGTAGCATGCGTGGAAGCGGGACGGTGGACCGTCGCGGAGCGTCGGGGGATCAGGATGATCCCCCTCCTCCAAGGCATGCGCGTGGTGATGCGGTGGAAGGAAGGAGCTGGGGGGGGCGGTCTGGGTCTGGCAGGTCTTATGGGACCTAGACCTAATGCCGCTAAGCAATCGTTGTGACGGCGAAGTTTCTGGAGGTGGACGACGAAGAGGTGTTGATCATGCGTGGCCATTTGTCCACAGGGCGTCGGACTTTGCGCTGGCAGGATCTTGTTCGTCGTGGTGGC
>NZ_JBGANA010000043.1:0-32216 GCF_044222565.1 Prosthecobacter sp.
CCCTCGCCCTCGCCCTCGCCCTCGCCCTCGCCCTCGCCCTCGCCCTCGCCCTCGCCCTCGCCCTCGCCCTCGCCCTCGCCCTCGCCCTCGCCCTCGCCCTCGCCCTCTGGCGCACCCTCACCCACGAAGTCGTCCAAGAATACCCCGGCCCCCTCAAAGACTCAAATTAGCCCAGTCGCGCCGAACGGGTTCCAAATGATGCAGGCACTCCTACCTGCATCACTTGGAACCCATGATTTTCGAGTAATCGTTACTCCGTGCCCACGCCATCGTTGCTTCAAAGCGCCCCATCCACATAGCAACGTGTCTGCTTTTGATGGCAAAACTCAGGAGCTTACCAGAACTGCCACGATAAATGGCACCAATTGAAGACTGTGTTCCAATATTTGAACAAGAGTCCTCCAAGTAAGAGCAATCCAAATACACCAATTCTCCATCGACGCCTTCGTTTGCGCTGTTGAATTATAACAACACGATCAGACTCCGCTAGTTTCTCAGCTGCAAGAACTGCAGCTTCATCTGGGCCATCGTCCAGATTTTTTCTCAGTAAGAAACGAAGTGCAGATGCCTTGCCAATATTGAGAAGAAATCTTTTTTCGGTAGAGTTCAGGTTGAAATCAATAGTGCCAATTGGACTCGTATCGATCACCACTACGTTATTCAGGTTTTTATCGACGGTTTCGCGTTCATCTCCATCAACCACTATATCTAGCAACTCAGTTCCCATGAATCTTTGGTTAGAGTCATCGCGCTTTCCTAAGTAAAGAGCGACGTAAGGTTTTCCCGGGTGACTTTCCATGAAAGTTTTCAATGGAAAATTATTTCGAAGTCCACCGTCATAAACTCTTCGCCCATCAACGCTCTGAGGATAAAAAAACAGTGGTATTGACATGCTGCATCGTGCGGCAAAGGCAGCTACCGTTTCTTTCCGTCTGCCATTTGAATCAAAATCTATTGCCCCAGATCCCTTTCGGCAAGCATAGAGTAACGCTCCATTTAAGTCCTCCATAAAGATCTCACCAACCCTTGAGGATCCAATCTTTTTGCTGTTAGCAAGCAATTCTGCCATCCAAAGCCGGAAGTGTTCTCCGGGAAATAATCCGAAATGGCGAATGAAATTCCATGGAAGTCTCCACCAACTTGAATCCAAAAAATCGAGAAAATTCTTTTTTGACAGAATTTCACCCAATTCATGTGGTGAGTATTCTGCCGCCAAAAGAAGCGCAGTGATTGCTCCTGCTGATGTTCCAACGTGACGATCAAACCAAAAATGCTTTTCTATTTCAATTAAAGCGCCTGCGAATGCCAATCCCTTTACCCCTCCGCCCTTCATAACGATGGCATGTGGATAGTCACCACTTACAAGTTCGCGCATTTTTTTAAGCGCCGCTCGTTCCAAAGTGCTGATTTTTTTCTCCGTGGAGCCTTGCGCGGGACCTAAATTTTTCTCGCATTCATCACACAACAAGCCTGAGTCCATTGACTCGCGAATGTCTCGTTTGTCTATTTTTCTGTGAAAGTAACAAAATTTATGTTCGGGCTCATTATGGCTTTTAATTGAAGGGTTGACGAAGCTAAGAGCGTAACGAGTCAAATAGTAACTACAGTATCGCCTCTCTTCTTTGACATATTGCGCACTTGAATGCAGTGTAACAACGGCTAATCCGCTTTTAGCTTGATGAGATCCAAACAAATTTGCCAATTTAGGGGACTGTAGCGGCGCGTTGATAAATGCAATTATGTAAGGGCGATGCCCGCCTTGACTATCTCGGTGGTTTTTCAAGAAAGCCCAAATATCTTCTGAATTATATTCTCTTCTTTTGAAGTCAATCCCATCAGTTCTGTTAGATTCGGCGGTTAGGCGAAAAATGAATTCATTCTGAACTCCGTTTAGTTGGTCTGCGGACGATTTTAGCAACGAATAATAATCGCCACCGATGCACATGAGTTCAATTACATACGGCATTGTGATCTTTATGGTAAAACGATTAATGCGGGGTCGTCATCACTAATTATTTCTTCTGTTTCAGCATTGGTTATCCGAATGCCATACTTGTAATGCCCTGCTTCGGAGGCCTTGCCAGCATCTATGATTACTTCGCCATTCTCCTCGCTTACTGGAGATGCAGGTGGATATTTAATCGATTGCCCATACGCGGTAAAGTCCTTGTTACTGTTACCTTTAAAAGGGTTGCTTTTTTCGAAATAAATTGTGCACTTAATTTTAATAGATTGCGCCAATCTTCCGTTAAAAAATAACAGTTTCCAAACGACCCGGTCACCCACATGAATTAAAGCCGGTTCAGGGGTGATGCTTAAACCCACACCTGCGAGAGAGTAGACTAAGATAATCATAGGTTGTGGCTATGTTTCGACCAGTTTTAAAATGGATAATTCAAAGCTCATCAAATCGTGAACCTGTGGGCCTAAAAGCTTTTTTAATTCTGATATTTTATGCTCCGATCCACTTGCAAACCAGTTAGCAAATGCAGTTCGGACATTCCTTGTTTTGGTCTGGTTGCATGCAAACTTAAGTTTGTTGACGGTCGTATTCATTATGATGACTAGCACTAAAAGCGCAACAATTTCTTAGGCGGTTTGTAATTAAATAGCTTCTAAAGCATTGAATCACAGCGGCGTGTAAATCGGATGATTGTTTACGCCCCCCTCACGCCACCCCCCGACGCCTGCTAAACAGCCCATACTTCGGACTGAAAACATACGCGATCACAAAGAACACCCCCAGCACCACAATGATCGTCGCACTCACACTCCACCCCAGCGGATACGACAAAAAGAACGCCGCCACCGACCCAATCGCTCCGATAATACCCCCGCCCCAGAACAACGTCCGCGCATTGTTCGTCAGCAGATAAACCGTCGCCGCAGGAGCCACCATCAGCCCCACGCTCAGAATGCAGCCCACCGCCTGCAGCGATGAAATCAGCACCAGAATCGTCACCGCAAACGTCGCATAATTCAAGAGCCGCACCGGCACCCCCAGGCTCGCCGCAATGTTCGGCTCAAACAGATAGATGAGCAGCGGCCGTTGCAGCGTCGTCAGCGTGATCACCGCAATCGCGCTGATCCCAAACGCGATCCACAAATCCGAGTCCGCCATGCCCACGATGCTGCCAAACAGCCACTCATCCAGCTTCTGCCGCATGTCCAGATTCTTCAAAATCAGCACCCCGCCCGCAAACGCCGTCGTGTACAGCACCCCCATGGCCGTGTCCTGATCCAGCCGCGACGTCCGCGAAAGAAAGATCGACCCCAGCCCCACGATCAGCGCCGCAAAGATCGCCCCGCCCAGCGCACTCCACTGCGTCAGCCCCGCGATCAGCACCGCCAGCGCAATCCCCGGCAGCAGCGAATGCGACAGCGTCCCGATTTTGAGCGCATCCTTCCGCAGCACCACAAACGCACTCACAAACCCGTTCGCAAACCCAATCATCAAACACGCCATCAGCGTCCGCTTGGCAATCGGTTCAGCAAGAAAATCAGCAAAAGTGGACATGGCGAAAAAGAATAAAAATTGCCTCGGAAGAACCAGATTTTGAAACCACTAATCGAACACTAATAAAACACTAATGTTCAGACCGGATCTGAGGCATAAAAATTCTGGAGGCTCGGATTAGTGTGTGATTAGTGTTCGATTAGTGGTTAAAATTCTTCTGCTTGGCTTTGCGTATCCGCATGCTTGGAAATCTCTGTGTCCCATCGTGTCTCTGTGGTTAAAAAAGAGGTCTTTCTCCATTTAAGTCTTCAGTCTCATCAAACTCTGGCCTCTGCGTTTTTCCAATCTCTTGCGGTGCAGAATTCTGGAGGATCGGATTAGCGTCATATCAGCGTCCTATTAGCGGTTAAGATTTCTGTTCCTGCCTCTCCGCCGGTTCCAAGTTGTCATACGCCGCCGCCACATGCTCTGGCGTAAACGCCTCCGCCACCGGCCCAAACACCACCTGATGCCTCCTGATCAAGAGCACATCATCAAAGATGTTCGTCACCGTCTGCAGATCATGATGACTCGCAATTAATAGCCGCCCCTCCGCCGTCAGCTCTTTAAACAGCCGGCTCAGATTCTCCTGCGCCGGCTTGTCCAGCCCCGTAAACGGCTCATCCAGCAGCAGCACATGCGCCTCCTGCGCCAACGCCCGCGCAATAAACGCCCGCTGCTGCTGCCCGCCCGAAAGCGCGCTGATCTGCCGATCCTGCAGATCACACAGATTCATGCTCATCAGCGCCCGCTCCACGATCTCGGCATCATGCTTCGAATACTGCCGCCACCACCCCAGGTTCGGATACCGCCCCATCTCCACCAGCCCGCGCACCGTGATCGGAAAATTCCAATCCACGTCCCCACGCTGCGGCAGATACGCAATCTCATGGCTGCTCCGCGTCAGCGGCTTCCCCCGCCACAAAATCTTTCCTTTATCTCCGGGTATAATCCCCGCCAGCGACTTCAACAGCGTGCTCTTGCCCGCCCCATTCGGCCCAATCAGCGCCATGCTCCGCCCACACTCCGTCGCAAAATGAATGTGCTCCAGCGCCCGCACCTCCTGATACTGCACGCTCAGATCCACCACCTCCAGCCGGTGATGCGCCGTATGCGCACACCCACCGCCCCAGCAGACGTGCTCCTTCGTTTTGTCATGGGCATGGCTCGTTGCGGCACTCATCTCATCTCATTTCATTTCCAAATAAACGTGATCACCTCATCCATGCTTCCGCCTGAAGACCACCGCGTCTCACTCCGCGAAGCCAGCCCATCCGGCTCAACTTCCAGCGTCAGGGCTGTATCCGGCGTGCCTTCCGGCCACGTCGCCTGAACAAAAACGTCCACCCCGTCATGTGGAGAGGGCAGGGAACTCCTCCATTCAAGCGGCGTGTCCTCAATCCCAGCGATCTGCTCCTTCTCCCCGATTTTCACGCTCAGCTTCACCGGCTTGTGCGCATACCGCACCCGCACCAGCGCCTTCACACCCTTCTCCTCCACCCCCTTCACCGCCGTAGCCTCCTTCGCCTTCGCCACATTCACCGTCCCCGTCAACTGACTCAACGGCACCGCCAGCACCACAAACATGAGGCACAGCAGAATAATCTGAATCGGCGGAAAACCACGCATGACATCAGCAAATGATAAAAAGGGGTTGGGATGGAAGGGCGGATTTATTTAACCACAGAGACACGATGAACACAGAGTCCTGACACAGATCTGGATTGGAAATCTCTGTGTTCATCGTGCCTTTGTGGTGAATCTCATGGCTGCTCAGATGCTATTCCGTTTTCGATAGCTCACGTCACACTCACTTCGCAGGCGCCGCCGGAGCCAGCGCCGCCACGATCGACCTCACATTGTGCGCCAGCATCGTCTCAAACGTGTGCGCCACCTTGGCCGTGCCATCAGCAATCAGCGGCTCCCCAATCTTCACCCCCGTGCTCCGCGCGATCTCCGCCAGCACTTTCGGATTCGCCTGATCCTCCGGAAAGATCGCCTTGATCCCATGCTCACGGATCTCCTCGATCGTTTCCGCCACATGCTTCGAAGACGCATCATCACTGCGACCAATACCCAGCAGCGAGATCGGCTCAAACCCATACTCCTTGCAGAAATACCCAAACGCCCCATGCGCCGTCACCAGCAGCCGATCCTTCTTCCCCACTTTCGAAATCTCCTTCTGCGCCCAGCTCTTCAATTCTCCAAAGCGCTTGCTCGCCGCCTTCGCCCTTGCCGCATACGCACTCGCATTCGCCGGATCCACCGCGCTCAGCTCATCCGCCACAATCCGCGCCGCGCGCTTCATGTTCTCAGCACTGTGCCACCAATGCGGATCCTCCGCCCCATGGTGATGATGGTCATGCTCCTCATCATGATCTTTCTCATCCTTGCCTTTCTCCGCATGCTCATGGTGATGCTCCTCAAACGGAATGGACGGAATCTTCGCCCCCACCTCCACCAGCTTCACATCCGCGCCCAGACTGTCCCGCAGCTTATCAAGAAAGCTCTCCAGCCCTTTTCCTGAAGCCAGCAGCACCTTCGCCCCCTTCATCGCCGCCAGATCCTTCGGTGCCGGCTCAAAGTGATGAATATCCGCCCCCGGTTTCAAGATCTCCACCACCTCCACATTCGCTCCACCCACCTGCTGCGCCAGGTCAGCCAGGATCGGATGCAGCGTCGCCACCTTGGTAGTGGCAAAAGTCGGAAGAGCAGCGGCCAGAAAGCAAAGAGATCGGATGAGGTGCTTCATAAAAAAGAACTAGGACATGGAAAAACGAAAATACAAATGATTTGCAATTGCAAACTGATTGCATATAAACCGCGATTATGCAACTCACTTGCACTATTTCCCGCCCTCTCAGCCCCCTCTTCGCGCTGTTCCTCTTCCCCGCCTGGGCCTCCGTTTTTGCGGAATCCGACACACAACTCCGCCCCCAATTGATTAAAAACGACACACAATTTCGCCCTCAGGTGATTGCAACGGACACACGATTTGGCCCCAGGGTGATTAAAGCCGCCCCCTCTGATATTGAGATACCTATGGAAGAGATGGTTATTACAGCGCCAGCGGCCCCAAAACTGGACCCAGCCCCCTCCGTCCTCAGCGGCCAGAACCTCACCCTCGCCCTCGAACCCAGCCTCGGCCAGACCCTCGCCCGCATGCCCGGCGTCAGCAGCTCCTACTTCGGCCCCGCCGCCAGCCGCCCCATCCTCCGCGGCCTCGATGGCGACCGCGTCCGCATCCTCCAAAACGGCCTCAACACC
The DNA here is from genome assembly GCF_044222565.1 of Prosthecobacter sp. Taxonomy (GTDB): domain Bacteria; phylum Verrucomicrobiota; class Verrucomicrobiia; order Verrucomicrobiales; family Verrucomicrobiaceae; genus Prosthecobacter. The sequence continues at coordinate 6,764 of NZ_JBGANA010000043.1, forward strand.
ATCGACGCCTCCGCCACCAGCCCTGATCACGCCGTCAGTTTCGACACCTCCAACCTCAAATCCGTCGAAGTCGTCCGCGGCCCCGCCACCCTCCTCTACGGCCCCAACGCCATCGGCGGCGTCGTGAACTCCCTCGACGGCCGCATCGTGGAGGAAAAACTCGACGGCACCATCCGCGGCGCCCTCAATGACCGTTACACCTCCGTGGACAATGGCTACCTCACCAGCGCCATGATCGAAGGCGGCTATAAAGGCCTCGCCTTCCACGTCGAGGCCTTCACCCGCGCCGCCGAAGACTTCCGCATCCCCGGCAATGCCCGCACCACAGCCGAGCAGACCAGGAACCCTCTGCCTCCAGGCGACAAAGAAGTCAGCAAAGTCATGCCCAACAGCAACCTCCGCTCCGAAGGCGTCACCAGCGGCCTCAGCTACATCTGGGACAAAGGCTTCTTCGGCTTCGCCTGGACCGAATTCCACACCAACTACGGCTCTCCCGCCGAACCCAACGTCGTCATCGACATGCACCAGCAGCGTCTCGATGTCCGTGGTGCCTTCTACAAACCGCTGCCCCTCATCAAGGAACTCAGCTACAAGCTCGCCACTTCCAGCTACCAGCACACCGAATACGACAGCGGCCAGCCCTCCACCCTCTTCAAGAACAACGGCTATGACGGCCGCGTGGAAGTGAAGCACGAAAGAATCGCCGGCATGGAAGGCACCGTCGGCTTCCAGTCCGGCCGCAGCGAGTTCAGCACCGCAGGCAGCGAGGCCTTTCTTCCACCCACGATTACCCAGGCAAACTCCCTCTTTCTCTTCGAAGACATCGCCCGTGGCCCTTTGAGCTTCCAGTTCAGCGGACGCTATGATCACTCCGGCGTCGAGTCACTCGCCAGCGCCGCCTTTGGCCCCGCCCTCGCCAGAACCTTTGGCACCTTCAGCGGCTCACTCGGCCTCGTCTTCACACCGAACGACGCCTACGCCGTCACCTTCACCATCAACCACGCCGAACGCGCACCCACCTACCAGGAACTGTTTGCCAATGGCACCCACTCCGCCACAGGGGCCTTTGAAATCGGCAATCCCAATCTCAACCCCGAAAAATCTCTCGGCTTCGATCTCAATGTAAAGAAACGCACCGGCTGGATCACTGGCAGCCTCAGCGGCTACTACAACCGCTACAGCAACTTCATCGGCCAGTTCCCCACCGGCATCGTCCACGTCGTCGGCGGAGAGAGCTACAACGAGCTCGTTTACCAGGCCACCAGCGCCGAGTTCCTCGGCTCCGAACTCGAGACCACCTTTCATTTGCTCCATCCCATCACGACCGATCCTTCGGCCAATCCAAACAACCTCCACCTGCAGTTCCGAGCCGATGCCGTGCGTGCCCGCGACAAACAAACCGGTCTCTCCCTCCCCCGCATCCCACCCTTCCATCTCTCCAGTGCTTTGATGTTTGATCGCGGTGCCTTCGGTGCCCGCTTGGAAGGCATTTATGCAGCACCCCAGGCCCGGCTCGCCATCAATGAATCCAGAACCAGCAGCTACTTCATGGTCAATCTCTCTCTCACCTACCGCCTCAAGCAAGGCCCCACCACGACCGATTTCTACATCAAAGGCCTGAACCTCACCAATGCCGAAGCCCGCGAGCACACCTCCCTCCTCAAAGACCGTATGCCCCTCCCAGCCCGCGGAATCGCCATAGGCATGAAGCTTACCTTTTGATTCCTCAGCCCCTCCCGGGCAAAAATCTCCCAAAGCGCTCCCCTGGCTTTCAATTCCCCGCCGTCCATTACGCGGAACCAGTTTCCACATTCTCAAAAGTGGTACGCTGAATCGATTATTCTTCCAAAAAAGAGATAATTACCATAGGATTGTCTTGCGGCTAAATCTATACTGAGTATAATTTAGGTATTCAGTATTAGCAGCCATGGACACCATCCACTCCAATTCCAATATTTTAGGCTCTGGCCCAGCCTACCAGGCCCTAGAAGCCCGGCGTGCTTGGCGCGAAAAAGAACAGCTCTCCCCCCACTTCTGGGTGCTGGTCAGCATCTTGGGAGATCTGGTGATGGCCCTGCTGGCTGCGTATTCAGCCTACTGGCTGCGCTTCCACACCATCATCCGGGAGTTTGGCAACTTCGATGAGATGACCTTCCGGCAGTACAGCGGCCACACGGCGCTGGGCAGCTTGTCTTTGATACTCGTGCTGGGCTGGCAGGAGATTTACCACAAGAATGTGCTGCTTCGCAGCCGCTGGGTGTCCTCGAAGATTGCCAAAGGAGTGCTGGTGTGGACGGCAGGATTCCTTGCCATCACGCTCGCTTTGAAATTGGAGCCGAGCATCTCCCGCGTTTATGTCATGCTCAATGGGGCCACAGCCTTGCTGCTGCTTCTGGGCTGGCGCGTTTTGTTTATCTCCTGCCTGCGTGCTCCGGGACGCATTGAGGCCTTGCAGCAGCGCACGCTGTTCGTGGGGTGGAATGCCGAAGCGGTGGCGCTGTGGAAGACCATGAAGCGGGATCAGACGGGTAGCTTTGACATCATGGGCTGGGTCCGGACCGGAAGCCCTGAGGACGGCTGCCCCCAGGACGAGGTCGTGCCTTGCCTGGGAGACCTGAGCGAAGTGGAGCAACTCGTCAGCGCTCATGCGGTGGACATGGTGGTGGTGGCGGATTTGCACGGCCCCCGCGAGCAGATGATCACCATCGCGAATCTTTGCGAACGGGAAATGATTCAGTTCAAGGTCATCCCATCGTATTTTCGAGTGTTTGTATCGGGGCTTACGCTCGAAACCATCGCGGGTACTCCGGTGCTGGGGGTGACACGTCTGCCTCTGGACGACACGCTCAATGTGATGGCCAAACGGGTGGTCGATATCGTTGGCGCCACCATTGGTCTGGTGCTGAGCGCGCCGGTCATCGCTTTGTTCAGCGCCATCGTCTGGCTGGAGTCACGTGGATCGGTGTTCTACCGTCAGCGGCGCTGGGGCTGCAACGGTGTGTCGTTCGACATCATCAAAATTCGCTCCATGAAGATGAACGCGGAAGCGGCCAAAGGTGCTCAATGGTGCGTCAAAGACGATCCGCGTCGTCTCAAGGTGGGGGCCTTCATGCGCAAATGGAATATCGATGAACTGCCGCAGTTCTGGAACGTGCTGAAGGGGGAGATGAGCCTCGTCGGACCGCGGCCCGAGCGTCCGGAGCTTATTGCCGGCTTCAAACATCAAATCCCGCACTACAATGCACGCCACCATTCCAAGCCCGGCATGACCGGCTGGGCGCAGGTGAACGGGCTTCGGGGTGATACTGATCTTGGCGAGCGCATCCAGTGCGACCTCTGGTACCTCGAGAACTGGAGCCTGTGGCTCGATTTCCAGATCATGCTGCTGACCTTCTTCAAGCGGGACAACGCTTACTGAGATTTAAGCAACATACGGGTAGAATATCGCCGGATCTCCAGCCATTCGTTGCGCACTCCATGCCGCTGTTCACGGTTTTTACGCCCACCTTCAATCGTGCTCACACGCTGCACCGTGTGTTTGAAAGCCTGCAGGCGCAGACGTTGCGTGATTTTGAGTGGCTGGTGATCGACGACGGCTCCACCGATGACACGCCCGCTTTGATGGCGCGTTATCAAAGCGAGGCGGTTTTTCCCCTGCGCTATCTGCATGAGCCGCATCGCGGTGCGCACCATGTGCACAATCTCGCACTGCGCGAAGCCCGGGGCCAGTTCAGCATCAAGCTTGATTCCGATGACGGCTGTGTGCCGGAGGCGCTCGCGCGTCTGAAGCACCACTGGGAAAGCATTCCGGCTGACAGACGCGATTCATTTTCCGGCGTCACCGGTCTGTGCCAGGACCAGAACGGTCAGCTCGTTGGCTCGCGCTTTCCATCCGACCCGCTCGACTGTTCCGCTGCTGAACTTGAGTACCGGCACAAGGTGCGCGGGGAGAAGTGGGGCTTTCTGCGGGTGGATGTGCTGCGCCAGTATCCCTATCCGGAGAAGGTCTCGGGCAACTTCATTCCGGAGTCCTACATCTGGTGCCAGGTGTCCAAGCGCTTTAAAACCCGGCACATCAATGAGGAACTGCGCATCTACTGGACGGATGCTCCCTCGCTCGTCCATGGACCGGGCAATCCGCGCACGAATGCCGAAGGGCATCGTCTCATGTTCAAGATGGTGCTCGATTGCGAGAGCGGCTGGTTTTTCACGGCACCGCTGCGGCTGCTGCGTGCGGCGGTGCAGTACAGCCGCTTCGCGTTTCTGAGCGGGGTGGGGGTTGGTGCACAGTTTCGTGAATTGAATTCCATCGGAGCTCGGCTGTTGTGGATGGTTGGTGCACCTGTGGGGTTCATGCTGTGGAGACGTGACTGTTTTCGGTTTCCGAAACCTTGAGAAACTTTATCGAAGCACTGCTCCGGAACCTGACGCTGCGGTGGGGTTGATCGAGAGGTGAGACAATTTTTGCACTACCTGGAGCTTTCGCTCAAGATTCCGCAGACCATTGTGCGTTTCTGTCCACGGCGCCTATGGCCAAGAGTCCGTTAAAGCAGGGCCAAAGTGCACTCAAACTTAGCTTCATGAAGATCCACCCATTCATTCAACGCCAACGTTGGCTGCTGCTGATCATTTCATTCATGGCCGGAATGCTGTTCTCGGCAAAGGGTGCGGACGATGCTGTCGCGATTGGGTCGAGACGTGAACTGTTTGTGGACCGGCTGCTGGTGGGGGAGCTTAAAAACACGGTGCTCAAGCTTCATGAACCGCAGCTCATGCAGCCGGTGCCGCAGGCACGCCCGCATGGGCATTATGCCACGGTGCTGCGGGCGCCGGACAAGTTTCAATTTTATTATCGCGGCGACAAAGATCCCAAGGTGACGTGGAAAAACCAGGGCATCGAGGCTTATCATGACGGCGAAGTGACCCTCTATGCGGAGAGTGCGGACGGCATCCACTGGACGCTGCCCAAGCTGGGGCTTCACGAGCATCCCACCTTTCCAGAAGGGAACATCATCCTCATGAACGAGTTCATGGTGAATCACAATTTCACGCCGTTTATTGACACCCGGCCGGGAGTGCCCGCCGAGGAGAAATACAAGGCGCTGGGCGGTCTGGCGTACCAGTCGCATCAGCAGGCTGTGCGTGAGAAGCGTGGTCCCGGCGGCTTGAAAGCTTTTGTTTCACCCGATGGCATCCACTGGAAAAAACTGCGTGATGAGGCGGTGATTCCGGAGGACTGGGGGAAATACTTTGATTCGCAGAATTACTCATTCTGGAGCGAAACTGAGCAGTGCTACGTCTGCTACTTCCGCCGCTTCATTGGCGGATTGCGCGGCATCGCCCGCACGACCTCGCAGGATTTCATTCATTGGACGCCGTTCGTCGAGATGAAGGCGAACCTGCCGGGTGAGCATCTCTACACGGCATGCACGCAGCCCTACTTCAGGGCGCCTCATCTTTATCTGGCCCTGCCCACGCGATTCATGGAGAAACGTGGCGCGGCGACGGACATCCTCTTCATGAGCACACGCGGAGGGGAGACCTATGACCGTCTCTTCACGCAGAGCCTGATCCGTCCTGGGCTGAGCAAGGAGGGATGGGCGAACCGCGCGAACTATGCGGCGATCGGCATTCATCAGACTGGAGATACGGAGCTGTCTCTGTTCCTTACGAATGGCCGGCGTTATACGCTGCGGCTGGATGGTTTTGTCTCGGTGAACGCCCCGCTGGAAGGCGGAGAGTTCATCACCAAGCCGCTGACTTTTGAGGGCAGTGAGCTGACGATCAATTATGCAACGAGTGCCGCAGGACAGATGCAGGTGGAAATCCAGGATGCGGATGGCAGGCCCGTTCCCGGTTTTTCGCTGGATGCGTGTGATCCCATATACGGTGACCACATCGACCGTGTGGTGACCTGGAAGAAAGAGCGTGATGTGGCCAGACTGAAAGGCGAAGTGATCAAGCTCAGATTTGTCATGTCCGATGCCGACCTCTTCGCCGTGAAGTTTCAAAACACCCCGGCTGACTTAAACCCTGCTCTAAGACCTGACAGACAATAGACTTTTTTATGCTCGCCCAATACGCCCGTTATCCTTCCCTCATTGATCGCACTGTTTTCATCACGGGAGGTGCCGATGGCATCGGCCGTGCGCTGGTGGAACAGTTCGCCCGCCAGGGCAGCCGTGTGGCCTTTGTGGACAAGAATGTGGAGTATGCCCATGCCACGATCCAGCGCTGCCGCGACGCAGGGGTGGTGCACGCGCCCTTGTTTTATGAGGTCGATCTGCTGAACATCGAGGCTCTGAAGGCTGCCTGTGAGGCGGCGGTGCGGGATCTGGGCAACGTGACCGTGCTGGTCAACAACGCCGCCAACGATGACCGCCATGAATGGCAGGACGTGACACCGGAGTATTTTGACAACCGGATCAACACCAATCTGCGCCACTACTTCTTTGCCATCCAGGCCCTGGCGCCGCAGATGATCGCCGCCGCACACGGCTCGGTGATCAACATCGGCTCCAGCAGCTACATGATGCAGGAGGATTTTTTCCCCGGATACGCCATCGCCAAGTCAGCGGTGGAGGGGATCACACGCACGATGGCGCGGACCTTTGGCCCCCATGGTGTGCGCGTGAATACCGTGCTGCCCGGTTGGGTGCCCACGGAGCGTCAGCTTACGAAATGGTGGTCCCCCGAAGGCGAGGCTGGCACGATGCGCGATCAGGCCCTCAAGCGCCGCATCCTGCCCGAGGAGTTTGCGCAGATGGTGCTGTTCCTGGCGGCGGATGATGGAGCGGCGTGCACCGCGCAGCAGTTCATGGTGGATGGCGGGCGGTTTTAATTCCACATTGTTAAGAGTTTAGGGGGATACGGAGCGTTCTTTGTTCCGCAGGAACAAAGCTACTTTGCTTCGCTGGGGCGGCAGCCCCACGTAGCTCAGTTCCTGTGGAACTGAGGGGAGTTCCCATCATGCCGGACGCCTGCGCGGTTCAGCAATGAGCTGTAGGGCGGCGTGACCCACGGTTAACCATGTAGAACTGAGGCGCCGGCCAATAAAACTCTTATCTCCGAACTAACGCCGGTTCCGGGTACTCGAATGTTTTGCCTTCGTAGTTGCGGATGACGACGCGTTGTTCGTCGCGGACGAGGACGTAGTCGGGGTTGAGGGGGACTTTGCCGCCGCCGCCGGGGGCGTCGATGACGAACTGGGGGACGGCGTAGCCGGTGGTGTGGCCGCGGAGCTGCTCGATGATGTCGATGCCGTCAGCGACGCTGGTGCGCAGGTGGGAGCTGCCCTGGATGAGATCGCACTGGTAGAGGTAGTACGGGCGGACGCGGCACATGAGGAGCTTTTGCACGAGGCTCTTCATGATTTCGGCGTTGTCGTTCACGCCGCGGAGGAGGACGCTTTGATTGCCGAGTGGGACGCCGTGATTGGCCAGCAGGGCGAGGGCGTCGCGGACTTCGGTGGTGAGTTCGCGGGGGTGATTGGTGTGGATGCTGAGCCACAGCGGGTGGTGCTTTTGCAGCATTTTGCAAAGCTCGGGCGTGATGCGCTGCGGCACGAAGATGGGCACGCGGCTGCCGATGCGGACGAATTCGATGTGCTTGATGGCGCGCAGGCGGGTGAGCAGGGCGTCGAGCTTGGCGTCTGAGAAGAGCAGGGGATCGCCGCCGGAGAGGAGGACGTCGCGCACTTCGGTGTGACGTTCCAGATAGCGGAAGGCGGCCTCGAATTCGGTGTGAAGTTCCTGCTCGCCCACGCCGGAGACGACGCGGCTGCGGGTGCAGTAGCGGCAGTAGCTGGCGCAGCGGTCGGTGACGAGGAAGAGCACGCGGTCCGGGTAGCGGTGGACGAGACCGGGGACGGGCATGTGGCTGTCTTCGCCACAGGGGTCGCTCATTTCATCCGGGTCTTCCCAAGTTTCTTCGATGCGGGGAATGACCTGGCGGCGGATGGGGCAGCCGGGGTCTTCGGGATCAATGAGATTGAAGTAGTGTGGCGTGATGGCCATGGCCAGCTTGTTGCCGGAGAGGAGCACGCCTGCGCGTTCCTCCTCGGTAAGCGTCAGATGCTCTTCAAGCTGCTTGAGCGTGGTGATCCGGTTCTTGAGCTGCCAGGTGGCGCTGTTCCAGTCGGAAGGGGCGACGTTTTTGTCGGACCAAAAGCCATGACCGAAGGAGCGGAACTCCTTCTCAGGCTGCGGGAGGGTGTCTTGCATGTACTGCGGGATCGGTGAGCGCGAGGTTAGGCGCGGGAGTGTTGCAATGTCAAACGTCCCCTGCGGTCGTTTGGGTGCATTCCTGATCGCCCGTCCATGAGTGGACGGATGCTCAAATCCCCCCTGAAGGAGTTCGGGCAGGCAGATTCGCCCGATCCTTCCAAAATAACGGAAAACGACGCGACCTGGTGCTGAAAATTCAACCTGACCGCCCCGCCTAGTCGAGGTGAGCAACCACGATGTAGATGCACAGCAGCAGGGCGGTGAAGAGGAAGAGGTGACTTGGATGCAGTTGTTTCATGAATGACTTGGTTCTGGTAGCAACGGGCATGCCACCCTTCTGGCGGATCCTGCCTCCGGGCGGGGGTAAGCGTGTCTGCGGGCTGTTGGGTGGATGCCGCAAAGGTGTTTGCCGCGCACCGCCTGCTCGGCGACACTCGGGGGAGATGCCCGAAATCGTCCTTGCCACGCTCAACGCGAAATACATCCACAGCTCCTTCGGACTGCGCTACCTGATGGCGAACCTGGGGGCGCTGCGGGAGCGGGCGTGCATGATGGAGTTTCAGATCAACCAAGCGCCGCTGGAGATCGTGGAGGCGGTGCTGGCGCAGGAGCCACGCATCGTGGGCTTTGGCATTTACATCTGGAATGTGGTGGAGACGACGGAGGTGCTGGGGATGCTGCGGCGGCTGAGGCCGGGGATTCGCATTGTGCTCGGCGGGCCGGAGGTTTCTTATGAATGGGACGGGCAGCCGATTGTGGCGCTGGCGGACCATGTGATCACGGGGGAGGCTGACCTGAAATTTGCCGAGGTGTGCGGCGTGCTGCTGGGAGAGGATGAGGCGGCAAAGGCTGCGCTGCCGAAGGTGATGGCGGCCGGGCTGCCGACTCTGGAGAAAGTGGCGCTGCCGTATGACCTGTACACGAAAGAAGATCTGGCGCACCGCATCCTGTATGTGGAGGCTTCGCGTGGCTGCCCTTTCACCTGCGAGTTTTGTTTGTCATCGCTGGATGTGCCGGTGCGTGCCTTTGGGCTGGAGGCGTTTTTGCAGGCGATGCAGGGGCTGCTGGATCGAGGGGCGCTGACTTTCAAGTTTGTGGACCGCACCTTCAATCTGCACCTGCCGACGAGCATGGCGATCCTGCGCTTCTTTCTGGATCGCTGGCGGGACGGGATGTTCCTGCACTTTGAAATGGTGCCGGACCGGCTGCCGGAGCAGCTACGCGGCATCATTCGTGAGTTTCCCGTAGGCGCGGTGCAGTTTGAGGTGGGGATTCAGACGTTTGATGAAGCGACGTCGAAGAACATCAGCCGGCGGCAGAATCTGACGCGGCTGGAGGACAACCTGCACTTTCTGCGCGAGCAGACGGGCATTCATGTGCATGCGGACTTGATTGTGGGACTACCGGGCGAGGATGTGGCGAGCTTTGGGCGTGGGTTTGACCGGCTGGTGAAGATGGGGCCGCAGGAGATTCAGGTGGGCATTTTGAAACGACTGCGCGGCACGCCGATCGTGCGGCATGATGCGGAGTATGAGATGAAGTACTCGCCAGTGCCACCCTATGAGATGCTGGAGAACCGGGACATTCCCTTTGTGGAAATGCAGCGCATGAGGCGCTTTGCACGCTACTGGGACATGGTGGCCAACAGCGGGAACTTTACTGCTGTGCTAGAGCTGCTGTGGCAGCAGAACGAGTCGCCGTTTGTCGCCTTTATGTCTTTTGCTGAGAGCTTGTATAAGAAGCTGAAGCGCACGCATCAGATCGCGCTGCCGGTGCTGGCGCAGTCGCTGTTTGATTATCTAACGCAGGAGTGTGGGGTGCCGATTGAGCTCGCGGCTTCAACGATGATGCAGGATTGGAACCGGGTGCCGGGACGTGAGGGGCTGCGGCTGAGCGGGGCGAAAACATGTGAGCGTGAAGGAACGAAGAAGAGCACTGCGGGGAGCCGGCAGGCAAGGCATGTGGGGGTGGGGTAGGGCGATTTAAATTGTTTATGCCCGCACGGAACTGCGCTGAATTCGCAAGCCGAAGGCTGGCGCACATAGTGATCCGCACAGTCCTCTGTGCGGCTCCCAGCGTGATCGAAAGCCCAGACATCGCTCAGAGGACTGAGCGAACCACTTTGCTGGCGCACTCGCGATACTCTGTGAGTTTTTCCCTGCATCTATTGGCTGCACATCATTAAAATGCTCTAACAAAGCCGGATAGCTTACTTCTTCATCGCAGCAAGTGCCGCGAGGGTGGCGGCCTGCCAGTCGTGGCTGTGAGAAATGATTTTGCCGCTGCGGTCAATCACGACGTAGGTGGGGATGCCGTGGATGTCGTAGTCGCGAGCGCCGGATGAGTCTTCGGGCGCGATGGCGACGGGGAAGGTGTAGTCGGGATGTTTGGCGAGGAATTCGCGGACTTCCTCGGCGGGATAGCTGCATCGCGCGATGATTTCCAAGTCTTCGTGCTGATGCTCCTGCCAGAACGTGGCGACCTTTGGCAGGGCGGCCAGACAGGGGCCGCACTGGAGGCCCCAGAAGTCGATGATGCGGACTTTGGTGCTGGCTTTGGCGGCGAGAGCCGGAGAGTTGATCCAGGTTTCGACCTGCAAGGGGGGTGCGACCTGGCCGATCAAATTGAGCGGCTGCTCGGGGCGGGAAGGGATTTCGCGAGGATGCTCTGGCAGGCGCAGCTCCAGCGTGGTGGTGCCGGTTTTGACGCGTTGACCGCGGTAAATTTTTTTGGACTGGGCATTGCGTGCGGAGGCGGTGATGTGAAACCAGCCTTTGACCAGACCGGTAAGCTGGAAGCGGCCCTGGGCATCGGTGTGGGTGTTGCGGGAGAGCAGGTCTGCGGTGATCTCGGCATCGGGCACGGGCTTGCCGGTGTGGTCCAGCACGACGCCGCTGACCGTGCCCTCGGCATCGGGCAGCACCAGGCGCACTTCATTGGAGGGGACGGTGATGAACTGGTCGATCTCGCGGCTGAATTCTGGCGTGATCTGGATGGCGGTGAGGTAGAGCCGGCCTGCCACCAAAGGCCCGATTTGGAAGGCTCCCTTGGCGTCGGTCTTGGTGTTGTTGTAGAGACCGGGCTGGTTGTCGCCTTGAAAACGAATCTCGGCGCCCTCGATGGGATTTCCGGAGCCGTCCACCACGATGCCAGTGACTTTGTGCCCCGGCTGTATGAGCTTGAATGAAAGCTGCTTCGTCTTGTTCGGCAGCAGTTTGACCGCACGCAGCGCCTCCCGATTGTAGCCTTCCGCACTGCAGACGATGAACGGGTCCAGGTTCGTCCACAGACGGGGAATGACGTAGCGGCCATCGGCGTCGGTGTCGATGGTTTCCGGGACGAGGTCGGGGATGTGATCGAAATTTTCCATCAGGCTGACCCGAAGCTTAGGTGCTGACCACCGCACCTTGGCGCCTTTGATGGGGAAGCCGCTGTCATCGGTGACACGGCCTTCGACGCGGGCAAAGCCGTCGTTTTTGAGCTGGACAGTGACTGACTGGCCGCGCTGGGCCGGGGTGATCTCTGACATGGATCTGGCGCCATCCCAGGCGATGGCGGCGACGCCTTTGGCTTCGGCAGGGACCATGATGGTGAAAGTGCCGTTGTCCTTGGTTTTGGTGCGCTCGGCTGCCGCCCAGGAGTGTTCGGTGGTGAGCATGACGGAGACGTTGGCGGCTGGCTTGCCATCCAGGCCCAGCACTGTGCCGGTGACCATGTCCGCGGGCTTCACCGGCTGCAGCTTGAACTGGATGGTCTTTCGCTCGCCGTTCTGAACATTCACGGTGACTTCGAGGTGATCGCCACTGACGTGGTAGCCTTTGGGCGGGAAGCGCTGCATGCGGTAGCGAAGCAGGTGCCTGCCGGCGGGAAGCTGGAAAATGATGGGCTCGTCCACTGTCTTTCCCGTGTCTTCATCCACGACTTCTGCGGTCACGACGGCGGCGCGTTCGAGAGGGATGTCTCCCACGTCCATGGTCTCGCCCTCCCGTACCGCGTTTTGCTTCAGTTCGGGGCTGACCCACACATCGCTCAGCGGCGGGTACAGTGTGAGCCGCAGCCTGTAGGTGGACGGAGGGATCTGGGGCAGGGTGAAGGTGCCGTCCTCCTGCGTGCGGACGTCATCGCCATACGCTGTTTTGTAGGGATGGGTTTCGATGATGGAAACGAGCACACCGGCCGCGGGGGCATTGCTGCCATCCACGATGCGTCCGCGCAGCGCGCCCGGCTTTGTCAGGGCGATCTTGTGCACTGCTCCGTCGTTTTTTGCGGGTGCTCCGGTGTATGAGGTGTACCTGCCATAGGGCTGGGCAAAGCGGCTGTCGGCATGGCGGAAATAGATGCCGGTATCCCGCGGCAGACGGGTGATGGTGCAGCGCCCTTCCTGATCGGTGGTGGCTTTCCACAGGTCGCCGGGGAGTTTGGAAACGCTGCCCATTTTGGGAAATCGTTCTGTGCGCAGTTGCTTGCCGGTGAAGCTGGTGACCCAGACGTCAAGATTGGCTGCGGGCTGGCCGTCTGGCTGAAGTACCTGTATTTGTGCATCGGCCGAAGGGCCAAGGGTGATTTTGATGGCCCTGGGCTCGCCGGAGGGATTGACCAGGGAAACCAGATCCGTGCCAACCTGGCCATCTGGGGCGACTGCCAACACCTGAGCACCCAGGATGTCGGAAGGATTGGGATGCTGGCATTGGCTGTGGAATCGGCCCTTCGCATCCGTGCGGCCGGTGGCGAGGATGGGATTTACGATGGCGCGGGGATTGGTGCAGCTGACAAAGACCTCCACGTCTGCCGCGGGTGTGCCGTCAGCACGCATCACCTCGCAGTCGATAGGAACGATCCTGGGGGATGGTTCGGCGGCCAGGAGCACTGCGCTGATGAGGCAAAGTGTCAGGCCTGCATAAAAAGTTATTTTATTCACGGTGCGGAATTGCATCAGACCCTGGGGGTAAATGCAACGCTGCAGATGGTGAGAATGCCGAAGAATTCATGGTCCAGGAGGCGAACTGACGCTATGAAGTCGCGGTATCTCCATTCATGACCTCGTTTTCTGAGCTTCTAGACTCTCTCCAGGACTACCCGCGCATCAAAATCGTGGGCAGCTTTGAGGAACTGGTGGAGACGCCGATGCGAAACGGCATCAATGCCCTGTGCTGGCCGCGTGAGCTGGCGGGGGATTTTGGAGAGATCGTGGAAAAGCTGGCGGTGGGGAAGGGGATCACCAGCATTGATGAGGCGCGTCTGCGGACGCTGGATTTGAGCGATGCGGGCGGCGTGGCGCGGGAGATTCTGCTGCAGGATCAGGAGCTGCTGCGTGCGCGCGATTTGCAGCCCAGTCTGGACTGCATTCATGGCTATGTGAACGAGATCGAGCCGGAGCTGCTGCGCACGGACGTGCAGTCCTGGCATGTGGACAGCGCGACGGTGGAGGCGGACACGTATTTGTGCACGTATTTTGGCGCCACCTCCGAAGGGCTGAGCAATGAAGAGGTAAGACGAAGGGTGGACGTGCCGGAATTCCGGGCGGAACTGCGGAATATTTACGGTGGAGCCGATGACGAGGGCTTTCGGGAGTTCCTGCACGAGCATTATTTAGATCTGCATTACACCCCGCTGCAGCATGCCCTGCCGTTCTCCTTTGGCGTCGGTCCGCTGTGGCGCATCGCCACGGAGTATCCGGGCAGCCCGGTGCCTCCATGTGTGCACCGTGCACCGGAGACGCTGGCCGGGCAGCCGCCGCGTTTGCTGCTGATCAGTTGAGGGAGGCGGAGCATTGCGCAGGGCGGACAGCGGCGCTAGTCTCACGGCAAATCAACCATGCTTAATCTGCTTCGAGAAATGCTGCACTCGCCAGCGCTGGACATCATCCAGCGGCTGAAGCATTCCACCGGCCTGACGGTGAAGGAGCTGTGCACGGCCATGAAGATGAGCTACATGGGCGTGAAGCAGCACTGCGTGGAGCTGGAGAAGGCGGGGTTTCTGGACACCTGGAGGCGGCCGAAGGCGGCTGGGCGCCCCGAAAAACTGTACCGCCTGACGCCGAAGGCCGATGTGCTCTTCATGAACTGCGGGCCGGCGGTGACGCTGGACCTGCTGACCACGGCGGAGAAAGTCTATGGCGAGAGCGCTCCCCCGAAGCTGCTCTATTCCTATTTCCTGGCCAAGACAGAGGCCTGGAGCGCCAAACTGGCCAGAGTCACCACGGTGGAGGAGCGTGCCAGGCAGCTGGCGCGGCTGCGCAGTGCGGACGGCTGCCTGAGCGCCTGCGAAACCGATGCGCAGGGCCGGCTCTTGCTGGTGGAGCACCACCGCCCGCTGCGGGAACTGGCGGCGCGCTATGACATGGTGGATGAACTTGAATGCGAGATGATCGAGAAGCTCCTGGGCTGCGAGGTGCGTCGTTCGGTGGAAGAAGTGTCCGGCTTGGTGCGTGTTACTTTTCAAATCAAGACAACAGCGCATTCAGCATGACATCAGGGAAAGCAGGCAGGACATCGGCATGGATCAGAACAGTGGCAATCGCGGGCACAGGCCTGCTGGCATCTTGCGGCAGCACCATCGCTCCGCTGCGCCCCGCCTGGCAGCAGGACTCCAATCTCTTTCAGCAGGGTTTCCCAGCGCGCGCGGAGCAGACGACGAAGACGCCCCACATGGTGGCCCGCGTGGTGTATGCCACACCGGAACAAGTTGCGGACTTGATGGACCGGCAGGGAGACGTGCCTGACAGGCAGGGGGGATTTGCGCGCATGGGAGATGGGACCGTGGACCTCGCCGTGCAGGATGTGGCGACGGGGAAATGGATCGAGTCCTACCTCTGCGGCGGCATTCTGTTTGTCGCGGGGCTGCCCAATCAGGCCTACCGCATCGTCTTGAAAAACCGCACGCCCATGCCGCTGCAGCTCGGAGTGGGAGTGGATGGCAAGGACCTGCAGACGGGGCGCACTGCCTCGCTGGGGAGAGGCACCCTGCGCATGGAGCCAAAGGGCACGCTGACTCTGGACCATTCCTCACAGGGACCGATGCTGTTCAAGGCGGTGAGAAGCGATGCGGTGTTGTTTGATACCAGCCCGCAGGGACGCACGGGATTGATCCAGGTGGCGGTGTTTTTGGCTGAGGATGCGCCCAGCATAGGACCGGAGAAGCTGCGGGCCAGCCAGATCGCGCCTCTGGGACTGTTCCCCATCGGCAGGCCGGAACAGTACCGGTAGAAGAGTTTGCAGTGGTTGACGGTTGTTGACGGTTGTTTATCCAGAGGGCGTGGGTAGATTTCCGCGTTCATGTTCCGCTTTCTGCGCCGACTTTTGCTGTTTTCGGCCGCCAGTTTTTTGCTGGCGGGCAGCGTGTATTTGACCACGGCGTCATTTCATGAGCGCTGGCACGGGTTTGTGACGGGGGAGCTGGCGCAGCACGGGGTGCATCTGAATTTCGAGCATCTGACGATCAACCCCTTTGGCGGACTGGTGGCCGAAGGGGTGAAGGTGTTCAATGATGCCAAAAAAGTTCACGTGGTGGCGGCGGTGGACCGCCTGAATCTGGATGTGGATTTTGGCAGCCTGGTCGAAGGACGGATCAAAATTAACGGCATGGAACTGCTGCACGCCAGCGTGGCGCTGCCGGTGGATCCTGACAGCCCTCAACGGACGGTGATCGAGGTGAAGGACCTTAGTGCAAGAGCGCTGCTGGAGGGAAGGCGGCTGGACATCCGGCATGCGGAAGGGCTGTTGTCCGACGGACTGCAGATCCTTGTCAGCGGCGTGGTGGAGCTGCCGAAGCCAGATGAAAGCCAGCAGGGGATGAGCGCCCAAGACCGTCTGAACGCCATGCGGGAGCACCGCGTGAAGATCCAGCAGGGCCTGGACTGGCTGGCGCGGTTTCGCGCTCCGCATGTGCCAACGCTAAGCGTGAAAGTCTCAGGCGCACTGGACCGCCTGGATGAACTGAAGGCAGAAATGCTGTTCCAGGCGGACGGTCTGGTGTTTGAAGACTATGTGTGGAAGGAGCTCGTGGCAGAGGCGGAGTATGACGGCGGATTCATTGACCTGAAGCGGCTGCATCTGCGGGACCACCTGGGTACGATGGATGCCACCGCCACGTGGCGGTTTGGCGCCGACTACCTGCGCTTCAGGCTCACTTCGAGCGCGGATCTTCCAGGCCTGGCACGGGCATTTTTCAGCAGCGAGCAGCTGCGTGAGGTGGTGTTTTATGAGGCGCCGAATCTGGCGCTGGAAGGCAGCATTTTTCTGAACAAGCCGGCAGCGGATGACTTTCTGCCTGCCGAGGTGACCGGCCGGCTGGACTGCGGCCGGTTTGGCAGCCGGGGCGAGGTTTTCAATTCGCTCAGCCTGACCCTGGGCGCCAAACGTGAAGGAATCTTCGTGCGTGACGCGCTGCTGAAGCACAAGACCGGATCCCTGGGGCTGGACCTGATGATCCATCGCACGGAGGGCATGAAGTACAATCTGGCGCTGCGCATGGACCCGACGGTGTTCATGCCTTTTGTGCAGCAGGCGAAGACGCGGGAGATCATCCAGCGGTTTGAGTTCAACGAGGACTCCTACATTGATGTGCACATGGCATGCGCCGGACCGAAGCCGAATCTGCGTCTGTGCCCCAGCTCCGGCCATGGAATGGTGCGCAATTTCAGCTACAAGGGGGTGCACTTTGAGTCGGCGGAAATGGATCTGGCGTTCTTTGGAGACTTTCAAAACTACGCCAATGTGCGGGTGCAGCGTGCGGATGGCCCGGTGAGGGCTGACCTGGTGTTCGTGAACGATGACGACAACGAGAAGTGGCTGCGGCTGGTGAACGTGCATGCCAGTGCGGATGCCGCGGGGGTGGTCCGGGCGTTCGCTCCGAAGGTGGCGGACCAGATAGCGCAGTATCGCTTTTCCGCAGGGACAGACGTCGTCGCAAACGGCACGATCGGATTCAAAAACAATCCGCAGCGCAACAACTACAAGGTCACTTTCAAAAACCCGGTGGGCGGCGCGCATTACATGCTGTGGAACGAGGACTACCCCATCAATGCGCCGAACGGTGAAGTGCACATCCTGGGCAGCATGCTGAACTTCGATTTCAGCGGGCGTCTGTTTGGCGACACGCTGAATGTGCAGGGCGCGGTGAACCTGGCATCCGGGGTGAAGGGGTACGATGTGGACGTGCGTGCGGGGCGCTTTCCGTACAGCGTGTTTAACCGCAAGCTGCCGTTTGAGGATGTGCGCGCGATTGTGCACAACCGGGATGGGCTGGCGAAGATCGACGTGTCTGCGGATGTGCTGGGCGGCGGCATGACTTTGAAGGTGAATCTGAATGAGAACCGCGAGCCGGACTCCTATGACGGAGAGCTGCGCATGAATGCGCTGAGCTTTCAGCGCTTTGCGCAGGTGTACTCCCCGGGCAATGAGAGCGTGGGAGACATCAGCGGCCATTTCAAATTCACCGGGCGCATGAATGACTGGAAGGCGCTGAAAGGCGGCGGTGCGCTGATCATCGTGAATGGCAACCTGCTGGCGCTGCCGGTGCTGGGACCGCTGACGCCGATCATTGGCGCGTTTCTGCCCACGAAGATCAAAGGCTACAACGTGGCCAAGCGGGCGGACTGCACCTACGAGGTGGCGGACGGCTTCATCCTGACGCAGAACGTGGAGGCGGAGTCGAGCGCCTTCCGCATTTTCAGCCGTGGAAACATCGACTTCATCCGGGATGACATTGATTTCAATGCCGAGGTGCGCATGAGGGGGCTGGGCATTCTGCTGTTTCCTGTGACGCAGCTGCTGGCCTACAAAGGTTCCGGCACCATCGGTGATACCAAGTGGCATCCGCGCATTTTCGGCGGCGGCAACAAGGATGAACGCAAGCCGCCGACGGAAAAGGAACTGCAGGAGGCGCAGCGCATCCGCGGCAACCCGGCGCAGCCGAAGCCCAGCACGCCCGCACCCGCGCCCCGGCAGAAGGCCTTGTTTGGAAATTAGGTGCAGCGGTTGCAGGACTGTGCCACGGAGGCCGCATGAAAGTAGAACGACTCAAGTATGTGATCTGGGCGGTGAACATGAACCGTGCGGTGCATTTTTACGCCACCGTCTTTGGCGGCACGATTCTCAAGCAGAACGACATCATCAGCGAGGTGTCCATCTGCGACGGCATCATCGGCATTCACGGTGGCGGCGAAGGCGGACGCACCTGGACGGGGCTGAGCTTCCAGGTGCCGGACGTGATCGAAGGCGCGCGGGAAATCGTGGCCGCAGGCGGGCAGCTCACACGTGAGCCGGAGCCTGAAGACGGCCAGCCGCCGCACCTGGCCATGTGCGTGGACACGGAGGGGAATGAGATCATGCTCACGCGCAAGCGCGCGCATTGATTCATACGATGGTCAGCGGACCATCGAACATCGTCAGGCTGATGACTTCGGTCTTCGCCACGTGCGGTCCATGCTGCTGGCCTTTGGGGGCATGGAACAAGGTGCCGGCGGTGTAGGTCACGTCGCTCTCCTCCCACTCGCCGGAAAGAATCCAGGCCCATTCGTTGGCAGCAGGGTGCGTGTGCGCCGGAATAGTTTTGCCGGCGTGAAATTTGCGCAGCACCACCACGCCACCGGTGGCTTCGTTTTTGTGCAGGATCTTCAATTCGACACCCTCGTAGGGGCCGGGCTGCCAGGGCTTGTCTTCGGCTTGGGCGATGTATTGGAACATGTGGAGAGTGTGGAGGAGATTTGGTGAGCGTCAAAGGTCAGCACGAGAGGCAGTCTCCCCGTGTTATGAAACGTCTCACTCTTCCCTTGAAAAAAGGCTGACAAGACGGTCCACCTGTGAATGATTTCAGGTGCTTGCTCTATGAAAACATTCAAACTTGGTGTCACCAGCGGCATTTGCATTGTGCTTGCCTGGAGTTTGTTTTCTTCGGCTTTTCTACAACACGCTTCAGGGACTCATGGGTATGGCGGTTTCCCCGCCGCTCGCTGCAAGGAGCTTCACGATTATCTCAGCGGACAAGGTTTCGTGCTTGATCCTGCTTACGCCCATTCAGAACGAGCAAAACCTCAGCAGAAGTTTCATGGGATTTTTCATGGGTCGCGACCATTCGATGTCACGGTCTTCGGAAAGACAGCAGACAACGAGGGTGTGTATGTCGAGACAGCGTACGACTTTCGAGGATCCAGTTGGAGCGTTAAAGACTCATCAAAAAAGGCTCAAGAGTTTGCCCTGGCGTTGGACCGCTGGATGAGTGAGCGCCAAAAAAGTGATTTGAATGCGGGTCTATAGCTCTTCCGAGACTGAGCTGGATGGTTATGATGCGCAGGCAGACTCAGTGGAGCATCATCTTATTCTGTTATGACAAAGAACTCCCGACGCAGCTTGCTGAAGACGATTTCAGACGTGCCAAACTTCGGATGCAGTCGGCGGCGACCGGTGCTGTAGGTGACGTAAACCTCATCGCGGTAGAGGTGCATGAAGGGAGTGTTGATGGCATTGAAATCAACAATCGAGAAAGCCTTCGTGTAGTTCTCGTAACGCGAGTCGATTTGCACGACGTCGCATTTGTTGCGGGTGACGGTATTGCCTCCCATGTGGACAGAGGGGGCGGTTAACATGGCGACGAGGCCGATGGGCTTGCCGAAATCGCAGAGGGTGGGACGGCCGATGCCATAGGTCCATTTCGTGACGGGTGTGTCGAAATGGTAGAGGTCTGTCTTCGCGGCTTTGCTGAGCATGTAGCCGTTCTCGATGACGTTGGAACGCAGGTGGAGATAGACGTGGGTCTTGTCCTGCGTGATGACGGGTTCGGCGAGGATTTTTATTTCGTTGGAGAGCAGACGTGGATCGGGTGCGCCGAGGAGTTCCCAGGTCGCGCCTTGGTTGGCGCTGCGCATGAGGATGTTGGTGAGGAGGCGGGTCTGACCGTCCTGCGAGTTTTTGATCTGGATGGTGCTGTAGAGGTGGCCGTCCAACTCGACGAAGTCGCAGGCGGTGCTGATGCCTTTGCTGAAGGAGGTGCCGGTGCCTGCACCGAAGAGGAAGTCGAGGTGGCGTTGCACGGTGGCCTGCGTGAGATCGAGCACCTTGTCGGGCTGCTTGGCGATGGAGCAGCGCATGGGGTGGAAGCCGGACAGGGTGGCGGTGGCGATGTGGTAGTCGCGGTAAAAGGCGCGGTAGGATGAGACGGGATCGCTGCCGAGGCGTCCAGTGAAGAAGATGCGCAGGGTGTCTTCTCCGAGTGCGTGGATCATGGGACCCGTAACAAACGTGCCGCCAAGAGTGACGCCGTCCGAAGAATCGCCCGCTTTGGCGATGTCGATCCATTTCGCCGTAGCTGTGGGATTGAGGATGTTGAAAACCGCCATGCGGGCGACTTGTCCCGCTTTGTTTTCTTCGATGGTGGTTTCATTGCACTGATAAACCGCATAGCCGATGCCATTCACAATACGCAACCCGGACTGGTGGGCGTAGAGCTCCTTCTGGTAATTGCTGACGATTTGCGCCTGATCAACGAAGGAGCGGGAGGAGACGACACCGTCTGGGCGCTGAGCGGGCTCGGCTGCGAACGCAGTGCAAGCCAGCGCTCCGATGAGCGGCAGGCGGCAGAAAAATGAGGACGGCATGATCTCGAGCTTATCGTGCTGAGTGCGGATGTCCAAACGCGTTGCATCTCGTGAATCGAGCCGTTGCCGGACGGGGAATTGCTGGCAGAATGAGCGGCGAACGAAGAGTGTGAACATGTTTAAGCGAGTCTATCTTGAGCAGAAGGAACCCGGAAAGTTGGGGCAAGAAGAGTCCCTGGTGCGTGAGGAGTGCGAACGTCTGGGCGTGGAGGTCGTCCCCTGCCTGCGGAAGCAGATTCAGCGGAGGCAGCTGCCGCTGACGCGTGAGTGTTTCATTTGTGGAAGCATCGATGTCATGCACGGAGCGATGAAACAGCTGGGCATTGAAGTGCCGGAACCGAACGACTTCCCCAAGTCGCTCGAACCCTTTTTTCATCGCAAAATCTGGCGCAGCACGGTCAAAGGGCTGATGTCTTTGCTGGAATATGGACGGGAGGTTTTTGCCAAGCCAGCGGGTCGTCAGAAGTATTTCAACGGGCGCGTGTTTGGCTCCCAAGGTGACACGAGTTTTGTCTATGGGGTGAGCCGTCAGGAGCCGGTGTGGTGTTCTGAGATCGTGAACTGGCGGTCGGAGTTCCGCATCTATGTTGTGGGTGCGGAGATCGTGGCGCAGAGGCACTATTGGGGAGACCCCACCGTGCTGCCGTCACAGTCCACGCTGGAGGAAGCCATCCGAATCTACTCGGCATCGGGTGAAGCGCCGGCGGCCTATGGCATTGATTTTGGGGTGCTCGACACCGGCGAAACCGCCTTGGTGGAAGCTAATGACGGGTATTCGCTGGGAGCTTACGACATGGATGCCGCCAGTTATTCGCGGGTGCTTTTCACCCGCTGGCAGGAACTGGTGCGAACTTGAGACAGCAACTCAAATGACAGAACTTTGAAACCACTGAACTGCATGACAGATGTAGAGAGCGCCCCAGAAGTCACCGTGAAGACGGGTTTCCTTTCTCCAGCGGAGGCGACTCATCTGTTTGCTGAACTCACGACACGGATCTCGTGGGACGAGCGCATGAAGGCCCGCAAGACAGCGTGCTTTGGGCAGACTTACGATGATTCGGGAGTCGATTATCAGGTTGTGCCGATGCATCCGCTGCTTGTCCCGCTTTGTGCGGCCATTGAAAAGGAACTGGGGTTTCGCCCCACCAACTGCCTGCTGAATTATTACGAGACGGGGCGGTCCACGATGGGCTTCCACTCTGATGCGGTGCACAATCTGGCGGACGGGACTGGGGTGGCGATTTTGTCGCTGGGAGCGGAGCGGACCCTGACCTTTCGCAGCAAAGCAAGCCTGGAAATTTGTGTGGGATTCTCCCTGCCGCCAGGGTCGCTCCTGTACATGACCCAGCTGACGCAGGCCTTTTGGACCCATGCGGTGAAAAGGAGCGATACGGACGATGCGCGTATCAGCCTGACGTTTCGGCATATTTTGCCCCCTGAGGAGCTGGCGGGGCGTCCAAACGCGTTGCAATGAGGCCGTTTTTGGGCCATGCATCCCCCCGCCAATGACCCCAAAAATCGACCCCGCCCTGCATCGCGACAAAAAACCGGAATGGATCCGTGTGACGCTGCCGCGTGATCCGAAATTCTGGAGCACCAAGGGGCTGATCACCGATTTGAAGCTGCACACGGTGTGTGAAGAGGCGCAGTGCCCGAACCGCTGGGAGTGCTGGAGCCAGGGCTCGGCCACCTTCATGATCGCCGGGGACCGCTGCACTCGTGCCTGCGGCTTCTGCGCGGTCAAAACAGCCAAGCCTTTTGCCCTGGAAGCCGATGAGCCGCAGCGTGTGGCCGAAGCGACCAAGCGCATGGGCCTGAACCACATCGTCATCACCGCCGTGGCGCGTGACGACATGAAAGACGGCGGTGCGGATCACTTCGCCCGCACCATCGAGGCTGTGCGCGAAGCGGTGCCGACGATCACGATTGAAATTTTGGTACCGGATTTCAACGGCAAGGACGACGCGCTCGAAGTGGTGATGAAGGCCAAGCCGCACATCTTCAATCACAACCTGGAAACCGTGGAGCGCCTGACGCCGCTGGTGCGCAGCCGTGCGATGTACCACCGCAGCCTGCACGTGCTGAAGCGTGCGAAGGCCATGGCGGCGGAGCTTGGCACGCAGTGCGCCACCAAGAGCGGCCTCATGCTCGGCCTCGGCGAGACGGAGACAGAACTTTTTCAGGCGATGGACGATCTGCGCGAGCATGACGTGACTGTGCTGACATTGGGTCAGTACCTGCGCCCCTCCCCTCAACATCTGCCGGTGATCGAATACATCCACCCGGACACGTTTGAGAACTACAAGCAGATCGCGCTGAAGAAGGGCTTCCGCCATGTGGCCAGCGCGCCGCTGGTGCGCAGCTCTTACCATGCCTCCGACTTCAAGCCGGAGCTGGATCTGCAGTAGAGGTTGCCAAGGACAAGTGTGGTCAAGGTGCCGCCCGTGTGGCGGGAAACTGGTATTTTGCTGCCGGGAACTCGTACGGATTGCATCTCCATTAGGCAGAGCACAACGGAAAGCGGGTTGCGTGCGCGGCAATCCGAGTTCTGTTCGTGGAACCCCAACCTATTGCCATGTCCATTCGTCCTCCCGCTGAAGCCTACGAGAAAGTTCCAACCGTCATTTTCCCTGATTCCGCCAAGGCTGCCAAGACGCTGGCGCAGGAGGTGAAGCAGCTCATCGAGACCAAGAACAAGGCGGGCAAACCCGCCGTGCTCGGAATGGCCACGGGCTCGACGCCGGTGCCCTTTTACCGCGAGCTGATCCGCCTGCACAAGGAGGAGGGTCTGAGTTTCAAGAACGTCATCACCTTCAATCTGGATGAGTATTACGGCCTCACTTCCGACCACCCTGAAAGCTACTCGATGTTCATGGCGGAGCAGCTGTTTGACCACATCGACATTCCGAAGGAGAACATCAATCTCCCGAGCGGCACGGTGCCTGGAGACCAGGTCTTCAACCACTGCCGGCAGTATGAGGAGAAGATCGAAGCCTCCGGCGGCATCGACCTGCAGATCCTGGGCATTGGCCGAACGGGCCACATCGGCTTCAACGAACCCGGCTCCAGCCGGGACTCGCTGACGCGCCGCATCACTCTGGACCGCGTGACACGTCAGGACGCCGCGAGCGATTTCCGCGGAGAGCAGAACGTGCCGCACTTTGCGATCACCATGGGCGTCGGTACGATTCTCCGGGCGAAGAAGCTGGTGTTGATGGCCTGGGGGGAAAACAAAGCGGTGATGGTGGCCAAGGCCGTCGAAGGACCGATGACGGAAGTGATTTCCGCATCCTTCCTGCAGGATCACCCGGATGCGCGATTCTTCATCGACAACGGAGCCTCTCGGGAACTGACCCGCATCAAGCTGCCCTGGCTGGTCGGCCCGGCCTCGTGGACCCCGCGCGAGACCCGTCGCGCCATGGTGTGGCAGGCCTTCAAGATCAAGCGCCCGATTTTGAAGCTGGTGGACGAGCACTATAATGAGAACGGTCTTTCCGACCTGCTCTCCGAACAGGGGCCGGCGTACCAGCTGAACATTCGCATCTTCAACCAGCTGCAGCACACCATCACCGGATGGCCCGGCGGCAAGCCCGACGAGGACGACACCTACCGGCCCGAGCGTGCGCGCCCATACCCGAAGCGCTGCCTCGTTTTCAGCCCGGAGCCGCAGGATGCCATCACCGGCATGGGCGGCACGATGGACCGCCTGATTGAGCAAGGGCATGACGTGCGGCTGATTGCATTGACCTCCGGCAGCCTGCGCGTGCCGGACAGCGAGGCGGACAAATTTGCGGAAACTCTGCTTGAGCTGGCTTCCAATGCGGCGAATCCGGCGACATGGGCCGCCCAGGTGGCTTACGCGCGGGAGGCTCTGGGCCTGCTGGAGGCCAAGGGGGAATTCGGCGAAGACCCGCCGCTGCTTCGTCAGCTCAAGGGCCTGATCCTGCGCGGTGAACTGCGCGATGCCGCCCATACGGTGGGTCTGGCCAATGACCGCGTCACCTTCCTGGACCTGCCTTTCTATGAGCAGGGCCGTTACCGCCGCTTCAAAAGCACGGAGGACGATCACAAGGCGCTCGTGCGCCTGCTGCAGGAGCACAAGCCCCATCAGATCTACGTCACGGGGGATGCGGCGGACCCTTCGAGTGTCTCGGGCATCTGCTTCCGCCTTCTGGTGGCCGCGCTGCAGTCCTGCGGCGGGGAAGAGTTTGCGGGTTCCTGCAGCGTCTGGTTGTACCGTGGCAAGGAGCGTCCGCTGGAGCCGCATGAAATCGACATGGCCATCCCGATGAGCCCTCTGCAGATCGAGCGCAAGGCAAACGCCATCTCACGTTATGGCGCGCTGTCCTCGCTGGAAAAAGAAGCGCCGGAGACCAATCGCGAAAACGCGCGTTCTTATGACGCCCTCGGCCTGGCCGAGTATGAGGCCATTGAGACCTTCCAGCGCTGGCGCCGGGTGTAGCCGGCCAGGCTAGGCTGGTTGGCTGACCGCCCGGCCTAGACCTAATGCCGCTAAGCAATCGTTGTGACGGCGAAGTTTCTGGAGGTGGACGACGAAGAGGTGTTGATCATGCGTGGCCATTTGTCCACAGGGCGTCGGACTTTGCGCTGGCAGGATCTTGTTCGTCGTGGTGGC
>NZ_JBGANA010000014.1:0-209845 GCF_044222565.1 Prosthecobacter sp.
AGCTGGCGGGAGTTGAAAACGGGGTGCAATGTCCCCTGCATCGTTTGGTGCATGGTCGTCGGGTGCTTTTTGTGTCGCAACTCCAAGTAACCACGCTCTCAGCTCCAAACGATGCTTCTTTTAACTTCGGTATCCGGGATGAACGCAGCTACCGCTTTCCGCAGGCCAACACACCTCGCGCGTCCCACAGCCCGCCCGTCCACCACTCCACCACTCCACCACTCCACCACTCCACCGCTCACCGCTCACCGACTACTGACTACTGATCACCGTCCCCCACCTCACGGCCGCAGCACCTTCCCCGTCACCGAGCTAAACTCCCCGCTCCCTGGCTCAAACGGATACCTCTCCAAAAACGCCTCCGGCAGCCGCACTCCCAGCCCCGGCGTATCCGCCAGCCGCACACGCCCGTTCTCAATCACCGGCGGCTCAATCCACAAATCCGTCAGCAGCGGCGCAACGATGTGCGTGTTCAGCTCCGGCCGCGTCGGATTATACGCCGCCATCTCGCACACCGCCGTGTTCCGGCTCGCAAACGCCGCATGCAGATTCGCCGCCACACCCGGCGTGGCCGACCACGCATGCGTCGCGATAGACACTCCCTGCAATTCACAAAGCCGCGCGATCTTGATGAAGTTCATCATCCCTCCCATGAACGACGCATCCAGCTGCGCCAGCGCAAACGGCTTGTGCTCCAGCCAGTCGCGCCACTCTTCCAGACTCGTCAGCGTTTCACCACCCGCCACCGGAATCGTCGTCGAGCGCCGCAGCTCACCATACGCCCGCATGTCCGTATAAGGCAGAGCCTCTTCAAAAAACCCGATGGGATACGCCTCCAGCGCCTGCAGCACAAACTGCGCCGTGGGCAAATTCCAGATGTGATCCGCCTCACCCAGAAAATCCATGTGAGCATCCAGATTCAGCTGAAACGTGTCACCAAAACGCTCCCTCAAAAACTCCACCTTGCTCACCTCCACATCCCTCGCCTCCTGCGCCGTGCGCGAGGCCAGGATGGGATGCCCCGGCCGGTACAATCCCGCGCCCAGCTTCACCGCGTGAAAGCCTAGGCTCAGATACTGCGCCACCTTGCCCTCCAGCTCACCGCGATCATGCGGACTCGTGCCACCCGTCGCGTAGCACGGCAGCGTCTCATGGCACCGACCGCCCAGCAGCTCATACACCGGCACCCCCAGCGCCTTCCCCTTCAGATCCAAAAGTGCAGACTCAATCCCGCTCAGCACGATGGAGCCCAGCCCCACCCGTGCCCAAAACTTCCCCGCCGTAAACATCCGCCGGCTCAGCACATCCACCTCCAGCGGCGACTGCCCCACCAGGATCGGCTCATAAAACTTCACGATCTCCGGCACCATCTCCGGCACAAAGTAGCCCGCATACGTTTCTCCCAGACCCGTCAGCTCCGTATCTGTCTCGATCAGGATCAGCGCCGCCGAACGTCGCACACGCGACTTCATGAAAATGTCCCGCTGCGGCGCGGTGGTCAGCAGGGTGCGAACAGCGGTGATTTTCATTGGAGGTCGTCAGGTGGAATGATGTTCAGCAGCGCTTCACCCGCAGCATAGCGCCGCGCATTCTGCCGAAAAATGTTCAGCAGATCCCTGCTGTAATGCGGCGAAAACGAAGTCCCCGAAATATGCGGCGTCAGAATCACCTGCGGAAAGCGCCACAGCGGATGCTCAGCCGGCAGCGGATACTGATAATGCGTGTCCAGCGCCGCGCCTCCCAGATGCCCGTCCCGCAGCACCGCCAGCAGCGCCTCCTGCTGAATCAGCGGCCCCCGCGCAGGATTCAGCACAAAGCTCCCCTTCCTCAACGTCCGCAGTTCCACCTCGCCCACGATGCCATCCGTCTTCTTCGTCAGCGGCATCGCCAGCACAAGAAAATCAATCCCGCTCAAAAACGCCGTTTTCTCCTGCTCGGTAAAATACCGGTCCGGCAGCGAACCATCCGGATCGCCCGTGCCTTCGATGCAGGTCGAATCCGCGCGCGACTTCACCCCCGAACGCGTCAGCGCATGCACCCTCATGCCAAAGGCCTTCGCCAGCCGCGCAGTCTCCCTGCCAATGCCTCCATAGCCCCAGATGCCCACCGTCTTCCCTCGAATCTCACCCGTAAACTGCGCCGACCGCTCCCAGATCGCCGCATCCTGATGCCGGATCAGCGTGCGCAGATCCCGCACCAGATTGATCATCATCGCGAGATTCCATTCCGCGATCGGGCAGTCAAAAATCCCCCGCGCATTCGTCACCATGACCCCACGCTCGCCCAGCCGATGCGGAAACAAATGCGAATAACCCGCCGACTCAATTTGAAGCCACTTCAGATTTTTAAACGCCACCAGATTCGGCGGCGGCTGCGCGGCAAACATCACCTCCACCCGTTCCGCCTCCTCTTCCGGCCACGCGTCTCCCGCAGCAAGTCCCCGCAGCACCCGCACCTCCAATTCATCGATCACCGGTTCCGCGCCCGGCGCGGCTTCCATAAACGGCAGCCCGGTTGTAAGGCAGAGCGGTTTCATGGCAGCCAGCTTGGTTGATGTTTTCGCAGCAGCCCAAGATAATGGCCAAACCACTCCTCGCTCACCCCCTCGTATGGCGGCAGCAGCCGCAGCGGAAACTCCGGATCATGAATGCGGCAGAACAGCTTGTCATACGCACCATCCATATGCGCACTGCTGCCCACCGCTTCTTTGAAGGCATCAATGAGCCCTCCAAAGTCCGCGGCGATGGCTTCAATCTTGGCTGCATCCCGATCTCGCCCCGCGTGAAAATACTCCCTCGCCCGCGCAAAATTCGTTGAGGTAAACGAAATCAAAAAGCCACACTCACTCATCAGCGCCGCCTTCGCAAAACCCGCCTCCGTGATGAAGTGCTGAAGCTGCGGCGCATCCGCAAACAAGCTCTTCAGCCGCGCCTCATCCGCCGTGCTGTTCTTCGTCGCCACCAGGTTGGGAAACTTCCCCGCCAGCCGGCCATACTCCGTCCCCGTGATGATGCGCCCCGTGCGCATCAGGTTGTAGTGCAAAAATTCCGCCTTCGGAAAACGCCCGCAGGTCTCCCGAAAAAAGGTCTGCATCTCCGCATCATTCAAAACTCCCCAGCTCGGCAGGCTGATCTGAAACCGCGTCGCTCCCATCTCCATTGCCCGCTCAATCCGCTCAATGACGGTCGGCAGCGACTGGCTGATCAGTCCCACCATCCCCTGCACCCCATCCCCCTTCGTCTCATCCAAAAACACATTCGTCACCTCATCAAACTGCGACTCCGTCACCGCATACCCCTCCCCCGCCGTGCCAAAGATATAGAGATCACGAATGCCGCTCTCAATCTGATGCCGCACCGATCTCCGAAAAATCTCCTCCTCAAACTCGAAGCACTCATTCCATGGCACACAGCACGTGGCCAGGATGCAGGATCGGTATCGTTTGGCGGTGCTCATGGCTCACTTGCTCTTCAGCTTCTCCATCACCGCCGCAGGCGGCTCCCACCCATAGCTGCGCTTCTCATTCCCGTTGTAGGCGCAGGTCACCACGAAAAGATCCGCCGCCTTCGTCTTCTCCGGCGGCAGGTTGATCTGCACCTGAGTGTACCCATCCGCAAACCATGCCTGGTAGCCATCCGTCGCGCTCTCCTTCAGCGTGTGCCCGTTCACCGCCACATCCCGCAGCGTCGGCGACTTGTAGGGAATACGCAGCCGAAACCCGATTCCCTTTTGAATCGGCTCACCCTTCGTCGCCTCACGCGGATCAGACGTGAACTCATACTCCGGTCCCGCTTTGACAAATTTCTCGATCGCATCCGCATCCACACCGGGCAGCTCTCTCAGGTTCGCTACAAA
This sequence comes from Prosthecobacter sp., assembly GCF_044222565.1. Taxonomy (GTDB): domain Bacteria; phylum Verrucomicrobiota; class Verrucomicrobiia; order Verrucomicrobiales; family Verrucomicrobiaceae; genus Prosthecobacter. Next base: position 3,856 of record NZ_JBGANA010000014.1, read on the forward strand.
CTTCGCCGGATCATTGTCCAGCGCCGCAAGGCCTTTCGGCGTCACCGCGCACACATAAGTCGCCCGCCCGTCATACTCCGGATACATCATGCCATCCGCAAAAGTCGGCTGGCGATTCCACAGCTCTGCCCGGCTCTCACGCCGCTGCGTGGCCGTCTCGCCGTAGGCCGTCACAAAACGCCCCGCCCGCGCCCGCACCCGCGTCACCGGATACCCCGAAAACTTCTCGCTCACCCATGGCTTGTTTCCCAGCGCCAGAATCCCGCACACCCTCGCCACCCCGCTCTCCTCCCACCCGATCTCTGTCGTCGAGATCATGGTATGATATTTCATGTAGCCATAGAACATGGTCCGGAAGCGCTGCGGCCTCGGCGCATTCCACAGCCGGCTGCGAAACACATCATGATCCGGATTGTAAAAACAGCGCTGCGCATCTGCCTCCGCCCGGTCAGAACCATACCCTGCATCCTGCCCCGCTTTCACCATCGCCTCCGTCACCCGCGGGTCCCACGGCCTCACCCCGCAGTTCGAATACGAACACGCTGAAACCTCAAACATCGTTTGTCCCTTCAGCATCGTGCGGTCGCCCATCTTGTCGTCTGGAAACGCCTGCAGTCCCGTCCCATGCAGGTCCAGATGCACATCCGGCTGGAACTCGTCCACAATCCCAAGAAACGCGCTCAGCTCCGGCGTCCGCTTCGGCACCGCCAGCTTCAGCTTCGGCAGATCCCAGTAGCCAATCTGTGAATCATACAGGTCGATCTTCTCCTTGTTGTTAAAACGATCCGTCGTGAAAAACGCATACGGATTCGCAATCGGCACGATCAGCACCACCTGCTTCTGCCGCGTCTCCTTCGCCATCTCAGAATCTCCCAGCAGCCACTCGATCAGCTTCAGCGTCGTCGTCGTCCCAGATCTCTCCGGCCCGCCATGCAGCGCAGACACCAGCGCCACCTGCTTGTCTTCATCCGATACACTCGCATCCGTGATCTTCACCAGATACACCGGCTGCCCCTCATGCGACTCCCCACGCTTTTGCAGCGTGAACAAACCCGGATTCTGCTCCGCCCAGTACCTCAGCGTCGCATCATACTCCTCAAACGTGATCCGGTGAATCTTCTCCATCCACACTGGTTCGGCACAGCAGAGCAATGGCAGCATTAGAAAAGCAAAGATCAGTTTCATGGTACAAATTGCAGCGCAAAGAGATCAGCATCCTTCAGTTCAAATCGCAGCCACACCTTCTTCCCGGCAAGACTCCCACCCTTCCACACCACCTCATGGTTGATGTGGTCGCCCTGGATCGGTTTGCAATCACCCGCCGCGAATCCCGGTATCACCTTCCCCTCCACATCCAACACCTCCACCCGCGTCTCTCCCCGACTGATCAAATTCAGCACCAGCTTGCTTCCATCAAAAGTCAAAGGCTTCGTCACCACCACCCCATCTTTTGCCGAAACCGACACACAACCGTCCACTCGAAACGTGAACCGGCGGATCCTGCTTCCCGGCCCCTGGTAGTAAGCCTCGCTCGCATAAACGGACAGCTCCCGCTCCCTTCCAGGAAGTTGCAGCACCCCACACGTCATGTAGTTGCTCCGGTTCCAGTCTCTGTCCTTCGGCGCCGTAATTGGAATCAGCGGCTCCTCCCACCGCTTGAAGTTCACCCCGTCCCGGCTGCTCATAAACACCGGCTCCACTTGCGAATGTTTCGGCTGGTAACGCGTTGGAAATCCGAACATTAGCTGCGGTGCCCGCGCATACGGTCGCACCGCATTCGTGTACAGCTGCACCTCGGGCGCATCCTTCCCATAGGCCAGATCCTTCTGATTCTCCCAGTGCAGGAAATCCTTCGAAGTCGCCGTCCGAATCGCCCGCACTCCCTTCGGCTTCCACCCCCGCTCATCCGTATAGCCCCCGGTGAAGTAGCGCCAGTACGCCCGATATTCTCCACGTTCCGCATCGTAGAAAGCCGTGTTCTGCGAATCAAACGACCCCGCTGTAATCACCGGCTCCTCCCGCATGCGCGTCCAGTGCAGCCCATCAGCCGACTGGTAGGCTTGCAGGCTCGGCTTCAGCTTGCGCGTCTTTTCATCTCCAGTGCTCGCCAGGGCCTTATAGCGCGCTTCAGGTGGGCAGTTCGGATTGGCATCCTTGAACGGCGCAAAGTTGGAGCAACCCTCTCCCATGCGGATGATGTTGTTCTCCTTCGATCCGTTAAACTCCACCAGCCCCAGCTTCGGCTTCACCCAGGTGATGCCGTCACGGCTCTCCGCATAGCAGGTCACTCCGGGCTGGCTGGGCCTTCCGCCCTCCTCACCATGATGAGAGCCGCGGTAGTAGCAGCGGAAAAGATCACCATCCTGAAACAGCGTGAAGTAGCCTGAAGTGTTTCCTTCCCACAACTCCGTGCAACTCAGCGCCACATCATGCGCCTCCGGCTTGTGCAGTTTCAAAGCCGCACCCTCCATGCGGTCGATGATGTGCTCGTCCACAAACAGCTCCCGCTCCGCCGCACCAAGGCTGAGGGTGAGACAAAACCATGCGCACAATGAGTTGAGAGTCGGCATAGAAGACGGGAGAAAACGTGTCGCTTTGACCGTTCTCTCCCGTCAATGCGCTTATATGCGCTGTCCTGCTCAAATCAGCCGTCGATGTTCCAGCCGTCGCGATATTCCTTCTTCATGAAGGCGTTCGCTTCCGGCGTGTCCGGGCTGGTGCCGGTCTTGCCATCGTACTGGATCTTCTTGCCCGTGCGATAGGCCACCAGACCGAGGAGCATCATCTCGATCATGTCCGCGCTGTAGCCAAAATTGCACGCGGTGGGCTTGCTGGGGTCACGGCAGGCGTCAAACCACTGCTTCTGGAAGTGGCCGAGGTCCGGCAGCATGTCTTCCTTCTTGCGTGGCTTGTAGTAGCTCATGTCCGCGTCGTTCCCGTAAGGGAGGATGAGGCGTGAGTCGAAGTCGGCAATGAGGAAGCCCTTCGTGCCTTTGAACATCGCTCCGTGGCTGATCTTGGTCAGGTCGATCTGTGGTTTCGGTGAGCTTGGCATCGCGCCGCCCTGATACCAGGCCACGGTGATGGGTCCGCGCCAGTCGTTCGCAGGCAGTTCAAAGTGGGACTCGCATTTCACCGGCGTCACATCGGAGTTGTAGGCGTCTCCCTTGGCCTCGGCGGAGGTTGGCAGTCCGCCGTCCACGGCGTTCCACAGCAGGTCCATCGTGTGGCTGCCCATGTCGCCGATCTGTCCTGCACCGAAGTCCCAGAACATGTTCCAGGAGAGGCAGTTGGCGCCGGCTCCGCCGGAGAAGTAGGCCGGATTGTAGGGGTGGAAAGGCGAGGGGCCAAGCCACAGGTCGTAGTGGAATCCCGCAGGCGGCTGACCTTCCTCGGGGAAGTAGCCGGGCTTCGGAATCTGGCGGTTGCCCCAGGCATAGGCGGCCTTCAGCTCCCCGATGGCGCCATCACGGATCAGTTCGCGCACACGGTTGAAATTCGGGTTCGCATGGCGCTGCATGCCCACCTGCGTCGCAAGCTTGCCCTTCTTGGTTTCCCAGGTGGCGCGCACGGTGCGTGCTTCATTCACCGTGATGGCCAGCGGCTTCTCGCAGTAGCAGTGCAGGTTCCGCTTCAGCGCCCAGTTGGCGATGAACGCATGCGTATGGTCCGGCGTGCAGACGACCACGGCGTCCAGACCCTTGTGGTCCAGGCACTTGCGCCAGTCAATGTAAGTCGTGGCATTGGGGAAGCGCTTCAGAGCATCCGGGAAGCGTGCTTCATTGATGTCGCACAGCGCCACCACATTTTCCTCCGAGATGGAGTCGTAGTGCGCCAGTCCGCGGCCCCACACGCCGATGAGGGCGACGTTGAGCTTGTTGCTGGGGGCATTCTGTCCAAACAGCGGACGGGTGATCATGCTGCCGGCGACGAGGCCGGCGGCGCCGACAAAGCGGCGGCGGGAGAGAGGCGTGGGTTGGGTGCTCATGGCAACGCATGAAACGGCACGGAAGGTCATTCTCAAGCACCAAGCTGCACTGAATCCCGCTTTTCCCCCGGCCAGACCGGGCGGGAAAACGAAGCTTGCTTATGAGAATCCAATTTCAGAAAATGACCAATAACACCAACGCCATGGACATTCCTACCGCCGCCAAAACCCTGCTGGAGCACAAAGGCCGGGATATCTGGACCATCGGTCCCGCCGCCACTGTCTATCAGGCCATTCAGATGATGGCGGAGAAAAACATCGGTGCGCTCCCCGTGGTGGAAGGCACCAAGCTGGTCGGCATCATTTCCGAACGCGACTACATGAGCAAAGTGGCGCTGCATGGCAAATCCTCGAAAGCAACGCCAGTAAGCGAAATTATGGTGCGTGACGTGGTCACCGTGGGGCCGGATCAAACCGTCTCCCACTGCCTGGAAATCATCACCGAGCACCGCATCCGCCACCTGCCCGTGGTGGATGGGGACGAACTGCTCGGCATTGTGTCGATTGGCGACCTGGTGAAATGGACCATCGCCACCCAGCGCATGACCATCGAGCAGCTGAACGCCTACATCTCGGGCGGCTACTCCGCCTGATTCAGACCAGAGTGTTGGGCCGGCTCCAGCGAATCTTTCCCAGCAGCAGGTCACCTTTGAAGCCGTACTTCGGCAGCATGCCACCATCGGTCACCCACGACTCCTCCGGCGAGATGTTCGTGGTTTGGAAATTCCCCATCAGCGGCACCTCATCAGGCGCCTTGATGCCGTCTCCTTCCAGAGGCAGCACCACGCGCTCGGTCTCCCGGATGAGGCGCAGCGTTTTCAGATCCACCTGCGCCATGAAAAGGGGAGAACGCCAGCGAATGACGTTGAGATTACTGGCATCCTTGCGCGTATAAACGAGGTGCAGCGCCTCGCTGTGCGGCAGCCAGTGCTGCTGTGTGGTGCTCATTTCCAGCGGCGTACCATCCTCCCAGCACCAGGGCTGCTTCTCTTCAAAGTCCAGCCCGTCATCACTTGCCGCCACGTAACCGCGATTGTCCTCGGCCCGCAGCGTCACATAAGACTTCCCGCGATACCGCACCAGCGACGGCTCCAGCAGTCCGCGCCCTTTCGCGTGTTTCATTTCACGGCCCACTTTTTGAATGGCCAGCGTCTCTCCATCAAACGAGCAGCGTACGCCTGCGGCGGAGCGGCCCGTCTGCTGAGCGCCAAAAGACATCACAAAGGCGATGCTGCCGTCCTCTAGCACCTCGCGCTGACCGCAGTTGTTGGTGTAGATTGTTGCACCACGAGGATCATCCCATGCCAGTCGTTTCCGTCCGGACCACTGGCCGTTTTTATAGACTGCATACACCGGGCAGCGCGGCGGCTGCTCGCGCTCAAACCTGGGGCCGCGGTAGAACACATTATGCCCCAGTGCCAGCACGGTGCCGCTTTTTGCGTGGTATTGCGGCACCACGTCGCAGACACCTTCCTCGCCACGTCCGTCCGTGGTGGGGTCACGTCCCAGTGCCGGAATGGGCTGCGGCTCCGACCACGTTTTGCCCAGATCGCGCGACTCCATCCAGTGCACCGGCATAAAAAAGTCCGAGCCGCGGATCTCCTGCATTGTCATCAGCACCACCGGCCCGTCTTTGGACGGCATGAGGCAGGGCCGCGGATGGAACCACGACGGCCCGCTGCCATCACGCCCGCGCTTGAGCGTGATCTTTTCCACCGAGGCGATCAGCGGAGACACTGATTGCCCGGAGGCCAGACTGGCGGCCAGCATGCCCGCCGTACCCTGTCGGAGAAAATGACGGCGTTTCATGGAATCTGACGGCAAAAAAGTTACTTCGCCTTCGGTGCAGGCTTGGGCTTCTCTGGCAGGCCCTGGCCGGGCTTTGGATCCAGATTCGCCTTCATGTCTTCTTCCGTCACGGCCGAGGCCACGCCGCCTTCAGGGATCTTCGCCTTCGCGGTCCAGAGAATGGCGTTCAGCACCAGCTTGCGCTGGTCGTCATTCGCCCAGCCTTTGTGGTAGTGGCCGCCGGTGAAGCCAAAGCCGCGGCCGCCATCGGCGCGCTCGCAGGCCCAGGCCACGTGCTGCTTTTCCTTGTTTTTCACGGACTCGCGCACAGCTGGATTTCCGCTGTGTGCGCCGTCAGGGCGGCTCATGGTGGAATCAGGGGCCACATCGCTCAGAATGGGGGTCACGCCCTGCATGTTTGGGCGGAAGCGCATGTAGAAGTACCATTCGTCATTGGTGCCAAAGGGCTTCACCCCGGAGCTGATGGGGTGCACCGGCAGTTCCTTGAAGTTGGCATCCCAGTGCGGGTTCACGCTCCAGTTGATCTCGAAACAGCCGCCCATCCAGTCGATGAATTCCTTGCCACCCTTCTCAATGGTGGGCTCCACTGCGTAGTGCAGGGTCAGGAATCCGCAGCCGCGCTTCATTTCCTTGTCCAGCTGTGCCAGTCGATCGCCCTGCAGGGCTGGATGTCCGCCACCGCCGTCTGAGTAGATGACGACGGTGTCCGCAGCCGAAAGCTCCTCCTGGGAGGGCCACTCGCCGTTCAGGTGGAACTTGATGTCCACCGCGTCCGCCGTGTTCTGCTCCAGGCACTTTTTCAAAAGCTGGATGCCCGCATTGTGCTCGTGCTGCGCCGGGCCGTGGGAGGGCTTCCCAGCGATCATTACGATGTTTTTCTTGTCCGCCGAAAATGCGGAGCCGATGAGTGAGAAGACCAGAAGGCCGGTGAGCAGTTGCTTCATAGATTGGGGTAGGAACGTGGCAAGCAAACGCCCCAAACGCACGCGGCATTTCAGGAAGCTCCGCTGATCTTCTGGGTCCGCACGGGATCTGGCACGCCTTTCGCTACTAGTTTCCTTTACCCCAGCCCATGTCCATTTCCAAAAGCCGCCCGCAGACAAATGTTCTGTATGCCTTTGCCTTCGTCGGCCTGGTCATGGCGGTCTTTACCGTAGGCTACCGCCTGGCGGGCTGGTCGTGGAGTGATGCCTTCTACATGGTCGTCATCACCGCCTTCAGCGTGGGCTATGGTGAGGTGGTGCCCATCACCGATCCCTGGCTGCGGGCCTGGACAGTAACGCTGATTCTCTTCGGCTGCACCGGCATCATTTTCGTCACTGGTACGCTGGTGCAGTGGCTGACGGAGGCGCAGATTCAACGAGCTTTGGGAGGCAAACGCATGGAAAACGAAATCGAAAAACTCAACAACCACGCCATCATCTGCGGCTACGGCCGCATCGGGCGCATGATCGCCACCCAGCTGCAGGCGGGCGGCATCCCCTTTGTCATTGTCGATCAGGCGACTGACCGCGTGGCGGAAGTGCGGGATGCGGGCTTCCTCACGTTGCAGGGAGAGGCCACCGACGAGTCCGTGCTGAAGCATGCTGGCATCAGCCGTGCGCGGGTTCTGGCCACGGTGCTGCCAAACGACGCGGCCAATGTCTTCATCACGCTCAGCGCGCGCAACATGAACCCCAAGATCCAGATCATCGCGCGTGGCGAGGTTCCTTCCACGGAGCGCAAACTGCTGCAGGCTGGCGCAAATCGTGTCGTTCTGCCCGCGCACATCGGCGCGGACCGCATCGCCCACCTGATCCTGCACCCGAACACGCGGGACCTGATCGGCGGCAAGACGAAGGCCGGTGTCGATCTGGACCACCACCTCACGGAACTGGGGCTCGACATGGAGGAAATCGAGATCCGCGCGGACTCGCCCTGGGTGCACAAACGCGTCAACGAAATCGAAGATGGCCTCAGCGGCCGCATGCTGATCGTGGCCATCCTGCGCAAGGAAGGAGCCACCGACATGAACCCCAGCCCCAGCGCCATGCTCATGCCCGGAGACGCATTGGTGGTGATGAAGCGCGTCCTGAGGCGTGAGCGGACCTGAGACGACGCATTTTTCCCTCAAGCTGGCTCGCTGCCTGCGTCCGGAATGCGGACTATGTCCAAGCAACCCGACCGTATTTTCAAGGTAGCCATCATCGGCGGAGGGTTTGCAGGAGTCTATTGCGCGCGGGAGCTGGTGCAGCTGACGCGGGAAATCTCGGGCATGACGGTGGCCATCATCGCCAGTGAAAACCACATGGTTTTCCAGCCGATGCTGCCGGAGGTCGCCGGAGGTTCCCTCTCGCCGCAGCATGTGGTCAATCCCATTCGCATGATCTGCCAGGAGGCCGAGGTGCTGAAGGGCGAGGTGACGCACATTGATCTGGAAAACCGCATCATCACGCTGAATGGCGGGATGTTCACGCCGCAGGTTACGGTGGGCTTTGAACACATCATGCTGGCCCCCGGCGCCGGGGTGGACCTCAGCCGCATTCCCGGCATGGCGGAGCACGCCTACCTCATGCGCACCGTGGGCGATGCCATGAAACTGCGCGCCGCCATCATCAGCCGCATGGAGGAGGCCAACCTCATCACCAGCGCCAAGCTGCGCAAGGAACTGCTCTCCTTCGTCATCGTCGGCGGTGGTTACTCAGGCGTGGAGACCGCAGGTCAGATTCAGGATTTGATCGTCGGTGCGCGTCGTTTTTATGAAAACATCGAGCCGGATGAGCCCAGCGTCACGCTTATCCACAGCGGCGAGCGCCTGCTGGGCATGCTGAGCGACAGCCTCGGCACCTACACCGGCAAGTGCCTCACCGAGATGGGCGTGAAGATCCTCTTCAAAAGCCGCGTACGCGCCGTCACCGCACGCACGGTGCAGCTGGGAGACGGCACCAGCCTTTCCGCCACGCTGGTGGTCTGCACCGTGGGCAATGCGCCCCACCCGCAGATTACCGCTTTGGGTGCCAAGGGTGCCCTTCCAGTGGAGAAAGGAAAGGTCGTCGTCGAACCCACCGGCCAGGTCAAAGGCCTGACCAATGTGTGGTCTGCCGGTGATTGCGCCGTGTTTCCCAAAGCCGATGGCGGGAACTGTCCTGAGACCGCCCAGTTTGCCATGCGGCAGGGCGCGCTGGTGGCCAAAAACATTGCCGCCACGCTCCTCGGGCACGCGTTGAAGCCGTTCCGCTTCACGGGTCTTGGAGAGCTGGCCACCATCGGCCATCGCAAGGCGGTCGCACAGGTGTTTGGCATGCGCTTCTCCGGCATCATCGCCTGGTTCATGTGGCGCAGCATCTACCTCATGAAGCTTCCCGGCTTTGACCGCAAGCTGCGCGTCATGACGGAGTGGACCTTTGAACTGTTCTTCCCGCGCGACATCAACCTCCTCACGCCCAGCTTTTCCTCACCGCTCGGCGAAATGCATCTCGAACCGGGCGATTCTCTTTTCCATGCGGGTGAACCGGCGCAATCCCTCTACGCCGTCAAGAAAGGCAACGTCAACATCACCGATGCGCAGGGTCAGATCGTCAAAGCCGCCGGCCCAGGCGAGCATTTCGGCGAGCGCGCCCTGCTGAGCGACGGCATCTGGCGCTTCGACGCGCAGGCCACCGAATCCAGCGAACTCGTGGCCATCGATGGCGAGACCTTCAAGACCCTCGCCAGAAGCATCGGGTCACTTGATGCGCTCTTTCGTGGCACCGCGCAGCAATATCACCTTCCGGAGGAAATCCAGCAGACGGTGAACATGATCCCCGAAGCCACCCGCCAGTGCTGCGCCGCCGATGTGATGACAAAGAACATCGCCTCCCTCGATTCCAGCGTCACCGTGCAGGATGCCGTGGCCGAATTCCAGGCGCATCCGCACAGCACCTATCCCGTCACCGCAAACGGCTGCGTCATCGGCCTGCTGCGCCGTTCGGTGGCCTACGAGTGGCTGAAAAACCACGGCCTCACCTGCGTGGACAAGCTGCAGACCCTGCCTCTGACCAAGCCCTTCTGCATCAGCGCCGACACTCCCGTGCCCGTACTCGTTGGCACGCTGATGCGCAGTGGTGTGAGCAAGGCGGTGGTGGTGGACGCTGAGAAGAAGCTGCTGGGAATGATCACGCTGTTTGATTTGCTGAAGGGGGCGAGGGAAGGGTAATTCGAAGGCTTGATGTAGCTCGGTATTCCGATACCGAGTCGGCACCGTCGCGGAATCGGAATTGCCTTCGGCTGTCTCCGCTTCGCTCCGGCTCCGCGCTACACCGAGACGCTCAGCAGGGCTTTATTGGCTGAACTTTGCGCCAGGCCAGAATCCCGCACAGGCCAAAGCCGAAGGCGTTCAGCGTCCCGTGGATCTTCCACATCTGCGGCATCGTCAGGGCGAAGTCTGGCAGCACATAACGCAGGCCAAAACCGAGCGCGAGGAGCATGGCGGCCAGGAGAGATACGCCTGAAATGACGAAGCCGAGGCGTGGCATCGCCGAATGCTTTCTCTCCAGCCCTCGTCGCATTTGCGAAAGGGCCACGCCCAACGCTCCAAGCACCAACACGACTACGCCAAATGGTTCTACGAATTTCCACACCCCGGAGTGGGTGCAAGTGATGCCCATGGCGACCAGAGGAACACCGAGCAGAATCGCCACACATGAAAAGCGCGTCCAGCATCCCGGCTTCGCTTTGGCATTCAGGCCCGCCATCAGCGGCAGCGTGAATCCTGCATGATGAAAATGTGCAGCAGTTAGCAGCACGATCAGCGGATCGAAGCCCCAGGGTGTCCAGTTGGCGCGATTGGCCACCAGCCATGCGGCACCGATGGCGGGGAAGACCACCGCCATTTGCTCGCAAGCAGCGCCCGCCGAAGGAACTCCTAGGGTGCGCCACTTTGCCGACACCTCTTTCAGCGCATAGACGCGCATCGCCAGCCACGGCAGCGCACACAGGGCCGACCCAACGCCGGGCTTGAGCAAGAACGACCCTGCCATCACTACTGCAGCCGCGTATTCCAGCCTGTGCCGCCAGGTTTTCGTTCCATACCAAAGGGGCATCAGCATCAGCGCCGAGAAAAGAAGCAGTGCCTCCACAAAGACAAAATCGTCAAACGCCAGCGCCAACACCGCCGCAGCCCAGACCAGCGGTTTGATCCAGGATTGAAGCGCATAGGCATACCGGTTCATAGCGCCTTCATTCTCCGTTGAGAATCCCGCACAAACCGGCATTGCCACCAGCGGGCCAGCGGAAAGCCGAGCCAGGCCATCCAATGATGCGGGTGTGAAAATGCGCGGATGGCATACCAGACGCTGCCATCCGGCCTGCGCTCGATGACGAACTGCTCCTCGCCGCACTCGGCATGCTGCGGCAGCGTGCCGTACACAAAGCCGTGCGAATGCTCGGAGTCACAGCGCCGCAGGATGCGGCAGGGGTTCGCCCACCACAGGCCGCAGATGCGCGTGACCATGGCGACGATCTGGCCGGGCTGCTGGCCCTTCACTTCCAAGCGGTCCACTTCCGCCCAAGTGGGAAACATGACCCATGCGTCCAAGGCTTCGCAGGCGGCACGATAAACTTGCTCCCCACTGCCCAGCCTCACTTCATGCTCATCGGCAATGAAGCCACCCTCAAACGGCGGCGTGTAACTTAGCGGCTCATTTTTCCATGACTCCAGCAGTCGGTGCAGGTCTTCGGGGGCGGGGCGTTTCAGGCTGAGCATCGTGCCCGCACGCTGCCATGTCCTGGAGAGCAGACGAAGCGAATTTGCACAAAAAGTGCGCGGTCAGTTTTCACGGTTTTCGAATCTTTTGCATCTTGCGACACTTTCGGCCATCCATGCGCATGCCCCCACCCATTCGCGCCGTCATCTTCGACTTCGACGGCCTCATCGTTGACACTGAAAGCACCGGTTACCACACCTGGAGAGAAATCTTCAGCAGGCGGTGGGCACCGACTTCCTCACCGGCGCCTATGATCCCAAGCGTGACCTTGAGCAGCTCACGGGTCGCGATTTTGACTGGGTAGCCGTGGAACTCGAACGCAAGGCCCGGGAGGGTGAACTGCGCAAGCATCTGACGCTGCTGCCCGGTGTGGCGGACCGTCTGCAGGAAGCGGCCGCGCTCGGACTGCGCATCGCCATTGCCAGCAGCAGCCCGCGCGTGTGGATCGACTCGTGGATGGAGCAGCTCGGCCTGCGCCATCATTTTCACCACATCTCCACCGTGGATGACACGGGAAAGGTGAAGCCTGATCCCAGCCTGTTTTTGCATGCGGCGGAAAATCTCGGCGTCGCGCCTGAAGAGGCCGTCATCTTTGAGGACTCTCTTAATGGCCTCCGCGCTGCGGTGGCCGCCGGCATCCGCTGCATCGTGGCACCCGGACCTATGACGCGGCACCTGGACTTCTCAGGTGCGTTGAAGCAGGTCGAGTCCCTGGCGCATGTCTCGCTCAGTGAACTCGTGTTATGAAGCTTTCTGCCATCTTCGCCCTCTGTCTTATCGGCACGCTGCATGCGGCTGATCCAGCATGGCTGGGCACGGGAGAATTTCAGTGGGAGAGCACGCCGCCGCTGATCGGCCCCGCGACGGATGCCGCGGACCCGGATGTGGCGCTGAAAGACCCGACCATGGTATTTCATGAGGGGAAGTGGCATTTGTTTGCCACGCACCGGCGTGCCTCCGGCAAGGTGGACATGCAGTACCTCAGCTTTGCCGACTGGAAGGATGCGGGCAAGGCCACGCGCCACACGCTGGATTTCCACGATCAGTATCACTGCGCGCCGCAGGTGTTCTACTTCACGCCTCACCAGAAGTGGTATCTCATCTACCAGCTGGCGGATGAACGCCGTGCGCCGAAGATGGGGCCGTTTTTCTCCACCACCTCCACGCTGGGCGATCCGAAGTCCTGGACGAAACCGCAGCCCATGATCGACACGCTGCCGGAAGGCGGCGACAAGATCCGGTGGATCGACTTCTGGGTGATCTGCGACGCCACCAAGGCGCACCTCTTTTACACCAGTGATGACGGCCACTTCTGGCGGCGCGAGACGACGAAGGCAAGCTTCCCACTCGGCTGGTCCAAACCCGAACTCCTGCTCAAAGACACGAAGGACGAACTCTTTGAAGCCTCCCACACCTACAAGCTCAAAGGCCGCGAGCAATACCTGACCCTCATCGAGGCCATGGCACCCGGGCAGCGCTACTACAAAGCCTGGCTGGCGAACAAACTTGAAGGTCCATGGAAGCCGCTGGCCGCCACCCGCGAGCACCCTTTCGCCTCTGCTGCAAACGTCTCGCAAAGGTGGACTTGGACCACGAGCATCAGCCACGGCGAACTCATCCGCAGCGAGAATGACGAGATGCTGGAAGTCGATCCCGCGAACCTCCGCTTCGTTTTTCAGGGCGTGGATGATGAAGGCTACAAGGCCAAGAAGTATGGCAGCATTCCGTGGCGGATCGGGATTCTTGATTTCCAACCGAGCGCTACGGAGCAGGCGTTGAACCGCACGATTTTTCCAAAACTACTCTTCGAAAATGAAGATGTCGGAGATGCCGTCTCCTACCTGGGAATCAAATGCCGCGACATGCACACTGCCGCAGGAGAACAAATGGGAGGGGTGAATCTCGTGGTGAGGTGTGATGACAAAGCCACCGCGGCAAAGATCTCCCTGAATGCCGAAAACATCTCTTTTCGAGACGCCCTTGAAGAGGTGGCCCGGCAGTCCGGCCTGCGCCTGACCATTTTTAGACATCGCGTGATGCTGGCTCCCAAGGCAGACAAAATTTCGGAAGATCCTTTTCGCTCGCGGCCATAGCCCACTTCTGCCGTGCCGAAAAAAAGCCGCCGCTTTCGCAGCGGCGGTCTCATGGGATGAATGGAAATCTCAGCCGGCCTGCGGCGCCCCTCAGTGCGGTCCTGGAGCGGTTATCGGATGATTGAGGAAGGTTCTGAGCTTTGCCCGCTTGCTGATCTTGGGCTCGGCGACGGGAGCAGCAGCGCTGGAAGCGGCTGCGCCGGTGGTCGTGGTGGCCGCGCCGCCTGCAGGAGCGGGCTGCACCGGAGCGCTGGGCGGGGCCTGGGGGAAGATGCTCTTGATCTGGCTGATGTGCAGAGGCTTTTTGATCTTCGCCGGGGAGATGGGCGGACCTGCTTGGGCGATGGCGGCAAAGGCAAGCAGAGTGGCGAACATGAGCTTCGTTTTCATGGCTGTGATGATCGTGGGTTGGGAGGTGAATTTCATTCAGAAAACAGCCATGCGCCGATGGTTTTGCAGGGCGATGTTCCTAAAATTCGTGGGTGAAGGTAGCAAGGATCAACCGCGTTGCAACGCCTCGCGTTTGGACCCTATGGGGGCGAAAAGAATGAGGCCGCCACCTCGCGGCGGCGGCCCTCTTCGGCGCTGCACCGCCCATGAGCAGTGTCAACGCGCCGGACACAACTCCGGCCGAGCTTTCCTCTTCCTCTTAATGAGGTCCAGGGGCGGAGTCCGGATGGTTCAGGAACGGGCCGCTGGCAACTTTGCGTCCTGCGGAGCGCTGGGATGAGCCGGGCGTTCTTCCTTTCGGGGTGGACATTGCAGGAGTGGCCTGTGCGACAGCAACGGAGGCCAGCAAAGCGGCGAGCAAGAGTTTCGTTTTCATGGCTGGTATTGTCTTTGGTTGGGTTGGTTGGATCTGGATCTCATCCGGGAGACGGCCCTATGCGTTGGTTGATGCGGCGAAGCGTTCCTAGATTGCCTCATCTGTTATTGCCAGTTCCATGCCAGCCGCACTGCCACACGCTGGAGGCCTTGATTTTGCTGGGCTCCAGAATTTTTCAGGCATCTCGCGACCACTTCGATTTGTTGCCGGGTTGTAAAGTTTCAAAGCACCCGGTGTAAACTTCCAAAGCGTTCCCCCCCCAGACCAACCGGGGGCTACTTTTTGGCCCGCTTGGGAAGAAGGTCATAACGGTCCAGCTTCTCACGCACCGTGACGCGGGAGACACCGAGCCATTCGGCCACCTGGCTTTGATTTCCGGCGGCGAGTCGCAGGGCGCTGGCGTAGAGCGTCTGCTCCAGCGCCTCCATCGCCGCATTCAGCGCGCCGCCGGGCAGCGTGCCGGCCTGCGCGGAATGAAGGCAGGACTCCACCAGCTGCGTGACCGTCCGCCCATGCGACTCCGCCGGTGCCGGCTCTTTCATCAAGGCGCACACCATTTCCGCCGAGATGGGAAAGCCGCGCGCCTCGATAAGAAGAGTGCGGGCCGCATTTTCCAGCTCACGCACGTTGCCAGGCCAGGGGTGTTGCTTGAGCAGTTCCATGGCCTCGCGCTCGATGGCGGGTTCGGCGATGCCAAGCTGGGCCGCCACCTTGGCGAGGAAATGGCGGGTCAGTGGCGTGATGTCTTCCGTGCGCTCCCGCAGCGGCGGCAGGCGCAGTACGGCACCGTTCAGGCGGTAGAGCAGGTCTTCGCGAAATTCCCCTTTTTTGATCATGGCGGAGAGGTCGCGATGCGTGGCGGTGATGACGCGCACATCCAGCTCGATCTCCTGACTGCCGCCCACACGGCTGACGCGGCGCTCCTGCAGCACGCGCAGCAGCTTTGCCTGCACCGGCGGCGGGATGTCGCCGATCTCATCCAGAAACAGGGTGCCGCCCTGCGCCTGCTCGAAGCGCCCCGCACGCCGCGACACAGCATGGGTGAAGGAGCCTTTCTCATGCCCGAAGAGCTCGCTTTCGATGAGGTTCTCCGGAATTGCCGCGCAGTTCACAGCGATGAAGGGCTGCCCGGCGCGGCTGCTGTGCAGGTGCAGCGCGCGGGCCACCAGCTCTTTGCCTGTGCCTGTCTCTCCCAAAATCAGCACAGGCACGGGGGTGGCCGCATAGCTGCCCAGCTGCTTGAAGACTTCCTGCATGGCGCGGCTGCGACCGATGAGCGCAGCCTTCCCCGCCTCCCCTTCGCGCAGCGGCACGGGACGCGCAGCGGCGGAGGACATGTGCAGCGCGCGCTCCACCACACGCAGCATCTCGGGTGGATCAAAAGGTTTAAGCAGGTAGTCAAACGCGCCGGCTTTCATCGACTCGATGGCGCGCTCGGTGGTGCTGAATGCCGTCATCAAAATCACCGGCAGGCGCGGTTTTGCCGCGTGGAGCTGCTGCAGCACATCCATGCCGCCGATTCCGGGCATGCGGAAGTCACTGATCACCAGGTCAAACGGCTCGGTCATGGCCATCTGCACGCCGGTGGTGCCATCGCTGGCACGACGCACCTGATGACCGCTGGTTTCCAGCACGGTGAGAAGCGACGAGGCGAAGTCGTCGTCATCATCGATCAGCAGCAGCCGGGCGCTGTGTTCAGACATGCGGCATGGTGCGCCGCCTGCAACTTCTTGCAAGCACCTCAAATGCGCGGCAGCCGGATCTCAAAGCGCGTGCCCTCCGGCGAGGTGGAGACCAATACCAAATCGCCCTGGTGCCGACGGGCAATGCCGCGGCTGATGCTCAGACCCAGCCCGGTGCCGCCGCGCTTGAGCGTGGCAAAAGGTTTGAACAGGCGCTCCTGCAGATCTTCCGGCACGCCGGGGCCATTGTCCGTGACGGCCAGCACGATGCGGCGCTCCAGCGCCAGCGCCTCCAGCAGAACCAAACCGTCGGCGCGACCGCCGCAGGCGTCCGTGGCATTGCGCACCAGATTTAGAAGTGCCTGCCGAAGCAGCTCGGGGTCAGCATGGAAGCTTGTCTCTTCCACGACGCCGAGTTCAAAGCGCACCCCGCGCTGCTGCATCTCCGCCTGGTGGTCGTGGTGAAAGGTGTCCACCAGCTCCGCCAGCGAGCAGGTGACGATGCGCGGTTCGGAAGGACGGGCGTAGATGAGGAAATCTCCCACGATGTGCTCCACACGGTCCAGCTCGCGGTTCATGCTGCTCACCTGTGCCGCCACTTTGGGCTGGAGTTCGGCATCCACCAGGAGGCCGAGGGCGTAGGCGCGGTTTTTCAGCGCACCTACGGGGTTGCGGATCTCATGGGCCAGCCCGGCGGCGAGGCTGCTGAGGGAGGCCATTTCATCGCGAGCGGTCCTGGCATGCTCCGCCTGGGCCGCCTGCTCCTGCAGCGGCTGGAACCAGCCGCGATGGATCAGCCACAGCAGCACGCCCAGAAGCGGTGCCATGACCGCCGCCGCAGTCACCACCTGCCACTGCATCTCGTGCATGGAGTCCCGCATTTCAGTCACGCGGTCCAGCAGGCGGGCGCCGCAGGCATCGCGCAGGGACTGCAAATCTCTCAGCATTTCCCGGAAAGGCTCATCCGCGCGCATCACGCCCGCGAGCCGTTCTTTGTCTGGCAGCGCCAGCCAGGTCTGCACCTGCTCGCCGTAGATGCGCAGATCCTTCTGCACTTCTTCGAGAGAGGTGGCTTCGGCGCCCGTCAGGGACACCGGCGGGTGGCGGAAAAAGGACTCATTGCGGGCAAAGAGCACCGCGTATTGGTCCTGCTTGCCCACATTGACCTCGCCGTCTCCCAGTCGCAGCGCGGCGCTGTGGAGGTCCAGCACCATGGCTGCGCCATCGCGATGAAAGCGCAGGCCGATTTCCTGCTCCTCATGCGCGAGTACGCGCAGCTGCTCCACTTCGTGCAGCCGCACCACCACCAGCACGGCCAGGCACGCGACCGCCACCAGAAGGCACAGCGCCAGTGCGATGGCAGCTTGTCTCCAGGTGGAAGTCGTCATGCAGCAATAACGCACAGGATGCAGCCGGATTCACACTTTCAGACCGCGCCGCGCACGAAATCATAAATCCGGTGGCATTTCATGCCAGACCCGCCTTGGTGCCGGTCCTGCCATGACGCCGCTCCCGCTTGCCGACCAGTATGCACGCTTTCGCGATTCCGTGTTTGCCGGGGTGGCCGAAGTGCTGCCAGGATTTGCCGAACCGATGACGGAGATGGAACTGCAGAGCCTGTGGTTTGCCGGAGCGTTTGGCAGTGAGTTCACCACCACGGATGGCAAAGCGGTACGGATCGCTGATTTCGGCGTGTGGAATTCGGGCGCAGGCCCGGACTTCAACCACTGCGCCGTCGTGATCGATGGCCAGACGCAGCGCGGGGACATCGAGCTGGACCCCGATGCCCGTGACTGGGAACGGCATGCGCATGGGGCGAATGAGAACTTCAACCGTGTGGTGCTGCACTTGTTTTTGCACACGCCGGAGGAGCGCTTCTACACCCGCACGAGCGCGCACCATGCGGTGCCTCAGGTGCTGCTGCGCGCCGACATGCTGCCGGAGGGCATCAAGCCTAAGCACAACCTGGCGCCGGCACGGCTGGGGCGCTGCGCGACGCCTCTGCGAGAAATGGAGGCCGCGAGGGTGCAGTCCATCATTGAATCCGCCGCGCAGCACCGCCTCGATCTCAAGTCAAAGCGGCTGCACCGCAACGTGGCGGCCCAAGGCCGCGAGCAGGCGATCTATCAGGCGCTGGCGCAGACGCTGGGTTATCGCAAAAACCAGCAGCCGTTTGCAATTCTCGCGCAGCGGATGCCGGTGAAAAAGATCACGCAGCTGGATGCTGCGAGGCGCGAGGCCTGGCTGTTTGGCATCTCCGGCTTTCTCGAAGGCATACGCAGTGACGACACCGAGCCGGCCACGCGCAGCTACCTGCGCGAGCTCTGGAGCGAATGGTGGCGGCTGCGCAGCGGCGTGGAGCGCTGGCTGGATGACCGCCAGGCGCTGCGCTGGAAGCTCAACGCCATCCGCCCCGGAAACCACCCGCAGCGCCGCCTGGGGGCACTGGCCGCCATGCTGGGCTCCTGGCCTGCCATCGTCACACCGCTGGCAGACGCCACGCGCTGGAGCCAGGCCGCCTGGCGCGAATCCCTGCTGGCTCTCAATCATGATTTCTGGGCGACTCATTACACGCTGCTGGCGGAAGCGGCGCAGAAGCCCGTGGCCTTGATCGGTGAAACACGGGTGCAGGAGATGCTGGCCAATGTGGCCTACCCACTGCTGGTGCCGGAACGCACCCGGCTGTGGGCCGAGTATCTCGAGCTCCCCGCCCTTCTGGACAATCAAAAGGTGCGCCTGGCGGTGCAGCGGCTGTTTGGCGACGACGCCAAGGCGAGGGATTTCAGCAAAAAACTGCACCATCAGCAGGGGCTGCTGCAGATCTATGAAGACTTCTGTCTGGAAGATGACTCCGCCTGCGCTAGCTGCCCCTTTCCGGAAAGGCTGAAGGAGTGGAGCTGATCCGGACGTTTCCGCATTCCCTGCCATGCGCCCTCTTTTCCTCCTCGCTCTTTCGTCGTCGCTCGCCCTCAGCGCCGAGCTGCCGGATCCCGCTGCCATCACGGCGGCCATGAAGAAAGCCGTCACCTATGCTCATACGCATTTGGCGCGAGCGGGCGGCTATGCCTCCTCCTATGACAAAGAGGGCAAGATCGGCGAGGTCGAGCACGGAAAATCAGCCACGCTTACCTCCATCCAGCCACACGGCACCACCACGATGGGGCTGGTGATGCTAAAGGCCTATCAGGCCACCGGTGATGAAGTTTTCCTCACTGCGGCCAAGGACGCCGCCAAATCCCTGATCAAGTGCCAGCTGGCCACCGGTGGATGGGACAGCGACTTTGATTTCGATCCGGAGAAGATGAAACGATACCATCTGCGGAGCGATCTCGACGCCGGAGACAAGGAGCCTGGCAAACGCCGGAACTCCTCCACGCTGGACGACAACAAGACCGAGTCCGCGCTGCTTTTCCTGCTGGAGATGGTGCATGAGCCCGCATGCAAAGACGATGCGGAACTGAAGCGCTGCACGAAGTTTGCCTTTGATTGTCTGCTCGCTGCGCAGTCACCCATCGGCGCATGGCCACAGCAGTTCACCGGCCCGGCGGATGCCAGCGCTCCAGTGGTCAAAGCCAGCTATCCGGAAACCTGGAGCCGCACCTTCCCCGCCGTGAAGTACACCGGGTTTTACACGCTGAATGACGACAATTTGCAGCAGATTGCCAGAGTTCTCTTCCGTGCCTACGACCTGGAAAAGGACGAGCGTTATCTTGCCGCCCTGAAGAAGCTCGGCGAGTTCTTCCTGCTGGCGCAGATGCCCGAGCCGCAACCCGTGTGGGCACAGCAATATGACCGCGACATGCACCCGGTCTGGGCGCGCAAGTTTGAGCCGCCATCCGTCACCGGCTACGAAAGTCTCGGCGCCATGGAGGTGCTGCATCAGCTCTGGGTGGTGACGGGAGATGACAAATACCTGCGCCCCATCCAGCCCGCGCTCTCCTGGTTTGAGCGCTCCAAGCTGGCCGATGGCAGCCATGCGCGCTTCTACGAACTGCAGACCAACAAGCCGCTGTTCTTCGTCAAGGACACCTACGTGCTGACCTATGACGACAGCAACATTCCCACGCATTACTCCTTCAAGACCAGCCAGCAGAGCAAGCTGGACACCTTCAAAAAGCAGCTGGCCAAAGGTCGTGAAGAATTGAAGCAAAACCTCGCCGGGCCGCAGACCCCGAAAGAGTGGGCCAGCCGCGCCAAAGGCGCCGCCTCCAAGGCCAAAAGAGCCGCTGAATCGCTCGACAGTGAAGGGCGCTGGATCAAAGACGACCAGATCGACTGCGGTGAGTTTGTCAAAAACATGAATGCCATGACGCACTATCTGGAAGCGCGGAAGAAGAGCGGGGAGTAATGCCCTGCCATCCGTAGGTTTCACAGCTCCAGGCATCATCCGCCGCTTCGAACTTCTTGCGGTGCGAAAGACTGGCTTCTTATATGACTTCTGTGATGAACAATTCCCCAACTGCATCGCTGAATGTGGTGTTTGAATTCTTGAATGCGTCATTGAAGCCAGAGGTGAAGGAGTGTTTCCGCGTGAAGGCGATTCACAAAGACATGCCGGATTTTCTGGCCCACGGCTCCTTCACATTGGAAGCATACAATCTTGTGCGCGATTCATTCATGCGGTCCGCAGGACACTCTCCTGTGTGCAGATTATTGGAAGACTTTTGTCTGTTTCATGAGACGGATCGAGCGACGGCTATGACTTGGGCATATGCCCTGCACCTGAAGGAGCAGGATGTACTGGAGGCGCTGGGAGCAGATTATGCCTTCAACTGGAACGGCATCCTGACCGAGGTGCTGCCTCCAGAACGAGACATGTCCATCACCCGGCAAGACGTTCCCGAATGGCGGAACCTGGTGGTGCCCACGGATGTCTGGGCGAAATGCCAGTGTTACGGGTATGACAGCCTCGTGGTCCTGCGCGGAGATCGGCTGCTATGTGACAAAAGCATCGCTTATTACAATTACCATTCACACAACACCTCATGGGACCGGGCCTGGGAAAGATATCAGGCTGGAGGAGGTCATCGGGCCTTTGTGGCCGGCAGTCTGAACCGCCTTCCGAAGAAAGAGAGTATGGCAGGTGGGAGAAAAACAATCTAACCAATGGCGGCGAACTGCGACCGATCATTTTTAGCCGCGCAATCCAAAGTTCCTGACGTGATATTCAACGCATGATGAAACTCCCCCGCTTCATCCTAACTCTAGCATGCTCTTTGTCCGGCCTGCTGCTTTCCGCCAGCGCACAGGCCGCTGTGTGGCATGTGGATGCAAGCAATGGAAATGATGCGCATGACGGCAGTGAGGGCAGTCCTTTCCGCACCATCATGCAGGCGGCAAAGCTGGTGAATCCTGGTGACACGGTGCTCGTGCATGCCGGGGTTTATTTTGAGCATGTGAAGCTGGAGAGGGCTGGCACGGAGGCCGCGCCGATTCTTTTCAAGGCGGTGGACGGGCCGCGGCAGACCATCATCACGGGGGCACATCGGGCTTTGCGGGAGGGTGCTCTCAAATGGGAGCCTCTCGCCGAAGGGCTGTGGCGTGTGGCGCTGCCTGAAGAGCCTGCCACGATGCTGTGCGATGACTTGAACCTTTACCGCTACCCCTCGGTGGTGGAGCTGCGCGCTGGCATCGTGCAGGATGTCGCCGGACAAAAGAGGACCGGTCCCGGCCCCAAGCATGGCTGGGCCTGGTCCGAGGGCATGGTCTATCTCCGGCTGCACCCCTCGGGCAAATATGGCAGCACCGATCCGAACACGCGGACGATGAAAGCCTCTCCCGCACGTGGCCCCGGCTTTCGCGGCGATGAGATCGACGCGCGCACGCGGGCCAATGTTGCGCTCGTCACTCCGGGCCTGTCTCATGTGGCGCTGGAAGGCTTCACCTTTGAATCTCCCGGCTTCTGCGGTGTGTGGGTGCGCGATGGTGGGGCCGTCGTGCGCGGCTGCCGTTTTCTAGGATGCCGCACGGGCGTACGCGGATGGGACCATGCGGAAAAAAGGCCGAACCACCTCTCCGAGAATGTCATCGTGGAGCGCTGTGAGTTCACCGAGCACCCTACCTATGCGGACGTGGCCGAGATCATCGGCGAAGTCACGGCGCTGCCTGAGGCCCAGCGGGAAGCGATGGCCCGCTTCTACTGGTGGCATCGCAAAGGCGGAGCGTACTCCGCGGAGATCGGTCTTGTCACCGCCGCCGGCAGACACTGGACACTGCGTAACAACCATGTGCACGACACCTTTGACGGCCTGAGCTTCATGGCACTGAGCTGGAGCGAGGACTGCGAGATCAGCGGCAACTGCTTTGAGCGCCTGGTGGACAATGCCATCGAAGCGGAAAACCACGCCCAGCGTCTTCTCGTGCATGACAACCTCATCGTGGACTGCTTCGAGCCTTTCTCGTACCAACCGCTGGATCGTGAGCCCTGGCCTGCCAGCATCGTCTTCGAGCATAACACGGTCTCCTTCACCCGCGATGGCGCGGCGCTCTGGGGCAATGACAAGCTGGGCTGGCGTCCGGGCTGCTGCAAAATCTACGTCGGGCCAGAGCTGACAGCCATACCCGACTGCCTCACCTTCCGTGACAACCTGTTGTGGTTTCCAACCGGAAGGCTGGCGTCCGTCAACCAGGCGGCCTCAACGCTGCAAGGCGTGATTTTCAAGAACAACATCATTGTGTCCCGTGGCTACGGCGGGACTGAGAGCGGCACCTTCCCGCCGGGTTACGGCTTCCACGGAAATTACTTCTGCCCTGTGGGCAAGGAAGGCACCTTCAGTCCACAGTCCCTTGGGATCGTCAGTGTCGATGACAGCACAGGCGCCGTGCTGACCCGCCCCGGCAGCAACGCCGCGGCCCATGGCGTGAGGCCTTAGCGCCTGGCCACAAACGCGCTTATCACCAGACCGACGGCCACACCCGCCACCGCGATGAGCCAGAAGTTCGTCGGGGTGTCGGCCACGTCTGCCTTCACATACATGCTGAACAAACCGGTGAGCGCGGTGAGGGGCAGGAAGAGAGCGGCCATCACATTCAGGCGGTGCGAGGTGTTGGCCATGATCTGCGCGCTTTTCGCCTGCGCCTCGGCCTGCTTGGCCACAGTGAAGTTCAGGCCAAACTGCGCATCCTGCAGAAGCAGCTCGGCGGTGCGCTCCACAGCGGCGGCCTGGTCGCGCAGATTGATCACATCGCGGTCCGCTTTCACAAACTCGCGAGCCTGCTGCATGGCGCGGTGCATGCTGCGTGAACTGCGCAGCACGGGGGCGATGGCCTCCAGCACCTTGTGGTATTCGGCGGCGGTCTGTGCAGCGTGCTCCTGTTTGTCGAGTTCATCCAGCCGCGTCGCGTAGGCTGCCAGGTGGTTTTGCAGCGCCAGGCTGCCGCCGTTTTCCGGGCTGGATTTCCAAGAACCGTCCGGCTGCCGCCAAAACAGCGCCGGCCTGCGCTCCACATCGTGCGGCCCTGGAAGCTGGTGGAGGATGATGAGCAGATGCCCCTCTTCAAAGATCGCACGCTGCGTTCCTGCCTCCCGCCCCACCCGGTTGCGAATCGCCTCAGGAATGGTGGCCCACAGTTTCGGAATGATTTGAATGTCTGGTTTCATGATTGGGAATGTTTTTAATCCCGCGGCCATGAGAGCAGAGGCGTGTGAGGTGGGCGATTGGAAAATGTGAGGGCGATTGTCAGTGATTGGGGAGGGTGGCCGCCTATTCTTCCGTCCCACAAATTTGACAATTTTGAGGACTTCGAACATTGAGCAATCATCATGGCAGCAGGCGTCAACGTTCGATTTGACGGGGAGTTTCAAAGCTTCATCCAGCAGCGTGTTTTCAAATCAGGCCTTTACAGCTCCACCAGCGAGTACATACGCGATCTCGTTCGTCGTGACTACGAGCAGGAGGAACAGCGCAAATGGGCACGGCTCAGAAGTGAATTGAGCGCAGGCGCCAAAGCCGAAGAATCGGAATTTGTAGATTTGGATGCCGGGCAATTGATAGCCGCAGCAAAGAAACGTAAAAAGGCCAATGCCCGCTAAGATCTACCCGGTCGCACAAGAGCGCATCCTAGACATCTGGGACTACACCGAAGGAAAATACAGGCGAACGCCTATGTAAGCGAATTGGTCGCTGAAATTGAGGCCGTAGCAGGTCAGCGCCATCGCTGGAGGCCCGTTTTGGACGAGTCCCTGAAAAGGCGTCTTTTTCTTCCGCCATCGCCACCACTACATTTTTTTCCGCGAACTTTCCAAATAGCGGCTGGGTGTCTTCAGCGTGCTGCACGAAAAAATGGACATTCCGGCCCGCCTGCGGGAGGACGCGGACCGCGAATGAGGATATATTGTTCTGCCGAATCCTTCCAGTTGGATTAACCGCATCCCTTGCCCGCGGGCGAATCACGGCCTAGCTTCCGCGCTCATCCATCATGACCCACGCCGTACTCAGCCTCCTCAAAGAAAGCCGTCACCCCATGCGCATCGACCTCATTGGGGTTGCGGGTTCGGGGATGAGCGGGCTGGCGCTGCTGCTTCTGGGGCTGGGGCACAAGGTCAGCGGCTCGGACAAGGCGACCACGCTGGAGACGGAGCGTCTGCAAAAGCTGGGGCTGCAGTTTTTCCACGGCCACACGGACAAGGAGGTGGAGGACTGCGACATGGTCATCTACTCCAGCGCCATCAAGCCCGGCAACGTGGCCTATGAAGCGGCCTACAAGCAGGGCATCCCGCTGATCCGCCGCGCGGAGGCGCTGGCCGCAGTGATGGCGAACAAGCAGGGTGTCGTGGTCTGCGGCACGCATGGGAAGACGACCACCTCCGCGCTCACCGCGCATGTGCTGCGGCAGGGCGGGCTGAAGCCGAGCCACTATGTCGGTGCGGAGATTCCAATCCTTGGGTCCAACGCGCACTGGGATGCCGAGGGTGAACTCTTTGTGGCCGAGGGCGATGAAAGCGACGGCACGCTGGTCAATTTCACCCCGGAGCACGCCATTGTGCTGAACATCGAGCCTGAGCATCTCGATTTCTATGACGGCATCGAGGCCATCAAGGCCGTGTTCCGCCAGGTGCTCAGCCAGACGCGCACGCATTGGGTGTATTGCGCTGAAGACCCCGTGGCCAGCGAAGTCTGCGCCGGGCCGAAGGGTGTGAGCTACGGCTGGAGCCGTGCGCACGATTTCTCGGCGAACATCCTCTCGATGAAGCCGGATCATTCCGAATTTGAAGTGTATGAGAAGGACCAGCTTCTCGGTACGGCCACGCTCGGCATTCCCGGGAAGCACAATGTTTCCAATGCGCTCGCAGCCATCGCGCTGGCGACCCGATGCGGGGTCACCTTTGAGGCCATCCAGCACGCTCTGCGCACGTTCCGTGGGGCCAAGCGCCGCTTTGAAATCCGCCATAGTGGCGAGAGGTTTACGGTGGTGGATGACTACGGCCACCACCCGAGCGAAATCGCCGCGACACTGGCCACGGCCAAGGGCCTGAATGCGAAGCGCATCGTCTGCCTGTTCCAGCCGCACCGCTACAGCCGCACGCAGCTTTTGAAGAAGGAATTTGGCGCAAGCTTTGGCGATGTGGACGAGCTGTTTATTACCGATGTGTATCCCGCGAGCGAGAAGCCGCTGCCTGGTGTGAGCGGTGAGACCATTCTCGAAGAAGTGCGGCTGCAAAACGACCACACCAAAACCGGCAGCACGCCGACGATGCCCATAGCGCGAGACAAAGTGGGCAATGCGCTGCGGCCCGGCGATCTGCTCATCACGCTTGGCGCGGGAAATGTGCATGAAGTCGGCCGCTGCATCGCGCGGGATCTGCCGGTGCTGGAAAAACTCTGCGCCATCCTAGACGCCAATGGCGGCGGCGTGGCGCGCTTGTATGAACCGATGAACCGCCACACGACCTGGCTCATCGGCGGACCCGCGCAGTATTGGATCGAGCCGCGCAACGAAGCGGCCTTTGCCGAAGTGGTGCGTTATTTGCGCTCGGCCTCTATACCCATCCGTGTCATTGGTCGTGGCTCCAATCTGCTGGTCAAAGACGGCGGCATCCGCGGCGCGGTCATTCACACCAAGGGCGACTTTGAAAACGTGACGGTGAATGGAGATCACATCACCGCCGGCGCCGGAGCGAGGCTCAAGAAAATCGCCAGTGCAGCGCGCAATGCGGGCATTGGCGGGTTTGAATGGATGGAAGGCATCCCCGGCAATCTAGGCGGCGCCATCCGCATGAACGCCGGAGCGATGGGCAGCGAGACTTTTGACCAGATCGTCAGCGTGCGTTTCATAGACACTGATGGCTCCATCAAGGAGAAGCCGCTCGCTGAGATCACGCACCACTACCGCAGCGTGCCGGAATTTGAAGAGCGCTACGTCGTTTCCGCCGTGCTGAAAGGCACCCCTGCCCCTCAGGCCGAGATCGACACAAAGCTCGCCGCCTCACACCAAAAGCGCCGCACCAGCCAGCCGGTGGGCGCCAGCGCCGGCTGCACCTTCAAGAACCCCGAACTCTGCGGCGCAGGCAAACTCATCGACGACCTGGCCCTTAAAGGCCGCAGTGTGGGCAAAGCCATCGTCAGCGATGTGCACGCCAACTTCATCGTCAATCAAGGAGGTGCCACCGCCCGCGAAGTGCTCGACCTCGTGAGCCAGATCAAGGAGACCGCCATGCACGAGCGGGGCGTGACCCTGGAGATGGAAGTGAAAGTCATTGGCGAGGACCAGCCGCTGCCGCTGTGAGACTGACCTAGCTGAGAATCTGGCCGGAGATCTCATCGGTGGAGACGAACTGCTGCACGTGCATGGCGGGGTCGCACGTGGCAAAGCAGGCAGGCGCGATCATGGTGGAGTTGATGACTCTGGAGGCCTGGGAGTCAGGCGAGAGGATCGTGGCGCCGTGCAGCACGCCATGAGTGGCTCCGGACGTGCCGGGCTCCGCCATGCCGTTGTTGATGACGACAATGCGAGGCCTGCTCTCCTGCCAGTCTGAAATGGTGATGAGATAGTCCCTCAGCATCTCCGCACCGGCGCTGAACATGGGATTATGCTTCTGCAAAAAATCAGCCGGGGTGATCCCCAGATCATGCGCGCAGCGGGAATAGTCCGCGATGTGAAAATCACTGCACACCGGCGTAGGTTCATAGCCCAGCATCAAAAAGGACCGTTCTGGAGCACCATCAAGATGCAGGCGCGTGGTGGCCTGCTGATCAAAACGGCCAAGCGAAAGATACTCCAGCGGCTCGCTCCACCGCTCCGCATGCAGCGCTGAAAGGCGCTCTTTCAGGAGCTTCATGCTGTGTCTCAAATCGTGGGACCCCATGGCAGCAGGCAAAACGAGCACGGCAAAGCCCGGCTGGGTGAAGTCAGTGCGAAACACACGCTCAAAAACGGTTTCGGCATCCTGGAGAACGTCTGTCGATTCAATGAGCATGCTGGCAGCCCGGGTCATGGGAGACGGGAACCTCGACCGGCAAGACGCGCAAGCGCCATCTGCCGCAGATGCGCTGCCGCTGTGACAAACGTCTGACAACTCGGCGCACTTTTTCAGTGTCCAACTTCGGGGAATCGGTGTTCATTTTCAGCTTGTTCCGTCTCAGGACGGTTCTTTTGGCATGCAGAAACTCGTTCTCATTCTCTTTCTCCTCGGCCTGTTCGTGACCGGATTGCTCGGCACGGAGACGCGGCTGCTGTTCTTCTGGCCGGG
Source organism: Prosthecobacter sp. (assembly GCF_044222565.1). Classification (GTDB taxonomy): domain Bacteria; phylum Verrucomicrobiota; class Verrucomicrobiia; order Verrucomicrobiales; family Verrucomicrobiaceae; genus Prosthecobacter. The sequence goes on from NZ_JBGANA010000014.1 coordinate 31,666, forward strand.
GTGCATGCTTATCGGCCTGGCGGGGGTGGTGGCGGTGCTGCGGTGGAAGCTGCGGGTGAGCTTTCAACCGAGCGACTGGTGCCTGCTCACAATGCTGGCCATGGCGGGTTATGTTGGCTGGCGCGCATGGATGTCTCCGGTGGAGGTGTATGCACGTGAGGACGCGGCGGTGCTGCTGGCCTGCTTTGTGACCTACCTGCTGACTGTCACGGCCCTGAGCCAGTCGAAATGGCGGCTGGGCATCGTCTGCGTGCTGCTGGTGCTGGTGGCCGGCAACCTGACGGCAGGGTGGGTGCACTTCAAAGGACGCTGGGACTTTCATCTGGTGCCGGGGTTTTCGCGCTCCTTCCCTGCGGGACGCATCGGCGGCTTCTTCAATAATCCAAATCACCTCGCGGCATTCCTCTCCTTTGCGGCCTTTCTCTCGGCAGGGGTGATGCTTTTCGCGCGCATTCACATCGCCTCGCGGCTGCTGCTGGGTTTTGCCATTCTTTCCATGCTCGCCGGAGTGGTGCTGACGATGAGCCGGGCGGCGATGCTGGGACTGGCCCTGGGTGGCGGGGTGTTTGTGCTGCTGGCTTTGTGGATCGTGTGGCGGACAAAACGGTCGCTGTTCAAATGGCTGGTCATTGCCCTCCTTTTAGTCGGCGGTGCGGCTGCTTTCGCGCTCTACAAGGTGAATGAGGACTCGATGCTGACCCGGCAGCTGGCCACGCCGCTGGGCGAAGACATGCGAGTGCACATCTGGCGTGCCGCACTGGCGCAGCATGCGGATTCGCCATGGATTGGCGTGGGATCGCGCATGTTTTATGAGGGCGGCATCACCCACCGCGATCCGGCCTCCGCCGCGCACACGGGGGATTCGCTCTTTGCCCACAATGAATACCTGCAGACGCTGGCAGACTATGGGTGGGCGGGGCTGGCGCTGGTGGTGGTGGTGATCCTGGCTCACCTGCTGAATGGCCTGCGCTTCCTGCGCTGGTTTGCTGCGGAAAAATTCCCGGCGACCGGCATGCTCGGGAGCAATGCGATGGCGCTCACGCTCGGCAGCATGGCCGCGCTGGCGGCCACGCTGGTGCATGCGGTGTTTGAATTCCACGGGCATATCCCCATCACCGCGGTGCTGGGGGCGGTGTCTCTCGGCCTGCTGGCCAATCCGGGCATCGAGAGCGAGGTGTACAAACCGCGCCGTATCTGGGGACTGCGCTTCCTCATGAAACTGGCGCTGCTGGTGGCCTCCGCCACGCTGGTGGGTGCGGCGGCGGTCTTTGGCACGGCAGACGGCCATGCGGCCTATGCGCGCGTCCAAAACGGCTGGGGTCACACCGCAACAGCGCTGGAGCATTTCGCAGAGGCGACGGCAATGGACCCGCGCAACGCCGTGCTGGCCTACCAGCATGGGATGGCGCTGATGGACTCGATCAACCCAGGCATGACCAAGGACGCCTACCTCCGGGCGGTGGACGCCTCCATGAGGGAGCTCAGCCGGGCCACGACGCTGAACCCATACAATTACCTTTACCAGCTCGCCCTGGCGGACACCCTGGATGCCTCCGGGAACTACGACGCGGCTTTCCAGGCGATCCAGCGGGCGCTGACCCTGGCCCCGCTCTACGAGGAGCCGCGCATGGCCCTGGGCATGCACTACCACCGCCTGAAAAAGTATCCGGAGGCCGAACAGGCCTACCTCTGGGCCGGGCAGGCGAAGGCGCTGAACCCCGAGGGCACCGTGAACTGGCTGGACAATTACCGCGAACTTCTGCGCCAGACCGCCCTGGAGGCCGAGCAGGCCCGGGCGGCCCTGATCCAGCAGCAGGGACGTTGAGGCGTGCATTTATTTGCCCTCGCGCCGAATTCCGCTAGTATGGCGGCCCCCATGGCACTCGCAAAAATCACCCAAGTCGCCGGCACCGGCGTTTACGTCCCCGGCTCGGACATCGACACCGACCGCATCATCCCGGCACGCTTCATGAAATGCGTCACGTTTGACGGACTCGGCGAATACGCCTTCTACGACGTGCGTTACGACAAGGATGGCAAGCCCACCGGCCACCCGCTGGACGATCCGCGCTTCAAAGGCGCAAACATCCTCCTCTCCGGCACCAATTTCGGCTGCGGCAGCTCCCGTGAGCACGCCCCCCAGGCGCTGTACCGTTTCGGCATTCGTGCCGTGATCGCCGAGAGCTTCGCAGAAATCTTCTTTGGCAACTGCACCACGCTGGGCATCCCCTGCGTGTGCGCCAGCGCGGCGGACATCAAGGTTCTGGCCAATGAGATCGAGCGCAATCCGAAGCTGGAAATCACGATCGACGTGGCCGCTGGAAAAGTGCTCTTTGAAGACCAGGAGTTTGGCATCACCCTGCCCGGCACGGCTCATGAAGCACTGACCACTGGCAAGTGGGACCCCATCGCCGAACTCCTTGAGAACAAGGACGCCGTGCATGCCCGCATCACTGCGCTGGGTTTTGCCACAGCCTGAGTTCGCCCTTCCACCGCTGCATCTCGCATGGCCGCTTCTGAAACAGCCGCGACGGATAATTCGTCGCATCTCGTCCGCTTTTCGTCGGCCTTGCGGCAGTCTGTGTCGTCCGACACGATTCATGTGATCGGGCACCGCAATCCCGATACGGATGCGATCTGCTCCGCCATCGGCTACGCGGCGTTTTTGCGCGATGTCCGCGGGATGAAGGCGGAGGCAGCCTGCTGTGGCGAGCTGAGTGTGCGCACCAACTGGGTGCTGCAGACCGCCGGCGTGCCCGGCCCCCGGCTGCTGCTGGATGTGAGGCCCACCGCCTCCACCATCTGCCGTCGCGATGTCTTCACCGCCAGCCCGCACCAGACTTTCCTCTCGGTGTACCGGATGATGATGGACCACAACTTCCGCAGCATCCCGATCGTCGATGATGAAGGCCGCCTGCTGGGCATGCCTGCCATCCAGGAGCTCGGGCAGCTGTTTTTACCAGCGCAGACGAATGACAAGACGGATGCCGCCAACCGTGAGGTACGCAGCAGCCTGCTCAATATTGTGAACGCGCTCGATGGCATTCTGGGCGGTGCCGCGCCTGAGCTGGAGACGATTCAGGATTTTGTGCTGGTGGTCGCCGCCTCCAGTCTGGAGACCACGCGCAAACGTGCGCAGCAGTTCCCGGCGAATCTTCTTGTGATGGTCACGGGCGACCGGCCTGAGATTCATGAACTGGCCATCGAGATGAACGCACGCTGCCTGATCATCACAGGCAAATTCAAAGCCGACCCCAGCGTTCTGAGGCGTGCGGCGGAGCAGGGAGTGGCCATCATCTACTCGCCCTACGACACTGCCAGCACCTCGCAGCTGCTGCGTTTCTCGCGTCCCATCGGCGAGGCCCTCACACATGAGTTTCTCTCCTTTGGCTCACGCACTCCCATCCGTGAAATCGTCCCGGCGGCCCAGCATTCCAGCCAGCCGCTGTTTCCGGTGGTGGATGAAGAAACGCAAAAGCTTCTCGGCGTGTTTTCGAAGTCCGACCTGATCGACCTGCCGCGCATGAAACTGGTGCTGGTGGATCACAATGAATTCGCCCAGGCCGTGGCCGGTGCGGATGAGGCCGAGATCATCGAGGTGATCGACCATCACCGCCTGAGCGGCAATCTGCGCACCAAGGAGCCAATCCGTTTCATCAACGAGCCGGTGGGCAGCAGCTGCACGATTGTGGGCATCATGTACCGCATGCGTGGCGCCGCGCCGGAGAAGGCCACGGCCATCTGCCTCTGTGCTGGCATCATTTCCGACACACTGCACCTCACCAGCCCGACGACGACGAACACGGACAAGGAAATCCTGGAGTGGCTCAGCGGCATCGGCGGCATCGACAGCGCGCAGTTCGTGAAAGACTTCTTCGCCGCCGGCTCCATGCTGCGCGAAAACACCCCCGACCGCGCGCTGGAAAGCGATCGCAAGGTCTTCGAGGAAAACGGCTGGCACATCAGCATCTCCCAGATCGAGGAGCTCGGACTTGATGAGTTTTGGAAGCGCGAGGCTGACCTCCAGGGCGCGCTGCAGGCCCTGCTCTCCAAGCACAATCTCCACTTCGCCTGCCTGATGGTTACGGACATCACGCGGCACCACAGCGTGCTGCTGGTGGCCGGAGACCAGCGTGTCATCGACGCCATCGACTACCCGCAGGCGAAGGAGCATGTCTATGACATGGCTGGAGTGGTGAGCCGCAAGAAGCAGCTGTTTCCGTACATGAGCCACGTGGTGACGAAGCTGGCGGCGCCGTGAGCTGGAACCTGAGTTGCTCCGTTAAATAACAAGTCATGGATTTCATCCTTCGAGTCGGCATCCCGATTTATGATTCCCTAGTATGCTTTGCGTACAGCGGATTGGGAGCCAAGCTCACGGAAACGTTTCCTGAGCTGACCATTGGAGAAGATTGGTTTGAAATCGGCGAATACTCTCGCCTGGAGGATTTTTTGGAGGATCAGCAAATATGTGCAGATCAACGTAAAGACATGCTAAGGCAGCTCCGTGGGAAACAGATTGCTCAAGGACCTACCCTCCAATTCAGCATGCCTTCCTCTGATCAGGGCATTCCAACATCAGGCACATTCAATCGCTGGGGAGTGACCTTCAAAAGATCTTTGCCTTTCACGGAACATGATCGCACAAGAATCCTCCAGTTCTTAACATCACTTGGACATGGGGCTGTCGAGGAATACGCCCTCGACTGACGAAAGTCTTGCTCGCCCTCACTCCCTAAAACTCCCCGTCCTCAAAAACCGGGTCACTGCGCGAAACACCGCAGGCTGCAAAATGATGGTGGCGTGATTCGTCGGCAGAAGCACGAAGTCTGCCTCTCCCTCTCCATGGGAGCTGGCGATGGTGACGACACCATCCGAATCGTCGCCGAGGAAACGGCGGAATATGGGCAGCGTGTCTTTGTTTCCCATGATGACTCCAGTGTCCGGCGGGAGCGGTCCGAGGGTGTTGGGCGTGCTGTTCGCATCGGTGCCCAGCTCTGCGGAGACAGGCCCCAGAAGCCAGCGAACCCAGCCCCACTGACGCAGTTCATCGATGATCTGGCTGCCCTGATTTGGGGGTGCCAGCAGGACGGCACGTCCTAGCGGAAACTTCGGGTCCCGCTGCGCCGCCCAGGCGCGAAACACGATACCACCGAGCGAGTGCGTGACGAAATGCACCTGCGTTCCTTCCTCAATCTCCAGCTTCTCCAGCGCGGGATTGATGTGCTTCTGCACCGCATCCGCAATCGAACTGCGGTGGGACGGATAGCCGATGCTCTTCACCCGATAGCCGCAATATTTCAGCCACAGTCCCACCATCCACATGCTGCGCCGTGACCGGCCGAGTCCGTGAATGAGGACGACGGTGGAAGTGGATGGAAGAGATGATGCGTCCATGTTTCAATAGGGTTTCAGAAAATCCTGCAGCCTGTCATCCGGACGGCAGAGGATCACATCAAACGGCAGCAGACTGCCGTCCTTGATGTAGCAATTGCGCGGCAGTGCATCAATGGCGAGCACCTCGAAGACGTAGTTGTAAAAAAGCAGATGGCCGGAGTCGTCCAAGATACGTTTCCAACCGGCGGCGTTGAAGAAGCCCTCAATCTCACGATGCGTGGCCGGTTCACCATGGTACTGGGGCTGGCTGATCGAGAAAGAGATGCGGCCATCCGACCATTCCACCACCGAAGTCAGCCTCACGTCATCTTCGAAAACGTCGTTCGCAGCGATCCACCGCTCCTGATATTCCAGCGGTGTGGCATGGATGAATTCAATCTGCTCTTTGAAAGCGGGCAGCGTCGGATCATCACGAAGATTGGCCCGCGGAGAGGAACCGATGGCGGGGATGAGACCGAACTTGGGAGGGACGGTGATCTTCACCACGCGTCCCACTTCGTCATCGAATTCGATCAGGTGTTCAGTGCCACGGCGCAGCTCTGGAGCTGATGCCTTAAATTCGTCGAATGTTTGGTCCGCTTTCCTCAGGATTTCGAATTCGCGAGCCAGAGCATGCGCTTGTTCGGCTTCGTTCTGGGCCCGTTTGAAGCGATCACTCCCAGCACTTTGTCCGTCGTGGCCGCAAAGGTCGCGTAGTCGGTGGTGGAAGGCTTCAAGCGAATGGCCTTCGTTGCCTTGCCGGCTGTCTGAAGCTGTTTTTTTTCGGAACTCACTTTGGCAGAAAGATACGACACCGCACACTGCGAGTCAATCTGACAGACAAGCAGCGACGGCACCGCTTTCCCGAACCAGTTGCGGCGCAACTGGGCAACTTTGGAGAGGGCAACTTAGTGATTGAACAAAAACGCCGGCGAATTGATCAGCGCCCAGGCCAGATCCTGCGCGGCGGTGAGGCGTTTGTTTCCGAGCTGAGTCTGGCTCAGGCCGGCGTCACGACGGAGCTGGATGAGCTTGGGATCAAGCACAATGGGCTTCTGGCTGTCATTGTAACCAGCCTCAAGGGTCACGAGCTGAGGGTCCACCGGCAGCGGTTTGCGGGCGTTGGCCAGGACTTTTTTCTGGGTCTGGAAGTCCTTGAACTGATCCAGGAAGTGCTGGACGAGCAGCGCCTTCTGCTCCGGCTTGCGCGCGGCGGCAGGCGTCTTGAGCGCAGCGATCACAGCGGCGGGAGCACCAAAGCGCACGGTGGGGCTGGTGGTCACCCACAGGCGGAAGCGACCGGGATTGTACTTCCCGTTTTGGAAGTTGGAGGTGATCTGCACGCTGAACTGTGAGCCGCCTTCATGTGCGATGGGCTTGGCAAACTCAAACGTGGCCTCATGGCGGAAGCCTCCCTGCGGACTCACGGCCCATCCGCGGTCACGATTGCCCTTCTTCAGCGCCTCGGTGACGACAAAATTGGTCTGCTCAAAGTCGGCCTTCGGATTCTTCAGCAGCTGCTCCTCTCCGCCGCGCTTGCTACGCTTGGCGTCGATGGGATCGGTGCGCACGGTGATCTCTCCAATGACAAAGTTGCCATCGGGTGCGAGGCCGGGGCCGTTGCTCGGCAGGCGGTCGTCAGGCAGCATCTCCAGCTTGATGGCGGTGATGTTGGTCAGCGTGGTCTTGCCGATGAGCAGGTAGTTGCCGGTGGTCTCACGGCCTGCAGGCATCGCCGTGGCAAAGAGGCTGCCATCCGGCTGCACTTCCAGTTTCTCCACGCCGCCGGCGCGCTGCACCTTGATGTTGTCAAAGGGCTGCCACTCGGTGGTGAGGTCCAGGTAGTTTTCCCAAGCGGGCTGGCTCGCCGGAGCTGTGTCCTGGGCGGCTTTCACTTTGGCCTCGGCAGCCGTGATGGCGGCTTTGCGTGCAGCTTCCTTCTTCGCCACTTCCGGCGCGATTTTGGCCTTGTAGGCTTCCAGCTCCTTCTTGGCCGCGTCGATGGCGGCAAGACGCTCCTGCTCAGCTTTTTCGATGATCGGCTTCTGTTCGGCCTCCTTGGCTTGCAATGTGGCGGCGAGCTGCTTGTTCTCCGGGTCAATCTCCTGCATCGAGGCCAGGGCGGCATTGATTTCCTTCTCGCTCGCATGCGTGTTGAGCACGCGCATGAAGATGGCGTCCACCAGCTGGCGGTCGTCCTTGATCTCATTGGTCAGCTTGGCGATGGCGTTGTTCGGATCGCTGATGGCGTCTCCCACGGTCGGGCCGCTCATCAGGGCCATGACGGGGCCGAGATTCACTTCATTGCTGCGCTCGCACTCGCAGACGGATTCACGGGCGGGCTTGCCAAAGTTGGCGAGGAAGCCATCCTGCAGCTTGACCTGGCCATCGGCCAGCGCGGCTGCGCGGGCGCCCTTTGGCGCGCCGGGAATGTTTGGCATGCTGCCGGTCACAGCAAAGACGGAGTCAAACAGCACTTCGGCCGGCAGGCGGCGCGCCTTGGCGTGGCTGTAGTTGATCTTGTCGTCCTCGTTCCACTTGTTGGTGGCCAGGCTCAGATTGTAGGTGCGGCTGTTGGCGATGATCTTCATCAAATGGCGCACGTTGAAGCCGCTCTGAATGAACTCGTTGGTCAGGTATTGCAGGAGTTCAGGATTGCTCGGCGGATTGCCGGCGCGGATGTCATCGAGCGGCTCAATGACGCCGGTGCCGGTGAGGTAGCCCCAGATGCGGTTGGCGTAGCTCATGGCAAAGTAGTCATTCTGCGGGCTGGTCATCCAGGTGGCAAACTGCTCGCGGCGGGTGCTGGCGGTCTTGCTCACAAGTTCGGCCTCAAACGGCACGTGGGGCGCCACGGGCTTGTTCGTGCGCAGGTGCATCACATCGCCGTCTTTTTTGTCGGTGACGATTTCAAACAGCGGCTTCGCGCCTTCCACGGCAGTGCCGCCGATGGTCTGTCCCTTGGCAGCGGGGTCGCCCTTCAAGTCGATCTGCGCAAAGTAGGACGCGGTTTCATAATACTGGTCCATCGTCCAGCGCTCGAAAGGATGGTCGTGGCACTTGTTGCAGTTGAAGCGTGTGGCCAGGAAAAGGTGAGTGGTGTTTTCGCTGATGTCCTCGGCGGTGCGCACGGTCTTGAAGTAAGCGGCGGGTGGATTGTCCTTGTTGGAGCCGCTGGCGGTGATGATGCGGTAGGCAAAGCGGTCATACGGCGTGTTGTCGCTGACCTGCTGCTTGATCCAGGTGCGCAGCCCATTGGCGCCTTCTGCACCGAGGAATTTGGAATTCACCTGCAGCATGTCCGCCCACTTGTTGGCCCAATGCTCGACGAAATCAGGATTGCCGATGAGCTTGTCGATCACCTCGCCGCGCTTCGTGCGGGTATCGCGGGTGTCGGCCAGGAAAGCAGCCACAGCCTCGGGCTTGGGCGGCAGGCCGGTGAGGTCCAGATGGATGCGGCGCAGGAAATCTTCATCGCTGCACAGGCCGCTGGGCTCGATCTTCATGCGCTGCCATTTCTGCGCCACGAGTTCGTCGATCTTGTTCCACTTCTCAGGCTCCTTCCAGGCGAAGCCGGTACGGTCTCCCATGACGGTAATGGTGGTGGCTGCATACGCGCCTTCAAAGCGGGCAAGGATCGGCGCTTCACCCCGGCGGAGGCTGGTCATGAGACCCTTTTTGTCCGCCTCGATGACATCCCCATTGCCGCTTTCCAGGAAGGCTTCCGCGGTCACGTCTTTGACATAGCCATCCGCATAGTGGGCGATGACGCGCAGCTGCTGGCGGCCGCCGATGCGTTCAATGACCGGATTCTTCGGAGAGAGCTCGATGCTGGTCACGCGCGGTGTTTTGAGTTCCAGCTTCGCACCCTGGCCGATCCAGGCTTTCAGGGACTCATAGTAAAGCTCTCCTGGGACGGTGAGCTGGCCGCCCTCATGCGGCACGGCGCCGCTGGCCTTCAGCAGCATGAGCGAATGCTCCGGCGAGGCGACGTTCGCGCGGCGGCTGGAGATGTCATCGGTGAAAGCGAGCACGTCATACACGGGATCATAGCCGCGCAGCGAGAGCTTGAAGCCGGCCTTGCCTTCCTTGGCGCCGTGGCAGGTGCCCTGGTTGCAGCCAAGCTTTGACATGATGGGCATGATGTCGCGCACGTAGTCGGGCTTCAGGGCCACGTTCAGTCCGGCCACGGTCACCGGGATGCTGGCGGTCTTCCCCTGGAAGGAGATCTTCACATTCGTGGCACCGTCCTTGTCAGGGCGCACCATGCCACGCGTGTTCACGTCCACCACATCGGTGTTCTCTGCGGTGATCTTGGCCATGCGGGTGACGTCCGCGCGGGTGCCGTCGCTCATGCGGGCGGTGATGAGAAGCTGCGCATACTCGGTGGGCTTGCCGATTTTGATGGTGGTCGGCTCGACATCAATGGAGGCGACGGTCGGCCCGGTGTGCAGGGTTTCGACCTTCGTGCCTTTTTCGAGCACCGCGCGCACGCTGTCGTCCGCGATCACGTCCGTGGCGGCGAGCACCTTTTCCTTCACCAGCGGCACGGAAACAAACTCCTTGGCGATGGCACCGGTGGTGGCATCAATCACACGCACCATGCCGTCCTGACCGGCTGCGGCGACTGTTTTGCCATCCGGGCTGAAGGTCACGCTGAAGATGCCGCAGGGCACCGGCGTGCTGCTGAGCTGCTTCACCCCCTTGACGATCCACTCGTCCAGTTCCGGGCCTTTGCCGTTCACGGTTTCCACGATCTTCTTCACGCCCTCGGGCATGGCGCTGTCGTAGTCGCTGGCGTAGATGTTTACCATGCCCGCGCCTTCATTGGAGGAACCTGCGGCGATGCGCTTGCCATCCGGCGCGAAATCCACGCCAAAGATGCGGCCCTGCATGGCGGGGAATTTGCGGATGAGGTTCGCGTTGTCGCCGATCACGCGCTTGGTGATGCGCTCCATGCGGTAGATGGCAGGCACGCCGTCGGTGCCGCCGATCAGCACCTCATTGCGCAGCGGATGCCGCGCCAGCACCTGCACGCCTCCTTTAAGCGCGCCGGGGGTGATGGAGGTGATGTTGTCCACGAATCGCTGGGTGGCCACTTCCGTGAGCTTCACGCTCATGTCACGGCCGCAGGAGGCCACATGCTTGCCATCCACGCCCCACACGGTGTCCAGCACCCAGTCGCTGTGGCCGCCCATGAAGAGCGTTTCCTTGCCGGTGGCGGCCTCGATGGCGCGCACCGCATTGTCGCCACAGCCGAAGGCCAGATACTTTCCATCTGGCGACCAGCTTGCGCCATACAGGGTGTCAAAGGTCAGCGACTTGGAGAGCTCCAGCTTTTTGCCAGCCACGTCCCAGATCTGGATTTCTCCCATGCGCGCCGGGCTGCCGCCGGTGACGGCGATCTTCTTGCCGTCCGGCGACCACGCGAGCTTTTGAATGCGCTCAGCCAGACCGACGAGACGAGCGACGACGCCGCTGCCATCAGCTTTGTGAACGAGAACTTCGTGATAACCCGCGACGGCGATCATGCTGCCGTCCGGTGAATACTCAATGGAGGTGATGGCCGGGGCTTTCACATAGACCGGGGGGTGGGCCATGTCGTATTCCGCCTTGGCGGAGGCCGGCGTGTCGTCCTTGGCTCCTTCGGTGATCCAGCGCTCGATGAGGGCGATCTGCGTCTCGTGCAGCGGATCGGCCTTCTGTGGCATCTCCACCTTGCCCTTTTCGTCCGGCTTGATGAGCTTCAGCAGGTTGGATTCGGCGGGTTTGCCCGGAATGACCGCGTGGCCTTCCTCGCCCCCTTTGAGCAGGGCGACGAAATCCGTCATGATGTAGTCGCCCTTTTTCTTGGCGGGCTGGTGGCAGCCGTTGCACTGGGCCTGGAAAATGGGGCGGATGTGCTTGTAGAAAGAGACCGGCTTGTTCGGGTCAATGCCTTCCTCCTTCTTCGGCGGTGCGGCATGCGCAGAGGCGGCGAGGAAGAGCGCAGGAATGAGGAGACGTGTCTTCATGGGTTGGCGTGGAGCGTTTTTTGACAAAATCAGGGCAGCCCGGGACAACGCCCGCGCAAAGCCATCTCTTGCGCCCCGGCCGCCCAAGGGCGGAATCGTCCATGCACGACGGCGGAGTTGGACGGGGGGTTGCCTCGGCACCAAGTCTCCGCATGGTGGGCGGCTGACCATGTCCGAACTCCTCTCCGCCAGCCTCTACCGTGAAGTGCGCGATCCCGCGTTCTTCCGGGTGCTGACGGGGAAAAACGCGCCGACCTACGTCGATGTGCTGGATGCGCTGGATCGCGAATGCACCGAGCAACCGGACGGCCTGGAACGCGACGACGCCATCGAAATCATCGCCGAAGTCCTCACCAAGCATCCCGAATTTCAGCCGGAAGCCGACGAAGAGCACGCCGAAGGCGAGCTGCCGACAAGCACCCTCCCCCCTCGTGAAACCTCGCGCCGGGTGCTGGATCACCTGTCCCGCTGCCGCTGGCTGGAAGAACCCCCGCGCAAGGACTGGCGGCGCCGGCTCTATTTCGATGCCCATGGCTCCACGCTGATCGCCGCGCTGCGCCAGATCGCCCACCCCGAAGCAGCGGTTTTCACCGACAAGCTCACCGCCGTCTGCGCCCTGCTGGCCAACGAGCCCGAACTCATCGAACGCCCTCTGCAAACCGTGGACGTCTGCCTGGCCAACACCCGCCAGGGCCTCGGCGAATTGCGCACCATGCAGAAGTCCGTGCAGCGCCTCACCCGGCGTCAGCTCGAAGAAGACACGCTAAAAGGCAATCTTGCGCTCGTGTTTGAAGACTACGCGGAGCAGATCGCTCATGGCGCCTATGCGGAGCTGATCCGCGCCCGCCTGCCCGCCCGCCTGCCTGAGGCCGTACGTCGCATCGAAGAACGTTTGCAGGATGATTCGACAGCGCTGGCGGAAATGCAGACGGAACTCCTGCGCCGCGATTCCACCCTCAGTGCCGAAACAGCGCGCGCCCGCGTCCGCCAGCGCCTGGATGAACTCACCCATCTGCTCGATCTGGTGCAGCCCATGGCGGATGAAATCGACCGCCGCACTGCCGATTTCACGCGCCGCTCGCTCTCACGCTTCCGCTATCTCCAGGATGTGACCGGCGAGCGCCGCACCGAGATCCGTGACTTCTTCATGAAGGCGAACGAGATGCTCGCCGGAAAACGACTTTCCAGTTCATGGGAGCTGCCGGAGCTTCCCGCGTTGCGCCTGCCAGAAACCCGCATGCCCGCAGGACTCGACAGCCTCTATGCACCGCAGATTCGCCGCATTGCTGGCGAGCAGGCCGCGCTCGATGACGAAGTCACCGATGCCGAACGCGAAGAAGGACTGCGCGGCATGGAGCGCGCCCTGCGTGATTCCCTTTCCGTACGCCGTGCCAATGAATTTGTGAAGCGGCTGCCCGGTGAAAAAGGAGCGCGTATTTCCAGTGCTGATCTACCCGTCGCCTCCGAAGCCGATCTCACCGAACTCATCGCCCTCATGCTCCACGCAGAGTCGAATGAAGCCGCCTACAAGCTGGAATCCACCCGCAGCCGCGCTGAAGCGGGCGAGATCGCGCTTGATCCCCTGCCCGGCGCCCGCGTGGAGCACTTTGACCTTATCAAGAAATGACCGAAGCCGATCCCAACCTCAATGAACTGTCCGCCCCGGAGCCATTGCTCCGCTTGCAGGATCAGGATCGCTCCCGGCTTGCTGAGGCGTTGCAGGAGCTGCTGGCCCACGGTTCCCTCCTCGGCCTGGAGAGCGGCCAAACCGGCCTGTACAACTGGTGCCGTCAAAACTTCGAGTGGCTGCGCGAAACCGCCGCGCTCGCCGGCCTCGATGTCGCCCTGCTGCATGAAGAGCGCATGGTGCAGGCCATCCCACGCGTGAGTTCCATGGTGCTGCACCTGCGGCAGGATGCCACGCTGATCTGGCTGGCGCTTTGGTATGCCGGGGATGTGCGCTGGCGTGATGAAGGCGAGACCCAGGCCTTTCTCACCGTCACGGAGCTGAACGCACTGCTCAAAGACCAGCTTCTTTCCGATGCCGTCGGCCAGATCTCACGCGGCCGCCTGCGTGAAATCCTGCGCCAGGCCGCCCGCTACAATCTCATCAAATTCCAATTGGCGGAACCCTTCGAAGATTCCGGCATCGAGGTCCTGCCCGCGATCCGCCGTGTCGTACCGTTCCGCGAACTCGCAGAGTGGACCGAATCCGCCAGCGCCTTCAAGCGCAGCGAAGCTGCCGCCATTCCCAGCCCTGAAGAGGAGGCCGAAGCATGAGCACCAAAAGCCGCGCCATCCGCCTCTCCCGCCTGCATGCCATCAACTGGTATGGCTATCAGGACACCCTGCCCGTGAATGGAAATCTCGTGCTTGCCGGCGTCACCGGCTCGGGGAAATCCATCCTCATGGACATGCTCATGCTGGTGCTCGTCGGGCCGGAGAAAGCACGCCATCATTTCAACCGCAGCGCCACCGGCGCTCAGTCAGACCGCACCCTGAAAGGCTACTGCCTGCTCGATACCAAGCAGCAGTCTGAGAGCGGCCAGCCGCAGTTTTTTCATGACAAAGGCGTGACCACCTACGTCGCGGCGGAGTTCGTCTGGCCGGATGGCAAACGCATCGAGACCTGGGGCCTGCGGGTCGAGTTTCGCAACACCGCGGAGAATGACGGCCATATCACGCCTTTCTTCTGTCAAGGTGCGCTGGAGAAGAGCGATTTCATCCAAACCTCTGCCGAAGATGGCAAGCGCCGCACGCTCGACATCCTCGGCTTCCGCCAGCTCGTCGAAGGCCGGAATGGGCGCGTGTTTGCCTCCTCACGCGAATACCTGCGCGACATGAGCAACAGCGCTCATCTCAACTTCAACCGTGAAGTCCTCGACCGCCTGCTGCCCAGCGCGATGTCCTTCACCAACCTGAAGAGCTTCGACGATTTCTGCCGTCGCTTCGTGCTGCCGGGCGAAGCTGTGCCGGTGGAGGATGTCGTGGCGAGCTATCGCGACTTTGAATCCTACGAGAACGAGCTGCGCCAGTTGCGCGGTCAGCTCACGCGTCTGCAAACCATCCGCCAGCATTCCGAAATACGTGTCGCGGCACAGCGTGACCGCGATGTGGCGCGCTTCCTTGCGACGGAGCTGAATCACGAGCACGCGCACAGCCTCGTCACCAGCATGGAGAAACGGCTGGCAGAGCTGCGCGAAAGCTTCGCCGGAGACGAACAGCGGCTGCTTGAGATCGAAGAAGGCATCACCCGCTGCCGCATCGATCGTGATCGCCTGCTGGGACTCATGAACGAGTCATCTGAAGGCCGGCTCTACCACCAGCTCACCGAACAGGGCCGCAAACTGGAGAACGAACTCCTGCGCCTGCGCGAACTCGGCACCAAGCTCAGCGACCGTCTGCGCAAACGCGTCAAGGACGCCAAGCAGTGGCTGAAGGATGTGAAGCAGGCACCGCTTCCAAAACCCGTGGACGTGTACCGCCTGGAGAACGCCATCGAGATGCTCGAAGGCTGCGATGAAGCCACCACCGCGAATGCCCTCAGTCTTTTGCGCGATGCCGCAGACCAGGTCTGCAAAAACCTGCGCCAGGCTTTTGCCGCCGATGCCGAGGATCTGCGCCGCCTGCGCAATGAACGCAACGATCTCGAAGCTCAGATCAACACGCTCAAAGCCGGCCTTCCTCCGATCGAGCAACCGTTGCTCCACACGCTCAATGACAACCTGCTGCACTTGAAGGGCCGCTCCGCTGCCAGGGCGCTGCGCGAAGTGTGTGAAGTGACCGATGAGAACTGGCGTGAAGCCATCGAGGTCGCCTTCAGCGAGAAGTTCGCCATCGTCGTCAGCGAAGAGCATTATCCGGAGGCTTTGAAGCACTTCCACGAACTCAAGGCCGCCGCGCAAGGGCCGAAAGCCGCCGTGGAGTCGCTCATTCATCCGGCACACATGCTCGCGCTGAAAGCCAAAGCCGCCAAAGGCTCGCTCGCGGAGAAAATCGAAACGGACGATCCCGTGGCACGCGCCTGCGTGGATTCATGGTTTGGCCAGGTCAAATGCGTGCAGAAACTTGCCGACCTCGACAAGCATGACGCGGCCATCCTTCCCGACGGCCTCATGCTGCGCGATGGCCTGGCTCTGCGGCCACGTCGTTACGATGGCGTGCCGTTTGTCGGCAAGCGCGGCCTGCAACGCCAGCAGGAGATCAAGCAGGACAAGCTCAAGGACATCGTTGCGAACATCCGCCGTCTGGAACCGCTCGAAACCGAGATCAATGCCATCATCGCGGACAAGGACAGCAAGATGCCCGACCACGGCTCGCTGGCCCAGGATCTGGTGCGCGTGGAATCGCTGCCGAAGCTCGAACAGGATCACGAGGAGCTGATGAAACGGCTCCAGGAGATCGACACCGGCTCGCTGCATGAACTTGAGCAGCAGGCGCACGATTTGCTCACACAGTCCGATTCCCTGGAAAAAGAGCGCCTCGAGATCGCCCGCAAAGGCATGCAGCGTGAGATTGAGCAGACCGAAAAAAATCTGGCCGTTCGCCGCGAGGATGCTTCCAAGCGCGAAGACGATCTGCTCCGCATCAAACGCGAGATCGACATCTCCGCACACCTCGACCGCTACCAAAGCTGGAAGCACGACATGCTCGAAAAATATCTCTCGCCGGAGATTGCTGCGAAGGAATTTGACAAGGAAGCCAGCAAAGCCGCCGTGACGGCTGCGCAGGCCGAGGGCGATCTCAAAGCCGCGATGGTCGAGTTCAAAAAAACCTTCTCGCCACGCTTCGACGATCTGCCGGAAGACGGCCGCAGCACCAAGGACTACGAGAAGCTGCTCAAGCGTATCGATGGCCAGGGCATCCCTGAATTCGAGAAGAAGGCCGAGGCCGAGCGCAAGCGCTGGGAAAGCCTCTTCCGCACGCAGGTGCTGAGCCGCATGCAGAAGGCGCTCAAGGACATCGACAACATCATCTTCCTGCTCAACAAGCAGCTCAAACGGCAGATCGGCAACGATGTGTATCACATCAAAAAAGAGCCCAATCCCGAGTTCCGTTTCTACCGTCATCTCATCGACCTCAATTCCACCCGAGATCCTGACGATCTCTTCTTCTCCAGCCTCGAAGGCGAGCTGCGCACCGCGCTCGATCACTTCCTGCAAACCCTGGTCAAGCAGGCAAACAGTCCCGAAGCCGCCAAGCTTCTCGATTACCGCCAGTACTTCGACTACGACCTGCTCGTCACCGATGTGCGCCAGCCCGATGCCAAATCGGTGAGCGTGGACAAGCAGAGCGGCAAGATGAGCGGTGGTGAAAATCAGAGCCCCTACTTTGTGGCCATCCTCGCCAGCTACCTGCACGCCTACAACCGTCACGAAACCCGCTGGAAAGAGCCCAGCCTCGCGCTCGTGCCCATTGACGAAGCCTTCAGCAAACTCAGCGGCGAACGCATCCAGGACTGTCTCGCAGCCATGCAGGAGCTTGATCTCCAGGGCGTCTTCAGCATGTCCAGCGGCAACATCCCCTTCGCCTTCAGTTTGTGTGACGAGTTGATCGTCGTGACCAAAACCGAAAAGCGCGAAGGCGGTAAAACCCGCATCCGCAACATTCCCGCCGTCCTCTTCCGCGATTCGCCCGAAGGCAAAGAATGGATGAACAAGCATGGCTCATGAGCATCCAGACATCCTGAAGGTTTTCGCCGACCGCTATCGCGACTCCCAGGCAGGCCGCACTGGTGTGAGCAGCGGAGATTTCACGTTTGACTATCACAAGCTCCTCAAAGCCGCGCGCGCCGACTCCGCAGAGGCCCGCATCAATGCCGAAACCCGCCTCCGCCAAGCCGAAGACCAGTCACAAGGAAAGCTGAAACTCGACACCCATCCTCGTGACGAGCGCCTGATTCACATCGTCCGCCTGTCTCGTGAAGGGGGTGAAGCTTGGCTCTTCAATCACCTGCAGGAATCATCACCGGCCGAAGAGCGCAGGCAGCTGGCTGACTTGTTTGAATCCTTTCCCAGTTCATCTGTTTCACCTGCATGGTCAAACTGGTGCCTGCAACTGGCGCAGCACGCGCTCGATGGCAGCCCCGTCACCCCCTTCACCCGCGATGATCTGGCAGGAAACCGCGAACTCCTCACCAATATTCCACGTATTCTCGACTGGCAGGGCGAATCGCTGCTCCGCTTCGCCAGCTGCATGATCTTCCACGACTCGAAGCGGCTGGAACAATTGCGCCCGCGCCTCGAATCCGCCCTGCGCCAGATAACAAACGGCGGCATTCAATCGCTCGAAGAACTCGGCCTGCTGGAAAAACCACGCCGCGTTTTCATCTGCGGCCCTCTGCGCCTCGAACTGCCTGAAGGCACGCTCAATCTCGGGCTGCTTCATGCACCGGTTTCCATCTCGGAAACCGACATCCATCGAGCCATCGCCATCCACTGCGATGCCTCTCAGGTGCTCACCGTGGAAAACGAAACCACCTTTTTGGAACTCGCGAAGCTGCACAGCGACACCCTCCTCATTCACACCAGCTACCCCGGCCGCGCCGTACTTGCCTTGCTCGCCCGCCTGCCATCTCATCTGCCCATCCATCATTTCGGCGATGCCGACCCCGCAGGATTCGACATCCTCCGCGATCTCCGTGAACGCTCAGGCCTCGGCATCCAGCCGCTCCACATGCACTACCGGCCTCGCGTGGGCTCTGAGATTTTGAATCCGGCCGAGCTCCAAATCATCGGTCGTCTTCTCGCTGATCCCCGCATGACAGACTGTCACACACCCTTGCAGGCCATGCTCATTGCAAATAGCAAAGGAGACTTCGAACAGGAATCACTCGGGCGGCCCTCTTTTTCCAAATGGCCGTTTTATCAGAGCGGCAGGAACGGTGGTTGACCAGCGCTCTGCCAGAGCGGACGGTCTGTCATCATGGCCCTCCCCACCACCGACCGTACTCACACCATCGCAGTCTTCTGTGATTTTGAAAACCTCGCCATCGGCGTGAAGGATGCGCAGTATGACAAGTTTGACATGAGCAAGGTACTCGACCGCCTGCTGCTCAAAGGCAGCACCGTCGTGAAGAAAGCCTACTGCGACTGGGACAGGTACAAGAGCTTCAAGGGCAGCATGCACGAGGCCTCCTTTGAACTCATCGAAATCCCCCATGTGCGCCAGTCCGGCAAAAATTCAGCTGACATCCGCATGGTCGTGGACGCCCTTGATCTCTGCTATACCAAGCCGCACGTGGACACCTTCGCCATCGTCAGCGGGGACTCTGATTTCTCCCCCCTCGTCAGCAAGCTGCGGGAGAACAACAAGACCGTCATCGGTGTCGGCGTGAAGCAGTCCACCAGCGGCCTCTTCATCGACAACTGCGACGAATTCATTTTCTACGACGACCTTGTGCGCGAAGAGGAAAAAACCCGCAAACGCCTTGCCCGCGCCAAGCCCGCACCGGCGGCTGCAAGATCTGCCGCCACGCAGGAAAAAAAACCCGGCGGCGATCCCGAGAAAGCCATCCAGACCGTCGTGGAAACGGTCGAGGCCATGCTCTCCCGCAGCGGCAACGACACTGTGTGGGCAGGCCCTGTGAAGCAGGCCATCCGCCGCCGCCAGCCCCAGTTTGACGAGCGTTTTTACGGCTTCAGTTCCTTCAGCGCCCTGCTGGAGTCCGCCGCAGACCTCGGCTTCATAAAGCTGGAGAAAAACGAAAACGGCTACCGCATCAAGATGTCCTCGTCCGAGGAGTAGCCTTCACTGCGCACTCTTTTCAAACGCCCCCGCCCTGCCCTCCAGCAGCGCGAGCGTCTCCCCTGCCAGGTACAACGATCCCGCCACCAGCACCGGCACATTCGTCTTCACCGTCGGCAAAGCATCGGCGATGCGCGCATGCACGCTCACCGGTCGTTCGCCCAGCCCAAGCGCTTGCCAGATCTCGCCCAGTTTCTCCGGTGGCAGCGCGCGCGGTGAATCAAAGCCCGTGAAATGCCAGCCACCAGCGATGGGCGCCAGCTCGCGCATCACCGCAGCCGTGTCCTTGCCGGAGACACCGCCAAAGATGATCTCCGCCTTCTGACCTCCGAACTGCTCGCGCCACGTCTGGGCGAGTACACGCGCGGCATCGATGTTATGTGCACCATCGATGATGCAGCCGCCCACTTTTTGAAATCGCGCGGGCCATTGCACCTCCCGCAGGCCTCGTGCGATCACCTGCTCATCAAAATCTAGTCCCGCGGCCCGCAGCGCCGCCACAGCCATCGCCGCATTCCAGCGCTGATGCGGTCCCGCAAGCCCCGTTTCCCCAGCCCAGGGCGCATCGACCACTGTCAGCGCTGAGCCGCGTTCCTTCGCAGAGCGTGTGATGACTTCCATCGCTTCCTCGCACTGCGTCATCGTGACCACCGGCACGCCGGGCTTGATGATGCCCGCCTTCTCCGCTGCGATCTTTGCCAGCGTGTTTCCCAGCATCTCCATGTGGTCCCAGCCGATGGGCGTGATGACGCTCACCGCAGGCGTGATGGCATTCGTCGCATCCAGCCGCCCGCCGAGCCCGGTCTCCAGCACCACCCACGGATTGCCACGCTGTGCGAACCACTCCAGCGCCAGCGCCAGCGTCAGCTCAAAAAACGTCGGATGCGGCTCCCAGACCGCCGCCCGCTCACGCAGCCGGCTTACCCCCGCCGCGATCTCCTCCGGCGTGATCATCCGCTCCGCATCCCGGATGCGTTCACCAAAATGAATCAAATGCGGCGAAGTAAACAGCCCGGCGTTGATGCCCGCCGCTTTCAAAATCGAATGCATGAAAGCGCAGGTCGAGCCCTTGCCATTCGTTCCCGCCACATGGATGAACCTTTGTCCCGCCGCGGGCAGGCCCAGCTCGCGCAGCAGACGCTGCACATTCTCCAGCCCCAGCTTGATGCCGTAAAACTGCGTGCTGTAGAGCCAGTCGATTTCTTTTTGCGCGGTGCCGTGGGTCATGGGGTCCGGATAAGTGTCCATGGCAGGGGCAGGAAACAAGATCAACCCCTTGGATTCTCATTTCCCACCCGCCAGTCACCGCTATCATGCCCGCGCATGGTTTTGACTCCCGCTTCTGACTCCCCGACCTGGATTAAACGCTTCTGGTGGCTGCTGGCCGCCGTATTCGTCGCGCGTCTCGGACTGATGCTGCTCTTTGTTCAGAATGTGGATCTCATTGGAGATGAGGCCTACTACTGGGACTGGGGCCGCCGGCCGGACTGGTGCTACTACAGCAAGCCCCCCCTGATCGGCTGGATGATGGGGGCGATAGGCTGGCTCACAGGCAATGCCGAGTGGGGCATCCGCTTCGCCTCCCTGCTTCTGGGCACGGTCATTTTGATCATCATGCACCGCATCGCTCTTCTGCTTTTTGACGCCCGCACCGCCTTCCTTACCGCCGTGCTGGTGCTCCTCACACTGGCCAATGCGGGCCTGAACCTTCTTCTCACCATCGATGCCCCGCTGCTTCTGTTCTGGACGCTTGGCCTGCTCCTTTTCTGGCGGGCCGCTGAAAAGCCGGAGAGCATCATTCGCTGGCTCGCGCTGACCCTCGTCATCGGCTTTGGAACTTTGAGCAAACAGATGATGCTGGTCTTTCCCGCCCTCATGCTCGTCTTCGCCTTTGTTTCGCCCCAGGACCGTGCCCTGCTGCGCAATCCATTGATGTGGCTGGCCATTTTCTGCGGCATGACTTTCATCATTCCCGTGCTCCTCTGGAATCAGCAGCACGGCTGGATCACGCTGGAGCACACCAAGCATCACTTCGATGCCAGAAAGGATCTCGGCTTCGACGACTGGCTGGGCCGCACTTTCGAAAACCTCGGCCTGCAGGCTCTCATCTACACGCCGGTGACGTTTGCCGCCTTGATCGCCTCCATGGTCGGAGCATGGAAGCTGCGCAGGCAGCTCACACGTCCCATGCGGTTTGTCATGCTGGCCTCCGCCCCGGGGCTCGCATGTTTCGCACTCCTCGCCTTGCGCCAGCGCATCAATCCCAACTGGCCTGCGGTCTTCTTTGTTCCCGCGTTTATTCTCGCCGCTGCCTGGCTGCGGGGCCTCCCTCCATTCACCGCACACCCCGGCTGGGAGCGCTGGTCCCTGCGGGTGGGGAAGACGCTCACGTTCACCTGCT
The DNA here is from genome assembly GCF_044222565.1 of Prosthecobacter sp. Taxonomy (GTDB): domain Bacteria; phylum Verrucomicrobiota; class Verrucomicrobiia; order Verrucomicrobiales; family Verrucomicrobiaceae; genus Prosthecobacter. The sequence continues at coordinate 53,203 of NZ_JBGANA010000014.1, forward strand.
ACGTACTGCTCGTCGGCCTCATCTCTGCCCCCGTTTCATTTTGGGACGCCACTTTCAGTTATTCCCGGTCCAAGTTGGGGGACAAAACCACCGACAAAGTCCTCGGCGCTCTTCACAAACTCGAAGACATGCTCGGCTGGCGCGAGGCCGGCATCGAAGCCCAGGAATTTTTTGAGCTTGTTCCAGATCCGGAAAACACCTTCGTCATGGCGCTCGGTCATCGCTACACCGCGGCCGAAATGGGCTTCTACATGCCCTCCCATCCCCACGTTTATCGCTGGGAGCCGAGCGGCACCGTGCAGTCCCAGTATGAAATCTGGCCCGGGCCCGAGGAGCGCATCGGCTTTGACGCCCTCATTATCGATCGTGGCCCCGCCGAAGCCCTCCTGAAAAATCCCGTCTTCACCACCGCCTTCGAAAAACTCGACTACCGCGGCAACATCCGCATCCCCTGCGGCCTTACCACGCTCGAGCTCAGCGTTTATCTGGGCCGCAATCTCAAGAGCTGGAAGCCCGTCCGCACCGGAAACGACGGGTGATCTCTACGGCAGCCCGCATTCATCATTCCCCCGTTAATGCCCTTCTCCTGGGATCTCAGCCTCCTCCATCAAATCAACACCGCATGGTCTCATCCGGTGCTGGACTGGCTCATGCCGGCGCTGTCCGCCATCGAGGCCTGGCTGCCGCTCATCATCGTGGCCGTGCTGATCACCGCATGGCGCGGCGGGAAGCGAGCGCGCGTCATGCTGCTCTGCGCAGGCATTGCGGTCGCACTGGGTGACGGCGTGATTTCCAACACCCTCAAAAAAACCATCGGCCGCGTGCGTCCGCGCGATGCCAGGGCCGATGTGATCATCCGGGATCTCGGCCATGGCTCACCCGCCTTCATGCGATTGTTTGAAAAGCCGGTGGTCAAACCGAGCGAGCCAAATGGCGCCACCCACGGCAAGTCCTTTCCCTCCAGCCATACCGTCAATCTCTTCGCCGTCGCCACGGTCATCGCCTGCTTTTATCGGCGTGCCGGCATGGTCATGTACCTGCTGGCCGCTGCCGTGGCGTATTCACGCATCTACTGCGGCGCGCACTGGCCCAGCGACATCCCGCCATCCATGGCCCTGGGCATTTTGGTGGGGCTCGCCTTGGTGGGCGTGGCCCGGCGAACGATCCGCGGAGTCTAGACTCAATCTTCGTAAAGCTCCGTGCTGAGCCACTTCACCACTGGCACACCACCATCGCCAGGAGCCAGGGTAAAGGAAACCGTGCAGCCAAAGGAGGCGGCATCGGCGTCGCTTTTCGGTATCACGCCGTCCACATTCATCTGCAGCACCACGGAAGATCCACGCTGCGCGATGCGCACCTCGCTCAGGGTGATGGCGAAGGCATCGGGCTTGAATTTCTTGAGCTGCGGGCCGTCTTTCAGCTTCTTAAAAGCTGCTGCTTTCGCAGGACCCAGCAGATCAGTGCCAGGCGTTACCGCGTCTCCTTCCTGCAGCAGGTAAACAAAAGCGCTCGTGGTGTCCCACTTGGCATTGCATGTCTGCACGACGAACTGGGAATCACCCGACCACTCGGCTTCACAGCTCATGTGATTGTACCGCGCCCTGTCGCCAAAGTGTTTTCCCCGGAGAGTGCCGATAATCTTTTTCGTGCTCAGATCGACGACGTAGTTAAGGAGGTCCGGATCATCGGGATCCACCGAAAGACGGCCTTCCTCGTCGGCATCGCCCTCAGTCACCGCTTTTCCCTTCAGGCCCCAGGCGAGTGCGTAGTTGCCGTCCCGCGACTCTGTCCCGGCGATCATGCGCCATCCTTCGCCCGTCATGGCGGCGGGTGTAGCCGCAGCAGCACCGGCAGGCTCCTCTTCCTCTTCGAGTTTTCGAGCACGCTCGATCACTGAGGCAGCCAGTTCATGCTGGGTCGTGTAGGTTTCGGCGGCGGTCTCATCGGCATTCAAGGGCAGCTCGAGGTTTTTGATGCCCGTAGTGTCCGCAGGCGCACCAGCGGGAAACTGCGCCTTTTTTTCCAGCAGCCGGATGAGCTGGTTCTTCGCGAAGTAGTAGCGCTTTTCGACCACATCCGTGGGCGCTTTCGGAATCATGCGCCAGGTTTCAGAACGGTCTAGCGTGAAGAGCAGGCGGTCGCCCTTGAAATAATACTGCACTTTGGTCTCCCCATGATCATCAGAGTTGATCATCTCCACTTTGACGAAGCCTTTGTCCCCGTCACTTTTCCACACATGATTCTGGATGCTCCCCCTTCCAGATTTTCGGCGCCATAGGAGTAGTGCTGCCACTCCTTGAAATGGGCGTCAGTCTCGTCAAACGCCGCGATGATCTCATTCAGAGCGGCTTTGTCCTGGGCATGAAGAGTCATGCCCAGCACAAGAATGGAGAAGCAGACAACGATGGGTTTCATACGAGCACAAGTGTGAAAGAGAAAACGGCCCAATCAATCACCGCTGCGTTTTTCGGAGCGTCTCCCCTTACTTGCCTTTGATGGAGTTCAGCACCTTGCTGACCTCGTCGCCATGTTTCTTCAAGGACTCCAGCGGGACGACATTGAAGAGCATGAAAAACGTGTCGCCAGATTTGGGCGCAAACACAGCGCAGTTCACCGCCATCTTGACGCCTTCGAGCGTGACGTTGCCGTTGAGAAAGGTGACTTTGAAGCCGTTGAGCTCGCCCTTTTCGGGTTCACCCAGCCACTTGATGCCTTTGAGCTCCTCTTCCAGGCCTTCCTTGGCGTCGTCGATGGCCGTGGCAGCCTCCGCCGAATCCAGGGCCATGAGCTCCATGTTCACCAGTTCATCCGGAGAGGAGGCAGAGAGCGACCCATCACCAAGCTCGATCTTCCAAGATTCGGGAAAGGTGATGGAAAAGACCGGCATTTTCTCCGGGTAGTTGAAGACCTGGTCTTCAGACATGGCGGGCGTCAAAACGAGTGCGAGGAGGCAGCAGAGGAGGGATTTTTTCATGGATTGGAGAGGCGAGCTTGGTTCTAAACGAACAACCCCTTTTTCGTATTCGGAGAAAGGGGTTGTTGAGGTGGATGGAAGGACGGGAGGTTTTATTTTGCTTTCAAGGAGCCGATCACGCCGCTGATCGCAGCGCCGTGCTTGTCGCTGCCTTCCTTGGAGGAAATGCATGAAAGCAGGATGTAGTTCTTGGCGCCCGGCTTGGCCAGCAGCACGAGGTTGATGAAGGCTTTGCCGTCCTCGTCTTCACCCTGTGCATTGAGGATGGCGATTCCCAGGCCGTCCTTCTCTCCCTTTTGCATCTCGTCATACTTCATGTTCTTGAAGTCAGACATGGTCTCCTTCGCTTCTTTGACCGCTGCGTCAAAACTGTCCAGCCCGGCTTCGAGTTCAATAACCTCGACGATCACGCTTTCATCATCCTTCGAGGGCGTGGCCAGCAGGTCACCGTCATCATACTTCACCGCCCAGGTGTCTGGCAGCGTGAAGGAGAGAAGCGGAGCTTCCTTGGGGAAATCCACGGCCTTGTCAGCCGCGGAAGCCAGAGGAGCAGAAAGGAGAACAGCCAGACCTAGAAGAAGCGCGATTTTCATGGTGTTTAGGAGAAGAGACGGGCTTGTGCCCGCCGAAGCGCAGAGCAACCCTCTCGACCGAATTATTGTCAACAAGGGCACACTAGCTGAATCCTTTATCTGACCCTCCTACATCGGCCACTCGATCTCAGTCTCTCCGTGCATAATCTCCGCCAGCACCGGCACATCCAGGAATTGCTCGAGCACCATGCGGTTGCTGATGCTCGCGGCGTCCCGCTCCTCCTGTACGTAGTTGAGGATGACTCCCGCGCAGATCAGCCCCCGCGCCTGAATATTGCGCACCGTCAGGATGGTGTGGTTCAGACAGCCGAGCTTGTTGTTCACCACCACGATCACTGGCAGCGCGAGGCGCTGGGCGAAGTCCGCCATGGTGGAGAATTCATTCAGCGGCACCTCCCATCCGCCGGCACCTTCCACCAGCACATGCTCATGGCGCTGCGCCAGTTCCTGAAAACGGGCGATGACCTCGTTCAGTTCAAACCGCCGGTTCTCCATCATCGCCGCTGCATAGGGCGCGGCAGGCACTTTGAGCCACACCGGATTCACCTCCTCCACAGTCAGCCCTTCACTGCTGGCATTCGCAAGATGCACCGCATCCTCACGCCCGCCGCAGACAAACGGCTTGAAGCCGGCGGCGGTTTTGCCTTCGCGCTTCAAAGCCTCCAGCAGCAGGCAGGTGACGTAGGTTTTGCCTGCATCAGTATCGGTGCCGGTGATGAAGTAATGGGACATCAGCCGATCTGGGCGAGAACTGCAGAAGCAATCTTGTCCGCCTGCGCTTCAAGATACTCCACGTCACGACCTTCCACCAGCAGGCGGATGAGCGACTCCGTGCCCGAGTAGCGCAGCAATACACGACCGTAGTCGCCCAGCTTCTTCTCCGTCTCCTTGATGATCTTCTGCGCCTCGACGAGCTGGTCCACGGGCGGCTTGGTGCGCACACGCAGATTGCGCGAGCACTGCGGGAATTTTTTCAGGCACTTGCGCAGCTCGCTGAGCGGCTCGCCGGTCTCCTTCATGATGCGCAGGACCTGCAGGCCCGAAATGAGGCCGTCCCCGGTGGTGGCCCAGTCGCCAAAGATGATGTGGCCGCTCTGCTCGCCGCCGAAGTTCAGGCCGCGCGCACGCATTTCTTCCAGCACATAGCGGTCGCCCACGCCGGTCCGGATCACCCGGCCACCGAGGCGTGAAACGAGGTCATCGAGGCCGTAATTGCTCATCACCGTGACGGCCAGCGTGTTCTGCTTGAGCGTGCCTTTGCGCAGCATGGACTCCGCCGCGATGGCCATGAGTTCGTCGCCGTCCAAGGCAATGGCCAGCTCGTCGCACAACGCGCCGCGGTCCGCGTCTCCATCATGGGCTATGCCCGCATGCGCCTGGCACTGGCGCACGATGCGCTCGATCTCCTCCGAATGCGTGCAGCCGCACTCTTCATTGATGTTGAAACCGTCCGGCTCTGAGTGGAAAACCTGCACATCCGCACCGAGCTGCTCCAGTGCGAGAGCACTGGTGAAAGAGGAGGCTCCATGCGCATTATCCAGCGCCACGCGCATGCCATCCAGACGTATGCCACCCATCGAGGCGACTGCGTGCTGCACATAGCGGTCCACGCCATCCGCCAGTTTGGTGATGCGGCCGATGCCACGGCCTTCCGGGCGCGGCGTGTCCTCGGTGCCGAGCACCAGGCGCTCGATGGCGGACTCCGTTTTGTCGTTGAGCTTGTGCCCGTCGCCATGCACGAATTTAACGCCATTGTCCTTGAAGGGATTATGGGAGGCGGAAACGACCACCCCAAAGTTAGCCCCGAGCTGGGCGCTGAGCATGGCCACCGCCGGGGTGGGCACCTGCCCCGCGAGGATCACGTCCACACCGGCGGAATTCAATCCGGCGGCGATCGCTGACTCCAACATTTCCCCGGAAGCGCGGGTATCACGGCCCAGCACCACCTTGGGGCGTTCCCCTCCCTCCTGTTTGCCGCCAAGCACGACGGCAGCGGCCTGCGAGAGACGCATGACGAACTCAGGGGTCATTGGATGACGGTTGGCCACGGCACGAACGCCGTCGGTGCCGAAGAACTGGCGCTTTTCAGACATAGGACGGCGGCTTTAGCGCAGGACTTCCTAAGTGTCAAAGACCCGTGGCACCGCCGATGGCTCCCGCTGGCTTGTCTGCGGGCTTCGTCGAGGCATTGGGGGGCGAAAGGGTGGGCTCCAGCTCGGACGGCACCTGGACCGGCGGTGGAATGACCGGCGTCAGCTGCGAAGGCGCGGGAGAGGTGGGAACCGGGATCCGCGCCGGCGGCGGCATGGTGTAAGCCGGCGCATAGCGCGCATCCTGCGCCTTGATCATGAACCAGAACAAAAACGCCAGCACCAGAGAAATGATTTTCTCCCGCCAGTTCAGCGTGACGAGTTCTTTAAGCTGATGACCCCAGTTCATGACTGCCCTCCGTTGCGGTTTCCACTGTACCGGCAGCACCGCCGGTGAGGATTTCATTGATGCGCTGGCGCAGTTCCTCAGGCTCCAGATCGTGCTCCAGCTTGCCTTGAAAGCACAGGGAGAGCGCGCCCGTCTCCTCGGAAACCACCAGCGCGATCGCATCCGTCTCCTCGGAGATGCCCATGCCGGCGCGGTGGCGCAGTCCGATCGCGCGGTCCTGAATGTCCTTCTGGCTCACGGGAAAAACACAGCCCGCGGCCGAGATGCGGCCCTGGTCAATGATCGCCCCACCATCATGCAGTGAGGTTTTGGGCTGAAAAATCGTGGTCACCAGCTCATTGGAGATCACCGCATCCAGCTCCACCCCGGACTCGGCATAGGGCTTGAGGTCAATGCCCCGCTTCAGGGCAAACAACGCCCCGCAGCGGCGTGAGGAGAGCTGCTGCATGGCCTCCATCAGCACATCCAGCGCCTCGGGATCGGGACGGTTGAAGGAAAAAATGCGGCTGCTGCCCAGCTCCGCCAGCACGCGCCGCAGCTCAGGCTGGAAAATGATGACCAGCGCGATGGCCAGGAAGACCGAAAAACGCTGCAGCAGGCTGCTGATGACGGAAAGCTCCAGCAGCAGGGAGATCAGCGCCAGGCTCAGCAGCAGCACCAGCAGCCCGGTCAGAATGCGTGCGCCGCGTGTCGCGCGGAAGAACAGGTAACCATGATACGCCAGCGCGGCGAGGATCAAAATCTCCACGCCGTCGCGCCAGTGCTCTGTCAGAAAGTTCCACATGCCATTCGCTCCGTGCTGCTGCGTGGAAACACTTGCACGGGGCGGATTGTTTCTCAAAAGAAGAATCGTTTTGGCCTGTGATTGACGGCGGCTAGGGTGGGACGCATGCCAGCCGCCAGCCCGAACCCCTCTCCCACGCCCGGACAGAATGATCTGTTCGGCACGCCTGTGGCCGAGGTGGTCTCCGCTCCGCCCGCCCTCCGCATCGCCCGCGTACAGCTCGAAGGCGCGGCGGCCATGGAGCTGGATTATGCCATCCCGGAAGGCCTTGAACATTCCGTCGTTGTCGGATCGCGGGTGATGGTGCCGCTGCAAAACCGCCGGATGAATGCGGTGGTGCTGGCTCTGCTGGACGAGTCACCCCACCGTGGACGCCTCAAGGAAGTTGCCACCGTCGTGGCAAAGCGCCCCATGTTCACCCCGGCCCTGCTCAGGCTGGCACGCTGGATCGCCGAATACTATCTCGTCTCCGTCCACACCGTGCTGCGCACCATGCTGCCCCAGGCCGTGCGGGACAAGCCGGGCAGTTTTGTCATGGACAGCCATCTCAAGCAGCTGCGCGAGCCGCCGCCGGACGAATACGAAAAACTCCGCCACAAAGCCCCCATGCAGGCACGCATTCTCGACATCCTGCGCAGTTGCAAAGGTGAGGCGACTCTGAGCCAGATCCGGAAAGATGTGCCACGTGCGGCCTCCATCATACCATCCCTGCTCAAGGCGGGGTGGATCTCCCGCAGCGAAGTCCGCGTGGAGCGCGATCCTTTTCACGACGAGGCCTTTCTGCCCAGCCAGGCGCTCCAGCTCACCGAAGAGCAGCAAGTGGCGTTCAACCGCGTCTCCGCCGCGCTCGACTCCACCGAGCAGCCCCGGCCCCTGCTCCTGCACGGCATCACCGGCAGCGGAAAAACCGAGGTGTACCTCCAGGCCATCGCCAAAGTGCTGGAACGCGGCAAAACAGCGCTCGTGCTGGTGCCTGAAATCGCCCTGACGCCTCAGACCATCGAGCGTTTCAAGGCGCGCTTTTCCGACCGCAGCGAGCGCATCGCCGTGCTGCACAGCCACCTGAGCGATGGCGAGCGCCACGACGAGTGGTTCAAAATTCACGAAGACCGCGCCGACATCGTCATCGGCGCCCGCAGCGCCATCTTCGCCCCCCTGGAGCGCCTCGGCATCATCATCGTGGACGAAGAGCACGAGCCCTCTTTCAAACAGGACGAAACACCGCGCTATCACGCGCGGGACGTGGCCGTCGTGCGTGGGGGAATTGAGAAATGCGTGGTGCTTCTCGGCAGCGCCACACCCAGCCTGGAATCCTTTGAAAATGCAGCGAGCGGAAAGTACGAACTGCTCAAAATGCTGCAGCGCACCGATGGCCGCACCCTGCCGCTGATCCGCATTGTGGACATGCGCATGGAGCGCCGGAAAGGCACAGGCACCACGGTGGCAAACGCCGGCATCCTCTCCGAAAAGCTGCGCGCGGCCATCACCTCCCGCCTGGAAAAAAAGGAGCAGACCATCCTGTTTTTAAACCGCCGCGGCTTCAATACCTCCCTGACCTGCATGGCCTGTGGTGAAACCATCCAGTGCCAGGACTGCAGCATCCCCATGACGCTGCACAAGCATGAAAACCGGCTTGTCTGCCACGTCTGCGGCTCACGACGGCTTCCCCCTTCCAAGTGCCCTTTCTGCCACGAGCCGGGCATGAAATTTGCGGGATATGGTACAGAACGGGTCGAAGTGGTGGTGCGTGAGGTTTTCCCCCAGGCCCGCATCGCCCGGGTGGATACGGACACCATTCAGCGCAAAAACCAGCTCCGCGACCTCCTGCGGGATTTCCGAGCCCAGAAGCTGGATCTCCTCATCGGCACGCAGATGATCGCCAAAGGCCTCGATTTTCCCAATGTGACCCTCGTCGGCGTGCTAAATGCCGATCTGGCGCTCAATCTGCCGGATTTCCGTGCGGCAGAGCGCACGCTGCAGCTCTTGGTGCAGGTGGCCGGACGCGCAGGGCGCGGCGAGGTTAAAGGCGAGGTGGTGGTGCAGACCTACGCGCCCCACAGCCCGGCGGTGCAGTTTTCCCGGCACAACGATTTCGAAGGCTTTGCCCAGCAGGAACTGGAGCAGCGGCGCGCGTTTCACTACCCTCCGTACACCCACGTCGTCATCCTCGCCAGCCGCGGAAAACACCAGGCCATGGCTGAATTTGCCCTGCAAACACTGCACCGCCGCCTCCTGGAAGGCCTGGGCGAAGACGTTCTCATGGGGGAGCCGGCCCCCTGCGCCATGGCCAAGGCGCATGGACAATTCCGCTTCCAGCTCCTGCTGCGGACCGCCAAAATCCGCCCTCTCTGCCGCCACATCCAGCAGGTGATGCAAGCAACTAGCCTGCCAGACGACGTGATTGTGACGTGGGATGTTGATCCAGTTTCACTTTTATAAAAATTCTTTGGCCGCGCAAAGAATCCAAGGGAACATTGACATCAAGCGTCCCGATTCAATATTCCCCTCCTTCATGACGACAGAGAAACGCACCTCCTGCCTCCGCCTCGGATGCCTTGCCATCCTTGCTTTTGCGCTTTCTGCCTGTTCAGACACGGTCGTGGGCCCCGGAGGAAAGATTTCCAAGGTGAAGTATTACCACCTGATGCCGTTCTTTACGCCGCAGACGACGAACCCGACGATTCTGTTTGAGCGCCAGCACTACATCTACGGTGCTGTGACCAAAAAAGAAATCGTGGACCGTTTCGGCCACTACTACGCCTTCTTCTGGAAGGCCAATGAGCGCACCGGACCAGTGACCGTCCGCTTTGAATACCAGCAGGCCCAGTCCGGTCTCCGCAAATTTGTTCAAGAGCTGATCGTGGATGACGTCCGCCGCAGCAATGTTTCCAAATTCCAAGTCGTCGGCCCCGAGTATCAAAAAAATGGCCGCGTGATCGCATGGCGCGTAAGCATCCTGCGAGGCAAGGAGGAGCTGGTCAGCCAGCAATCCGCGCTCTGGAACTAACCCCGCAACGCATGACTCCTCCCACTCATATTCTTGTCGGCTCCATCGGACGCGTGTTCTGGATGAGGGTGGATGGCCGGGGCACTTTCCAAAACAGCCTCCAGGCCAAAAAAGCGCTTCAGCGTGTGATCGAGCAGGGAATGAAAAATCTCGTCGTCGATCTCGAGCGCTGTCCCATGATGGACTCCACCTTCCTGGGCATGCTGACGGGAGCCGCCCTGAACCTCCGCGAGTCTGGCAGCGGATCTTTGAGTGTCGTCAACGCCAACCAGCGCAACCTGCAGCTGCTCACCAGCCTGGGCCTGGACCACATTCTTGAGCTGGACCGTGACGGGAAGCTCTGGGAGGCCGAACGCAAGGCCGTCTGCGACGCCCTGCAGAACTGCGGTGAAAACATGGTCGAATGCAAGGAGGCGCAGACCCAGCATGTGCTCTCCGCCCACCAGGCTCTGGCCAATGTCAGCGCCGCCAACGAGAGCCGCTTTCACGATGTAATCGAATTTTTGGAAAAAGAGCTGGAGGCTGGCACATCCCCTGTTCCTGCCTGAGGGCGCCCCCCGGATGAGCCGGGCCGCCGATTGAAACCATGATCACCGCTCTCCTCGTCCTGATCGTACTGCTGATGACGGCGGGACTCGTAATGCTGTCAAAAATTGCACGTCAGCAGCGCCATGCCATCGCCGAACTCCGTGCCGAGGAGGAGGCCATCGTGGCCGAGGAACGGCGCATGTTTCACTACCTTCACGATCTCGGAGAGGCCATCTGGCGTGACGATCAGCAGGCTTCCATGTACCGGCTCATTGTCGAAGGTGCCATACGTGTCACGCAAAGCACCGGCGGCGCCCTCTACCTCTTTGATGCCGCCTCGCAGCAGCTCGTCCCCCGGCACTATTCCGATTTTTGCGCCCCTCTCATTGCCCTGCCGGAGCGCGTCCGCCAGCAGATGAAGGAGAACTCGGCCACCCTGCTGAGCACACTGCGCATGAACGCTGAGTCAATCCAGTCGGGCCTTCTCGGCGGCATCTTCACCCAGCAGAAAACAGATCTGCTCCCCGACATCGGGATGGATCCGCGCCTGGGCGAGCACCTCGTTCCGTCGCAGCAAAATGTCACCGCCATGATCGGCCCCCTCAGCTTTGGCACCCGCAGGCTTGGCGTGCTGGCCGTCACTTCTCCCAAAGAAGGCCGCAGCTACAACGCCAACGATTTCGAAGTCTTCAACTCCCTCATCGAGCAGTCCGCGTTCGCCCTGGCCAATGCCATGTCCCATCAGGAAGCGGCAAAAAACCGCATGGACCAGCAGGAGCTGCAAAACGCCAGTCAGATCCAGAAGGTGCTGCTCCCGGAGGCGGATCCCCAGGTGCCCGGCTTTGTCATTGCCGGCAAAAACATTCCCGCACGCACGCTGAGCGGCGATTACTTTGACTATCTGCCACTCCCGGACGGTCGTTTCGGCGCTGTCATTGCCGACGTTTCGGGCAAAGGCCTGGGTGCCGCCATGATCACTGTCATGTGCCGCACTCTCATGCGGGCCAAATCCCAAAACTCCACGTCTCCCAGCGCAGTTCTTGCCGCGGTGAACCGGCAGATCGCCCCGGACATCCGCGAGGACATGTTCATCACTATGTCCTACGTCGTGATGGAGCAAAATGGCTCAAAACTGACCCTCTCTCGCGCCGGTCACAACGCCGCACTGCTGTGGCGCAAGGCCACTGGCAAAGTCGAGGCCATCCACCCTTCCGGACTCGGCGTGGGGATCGACAAAGGAGCAGTTTTTGAGCGCGTCACCAAAGACGCCGAATTTGAGATGCAGCCGGGTGACACCCTCCTGCTCTACACGGACGGGGTCAACGAAGCCATGGATCCCAAAGGCGTGGAATTTGGGGAGGAACGCGTGGAGGAGGAGCTCGCCAAGCACGCCCCCAATGGTCCCAAGGCGGTCATCGGCGGGATTATCCTTGATTTGGAGCACTTTCTGAAAGGTCGGCGTTCCCATGACGACATCACCTTGATTGCCATCCAGAAGACGGCATAGTCGCGGCCCCCCAAAAACCCGCGAAATCCTATGACCGAGCCGAGTCCCGATACGACCCAGCAGCCCTCTTTCGAAGAAGTTCCGAATCCCGAAGCCACTGCTCCGGCAGAAGATCCGGCGCCCGTTGATCCCATGACAGCGCTGGCGCTCGAAGCAGAACGCTGGAAAGACATGGCCTATCGCAGCCAGGCGGAGCTGGACAACTTCCGCAAGCGCTCCGCCCGCGAGGCCCAGGAAACCCGAGCCTACGCCAATGCCGACCTCCTGCGTGCGCTGTTCCCCATTTTGGACAATTTTGACATGGGCCTCGAAGCCGCCCGCGCCGAGTCGGAAAAGTCCATGATCTTCATGGGCATGAGCATGGTCAGCCGCCAGTTGCAGGATTTCCTGCGTGAGAGCGGTGTGCAGGAAGTTGAAGCCCAGGGCAAAGTTTTTGACCCCAATCTTCATGAGGCCGTCGCCCAGGAGGCCAGCGCCTCCGTTCCCGAAGGCACCATCCTCCGCGTGACCCGCCGTGGCTACAAACTCAAAGACCGCCTCCTGCGGGCCGCCAGCGTCATCGTTTCCAGTGGTCCCCAGGCTCCTGCACAGGCGTAACCTCCTCTCCACACTGTTATGGCCGACAAACGCGATTATTATGAAGTCCTTGGCGTCTCCCGCGACGTCTCCGCCGAGGATTTGAAAAAAGCCTACCGCAAGCTCGCGGTGAAGTATCACCCCGACAAGAATCCCGACGACAAAACTGCCGAAGGTAAGTTCAAGGAGGTGGGAGAGGCCTACGATGTGCTCAGCGACGAGCAAAAACGCGCCGCGTACGACCGCTACGGCCACGCCGCCTTTGCCGGTGGCATGGGCGGGCCTTCCGCCGGCGGCGGTGGCTTCCACGATCCGTTTGACATCTTCCGCGATGTCTTTGGCGGAGGCGGTGGTGGCGGCATCTTCGAACAGTTCTTTGGTGGCGGGGGCGGAGGCGGCGGTGGCCGCCGTCGCGACGGCCCCCAGCGCGGCAGCGATTTGCGCTATGGCATGGAAATCTCCCTCGAAGACGCCGCGCATGGCGTGGAGCGTGAGATCGAATACGAGCGCAGCGCCTCCTGCAAGACCTGCTCCGGCTCCGGCTCCGCCAGTGGTGGCGGGAAAAAGACCTGCCGCACCTGCGGCGGCGTCGGCCAGGTGATCAGCTCCCGTGGCTTCTTCCAGATTCAGCAGACCTGCCCGGACTGCAGCGGCAGCGGCGAAACGATCAGCGATCCCTGCCGTGCCTGCAGCGGCACCGGCCGCACCAAGGAGCGCACCAAAGTGCGCGTCAAGGTGCCTGCGGGCATCGAAGACGGCTCCCGTCTGCGCTCGACCGGCAATGGCGACCTCGGCATCAAAAACGGCCCCTCCGGCGACCTCTACATCGTCGTCCAGGTCAAACCGCACGAAATCTTCGAACGTGAGGGCAACGACCTGCACTGCGACATTCCGCTCTCGTTCGCCATCGCCGCCCTCGGTGGTGAGCTCACCGTGCCCACCATGGAGTCCAAGGCGTCCGTCAAGGTTCCTGCCGGCACCCAAAACGGCACCACCTTCCGCCTGCGCGCAAAGGGCATGAAAATCCTTGGCGAAGACCGCCATGGCGATCTCTACGTCCACGTCCAGATCGCCGTGCCCACCAAGCTCAATTCCGAACAGCGCGAGAAACTCGAAGAATTCGCCAAATCCCTCGGCGAGCAGACCTCCCCTATGGAGGAAAGCTTCTTCGAGAAGGCGAAAAAGTTCTTCCGTTAATCCTCCCTCATGACCACCCGCGACCTCCTGACCCTGACGAAGTTCCGCCTCAGCGCGCTCGTCATCGTCACCACGCTGGTGGGCTTCTGGCTGCGCGCGCCCAAGGGCTTTGATTTCTGGCTGCTCATCCACACCATCGTCGGCAGCACCCTCGCTGCTTTCGGCGCGGCGGTGTTCAATCAGCTCATGGAGATCGAGCCCGACTCGCGCATGCAGCGCACGGCGGACCGCCCGCTGCCCTCCGGCCGCGTGAGTCCTTCGGCGGCCTTTGGCATCGGCTGGCTGCTCAGCGCCATGGCGCTCATCCATCTGACCATCCGGGTGAACATGGAAGCCGCGGCGCTCACCGCGCTCACGCTCGCGGTGTATCTTTTCATCTACACCCCGCTCAAGCGTCAGAGCGCCACCAACACACTTGTGGGCGCCGTCTCCGGCGCGCTGCCACCGCTCATCGGCTGGGCAGGTGCCGCGGGCCCGCTGCCTGCAGGTTCCACGCCGCATTTCCGCTGGGAGCTCATGCTCGAGCCAGGAGCCATCTACCTCTTCCTTCTGCTCTTCCTCTGGCAGCTCCCTCACTTCCTGGCCATCAACTGGATGTACCGTGACGAGTACCGCAAAGGCGGCTTCGTCATGCTGGCCAACGACGATGAAGGAGGCACCCGCACCAGCTTTCATGCGCTCGGTTATTCCATCGCCACGCTGCTGCTCATGTTCTACCCAGTGTATGCCGGAGTGGCCTATGCCTGGTGGTTTCTGCCTCCTGCCATCCTCCTCACTGGCTGGCTCTGCCTGCTGGCACTGCGCTTCAACCGCCAGCCGGAGCGGCCAGCCGCACGCAAACTTTTCTTCTGCACGCTGATGTATCTCCCCGGCATTCTGACCGTATCCATCCTCGCCTGGAAGCACGCGTAGTAGCAAACTGCCCCGCCATGAACGAATCCCCCCCCGCCAAAGCGCCTCTGAACCCCTGGTCCATCTGGGTGCCCATCATCATCGCTGCTCTCGGCCTCGTCGTCTTTTACAACTACCTCATCTACCGTTCCCGCATCGACAATGACGTGGACCGTCCGCCCATCTACGGCCGCCTCGAAAAGGATCTCGAGCTGACTGAGCGCAACGGCAAGACCGTCCACCTCGAAGAACTGAAGGGCAAGGTCCTCGTCATCTCCTGGGTCTTCACGCGCTGCCCGCGCGGCTGTGCCGCCGTCATCGGCAAGCTCAAGCAGTTGCACCAGGAATTTGCCAATGAGCCGGGCCTCCAGTTCATCAGCGTGACCCTCGATGCCGACGACACGCCGGAGATGATGAAAATATTTGCCTCCGGCCTCGGCATCAAGGACGACGCCAACTGGTGGTTTGTGAACGGCGAGAAGGAAGCCGTGCGCAAGTTCATGACCAGCCAGGTCCAGTTCCGCCCCGTGCAGGACATGCCGGAAAAAGACCGCCTCTCCCCGGACGACAAATACATCCACGACCTCCGCGTTGCCGTCATCGACCACCGCGGCCATGTCCGCGGACTCGAAGACATTTTGAATGCAGACCCCGACGCCCAGAAGTTCTGGGATGAAAAGATCCGCAAGGACTTGCGCTATCTGCTGAACGAACAGAAAAAGTCCCCCTACGTGCCGCCTGCGGCAGCCAAATAACTCATGGACGTCACCGAACTCCCCAAGCTCTACACGATTTTCAACGGCTGTGCCCTTGTGCACATCCTGCTCGGCCTGACGATGATCAAGATCGGCCAGAAGAAGCCGCACATCGTCAGCATGATCATCGCGCTGCTGTTCTCCACCGCCTTCCTCGGCTGCTACCTCTACTACCACTACCATGCCGGCCACGTGAAGTTTGCGGGCACGGGCCTGACCCGCCCCATCTACTTCTTCATCCTCTTCACGCACATCCCCCTGGCCGTGCTGAGCCTGCCGATGATCATCATGACCGTCGTCCCCGCCCTGCGCGGCCGTTTCGACAAGCACAAGCGCATGACCAGATGGACCGTCCCCGTCTGGCTCTACGTCTCCGTCACCGGCATCATCGTCTATCTCATGTGCTACGTTTGGTACGGCCCTCCCATCCGGGGGTAACACGCCTCACTCCTCAAACTTCCACGACTTCTGCTTTGCCGGTTTGAGGTCCGTGCGTCCGTACTTTTTCCGGAACACATCAAACACGATGTCGGACCCGTCCGCCTTCATCTGGTGCACCATTTGCAGCAGCTTCCCCAGCCGCCCTTTAGGAAACCCGGCCTTGTTGGCAAACCACCCCAGATACTCCGCCGGGATGTCATAGATCGGCACCCCGTTCGGCGGAAAATGCTGCGGCCCATATTTCCCAAACGGCATGAACGTCCTTCCGATCTCCTCAAAATCGGCGCGCATGCGTTCAGCCAGGTCGTCCATGTCCCAAAGTAGTGCGTGCATTCCTGCCCGCGAGCGCCTTCTTCGGCAGCAGCAATATCCGCGCTAACCTGCATTTCTCACACCACTGGGAATCCGCGAACAGCGTGTTGCAAGCTTGGATGTAGCTCGGTATTCCGATACCGAGTCGGCACCTTCGCGGAATCGGAATTGCCTTCGGCTGTCTCACGGCTCCGCGCCACATCGCCGCATGTCAACTCTGGGAGTGTGAGAAGTGCAGGCTAATTCGCAGCCCCGCGCGCCTCAGCCAGCAGCGCATCGACGATCCCCTCACTCTCCAGCATCGGCAGCGAGTAATGCCCGTCCTCCTCAAACACCGTCAGCTTTGCATTTGGCATCTTACCCACAAATCGCTCAATCATCTTCACTGGAATGTTCTTGTCCCGACCGCCATGCCAGTAACGAAGAGGGAACTGTACACTGCTAAAATCGATGCCCCAGTCGCTCGAGTAAATGTTCCCGTCCGTGCTCACGGAGCGCACCGACGAAGTCACCCCCACTCGACCGCTTGCCATCAGAATCCGATACAGCTCCGGCTGGTGCAGCGCGAATTGATCCCGCTCGCACATCTTCCGCACAAACCCCGCCATCAGCGGCGCGTCCACCGGCAGCCGCATAAACTGTCCCGCCGCAGCCAGCCCTACCCCGAGCAGCGGCGGCACATGCTGCTGCCCCCACAGCGCCAGTCGATACGTCCACATCAGATCCTGCGTGCCCACCTCTCTCAATGGAGGCGCGCCGCAGATCACCCCCGCAGTCAGCAGTCGCTCCGGCATGGCATGCGCACAGGCCAGCACATACGGACCTCCGCCTGACACACCCAGTGCATGAAATTTCGTCCAGCCAAGATGCGCCGCCAGTTCCGTGATGTCCGCCGGCCAGTCCAGCAGCTTGCGACCCGGCTGAAACTCCGAACGCCCGATGCCAGGGCGGTCCGGCGCCACCACTCGCAGTCCGCGCTTCTTCCCCACCCCATCCAAAAACTCGCCCTGCAGTCGCGAGCCGGGCCACCCATGAAAATAAAACATCGGTACTCCCGCCGGATCTCCAAATTCCGCATAAGCCAGCTTTCTGCCGGAGGAGAGCGTGAAGAGGTGCGCGTTCATGGGAGGAGGAAAAGTCAGCCAGTCACAACAGCGCACAGGCCTCACGCAGCAACGTTTCCGTCACCTCCCAGTCAATGCACGCATCCGTGATCGACTGCCCGCGCACCAGCTTGTCCAGCGGCTGCGGAAACTTCTGGTTCCCGCCCACCAGATTGCTCTCCAGCATCGCGCCGATGATCGCCTTCTGTCCTGCCGCACGCTGGCGCACGATCTCACGAAACACATCCGGCATCCGGCGGTGATCCTTCGCGCAGTTGCCGTGGCTCGCGTCGATCATGATCGCCGGCTTTAGCTTTGCCGCCTCCAGCCCGTCGATCGTTTCCATCACGTTGTCCGCGCCATAGTTCGGCCCGTCTTCACCGCCGCGCAGGATGATGTGGCAGTCAGGATTCCCGCTCGTCGTCACGGCGGAGGCCACGCCATCCTCGCTCACGCCCAGAAAAGTCTGCGGCTGCATCGCCGCCTTGATCGCATTGATCGCTGGCGTGATGTGCCCAAACGTCCCGTTCTTGAAACCCAGCGGCATCGACAAACCGGACGCCATCTGCCGGTGCGTCTGCGACTCCGTCGTGCGTGCGCCAATCGCGCTCCAGCTGATCAGGTCCGCAATGTACTGTGGCGTGATGGGATCCAGTAGCTCCGTCGCCGTTGGCAGTCCCAGGTCCAGCACATCGCGCAAAATCCGCCGTGCCAGGCGCAGCCCTTCGGGGATGTCACAGCTGCCGTCCAGCCTTGGGTCCATGATCAGTCCCTTCCAGCCCACCGTCGTGCGCGGCTTTTCAAAATACACGCGCATCACGATGCACAGCTTTTCCTTCACCTCCTGCGCCAGCGCAGCCAGCTTTCTCGCATACTCGAGTCCCGCCTCGGGATCATGGATGGAGCACGGCCCCAGGATCACCAAAAAGCGCGAATCCTTGCCCGTGAGAATGTCCCGGATCTCCTGCCGTGACTGCGCCACAAACGCGGTCTGCTCCTCTGTCGGCGCGATGTCACTGATCATCCCACGCGGCGACGGCAGCGGAATGTTGGAGGCAATGTGAAGGTTGGCGGTCTGGCTCATAGGCCGGACAAACAACGCGTCGTTGCTCTATTCGTCCAGCTTTTCTCCCTCGGACTTTGCGATCACCACGGCGCCCACCGTGTCGCCAAAAACGTTGACCGTGGTTCGTGCCATGTCGAGCGGGCGGTCGATGGTGAGGATCAGTCCCAGCGAGGCCTTGATCATGTCCTCGGAGAAGCCGGCGTTTTGCATGATGATGATGATGGCCACCAGGCTCGCCGCCGGAATTCCCGCCACCCCGATGCTCGAAACCAGCGCCAGCAGCACCACGATGAACTGCTGCGAAAGGGAAAGGTCAATGCCCAGCACCTGCGCGGCAAACACCACCACCACGCATTCATACAGCGCGGTTCCGTTCATGTTCACCGTCGCACCCAGCGGAATGACAAAACTCCCCACGCGCTCCGACACCTTCGCCTCCTCCAGCACGCAGCGCATCGTCACTGGGATCGTGGCCGTCGAGGAAGCTGTGGAAAACGCCATGAGCATCGAGTCGCTCATATTGCGGAAGTGCTTCAAGGGCGATGCGCCGGACGCCTTCAGCACCAGCGGCAGAACGACAAAGGTATGCAGCGCCAGCGCCCCGACGACCGTCAGCACATACGGCACCAGATTTTGAAGGATGCCCACCCCTACTTCCGCGATTGCCGGAATAACCAGGCAAAACACCGCGAGCGGTGTGAACTTCATTACCCACGTGGTGACCAGCGTCATCACATCCGTCAGCTGGTTAAACAAGTCCTGCAGGGCAATCGGCGGCCCTCCCGGTACCAGAACCATCGCCACGGCAAACAGGATGCTGAAAAAGATGATCGCCAGCAGATCTCCGTTCGCACAGGCCTCGACCACGTTGGTGGGGATCATTCGGCGCACGATGTCCAGCAGCGAGCTGGCGCCGCCCTCGGCCTTCTTCATCACATTTCCCACCTCGGCGGCGCTTTTGCTGTTGAGCGCAGAATCCATCGCGGCTTTCAGCGTGGCGTTCGGCTTGCCATCCACCAGCCCCGGCTTGATCGTGTTCACCATCAGCAAACCCACGCACACCGCCACCAGACTGCCGATGATGTAGTACGCCCAGGTCTTCAGCCCCATCCGCGCAAAGCCATCGAGCGACTTCAGTCCTGCAATTCCACTGATGATGCTGGCCACGACCAGCGGCACGATCACCATTTTCAGCGCTCGCAAAAACAGATCCGAGACAAACCGGCAGATTTCCATCGTGCCCGTCAGCCAGCCTGGCGCCGCTGCGCCATCTGCCGGATGGGCAAACTGCTGCAAGATCACTCCCACTACGATTCCGGCGATCAGTGCGATGACAATGGGCCAGTGGTTTCCGTGCGACTTTTTGGATGCTGCAGGTTGGGACATGGGCCGACCTTATGGCCCGTACCCGCAGCTCGGGCAAACACAAGAAGCCCGCATCACCTGTTTTGGCGATGCGGGCTGGGACTGCGGCTGTGCGCGGAAATTACGCCACGGGGATCTGGCGTGGTTTCGCCACTTCCTTCAGCGGCAGGCGGAGCGTCAGCACGCCGTCTTCGAGCTTGGCCGTCATTTTCTCCTCATCCACCGGCGTGTTGAGGCGCAGGCGCAGGAGGTAGCTGAGCGGGGAAAGCTCGCGGTGCAGCGCCTTCATGCCTTCCGGCACGGTGGCGTTTCGTTCGCCGCGAATGGTCAGGATGCTGTCTTCGAGGTCGATTTTCACGCCGCCCTTCGGAACGCCAGGCAGTTCCACGCGCACTTCGTACGCTTCGGCAATGCCATTGACGTTGTAGAGGGGCTTGCGGAGGGATTCGGTCACGCCGGACGTAGCGGGAGCGCAGGAGCTGGGAGAGCAGGTGGTGTTCATGGTCGTTTTAAAAGTAAAATAGATGGATGGTTTGGGTTTAAATTGGGACAGGTGGGGCTCAGTTGAGGGCGATCGTGCGCGGCTTGCTGCGTTCCTGCTTGGGCAGCGTCACGGTCAGGATGCCGTCTTCGAGCTTGGCGGAGATGGCGTCGGCGTTCACTCCTTCAGGCACAGCCACGGAGCGGGTCATGCTGTAGGAGCTTTCCTTTTCGCCGTCCTTCTCGCGCTTTTCCACGGCCACGCTCAGCATGCCGTTGTGCAGCTCGATTTTGACGTCCTCCTTCTTCACCCCCGGCACTTCAAAGCTGGCCAGGAAGTTGTCTTTATCCTCATGCACGTCCACGGCCAGCTTGTCATTGGCCACGCCGGGGAAAACCTCGCCGAGGTTGTTGAAAAACGTGCTCAGGGAAGGCAGTCCGGCAAGCGGATGGCGGAACCATTCGTCAAAGTCGGAGACGCGATTGAGGCTGAAGGGATTGGTGCGGATGAGTTTCATGGTTTTGGATGAGTTGATGTTTGAGTTTTGGGAGTTGGATTTCGTTCCACCCATTACTCATGCATCAGCCATGCCAGACCTCATTCTCACCCATCAAGTCACTGAAAATCAGTGATTTAAAAACAAACCATGTTCAAGCACCCGCACCCAAACTGTGCCAGAAACGGCACGCTTTGTGTCATCAGTGAGACAATTCGTTCCAATTCAAAATCAGGCAGCCGTCTTCTTCTTTTTGGCCTTCAAATTCAGCAGTTCAACGGCCATCGAAAAGCCCATGGAGCAGTAGATGTAGCCCTTCGGAATTTCGAAGTGGAAGCCTTCACCGATCAGCGCGGTGCCAATGAGAATCAGGAAGCTCAGCGCCAGCATTTTCACCGTTGGGTGCCGGGCCACAAAATCGCCCACGGCTTTGGCAAACAGCATCATGAAGCCCACGGAAATCAGCACTGCCGTCACCATGATGGAGATGTGCTTCACCATGCCCACGGCGGTGATCACCGAGTCCAGCGAGAACACAATGTCCAGCAGAGCGATCTGCACCATCACCGCGCCAAACGCCGCGCCTTTGCCCACGCTGTTGCTCACCTCGCCCTCGGGGTCGCCTTCCAGTTTCTCATGGATTTCCTTCGTGCTCTTGTAGATCAGGAACAGCCCGCCAAAAATGAGCACCAGGTCCTTGCCGGTGATCGCATGGTCAAACAGCTCAAACAACGGCTTCGTCAGGGACATCACCCACGTGATGGAAAGCAGCAGCAGAATGCGCGTCAGCATCGCCAGCCCCAGTCCCATGAAACGTCCGCGCGGCCGGTCTGCCGCCGGCAGCTTGCCCACCAGGATCGAAATGAACACGATGTTGTCGATGCCCAGCACAATCTCCAGCACGCACAGCGTCAGGACCGCGATCCACGCCTCGGGGCTGGCAACCCAGGAAAAGTCGAGCACATTCAAGTTGGCGGTTACGGCAGTGGCGGCATTGGCGATCATCGGGCCACGATGCTAGCGGGAATTGCCGCCTCGGCAAACTCTGGGATGATTTTCCATTTGCCGGGCCGGCCGCGCCTTGTTCACCAAAAACTTTTCCATTGTTGAATTCGCGTTCATAGGTGCGCGCATGTCGCCTACCAGCCACGAAGAGCTCGAAGAACGCCTCAGCCGCCCCACGCCTGCGGTTATCGAAATGATGAGCCGTATTCCCGGAGATATCGTCATTCTGGGCGCGGCGGGCAAGATGGGCCCTTCCCTCGCGCGCATGGCCAGGCGCGCCAGCGATGAAGCAGGCACAAAGCGCCGCGTCATTGCCGTGTCTCGCTTCAGCACCCCAGGTTCCGAGGCGGCCTTTCTTCAGCATGGCATCGAGGTCATCTCTACAGATCTCCTCGCCGCCAATGCCGTCGCCTACCTCCCGCATGCGCCCAATGTCATCTACATGGCCGGCATGAAATTTGGCTCCACTGGGCAGGAGGCCTTCACCTGGGCCATGAACGCCTGGCTCCCCGGTCTCGTCTGCGAGCGCTACCACCGCAGCCGCATCGCAGCCTTTTCCACCGGAAACGTCTACGGTCTCGTCCCCGTCGAGCGCGGTGGCAGCCACGAAGAAGACGCCCTCAATCCCAAGGGCGAATACGCCATGAGCTGCCTGGGCCGCGAGCGCATCTTTGAATACTTCAGCCAGACCCGCGGCACGCCTGTTTCCCTCATCCGCCTCAATTACGCCTGCGACCTCCGCTACGGCGTCATGGTCGATATCGCGCGCCAGGTCTGGAACGGCGCCCCCGTGGACGTCACTATGGGCTGGTTCAACACCATCTGGCAGGGCGATGCCAATGCCCTCTCCCTCCTCAGTCTCGGCAAGGCCCAAAGCCCCGCCTGGACCGTGAACCTCACTGGCACCACCACCCTCAGCGTCCGTGAAGTCGCCACCCGCTTCGGCGAAATCTTCGGCAAGCCGGCCCAGATCACCGGGCAGGAGGCCCCCGACGCCCTCCTCAGCAACCCCTACCGCAGCTTCGTCGAACTCGGCATCCCCTTCGTCCGCGACGAAGAACTCATCGAATGGGTCGCCCACTGGATCTCCACCGGCGGCGAGTCGCTGGGGAAGCCCACGCATTTTGAGTCGCGGGATGGGAAGTTTTGACACTGGCCATGAGCTACTGGTCTCAATTCAAAAAGTGGCTCGGCGCAAAATGCGCCGGCTCTGGTGAGTTCGTTCCACCCAGTCTTCGAACAAGACAGGCATCTGAGCTGAACGAGACAGACAAATACATTCTCGACGCCATCCACACCTGGGTCTGGTCAGGGTTTTATTCTCCCGAAGAGGTGGATCAAATGATTGACGATATCCTCGAGGAAGATGCCAATGAGGAGATGCTGCGCAATGCTGTCGAACCCGAATTCAATCAAAAAGCAGAAGCGGAAAAGCTTTGGCCAAAGATCACCGACTGCGACCTCCTAAACGCAGCCTTTCACGCATTGGACAATCAGGGAGTGCTTTGTTTGCACAATGCCGGTTACACCATGTCAGACGGACACTCCGATGCATGTGAAGCACTTTCGAACCACCCCAAAGGTCGTTACCTCGGCTACTGCTTCTATCACGGACAAGATCTTGAACGGGCAGTCGCCAATGAGGGCTTAACCCTGGCCTTTGATCATGTGGATGGCGATGTCCCCGACAAACTCAAGGTGGCCTTGACCTTGAAAGAAGAACTGGAACGCGCTGGCTTTGCCTTGGAGTGGGACGGCACAAGCAACCACCGCATCCACATTCCAAAATTTGACTGGAAGCGCCGATACGGATCATAGTCCCTACTCCGCCGCACCCGGACTCAGCCAGTACAGCACGCTCATCCTCACCGCGATGCCATTTTCCCTCATCTGGCTCAGCTGGTCTGAGGCCATGGTGTAAGCGCTTGAGTTTTTGACTGAATCATCCACTTTCTCCCATGTCGATGACTGCCACACATTTCACGCCGGCGCTGATTCTTCGAGAATTAGGCAAGCTGAGCACGGCTGACATGGAGGGCGTCCTGCACAAGCTGCAGATGCTTGCTGCGACGAAAAAGGGCGCTCTCAAAGCAGACGAAGCGAGGTTGTTGGAAATCATTAATGAGACGCTGCCAGCAGATCAGCGCACGGCTTACCGCCGGCTTTCGCTCAAGCGCAAAAACGAGTCCCTCACTCCGTCAGACCATCGTGAACTTTTACGGCTTTCTGATGCGGTGGAATTGCTGCATGCCAAGCGCATGCAAAGCCTCGTCAAACTGGCCGCTCTGCGCAAGATCTCGTTGCCAGATCTGATGGAACAACTGGGATTGAAATCTTTGGCAACCCATGCCTGAGCACGTCGGTGCAGCGTTGCGACGGCTTGTGCGCGCCCGTGCACAGGCACGCTGTGAATATTGCCAGACACCCGAGGCCTATGCTACCCAGGCATTGTCGGTGGAGCACATCTTGCCTCTCAGCAAGCATGGCTCTACTTCCGCCGACAATCTGGCGCTATCATGCCAAGGTTGTAACAACCACAAGTTTACTCGAACTCGTGCCCTCGATCCCGTGACCGAACTCACCGTGGCGCTCTACAATCCAAGAAGGCAGATATGGAGCGACCACTTTGCCTGGTTGCCAGATGCGCGACGCCTGATTGGCATCTCACCCTCCGGCCGTGCGACGGTGGAAACACTGCGCCTCAATCGTTCCGGCTTGATGGGCCTGCGCCAAGCTTTGATCGCCCTCGGCGTTCATCCATAGATTGAGCAAACTTCTCTACTCCACCGCCCCCGGCCTCAGCCAGTACAGCACGCTCATCCTCACCGCGATGTCCGCTCTCACTGCTTCACCCCAAAACAATACGCAAACTTGTCCGAGCGCAAAAATATCCGGCCATCCGACACCGCGAGACTCGCATTGGTCACACTGGTGTCATCTGCGATCACGTTCGTTGCCAGCACCTCAAGCTGCGGTTTGGCGGCGAGCACCACGGAACCCGACTGCCGGCTCGTGTAGTACAGCCGGCCGCCGCTGAGCAGCGGAGTCGCATACCAGCGGTCGCGCTTCTCCTTCAGCATCGGCTGCTCATAGACCACAGCCCCCGTCTTCGCATCCAGGCACGTCGCGGTGCCGCGCGTGTCATTGACGAAGTAGAGGTGACCCTCGTGATACACCGGCGAGCCGACATTCGAGCCCTTCTGCACCTGCCAGACGATGTGCGTCGCAGTGACGTCGCCTTGGCCACCGGCGCGCACGGCAAGGGCCTTGCCACCGCCACCGAGCACAAACACCACACCATCATGTGCCACCACCGACGGACACAGCTCCGCAGCCTTGATGCTGTCGCAGGACCACAGTTCTTTGCCATCCTTCGGATCAAAGGCGCGCAGTTTGCCGCTGGAGTTCACCACGAGTTCATCGTGATCTCCCACCTTAACGATCGTCGGCGTGTTCCATGAAGCCGGGAAGCCCTTGGCGCTCCAGACCGTCGTCCCCGTCTTGCGGTCCAGCGCGAGCAGTTGATTGCTTTCCAGAGCGGCATTCACGATCAGCAGATCGCCATACAGGATCGGCGAAGTCCCGACACCCCAGGGATGCGGCTTTTCACCCACGCTCACATCCCACACTTTTTTGCCGTCCATGGTGAAGGCAAAGACTCCCGCGTTGGCCATGAAAAAGAACACGCCCTTGCCATCAGTGACCGCCGAGCTTGAGGCATAACCATGCATGGTGATGTAGCTGCCGGTGTACACCGTTTCCGGCAGGTCGGTCTTGACCGGGTAATCCCACAAAATCTTCCCACTGCGCTTGTCGAGGCACAACGCGTGGCGTGTCAGCTGGGTCATGTCGCCAGGGGCTTTGATGTCCAGGCCGTAGCCGCTGTAGCTCGTGAGGAAGACCCGGTCACCGCTCACGATGGGGCTTGATGAACCCGGTCCCGGCAGCTCGGTGCGCCACACCAGATTCTCCTTCTCGCTCCAGTTCAGCGGCAGGTTCGTCTCAGTGGTGACACCGTCGCCAGTGGGCCCTCGAAACTGCGGCCAGTCGGCGGCGTGAAGAGAGGAGATGAAGCAGATCAAAAAGAGCCGGTGCATGTTGGGAGAGCAATACTGCTTGAAGCCTGAACGACGGGGGACCGGGGTTCTTGCAGGGCTCCAGGATCACAGCGCCTCTCACGGCTCGGCAATGCACTTCGCTGAAGAGGCCTGCCGTCCGCCATGGATCACCGGACCGAAAACACGGCATGCAGCTCGACCGGCTTGCCTCCTGCTGGCTGCTCGTCCATCGGCCAGTTGTCTTTGTTGTCCTTGTTGGGCTGCGCGGGCTTCTCAAGCTGTTTGAAGGTCAGCGGTTTCACCAGCCACTTCACCGCGTAGTTTCCCGGCGGCAGCCGGCCAAAGTTCACGGCGGTGACCTCGTAATAAGTGAAGGTTTTGAAGTATTTTCCGTGCCAGATCGCCTCGTGCATCGTGACCGTGAATTCATTGCCGCGTCGCTCGATCTTCTCGATCCACATGCGGTCGTTGTCGTCGTACTGCCGGGAGCGGAAAATAAGCCAGTTGTCGTCGGTGGCGGTGGTCGCGGTTTCTTTCTCCGCCAGCTGCTCGGACCATTCGTCCAGCGTCAGTCCTTGCGGTTTCTGCGCGAGCGGCGGGATGTGCTGGAGCGTGGCGGCATCGCTCCACTTGCCGGTGTCACCGCGCACGAACTGGCGCTGATCGCTCAATTTACCACGCTGGGCGCGGTCCCCCACGGCTTTGACCACCGTGGCTTCCTGCGCCTTCAGCATGGCGCTGACGGCCGCGGCGATGAAGAGAATGCGGGCTGCTTTCATTGGCGGGTCACTTCTTGTTCTGGAGCCTGAACAGCGCCGAGTAGGTGCGGATGAACAGGCTGCCGCGTGCGATGGCTGGCGTGGCCCATGCGACGTCACCGAGAGAATTTTTGCGCACCAGCTTGTATTCGGCGGCGTCCTCGATCACCCACGTGTCGCCGCTTTCATTTAGCATGAACACGCGGCCGTTGTAGGCCCAGGGCGAAGCGTAGAAACGCCCCCCTTTCGTGTTGAGCCGCTGTTTGGCGATGATCTCCTCACCGGTCTTGGCATTAAAGCAGCCTAGCAGGCCGGAGTCGTAGCAGACGAAGAGCCGGTCGCCGCTGATGAGGTAGCCAGGGTGGATGCTCGATCCGCGTTTCTGCGACCATGCGATGAACTTGCTGCTCGTCGCGTCATCGGCGGGCGTGATGTCGCCCTGCGCACCAGGACGGATGGCATACAGCGGGCCGTAGTGATAGCCCGCTCCCGCATAGAGCAGCCCGTGCTTCGACAGCGGGGTCTGGCTGACGAGCCCGGCAGTCCCGCTCAGCTCCCAGATCACGCGACCGTCCTCAGGCGCATAAGAACGGATTTTATTCATGCCGATGGTCACCAGTTCGCTGCGGCTGCCGCTCTCCCACACATAGGGTGTGGACCAGGTGCTGCGTTCCTCTCGCGCCACGCGCCACAGCGTCTTGCCAGTGAGTTTGTCGAGCGTTTCGAGGAAGGATTCCTGCTCGTTGTCATTCTGGATGAAAATGCGGTCACCATGCAGAACCGGCGAGGTGCCGGTGTTCCAGCCGTCCCGCATCGGGTAGCTGGGCCAGCGGCGCTCCCACAGTTTCCTGCCGTTCATGTCACAGCAAAACAGCCCGATGTTCGCAAACCAGGCATACACCCGCCCGCCATCCGTCACCGGCGTCTCAGAGGCAAAGGAATTGCGCGGATGCCGCATCTGCGGCGGGATGCCCTTGTGCGCCTCGAACTCCCACAGGATTTTGCCTGTCTCGAAATCCAGGCAATAGAGCATCCAGCGATGCACCTCGTTGGTCCCAACATGACCGCCCGGATAGCCGCCCAAAATCGGCGTGGGCAGTTCCTTCTCGCCCACCGCCGACGTGACAAAAATCTTGTCTCCCCACACAATCGGCGACGACCAGCCCCAGCCCGGCACTTTCGTCTTCCACACGACATTCTCAGTCTCGCTCCACGTCTCCGGCAGCGTCGCGCCTTCGCCAAGGCCGTCGGAGTTCGCACCACGATACTGCGGCCAGTTTTCAGTATCCGCAGCCATCAGCGAAGCAGCCAGAGAAAGACCAAGGAGACAGTGTTTCATAAATGGGCTCGGGTCGGGATGAAGCGGCACTGCCCCGTACTTCACGGCCCATTGGCACAGGATCTTTCCGGCGGCGGCCTGTCGTTCCTCTTCGTGTGAGGCGCCTGCTCCATTGCCAAAAGGATGGCCGCCATCTTGAAGTCGCATCCAGACAAGACTTCCCTAAGCCAGACAGCTCTTGGATCGCTATTCGTCCACGCCTCTCAGCTCTACTCCACCGCCCCCGGCCTCAGCCAGTACAGCACGCTCATCCTCACCGCGATTCCATTCTCCACCTGCTGGTTGATCAGGCACCGCTCATAGTTCATCCCCGCATCCGTGATTTCCACGCCGCGGTTCACCGGCCCCGGGTGCATCAGGTGCAGCCCGCGCTCGCGCAGCACTTTCACCCGCTCATCCGTCAGCCCGTAGTTGCGGTGGTACTCCGCGGAGCTCGGCACAAAGGGCTCGTCAATGCGCTCGCCCTGCACACGCAGCAGATAAATCACATCCGGCTTAAAGTCGAAGGCGTCCGTCCAGTTCCCAAACTGCGGGATCTCCTGAGGCACTTCGCGCGGCATCATCGAGCCTGGGGCCAGGTACGCCACCTGCATGCCCAGTCGTCGGAAAATGAGGCTCGTGCTGCGCGCCACGCGTGAGTGCTGAATGTCTCCCACGATGAGCACACGGCAGCCGCGCAGATCCTTGTGAATCTCCCGCAGCGTGAAGGCATCCAGCAGCGCCTGCGTCGGGTGCGCATGCCAGCCATCACCCGCATTGATCACACTCGCCCGCGTATTTTTGGCGATGAGATTCGGCGTGCCGGACTGCTTGTGCCGCACCACGATGTAGTCCACCCGCATGGCCTCCAGGGTCTCCACCGTGTCCAGCACCGACTCCCCCTTCACCACACTGCTTGACTCGATGTCAAAGTGCGTCACGTCCGCGGACAGGCGGCTCGCCGCCACTTCGAAGCTGGAGCGCGTGCGCGTGGAGGGCTCGTAGAAAAGCGTCAGCACCGTCTGCCCCTTGAGCGTCGGCACCTTCTTCACACTGCGCTTGAAGAGATCCTTGAACGGCCCGGCGTTGTCCAGGACGAAGGAGATTTCCTCGTCGGTGAGCGAAGCGATATCGAGAAGGTCTTTGCGCGGGGTCATCTTGCGGGGGCTTGGGTTTGCACGGTGCAGGCGTCCTGGCCGTCCACTTCTTCAAATCGCACGGCCACACGCTCTCCGGGGGCCAGGGTCACCTTCAGGGCGGAGAAATCCGGCTGCACAGGAAACTCACGGCCGCAGCGGTCCACCAGCACGGCCAGCTGCACGCGCTTGGGCCGGCCAAAATTCAGCAGTTCGTCCAGCGCCGCGCGCACGCTGCGCCCGGTGTAGATCACCTCGTCACACAGCACCACGTTGAGATCGTCGATGTCGAAGGCGATGTCAGACCCTTCCAGTTTCGGCACCATCTGAAAGGTGTTCAGATCATCGCGGTATTGCGTGATGTCGATGGTCCCGATCAAGACCTTCGGACCTCCTATTTTTTCAATCTCAGCCGCAATCCGCTTCGCCAGCGGCACCCCACGCGTGAACACACCCGCCAGTCCGATGCTTTCGGCCCCCGGATTGGCCGTCACGATGCTTTCCGCCAATGCCCGCACACCATCGGCCATCTGGGCCTTCGTGAGGAGCGTGCGTACAAAGTCTGGCATGGTGCGGGTGCGCGGACAGTCCGGCGATTCGCGGCCTTGTCAAATCGGCGGATGCCCCTGCCCGCATGGAAGTTTCGCGCCAGTTTGCGCCTCCAGGGTTGCAAAGCACGCGCGTCTTTGGTTTGATGCCTGCATGCGACTCCTTTTCCGCGCCGTTTTCGTGCTGTCCCTTTCAGGTCTGCTGGCCAGTTGTGACACCCTCCGGGAGAACAAACTCCTCATCACTGCGCACGTGCAGACCAATGAAATCGAGCATCCCCACGAGCTCATGAAGCTGCCCATCTTCGGCCAGGAGATGATCTTCAAAAAGATTCCCGAGTTCAGCCAGCGCAGCATTTCGGGATTCGAGCCCTTCCCGGATGAAAAGGATGTCGGCTACTTTGGCGTGCTCCTGCAGCTCGACACCAAAGGCCGTACGGCGCTGGATCTCGCCACCCGCCAGTACCGCGGCATGTACATCCTCACCATGGTCAATGGCCTTCCCATCGACATGGTCGAGATCGATCAGCCGATCACCAACGGCCGTTTCATCATCTGGCGCGGGCTTTCCCAGCAGACGATCGATGAGATGGACAAGTTCTACCCGCGCCTCAAATACATGAAGTCCTCCTCGCGTCTGATGGACGACATGCTGCCCTCCACAGGCAAGGAAAAAATGAACTCCCGCAGAGATGCCAAAGCCCTGGAGGCTGCTGAAAAAGCCGCGGCACAGGCCAAGGAGCGCGGCGTGGTCCGTCCTGCACCGAAGAAGCCGAAGGACCTGCCCTTCGAAGGCTACAAGCTCCCCGGCACCTGATGACGATAATGATGATGATGCGTCTCGCGCTTTCCCTTTCTCTGCTCTCCTTGCTCGCTGGCGTCCTGCCAGCACAGCAGCTGCAGCTTCCCACCGCCAACCACGCACTGTATGACTCTCCCTCGGAGTTTTTCCAGTTTGTGGACCGCGACTTCGAGGGCTCCAAAACCACCCCCTGGGAGGGCGGACAGTTTGGCTTTGTCCGTGATCCCCGCCGCTTTGGCAGCCGCATCGCCTACGCACGTTTCCACGAAGGTCTCGACATCAAGCCTCTGCAGCGGGATGCCAAAGGCAATCCGCAGGATCAGGTCGGGGCGATCGCCGATGGCGTCGTGGTCTATGTCGCCGCAGCCTCGGGCTTGAGCAATTACGGCCGCTATGTCGTGGTGCAGCACAATTGGGGTGGCAGCCCCTACTTCTCTCTCTACGCACATCTGGCCGTGGCGAATGTCAGCACCGGACAGAAGGTGCAGGCTGGCACGGTTTTGGGCCTGCTTGGCTACACCGGCAGCGGCATCGACCAGCGTCGCGCCCATCTGCATGTGGAGCTGAACCTCTTCCTCTCCAGCCGCTTCGAGGCCTGGCACAATGCCAGCTTCGCCACCCCGAATCATCACGGTCTTTACAACGGCCTCAATCTCATCGGACTCGATCTCCAGTCGCTTTACTTGGCGCAGAAAAAGAACCCAGCCCTCACCGTGGCTGGCGCCGTAAAGGCTACGGAGAGCGCCTACCGCGTCGCGGTGCCTGGCAATGCCGAGATGGAAATTCTGAAGAACTACCCCTGGCTGCTGGATGGCTCCCGGCCCATGGGCAGGCCCGCCAGTTGGGAGGTCACCTTCAGCCGCTGGGGGCTGCCACTGGCGGTCAAGGCCTCCACCGCCCCGGTTGCAGCGCCCGTCCTTACCTGGGTCAGGGACGCAGGGATCCCTCATTACACAAACACCCGTGGCTGTGTTTCTGGCAGTGGCAGCACTGGCAAGCTGACGCCGGATGGATTGAATTTTGTGAAACTGGTCTGCGGTTCATTTTAAGCTGGACAGAAAAATGCTGTGTGGCCCACAATGCCCACACCATGAACGATCCTGTCAATCCTTACGCGCCGCCCCAAGCAAACATCATTCCGGCCGTTCCGGAGGTAAATCAGACTCTGGCCTCTCCCTGGCGGCGTCTTGGGGCCAGCGTGCTCGACTCATTGATTTCGTCGGTCATCATGCTTCCCCTCATGTGGTTCGGTGGTTACTTCGCGCGCACGATGGAGCGCGCCTCCCATGGCGGTGGCTCATGGAGTCCGGAGCAGCTGCTCTGGGCGCCTGTGGGGCTTTTAGTCATGCTTGCCCTGAACTGGGGTCACCTGGGCCGCGGCCAGACCATTGGCAAAGGCGTCCTCGGCCTGCGTATCGTGCGGAAAAATGGCACCCCGGTGGAGCGCTCCCACATCATCCTCAAACGCCTCCTGCCGGTGCAGCTCATCGTCATGATCCCCTGTGTGGGAGCCATCTTCGCTCTGGTGGACGCTCTTTGCATCTTCCGCACCCAGCACAACACCCTCCACGATGACATCGCCGACACCAAAGTCATCGATCTGAATGCGCTGCCAGCAGCTTGATAAGCCTCACGGCTTCGCTTCCGCCTCCGGTTTGTAAAACCGGCCCATGTGTTCCAAAATCTTCGCCAAAGTCCTGAACATTCCTGTTCAGGACTTTGGCTTGAGGCCATCCGGGGCCAAAACAAACAAATCCCAGGTCAAAGGCTTTGTCCCATCGGCTTCGTTCTCTCGAATCATTTCTTGCATTGCCGTGATGTAATCAGACTCACCATCAGCAAATATGATCAGCGCCTCCCTGTGCGGGATCGACAAAACCAGTCGCTCTGTCCCGAGCGCTCTCGCAGCGATCCTGTGAAGTCCGCTCCATGTGCAAACAGAAGCCGCGCCCCAGTGGCCACCGAAAAGAACGAATGGCTTTCCATGAGGACCTTTGGGTAAAACCGCACTGTGAATCGTCTGGGACTGAATCATCTTCTCCAGATTGGCTTGGGCTCGCGCGAGCGCCTCGTCGGAGCTTAGCCCCGCTTGTGCCAGTTCTGTCGGAAGTACATTCCTAACTAAGCCGTTCAAGTCGCAGACAAGTGTGGCATACACACCTTGCCCCAGAGGTTTTGTAAATCCGTCAGGCTGTGGAGCACCATGTTCGAGATACTCCTTGGTGACGATGTAGGGATACAGAAGTTCTGGTTTCATAGGCATTTTAGCTTGCGGCGGCAGCAGAGTTTGGGCAGCTCTTGGCTTGCATCCGCTGAGGAACAAACACAAACAGAATGCTAAAAAGATCCCGAGTTCATCTCAAAGCATTACAACAATACTTGGTGGAAAACCATGCGTTGCCCAGCCTCACGGCTTCGCTTCCGCCTCCGGTTTGTAAAACCGGCCCATGTGTTCCAAAATCTTCGCGCGCAGTTCGTCCCCGTCGATCTGGCCGTTGTGACGGAAGATCACCTCGCCTCCCGGTGCCACCACCACGGTGTGCGGGATCGGGCCGGGCCACTCGGAATCCAGCGCCTTGATCAGTTCATCCTGGCTTGCTCCATTGAAGACGTAGGCGTTGCCTTTGCGTCCCTCGGCCTTGAGGGAGGGCTTCAGCTTGTCCGGCACCACCGCGTTGTGCTTCTCCAGAAACGCCTTCACCTCATCGATCGTCTTCGGGTCATCCATGCTGATGCTGATGAACTCAAAATCCCGCAGGCCAAACTTCCGCGACGTCGCCACCAGCTCCGGAAACTCCTTCACGCACGGCCCGCACCAGGTGGCCCACACATTGAAGAGGCGCACCTTCTTCGTGTCATTCTTGCGCAACGCCGCAACGCCCTTCGCATCGATCAGCTCCACCTCCACCTCCCCCTTCTCCCACTTCTCGTTGTCAGCCACCAGTTGCTTCCGTTTGTCGATCCACTTCGTCGAGCACCCATGCGGTGGGGTCACCTCCACCGGCACCGGCTTGCCCGCCAGCAGCGCCTCGATGGCATTGCGCGCATCAGGAGACGTCACCGTGCTGTCATCCCCATAGCGTGAATCATCCAGCCTCCCCTGGTAGCGAAGCTTGCGCTCCTTGTCGAAAATCATCACGTGCGGAGTCGCCAGGCAGCCATACGCCAGCGCCGTTTTCTGCGTGTCCCCATCGTAGAGATAGGGAAACGTAAAGCCCTGCTCCTTCGCGTGCAGCTTCATCTCCGGAAAGCTGTCGTTGTACTTCGAGTAGCCCAGCTCATCCGGCCTTAGCGCCGCCGGATCATTCGGATTGATCGCCACCACCTTCAGCCCCTTCCCCTTGAAGTCCTTCTGCAGTTTTTTGATCCGCCCCTCCACCGCCTGGGATGTCGGGCAGTGATTGCTCAAAAAAGCGATCATGAGCAGATCGGCGTCCTCATAATTCCTCAGCGTGTGCTTCTCCTCATCAATGCCGACGAGATCAAAATCCGGCGCTGTATCCCCGATCTTGAGTTCGTGAAATCCCTCGGGCATGGCCGACTTCTTTGCCTTCGGTGTTTCAGCATGTGAGAGCGCCGGCAGTAGCA
This sequence comes from Prosthecobacter sp., assembly GCF_044222565.1. Taxonomy (GTDB): domain Bacteria; phylum Verrucomicrobiota; class Verrucomicrobiia; order Verrucomicrobiales; family Verrucomicrobiaceae; genus Prosthecobacter. The sequence continues at coordinate 86,931 of NZ_JBGANA010000014.1, forward strand.
TCGTCAGCAAAAGGGGAGCAAGCTTGTTCATAGTCTTCATCATTCAGGTTTGGCCGCCTGACATTTCCAACATACCTCAAACGAGTCGCGATTCGAATTTTTCACACCTCCTTTTTGCCCCGGCTTCACCAGCCTCTCACCTCAGTTTTTCCACACCCAGTCTCCGACGTAGTTTGCCTTGTTGGCGCGTTTCGCTTCTTTGCCCTCCGGGCGTATGCCACCATCGTCCTTCCCGTCCCACCCGATGGACCAAAGCGCAAACTTTCCGTCCCCCTCTGCCCGGTACCGCATCGGCGCATCGTCCATGATGTCCTGCGGCACCTTGGCAAGAAACTCCGGCACCACATTGCTCAGCGCCACAGGCAGCTTCCCATGCATCAGCCGGTAGCGCTCAATCGCAATCGCGGCAAGGCACTGACGTCTCAAAGCTTCACAATAGATGGCCTGTTGAATGATCATCCGGAACGAGGAAAAGCCGAGCACGCTCCACGCATGATGCGGCGAAGCCATTCCATGATTTTTCTTCAACAAATCATATATTTCATCAAAGGCGCGCATCATTCCGCGCCCGTCACGGCTCATCGCCGGCTCAATCAGATACACGGACCCCAGCCGCAATGCAGTGGCCCCGTTATGATCAAACCACCCCGACGGAATCATGTGAAGGGCCGCCGACACATGCCACGCCGGCTCCGTCTGCTCCTTGATGAACTGCATTTCCGAAAAGACTTTGAGGAAGTCATCGCGATGCCCCTTGTACCACTCGATGCTCTCCATCTGCCACACCAGTTCGCCACGCATGGCCTGGAACTGCGCACGCATGAGGTCCAGCCGCTCCAGATCCGCCTGCAGCCGTGCCAGTTGCTCTGCGGAAGCCGTATGTTGACTGAGCAAGTACCATAGGGAGTTCACATCAAAGTCGGCCGTCGCGGTGCCAGAGAGCAGGCCGATCAGCAGCGGCTCCTGACACAGCGCCTGAGTAAAGCGCATCGAGGCTTGGACGGATCGCACTGCGCTTTCGGCATCGCCGGCTGCCGCAGCCATCTGCGCCCGCAATTCAAGACCCTTGGCGGCTCGCAACGCCCCGTTCAAGTGTAGTGTCGCGAGCTTATAAGGTGCACGGACATAACCCAGTGAGGCGGAATGATCAAAGCACGCCTCGCGCCGGTCCACCGCGGCGTCACTCAGTTCCTTGAGCAGCGGATGCAGCCTGTCGATCGCCGCCAGGACTTGAGCCGCATCAGCATCCGGCGCGGTATCGATGTAGGAGGTTTCAGAAAGGTAGGCAGCGGTGCCCTGCACATCCAGAGGCACGCTCGTCGCGCTGCCGCCATTCAGATTCGGGCGCGGCGCTTTGGGATTTTTATCAATGGCCGCATACGCCCAGTCCAATGCCAGAAGCTTGCGATGAATCGGCAACTCCTCTTCTTCTCGAGGGACCGAAATGCCATCCAACTGCTCAATCGCGAGAAAGTTTGTTTCCGTCGGCAGAGGCTTTGCCTGCATCGCCGCAAATTCGAGCACCCCGCCCTTCGCCATGAAGTCTTCCCTGGCCTCCGCCAGAGCACGGGCACCCGTCCAGTTTTCCACACCGACTCCGATCACGCACAGCACCACCAAGCCTGCCACCAGCTTGGCAAAAAAGCGGAGAGACAGAAAACGCTTCATCGTCCGCAGAAATAAAATCACACCTCAAATTCATCCGCCGGATCAAACGGCGGCATCGGCACATTGATGATCTTGAGCTTCCCCACCGCCCGATGCACGCACCCCGGCCGGATCATCACCGTCGTCATCGGCTTCAGCGGCACGATCTGCCCATCCACCTCCAGATGGCCCTCCCCCTCCAGCACAATGTAGATCTCCGTCATCTTCTTGTGGTAGTGCGCCTTCGAGTCCGCATGGATGTCCGTCAGGTGCACCGTCGCCAGCGTGTTCCAGTCCTCCTTAAACGCCCTCCTCGCCTGCCCACAAGGACAAGGCGTCGGCGTGATTTCATCCAGCTGGGCAACGGCAAAACGAGGTTCAGACATAAAAACAAATGAGTAAAACCGAATGACGAAGGATTACTGGCGGCTGTGTACTTTGGCAAATGCTACAGCATCACGGGCACCGTGGAGCACATACAAAATACGCACCCCGCTATTCTCCGAGAGCGGGCGGTAATAGATGAGGTAGTTGGAATACTCAGGAACCGTGATCATACGAATGCCTTGGAGAGAGCGACGGAGCGGATGGTATTCAGTTCCCAGCAGAGGATGGCCCGACAGAAGGATAAACATGTCACGAATTGCACTCACCACCCTCCTTGCGGCATCGGGATCATCCATCGCAATGTGCTCTGCGATCTCGACCAGATCGACCTCACCCACATCGGGGTGCATATGCCGCAAAGGATCAAACATGCACCTTGTGGCCATGAACCCGTGCCATGGCCTTCTCCATGACTCTATCCACCAAATCATCGGGCACGGGTACAAACGGCCCCTTGTCCCTTTCCTCCAAAATGTCCTCCAGACGCTTCTGCTCTTCCGACGTCATGCCTTGCGGTAGAGCAGAGTCATCTTGGTCCAGGTTCACCGACAAATAGCTCACGATGAATTCCTCCGGAGTCTCCCGCACGCCTTCAGCCTTGCGGGTGAGAAGCGGCATGAGCGTTTCCGGAACGTCGATGGTGAGCTGTGGCATGAAAAAAGAATAACCTGTTTCCGCCGGGTTACACCCCCAATTTTACAACGCCCCCAGCGCCGCCGCAGCCACCTCCGCCGTCTGCTCCAGGTCATCCCGGCTGTGCGCCATGCTGATGAATCCCGTCTCAAACTGGCTCGGCGCAAAGTACACCCCATGGTCCAGGCAGTAATGAAAGAACTTCCGAAACGCCGCCAAGTCTGACGTCTTCGCATCCTGCAGGCTGAGCACTTCCTTCTCCGTAAAGAACAGGCAGAACATGCTTCCCTTGCGATACCACCGGTAGTTCAGGCCCTTCTTCTTGAGCACCTCCAGCACAGCGTCCTCCATGATCTGCCCAAGATTCTCCAGCAGCGCGTAGCCATTCTTCTTCTCCAGCTCACGCAGTTGCGCCAGGCCCGCCGCCAGCGCCACCGGATTGCCGCTCAGCGTGCCCGCCTGATACACCGGCCCGATAGGCGCCAGCTTGTCCATCACATCCGCACGCCCCCCAAACGCACCCACCGGCAGGCCACCGCCGATCACCTTGCCCAGGCAGGTCAGATCCGGCGTGATCTTCTCCAGCTCCTGCACCCCGCCACGGGCGAGACGGAAACCCGTCATCACCTCATCAAAAATCAGCAGCGCCCCATGCTTCGCCGTGATGTCCCGCAGCTTCTGCAAGAAGCCCGGCTTCGGTAAAATCAGACCCGCATTCGCCGGATACGGCTCCACGATCACACACGCGATCTCATGCCCCTGTTTCTCAAACAGCTCCTCCAGCGCCGCCTCATCGTTGAAAGGCAGCACGCTCGTCAGCTCCGCAAAACTCTTCGGCACCCCCGCACTGTCCGGGTTCCCATGCGTCAGCGCCCCGCTGCCCGCGGCCACCAGCAGGCTGTCCGAATGCCCATGATAGCACCCGTCAAACTTCACCAGCCGGTCCCTTCCGGTAAATCCACGCGCCAGACGGATCGCCGACATCGTCGCCTCCGTGCCGCTGCTCACCATCCGCACCTTCTGGATGCTCGGCACCCATTCACAAATTGTCCGCGCCATCTCCACCTCATACAGGTTCGGGATGCCAAAGCTCACCCCCTCCTTCGCCGCATTGTGGATCGCCTCAATGACTGAAATGGGCGCATGCCCCAGGATGGCCGGCCCCCAGGTGCCCACGTAGTCGATCATGCAGCGGTCATCCACATCGTAGATGCGGCAGCCTTTGGCGCGTTTCACAAAGAAGGGATCTCCGCCCACGTTGCGGAAGGCGCGCACAGGCGAGTTCACACCTCCGGGGATGTACTGTTTGGCGAGGTCGAAGAGCTTGGTGGAAAGGGGTCCGTTTGGCATGGCTGGGGGTGGAAAGGAATACGCGGGAGATTTTATGCGTCGAACAAAAGGTTGCTCATAACCGTCTGAGTCGGCTACTCTCAGCCGAATTCCCAGCCACCCTGCCATGAAAGCGATCTGTTTGGTCCTCCTCGCCCTCTGCATCACTCAGGCCGCCCCGGGGCAGTCTGCCGCCTCCTCCCCGCGCAATCGCTCCTCCCTGCCCACCGTCGAGCCCGGCACTTTTGCGCTGGAGGGCATGACCCCCAAGCCCATCATACTCAAAGTACAGCTGGAAGCCCCCGTTTACCCCACCAGCAAATTGCAGGGCGCTCTTGGTTCCTTCGCCCCCGGCACCGTCGTCACGCTGCTGGCCATGTCTGACACCGCCTACCGGGTCCGCGGCCGCGCCCGCCACGGCGATGTCGCCGGCTGGGTCCGCATGGCCGACATGCTCTCCACCGACCCCAATCTAAACACGAACCTCAAAAAACTCTATGAGCGCACCAAGCTGGTCGATGAGCTCATCCAGCACAAGCAGGTCGCGCTCGGCATGACCCGGGAGGAAGTCCAGGCCTCCATGGGCAAGCCCTCCCGCAAGTCCAGCAAAGTCACCGCCGCAGGCAAGGAGGAGCGCGTGGAATACGCCATCTACGACCAGGTCCCGCAGACCAGCACCGGCGTCAATTCCTTCGGCCAGATTGTCCAGACCGTGGTCTATGTTCGCGTCGAAGTCGGCACCCTCAGCATCAGCTTCAAGGACAATGTGGTCTCCGAAATCGAAGAGTCCAAGGGCAATCCCCTCGGCGGTGGCGGTGCCCGCACCGTCCCCCCTCCCGTCGTCGGGTTTTGAAACAGGGGATCGATTACTTTGATTGGCTGCCACGCCCCATCGGCCACGCGAACTCCTGCCCCCGCTTGACGGCAGGGCTGTCGTACCTTGCCCAACGGATGGCACCATGGCCATCCCACCACATGACTGCAGTCACCAGTAAAACCAGCGGCAGGGGCCATTGCATCCTCACAAACAGGATGGCAAAGACAACGATGCCGGGCAGTACGATGAAACCGCGCCCATTAAAAAGTTCCAGTAACCAGCTGATAGGAGGAATGCACCCGAACATGTCACTCCATGACTCCGTGGCGGTAAACGATGCCAGCAAACTTCCCAGCACCATGGCGACAAACACCGTGGCCATACGACCCGCAATCGTGTTCATCGCTTCGCGAAGCTGAGCATACGGAAAGTCTTCGAAGTGAATCATGTTAGCTTGACGTGATCTGTTTGAATTTTGATCATATTCCTCACTCGTTCGGGGGTCCACCCGTCCGCCCTCAGACTCCTCAGCGACCGCGCATCATCCCGCTTCGCCAGCCGCTTCCCGTTCTCATCCACGATCAGCCCATGGTGCCGCCACTCCGGCACTGGCAGTCCCAGCAGCGCCTGCAGCAACCGGTGCAGATGCGTCGCCTCCAGTAGATCCTCACCCCGCGTCACCAGCGTGATCCCTTGCAGCGCATCATCCACCACCACCGCAAGATGGTAGCTCGCAGGCGTGTCCTTCCGCGCCAGCACCACATCTCCAAAAACCCCCGGCTGCGCCTTGAAAACCCCGCGCCCCCGATCCTTCCAGCTCAGCTCGCCTTCCACCAGCCCCGCCGCCTTCGCCACATCCAGCCTTAGCGCATACTGCTCTCCCGCCGCCATCCGCTGCGCACGCTCCTCCGCGCTCCGGCCCCGACACGTCCCCGGGTACAGCGGCCCGTCCGGCCCCTGCGGCGCATTCCCCGCCCGTGCGATCTCCTCCTGAATCTCCCGCCTCGTGCAAAAGCACGGATACAGAACCCCCAGCCCCTCCAGCTTTGTCAAAGCCGCCCGATAATCGTCAAAGTGATCCGACTGCCTTCGCACCGGCTTCTCCCACTCCAGCCCCAGCCACGCCAGATCCTCAAAGATCGCCGCCTCATATTCCGGCCTCGCCCGCGTGCCGTCGATGTCTTCCAGCCGGATCAGAAACCTCCCGCCAGCCGCCTGCTCATGCGCAAACAGCGCCGCATACGCATGCCCCAGATGCAGCCATCCGGTCGGGCTCGGGGCAAATCGCGTCACCTCAGCCATGGTCATGCTCACGCCTTTTTCGGCTTCACCAAAATGTCGCCATTCTCGTTTTTCCCACGGATCTGGCTTCGATACACATGCATCTCCGGCCTCACCATCCCATGCGTGTAGCCACACTTCACCTTGGTGACCGCCAGCCCCGGCGATTCTGCCCACCCGCCACCCATCACATCCAGCCCAGAGCCTTGCAGATACAGCGTGTGGTCAAAAATTTCCTTCGCATGGATCTTCCCGTCGTGAATGTGCATCGTCGGAAAAAACACCGTCCCCGCCAGCGCCGTCGGAAATGAAAACGCCATCGGATGCACCTGCGCATTCCCCGGCTTCAGCTTGAACACCGCAAAGCCAAAGTCAGCGTATCCCGGCAGCTTGTCCCATGTCCCCTCGGGCAGCCGAAAGCGCTCATCCAGCCGGCTGAAATCCGCCGCCGTCGGCACAAAGCTCGCATCATAGGCCCCCACTGAGACGACCTGAAGAGACCGGCTCGGCGCAGCTGCCGGCACCGCCCCAAATGGATCCCCATAAGTAGACCTCGGAGCGGGAAACATCTCCCAAAGATCATCGAACACCGATTCATACTTCGAGAAGTCAAAAAACTTCACCTCTTTCTCCCCCGTGCCTTTTTTCACCGGCACCGGCAGCACCATCGCCAGATCCTGCGGCACCTTCGCCGACATCTGATAGATGATCACCTGATTCCCACGCTCACCCACCCGGCCAAAGATGCGCGTGTTTTTGACCTCCTCGACTTTTCCTGTGAAGCAGCACATGATGTCCCAAGCTATCGAACCGCACCACCCCCTGTCCAGCATGAATCTCGCCGACCTCGTCTCCCACCTCGACACCGAACTGCGCATCTCAGAAATCCCCGACTACTCCAACGCGCTCAACGGCCTCCAGCTCGAAAACCGCAGCGGCCAAGTCACCAAGATCGTTGCCGCAGTCGACGCCACCCTGCCCGTCATCACCAAAGCCGCCGCCGCAGGTGCAGACCTCCTCATCGTCCACCACGGCATGTTCTGGACCGGCCTCCAAACCTGGACCGGCCCCGTCTTCCAAAAGATCAAGACCGCCCTCGATGCCGGCCTCGCCGTCTATAGCTGCCACCTCCCGCTCGATTTCCACCCCACGCTCGGCAACGACGCCGTCCTCGCCCGCGCCCTCGGCTTCGAACCCTGCGGCAACTTCATGAAAACCAAGGGCACTGAAAACGGCGCGAAAATCGAAACCGAAATCAGCCGCGACGAACTCGTGCAGCGCCTCGCCACCGCCACCGGCGCCCGCGTTCATCTCTGCCCCGGCGGCCCTGCCACCTGCCGCAAGATCGGCATCATGACCGGCGGCGCAGGCTCCGAAGTCGCCACCGTCGCCAAGGCCGGCATCGACACCTTCATCACCGGCGAAGGCCCCCACTGGAGCTACACCCTCGCAGAAGAAATCGGCGTCAACCTCATCTATGGCGGCCACTACGCCACCGAGACCTTCGGCGTGAAGGCCCTCTCCGCCTACATCGAATCCAAGTTCGGCATCCCCTGGGAATTTGTGGACCACCCCACCGGTTTGTGAGATCATCCCGCCATGAATGTTGCGGCTGCCCACCCACCTCTGCACGCCCATCCTGAACCCACCCGCTGGACGGCACTTCTTTTTCTCGCCAAGGCCAAAGTCCACCAACTCCGCCGTGGCATCAAAAACCAGCGCGAAGGCATTCACCCCCACGCAAAGACGGACGCTCTGGCCGCTCTGCCCATCGTCGCCCAGTGGCAGTCCGATCTACGACGCGACCAGCACACCTCTCCTCGCGAAAAGGAGCTGCAGGACGGCAAGGTGCAAAACCTCCGCGTGGCCGCAGCCGCGCTCAACGGCGTCGAAATACCCGCCGGTAAAATCTGGAGCTTCTGGGCGCACCTCGGACGCATCACCCGCCGCAAAGGCTACGCCGAAGGCCGCGAGCTTCGCGAAGGTTGCCTCATCCCCCAAATAGGTGGCGGCCTCTGCCAGCTCTCCGGTGCCATTTACAATGCCGCTCTCGAGGCAGGCCTCGATATCGTCGAACGCCACGCCCATACCAATTCCTCCGTCGGCTCCCTCGCCCGCATCGGTCGGGATGCCACCGTGTTCTGGAACTATGTCGATCTCCGCATGCGTGCCCGTCTCCCCTGGCGCATGGAAGTCGTGGTCACAGACACTCAGCTGCAGGTACGCATCCGCTGCTCGGAGAAACTGCCCCGGGGTCCCATTGCACCCGCCGAGCCTTCACCAGCCACCCCTTTGAACTCCTGCGCCACCTGCGGCGTAGGCTCCTGCTTCCGCAGCGAGTGATTCCTCTGCATGCCTTACCTCGGCACCTCCTTCTTCCAGCGCGATGTCCTCACCGTCGCGCGCGAACTCATCGGCGTCGAACTCGTCTGGAAAGGCAGCGCCGGCGTCATCGTCGAGACCGAAGCCTACACCGTGGAGGGAGATCCGGCCTGCCACACCGCCACCCGCCCCAGCGCGCGCGAGTTCGTCAAAACCCACCCCGCGGGCACCGCCTACGTCTATTTCAACTACGGCATGTACTGGCTCTTCAATCTCCTCGTCAAAGGCGGCTCCCAGGACGGCCTCATCCTCATCCGCGCCCTCGAGCCCACCCGTGGCATCCCGCAAATGCAGCAGCGCCGCCATCGCGAAAAACTCCACGAACTCTGCTCCGGCCCCGGCAAGCTCGCGCTCGCCCTCGGCATTGATGGTACCCATCACGGCCTCCCCATGACCGGCAAAGGCCGCCCCGCCGGCTGCGGCCTCATCCAGCACTCTTCATCAGATCACGAAATCGCCACCGACATCCGCGTCGGCATCAGCCAGGCCATTGACTACCCCTGGCGCTTCCTCTCCCGCCACAGCCCCCACCTCAGCGTCAAACACGGCAAGGTAAAGCTCCCCAAAAGTGGCCATCTCGCTCCGTCGAGATGAGCTCACCGCTTCCGCCACGCTCCACCAGCCCTCACATCTCTCTGCCCCTCCCCCTCAAAACTCCACCCCCACCTCAACCCGCGCCTTGCATTCATTCACAGACGCGGTACTCTCCGTCCTCGCAAATGATCCGGAGAGGTGGCTGAGTGGTTGAAGGCACCTGACTCGAAATCAGACGTAGTGTAACAACTACCGTGGGTTCGAATCCCACCCTCTCCGCCGCCCCGTTTTCGAGCACCTTAGATGCTTGGACGGCCTTGGGGATCAAGGGGTAAGGTAGTGACATGGAACCCCGAACTGTCACACTTGCCCCCTTCCAAGACATGCCCCGCCAACAGGGTTTGCTGCTTCGCAAACAGCGCTACTATACCAACTTCAAAGTGCCTCTCGAACTCCAAGCCGCCCTTGGAAAGAAGATGCTCCGCAAGGCTTTGAGAACATCCGACTACCGGGAAGCCTGCCGCAAAGTCATTGCCGAACATGAGCGAGCCGCCCAAATCTTTGACCTCACAAGGAACAAACTTCGGGCTTCAAAGGCTCCCCCGGCCAAGGAGGAAAAGCAGCTTTTGACGGTCATTCCTGAAAAGGAAGCCTATCAAATGGCCGTCCGCTACCTCGCCAGCTTTGAACACAAGTTCGAGGAATGGATGCAGGAGGAGGGCCGCTTTCTCTCGGAGCACGAACGCGAGCAAATGCGCTCTAATGTTCAAGATGATGAATACGACTTGGCACGCGGCGAGGTCTTCCAAGGCAAGCCGCTGGACGGCACCCGCGAATTGCAGCGGTTCCTCAAGGCGGAAAACATTGAATGCGCAGTGACAAGCCCCGCTTTCAAGACGCTCCGCCCGGTTTTCTTGCGGGCGCTTTTGGAGTATTACCGCCGCGCTCAAGACATGCTCAAGGGCGAAATCGTGAAGGAACATGATCCCCTTTTCAAAGGCGTTCATCCCTACGCAGAAGCGGCAGCGGAGAAGCCCAAAGGGAAGACTGTGAACGATCTTTTGGAACTGCGGAAGCGGATCATCAAAGACGAAAATCTCAGCCTCAAAAGTGAGGATGCTTCCAAGCTGGCTTGCCGTCTCATCCGCGAATTTTTTGGAGGGCAACGGCAGCTTGCCACGATTCAGCCAGAAGACATTTGGCAACTTTTCGATTTGTTGCGTCGCGTTCCACCAAACGCCACGAAGCGTTACAAGGGAATGACTTTGGCGCAGGCCGTGGAGGCAGCGGACAAAGCGGAAGACCGTAGGCGCTTGAGTCCCAAAACTCTCCGCAATAACCATATTCAAATCATGGCCCTGTTCAATCTGGCGGTGGACTTCAAAATGATCCCTGAGAACCCGGCCAAAAACAGAAGGCTTGGCAAAACTTTTGAAAGTGGCGCTGTTTCGGCCCCCCGCCCACAGTTCACGATTGAGGAACTGAACCGCCTTTTCCGCTCGTCGCTTCACATGGAATGCGCCCAAGGCAAGGAACGCGGCGGGCGCTTTTGGGTTCCATTGCTGTCTCTGTTTCACGGCTTCCGCTGCAACGAAGCCTGCCAGCTTTACACGGAAGACGTGAAGACCGTTGAAGGCATCACCTTCATAGCCATTCGCGAGGAACGGGAAGACGGCAGCAAATGCGAAAAGAAGCTCAAAACAAAACAGAGCAAGCGCGAGGTTCCATTGCATCCTGAATTGGTGCGGCTTGGCTTCATGGATTTCGTTCAAGAACGCAGGCGTGACAGTGCATCCCCTCGCTTGTTCCCGGAACTCACGCCGGGTCACAAGGGCTATTTCTCCGATGCCTTTTCCAAATGGTTCGCCCGCTTCGTGGAATTGACCGTGGGCAGCGGGTGCCGGGCAACCATGCACAGTTTCAGGCACCAGTTTAGGGACGCCACAAGGGCGGCACGGCTCCCCGCTGAGACGGTGGCACGCCTCGCAGGCTGGGAAGACGGTGAAGGCCCGGCAAGCCGTCAAATGAACCATTACGGCAGAGGGGCGGGCTACCTCCGCACACTCGCCGAAGACATCATCAAGATCGAATACCCCGGCCTCGATTTGTCACATCTTCACACGGCAAGGACAAAACCTCAACCAGTCCCCCGTGAGGATTGAAGCAACGCGCTTTTCACAGTTGCGCGTTTTCCGCTGACTCTGTAGTTTCGCATTGCTGGCAGAGATGCCAGCCGAGTCTTGATAACCTCGCATAAGGCGGCGGGCGTGTGCCGCGAAACACGCCGCTTCCCACCATGAAAATGGCCGGGAGGCGGCGGTTATGTCCAGAGCCTCCGGCTTAAAGGCCGTCGCGGTCGTCCTTGTGCGGCTTATCAACTCTCCGGCCACCCGTTCGGATCATCCGGGCGCGGTGGCAGAGATTGATTTTCTGCCCCTCAAACAAATGGACAATACGCAACCGCCAGCCCTCCCCGAAGCCCCAACTCAAACACGAGAAGCAGCGCCTTCAAAGCCGCCTGTCACAAAGAAGGACGAGATTCTTGGCTGCGGTTGCCTCATTATCGTTGCCTTGGGGGTGATGATGCTTTTGAAAAGCTGTTTCTTTGGGGGAGACAAAGCGGATGCAGTCGCAGAGAAGCGGACTTTTGCCATGACTGCCGAGGAATTCCGCACGGCCTTCAACAAGGAACAACAGCGATTGCAAATCGAGTCCTTCAAAGAGGAGACGATTGATGGCGAACCGTGGGTGTCATGCGTGTTCGATGATGGAAGCGACATCAAAATCAACCTTGAACCGAAGACGAAACGGATTTGCACATTGATGTGTGCTTTTACCAAGCACCCGCCAGAGAGAAGTCAGGAATCATATCTGCTCGCCAATACGGTGATTTTTGTTCTGTCCCCGGAAGCGAATACTGGCGAGGCTTGGGGACTGGTGGACCGTCTGACAAAAGAGGCTGACGGCTCTGACGATGTAAAAGGTTCGGGCGAGTCGTTGCGCAACCTTAGCGTATCAATGGTTTCCACTGGCAAATCAGATTCAGGACTTCCACTTGTCATGTTCTTGTTCACTCCTCGCCCGGAGGAGGTCAAGCAAGCGCCAGCAGTCGAAAACAACGACGGCGGCCCAAGCGATGAGATCATCAGAAGGTTTTCATATGCAGGGCCGCGTGGCAAATTTGAGCGCGGTGAAACCATGATTTCTACTGGCGGGCGGGTTCCGGCTGGCACTTTACTTTTCCCGGTTCGCAGCAACCCCGACCCTTACGGCGGGCACTATCGTTACTTCTTCTTCCGTGACGAGTTCGGAGATTGGAAGCTCATGCGGCAGGAGGGGGAGAGCAAAGTTCAGATATTCAAGCCACGGAAAAGCACGGACTGAGTGCCGCATGGCACGCCCCCTCGTTTTCAAAAGCACGGAACCTCCCTCACGGTGGCAGATTGGCGGAGTAGTCCTCACCAGCCGATTTTGAACACATGTGCGAGCCTACTATAGAACAAAGTCACACGAGCAAAAACCATCGAATATGCCATTTTTGAAGCAGTCCCCCTGCTCAAGCCTTGAATTCATCGCCCTTTTCCCTCGCTACGCAGTTCCTTCCCGAAGATGCCGGAGAGGATAAAATTGATTTGGACTTAGGGACGTGGCGTGTGCTTGGCCTGACGCCCGGTGATGAGATGGTGGATGAATTCAAGAGCTACCTGGGTTCCCCACCCGAAGACGATTCAGAGGAGGCGGAAAAAGGCTACCTGAATGATTTCGCATGGGAGTCCGACATCGTTCCGGGTGGCAAGCCGCTGTATGGAGCCTTCTTTCGCCGGATCATTTCTGACAAGAATTCCAACAAGCTAGTGATTCGGAAACAAGCCCTCGTTCACCCGAAGGATTCACGCCGCCAAGAGCCTCCTTTGTGTGGCGGTCACTGCCTTTTCTACGAGGACAAATACCGCCTGCCTATCACGGGAGATCATGTCCATCTTGCCAGATTGAGACTGTCCCTGAATTTGCAACGCTTCATCCGGCATCAGCCGCCACAGGACAACCCCAAAAGGCCGCACACGCCGCGTCTTCAAAGGCGGAAGGGCAAACGCTGTGTTCACGGAGATGAACAATCCTTTGATGAGCAGGACAACTGGTTGCCCTCCACTCCCGAATGGCAGAAGTATGCCAATAGAGAACACTTGCCGAAGTATCTGGAGTTGATCGGGGATCAAATGGGCAAGGAATTGTCCCGCGCCTGCGACATTATTGAAACGAGCGTGCTTCAAAATGACCCGGAAACCGATTGGAAGCACATGGGCTGGGATCGGGAAGACTCATACAGCCTTAGCGAAGTGGAAACGCTCTGGGAGTTCCCCGCAGACAATCCGATTACCACTGTTTGGGAGATCGGAACGAAACTCATGCACCTTTCCAAAGCAGAGGGAACCGCTGCCATGCACAAAATGCAGGTGAAGGAAGCCGGGCGCTTCTACAACTCTCCTTGTTTCAGCATCCCGATAGCCGAAAACGTGCGTTTGAAGCTCTACGCTAAGACCAACAAGCGCATTCGATTCGAGATTGTGCATTCCGAACTCTACAATCAGCGGGCCGCGCTTCTTAAAGAGGCCGGATTGAACCCGGAAGCAGGCGGGCGCTCTTGGGACGATGTTCCGCATCTGCTCAAAGCACTCCGGCAACGGGCGGCGAAGCACATGAACAACGTCATGGAGCATTTGCAAACCGTGCAAACGCCCGAATTGAAGCCCAAGACGCTCTTGGAACTGATTACCGCCGTCTTTGAGGCCATTCCCCCCACGATTTTCAAGCAAACACGCATGGATCGAATTCAAACCATGCTCATCTGGCTCTGCTTTCACAAAGGCTACCGTGGTGGCATCAAGAAAGGGCCGTATTCCGATGCCCTCAAGACGCTGGCGGAGCGCGGAATCATCCGATTTGACCACAAACGGAAGTTTTATGTGCTCACCGACGCCTATAAGGACGCCGCAGACGCCCTTTCCTCGATAGCAGGTGATCCTCTTTTAGCCTTGATGGGCATTGACCTATCCGAATTCGTCCTGCAACCCACCAGCCTCTCGCCTCCCGTCCGTGTCCGTGAGTGACATTCCCCGGCCTTAGCTCTGCCGCCAAGGCTCGCACATGTGTTCAACTTGGCCGTCTCCGCTTCTGAAAGTGTGTTCAAACAATCGTTGCCCGCTTTTTGCCCCGAAATCGCCCGGTTTTCCGTGGGAAGGGCTAATCTGAATGTGTGTTCTCGAAATCACTATTTTATTAAGGCCTACAGCGCGAGGCTGTTGCTTCTGGCAAGAATCGCGCTCTAGGACTTGCGCTCCCACACACGCACATAGTCCACTTCCATTGATGTGGGAAAACCCTTCTCCGTTGCTGCCAGTGGTTGGGGTTTCATCTCTTGCCCCACCCAACCGATGTGCGGATACCTTAGTCCAAGGGAGAGAGTGAGGTTCATCGGCAGGTGCCAGTATTGGTTGGGCTTCCGGGCAACTTCCTTGCCATCGATATACCAGATGATGTTTTCAGGGGTGACATCGCAGCCATAGACGTGAAAATCCTCACGCGGGTCCCAAGGAGCCGTCCAAGCATTCTTACAGAGCGCAGGGTCCGTTCCCGGCCTGACCCAGCGGACCTTCCCGTCTTTGTCTGCAAGTCGCAGATGAAGATTCATGTCGATCTGATTCACGGAGTCGCGCACCTTGGTTTCGCGATTGAGTTCGTTCATTTGCAGTTCGACGAAATCGATCTCGCAATAGCGCACCTCGCCTGTTGAGGTCTTGCCATCGCTGTAAATCCAGAACGCGGGACAGGCCCCAGGGAAGAGGCTACAACCTTTGATTCGCGCCTCGTAATAGCCGTAGGTGCGTTTCAGCTTCGAGCGGAAGATGCCCGACTTGTAAGACAGCGATAGACCGTTCTTCCGTGTATGCGGTTCATAGGTCATGCTCAGCACTAGCTTGCCGTCCTTCTGAACCGCGTTCTTCTCATCCCATGTCCAGGGTCCCCAACTCGCAATATTTGTTGTCCACTTCTTAGGATCGACTGCCGCGCCATCGAATTCATCTGAGAACGCGGGCTTCTGCTCCCACAAACCGGTTTGGCCCAATGGTTTCACAAGATTGGGTTGAGATGGGTCTGCATGAGCGTTCGCGAACAGCAGGAGTGTTGTGAGTGCGCAGAGAATAGTTTTCATAGATGAAAAGAATGGACACCATTCAATTAAAGCCATCAACCGCTTCGCACATGGCATTTCGTCTTCGACACATTCAAAAATAACACTTTCCTTTTGTGTTCACACATATACGAGCATATATGTGTGAACATGGATGGCAAATTTGTAGCTTATTACCGCGTTTCGACAGCGAAACAGGGCCAGAGCGGCCTTGGACTAGAAGCCCAAAAGGCAGCCGTTGAAAGCTACCTGAACGGCGGCAAGTGGAACCTCGTTGGCGAGTTCGTGGAAGTGGAGAGCGGCAAGCGCAAGAACCGCCCGCAGCTAAACGCCGCCCTCGCTCTATGCAAGAAGCAGAAAGCAACGCTCATCATTGCCAAGCTGGACAGACTGGCCCGCAATCTCCACTTCATTTCCGGCCTGATGGAGTCCCGGATTGAGTTCTTGGCAGTGGACAACCCGACCGCTAACCGCCTCACGGTGCAAATTCTCGCCGCCGTCGCAGAAGAGGAAGCACGTGCCATCTCCTCCCGCACCAAAGCCGCTCTCGCCAGTGCCAAGGCAAGAGGCGTGGTCTTGGGCAAACACGGTGCGAAGCTGGGCAAGGCCAATCACGAGCAAGCTGTGAAGACAGCACACAACTTGGAGGCCACGATTGAAGCCCTCAAATCCGAAGGCATCACCGCCGTTCGTGAAGTTGCCACTGCGTTGAATGCTCGTGGCATTGCCACCCCGCAAGGCAAGCAATGGCACAGCACATCAGTTCACCGCCTTTTGAAGCGTCTCGACAATGCCACCTAAAAAGCCTTCCTTTCGCACATGTGTTCAAGCCCCCTTGTTGCAACCGGTGCTCACTTGCCGGGAAGCCTGATCTGCCACTAGTCAGAGCGTCCTTTTTTGCGGCGCATACATGCTTTGAATCGAGGGGGGCACCGTGCTATCCTCTCCGTGCCTTGGTTTGGCTTTGCGTATGGTAGTTCCGGGCATTGAACATCGCCTGATGCCCCACCATGCCCAAGCCCGTTTACATTCCCAAGAATCCTGCCAAAAAGCCCGGCAGACCCACGCTTTTGAACCCCACTAGGCAAGCCGCGCTTCTGGAGGCGATTGAACAGGGAATGCCGCTCAAGCAAGCTGCCGCAGTCGCGGGCATGTCATACGACACGCTCAATCATTGGCAAAAGCGGGGAGAGAATGAAAGTGCCCCGCCTGAATATTGCCAGTTTTACCAGCAACTTCGGCAATCTCAAGCCGTCGCCATGCAGGTGCATGTTTCATCCATCTGTGACGCGGCAAAGCGCGACTGGCGGGCCGCAGCATGGATGCTGGAACGACGGTTCCCGGAAGACTTCGCCAGACAGCAACACCATGAACATGCCGTGTCAGATGCGAAGCCTTGGATGCCTGACCCCGACGTAACGCCTGAGGTTTTGATTCGGATGAAGAGACAGCGGGGGATTGCCGAACTGCTCAAGAAGCTGGGCAGCATCATTCTGGAAAAGAAGCGCCAGCGGGAAGAAGATGCCAAGGCCGAAAGAGAAGCCGTTACGCTGCAAACGCCGCTCGTTTTGAACACAAAGCAGACGAAGCCCAAGCGTGCTCCCTTGCGCGAGTGAGTGAGCAAGTCACAAAACGGTTGCAGTGTCACACCGAAGCGGCACACTGATTCACGATGTCACGGGCCTAAGCCCTTGATTTCCAAGGAAAAGACGGCGTTTGGGTATTCTCCCACCCTCTCCGCCATTTTCCGCCGCCTTAGCGGCAAAAAATGCCCTCCATAGCTCGAAGAGCGAAGGACGGGCCACCGCTCCCTCTCTGGCCACAAACGACACGCGGTCACCACTGGCGCGCCTCTCGCGTTTGATCTCACCGCCCCCCCTGCGCCGCGGCCTTGGAAAATAGGAGCGCTTACTATCGCGACATCAGTTCTGTTAAATATCGGAAGAACAATAACAAATTGCAGCGTCCATATCACACCCTACGCTTACCTCATCTCGATCCCTACATCCGCAATGTCCCGGCCCTGCGAAAACACGAAGTATGAACTTCATGGCCACACTTCTGGACGAGCAGCTGAAACAACAGCAGGAAGGCATCGTCGAGGCGATCACCCAGCCTCTATGGCAAAAAGCCGCCGCCTTTGCAGCCCATGTCCATGCTTCTGAAGTCCCGAGAGGTGAAACGCCCCCTTCTCTCGCCAAGGCTACACGCGTGGCTCTCACCATCGCCTCCCGCTATCACTGCCCCGAGGCTCCAGTCCTGGCCACGGCGCTTCTCCAAAATGTGATGGACAAATCCGAGGTCTCTTTTGAGGAGCTTTGCGATCAGTTTGGCCGCCAGATTGCCACCCGCGTCGAGCGACTCAGCCACGAGACGGAGGAGGATACCGAACTGCATCTCAAGCGCCTCCGTTCCTGCGACTGGCAGACACGTCTCATCATGCTGGCAGATGCCGCGGACACCCTCGATCACGACAGCGAGGATGAAGCCCTGGAGAGCCGGATCAACCACTCGACCCAGGTTCTCGAGCTCGCCTTTGGTGAAGAAGAGCCGGTGCAACGCGCCCAGCGCCACCTCACCGAACTTCTCCAAAACATCCGCCTGAACTCCGCCGGCTGAGCCACGGCTCCGCCTTCCTCATTGCGCAGCTCCCGCTGGCAGTCGGTCATTCAGCCACAGATACGTCTTGTCCAGCATCTCTCTCCGCACCAGGCGGTCATTTACCATGTCGTGGTTCGCCTCACGGTCTGGGTGCCACCAGAGTTCTTTGTCCGGAGACTGAAACATATCGCAGAGGCTTCTCGGGCTGCGTCCGCACATGTAGAGCGTGGCATCGCTTCCGCCGTACTCGAGCAGCACGGGAACCGTCACTTGGCCTGGCAGGTCCCGCGCATGCTTCCCGGCATCCAGGCATGCCAGGACGTAGCGCATGGACATCCCTTTGCGCATCCTGTCGCTGGATCTCTCCCACGCAGCTTCGTCCTCAACATTGGACACCAGATTCCGGCCGATGAGCTTAAACACCGCTGGTCCTGTGACACGGCAGCAGTTCAAAGTCGCCACCTTGGCCAGCGTCACCGCCGGGCGTGCAAACCATGGAGGATAAGCCAGCACAAAAGCCGGCGCGTACAGCACCAGCGCGTCAGGCCCGCGCCCCTCGGCGGAAGCGGCCGCGTGCAGCGCCACGATCCCACCCAGGCTGTGCCCCATGTAGGCCACCCGCAGGCTCCGTTTCCCGCGGACCAGCGCGGCAAATTCATTCACATCCTCCACCCATCGTTGCCATCGGTGGTAGTCTCCCCGCTCCGGACAGTTCACATCCCGTCCCTGGCCGCGCAGGTCGCTCGCATACACCTCATATCCCCGTGCCGAAAGGTGCCTGCCCAGCTGTCCCCAGTCGTCAGATCCCTCATCCATTCCGGGAACCGCGATCACAATGCCCTTCCGTTTCACATTTCTCGGCGGCAGCCAGCGGCAGCAGGGCACCTCCACCCCGTCAGACGCCCGCCAATAATTGAGCGGCTCATCACTCAGCGGCGGCCCTTCGCACATCTCTTTCTGAAATCTCCCTCCCCCATTCAGGCAGGACGCGGCCAGCAGAGGCAGCAGCGTCGTCCCCGCCCGCCTGAGCCAGCCTGCAAAAGTGAATGAGCCATTCATGCCCCCAAATCGGCCCTGCCTCGGGCCTAGGACGCATCCGTTCAGCACGTCCCACACCTAAACATCCATTCAAAATGCAGCTCCCACACCGAGCCTAGGGGAGCACTTTTTCAGCCCAAAAAGGACGGATTAAACAGAGGCCGTCTCACCGGCTTTTGTTGCCAAACGACTCCGGCGGATCCGCAAAAAACTCGCCCACATCGCCATCAGGCATGCCGTGGTTGCGAATGCCTTCCAGCCTCCGGCGGCTGCCTCGCTCGCTGCCTGGGCGATTGGCTGTACGCTGGACGATTTCAGTGATCACGGGAGCTGCGATCGCAGCGCTCGCAGCCAGCAAAGTCAGCGCGATCATGTTGGACGAGCCGCGGCGCATACCCCGGCCAAACAAGATGCCCAGTGCGCATCCCGCGGCGGCAGGGGCGATCAGTGAAGCATAGGTTTCGTAGCCGGGGGCGGAGGTGTTCTCTTGCATGCTTTACCATAACCTCTCCGCGAGAATCACCAAAGAGGAATTTGCCCGCATAAGGCTTTCCGGCTAAGGGATGGCTGACTATTCAAAATCTCTGCACATGTCCCAAGCCGCATCCAAAAAACGTTACGCCCTTATTTTAGCCGGAGGCAGCGGCCAGCGCTTCTGGCCCATCAGCCGCGATGCCCTGCCCAAACAGCTCCTCAAGCTCTTCGGAGAAAAAACCCTGCTTGAGCTCACCATCGAGCGCCTGGACGGCTTTGTGCCCAAGGAAAACATCCTCATTTTGACCAACAAGCAGCAGGAGGCCTCCGTACGTGCGCTGGTCAAAGACCTTCCCCCGGAAAACATCGTCGCCGAACCCGAGAAGCGCGACACCGCACCAGCCATCGCTCTTGCCGTCGGCTGGGTCGTTTCACGTGACCCCACCGCCACCATGATCGTGCTGCCGGCGGACCATCTCATCAAAGACCACGCCCAGTTCCAGCGCGTGCTTTCCAATGCCGCCCTCGCCGCCGAAAACAGCGGCAGCCTCGTCACCGTCGGCATCACCCCCACCTGGCCCTGCCCCAGCTACGGCTACGTCGAGCGCGGCCGCCGCGCCAGCATCGGCGGTCTCGATGACCTCCCCGTCTGGGAGGTTGCCCGCTTCCGTGAAAAGCCCAATCCCGATCTCGCCGAGCACTTCATCAGCCAGGGCACCTTCCTCTGGAACGCCGGCATGTTCATCTGGACCATTCCCGCCATCTTCAGCGAGCTCAGCCGTCACTGCCCGGTACTCGCGGATTTCATCTCCGAACTCCGCGGCTCAAAGGATTTCAACGCCACCGTGGCCCGCCAGTTTGGCAAACTGCCCAAGCTCTCCATCGACTACGCCCTCATGGAGCGCGCCTCCCGCGTGCTCAATATCGAGTCCACCTTTGACTGGGACGACGTCGGCAACTGGACCAGCGTCGGCCGCTACCTCAAGTCCGATGAAGATGGGAACCAGCACAACTGCGCCCTCTCTCAGCAGGACGCCACCAACAACATCGTCTTCACTCAGACCGGCCAGCACGTCGCCCTCATCGGCGTTCAGGACCTCATCGTCGTCGCCTCCAAAGATGGTCTCCTCGTTGCCACCCGCAGCAAGGCCGAGAACATCAAAAAGATCGTCGATGGCCTCCCTCAAGAACTCCGCTAATCCGCATCCGGCTCTGGCTCTGGCTCTGGTATCCAGCATCTAGCATCTAGAAACTAGCATCCAGCCATGCCCCGCATCCTCGCCATCGATCACGGCACCGTCCGCATCGGTCTCGCCCTCAGTGACGAGACCGAGATCGTTGCCAGTCCCTTCAAAACCATCGATGCCAGCCACGAACCCGAGCGCGCCATCGCCCGTGTCGTGAAGGAAAAGCACATCGGCAAAATCGTCATCGGCATGCCCTTCCGCATGAGCGGCGAGAAAGGCAGCGCGGCCGAGCGTGTGGAAAAATTCGCCCTCAGCCTCGGCAAAGAACTGCAGCATGAAGTTCCCATCGAATTCGTCGATGAACGCCTCTCCTCCGTCGAGGCCGAGGCCTCCATGTCCCGCGCCGGCATCACCGGCAAAAAGGAGCGCAACGAGATCGTCGATCAGCTCGCGGCCGTAGTCATCCTTCAAGAATATTTGAACCAGCAGCGCGGTCCCGCCGGCTTCCTGCTCCCCGACGAGTCATACGAACTCTCATGGACCGATGAGCCGAAGCGACGTCGAAAGTAAGGCCGGTAAAAATCATGGCCCTGAGCCAGGATTTAAACGCCTTCGCTTCACCCTCGCCTACTGCGGCACCCCATGGCGCGGCTGGCAGAGCCAGGAAGGCGGCGGCGGCGTGCAGGATGAAATCAACGCCGCCATCCGCAAAGCCACCCGCATCATCACTCACGTGCAGGGCAGCGGCCGCACCGACGCCGGCGTACACGCCCTCGCCCAGACCGCCCACTGCGATGTCCCCGACACCGTCCGCATGAGCGGCGAGGCCTGGGCTCACGCCCTCAATGCCTGCCTCCCCCTCACCATCCGCATTCTGAATGTGGAGGAATGCCTGCCCGCCTTCCATGCCCGCTTTGACGCCATCGGCAAAACCTACCGCTACCGCATCTGGCGCCCCCGCATGCTCTCCCCCTTTGAGGCAGACCGCGCCTGGCACGTCTACGGCCCGCTCAATTTGGATGCCGTGCGCTGGTGCTGCGAAAAACTCGTCGGCACCCACAACTTCGTCCGCCTCTCCGCCAATCGTGGCGACATGCCCGAAACCGAGCGCCGCCAGCGCACCGAGAAAACCACCCGCACCATCCACCGCGCCGAAATGCGCGAAACCGGCGACCTCATCGAACTCGAATTCTCCGGAGACGGCTTCCTCTACAAAATGGTCCGCCTCATCGTCGGCAGCCTCATGCACGTCGCCCGCGGCCGCGAACCCAAAGAATGGTTCGCCAACCTCCTCACCGATCCCACCGCCCCTCAGAGCAACCAAACCGCACCCGCCTGCGGCCTCTACCTGGTAAAAGTCGAGTATCCACCCCAAGCACTCTGATAAGGAGTGCGGTCGCGCAGATGCACGGCGCAAGCCTGCATCGGAGCTACCGCTTTCGAAGGCCTGCCGGCTCGCGCATACCACAACATACCTGAAAGCACCCACCTATACGCCCCCTTCGAATACCTCGTCGCCAGGGCTTACGGAACAGCACCCAAATATCCATCTATCGTGGAGCGCTGCGTCCTTTCAGTCGTTTCTGTCCTTTATGTCCTTTCGAATGAGCCTTCACCTTCGCTGCTCCCCGACGCACAGCCCTTCAGCGACTCTAACGGCCCGCCCCCCTCCCAGACAAAAATCCCTTCGCCTTGTAATTTATCTTTTCCCCGCCCGCGTTCATTTCATAGGCTCACCACTCACCCTCTCTTCAGCCATCCCCTGCCAATCCCAAGCCCACACTCATGCCCTCCCTCCCACATCTCGTCCTTGCCGAATACTCCATCGCCCACGGCCTTGAGCTCTTCCTCATCTTCGGTCTCGCAGGCATCCTCATGACCATCCTGGGCTACAAGCTCTTCGACAAGCTCACCCCCGGCGATCTCCACGGCGAAATCTTCGAAAAGAAGAACATCGCCGCCGCCATCCTCGCGGGCAGCGTCATCATCGGCGTCTCGCTAATCCTGGCGGCAGCCATGAGCAGCTAGGCATTTCCCGCCTCATTCATGAAACGAAGCAACGTCATCATCCTGACGCTCGCAGGAGTGAGCCTGGCGGCCACCCGCTGTCATCGCACACCCGCTGCCGGACCTGTCAATGTCCACAGCACCGCCGTGCTGCCCCCCGGCTCTCTCAGCCCGGCCATGCGTGCCACCCTGCCCGCCTTTGCGGCAGGATATGACACTTCATACCAGTCACCTCCGCACAACGCCTACGATCCCCAGCTCGGCTACTACCATCAGCCATGCTCAGGCTGGTTTCCCTACCCCTACGATCATTACGACTCGCGCTGGGGCTACTACCGCTGCGGCAGGTGGTCACGCTATCACAGCACCCAAGCCTACTCATCCTCGTCCTCCTACTATCGCTCCGGCCCCATTTTTTCAGGCACATCAGCACCTCTGAATTCTTCCCAGCCAACTAGCACTGCCAGGCCCGGCACCGCGCCGCCTGCCCTTCAGGACTACGCACTCCAGCCTTCTGGAGCGCCCGTCCACAATGGAGTGCCACAGAGTCAGGCGACAGCCACACGCGCCGCTTTCGCACCCTCGTCTTCCTCTCATGGCTCCAGTTACACCAGCCGCGGCGGCTTCGGCCACACCGGATATTCCTCAGGCCACTTCTCCGGCTCCTGATCTGTTGTGAAACGCATCACCCAAAGCCCCCGCGCCGACTGGCAGGCCCAGGTTGAATCCCTCGGCCTCACCTACCACACCATCGACGGCCAGCTCTACTGGGACGAGTCCGCGCACTACCGCTTCAGCACCCGCGACATCGAAACGCTGGAGAAATCCACCGCCGAACTCCAGCGCATCAGTATCGAGGCCGCCGAGCGCGCCATTCGCGACAACTGGCGCGCGCGCCTCGCCATCTCCCCCTCAGCCTGGCAGGAAATCATTCAATCCTGGGAGCGCGACGACCTCTCCCTTTACGGCCGCTTTGATCTCATGTGGGACGGCGCCGGCCACCCCAAGCTCCTCGAGTACAACGCAGACACCCCCACCGGCCTGCTCGAAGCCTCCGTCGTCCAGTGGCAGTGGCTCCAGCAGACCCGCCCGAACGCCGACCAGTTCAATTCCATCCACGAAAAGCTCCTCGCCTCATGGCCCGCGTGGCCGCAGAAACAAATCCACTTCTGCGCCCAGCGCGATGCCGAGGAAGACTGGCGCACCCTTCTCTATCTCATCGACACCTGCCAGCAGTCCGGCAAAACCACCATCGACCTCGCCGTCGAAGACATCGGCTGGAACCAAGGCATGCAAAACTTCGTCGATCACCAGGACCGCCCCATGGACCTCCTCTTCAAGCTCTACCCATGGGAATGGATGTGGCAGGAGGATTTCTCCCGCCATCTCTCCGGCAGATGCCAGCGCTTCCTCGAACCCGTCTGGAAAATGCTCTGGAGCAACAAAGCCTTCCTCGTCCTCCTCTGGGAAATGTTCGAAGGCCACCCCAATCTCCTCCGCGCCTCCTTCACCTCCGACGGCATGCCCAGCCACGTCGAAAAACCCTTCTTCGGCCGCGAAGGCACCAACGTCCGCCTCATCCGCAACAACGACCTCCTGGAAAGCAGCGACGGCCCCTGGCAGTCCCAGCCCAAAGTCTATCAGGAGCTCCATCCCGAAGTTTCCTTTGACGGCAATCACCCCATCATCGGCTCCTGGATCATCGGCGGCCAGCCCGCCGGCATCGGCATCCGCGAAGACACCTCCCTCATCACCGCCAACACCAGCCGCTTCATCCCGCATTGGTTTTAAAGAAGCAGCGCAAAGCCACAGCTCACTCATCCCTCCGCCCCCCTGCCTTCTCACAGGCCCGTCACTTCAAAAATCAAAAATCGATTGCTCATCAACGCGTTCTCCGAAGCTCGCAGAGCGAAGGATGAATCGCCAATCACGCCCGCCCAAGTCGCTCACCAGTTCGGGAATTGACCTTCTGTCCTTCGACGTGCTGAACGGAAAACAAATCGTCAATCATTCTCTCGAAACCTTGTCGCCAGCATCAGGGCTTACGCATAAACAGCGCCCAAATTTCTAGCTGCCACGGAGCGCCGCGTCCTTTCGGTCGTTTCTGTCCTTTCTGTCCTTTCTGTCCTTGTCCTTTCGCATGACCCTTCGCCTTCGCCACCCCTTCATGCGTAAGCCCTGCGCCAACATCTCCCAGCACCAAAGGTGCGGCCTATCGCAGCCCTGGGCAGAGCGAGCCTCGGCGAGCGCCGCCCAGGGTTTTCCGCCAACAAATCCGGAAAGCAAACCCAGCGCCTCTCACTCACACAGCGGGCGCCAGCAGCGTCTGCAAATCGCCCCGCCACACGCCTGCCGCCATCGCTTTCCTCACCCCCTCATCCTCTCACACCCAAGGCCTCCCAAACAACCGTTCAGCCACCGTCAACAACTGTCAACCACCGTAAACTTCCCCTTCCCCTCATTCCTCATTTGAACCCCCCACCTCCTTGAGGCATGTAAACCGCCCCCCATGCCCCACGAAGCCCAAATCGCCCGCCGTCGTTCCTTCGCGATCATCTCGCACCCCGACGCCGGTAAAACGACGCTCACCGAAAAGCTCCTGCTCTACGGCGGCGCCGTTGCGCTCGCAGGCTCCGTCACCGCGCGCAAAAACCAGCGCGCCACCACCTCCGACTGGATGGAGCTGGAAAAGCAGCGTGGCATTTCCGTCAGCTCCACCGTCCTCCAGTTCGAGTACAAAGGCAGCGTCGTAAACCTCCTCGACACCCCCGGTCACAAAGACTTTTCCGAAGACACCTACCGCGTCCTCACCGCCGTCGATGCCGCCATCATGGTCATCGACGCCGGCAAAGGCATCGAGGCCCAGACCCGCAAGCTCTTCGAAGTCTGCCGCCGCCGTGGCGTCCCCATCTTCACCTTCATGAACAAGCTCGACCGCCCTGCGCGCGAGCCTCTCACCCTCCTCGACGAACTCGAAACCGTCCTCGGCATCGGTGCCTGCGCCATCAACTGGCCCCTCGGCCTCGGCCAGCAGTTCCGTGGCGTTTATGACCGCCGCAAAAACGACGTCCACCTTTTCGAGCGCACCGTCCACGGCGCCTACCGCGCCCCCGAAAAAGTAGGCGGCCTCGATGACGACTTCGTCGCCAAGCACACCGTCCCCGAAGCCCTCGAACAGGCCAAGATGGAACTCGAAATGCTCGACGGCGCAGGCCACGCCTACGACCGCACCAAGATCGATCGCGGCGAGCTCACCCCCGTCTTTTTCGGCAGCGCCAGCAACAACTTCGGCGTCCAGATGCTCCTCGACGGCTTCCTCGAACTCGCCCCGCCACCCGAGCCCCGCATGGCCGCCGATGGCCGCGTCATCGAGCCCACCGACGAAGGCTTCTCCGGCTTCGTCTTCAAGATCCAGGCCAACATGGACCCCCGCCACCGCGACCGCATGAGCTTTGTCCGCATCGTCAGCGGCAAGTTCGAGCGCGACATGCAGGTCACCCACACCCGCACCGGCAAAACCGTCCGCCTCGCCAACTCCCAAAAACTCTTCGCCCAGGACCGCGAAACCGTAAACGAAGCCTACGCAGGCGACGTCGTCGGCATCGTCGGCAATCACGGCTTCGGCATAGGCGACACCCTCGCCGTCGATCCCAAACTGCGGTTCGACGAAATCCCCCGCTTCGCCCCCGAAGTCTTCGCCTACCTGCACAACC
The DNA here is from genome assembly GCF_044222565.1 of Prosthecobacter sp. Taxonomy (GTDB): domain Bacteria; phylum Verrucomicrobiota; class Verrucomicrobiia; order Verrucomicrobiales; family Verrucomicrobiaceae; genus Prosthecobacter. Next base: position 113,151 of record NZ_JBGANA010000014.1, read on the forward strand.
CCAGCACCGCGCACTACAAACGCTTCCGCGACGGCCTCGAGCAGCTCCTCAGCGAAGGCGTCGTGCAGCAGTTCATCCAGCCCCACGCCGGTCAGCGCGTGCCGCTCCTCGGTGCCGTCGGCCCCCTCCAGTTTGAAGTCGTGCAGTTCCGCCTCGAAAGCGAATACAACGCCCAGAGCCGGATCGAAAACGCCCCCTACACCGTCCTCCGCTGGGTCCGCACCAAAGACGGCGGCGCCATCGAAGACTTCGACATCCCCAGCGGCGTCGCCACCGCCCAGGACAGCGAAGAACGCTGGGTCGTCTTCTTCTCCGACCAATGGGCCATCAACTACTTCGAACGCCGCAACCCCAACGCCGAACTCTCCACCATCCCATGGGATGAAGTGGAAAAAGCGAAGCTCGCTTAACGTCGGCTGGATTCACACTATAGAGCGTTGAAGCAGCAGTAACTCACACAAATCAGGTGAAGCCGCCATGATAAAAAATTTCATCATCGGTCTGCTGGGAATATGCTTCGGAATTGCTGCTTTTATTCATCAAGTGGGTGATGCCCAGGAGGTTTCGGCGCTTAAGCGTGAAGGGCAGCCGCTGCTCGCTCATATCGACGGTGCATCATCGAGCACCAGGCGAGGACAGACCTTCTATTGGCTGAAAGTAAGTTACAAGATCGGTGGGCGTCCTTACAAAAGCGGAGGGGAGGTTTCCGAATCAGTGTATCGCAAATATACCTTTGGCGGCCTTTATGCCTCAGGGGATATTTCCATTCGCTACCTCCCCAGCAATCCCACGGTCATGCGAATCACTGATCCTGGCCTGCCCACTGATTTTGAGGAACCATCGGTATTCCTTAGGTTTTTTGCTGCGGGGATGTGCCTGTTTGGAATCTATAGCATCAAGATGGCCGTCAACGATTTCCGCTCCTGCCTGCAGAAAAAACAGACAAACCCTCCCACATTTGCTCCTCCCTAAGACATTGAACGCGGTGGAGCAAAAGTCGGACAGCGTTTTCTAAGACAGGATTCACAAGATTACAGGATGATGCAGCACGGCTCACCCTGAACAAAAGAGCTCATTTCCGAGACGCCACTCTCAAGCCTCCCCCGCGCAAATCTTGTGAATCCTCCAATCCTGTAAATCCTGTCAAAACAGCACCGCGCAACCCAAAGCTCCCGCCTGCATGCTCCCCAAAACCGTCGTCATCACCGGCTGCACCCGCGGACTCGGCCGCGCCATGGTCCCGCTCTTCATCAAAGCCGGGTGGACCGTCATCGGCTGCGGCCGCAACGCCGCCCAGATCGCCGAACTCTCCCGCGCGTTCCCCGCGCCCCACCTCTTCCACACCTGCGACGTCTCCAGCGAGTCCGACATCGCCTCCTTCTGCGCCGCCATCCTCAAACACTCCGGCCCGGCCGACCTCGTCCTCAACAACGCCGCCATCATCACCCCCAACGCGCCCTTCTGGGAAACCAGTGCCGAAGACTTCAGCCGCATCATCGACATCAACATCAAAGGCCCCGCCGCCATGATGCGCCACCTCCTCCCCGCCATGCTCAAACGCGGCAGCGGCGTCATCGTCAACTTCTCCTCCGGCTGGGGCCGCTGCACCGCCTCCGACGTCGCCCCCTACTGCGCCACCAAATACGCCATCGAAGGCCTCTCCATGGCCACCGCCCAGGACACCCGCGGCAAAGTCGCCATCATCCCCATGAACCCCGGCATCATCGACACCGACATGCTCCGCAGCACCTTCGGCTCCACAGCCGGCGACTTCCCCAATGCCGAAGCTTGGGCAAAACGCGCCGTCCCCTACTTCATCAAACTCACCCCCAAAGACAACGGCAAACCCCTCACCGTCCCCGGAGGATAGGCTTCCAGCCTGTCTCCGGATCAAGGCGTCCCGCCTTTGCCCGTTATCAAATTCGCCACGCCGCCTCCGCTAACCCCATCGCACGTATTGTAGTACCGGCTTCAGCCGGTCCGGTCCTCCCCCTGCAAATCCGCCCAAATCTACTGATTCAAACCTCTGCGTTTTTCTAATCTGCGGTGTAAAAATCAGTCTCTCCCCCCATGCGCATCCTCATCACCGCCGGCCCCACCCGCGAGCCCATCGACCCCGTGCGCTTCCTCTCCAACCGCTCCTCCGGCCGCATGGGCTACGCCCTCGCCGAGGCCGCCCACGCCGCAGGTCACGAAGTCCTCCTCATCTCCGGCCCCGTCACCATCTCCCCACCCCTCGGCGTCCAGCTAGTCCGCATCGAAACCGCCCGCGAAATGTACAACGCCGTCCAGGCTCACCTCCCCGGCTGTGCCGCCGCCATCTTCAGCGCCGCCGTCGCCGACTACCGCCCCGCCCAGGCCGCCACCCAAAAAATCAAAAAGTCCGCCACCACCCTCACCCTCGAACTCGAGCGCACCGAAGACATCCTCGGCTCCGTCCGCTCCCAGTTCGCCTTCACCGGCTTCCTCGTCGGCTTCGCCGCAGAAACCGAAAACCTCATCGCCCACGCCCAGGACAAGCTCCAGCGCAAAGGCTGCGACCTCATCATCGCCAACGACGTTTCCCAATCCGGCATCGGGTTTGACAGCACCGAAAACGAAGTCACCCTCTGCTTCCCCCTCGGCAAAACAACTGCCCTCCCCCGGCAGTCAAAAACCGCCCTCGCGCATGAACTGATCCATATCATTTCATCGAGAATCCAGTCCCCAGCATCCAGCATCTAGTGAAAGAACTCCTCGCCACCGCCACCGAAGCCGCCCACGCCGCCGGAAAACTCATCACCGAAAACTTCGGCTCCGAACTCACCGTCAACGAAATGCAGCGCCACGACATCAAGCTCGAGCTCGATGTCCGCAGCCAGCAGCTCATCACCGACATGATCCTCGCCCGCTTTCCCGACCACGCCATCCTCGGCGAAGAAGGCGGCGAAACCGGCGGCAACGGCGACATCGAATGGATCGTCGATCCCATCGACGGCACCGTGAACTACTTCTTCGGCATCCCCCACTTCTGCGTCTCCATCGCCGCCCGCAACCGCGAATCCAAAGAGCTCCTCAGCGGCGTCATCTTCGACCCCATGCAGAATGAAACCTGGACCGTCATTCGCGGCGAAAAAGCCCAGCTCAACGGCAAACCCATCGCCGTCAGCAATCGCGCCGAAATGGCCGAAGCCGTCGTCACCGTCGGCTTCTCCAAAAGCAAAGAAGCCCTCGATCTCGGCTTCGAGCGCTACAAACGCATCGCCTACGAAGTCCGCAAAACCCGCATGCTCGGCAGCGCCGCCCTCGCCATGGCCTACATCGCCACCGGCCGCCTTGATGCCTACGTCGAAGAACAAATCAGCCTCTGGGACATCGCCGCCGGCCAGCTCATGGTCGAAATGGGCGGCGGCAAAGTCATGCTCAAGCCCAGCACCACCAAGCCCGGCACCATGTTCATCTGCGCCTCCAACGGCAAGCTCCCCATCGAGGACTACCTGTAAGCCTTCGCGCCTAGTTTTTTTTCATCAGCCGCAGCTAACCTCACCCCATGATTGCCACTTTCGACACTGTGCTTGCAGAGGCGCTGTCTTTGTCAGAAGACCGCAGGCTTCAATTGGTGGAAAGCTTGATCCCCACCCTCCACATCACCCCTGATCTGGAGGCGGAGCAGATTCAAGAAGTGCAACGGCGCATCGATGAAGTTCGCAGCGGACGTGTCAGCACCATTCCCGGCGAACAAGTTTTTCGTGAGATTCAGCTGTCTCTCGCCGAGCGCCGCTAATCATAACGTTTGCTTTTTAACCAGGCGCCCGCAGCCACCACTTCGCTCCGCCACACACGAGCCCTGAAGGGGCTGCGGACTCAGCCCAGGGTCAGTCGAGCCTAAGCGAGACGACCCTGGGTAACCGGCCAGTAATCGGGGAAGCAAACCCACAACTTCGCCACACACAGCGGCCCCCAGCAGCGTCTGCAAAAAGCCCCGCCGCGCATCGTCTCCGCGATCAGGCTGCACTCCGCTCCACCTTCTCCGCCGCTGATCCCACTCCCAAAAGGTTTTCATCTTTTCCAGCATGACAACTGACTCACCCCCTGCGAACTAACCCACGCGCATGCCCCCCTCTCCAGACCCCCGCGAAGTCATCCTTGAAGCCCGCGAGCTCACCCGTGAGTTCGACGGCGTGAAGGCGCTCGACCGCTTCAGCTTCAAGCTGCATCGCGGCGAGGTCCTCGGTCTACTCGGTGCCAACGGCGCCGGCAAGACCACCGCCATGAACTGCCTCCTCGGCCTCACTCTGCCGACCTCCGGCGAGCTCAATGCCTTCGGCCTCCCCCTGCAGGCCAATCGCATCAGCATCCTCCAGCGCTCCAATTTCTCCTCCGCCTACACCGCCCTCCCCGGCAATCTCCTCGTGTGGCAAAACCTCCTGGTCTTCGCCCGCATCTACGGCGTGCCCAATCCGAAGAAAAAAATCGCCGAGCTCATGGAGCTCCTCGAAATCTCCCACCTCAGCAAACGCGTCACCGGCCAGCTCTCCGCCGGCGAATCCACCCGCGTCAATCTCGTCAAAGCCTTCCTCAACGACCCCGAGCTCCTGATGCTCGACGAGCCCACCGCCAGCCTCGACCCCGACATCGCCGACAAGGTCCGCAAAGTCGTCCGCAAGGTCCAGCGCGAGCGCAGCATCGCCATCCTCTACACCTCCCACAACATGCGCGACATCGAGGAAGTCTGCGACCGCGTCATCTTCCTCCACAAAGGCAAAATCGTCCGCGAAGGCACTCCAGCCGACATCGTCGCCCAGTCCAGCAGCGACAACCTCGAAGACGTCTTCATCAAGATCGCCCGAGACGGCGAAATCCTCGACGAACCCAAAAAAGACTCCGCCCCATGAATCTCCGCATCATCAGCGCCCTCGTGATGCGCTACCTCTTCCTCTACTCCCGCACTCCCATGCGCCTCGTGGAGCTCATCTTCTGGCCCCTCGTCGATCTCGTTGTCTGGGGAAACGTCACCGTCTTCATCCAGAAAAACAGCGATGCCAAATTCGGCGAGTTCATCCTCTTTTTCCTCGGCGCCATGATCCTCTGGGACGTGCTCTTCCGCGCCCAGCAGGGCGTCGCCATCTCCTTCCTTGAAGACGTCTGGACCCGCAATCTCCTCAACGTGTTCGTCGCCCCCGTGCGCACCGCCGAGTACCTCGGCGCCACCTTTGTCGTCGGCTTCCTGCGCATCCTCGTCACCTGCGTCGTCATGAGCCTCGTGTCTTACATCGGCTACTCCTTCAACATCTTCCAGCTCCAGTGGTGGCTCATCCCCTTCTTCCTCAATCTCATGGTCTTCGGCTGGGCCCTCGGCATGATCTCCACCGCACTCATCCTCCGCTGGGGTCAGGCCGCCGAATCCCTCGCCTGGGCCGTCCCCTTCTTCATCCAGCCCGTCGTCTGCGTCTTCTACCGTGTCGAGGACATGCCCGCCTGGTCCCGCCCCATCGCCTGGCTCTTCCCCGCCACCCCCATCTTTGAAGGCATGCGCGAAGTCATGAAAACCGGCACCATGCACTGGCACCACCTCTGGCTCGCCGCCGGCCTCAACATCATCTACCTCGCCCTCGCCGGCTGGCTCTTCGTCTGGGTCCTCAATCTCACCCGCAAACGCGGCCTGCTAACGAAGTTTGCGACTCAGTAAAAGTGATGCGGCACTCCTGCCCGCAACAGCGCTCTCGCGAACACCCAGCGCCCCCTCCAAGCAATGGGGGCATTCCTGCCCCCTGCTGGAACGCCGGATCAGCCCCCCATTTGGACTGCGGTCGCGCAGTGAGGCACGAACGCAGCTACCGCTTTCGTCGTGCAGCACTGCGCACGAATACCACCGAAATTCCGAAAGCGGCAGCCAGTGATCACTCACAGCCCATTGAGCACGCGTCCGCCGCCGGCCGCTCGAAAGCGGCGGCTTCGCGTGCCGCACTCCAAATCATCCTCGCACAATTGCAGCCCCTTCGGACCGCGACAACGCAGTGAGAAAAGCAACCGCAAACCCACGCCCTCCCCCAAACAACCGTTCAGCCACGGTCAACAACCGTAAACCACCGTCAACTCCCCCCTCACTTCCCCCACACCCCCGCCGCCCTCAGCACCGTCTCATGCACGCTGATGTCATGCGCCGCATCCCACGCCAGCTTCTTCTCCCCGCGCACCACCTTCGCCAGATCCGTAAACTCACCCACATACCGGTCCTTCGGCACCTCCAGTTGAAACGACTGCACCCCCTTCTTGTAGCTCCCCCGCGCCTTCGTCAGCGACAGATTCACCTTCCCGCTCTCCATCGGCAGAATCTCAAACGTCCCCTCTGTCCCCGTCACATTGAAGCGCCGCCTCGGCCCGCCAAACGGGTCCGCATGATTCACCCGCACCACCGCTGTCGCCTTCGCATACTGCAGCACCGCCATCTGGTTGTCCTTCACGCTATCACTCTGCGTCGGCGTTGAAAAAGCCGACACCGACTGCGGCTTGCCCAAGATCGTCGTCACCGCATCGATCACATGGCAGCCCAGTTCAAACAACCCGCCGCCCGGCAACGCGCCAATGATCCCACGCTGCTTCGCATCCCCCAGCTTCCCCATCGCCGCATCGATCTCAGTGATCTCTCCCAGCCACCCCTCGCGCACCGCCTGAAACAGCAGCACAAACGCCGGGTTATAGCGCAGCATATATCCCATCTGCACCGTCAGCCCGCGCTTCTCCGCCTCCAGCCGCATCGTCTTAAATTCCTCATGCTGCAGCGCCCCCGGCTTGTCCAGATGCACATGCTTCCCCGCCTGAATGCACCGCAGCGCCGTCGCGCACGAATCCTCCATCCGCGTCTCCACCGCCACCGCTTTTAAATCCGGCATGCCCAGCAGCTTCTCCTCCGTCAGCGTCGGCACTCCTTCATACCCCTTCTCCTTCGCCACCACTCCCACCACCTCCCAAAGCTCAGGCAAAGCCCGCATCGCCGCCATCTTCCCCGCCGCATGCGCATGCTCCGTCCCGATCTGCCCAATCTTCAGCCTCCCTCCGCCACTCGCAGCAGAGGCAAATGCAGTCGAACTACAGGCAAGAATAAAGGCGCGTCGTTTCATCATAGTAGTCCGTCTCAAACGCCACGAGCGCCCTATTCTTCACACCAAGATCCGCCGCAAACCAAGAACCGTTGCGAAAGCCGCAGATTTATTTGGAGTGCGGTCGCGCAGCGAGGCACGAGCGCAACTACCGCTTTCCGCAGGCCGCTCACCTCATGAACACCACAAAACAATCGAAGCATCAGCCAGCGCCGTCGCATTGACTCATTGCCTCCTCTCACTCCGAAAGCTTCATCGCCACAATAACCGGTAGTTGCACCGGCAGCGTCACCACATCAAACGCCCCCGCCGCCACCCTCTGCCCCGGCGTCACATTCCCTCGGAACGAGTTCTTAAACTCCAGGCCCGCACTGGCGCAGCTGCTCAGGTTCAAACCCACAACGAGAAAAAGGAGAGCGCGAGCAAGTTTCGTTTTCATGGCCAGAGCATGCCCTGACTCCAGCCAATCCCCTCATTGATCCTCTGCATGCTCCCATCGCCCCAATCACACACTCAACCGCCCACCGCGCACTGGCCACCGCGCACTGCCCACTGCCCACTGCCCACTGCCCACTGCCCACTGCCCACTGCCCACCGTCTACCGCCCACCGCTCATCACCCTCCCCATCTCCTCCGCGCTCACCTCCAGATCCACCACGCCTCTCTCCTCCGGCCACCACACATCCAGCGTCGTCCCGGCCACCCATTCCTTCAGCTTCAGTCCGGCCATGTCCATCTGCGCCCGTGGATTTGGAAAACGAAAAGCCACATCCCGGTTATGGACACGGTGCAGAATTCCGTCCGCGAAATAATAGTTATAGTCCCCCTCACACGCCGTGCTCACCTCATGAATCCCTGACGAGTGCAGCAGCACCAGAAAATCCTCCTCCGGAAACGCTCCCGCCACTTTCATCCGCTCCTGCTCGCCCACCGGTGCCAGCAGCGGATACCTGCGGCGCAGCTTCGCCCAGAAATGCATCTCGCTGTCATAATTCAGCGCACTCATTTCAAAATCCAGCCGGCGTCCCGTGTCCAGCACCAGGCGTTTTTCCCCACGGATCGCCTCACTCAGCGGCATCGACATCACACGCGTCATTCGCTGCACCGCCAGCCGTAGTCGCCATGGCTTGGCCACATCGTTTCCCACCACCTTCTTCAGCGTCTCCACCCGCTCCGCATCCTCATTCCCATGCCACAGCGCTCCCGTGGAATAGTGCGGCACCAGCGCGCGCGTGTGCGCCATCGTCATCCAGTGCCTGCGATGATGCACCTTCCCCTGCTGCGCATCATCCATCCAGGTATAGTCTGAGAACGCCGTCTGCGGCGGCCACGCTTCACCCACCGGCGCAAAGGCCACCACAGACACCGCATGATCCGCCGGCAGCCCCGTCACATAAACTCCCGGCCACAGCTCCAGAGCCGCGACCTCCGGCCTTGTCCCGCAATGCAGCGCCAGCTTCGTCTCTGCGTAGCTTCGCTCAGGTTTCGCGCGCCAGTTCCAGTGCCCGAAATTCACCACCAGCACCGTCGCCAGTCCACCGACGACCAGCGTCAGCCACGCGCGCCGCGTCAGCGTCGTCTGCCACCATGCCAGCACCAGAGTTATGCTCAGCACACAGCCGGCCACCGCTAGCACGCAGCGCTCCGAATCATCCTTCCCCATCGAGTTCAGCTTCCACAGCAGCAGCGCCACCACCACGGCACTGCCTCCTCCCAGCATCCGGTTTTTCCGCGTCTCCCCGCTCCAGCTAGCCACCAGCGCAGCAAACGCACCCCACAGCACCGCAGGCAGCGCGCGCCCCGCCACGTCCGCCACCCACTCCACCACGCCATATCCATAGCCACGATCCTCCGGCCACGCGCACACCAGCCACGGCAGCAGCAGCGCCATCTTGAAAAAGATCACCTTCGCCAGCCACACCGCCCCGCGCCCCAGTGGCCTCGCATGCGCTCCCACATCCGCATTTCCCGGCGCATCCGCCCGCACCGATCTCACCACAATCATCAGCGCAAGCAGCCCCGGCAAATATCCGGGCATGGAAAGCGCCGTGGGATCGTCCTGCAGCGACTGCCAGCAGCCCGTCGCCAGCGCCACCAGCCACACCAGCACCATCAGCCACTGCGCACGCCACTCCAGCGTGAACTGATGCCACACACGAAAAGCAAAGGAAGGAGCACGCATCGGGTTCATGGTTGGTCAGGCAGCAGTTCCCAGATCATTTTCGCCGCGTCATAGCGGTAATCCTTCGCCGTATGCCGGCGCGCATCCTGGAGAAATTGCTTCAGCGTCTTCACATCCGGCTGTCCTTTCTCCGGCTGGCCAAAAATCGCGTTGTGCTGCAGCAGCAGCCCACGCGCATCTTCATCCTCCTTCAGCACCACGACGCGCAGCAGCCAGTCCAGCGCCTCCGGCAGGCCCAGTGCCACCGCCGAAAACAGCGGCCCCTCATGCGAGCGGTTCACCCCCATCGCCGGCGGCAGTTGCGCAAACGCCTCACGCGTCAGCCGCTCCGCTTCCTCCCGATATTTCACGTCAGGCTGTTTCATCAGCCAGCGCAGCTCACCACAGTCAAACGTCTTCGCAAAATCCGCCAGCACCTCCTCCGCGCTCCGCGGCTTCTCATCCATCAGCGGCCACAGCGGCTCATCCGAGCGCTTCCGGATCGCCTCCAGGTACGCCTCAAAGCTCCGGTCATAAGATGCCAGCCACAGCGTCTCCATCGTCCGCTTCGTCGTCTGCCCCGGCTTGTCCTGCACCGGCACCTCCCGCTCATATCTCGGCTCACCCGTTTTCTCAGACCGGGCGATCCCCGGGATGCCCGCCTGCAGCACCGCCTCACGCACCACCCCCTGCGTCAGCTCCGCGTTGTCATGCGCCAGCCCCGCGCGAAACACCTCCGGCGCCTTCAGCAAAAAGGGCGCCAGCAGCACATGCACCTCCCGTTCGCTCCCCGGCCATTTCAGCTCCCCATCATTCCCCCGTTCAGTCCTGCGGACAAACACCTGCGATGCCTGATACACCCCCGCCACATATCGCGCGATCTCTTCACGCCCAGCCTCTTCTCCCGGGCGTACCATCTCGCGCACCTGCTTCAGAAAACCCTCCCGCGGATTCCCCGCGTAAGTCGAAGGCTGGCTCTTCGGCCACTCATTCTCTTGGTGCACATACCCCTCCATCGTCACATCCTTCATCTCAAAGGCATGCTCAGAGCTGCCCACATACTCCGGCTTCAGCCACATCAGCTTCTGTTCGGCCAGATTCTCCGCCGTCACGCCCGTGCCAGGTCCCAGCACCCGCTGATACGTTTGCTGCTGGATCATCTGGCACCACCCCAGGTTCGCACCGCGCATCTGCTCATAACCAGAATGCACCACAAACTGCCACATCAGCCGGTTCTTCTCCGAAACGATGCAGGCATGCGGAGACAGCGGCAGCAGATCATTCCGCCATTCAAAGCTGCGCGCGGACATCCGGTACACCACAGTCACGCACCCGGTGCTCTTGTTTCCTTGACCGTCCATGTTGGGCCTCACCTCCAGCAGTTCTACCTTGAAATCAGGCGCCGCCAGTTTCGCCCCGGCACGGATCGGCATTTCGCCAAGGTTGCGCACCCGTGCCCACTCTGCCGTGAGGCCCAGCCTCGCATCCACCGGCACATCCAGCTTGGCCGGCTGGGGCAGCCAGGCTTGCAGGTTCTGCGTCTGTACGCTGACGTCCAGAGAGAACATCCCTGGCGGCCTTCCTCCCGGCAGCGCGGATGCCATGGGGTAGTACTGGCAGAGATAGGCCAGACCATAAAACGGCTTCCGCAGCATCTCCTCCTTCGGTGGCGCAGGCATCGCCCCTCCGTTCTGCATCAGGGTCTTTGAGCTCGCCCGCCACAACGGCACAAACTCATCCGGCACGCCCTCCAGCCGCGCATGCGCACGGAATAGAATGTATTTCCCGCCTCTCTTGTCGAGCTCCAGCTGAAATCTCCGGTCACGCTCGGGGATCACCACCTTGCCTCCCGCCGCCAGTTTTTGGATCAGTTTAGGATCGCTCGGCTTCTCATAGGCATTTGAAAACAGCGAGGAAGCCGCCACGCCCGCTTGCAGCACCGTCAGCAGCAGCAGCCCGCCCATTCGCGCCGGCATTCCCAGCGCCCTGCGCTGGTGCCACATCACCAGCAGCGGCACCAGCAGCCCCACCAGCCACGCCGCCTGCACATTTCGCCCAAACTCCATCGCCATCTGCGGCGGATGGTACTCCAGATGCAGCGCCTCAAAGACCTTCCCCGTCGCTCGGGACAGCGGCGACTCCGCAGACAAAATCACCAGCACGATCATCGCATACCGCTCCCATCCCCGCAGCAAAAGCGGGAGCGGCAGCACCCACAGCGTCATCGCTCCCGCTGCCCACGCTCGCTCCGCCATCCCCAGAGCCACATCTGAAAAAGGCCTCCCTTGCAGCAGTAAATACGCCGCGCTCTCCAGCATCAGCGGCAGCAGCACCAGCACCGTCCACACCAGCAGCCTCGCCATCCAATGGCTCATGCGGGAGAGCGGCCGCGTCTGCGCATAGCTCTGCCCGCTGCCCGCCCCCTCCTCCGGCGGCACGCTCAGCATGAACCACCACACCACCATCCACAGCAGCACCCGCATCAGGATGTCACTCGCAAAAGAGATGCCATCAGTCCCCCCAGGCACAAGCGCCCTCATCGGCAGCACCCACTCCATCTGCACTGCCAGATCCAGCAGCACCACCGCCAGCAGCACAAACCACCGCACCCGCAGGTAGCGGAACTCTTTGCCAAACTGATGCCACGTATGCCTCATGGTTTCTTCACCTCCGTTTTCTGTTCCGGCTCCGCCAGCACCTCCGCCATCTGCGCCGCCGTCAGTTCCATATCCACCGTTCCCCGCTCCTCCGCATACCACAATGTGGCATTCAGCCGGTTCACCCAGTCTTCATGCGTCGTCTTCAGCAGTTCATGCTGCACCACCGGCGTCCACAGCCGGACCTCAAAGCTCCGCGAGTAATCATCCTGCAAGGAGAGGCTCAGGTAGCGCTCCATGCCATATTGCTGCTGCCGCAGTCCGAGATCGAAAGCCTCATTCTCCTGCAGCATGGGATCTTCCAGCACGAGAAGAAAACCGTCCGCAAGCGTGCGTCCGCGCGCCTCCGCAGCCCGGTGATCGCGCGGTGGTAGCGCCAGCGGATGAAGGTAGTGCAGCCAGCCCTCGGATTGCCACGCGCCTGCCAGCGAGCTGAAGGGCATGAACTCCACTCGCAGCCCTTCGCGCACCGGAAATTCCGCGCCATGCGCCCAAAGTTCCCTGAAGGGCACGCTGCCCACGCGCTTCATCTCGTGCACCGCCAGCCGCAGTCTCCAGCGCTCTGGCATCGTTTGCGGATCCAGGTGAAGGGGCTTGAGCGCCTCATGGATTCTCGGCCTCCCATTGTAGAGACCATTGCCGTACAACCGGTGCCGCCACAGCGTGGTGGGCGCACTGTATTTGAGCAGCGCACGCAGATGATCCGGGTGCAACCATGTGTCATAGCCGCTGGAGTCCACCGTCAGATCAGAATAACTGCCCAGGGGTGGCCACTCCTTTTGACTTTCGCCTATCGGCGCTAGTTCGATCACACTGGCCACCTCATCCTTGCCCAGTCCGGTAATCCTCAGCGTGGGCCACAGGCTGCGTCCAGGCGCCTTTTCCGCCGGATCCGCCTTGCCCGTTTTCACGCCCAGATTCTTGCTGGCGTAACTCAGCGCCGGCGGCGTGATCCAGTCCACCTTCCACACCGCCGCAACAAACGGCGCCTGCAGCAGACTCAGCACCAGCAGTGCCGCCGCAGCCGCTCGACGCCGCGGCACGGTCACCATCCACCACGCAGTCATCACGCCCAGAAAGGCGATCCCGCCCGCAGCCATCCAGCCACATTCCTTCACTGCATCGGCAGCCGCATCGTGTTTGCCCGGCCCCCACAGGGCCACCAGGAAGATCTCTCCGCTCGCCATCCACAGCCCAGCCGCCAGCACCCCCAGCACCGCGATGGCGATCACCTGCCGTGAGCTGCTCGTGAGCGCCGTCAGAGCACTGGTGGTTCCCACCACCAGTCCCGCGCACAAAATCAAACCGCCGCCAAGCGCCAGCCAGCTCCCCGCGCCCAGTCGGAAGCCCGTCCAGCCCATGCTCTCCGCCAGCAGCAGCGGCAGGATCACACCACAGCACAGAAACGCCCCCTTCCCCAGCCACAGCGCACCCTGCCCCATCGGCCGTGTGAGCGTGGCGCAGTCTGTGTTCGATGGCGAGTCTCCGCGGATGCAAAGCCACGCCATCGCCGCTGGCGGCAGCTTCGTCATCAAAAGCGCAAACACGAAGAACACAGAGCCAAGGTCGCCATGGTTCCTAGCGCTGCCAAAGTACCGGTGCAGCACCACCCACGCGGTCCATGCCAGCACCCAGGCCCGATGTTGCCGCCACTCCGTGCGGAACTGATGCGCGACTCGAAAAGGCAGGGTGGCAGTCATGGTTTGCGGAGCCTCCAGGAACGTTGTTCAGGCAGGTACTCAAAATCAGACGCGTGCAGGTGCCGGTAGCGCGGCCACTGTTTCTCAACGTCCACTTCCGCATCCCACAGCTCGCTGCCGTCCGCCTTCAGCAGATGCACCGTGGGCATGCTCGAGTTGCGCGAAGGCACGTCTCCCCCCAGCCCCATCCAGCGCAGGCTCATCTCCAGCGCCTCGCTGCTTCCGTATTCGGCGGCGTATTTGTACTCATAGGCCGTCCAGTGGTTTCCATTTCGCAGAACAGGAATTTCCTGCGCGATGCTCTCCCGCGCCAGCGCCTCCAGCCGCGGACGCATCTCGGCAAATTTGTCCAGCCCTGCGTAACCGTTCAGGCTGTCCTTGTGCCTCAGTTCATCCATCAGCTTTTCCAGCGAGGCCTTGTCCCCCCATTTCAGCATCAGCACGTCGATGCCGCTCGGCAGCCTGGGCAGCGACAGCAGGCGCGGCTGCAGACGCCGTGCTTCCTCGCTCCACCCCTTGCGGACGATCGTGTCCGCCAGCACCGTGTTTTTCAGCGTCAGGTCAATGGCCATGTCTTTCTGAGCATCACCGAGATACTCGTTCAGCAGACTCCTCGGCGGGTAGTTGTTCCAGCCAGGCCAGAGTGATTCAGGCAGCGCCAGCATCAGCGGGAGATAGTGCTGCATCAGCGGGCGGAATGCCTCTCCCATGTCCTTTTGCGCGGCATGCTTGTTTTGCGCTCCCGTGATGGTCACGGTCGCCAGCAGATCATAAAGGTAGCGCCTTGCTTCTGCTTCAGAACTCTCCGCCGTCGGCGCTTTCAAGGTCGCCAGACGTTCTTGGAAGGCCTTCACCTCTCGCCCGCTATAGATCTCCTGTTTCCACAACCGGGGCGCTTCGTTGCGCGAAGGATGATCCGCCAGCCTGATGTCCGGAGACTTCCACGTCCACTCCGTCGTACCAAGAAACCGGCTGCGCAGCATCATCAGTCGGAGCTTCGTCACATCCACCCCGGCGTCTTCACCGTCCGCAAAGTTCAGCACATTGCGCCAGCCCAGATGCACCGCATGGCGGCTCCATCCTGCTTCATTGCCACGCATCAGCTGATGTTTTTGAAACACCGGCTCCAGCCACACCAGACGCCTTTCCGGGGAATAGAGCAGCATCGTCGTGCCGTTCATCGGCCCCGCTGGCTGATGTCGCGTGCTCACATGCAGTTCCACGCTCACACCACCCAGGCTCGCCGCACCGCTCTCATTTTGATTTTGATGCACCTGCAGGATTCTCACTTCATCCCCGTCGGACTCTCCCTGCGCACCGGCCTCCAGCGGCAGGTCCAGCGCGATCTCCCGCTGAAACCAGTCCACCTCATAATCCGTGGTTATCCGCAGCGTCTTCGCAGGATCAGGAAATGGTGGATCAAATTTGCCGAGGCACGTCGATTCGTCCACCAGCCTGCTCCAGTCTGAATATTCCAGACTGGCGGTGAAGAGTGTGCCTTTCGGAAATAAATCACGCAGGACTCTGTCCGGATTCATGAGAGTCTTCGAGAACGGCTGCAGATTGAAGCTTCGGCTGCGCAGCCAGTAGTCGGATGCGGCTCGGCTTGCTCGCTCACCTTGTGTCGTCACGCTGGATTGTGGACGCAGCACCACGGACACACGCGGATCCGCTGTTTGCGTCCGGATCGGCAGGTACAGCCGACGCTGCTGATCATCCGCAAAGCTAGTAAACTGCAGCCTGCCCAGATCGATGTTCACCTCCAGGCTGGGCGCCAGCTCATTCACCCGTTTCTGATTATGCGGCCTGTCCTCATCGTTCCACGGCCAGAACCGGCCCAGTATCAGGCACACCGTTGCAAGACCCATCATCACACCCACTCGCCTCCGGAATGTTCTCACGCAGCCGGACTGATGCCGCCATGCCATCCAAAACACTCCCGCTGCAAACATCATCTCCGCCACAGCCAGGCCCACATCGTTTGGACGGTAGATCACAGACGTGTACAACCACTTGAGCGCCGCAAATTCTGCCACCCGGTCCACCAGGAACAACCCGGCCGCAAGGCAGCCAAACGCCAGCCAAAATTCCCCGCGCCGCCACAGCGCCGTCATCGGCAGCACCCATGCCGTCAGCCCGATCGTCTTCATCCCCTTCCACAAAGCCCCTGTGCAAACCTCCCACGCGGGCCGGTGCGAGAGCAGCAGATAGATCGCATTTTGCAGCATCACCGGCACCACCACCAGCCCCAGCCACAGCGCGATGCGCGCCATCCAATACGAACGCATCGGCAGCGGTCGTGTGCTGATAAAACTGCGATCACTCCCCGGCTTGTCCTCCGGGGCCGATCCCATCAGGCTGAACCCAGCCAGCATCAGCAGCGTCGGGATATACGCCAGCCACCCCGGCACCTCCACCCCCACCCGCAGCGGCATCACCCATTCCAGATTCACCACTAGGTCCAGCCCCAGCAGCCCCAGAAACGCAAACCAGCGCAGCCGCAGATATTGAAACTCCTTGCGGAAGTGATGCACCATCAGGCTCATGATTTGTCCTCCTCCTCTTTCGTTTCCGCCAGCACCTGGGTCATCTGCTCCGGGCTGAGCTCCAGCTCCACGATGCCGCGGTCTTCCAGCTCGTAGAAGCTCGCCGTGCTGCGGGAGATCCAGTCCGCTCTCGTCTTGTGCAGCAGTCGGTACTGCGCGTCGGGCTTGGTGATCTGCACATGAAAGCCCGTGGCAGTGTCAATCTGCCATGCATAGCTGCGGTCATAATTCGGCGTGTTGCTCGGGTGGGACGGAGTGGCCAGCCTGAGGTCATGCACTCGGCGCTCCCGCAGTTCCGAGTCCTCCAGCACCAGCATCAAAGCAGGAGGCAGCGGACGGCCAGTCACCGTTCCACTGCTTTGATGCGTTCCCGCAGGAATCAAAGCGGAGCGATTCAGATGCAGCCGCCCACAGAGCATCCATGTTTCACCGCTGGTGAACCGGTCAGTGATGGTCTCACATTCCAGGCGAAGCCCTGGATGCAGCAGAAAGGTCTGCGGCTTCTCCCAGAGCTCTCGCAGCGGCACACTCGCGATGCGCTTCACACCATGGATCGCCAGACGCAGCCTCCATCTCTCCGTCTGCGGCAGTCTGCGGTCGAGCTGAAACTGTTTGAAGTCGCTGTCGATCCAGCGCCGGTCGTTGTTTTTGTCGTAGCTGCCTTGCAGCCAGAGCGTCGCCGCAGGAGCCTGCCTCATCAGCACTCGCACATGATCATTGTTCGCCCACACATCGCCGCCGCCCACCTTGAGCGGAGTATCGGTGTAAAAGACTTCGGAAGGCCACAGATGCCTGGGCTCCGACGGCTTGATCGGCGCCAGGGCAATGATGCTCGCCGCTTCATCATCCCGCAGGCCGCTGATTCTCAGCGTGGGCCAGATCGTTTGTTCCGGCGCTGTTTCATTCGGGCCTTTCAGTCCCGTGTGAAGCGTGAGCTCTCCGCCGTAGCGACGCTCCGGCAGTTGCAGCCAGTCGCAACCACGAAACCAGTCATGCTGCCGCATGGACGTGGTCAGCGGCTCCTGCATAAACGCACACAGCACCAGCATTAGCGCCCACCCACGTCGCCTCGGCACAAAACACAGCCACACACCCGCCCCGCACAAAATCAGCGCGAACACACTCGCGATGATCCCGCTGTTCATGCGCATGAACATCGCACTGTCGTACATGCTTTTCAGCCATGGCAGCCCGTGCCGCTCAAGACTTCGCACACCGAAGGTCATGACACCCACCAGCGCCAGCACGCCAAAGCCCAGCCCAAGCGCCTGCCCCCGCGTGCGGCTGCTCGCACTGATGACCACGGCCAGCACCAGAATGAACCCACCTGCAAGCAGCGCTCCCGCTGTCAGCGCCAGCCACTGTCCCCACCCATGCTCAAAACCACGCCACAGCACGCTTTCCGCCACCACGAAAGGCAGCAGTACCCCGAGCAGCAGAAACACAAATTTTCCCGTCAACACAGCCTCTCGCCCGATGGGCCGCGTGAGACTCGCTGTGTCCGGATTCGCCGGCGCATCCGCATGCACGCAGCGATGAATGAGGCTGATGCCGAGGCACGCCGTGATCCCTTCGACGAAGGGCGTCAGCATTTCATCATGCCGCCCCAGCACGCCGTCATGGCGCAGCCACAGCCGCAGCATGAGCCACAGGACCCAAAACAAAATCGTGAAACCATGATGCCTCACCTCGGTGCGGAGCTGATGCAAAACACGTCCGCTGAATGACAGGGCGTTGATCATGGCAAAGTCCTCCAGGCAAGTTGCTCCGGCACATACTCAAAGTTCGCGACCGCACGATGGCGGAAGAGTTTCGTGTTCGACTCAGGGTCCTCAAAGGACATCCCGATGCGTTTCTCCTGACCGTCACGCAGATGCGGCAGCGGCGCGTTGAAGCGGTCGGCCTCGCCATCCAGCGCGAGCTGACGCAGACACATCTCCATGGCCGCCACATTGCCAAAATCCGCCGCAGTGGCCAGCGGGCGTGCGGACTCCGACATCGCATTCGCGAACGGAATGGTGGCACGGAACTGCTCATCGGCCAGCGGGCGCAGCCGCGCAATCAGCTGGGCCGGACGCTTGCCGTCCTCGCCAATAAAATAATAGCTGTCCAGCCGGTAGGACATCGCTGTGACGATCCGGTCCATCGAGGCCTCATCTCCCCACGCGAGTAGCAGCGGGATGAAATCTTGGTCAAGATGCGTGCTGCGCATCAGGCGGTCATGCCAATAATCACGCGCGGCCTCCGCCCACCCCCGCTGCAGCACCACACGGATGAGATGAGGCGATTTCCCCAGACGCTGGATCACAGCATCGCGGTTCTCCTCGGTGAGGTACTTGATCAGCATTCGCTCTCCCACACTGTCCCTCCCCCAATTCCACAGATGCCGTGGCACATCGAGCAGCATGCCGAGGTGATGCTCAAACAAGGGCTTCAGCGCCGCCTCCTCGTCCTGCTCCTCCGCCTTGTTTTTTCCCGGCCAGTTACTTTGGATCGCCATCAGGACATCGTAGAGATAGCGCTGCACTTCCACCTCGCTGCTCTCCGCTGTCAGCGGCTTCAGGCTTGCAATGCGTTCACGAAAACTGTTTCGGTCACCGCTGCCGCGAATCATCCCAAGGCTGTTTCGATAATTCGACTCACTGAAGTGATCAAGCGGCACCAGCGGCGGCGCATCCCACGTCCAGGTGCTTTCGCCAAGATGCCGGCCACTGATCAGCACGAGACGCAGCTGTGCAGGATCGACCTTCGCGTCCTCGCCATCGGCATAATTTAAGATGTCCTGCCAGCTGAGGGTGATGGTCTGACGTTCCAGCCCCGTGCCGCCGCCTCTCACATCATGGAGCGTTTCCAATGCACCCACCCATGCCAGCCGACGCTGCGGCGAGTGCAGGATGAAAGCCGTCGCCAGTCCATGGTCCCAATGCCGCCGCGTGTTCAGCCGCAGTCGCAGACTGAAGGCTCCGCGCTTGGACACAAGTTCGTTCTTCTCCCCCATGATCTGATGCGGCAGCGCTTCCACCAGCGTCCATGTGACATCCGGCACCGAGGCCGTCGTCCCTGCCACACAGGCGGAGTCCAGCAGCTTCTCACGCTCCCACCAGTCAGCGCGAAAGCGCGCTTGCACCTTCACCGCTTGCTCAAGGTCAAAGGATGAACTGAGGCCCGCAAAAGCATTGCTGGTGGAATTGAGCACGCCGCTCCAGCGATCCTGCTTCTCCGACTGCTGCACGAACAAGGTCCGCTCAGGAAAAAACGCCGCGAGATTCGCGTCCACCCGATGGAGATTTCCACTCACTCGCGAAGGGTTGCTCCAAGGCACCCACCAATCATCGGTCACGGTAACCCCCTGCTGCACACGCGCACCTTTCGGTGTCAGCCCCACGTGAATGCCAGGTGCCGCAGGGTAAATGCGACTGCGCAGATACAAACTGCCGCTGCTCTCCGCCGAGCGCCCCCAGTCATGAAAGCTGACCTCTTCAAGATGGACCGAGGGATTAAATGCAGGCGCCAGCGCCGCCACACGCGCCGGATCACGATCCTCCATCGGTGCCGTCCGCATCGGCCAGTAAAGACACAACATCAGCCCACCCACAAACAGCAGCGCCATCGTACCAAGCCGCACCTGCGGCTTCAGCGGCCGTCGATGATGCACCCACGCCAGCAAAGTGAACGCGAGCGCCAATGTAAGCGTGGCAAAAATCCAGCTGCTCGGCGGCAGATCAAATCCCGGCGCATCCTCATCAATCAACCGCAGCAGAATCGGCAGCCCAAAAACACCCCCGATTGCGATGAGCAGTCCGACCCCACCCGTCAGCCATTTTTCCCGCTCCAAAGTCAGCGCCCGCACCGGCAGCATCCAGAGCCCCAGGCCAATGATGAAAAACGCCCGCTCACCCATCCCACGTAGCACATCCGCCATCGGTCGTGCCGACAACCACAAATACAACCCGTTCTGCACCGCCGCCGGCACCACGATCAGCACCAGCCCCGTCAACAAGGCCGCCAGCCAGTAGCTCCGCCGCGAAAGCGGCCTCGTCCCAATAAAGCGAAGATCATTGCCAGGCCTGTCTTCCGGACAACCCTCCACCAGGCTCAGTGCCGCCAAAGCCGTCACCATGGGGACAAAGAAGATCCACGACGGCATTTCCTCTCCCCATTGCGGCGCAAACACCCACTCCAGATTCACCGCCAGGTCAAACCCCAGCAGTGCCAGAAACGCAAACCAGCGCAGCCGCAGGTAGCGAAACTCTTTGCAGAAGTGATGCAGCGTCATGGACAGCAAGAATGAATGAGTTCAAATTCTCTGGCCTCGCGCCCGCAGTGCGGCGCCCGTCTTAGAAATGGCGGTTGGCAGACCCTCGCCAGCCGGTTAGACTCCCGCCATGAATGCACTCGGGAATTCAGCGCTTCCAGCCTTGTCACAGGACGAGAGGTATGCCGCCATGGTCGAGAAACTGAAGCGGCTCGGGGTTCACGTGGCCCCTCGAACCGCATGGAAGCAGTCTTTCGGCAGCATGGAAGGCAGCGAACATTTTGATGAGGCCGTCCGTCTCGGCGCGGAATGGCGTGATCGGGTGAACCGTGGCGAGTCCTAAACCCTGAATGTTCCTCCTCGACACCAATCACTATTCCGAATTCGTTCGGAAGAGTGCTGCGGGCCTTCGATTGAGAGATCGAATGGAACTGTCTAACGTGGACGATTTTTTTCTCACCATCATCACACCTCAGGAAGTCCTGAGAGGCTGGCTCGCTGAAATTCAACCGCATCGGCAGTTGGATCGGGGTGTGAGTTCTTACGCCCAGTTTCAGGAGAGCCTGGCCGACTTGCAGCGCTGGACCTGCCTTCCCTGGAGCACCGACTCTGCCGACATCTTTGACAGCTTGAAAACCTCCAGAATCAATATCGGCACCCTCGACATGCGCATCGCATGCATTGCTCTCGAATACGGCGCCACGATCCTCACCCGAAACCTCGTCGATTTCGTGAAGGTTCCCGGCCTTCGGGTTGAGAACTGGTTGGATTGAGCGCATAATTCATTTCCCTTCCAGTCGGTAAGCCCTCGCCAGCGCCACAAAGATCTCCCGCAGGCTCATTGCCCGCACCTCATGATGTGCCGCCCCTGGCATCGCCTCACGCAGCGCCGCAGCAAATGCCTCCTCATTCCCAAACCGGCTCGCCGTAAACCTCAGCGTTCGCCCTGCCTGCTCCGCATGCAGCCAGTCATTCGGCAGATTCACCGGCGCCCTGCCATCATCGGGTAGCACCACCTCCACCGCACGAAATCGCGCCTGCAAGCTGTCGCTCGTTTCATTCAGCGCCAGCTTGCCACGATTGATGATCGCCACCCGGTCCGCCAGCCGCTGCACTTCTTCAATGTCATGCGACGACACAAACACCGTCCACCCCTCCTGCTCCGTCAGCTCCAGCAGGCCACGGATAAACTCATCCCGCACCAGCGGATCCAGTCCGCTGAACGGCTCATCCAGCACCACCAGCTTCGGCCGGTACGCCAGGCTGCTCAGCAGCGCCGCCTTCATCCGCATCCCACGTGAGAGATCCTTCAGCTTCGTCCCCGTCGGCAGATCAAACTGCTTCATGAGCTGCTTCTCAAACCCCGCGTCCCAGTTCGGATACAGCGGCCGGCAGTAATCCATGAACTGCTTCACCGTCATCCACAGCGGCAGCTCCATGTTTTCAGACACATAACCAATCTGCGTAAACTGCGCCGGACCCAGCTTCCGCGAATCCCCGCCCAGTACCGTAATCGTCCCGCTGTCCGGCCTGTGCAAATTCAGCAGACACTTGATCGTCGTGCTCTTCCCAGCGCCATTCGGCCCCAGAAACGCCGTCACTTGCCCCTCCGGCACCTCCAGGCTCAAACCGGCCACAGCTTCAGTTTTACGAAATCGTTTATGCAGATCGTTGATCGTGATCATAGGCTTTTGAGATGTTTGATGACTTGTTCGAGTGTGAGATTGAGATCAGCAGCCTCCTTCAGCAGCGCCCGGCACTCCGGCGTGATCTGCTCCAGCCGCTCCTTCAGATCAGGCTGATCCGGCACCGTCACGACCATCCCGATCCCAGGTCGTGAATTCAGCCAGCCCGCATCTTTCAGCAGCAGCACCACCTTGTGCGCCGTCGTCGGGCTGATGCGCAGCTCCTGGCTCAGCGTCCGCACACTCGGAAACGCATCCCCCGCCCTCATCTGCCCCGTCAGCAACGCCTTGCGCACAGCCCCAAGAATCTGGTCAGAGACCGGACTCCCATCTTGAAGCTGGATCGAAAACGGCAGCATGCGCTCAGGTGTTCTTACTGTAACAGCACAACTGTTACACTAGCAACCGAAATTTGCACTTGAGGTTTTTAGCCGCCCATCCAAACGATCACTTGCCGCTCAGACTTCATCGAGGAAGCCAGCGACATTTGGAGTGCGGTCGCGAAGTGAAGAATGAACGCAGCTACCGCTTTCGCCGTGCCGCACTGCGAGGCAGGCCATGAACCCTGCGAAGGCGGAAGCCAGTGACTCTTCAAAAGCGCTCCTGCTCGCGTGAGACACGAGCCTCCCGAAAGCGGCATCTCTCATCGTTGCCCCTGGAGGCCACCGCCCCTTCAAATCTCCTCCCTCTCAAACTCATCCGCATGCTCCAGCTCATACCTCAAATTCAGCAGCACCACATTCTCCAGCTGTCCCGCACCCGCGCAAACCTTGTTCCAATGCGCCTGCGGCTCAAGCCCGCGTTCATCGATGATCGTTTCGCGATCATCATAGTCGGCAGGCCACTCAGCACCAAACAACCGCGCCCATTCCTGCAAACACCGCGCCGTCACCGGCGCCCCGATCTCCTTCAACGCCTCCACAATCTCCGGCAGGTGATCCGCCTCACTGCTCGCCGCGTAAGCCTCAAACCCGGACCCGGCCGTGGCAAAGACAAAGCAGTTCCCCACCAGCCACACCGTCCGCTCAGCGGGACTCACCTTGTCGAGCCCCACTTCATCCACCCGGCTGCTCAGCTTCCACACAGGATCAGGCAGCCCCTCAGCCTTCAGCAGCAGCTTCGCGGCATCCAAGGCCATCTCTCCTCTCTCCACCAGCTCCCACAGCCGCCGTTTAGCTTCCGGCAGATCATGCTCAGCATGCGCACGCAGCATCAGCAGATACTGCTCTCCCATGCCCTTCTTGCTTAGATCCGGCATCCCCCTCGGCAGCCACTGTGCCGCAATCTCCGCAGGCACCACAGCCGTAGGCGAATCATTGATCGCATCCACTGCGGCAGCAAATCCCTCCGCTCCCAGCACCAGCAGCCCTTGCTTGGCAAACACTTGAAGCGCGCGCTTCTCATCCACCGCCATCATCACCGTCGGCCACGAAACCCCCGGCCAACCACGAAAACGATCCGGCGTCGCAGGATTGGCCAGCCCCTTTTCATGCACTCGAAAGACACCCTCCCTCCACTTCGCATCCGCATGCTCCGCTCCCTCTACGATGCCCTCCAGCAGGTCCGGCCACAAGACGCTGAGACTCCGCGTGCAAAGCCAGTCTGCAATGAACGGCACCGATGCCCCGGTGCCAAGCGCACCCACCGCTTTGAGCACCTCACTCCCCTCCTCCGCATCCCCCTTCTTCATCGCCGCAGCTGCCCGAGTCAGCAATCTTACCAGCTCCCCGTCTTCCGGAGTCAATGCCGCTATCTGACGCCTCTCATTCCAAACACGCCATCCCCATCCCATCCCGAGAGCTGCAAAGAAAAGGAAAAGCAAGTCCACCATCTTCCGATCCTGCCCACTCCACCCTCCCCGGTCAAGCCCACAACACCCCCACCCCATGGCATGGCCATTCCAGCCCAAAGCAAGAGGATGACTCACAGACAAAAAGTACATCACATCAACCGTCCTCCGATCCTGCCCATTTCACATCTCCACGGTCAAGCCCACCACACGCCTCCTCCGATGGCGTAGCCATCCCAGCCTGTAGCAAGGAGTTGAGCGCAGCGACACCCCTTGTTTGCCGAAACAGCTCCCCTCAAATCCACGCGCATCGCGTAGCGATGCCAGCACTGGCCACCCATATTCAACTCCTCACCCACCACGCTCCCACTGCTCATTCGGTTCTCCTATTTCCAACGAACCGACTTGCACCTCGATACTGCTCGGCCAACATCCCGCACCATTCGCGCACCGCACTTAACAGTGCCTTCACATGAGCCATTTGAGCAACAAGGTCCGACACCTCTCCGTCTTTTGGACTCTCATCCTCACCTCGCTGGCCCTCCTAACTGCGGGTCACCTGCTCATTCACGGACAGACTTATGGAAGGCACAGCGGCACCACTTTCCATCCTCTCACCTTTTACGTCAGCGACTATGCTGCAAAGTGGCCGGAAGGACTGTGGATCAAAGCTGGCATCCTCTGCTTCTGCCTGGCGATCGCCTGGTTCTGCGACTTGGCGATAAGTGGGCTGGCACGAGGAAACTGGCTGCTTCCCGCCCGCCTGTTCTGGCTCTTTGTAGCCGGCGCCATGATTGGCGGAGTCCTCCTCGTGGTTCTCTTCGACATGCTTCCAGACCGTTACGCGGAAGTGCAGCCTGGCTGGTTCAGGAAGCTGCTGGGCGCCGGACCAAGCCTTGAGCTGGTACCCCGTTCTTCGCAGGAATGGAGCATGCGCTGGTATCACAACCTCGGCTTTCACCTGTTCATCACCGCCTTTGCCGTCGCAGCAAGCGTCCTGATGCTGATTGAAGCAAAAAGAAAAGCCTGGGCTGAAGTGGCCACGAGCCTCTTTCTTTTAATCGCCACCGGCCTCTTCACTGCGTGGCTTTCACGCGGCACTTTGGTCCCGGGCGTGCCTCAACGCGCCGTGCTTCTGCTCATCGCCTTTTGGCTGGTCCGCAGCGTGTATTTCCTGCGCGCCAAAACCCTCGCAGAAACTATCCCGCAGAATTCCTGAACAAGATGGAGACGCACACCAATCCACCCATGTTGTTCGAGGCCAGACAACGCCGCCACGGCTGAAAGCTGGCTCTCTAACAGCCTGCTACCTCCCCTTCCTCCCACCCCTCTTCGGCTTCCCATACGTCACATTCTTCCTCTGCGCCGGCAGCGCACCCGAATCATCCGCATTCAGCCCCGCGCGCTTCTTCAGCTCACGAATCTGATCCCGCAGCAGCGCCGCACGCTCATACTCCAGCTTCATCGCCGCCTCCGCCATCTCCTGCTCCAGCTCGCGGATCGTCTCCGTGATCGCAAAATCACCGCCCGCTTCGCGCACCACGCTCTCTTCCACGTCACGTGCCTTGCCCAATATCTGAAGACTCTCCTGCACCGCGCGCTGCACCGTCTGCGGCGTGATCCCGTGCTTCTCATTGTGCTCCGTCTGCACCTGCCGCCGATACCCGCTGATGCTCAGGAGCGCCTGAATGCTCTTCGTCTGTAGATCCGCAAACAGCACCACCTCGCCATTCACATGCCGCGCCGCACGTCCCGCCGTTTGAATCAATGACGACTCACTCCGCAGAAAGCCTTCCTTGTCCGCATCCAAAATGCACACCAGGCTCACCTCGGGCAGATCCAGCCCCTCACGCAGCAGATTGATCCCCACCAGCACATCGCAATCCCCAGCGCGCAAACTGCGCAAAATCTCCACGCGCTCAATCGCATCGATGTCGCTGTGCAGATACCGCACCTTGAAATCCAGATTGCGCAGATAGTCCGTCAAATCCTCGGCCGTCCGCTTCGTCAGCGTCGTCACCAGCACACGCTCATGCTTCTCCACCCGCTGCCGGCACAGCTCGATCGTTTCATCAATCTGCCCCTTCAGCGGCTTCACAGTGATCACCGGGTCCAGCAGACCCGTTGGCCGGATGACCTGCTCCACCACCAGCGCACGGCCTTTCGTCGTCACGTCAAACTTCTCAATCGGCTCCGCACTTCCGCTAATTCGCACATTGCGCGTCATCGGCAGCGCATCCGTCGCCTTCGCCACATAGCTGGTATTTCCCACCACACTGTTCTCAATCTCAAACCGTGCCGGCGTCGCGCTCACATACACCAGCTGCCCTACCTTCCCCATGAACTCCTCAAACCTCAGCGGCCGGTTGTCCAGCGCACTCGGCAGCCGGAACCCATGCTCCACCAGCACCGTCTTGCGCGACTTGTCCCCCTCATACATCCCGCCGATCTGCGGAATCGTCACATGGCTCTCGTCGATGAACATCAGCGGCGGCTCCTTGAAAAAATCCAGCAGCGTGCCCGGCGTCGCCCCTGGCGCGCGCCCCGTCAGGTGCCGGCTGTAGTTTTCGATCCCCTGGCAGAAGCCCATCTCCTGCATCATCTCAATGTCATACTGCGTCCGCATCTTGATCCGCTGTGCCTCCAGCAGCTTCCCCTCCTTCTCAAACCACGCCACCCGCTCCTCCATCTCCGCGCGGATCTTCACGATCGCGTTTCGCATCTTGTCCCCCGGCGTCACGAACTGCTTCGCTGGGAAAATCGTGTAGCTCGGCAGCTTCAGCGTCACCGTCCCCGTCAGCACATCCACCGCGCTGATCCGATCAATCTCATCGCCAAAAAACTCCACCCGGATCGCCTCATTCTCCAGATACGCCGGCACGATCTCGATCACATCCCCGCGCGCCCGAAACTTCCCACGCGTCAGCTGAACGTCATTCCGCTCATACAGCATGTCCACTAGCCGCGTCAGCAGTGTCTCCCGGCTCATCTGCTGTCCCACATTCAGCGGCAGCATCATCCCCTCATAATCCTCCGGCGAACCCAAGCCGTAAATGCACGACACACTCGCCACGATGATCGTGTCCTGCCGTGTGATCAGCGCCCCCATGCTCGAAAGCCGCAGCCGCTCGATCTCATCATTCACCGCGCTGTCCTTCTCAATGTACGTGTCCGTCCGCGCGATGTATGCCTCCGGCTGGTAGTAGTCGAAGTAGCTCACGAAATACTCCACCGCGTTCTCCGGAAAAAAGTTCTTAAACTCCGAATACAGCTGCGCTGCCAGCGTCTTGTTATGCGAAAACACCAGCGCCGGCCTCCCCACCTCCGCGATGATGTTCGCCATCGTGAAAGTCTTCCCCGAGCCCGTCACTCCCATCAGCGTCTGGTGCCGGTTCCCTGCGCGCACGGACTTCGTCAGCTTCGCAATCGCCTGCGCCTGATCCCCCTGGGGTTGGTACTCCGTGTTAAGCCGAAAAACAGACATGATAAAACGTACGACCGCAGCTCAGCAATGCGCTGAATAATTTTGCACAGACGCAAATAGAAACGAAAACACCTCAAGGTTGTAAAAACAATACCTCTGCGTTTTTCCCCTCTCTGCGGTGCAAAATCCGGCCTCCCTGCCGCCCCATTAGGACATGCCGGAACCGATCTCGCTCGGCACGGGCAGATCCGCCGGATCCACCTCTTCCACCGCCGCCGCTGCAGGAGCCTCCGCGCCGTAGCGCTTGCGGTATTCCTTCCAGGTGATCAGGCTGCGATCGCTCTCGTCATAGACGCGCAGATTCATGCACTTCAGGCTTTCCCAGAAATACAGGGGCTTGATCGAGTAGAACAAGGGGTGCGAATTGTGGCACTTTTCCAGGTAGTAGTTCGGGATCCGGGAGCTCAGGTGATGCACATGGTGGAAGCCGATGTTGCCGGTGAACCACTGGAAAATCTTCGGCAGCTTGTAGAAGGAGCTCCCCTCCAGCGCCGCGGTCGTGTAGTCCCATTCCTCCTTATGCTCCCAGTACACGTCTTCATACTGGTGCTGCACATAGAACATCCAGATGCCTGCGATCCCCGCAAACATAGTCACCGGGATCTGCATCATCACGTAGTTCTTGAAGCCAAACAGGAAGCTCAGCGCCACAATCATTGCCACCAGGGCGATGTTCATGGTCATGACGGACTTGCGGTCCTTGCCCTTCGCACGCGGCGAGGGGAAGCGCTGATGGATCAGGAACAGCGCCAGCGGTCCCACCACAAACAGCGTGATCGGGTTGCGGATCAGCCGGTAAAACCACTGCCAGCGCGGGCTGGACGCCTGGTATTCCTTCACCGTCATCGTCCAGATGTCACCGTCGCCACGGCGGCTCAGGTCGCCTGAGGTCTGGTGGTGCACCGAATGCTGCCAGGTCCAGTGCGAATAGGGGGTGAAGGTCAGCATCCCGCAGATGAAGCCCAGGAAGCTGTTGGCGCGCTTCGATTTGAAAAACGAACCGTGGCCGCAGTCATGAAAAATGATGAAAATGCGCACCAGCAGCAGACCCGTGACCGCCGCGATCGCCAGGGTCAGCCAGTAGGAAACCGAGAGGCTCCAATACATCGCCCACCACAACAGCGCATACGGGACAAAGGTGTTCACAATCTGCCAGGTGGCACGAGGGATCGAGGGGACTGTGAAAGGGGCGACTATTTTTTTCCATTCGGAAATCGTGGCCTGCGGCTTGGGTGAAGACATCTCAGGGGCGCTGGAACTCATCATAGTTGGGTGGAGCACTATCAATAACACGAATCCGGCATTCGTCCTGCACTCAATTTGTTAAAATGTTCTCATCTTCTGTGTTGACGCCCTACCCCTCCCTTATCCAAACCACTCATCCACAATCATCTAAATTTTAATAATTCCAAGCCACCCCCTAAACCCGCGCCAGCCCTTTTGGAGTGCGGTCGCGAAGTGAGGCACGAACGCAGCTACCGCTTTCGGCGGTCAGGACGGTGCACAAATACCAAGCCTCCACCGAAAGCGGCAGCCGACAGACCTTCCCCGGCCCCTCAGCCCTCGCGCACCACACCCCAATCAAGAACCTCAATAGTCCCGAAACGGCCCCCGCGGCTCCGTCTCATCCATCTCCTTCCGCCATCTCTCAAACCTCTCCCGCATCAGCTTCGCCACCTCCGGCTTCTCGCCGCTCAGGTCCTTCGTCTCCCCCAGGTCCGTACTCAAATCAAACAATCCGCCGCCTTTGGCCGACTCCACCCACTTCCAGTTTTCCACCCGGGCGGCCTTGTCGGCGCGGCGCTGCCAGAACATCTCTGTCCGTGGCGACTTCTTCTCCCCGCGCAGCACCGGCAGCATGTCGAAGCCGTCGAGCTTCACCCCTTGCGGCGCTTTTCCGCCCGTCGCCGCCAGCAGCGTCGGCACCAGCTCCAGCGAGGTAAGAAACTCGTCCGTCACTTTCCCCGCCGGCACCTTCCCTGGCCAGCGCATGATAAACGGCACCCGCAGCCCCCCCTCCCACATCGTGCTCTTCTGGCCCCGCAGCGGCGCATTCCCCCCGTTCCCGCTGCCGCCGTTGTCAGACAAAAACACAAAGATCGTGTTCCCCGTCTGGCCGGCTTTCTCCACCGCCTCCATCACGGCACCGATGGCTTCGTCCATGCACGTCACCGCGCCGCAATAGCGCGCCAGTTTCTCGTCCTTCACTTTGCCGCGATACATCGCCACGTATTTCTCGGGCGCTTGCACCCCCTCCGTCACCTTTTTCCCGCCCTCCGCCGTCCCCTCCCCGAAGCTGGAGGCGCCGTGAGGGGCATTGAAGGGCAGATAGAGGAAGAAGGGGTTTTTGTTCAGGTGCTGATCGATGAACGAGAGCGCCTCCCGCTCAAAAACCTCCGTCACGTACTTCCCCTTGTCCTCCTCCGTCCGCCCATTCCCCCGGAACAGCGAAGGCACGCCGTAGCGTTCGTGGGTGTAGTAGTCGATGCCGTTGTTGCCGTGTCCGTAGAAAAAGTCGAAGCCCCGCTGCAGCGGCAGGAACCGCTTCGCCTGCCCCATGTCCCATTTCCCCACGCAACCCGTCACATACCCCGCCTGGTGCATCATGTCGCCTAAGGTGACTTCACGCACATCCAGGCCCAGGGTCATTTCAGGCGAAACCGCATACTCCTCCGCATCAAAGCGATGCCCGAAATTGACCAAGTCGTTGCGGACCATGTCATACAGCCCATTCCGTTGCGGATACCGCCCCGTCAGGATGCTCCCCCGCGAAGGCGTACACGCCGGCCAGGTCACGTAAAAACTCGTCCCCCTCACCCCCTCCGCCGCCAGCTTGTCCAGATTCGGCGTGATCAGCGGCTTGCTGCCAATGCAGCCGAGATCGGGGTAGCCTTGGTCATCGCTCACGATGAGGACGATGTTGGGCCTGGACTTGGTGTCGGCCTGGGCGGCTTGGGCGCTGTTTGGGAGGGCTGTCAGCACCGTGAGGAGGGGGACAAAGGCGAGGGCGGCGAGGCGGGTAAGCATGTGCGGATAACGCGGGGAGGGAGCGCTTTTAGACCAGTTCTCGAAAAGATTGTCATTTTGACCGGCGAGCGCAGCGGTCCCGGTGGCAAGGCGGGAGCGCCGCCTGCTATTTGAAAATAACAGGCAAGCGACTAACGCAGCCAATGGGGCCGCTCCGCCGTCCGGGCAATGTGACAAGATTTTTGAGAGTTGGTCTAACAACGGAGGAGGTGGTTCCCGGGGGGGGGATGGATGTTGGCGGGGGTGCGCTTGGTGCCTTTGGCAGGAGCAACCGGGACGGTTGGGCTGCGGGTGGATGGCCATTGACAAAGGAAACGTCTCTTCGATTTTAGCCCATGATCGCCACCATCCCAGCGCCTGAGGCATGGATCCGCTCCATCGGTGATTTAAAACTGCCCCCAGAAACAGACCGGCACCTGCAGGACCTGATGGACCGCAACAACGACGGCCTTCTCCAGCCCGCGCAAAAGCAGGAGCTCGCGGCGCTGGCCGCCTGGAGCGAGGAGGTATCCTTGCTGCGTGCAGAAGCCCTTCAGCTGCTTGGCCAGCGGCCCGCATGAGCCTCCCGGCTTCACTGGCCGCCTTGGTCAAGGCACGCTCTGGCGAACGCTGCGAGTACTGCCGCATGAGCCAGTCGCTCCAAGGGGCCACCTTTCATTTCGAGCACATCATCCCGCGCACCTGCGGCGGGGAAACCTCGCCCGAGAATCTGGCTCTCGCCTGTCCCGGCTGCAATCTGCACAAATCAGACCGTTCTCACGGCACCGATCCCGAAACGGACCGCACCGAACCTCTTTACCATCCGCGTCAGCATCGTTGGTCAGATCACTTCGCCTGGCGAGAAACCTTCATCGTCGGCCTCACTCCGACAGGCCGGGCCACCATTAGCGCCCTCGACCTCGATCACGCCCGCCGCCAACGCATTCGCTCCGCCGAAGCCCTCTTCAATCTCTTCCCCCCACCCGGCTAATTCCAAAGACTCCGCCTCCTCAAAAGACCCTCTTACGGATAGCTAAAAACACAGAAAGCCGCAACCCAGCACCGGAGGGGGATCATCTTGATCCCCACTCATGGCGCGGGTTCGCGGAATACACGGAACAAACGGAAAATCAGATTAAAACCCAAACCCTATGCCTCACCTTTGGAGTGGGCTGTTGGGAGAGTTTTTTCCGAGTATTCCGTGTGTTCCGTAGGCCATCCGTTCCCCTTTTTCGGCTTACTTCACCTTGATCAGCTCCACGTCGAAAATCAGCGCCTCATTCGGCCCGATGTCCCGTCCCGCGCCACGCGGCCCGTAAGCCAGCTTCGACGGAATGAAGAAGCGATACTTCGCCCCTTCCTGCATCAGCTGCACACCTTCCGTCCAGCCGGCGATCACGCGATTCAGCGGAAACTCGATCGACTCCTTGCGGCGGTAGCTGCTGTCAAACACCGTCCCATTGATCAGCGTGCCTTCGTAGTGCACTTCCACGGTATCGGTGGCCTTCGGGCTCTTGCCGGTGCCGGGGGTGATGACTTTGTACTGAAGGCCGCTGGGGGTCACGACCACGCCTTCTTTCTTGGCGTTGTCTTCAAGGAATTTTTCACCTTTGGCGAGTGCGATGTCGGACATGAGTTTGGGTGGGTTGGGGGTTGGTTTGTGAGAGAGCGAGGAGGGTAGAGAGATGGGGGAAAATGTCGAATGGGGAATGCGGAGTGCGGAATGACGAATGCCACCCTTGGCTACGTCATTCGTGCTAATTCGTGCTAATTCGCGGTCATTCCTCTTCATTCGCGTTGGATCAAAGCCTCCCTGAAACAACCACAGCTGCGAAGCCGCGAAGCGAACCACGATGGCACACAGAGATCGGAAATAGAATCGGATTGGAAACTCTGTGTTCCATCGTGCCTCTGTGGTTCCCTCCGTAATGCCTCGAGTTTTGCCCAGTCCGCCACCCCGCAAACCACCGCCAACCACCGCCAACCACCGCCAACCACCGCCAACCACCGCCAACCACCGCCAACCACCGCCAACCACCGCCAACCACCGCAAACATCTCGCCAACTCCCCCCTCGCCCCCTTACACTCCCCCCATGAATCGCGAGCATCTCTTCTCCAAGCTCTCCGCCCACACCGGCCCCTTCGATATCGCGATCATCGGCGGCGGGGCCACCGGCCTCGGTGCTGCGGTCGATGCCGCCTCACGCGGCCACTCCGTCGTCCTCATCGAGCAGTGCGACTTTGCGAAGGGGACTTCCAGCCGCAGCACGAAGCTGGTTCACGGGGGGGTGCGGTATCTGAAGCAGGGGAATGTGTCGTTGGTGCTGGAGGCGCTGCGGGAGCGGGGGCTGCTGGTGAAGAATGCGCCGCACCTGGTGCACAGCCTGCCGTTTGTCATCCCCAGCTATCACTGGTGGGAGGGGCCGTTTTATGGCATCGGCATGAAGGTGTACGACACCCTGGCGGGGCAGCTCGGGCTGGAGCCTTCCCGCTATCTCTCTCGCGATGAGATCGTTGAGCTGCTGCCAACGCTGGAGACGGAGGGGCTGTCAGGGGGCGTGGTGTATCACGACGGGCAGTTTGATGACGCGCGGCTGGCCATCCACCTCGCGCGCACGGCGGTGAACCATGGGGCGATCGTGCTGAACCACACCCGGGCCTGCGGGCTCATGAAGGAGAAGGGCCACATCATCGGCGTGAAGGCGGAGTGTGTGGAAAGCGGCAGGCAGTTTGAGATCCGCGCGCATGCGGTCATCAACGCCACGGGAGTGTTTGTGGATGCGGTGCGGCAGATGGACGATGCGAAGGCGGAGACGATGGTGGCGCCCAGCCAGGGGGTGCACCTGGTGCTGCCCCGGGAGTTTCTGCCGGGCGATTCCGCCATCATGATCCCCAAGACCGACGACGGCCGCGTCCTCTTCGCCGTCCCGTGGCATGGCCGCGTCATCATCGGCACCACCGACACCCCGGTGCATCATGCCGCCCTGGAACCGCGCGCTTTGCCAGATGAAATCGCCTTCCTCATGACGCACGCGGCGCGATACCTCACGCGGGACCCCAAGCCGAGCGATGTGCTCAGTGTCTATGCCGGCCTGCGGCCGCTGGTGGCCATGAAGAATGCCGAGAGCACCGCCGCCCTCTCCCGCGACCACACGATCCTCGTGGCGGAATCCGGCCTCATCACCATCACCGGCGGCAAGTGGACCACCTACCGCCGCATGGCGGAGGATGTGGTGGACCACGCCGAGATGGTCGGCGGCTTCGGCATGCAACACTGTGCCACTCAAAGCCTCATGATTCATGGTTCTTCCACCGTGCTGGACCCCCACGATCCCCTCGCCGTGTATGGCAGCGATGCCGCCGAGATCCGCACCCTCGCCGCCCACGAACCCGAATGGGCCGGCAAAGTCCACCCCCGCCTCGACCTCACCTGTGCCGAGGTGATCTTCCACACCCGCCACGAGATGGCGCGGACGGTCGAGGACGTTCTTGCGCGCAGAAGCCGCAGTCTGCTGCTGGATGCGCAGTCGAGCATGTCCGCCGCCCCAAGAGTCGGCGCCCTCATGGCCTCCGAACTCCACTGGGACCCCGCCAAAACCACCCACGAAATCGACCACTTCCAAAAACTCGCCATCGGCTACATTCTGGAGGGGTAAGCTCAGAAAGTGCTCCGGTTGGACCTATCGACGCTTTTCAAGCCATTGCCGCTCTTCGCGGGTCTTGGCTCTCTCAATAAGGAATGCAAGTGATCGGGGATGATTTTCAATCCATATTTTGAACGCACGACGCATTTTTTTACATCTATCCCATTCTTGCCACGGCCAAAGTTTTGGCAAATACGGCTGCAAAATCCTCCACGCCTCTGGCGGCTCCTCTTCTCCTTCCAAGGCCGAATGTGCATGAAAAAATGAAGAGGATAGTAGTCTTTCACCAACTTCTTCCTCTGATTGAAGCCCGATAGTTACAAGCAAGAAGGCTGTGGAAAGCCTGATCGCAGCCGGTAAAACATCCAAAGGCACCGAGGCTAAAGTCAGTAATTCAGAACTCAAACCATTCATGCGTTTGATTACAGCGCTTGGCGCAACCGCCATGCATAATGCCAAATCCAACGGTGACAGCCCCCCTTCCCTCAGCCGTTTCTCTGCCACTGGTCGAAGCGCATCACGCCACACCGGCAGTGGAAAAACAGCCGGAGATGTTAACTTCAACCAATCTGCAAATCCCTCGAACGCTGAGTGTCCAGCTAGTTCAACAACTTCTCGAACTGCAACGGTAGTTCCAGCCTCTAACATGGAACGAACAATGCCGGACCATGTCTGATTATCAATCGTGACGCTCTCTAATGCTTCCAAAGCGTTCCATTGAGCGCGCTCTGGAAGTTGCCAGACGTAATGAGCAGCTGCTAGTTTTGGTTTATTTTTAATAAGAGGAGCTAAAAGCTCAGGGCGGTTGTTCCACAGCCAAGGAAATTCAGCCGCTAAAATTTGCCCAGTAACAGCCGATAGTAGTTCAGTCCATCGGCCCTCAGTCAGGGGAGGTTTGGAGAGAATCTCAATAATGGCTTCGCGTTTGTCAGGCCACAATCCTGCAACAGCTTCCACGAAATTAAAGCTAACTCGCACGAATGCTTGATTAACATCTTGCAGACACAAGAAGGTGATGCACTCAAGTTCTCGTTGTTGCTGTATGTCACTATATACTATCTTATTTGAGAGACATGCCTGCTTCAAAAATCCCGCCTCATCTGGAGATGGAAAATAGGAAGCGATTTGTTGGAGTATTTCCCCCCAAGCAGTTCCATCTCCCCCTGAAATACAAAACTGCAATTTGGATAACTTACCATAAGCAATTCGAGGCTCACCAACGTCCGCACCGAATTTTCTTAGAAAAGATCGAAAACCTTTTGCATCAGGTCGACGCAAGTCGTCTAGTGCGGCTTGAATCCACGGGTCTTGTAAATTTGCCAATAGGTTGGGATCTTTAAGACCGTATTCGTCCAACAAAATTACCTCGTTCCGCGACCACGCGCGCAGGCTTGATTTTGGGGCAATTTGTATGTCATAAAATCGCCCTCCACGACCGCGGTCTGCAAATGATCCCGTCGAGAAAAGAAAGTTGCGTCGAAGCCTCGGCCACTGCTGCGACCAGATAGCAATCAACAATTCCTCGAATTGCGTAGACTGAACGGACGAGACGACTAGCGTCTCTTTGTCCTGGGAATAGAGCCCCCATAATATAGCCGCCGCCAGTTTATCATCTTCATCTGGCAATAGTAAGGACTTCTCCGGACGAGAATTAAACAGCAATGGCCGTGTGAACTCTTCCAGCATTGGCGGATTTGCAGGCCTCAAGAAAAGGTCACGCAAGCCGCCAAGATCACCAATCTCAGCAAGATCTGTTAGCTCAATGAGCAACACATGACTCCAAACACATCCAGGCCGAGGCATTTCAGGAGCAAGCCAGGTGCAAAAAAACGCATAAAGATTGGTCCCCGTCAGCGGCACACCAGTATAACTACTCTCAAACCCAGCGGCCGGAGCGGAACCAGAGATATCGGTTGCCTTAGCAAGGAACTGTCTTGCCTCAATTGGGAGCTTAATTGAGGACGTAAGCAATTGATGCCCGCCATCGTAGCCGAAAAGAGCCTGATTGATTGTGAATTTCACGCAAATTAAATAATTACCATCCCAACAACCAACGCAATGGGATAGTGAGTTTATTGTTTTTTGTCTTTTCCTCTGTGAGCGAGGCGCGCTCATGCGGGGCATCGTCAAGAAGGTCTCCAAGTGCACCCGGCGGCCCACCGTAGGCACTTACTCCATATGCCTTCATCGTGAAACTTTCGGGATTCGCACTTAAATACTGAAAAAGCAAGGCCCACTCAGTGCGAAGGAATTGTAGCGGCTCTTTAGGCCGGAGGTCTCCTGAGCGGCCCACAGTGTCCCATGCTGATATCATCACAGCGATTCGTAGCGGTTTACGCACCCTGCTATGTTCTGAGATAAATTGAAGTATATCTACCACTTGCACCTGTGCGCTTGCTTCTTTCATATCCCATGCTTTTGCAGGAGTATTCGTTGCCCCAACATCGGTTGCTAATATTCCAATTCGCTCATCATTTCTCGATTTAAGATCCGCACGGACGAAGAGCAATGCCCCCGAAATTTCGGATAGGCTATTCCGATATTCTTGTTCCCATTGTCGATTGATCCACTGATCACGAAAGACTTCTCCCTTTTTGTCCGGTAAATGAAGTTCCCCCTTCCGCCCAGTTAAGGGATCTTCAAACCACATCTCAACGTTCGTGTCGTCTTCGGGGAGAAAAGTGCGGCCGAGAACTTCGCCCGCCAAAAACTGTGCTTTTTCCTTCTGAAGGTAGCTGCGGTCACGTGCGAGACCATATGAGCGAAGGTCGGCTTCGCTAGCCGGGTTCTTCAATACCTCGTCTAAAGCATGAATGAAACTGGATTTGCCGGTTTCCGGCAATCCAATAACTAGCACTCGCTGCACCTCAATACTCATAAATAAATTTAAATACTTAATTTGCAAAAATCCCGGGTGAACAAGCCGGTTGATAGCGGGCCGGGCTCTACTAGGTCATATCGATGCGTGACTCGCAGCCAAGAAGCAAACAGCTCGTTGAGCAACTTCACCGTTGGAGTGCTTCCATCCATCGGACGGGCAGCTATCCGCCAATGCCTAAGTTCAGCCATGCTTGATTTAAAATTTGTGGTTAAATCCGCTTCAATTTTATCCGCAATCGCTTCCTGAGATTTTAATTCATCCATCTTCGATATCACGAAATGTAGTGACGTTTTTTTACCACATTGCCCGCTTTGTATAACACGCTGCACAAAATCTCGGACTTGTCCGAAGTGATGGTGTCTTGTTCCACGGTTCGCCAGAGACGATCCATCCAGCAATACTACAAGATGGTCAGCTCGAGCGAGGGCAATCAGCTTTTCACATGTTCCTTGGTCTGCTATTGCAGCCTCAAAAGTTTCGCCTGTAACGTCATTTATAAGCAAATCCGTAAGTTCGGTGGTTTTGTCTGAACGAACAGCGAGATGAATAAAGCAATTGTCAAACTGTGTAGAGCTTCGAGTCATCGTTACTTTGTTCGCTCCGCTCTCAACTGTAGCTAACCAATTTAGTTCTTCCAGATACGGAAGTGATCTACTCCCAGCAAATACGAATTCTTCAATAGGTCCCGACTGGAATAGCTGATGCAAGCGCGCGAGCAACGATGTCTTACCACATTCTCTCATTCCAACTAAAGTAACAACTATCGACCGACCACGTCTTGTAAACTGACGAGCTTCGTTGACCTCTAAAGGCAAGACTTTGGGTAATTGTTCATATATGACAGTAGAAGAATTGGCCTCAGGTTTGAGTGATTCAGCCGCCAACGAAGGCGGCGGTGCCTGTGTATCCTTTAACAAGTTTGGACACTCTTCGCCACGGTTCTCGAGGCACCTTCCATCCTTTTCAAAGGGGCAGTTTACTATCTTACATTTGAGCATATGACAATCTTAAGAGAATGCTTGTTCAAGTGCGCGGATAAACACAATTTCGTTGTAATATTGCTTCGCAGCTGCTGATGCTGTAAGCTGAATGTCGCCATTAAAACCAACACAAAGCTTTGGAAGCAATTTTAGCACCGTTGAAACTTCGTTTATTTCTTCGGTTTTTTCTAGTGCAGTAAATATGGGAACAATGTCACGGCAGTCTGCTATCGATGTTGTTTTAACTTGGTTAGCACGCCACGCCGAGTCTGTTTCTCCGAGGTAGTCTGCGAGCGTGGCATTCTTTTTTTCCCTTTTACAAAGCTTCAATACACGTGAAAGCAAAGGTTTAATAGATGGAGGAGGAGGCATTAGAAAAGTCCGCGTCGCTGCTTCTGCCGCCGCGACAAGCGCGTAAGCTTCCGGCGCAATTTCACATACAGGAAGATTTAGGCTCTCACTGTATTCAGATAAAACCCACCAAAGAAGACCGGTTTCTTCGGCAAGTTGTTGAACTCGTTTGTCAAGCTCGCCATGAGCGAAGGTAATTGCCTCAGATATTGTTTTCCTGTAAGCAGAGGTTACAGCTTTAAGTTTGACTGGGTCCTCGGTAGCTTCAACCTCAACAAGAAGCGCTTCCTTTTGTGCAATTTTTTTCGTTGCTGTTTCAACGCTGCTTGCAAATGCGTTTGGTCTTAAGCGGGCGGACTCATTCTGAAGATATGACAGTGCTTCAGCGACCATTCCCGCTTGAGCGGGACTGACACGGCCCGTGGGAAAATTCGCAGCGCACAATCCCAACCCGAAGGCATCAGCTATACTCGATGATTTCGAGAATGTAGTGACCATTACCAAACCAGCCATCAGCCTTAATTCTTGATGATTTTGGCTAACTGGGAATTCGGGATCTAATGCGACAAGTTCATCGGTGAAAGATGTTGCGAAGGCGGTGTCTGAATTTGGAAATAGGAATAATTTCAATAACCCGACAATACTAGGACGGCTGACTTTTTTCGCAACGGCTTCAGCCGCAGACCATCTTCTCTGAGCAAGTGCTTGGTCAGCAGTGATATTGATTTGCCTGAACCAATCAATTGTGTGTTTATGCATTGTCGCTATGGGTGAATGGGTTTTGTTTATCCTTAATTGTGGGCGAGTGTTCTGCTACTTTTTCCCAAAAAATGCTACAGCTGTTTTCATTTGTCGCACGCTGAAATACTTCGGCCCACATAACCTGAGGATCCAGAGCATCGTCGCCATCCCGTAACAAGCCCGCGTTGAACGCTGCTTGATAGCGTAGCGGCGTGCTGAGTTGAAAGAAATTCACAACCAGTTCTCTCATGGCATCTGCTTTCCCGATCGTTAATTCATTGTCTGGCATGATGAAGGCTGAACCTACCACAGGCTGCTGTTTTAGCGAGGTCGGTGATTGAATATCACAACGCGGTTTGGTTACCGGAGGCAGGACCACACGGTGCTCGGTGAACTCATTGTTATTCTCATCACGCCAGGCACGAAACTTGAAATTGGAATACTCCCGAGTTAGGACTCGGACCTTCAAAACCGGTTGTTCCAGCGATCCTTCAATGGCAATTTGAAGGATGTGATAAACTGGGCACCAATCGGGCTCGTTACGAGGAGGTTGAACCGCTCCTGCGAATAGTTGGATTTGTTTTTCATCCTTATTAATTCGGACATTGTGTTCATGGCCGAAAAGTGCTACCGGAGCAAAGTTTCGAAGAGCAAGACGCACCTGAGACTTGTCCATTAGCCAATCAGTTGGATGGTGACACATCACCACGTTCACGATACCTGGAATTGATCGGAGATGCGATGTCTGGAACTCAGAGACAAGCAGATTGCCTGGCGTATCTGCCTCGTCAGAGATCAATGCTGAATTTAACCCGTGCAAACGAACAGTATGGTTGAACTCCAACTGCTTGGGGAAGTCGTTTTGCCATGCAAGTGCGTCGGCTTTAGTTTGACAGCCACAACCCTGAGCGAAATCATTATAGGTGCGAAGGGGGGTAAGGAGAAGTTGCGCGGGATCCTTGGTGAGTTGTGTTTCGACAATTTTATGCCAATGAACTCGGTCGGGATTGCGCCTGATTTCTGCGTGCGAAGCCCATAACGGAAAGGTCGGTTTTACATGGTTGCGGTCGACGTCGTGGTTTCCTGGCACGACGTAAGTTTCTTTCATGGACAAGCTGGTTCGACTGAAGACCTCATTCAAGAATAGCTTGGCTTTATCGTATTCAGTTTTGGCTCCGCTGAACGCAATATCACCGCATATCAGCACAGCGTCATACTTCGCGCTTCCTGTTGGATTGAGCGCCAAATCGTCAAGCAAGGCCGATCTAATCTGCTGGTTCAGGTCGAACTGACTTTCATCGTCTCCTTTCGCAAAATGAATATCGGATAGGTGGATAAATGTTAACATTCTGCGAAGGCTAGCTCTTTACGCTTAAGTAACAAGAATAATTTGCGTAGTGAATTCATATCTTATGCCTTGGTGCAAAATTCAAGTGAGGCGGCGCATAGTCTGGGTGAAAATCCAGGTAATATAGTATATCTACATAGGAGGACAGACGCACACACGCCGCCCAACACATGCGGGCCACTCTCATCCTCCTCATATTCCTGGAGTTCCTCGTCATTCAAAATCGCCGCCTCATTAATCCTTTGGTCCCGTCCGTCCGTTCCCCATTCACTGCGTTGCGCTTTCGGCACGGGCGGGTATCGGGTGTCTTTATAACTCCCCTCATCCCGTGCATTCCGTGGTTTCTCCACCCCGCCGAATCCCTTCATCAGCCTCTCAGCCTCGCCCGGCCTCCGGCTTGAAACTCCCGGATTCCGCACCGCCGCCATCAGCATCTCACCAGCCTCATCTCAGCGGCTCAAAAATCAGCCACTCCACCAAACCGCAACCAGCTTGCAGGATTGCCGAATCCGACACACAACTCGGCTATTTTGGCGCGGGAAAAAGGGGTGCAACCGGCATGACAATTCTTGACCCGGACATCCTCCCGGTCGTCCCCCTTCCCACCCCCAAATCCGCCTCAAACCGTCAAACGGATCGGTGGCGGGCTCGGGCCATGGGGCACGCTGGCGCGGTCGCGGGGGCCAGCTCCGGTCACAGACTTTCCGGCGGATGGGGATTGGGGGCTTCCGGCGGGCGGAGGCTTGGGGACAAGCCTCCCTACCTCGGGGGCGCTGGGCGGGGGGGCCGACCCAGTTGCGGCGCAACGGGGCTACTTGGCTAACGCGGCTTTGGCCCAGGCGTCGGCTTCTTCGGGGCGGGGGGTGGTGGGGGAGGCGGCTTTGATGGTTTTCCAGGTCTTGAGGGCGAATTCGGCGATGTATTGGAGGTAGTCGGGCTCCAGCTTGGAGGAGGGTTCGGCGAGGGTCTGGTGCCAGGCGTCCTGGGTGTGGGCGAGGGCGTCTTCATAGCGCTTCTGGCGGAGGCGGAGGCGGGCGAGCTCGCGGAGGTCGTCGATGCGGTTTTTGTAGCTGGCGTTGTGGTCGGCGTGGTCCTGGTAGATCTGGTGGTGGAGCTGCCAGGCTTCTTCGAGATTGCCGGCGGACTCCTGGGAGGCGGCGAGGGCGGCAAGGGCGCGGGTGAGGAGGATCTCATTGCCACCCTGGCGGGCGACGCGGAGGCCTTCCTGGGCTGTGGCGATGGCGGCGTCTGGCTGCCGCAGGGCGCGCTGGGCGGCGGATTTGATCTCAAGGGCGATGATGGCGTCCTCCCGGAGGGTGTGGGCGCGGGCTTCGTCCGTGGCGAGGGTGGCGGTGCGGGCCTGGATGAGGGCGAGGGCTTTGTCTGCATGGGCGACGGCCTGCTGGTGGAGGCGGGCGCGGTTTTCGATCTCGGCAAGGAAGACGTACTGGTGGGGGAGATTGGGGGCTTCGGGCTGGGTCTGGGTGAGGCGCTGGGCGATGGCGGCCTGCATTTCCGCGGCGCGGGCGAAGTCTCCGGCGTGGAGCTGGAGCTCGACGAGGCGGTTCTCAAACTCCCAGCGGCGGTCTTCGTAGTAGCCGCCGTTTTTGGCGAGGGTGACGCACTCCTGGATCTGCTTTTCGGAGGTGGTGAAGTCGCGGGCGGATTCCAGCGCGGCGGCGTTGTCCATGAGGATGGTATGGAGGGGCATGCCGGTGAGGTGGCGCTGGCGGGCCTCGGCGACGGCTTCGGCGGCGGCCTGGGCGGCGTCTTTGCCCCGGCGGAGCTTCATCCAGACGCGGACGATCCAGCTCTGGGCGCGGAACCATTCCGGGCTGCCACGGCCTTCGTGCTGCTCGATATGGCTGCGGAGGCTGGTGAGGAGATCGACGGCCTCAATGCGGGAGCCGTGGTCCACGGCCATCATGATGTGCTGGAAGGCGGCTTCGCGGGCGGTGGGGTGCTGGGGGCCGAGGCGTGCGGCGGCGAGCTCGGCGGTGCGGCGGAGGGCCTCGAGGGAGAGCCGGCGGTCGCTCATGGCATCGTAGAGGCGGGCGACCTGGCCCATGAGCTCGATCTGGAGATCGGGGTCCTGGCGCATGTCCTCGATGCGTTTCTGGCTGGAAATGAGGGCGAGGCGGAGGGCTTCGGGGTTGCGGCCGAGGCGGACTTCGAGGGCGATCTCGGAGAGGAGGCTGGTGAGGAAGGCGGCGCTCTCCTGGCTGCGGAGGGATTGGGCCTCGGCGCGGGCCTGGGCCTCCATGGCGAGCTTTGCCTGCCAGATGGCAACGCCGGCGCCGGTGAGGAGGGCGAGGACGCTGATGCACGCGGCGGCGAAGGCGACGCGGTGGCGGCGGATCCAGCGAGAGGCGATGTAGGCGGTGCTGGGAGGATGGGCGGAGACGGGGGCGCCCTGGAGGAAGCACTGCAGATCGGCGGCGAATTCGGCGGCGCTTTGATATCGGCGCTGGGGCTCTTTTTCGAGGGCGCGGAGGGTGATCCAGTCGAGATCGGCGGGGAGCCTGGAGACGTCCATGCGCCGCTCCGGGAGGGGGGAGGCGGGGGCTTCGAGGGTACGGGTCTCGAAATTGGTGGAGGGACGGGGCGGGTCTTTGTCGCGGATGAGGCGCCAGAATTGCTGGCGGGTCTGGCCGTGGCGGGTGATCTCGGCGAAGGGGGGGCTGCCGGTGAGTAGCTCGTAGAGGACGGTGCCGAGGGCGTAGATATCGCTGCGGGTATCGACACTGCCGACGTCCTCGATTTGCTCCGGGGACATGTACTGGGGGGTGCCGAGGATGAAGTGGGCCTGGGTGGCGAAGGTCATGGCCTCGATGCCGCCGGTGGAGAGGGCCTTGGCGATGCCGAAGTCGATGATCTTGGGGACGGGGCGGCCGTCCACTTCGGTGACAAGGATGTTGGTGGGCTTGAGGTCGCGGTGGATGACGCCTTTCTGGTGGGCGTGCTGGACGCCGCTGCAGACTTCGCGGAAGAGGGCGATGCGGTCGCGGAGGGGGAGGTGGTGCTCTTCGCAGTAGGCGGTGATGGGGCGGCCGCGGAGGAGCTCCATGACGAAGAAGGGGCGGCCGTCTGGGGACATGCCGGCATCGAGAATGGTGGCGATGCAGGGGTGCTCCATGGCGGCGAGCATGCGGTGCTCCTGCTCGAACCGGGCGAGGACCTGGCGGGAGTCCATGCCGCGCTTGAGGAGCTTTAAAGCGACTTCGCGTTTGACGGGGTGAGACTGCTCGGCGCGCCAGACGAGGCCGAAGCCGCCTTCACCGAGCTTTTCGATGAGGCGGTAGGGGCCGAGGAGGTCGCCGGGCTTTTCATCGCCGGATTCCAGGGGAGAGGGATCGGGCTCCATGCCGTCCTCAAACAGGGCCGCGGCGGCTGAATCGGAGAATGACGAGGAAGGAGGGGGCATGGGCGACGGCCTATTATCCTTAAGAACGGGCGGTTTGCTGGAAAAACAACAGGGCTTGAGCGTGAATGAGGTGAAAAGGAGGCGAGTAAAGAAATGGCTTAGCGGGTGGAGTGGGTGCGGGAGGGGAGATGTTACAACGCGAGAGATTAGAAGACCGCAGAGATGAGGGATGGGGATAGGAAGCGGTGGGCGATGAGGTGCCGGCGGATGACCGGAGCGGGCTACTGCGAAGCCGCGAAGCGAGCCCCGAACTGCGTACTGGGGTGAGGAGGGGGTGGGAGAGGGGCTGGTAAAAGATGGGGGGTAAAAGATTTTTGAGGAGGGGGGGATGGCGATGGGGGCTGGTTTTGGCTATGGGGGGCTTTGGCAAAAGGTGGGGCGGGGTGTTTGATGGATTGACCGGCGGGATGCACGC
This sequence comes from Prosthecobacter sp., assembly GCF_044222565.1. Classification (GTDB taxonomy): domain Bacteria; phylum Verrucomicrobiota; class Verrucomicrobiia; order Verrucomicrobiales; family Verrucomicrobiaceae; genus Prosthecobacter. The sequence continues at coordinate 157,298 of NZ_JBGANA010000014.1, forward strand.
GCTTCACTGAGGTTTCTCATGACTCCTCTTCATCAACTTCGCGCGGGTGTTATCGGCACCGGATTTATCGGACCTGTTCATATCGAGGCGCTGAAGCGGCTGGGGGTGACGGTGAACGGGATCTGTGGGTCGACGAAGAGTGCGAGGGAGGTGGGGAATCTGTGGGGGATTCCGGAGATCTACGGGGACTATGATCATGAGGCGATGTATGCGAGCCCGAACATCGATGTGGTGCACATCACCTCGCCCAACAAGGTGCATGTGGAGCAGTGCTTGCAGGCGCTGGAGATGGGGAAGCATGTGATCTGCGAGAAGCCGCTGGGAATGACGGCGAAGGACACGCAGCTGGTGGTGGATGCGGTGAAGAAGGGCGGGAAGAAGGGGCCGGTGTTTGCGGTGAACTACATGTGCCGGTTTTTCCCGGCGATTTTGCAGATGCGGGCGATGGTGGCGCGGGGTGACCTGGGGAAGATCATGCATGTGCAGGGGCACTTTTTTCAGGACTGGCTGATGTATGAGACGGACTACAACTGGCGCGTGCTGGCGAGCGAGGGCGGGAAGCTGCGCGCGGTGGGGGATGTGGGGACGCACTGGATCGACGCGGTGAGCTTTGTGCTGGGCGCGAAGACGCAGAGTGTGTTTGCGCATGTGGAGACGTTTCACAAGACGCGGAAGCGGCCGAAGGGCGAGGTGAAGACGTTTGCGAAGGTGGACCCGAAGAAGATGGTGGACTACAAGGTGGACACGGAGGATTTCGGCAGTGTGCTCTTAAAATTTGGCAAGGCGAAGCATGGCTTTGCGGAGGGGGTGCATGCGAATGCGTTCATCTCGCAGGTGGCGGCGGGGTGGAAGTGCAGCCTGAGCTTTGGCGTGTATGGGACGAAGGGGAGCGTGAGGTGGAGCCTGGATCAGCCGAATGAGCTGCTGGTGGGACGGCGTGATGAGCCGAACCAGATCATGCATCGCGGGACGCCGGGGTTTCTGGAGGATGTGGCGAACTACACGGACTATCCGCCAGGGCATGCGGAGGGTTTTAGCGATGCACACAAGATGCAGTACCGCGCCGTGTATGAGCACATCGCGAGCGGGAAGCAGACGCCGGTGCTGTTTGCGACAGCGGAGGACGGGCACCACGAGATCAAGCTGTGCGAGGCGATGCTGGAGAGTACGGAGACGGGGAAGTGGGTGAGGGTGTAGGTCAAGATGGCTCCTGCTGAGCTGTCAAAGTTCAAGTAGTGGTCAAGAGTCGAGTGAAGGTGAGAGGGGGATGCATCGAAGATTTTATCTGTGAGAAATTATGAGCATGATCGGACATCTGGTGCGCATACCCGAGGAAACCCGGGTGCTCTTGCATGCCGAACCGGAAAAAATTGAGGAGCTTCTTTATTCGGACTTTGAAGAGGAACGCGTGGCTGAAGACGATGACCTCGACATCGACAAGACTTGGCATGTGCTGCATTTCCTGTTCACAGGTTTTGCCTGGGACGGAGGTTTTCCGGCGGGGTTTTTGTTATCGTGTGGCGAACCAGTGGGTGATGTGGATGTGGGCTATGGCCCAGCCAGATCTTTCACGCCGCGGGAGGTAAAGCAGATCTCACAGTTTTTGACGAACCTGAAGCCAGCGGCGGTGCGAGACCGTCTGAAGCCGGCGCTAATGAAGAAATTCGAGATCTATCCAGGCCCCTGGAAAGGTGACGAAAAGGTGGAGGAAGAGTGGCCTTATTTTGAAGGTGGCTTAGAAGACACCATCGCATTTGTGAGGGAGGCTGCCGAGAAGGATCTGGCGCTTCTAGTTTATATTGGATGAGCCCCAAGCCGAGCGCTTGTTCGCTGGCAGTTTAGCACGGTCAAGCAGAGCATCTTGTGGCGGACGTGAGTTCTCGGGACTATGAGTGCTCTTCACCTGTTCGAAAGCGGTAGCTGCGCTCGTGCCTCGCTGCGCGACCGCACTCCAAATGGCTGGCGCATCTTTATTTGTCAGAGGCAGAGTTTCGGATAGAGATGGGGGCAAGATTGGGGCGCGTGCGTAGATCCAAGATTAAAAAATGAGATCCGAGAAGACAGTCTGTTGCAAGTGTGGCACGTCGATTATGGCTATGACGGCATCGATTTATCATGGCCGCTGCGCGCCTTGCTGGAAACGCCGTTTGTCTGTGCGGGTGCGCGAGGAGGTGGCTTACTGGCTTTACATTTTGAGGGATTGTCTTACATTCCCCATCACGCTGCCTGCGGCACTTATCAGGATGGCAGTGAAAAGGGTCTATCGGGATGTTCGTTTTCCCTATTCCCGCCATGAGTTGCTGAAGCAGATCTCCAAGCTCTACCCTGAACGCCGCGTGGCGCGGAGGTATCGGAAAGGGGTGATCGACGGCTATTTTGAGCCTGATGTTTTTTGCGTGTGGGGGAGGCCTACGGATCCCAGAAAGCTAGCTTATTGGGATGGTCGGGATGCGGGAGGCCGTCTTGGCCGAGGTGAGATCGACATTTCGTCGATTCCTTAGCGCATTGATGTTTATTGTGGAAGATGAAGGGCTGGGGAGGATGGGGGAGTGCTGAGTGACAGACAAGAGTGTCTATCTGTGCTGGTGCGGCGGTCTGTGGATGCAGACCACCGTCCGGCCTGCGAAAAGCGGTGTGGCGCTGCGCTTCCCACCGCACTCCAAAACGCTGTCGCGCTCTCGTGAGCGTGGGGCTATTGAAGAGGTGCTCGATTTTTTGGGAGAATGAGGGCACTTTGTTTTCATGAACTGGCTGGCGCATCTTTACTTGTCGGAGGCGGGGGTGGAGTTTCGGGTGGGGAATTTGTTGCCGGACTGGGTGGGGCCTTTGGAGTTGGTGGGGTTGGGGGAGGGGTTTCAGAGGGGGATAAAGAGGCATCGGAGGATTGATGCGTTTACGGATGCGCATCCAATGGTGAGGAGGAGTGTGAGGAGGTTTGAGCGGCCGTTTCGAAGGTATGGGGCGGTGCTGACGGATGTGTTTTATGATCACTTTCTGGCGGCGGGATGGTGCGGGCATTGTGCGGAGGCGCCGCCGCTGGGGGAGTTTGTGAGCGGATTCTATGAGTCGGTGGAGGCGGTGCGGGAGAGTGTGCCGGCGCAGGCGTGGGAGGTGCTGGAGCACATGCGGCGGGCGGACTGGCTGGGGTCTTATGCGACGGTGACGGGGATTGAGATGACGCTGAGAAGGATGAGCAGGAGGCTGAGGAGGCCGTTTGATCTGGCGGCGGCGGTGGAGGTGCTGGAGAAGGAGTATGAGGGGTTCAGGGAGGACTTTGAGGCGTTTTTTCCGGAGGTGCGGAAGGAGTGTTTGATCGCTTAGTGGGGATGGGGATCAGGACGATTTCCATCCTGGCCTGATGAGGAGGCCGTTGTTGCGCCGGCAAGCTTGATGGGCCGGATTTTGGACCATTCATCGGACACTCATGGGGCACTCATCAAGGAACCGAAGGGCTTGAGGAAGTGATGACCGGATTGCAACACCGCAGAGAATTTCAGAGGGGGGCGAGGCGTAGTGCTGCCGGATGCGGAGGAGAGGGAGACAGGCGGAGAGGCCTGCGGAAAGCACTAGCTGCGCTTCGGTTCCAAATGGGGCTGGTTGGCTGCGGGGTCAGGGGGGTGGAGACTGGGGGCGGAGCCAGAGGGTGAGGAGGCCCAAGAAGAAGGAGATGGGGGCGGCGAGGTAGAGGAGGGTGTGGGTGAAGGTGCCGGTGAGGGAGGCTCCGCGTTCGAGGAGGAGGGGGCCGAGGGCGGAGGCGAGGACGGTGAGGGTCTGGGCGACGCCCATGATGCGGCCGAGGTGGCGCTTGCCGAAGACTTCGGGCCAGATGGCGAAGAAGGCGACGGTGATGATGCCGGCGGAGATGCCCATGATGGCGGCGAGGACCCAAAGCTGGGTGGTACCGGAAATGATGGAGAAGGAGGAGAGACCGATGGCCTGCGCGATGAGGGCGAGGCCGAGCCATTTGTGCAATGGCATCCAACGTGTGCCGCCGCCGAGGCCCTGGCCGATGAGGGAGATGATGGCGGTGCCGGCGAGGAACTGATGATAAGTAGCGCGATCGAATCCGCGCTCGGCGAGGAGGGCTTCATTGAAGAGGCCGATGCCTGCCTGCACTCCGGCGAAGAGGGCGATGCCGGCGCTGTAGAGCCAGAAGGCGGGCTGACGGAGGGATTCTGCCAGGGTGAAGCCGGACTCGGATGTGGTCTGGGATTCGTCTTTGTGTATCCGATTCGGCAAAATGAAGATGAGCGGGGTGAGGACGAGCAAGGCGATGGCGATGTCTGCCCATGCAACGCGCCAGCCGGACAGGACGATGATTTTGCCAATAATGCCGAAGGCCACCATGAAGAGCACGGAGAGCAGGATCGTGTAGGTGGCGGCGGCACCGCTGCGGCCCTGGCGGAAGGCTGCGCCAGCGACGCCGATGCTGACGACGGAGAGGGCGCTCTGACCGAATGCGCGAGTGAGGAGGATGAGGCCAAAGAGCTGCATGACGACGGACTGCGGTGGCGGCGAGGGATAGGCGCTGATGGCCCACACGACGGCTGACAATCCGACGAGCAGAACGGCAGTGGCGAGGCGGGGGCCGCGGCGGTCGAGCCACCAGCCGACGGGGAGGCAGGCGAGAGAGCCGAGGAGGGTGGCCCAGAGATTGATGTGGGCGTAGCTGGCTTTGGAGAGCTGCAACTCCTTCAGCAGCGGTTCGGTGATGAGTCCGAGACCTTGTGTGCGGCCCGGCAAGGTGGCGAGCATGAGGAAGGACCCGGCGATGACCTGGGTCCAGACGGCGGGGGAACGGGATGCGGCGCTTGCGTTGTTCTCGCTCATCGGAAGTAGGTTTCGGTTTTTCCGTACTCGGCATAGCGCTCCTGCAGCCACTCGTGGAAGAACTGGTAGTGCGCGGTGCGGAGATCTCCGCCGTCACGGGCGGCATTGAAGCTGAGGTAGAGGAGGCGGCGGGAGTGGGGGGATGTGTTGGGGGCGGAACAGTGGGGCGTGAATCCGCTGAAGAAGGCGACGTCTCCGGGCTGGAGTTCGAGGACGACGCCTTTGCTGCGGTCCACTTGGTCGTCTTTTAGCGTGTGATACATGCCATCGCGCGGACTCATGCAGCCTTGCTGATGGTAGCCGGGGAAGACTTCGGTGGCGCCGCTGCTGGCGTCTGAGGGATCGATGGCGACGATGACGGTGAGGAAGGACTCGGGAAAGCTGTCCCAGGAGATGTAGTCCTGGTGCATGTCGTAGCCTTTGGCGCCGGAGGGCTTGAAGATGAGCTTGTCTTTGAAAAGGAAGGCGGGCTCGCCGTAGAGCTGCGCGGCCATCTCGCTGAGGATAGGGGAGCGGGCGATGCGCTCGCAGACGGGGCTGATGTCGATGACGGGGTCGAAGCAGTCGAAGCGGCACTCGCCGGTCTCGGCATGGTTTTGCCAGCGGCAGCGGATGTTGTTGACGTCGATGAGGTGAGTGAGGCCGGTGAGGCGCGCGGCTTCGGTCTGGAGCTCGGCGGCTTCAGCGGCGAAGATGCCTGGGGCGGTGACGAAGCCATCGCGGTGATAGGCGGCGATTTGATCTGGGGAGAGAGGCATGGGGAAGAAGAAAGGGAACGCACAACGGCGGCTGATGGCGTTTCAGAGCCAACAACCGCCGATGAAACTGCTGTGTGGGTGGGTGGACTAAAACTTGATGCCGGCGCGGACGCCGAAGGTCATGGGGGCGCCGCTTTCGCCGACGTAGCCGGAGGCTGCGAGGCCGGGGAACGGGATGGCGATGGGGACGTAGCGGGTGTTGAAGGCGTTGTTCATGAATAACTCCGAGTACCAGGACTGACGGCGCAGGCCGAGGCGGAAATTGGCGAGGGTGTAGGCGTTCTGACCGGCGGCGTTGGTGCTGTCATAGACGAAGCCGCCGAGGAACTGCACATCGGCACGTGCATAGACGGTCCAGCCGCGGGGGAGTTCCCAGTTGTACTGTGAACCGACGGCGGCGGTGTAGTTCGGTGTGTAGGGGACTTTGTTGCCACCGATGTTGGCACCGTTGTCCATGCTGCCGGAGAGGAAGCGGGCGGTCTGAAGACCGGCGCTGCCAAAGAGGGTCCAGCTTGAAGTGGCCTGGTAGTTCAAGTTGAGCTCGATGCCTTTGGAGGCGGCATTGCCAGCATTGATGATGTCGAAGGTGGCGAGGGAGGCGCCGTTGGGAGTATTGAGCTGGAGATTGCGCCAGTCGGTGTAGAAGAGGGCGAGCTGGAAGCCGAGCTTGTCCTGCAGGGCCTTGCCTTTGACACCGAATTCATAGTTCCAGGTGCGCTCCTGGTCGTAGCTGTTGCGGCCGGTGACGGAGGCTGTGTTGAAACCACCCGCCTTGTAGCCGCCGGCGAAGCCGAAGTAGGCCATGAGACCGGGAGTGAAGCGATAGGCGATGGAGGACTGAGGGGTGACCTGATTGAACGACCTGGAGCCGCGCGAGGAGGCGTCCAGCGAAGGGAGGAAGGGCGGTGCCACCGGGCCGCGGTTGGCGGAGAGGTCCGCCTGCTTGTGCTCAAGGTCCCAGCGCAGACCCGTGGTGAAGTCGAGCTTCTTCCAGGCGGTGAGGGTGGTCTGGGCGTAGATGCCCATGCCCTGGTCGTGGAGATTGGCGCGAGTGTTGGTGGTGCTGGCCGGAATGAAGACGGGGAAGAAGACGTTGTCCTGATTCTGGAAGGTGGTCTGCTGGAAGGTCTGATCGAAGAAGAACGCACCGGCCTGCCAGGCGAGGGTGGCCTGCTCATTGATGACGATGGGCGCGCCCTTGGGACTGGAGAAGCGGAACTCCTGGCTCCAGGTGGTCTGCTGCTGGCGGTTGTTGCGCAGGAGGAAGGTGCTGCCGGGTACAAAGTTGAAGGTGGAGTAGTCGAGGTCGGTGGTGTCTTCTTCTTTCCACCAGACGAGGCCGGTGGTGGAGGTGAGGTCGAACTTGCTGCCATGCCAGGTGACCTGGAGAGTGGGCATGAGGACATCGCGCTTGGTGCCGCCGGCGAAATCACGGGCGGACTGGCGCGGGGTGGCGCGGAGGGAAGCCAGATCATTGAGGGCGTAGTCGCCATCGCGAGCGGATTCACCGGCGATGATGAGGCGGACTTCCAGCTCCTTGGACGGAGTCCAGAGGAACTGGGTCTTGCCGAACCAGGAGCCGCGGTTGTCGATGGGCTGGCCATTGACCGTGTTCTTGGTGTAGCCGTCGCGTTGATTGTAGCCAAACATGGCGCTGACGCCGAGGACGTCATCAATGAGGGCGCCGCTGACGCGTGCGCGGTAGTCCTGGAGATTGTAATTGCCGATCATGGTCTGGGCTTCGCCTTCCCAGCCTCTCATGAGCGGCTTGCGGCTGGTGATGCTGATGAGACCGCCGGCGGTATTGCGGCCGTAGAGTGCGCCGACGGGGCCGCGCACCATGTCGACCTGGTCAACGTCAATCAGCATGATGCTGGCGGAGTAGGCGTTGAACTGGGGCACGCCGTCGATGTAAGTGGTGACGCCGGGATTGGTGGGGGAGCCGCCGATGCCGCGGAAGCGCGGAGTGCTGATGGCGCGTGCGCTGAACTCGGTGAAGACGGTATTGGGCGCGTACATGGCGGCGTCCTTCACGGTGTATATGGCGGCGTCCTGCAGGGTCCTGCGTGGGACGGCGGTGGCGCTGATGGGCGCCTCAAGCAGGGTTTTGTCCGAGAGCTTCGGTGCGGAAATGACGATCTCATTGAGATCGATGAGCCTGGAGGGATCGTCCTTCTTCTCGTCTGCCTGCTGAGCGAAGGCGGAGCAGGCGGACATGAGAGCACTGGCGGCAAGGAGGCGCGGCAGCGCACGGCGAAGGGAATGATTCGGGAGAGTCATGGCGGCGCGTGTTTTATCTTACTTGCGCAAATTGGCAATTATTATTTCGCCATTGGGACCAGAGGGGTTCTTGCGGATAGAGGCTGATCTGCTAAACCTTTTTGCATGCCATCACGCACCGTGACACGCTCCTTCGACTGCCTGACCGCCATGCGCGCGCTGGGCGAGCCGACACGGCTGCGCCTGGTAAGAGCGCTGATCGGCGGAGCAAAGCCAGTGACCGAGCTGTGTGAAACGCTGCAGGTGACGCCCTACAATGTGTCCAAGCACCTGAGGGTGCTGAAGGAGGCGGGGCTTCTGCAGGTGGAGAAGCAGGGCCAGCAGCGCATCTACGCGCTGGCAGCGGCCTTCAGCGAGAAGCTGGTGCGCAACTCCAACACCCTCGACCTGGGGTGCTGCCAGTTTCATTTCGACAAGCTGCCGGAGTGAGAGAGAAGGAGCCGGATCAAGGTGGCTGCGCCGTCAAGACTCGGTCAAGTATTGTCAAGCGGGGTTCTTTTAGACAGAATATCGTGGTCTTGACGTCTTGACTGCCTGACCTTTTGACTCGGTCTCTATTTCCCATGTTCCGCTCTTTTACCTTCCTGCTTCTCTGTGGTTCTTCGCTTTTTGCCGCCAAGCCCAATGTAGTGCTCATCTGCGTGGATGATTTGAAACCGCTTCTGGGGTGCTATGGGGACAATGTGGTGAAGTCGCCGAACATTGACCGGCTGGCGAAGCGCGGGGTGATGTTTGAAAAGGCGTTTTGCAACCAGGCGGTGTGCTCGCCCTCGCGCAATGCGCTGCTGACGGGACTGAGGCCGCAGTCGCTGGGGATCTATGAGCTGAGCACAAATTTTCGGAAATCGGTTCCGGAGTCGGTGACACTGCCGCAGCACTTCAAGGCGAACGGTTATCGCGCGGAAGGACTGGGCAAGATTTTCCATGTGGGGCATGGCAATGTGAATGACGAGGCTTCCTGGAGCGTGCCGCATTTCACACCGAAGACGATCAGCTATGCGCTGAAGGAGAACAATCCGCCGGAATCCACCCGGGAGCAGGCGTTGTTTGATAACAAGAAGGAGGCGTGGAAGCTGCCGCGGGGCGCGGCAGCGGAGTCTGCCGACGTGGCGGACAATCAATATGGGGATGGGATGATCGCTGATGAGGCGGTGAAGCGGATCGCGGCGGCGAAGCAGAAGCCGGGCGAGCCGCTTTTTCTGGCGGTGGGATTTTTAAAGCCGCACCTGCCGTTTGTGGCGCCGAAGAAGTACTGGGATCTGTATGATCCCAGCGCCTTCAAGCTGCCCGCGCTGCAAACGGCGCCTGCAGGCGCGCCTGAATTTGCACCGACGACCTGGGGTGAGCTGAGGCAGTATCGCGACATTCCGGAAACGGGGCCGCTGACGAAGGAGCAGGCGCTGCATCTCATCCACGGCTACCATGCGGCCACGAGCTACATGGATGCGCAGGTGGGCAAAGTGCTGGATGCACTGGATGCGAGCGGTCTGGCCGAAAACACGATCATCGCGCTGTGGGGTGACCACGGCTGGCACCTGGGGGACCATGGGATGTGGTGCAAGCATACGAACTATGAGCAGGCGGCGCGCATCCCGGTGATCGTGGCGGGGCCCGGGATCTCGCCGGCGCGGACGCAGGCGCTGATTGAGTCCTGTGACATCTATCCAACGCTGGCGGAACTGGCGCAGCTGCCAGCGCCGCCGCAGGGGGACGGGCGCAGCTTTGCGGAGGTTCTGCAAAAGCCAGAAACGAGCGTGCGAGATCATGTGATCCATGTTTATCCTCGCGGCCAGGGACTCATTGGGCGCGCGATCCGCACGCAGCGGCATCGGCTGGTGGAATGGAAGAAGCCGGGGGCTGCGCCAGAGACAGCAGTGCTGGAGCTGTATGACTATGAGGCGGATCCCGCAGAGACGAAGAATCTCGCGATGGAGCAGCCTGCGATCGTGAAAGTGCTGCGGCAGTTTCTGGCGAAACATCCGGAGGCGCGGCCGCAGATCGCCAGCAAGCCGGAGGCGGCGCCGACGAGGCCGGTGCAGGACCGCGGCAAGATGTTTGACCAGCGGGACCAGAACAAAGACGGGCAGCTGACGAAGGAAGAGTTTTTGCTGAAGCAGCCGGATCCGGAGGAAGCGCCGAAGAGGTTTCCGAAATTTGACACGGATGGCAACGGAGTGCTGAGCCGTGAGGAGTTTATCAAGGGCGGGAAGAAGTGATCAGCGCTGCTTCATCTGGTCGCGCCGGCCGTCGGCATAGGCGGTGAAGACGGCTTTGATCTCATCGCGCACGCGGCGGAAGACGGCGAGGATTTCGGCGTCGGTGCCGGTGGCGTGGGCGGGATCGTCGAAGGGCCAGTGGTGGCGGTTGAGCTGGCCCGGGAAGAGAGGGCAGGCCTGATCGGCATTGCCGCAGACGGTGATGACGGTCTCGACTTTGCGGTCGAGAAACTCGTTCATGTGCTTGCTGTGATGTGAGGAGATGTCGATGCCGATTTCCTGCATGGCGGCGATGCCGAGCGGATGGACGTAACCGGCGGGCTTCGAGCCGGCGCTGGCGACTTCGAGGATGTCTCCTGCCACGGAGCGCAGGATACCTTCGGCAAGGTGGGAACGGCAGGAGTTTCCGGTGCAGAGGATGAGGACGAGAGGCTTCACGGAGAATTATGAATGATGAATGATGAATTATGATTTATGAAGCCGGAGGCGGGGAGCAGCAGGTGGAATCGCGGACACAGAGGCAGAGGGGGACGGCGAGGAGGGCGCCGAGCGTGGGGGCGATGAGGTAGAGCCAGAGGTGGGAGAGATGGCCGGAGACGAGGGCTGGTGCGAGGGAGCGGGCGGGGTTCATGGAGGCACCGCTGACGGGGCCTGCAAAGAGGGCTTCAAGGGCGATGACACCACCGATGGTGATGGCTGCGGTGATGCCCTTTTCCTTCGCGCCGGTGGAGACGCTCAGGATGGTGAGCATGAGGATGGAGGTGAGAACCAGCTCCATGATGAAGCTCTGGCTGTCTGAACCAGCGGGCAAAGTGGCGCCGAGCGTGGCGTCCTGTGGAAAGAGTGTGTGCAGCAAAAAGCTGGCGGTGCATGCACCGACGATTTGCGCCGCGAGGTAACCGGGGACTTCATGCCAGGAGAAGCGGCGGGCAGCGGCGAAGGCGAGGGTGACGGCGGGATTCAAATGCGCGCCGCTGACATCGCCAAAGGTGTGGACCATGGCGAGCACGACGAGGCCGAAGGTGAGGGCGACACCCATGTGTGTGATGGAGCCGTGGCTGGCGGCATTGATGACGATGGCGCCGGTGCCCGCGAAGACGAGGGTGAAGGTACCGAGGCATTCGGCGAGGAGCTTCTTTTTCATGGGTGGGAGATCAGCAGCATTTGGAGCCGGGAGTGCAGCAGGTCGCAGGCAGGGCCGCCTTTGGCGCGGGAGCACACTCCCCGGGAAGGCAGATGCCGCGGGCGAGGCAGTCGGTGTGCTTCAGGCCGAGGCGGAAGGTGAGAGCGCCGTCAAGGATCTCGGAGCCTTCCACGGGGAACTGTGCGACGACGTAGTCTTCGTATTCGATTTCGACGGGAAGGTCGTGATGCGGAAGCACATCGCCCGATTTGTCGAAGATGGCGGCGAGTTTTCCGGCCAGAAGGCGATGGTCCACATCCTCATGCACCCAGGTTTGCAGGAGGCAGGTTTCCAGGGTGCGGCGCGTGCCGCCGCAGTCGATGAAGCGCTTCATGACGTGGCCGACTTCGGTGATGTGGAAGTGCGCGGGAACGAAGCCGCCGTCTGGCAGGAGGAGTGAGACGGGCTTGTCCGGGTTTGAACGGAGTGCGGCGAGGAATGCGGTGATGTTCATGAGACTAGCAGCAGGTTTTGGCTTTCGGTTTGGGTGATCGGCGAGAGAGCTGATCGACGCAGCGGAGGAAGTCGCCGAGGCAGTCGCAAACGAGGCGGTAGTAGATGTTGAGGCCGCGCTTTTCGCAGACGAGCACGCCGGCCTCGCGCATGAGGGTGAGATGCTTGGAGACGGTGGACATGTCCGCACCGACGAGGTCCTTCAAATCGCAGACACACATCTCGCCCTCCATGAGGGACTCGGCGATGAGAAGACGGGAGGGATGAGCGAGGGCCTTGATGACGGCGGCGCGTTTGGTGACGGTGGCTTTGCTGGCGGGCATCTGTTTGGTTATTTGGTCATTTAGCCAAGCAGTTGGTCGGAGGCAAGCGGTTTTGATGGGGGGCGTAGGGGAAGAAGGCGGCGGGAGTTCTGAAGGACAGAAAGGACTCAAAGGACGGAAGGGACGCCGGAGAGGTGGGCTGTGGTGTTTGCGACAGCGGAGTGTCAGAGTATCGCGCGGCAATAAAGCGCGGCCCCTCACCCCAGCCCTCTCCCCGGAGGGAAGTTTCTTCGTAGCCGTTTGTGAGTCAGGGGCGGGGAGAGGGAGACCTCTTTTCGGCCGCCGTGGATTTCGTCAGGCTTTCTGGCGCTTCCAGATGTGGCAGAGGTACCAGGCTTTGAGGGTGGCGGCGGCTTCGCGGTAGTTGGAGCAGCTTTTGAACATCATGCCGGGAAGGCCTGCGGCGAGGAACTGGGCGGCGAACTGGCTGCGGTCGGCACGGGAGACATTGCCTTTGCGCATGAGGCCGAGGAAGTGGCCCATCTCGCGGAGGATCTGTTTGTGCAAGGCTTTGCGCACGGGGGGTGGCTGGCCAGTGGCGAGTTCTTTTAACAGTGCGCCGACTTTGAGATAGCTGGCGATACGATGGTGGACTTTGGCGGCATCGCGCGATTGAGTAAGTGAGGAGGGATTGCGACGGTAACCGTAGCGGGGAGGCTGGGAGAAGGCGAGGCGTTTGACGGCGAGGGCGAGCTGGATGGTCCAGGGAATGTCCTCGTGGATCATGTCCCGGCGGAAGCGAAGCTGGGCTGACTCAAGGACGCTGCGGCGGCAAAATTGCAGCCAGACGTAGTGGGGCCATTCGCGTGTTTTGACACTCTGCACCATCCACTCGGCACCGGTGAGAGTGCTGTCCCAGGGCTGCTTGCGGAGAATGGCGAGAGGCTTGGTATCGAGGAAGGCCTGGGGGTCGGTCTTGAAGCTGAAGCCGTTGCAAAGGAGGCAGTCGAGAGTCCCCTGCTCTGCCTGCTGATGCCACGCAGCGAGAGAGCCGGGAGCGAGCCAGTCGTCTCCATCGAGGAAAGCGACCCACTTGCCGGAGGCGCGGCCGAGTCCGGCATTGCGTGCGGCGGAGACGCCTTGATTGGGCTGCGCGATTACGACGATGCGGGGATCCTTTTCGGCATGAGCCTTGATCTTGCTCAACGAGGCATCGGTGGAGCCGTCGTCGATGATGATGATTTCCAGTGACAGACCTTCCTGAGCACGCGCGGCGGAGAGAGATTCATCCAGATACGACTCGTTGTTGAAAACGGGGATGATGAGGGAGACGTCTGGTTGCATGCAGGGTTGGGGCGGCCGGTAAGAGAGGCCATGGGAACGAGTCCAGCAATCGACTTTCCTGGTCAGGCGGCCTGCCCGATTCCGCTCAGGCGATACTGAGAAGGGGAAACGCCGGTGTGGCGACGAAACCAGGCGGTGAAATGGGAGGCGTGACGAAAGCCGAGGCCGAAAGCGATTTCCTTGAGGGTGTCCTGACCTGCCATGACGCGCTCGCGCGCGACATCGAGGCGGCGGCGTTCCATGAAGGTGCGCAGGCCGAGGCCGAGGTGCTGGTGCAGGAGCTGCTCGGCCCGACGGGTGCCGATGGGGAAATCGGGCGGGAGACTCGGGGTGGTGTGATCAAGCGGCAGCGCCTGCAGCCAGGCGATGAGTTGATCGACACGGCGGCGTGAGCGGGCCTGGGGAACGGGCTGCACCTGGAACTGCTGCAAGGTTTCCATCCATGCAGAAAACCAGGTGGTGAATGCGGCCTCGCGCGCGGCCCATGCGGTAGCGGAATGGGACGCGGGCTCGATGGCCTGGCGGTAGGTGACGGTTTTTCGCGCGCCGTGAATGCTGGCGAAGAGCTGCTGGGTGGCTTTTTGCAATGCCGGGGCAGCAGCGGCGAAGTTGAGCGCATTGCGAAAGAGGGAGGTGCCATCCGGCCACTGGCTGCGAAGGCCAACGGAGAGCAGACGCGTGCCGGGCGCAAACCAATGACGACGCAGATGAGGCGAAGAAAAAAAGGCGTGGCCGAGCGGCACGAGGATTTCTTTGCCATCGGCCTGGATGCGGACCTCGCCGCGCTCCACGAAGAAGACACCCGCTGGCACGGGGATCTCGGGAGACCAAACGCCGCACTGCGGCACCGGGCCGCGATACACCCACAGCCACTCATGGCGAAGAGTGCGCCAGACATCGGCGGGGAGTGAGAGGGCCTGCGGTTTGGGCATGGTGTAGCTTTGCGGGGGATGTAAGGGATTTCAATGCGGCATAACTGACGACGGTTGCCAGGGAAGCAGGCGTGGGTTTGATCCGGGCATGAAATCCAACCTTCTGCTGCTGGTGGCATGCACCGGCATTCTTGCTGCTGAAGAACCGCGCCGCGTGAGCGGCATCTATCCGGGCCTGGCGATGTTTAACAACGAAGGGGAGTGCGGCACTGGCGCGGTGGTGCCATGGGCAGACCGGCTGTGGGTGGTCACGTATGGCCCGCATCTTCCGTTTGGCTCGAGCGACAAGCTGTATGAGATCACGCCGGAGCTGCAGCAGGTGGTGAGACCGGAGAGCGTGGGTGGAACCCCGGCGAACCGGATGATCCATGCGGAGTCGAAGCAGCTTTTCATCGGGCCGTATGTGATCGACGCGGAGCGCAAGGTGCGGGTGATCTCGCCACACAAGATGCCGGGGCGACTGACGGGCAATGCGCGGCATCTGAGCGATCCGGCGGGAAAGATTTATTATGCGACGATGGAGGAGGGGCTCTATGAAGTGGATGTGGACTCGCTGGCGGTGACGTCTCTGATTCGTGATGGCAATCCTTTGAAGAAGGGTTTTACGGTTGAGACACCGCTGACCAAGCTGGAGTCGCAGCTGCCGGGATATCATGGCAAAGGGCTGTATTCGGCGCAGGGGCGGCTCATTTACGCGAACAACGGCGACCGCGACAAACGAGTGCTGACGGACCCGACGACGCCAAGCGGTGCGCTGGGTGAATGGTACAAACCGGGTGAAGACTGGCAGCTGGTGAGGCGGAATCAATTTACAGAAGTGACGGGGCCGGGCGGCATCCAGGGCAGTGATGTGAACGCACCGGTGTGGAGCATCGGGTGGGATGCGAAGTCGCTGATCTTGATGCTGCTGGATGGTGGGAAATGGCAGTCGTTTCGGCTGCCGAAGGTGAGCCACAGCTATGACGGCGCGCATGGATGGAACACGGAGTGGCCGCGCATCCGTGACATCGGCGAGGATGATCTGCTGATGACGATGCACGGGGCGTTCTGGAGATTTCCGCGGACGTTTTCAGCCGAGAACACGAAGGGCATCCGGGTGCGCAGTGCGTACATGAAGGTGATCGGTGATTTCAGCCGATGGAATGAACGACTGGTGTTTGGCTGCGATGATTCGGCGAAGTCGGAGTTTCTGAACAAGCGCAAGGTGAAGGGCGGGATCGACAGTGTGGGGCAGTCGCAGTCGAACTTGTGGTTCACGAGCACCGAGACACCGGACAAGCTGGGGCCTGCGCATGCGAGCGGTGCGGTGTGGCTGCATGAGAGTGTGAAAGCGGGTGACAAGGCGGACCCGTTTCTAGTGGCGGGATGGAAGCACGGCAGCGTGTGGCGGGTGGATCACGCGAGCGGAAGCGCCCAGCGTGAAGACATCGACACCAGCAACGTTGAGTGGCTGCAACTGGCGGCCGACCATGACAGCAAGGATATGAGCGTCATCATCACACTGACGAACGGCGATGCGCGAAGCAACGAAGCAGATGCGATGTTTGAGGGCGTGGCACGGGCCGGAGACAAGAAGATGCAGACGGGAGTGTTCCGTGCGCGTGGTGAGAATACGCGAACGCTGAGCTTCGCGGCGGATGCAGGCTACTATGAGCTGGATGCGAACCTGAAGCTGAAGCGGGTGGAGGATGCGAAAGCAGAGGCGTATGTGAAAACGAAAGTGGCGATTCCAAAGCAGGTCATCACACTGGACGAGGCGAGTGTGCTGGTGGTGGATGATCGCGGACGCCGGTGGAGGCTGCCGCGTGCGACAACGGCGCTGGATGCCGCAACGAATGCGGGCGAACTGCGGGTGTGCCGTGAGGTGGCCACCGAGCGCGACATGCTGAGCGCTTGCGGCACTTTCTTTGAGCTGCCTGCGGAGAATGCGGATGGCTTCGCGAAGATCCGGCCGGTGGCCTCGCATGATCTGCGGGTGACGGATTTCGGCGGGTATCGCGGTTTGTTTCTGATGAGCGGTGTGAAGACGGATGCGCCCGCAAGCGAACACATCCTGCGCAGTGACGACGGCAAGGCGGCGCTGTGGGCGGGGGCGATCGATGATCTATGGAAGCTGGGCAAGCCGCGAGGCGAGGGCGGGCCGTGGAAGAACACGAAGGTGAAGGAGGGACAGGCGAGCGATCCGTATCTGATGTGGGGCTATGACAAGCGGACGCTGACGCTGAGCCATGATGCTGCAAATGATGTGAAGATGAAGGTGGAGCTGGATCTGACGGGGACCGGTTTGTGGGTGACGTACCGGGAGGCGGCGGTGGCGAAAGGGGCGGAGCTGAAGCTGGAGTTTGAACCAGCGGTGCAGGCACGCTGGGTGCGGGTGACTGCGAATGCAGCATGCGAAGCGACGGCGCAGCTGAAGTATGAGTGAGGGCGGTTTGGTCCTAAAATGGTGTGGGTGTGCGGCCTGATGTGACAGGATGGCACGGTTTTTTAGTAATCCTTGCTTTGATTACTGGAACACTGGTCATCAACGTCCGGGATGCCTCCCTTGCCGCCACTGCGGTTTATAAAATAATTCATCGCTTCCACATCCGGCGATGTCACAATCGCCGTATCACAAACGACCATGACCGCCGCCTTCGGACAGATCCTCAACGCCGCGCGTGAAAAACGCGGCCTGTCCATTGAGGACACCGCGCATGAAACACGAATTCCAGTACAGCGCCTGCGTTATCTGGAGGCTGGGAATATCGCGGCTTTTGGGAGTCTGACGTATGCGCGTTCGTTCCTCCGTCAGTATGCCGACTTCCTCGGCGTGGATGCGTCCGAGGTGCTGGAGGAACTTCCTGAAGGAGCGCTGGGTGGAGAGCGTGATTACCGTTACCTGACCCAGACACAGGGGCCCTGGCTGCGTGAGAACGACCCCTACGCGGAGCGCGGTGCCGCTCCTGCAGCAGGCGGCGGCCGGGTGAGGTCCATTCAATCGCCGCTGCCTGCGGCTCTGGGGGTTTTTGCATTCATTCTGATTGGCACTGCCATGTGGGGAAAGCATGTGGCTGATCTGCACAACCAGGAGGAGCCTGCCGCGCTGAAGGCGCTGCCCGTGGATGATGATGAACCCCCGGCACCCGCTCCGCTGGTGACTCCCGAAGGCAAAGTGGAGATGGCGAATGTGAAACCGAAACCGGTGGATTTTCCGCCTGCTACGAATAAGGTCACGCCCGCCAACTGATCCACGATGCCTGCTCCAAAAAACTCTCCTTCCAAATCCCCGTGGTGGCTCGAGTCGCTGCTGGGCTCTCTCGGGATCATCCTTGCCGTCGGCATTGCCGCGTATGTGAACGAGACGGCGCGTGAAATCGTGGCGCAGGGACTGGCCTATCTGTTCGCATTTTTTTCGACTCCGTTTGTGCTGGAAACCAGCACGGCCTTCCTGGGACTTTGCATTGTGATGTTCATCAACAACCGGCGTCTTGAGCGTGAAGGCGACGGCTGGGTGGAAATGGAGATCACGGAGCCAGACACGGTGGAAAGCACCACCCCGGGCCAGACTTCTGCCGAGAAAGCTTCCGAGGCCTGAATCTAACTGGCCTCAGTCACGTACCTGTTCACAGTTCGGGCCCTCCGAACGTGAAACTTACGCCTCTGCATGACTTTTGCTCCACCGACTTCCACACTTCCGCCTGTGTCTCACGGGCAGCGTGTGATGGCGGCGGGGAAGTTTCTGCGACTGGAGGATGGCACTCCACACTTCATGCGAGGGGTCAGCTATGGGCCGTTCAAGCCGAACTCCCGAAGCGAGCCTTTTCCTGAAGACGCCCAGCTGACCGCGGACCTGCGCCACATCGTTGCGCTGGGGTTTAACACGGTGCGGCTGTATGAGCTCCCGACCGAGGCTGTACTGCGCGAGGTGGAGGCGCTGGGGCTGCGGCTGATCGTGGGCATACCGTGGAGCGAGCACGTGGATTTTTTGGCGAGCGCCTCTCTTTGCCGTGACATCGAGAATCGGGTCAGTGCTGCGACGGCCCGGCTGGGAGAGCATGCCTGCATCACCGCGTTTCTGGTGGGCAATGAGATCGAGAAAACACTGGTGCGCTGGATGAAGCCGGGGCGCGTGCGTGCATTCATCGAGAGACTGATCGAGACAGCGCGACGCAATGCTCCGCAGACACTGGTGAGCTATGCGACGTACCCGTCCACCGGATATCTGGTGCCGCGCAATGCGGACTTTCTGGCGGTGAATGTGTACCTGGAATCTGCGGCTGCATTCAGCGCCTACCTCGCGAGCTTGCAAAATCTTGCCGGCAACCAGCCGCTGCTGATCACGGAGTTTGGGCTGGATGTGGCAACGCATGGCGTGGAGAGGCAGACGGAGGTGCTGCGCTGGCAGCATGAATGCCTGCTGAAGGGAGGGTGCGCAGGCGGGGTGTGGTTCGCGTACACTGACGAGTGGCACCGAGGAGGGAAGGAAGTGGCAGGGTGGAAGTTTGGCCTGGTGGATGGTGAGAGGAAGGAACGGCCCGCGTGCGCGGTGCAGAAAGAGCTGAAAGCGAGCTGGGCGCCGCCTGCGGTGCCGCCGCGCATTTCGGTGGTGGTTTGCACAAGGAATGGAGGCGCCACTTTGCGCCAGTGCCTGGAATCCTTGGTGGCGCTGAATTATCCGGATTTTGAGGTGCTGGTGATTGATGATGGATCAAAGGATGCCACGGCTGAGATCGTGAAGGGTTTTGAAAGGGCGGGCTATCACCACCAGGAACATTCGGGGCTGAGTGCGGCGCGCAATCTGGGGGCGCAGCTGGCCACGGGAGAGATCCTGGCCTATACGGATGATGACTGCATGGTGCATGCGAACTGGCTGCTGCACCTGAGCCATGCGTTTATGGAAGAAAACGTGGTCGCGGCGGGAGGGCCGAACATACCACCGCCGCCGCGCAACCGGATCGAGCGAGTGGTGGCGGCGGCACCGGGCGCGCCGGCGCATGTGCTGCTGGATGACACGGAGGCGGAACATCTGCCGGGCTGCAATCTTGCCATTCGGAAGAATGCGCTGGAGGGCATCGGCGGGTTCCGGGCGGAATTTAAGACGGCAGGAGATGACGTGGATGTGTGCTGGCGGCTGCGGGAAGCAGGGGGCAGGCTGCTGTTTGTGCCGGGGGCCATGGTGTGGCATCACCGGCGCTTCACGCTGCAGGCCTATCTGGCCCAGCAGCGCGGCTACGGACAAGCGGAGGCGCTGCTGATGAAGCACCATGCCGAGCGCTTTGGATTTCTCGGAGGCGCGCGGTGGCGCGGAGGCATCTACGGAGATGAACACCCGGCGGATCATCCGGTGGAAGGCAGCATTTTTCACGGGCCGTTTGGGCTGGGGGCGTTTCAGGTGATCTACTCCTCTTCGAGTTTTCGCTGGTGGGAGTGGTTCACCGGCCTGCTCTGGGTGGCGCTGCTGCTGCTGGCGCTGCTGTGCCGGCTGCCATGGGTGGCGGCGGGGCTTCTGAGCTTTGCCCTGTGGTCGGCGTGGCAGATGAGTGTGCGCAATGCTGCTGCTGCAAATCTCCGGCGCATGGAAGACCGTCTGCTGCTGTGGTGGCTGAGCTTTCTGCAGCCCATGGTGCGGGAATGGGCGCGGCTCCGTGGCATGGTGGCCCTGGGGGCGAGGCCGAGCCGGCACCCGCTGCTGCCGAACATCATGCCCCCGACGCGGCCGCATAAGATCACGCTCAACCTGGGCACGCTGAGTTTCTGGAGTGAGAAGGGAACGACCCGCGAAGCCTGGCTGCAGGAACTGCGGAAGGAATTTCGAACGGCGCACGTGATTTTCCGGGATGACGACGGCTGGCGCTGGTTTGACGTGGAGGCGTGGCCATGGGCCGAAGTGTCACGGGCCTTTCTGAGTGTGACGGAGTTTCATGCCGACGGGCGCTGCCTCACGCGGGTGCGGCTGCTGCTACGCGCACGGCGCAGCCTGGGATGGAACCTGCTGCTGTGGCTGATGGTGGCGACGATTTTGATGGTGGCGGGACTGCATGCGCTGCTGGTGCTGGGTGCTCTGGCAGCCCTGGCCATCGGCCTGCTGCTGCCGCTGGGAGTGTGGGTGATGCGCCGGGACATGCACCGGCTTGCGCGGCTGGCGGCAAAGAGAGCGGGGCTGGAGGAGATGCGGTAGGAAGTAGAGCTAGCGCTTCATCACACGCGCGGCGCCGAGCCATAGGACGATGGGGACGATGGCGCTGAGGGCAAAGGCCCAGGCGGGCTCGCTCTGGCCGAGGTGGCCGATGGCGGCAAAGACGAAGCCGGTGGGAATGGAGCCGCAGGCGAGAGCAGGGAGGAAGACGCGCCAGCGCATGCTGGAGAGTCCGGCGAGGCAGGCGATGGCCTCCGGCAGAACGGGCATCCAGCGGGAGAGAGCGACGAGCCAGCCGCCGCGGCGCTCAAAGATTTCCTCGCCTTTGCGCAGGCCCTCCGCACCAGCGATCCAGCGAGCAGCACCGCGACCAAGCCAGCGGCAGGCGGCGTAGGCGATGATGCCTGAGAGCATGGAGCCAGCCGCGCTGATGAGGCCGCCGAGCAACCAGCCGTACATCCAGCCGAGGGCGGACATGACGACGGTGGAGGGCACGGGCAGAATGATGTCCGCAATGAGCAGGAGGATGCCCGCCGCCCAGGCCCAGGAGCCGTAGCTTTCCATCCACGTGCGAGCGCCTTTGAGACTGAGGGTTTGATCAAACTGATCTCCCCAGATCATGAAGGGAATGATGATCCCGGCGAGGATGATGAGAGTGAGTAGGAGGAGCGAGCGGCTGCCACGGGTCATGCGGACTAACACAGCAGGCAATAGCCTCATGGCAAGAGCGGCGCGGCTTTCCCAACCATGCCTGCCTCGCGCTGGCCGGAGCCGGGGCGATCGACGTCTCCGAGGTCGGCGCGGGCTTTTTCCGCGAGCTGAGTGAGGCGCTGCACGACTTCAGGATGCTGCGCGGAGACTTCGTGCTCTTCGCTGACATCATGGCGGACATCGAAGAGCTGAAGCGGGAAGGGTTCACGTTTGGGACTGAGGTTTTTGAATTTGCCATCGAGGGGCAGGTAGAGCTTCCAGTCGCCCGCGCGCACGGCCTGAAGCTGCTGCATGCGGTAGTAGAAGAAGCCGTCCTCATCCCAGGGGGAGCGGGTGCTTTTTGCATCCGAGAGAAGCGCCGTGATGTCGTGCCCATCGATCTTATGCGGCGGGAGGGCGGCACCCGCGAGACTGGCGAAGGTCGGCAGCATGTCCATGGTCGAACACAGGGCGTCGTTGACGGCTCCGCCGGGGATTTTGCCAGGCCAGCGCATGATGCAGGGCATTCGCATGGCTCCTTCTGAAGTGTCATAGCCGAAGCCGCGGTAGGGGGCATTGCTGCCCTGGGGTGGAGTGCGTCTGACGGCGCCGTTGTCGGAGGTCCAGACGACGAGGGTGTTGTCCGCGAGCTTAAGACGCTGCAGAGCGGCCATGATCTGGCCGGTGCTCCAGTCGAGCTCCTCCACGGAGTCGCCGTAGTCTCCATTGGCGCTTTTGCCGCGGAAGTTTTCGCTGGAAAAAGGGTGCGCGGTGGAGCCGGGCATGGTGTGCGGCAGGTAGAGGAAGAAGGGGGAGGCGGCGTGCTGCTCGATGAAACGAACTGCTTCTTCGGTGCAGCGTTTGACCAGATGATCGCGGTCCGCAGGGGCCTCGATGACTTTTTCTCCGCGCATGAGCGGGAGGTCCGGCCAGATGTCCGGCTTCTTGTCCTTGGTCATGTCATCGCTGTAGGGGATGCCAAAAAAATCATCGAAGCCCTGGCGTGTGGGAAGGAAGGCCGGCTGATCGCCGAGGTGCCATTTGCCGATGGCCATGGTGGCGTAGCCTGCGCTTTTCAAAACTTCGGCGATGGTGGTCTCCGAGGGATTGAGCCCTTTGCGTGCGACGGGCTGGAGGACGGCGCCGCCGGTGTCGCTGATGTGCATGCCGATGCGGCGAGGATAACATCCGGTCATGAGAGCGGCGCGGCTTGGGGTGCAGACGCCGCTGGCGACGTAGAAGCTGGTGAACTTGGTGCCTTCAGCGGCGAGGCGATCTACATTGGGAGTGCGATGCAGCTTTGAGCCGAAGCAGCCGAGATCGCCGTTGCCGAAGTTGTCCACGAAGATGAAGACGATGTTTGGCTTTGCAGCGAGGCTGCTGACCGAGAACAACAGAAGCAGGCAGAGAGTTTTCATGGAGTGAGGGCAGGATTCACGCCTCCCACTGGCGCATGAGGCCAATCAGGGCGCACCCGGAAACGGGTCTGCCATTAAACGCAGCCGAGCCTCGTCTTTGAGCGAAATTCCGTGGGCCAACGCTGGCGACATAACGCGGATGGAAGCCATGAGAAAGGTGGCGCCAAGGATGAGCAGCCATGCGGTGAGCCAGCGAGTGGAGACGGCCCAACGGGAGGCTCGGCGTGTCTCAAACAGCCGCTGCAAACGGACGCGCAGGCCCGAACGACGGGCAAAGGACATGGCGAATGTTTGCGACGGAGTCTGCGAAGTGGCATGGGCGAGAAGCATCTCGCCGTACTCACGCCTGCTGCAGGATGAGACGGCCTCTTCATCACAACAGATCTCTGATTCCGCCTCGTAAATGCCGCACACGACATGCATGGCAGGATTCCACCAAAAGACAGCACGAACGAGTGCCGCGCAGAAGCGGTGCAGTCCGTCCCGCTGGCGTGCATGCTGGCATTCATGGCGCAGGGTGGCACGGAGCGTGTCCTCCGGCCATGAGACAGCCTCCAATGGCAGGAGCACGCAGGGACGCAGCCAGCCGGTCATGCAGGGGCCTTCGATTTCTGAAGTGAGTCGCACCTCGACGGCAGCGCCGGCATTCAGCGTGCACTTAGTGGAGTGGCGAACCAAGCGCTGGATGCCGCTGACGTCACGCACCACGCGAAGCAGCAGCAGCAAACTGCCGAAGGCCCAGACCAATGTAAGCAGCAGGAGCCATCCGCCGGGTAAAGAAGCCCCGGATGGAGCGACTGCAATAGGAGCCACAGACAGGCCCGGCCACGGCATGGGCAGCCAAGGCACCAGCCACAGCCCCCACATGCCGAGCAGGGCCAGGAAACGCCGTGCCCGAGGATGCTGCGCGGGCACCACGAGTGCGGCGGTGCTCATGAGGGCCGCCCACAGGGTGGCTTTGAGAGCGATGGCGATCCAAAAGGCGGTCATGACGGTGAACGTGTTTGGATTGAATCAGGAACGCGACTGATCGTCGAGCAATTTGCGGATGGCGGCGATTTCTTCGGGCGGGAGCTTGCGGTCCCTGGCATCGAGAAGGGAGGCCATGAGCTTGCCGGGGGAACCATCGAAGAAGGTGCGCATGAGCTTGCGAAGGGCGGAGTCCCGCGCCTTCTCGCGGGAGATGGCGGGCTCGTAAACATAGCGGCGGGACTCGCGGGTGTGCTTGAGGAGTTTTTTGCCGACGAGGATGCTGAGGAGGGCGCGGACGGCGGAGTAGGAGGGCTGGTCTGGCATCTCCTCCTGGATCTCCTCGGCCGTGGCCTTGCCAAGGCGGAAGACAATGTCCATGGCCTGGCGCTCGCGTTTGGAAAGTTGATCGTCTTTGGCTGCCATGTGCTGAAAATGCTGCATTTGGATGGAATGGCAAGCGAGGAATGCGAACACTGTGAACGCAGGCGGTTTTTACAGGCTCTCGGATTAAATGCATATTTTTCAGCATTTAATCTTGCCAGAAATCCAAATGCTGATATTTCTGCATTTATGAACCCAGCCCAACTCCGCCGTTTGTTTGCTTGCTGCTCTGTGTCACTCACCGCCGCGATGATGGCGTCATGTTCTTCGATGATGTCTCCGGCGCCGCCACCTCCGCCGCCGGTCATGGCACCTGCCATGGATGCACCTGAGTCCGCAAGCGCAAGCCGTGCCTCGAGCGAGTTGGCATCCTCCCGAGTCCAGGAGCGTCCAGGATTGGGCACTTCAGCGGGTCAGGAGAAGTACTCCGTTTTGGAGGATGCTCGGTTGATCCGCAAATCCGACACGCCGGATGCCGTGGACTCGTTTCATTACAATGATGAGGCGGGAGCGAAAACCATGGTGGAAGTCCTGGGCGGCAGCCTGAGCAAGCACAACGGCCTGTTCTCAGCAGCGGGCGAACGTCTGAAAGTGGGCCTGGTGCGCTACGGCGATGTGTTCCAACACTATGACGTCAGCGGAAAGCGCATCGTGATCGGGCAGAACGGCAGCCACTACGACATCAGGCTCGAAAACCGCACGAAGAAGCGCATTCTGGTGGTCTTGAGCGTGGATGGCCTGAACGTTCTTACCGGCCAGGCAGCCAGTCCAAGCCAGGCAGGTTTTGTGCTGGGACCCAAGCAAAGCTATGACGTGGATGGCTTCCGAAAAAACAGCACGACCGCGAGAGCGTTTGTGTTTGGCAGCGTGGCGCGCTCCAAGGCTGCAAGCAAAGGAGCAGCAGGCAATGTAGGCGTGATCGGGATGGCCGTGTTTGAAGAAGACGAGGCGCGGGTGAAAGCGGAGCTGCTGAAGGAGCAGCAGGCGCGTGGGGGTGCGAATGCGTTTCCGGGGGCGCGGTGATGATGTGAAGCCGCAGGAGACCTTGTGGCTGCGGAGGAACTTATAGACGAAGCGGAGCATTGAGGGATCAGGATGATCCCTCTCCTCCAAGCGGAACGTGCGCCGATCTTTGTCGTGAATTTTTAGGGTGCCGCAGCCTCCCAAACGGCAACGCCCGTGTGATAGTGATCGCACTCGGGCGCGGATTTGGAGTAGTAGGCGGTGACGATTTTGCCATTCGCAAGCTGGATGCTGGAGGGGTAGCCGCAGTCGCTGACATCGCTGCGGGCGAGGCGGATGGGAGCGCTCCAGGTTTTGCCGTCGTCGCTGCTGAACTTGGCGCAGACACCGTGGCGATCCTTGATGCGGACGCCATAGCTGAGGAGCAGGCGTTTGTCGGCGAGGCGGGTGAGGTGGCCGTTGATCTCGTTGCGGTCGGTGACTTTGAGCGGTGAGTTCCAGGTGGCGCCGTCGTCATCGCTGCGGAAGAGGTCCATCTGCGCAGTGCGGGCGGCGGCGAGCCAGCTCTTGCCGCCGAGGGGGAAGATGTCGGTCTCGTTGTGCGTGGGGCCGATGATGGACTGGGGTTTCCAAGTGAGGCCGTCGTCATCGCTGCGGAAGCACCAGGAGCGCCAGCCTTTGGTCTTGGATGATTTCGTGGGATCGGTGAGCTGGCCCTGGTAGCAGGAGGTGCGCAGCGTGCCGTCCTGTGCGGTCCAGATGTCACCGAAGGGGATGTGCTCGGTCCATTCGTCGGATTCGGTGGCAGGAAAAACATCGCTCTTGCTCCAGGTGCGTCCGGCGTCCTTGGAGCGGAGGACCCAGGATCGAAGGACGGCATCGCGGAAGTCCGCCTGCTTGGGGCGGAGGGGTTGTTTCACATTGGTCCAGCCGGAGCAGAGGACGAGGAGGTCGCCATTCTTAGCGAGACCGGCGGCGTGATTCATGCGGATGGTGTCCGGCTCGTGCTGGGTGACGGTGCTGCGCTTTTCCCACTTCAGCCCGTCGGTGCTGGCATAGCAGTCCACGTCTCCCTGCAAGGTGCCGTGGCCGGGCTGATTGAAGAGGATGGCGACGATGGTGCCGTCTGGCAGGAGGGTGAGGTTTGGCCAGGCGCAGACGTTTTCAATGGCGACGACGCGCTGCAGCTTTGCGGGCTCCGCCTCCTGGGCGTGCAGAGGGACGAATGAGAATGCGAGCAGCGCTGCGGCGATGATTTTCATGCGCTACCAACGCTGCCAGCGCCGGGCACATTACGGACGTTCCGCGACCATCAGGCGGGTAAAGGGGCCGTCGCTGACATTGTAGTAGATGCGTTTGCCGTCGGCGCTGAAGATGGGGTGCGGGTGATTGCGACGCCAGGATCTGGCTCCGCCGTTTTGCGCAAAGCTGTGCAGGAGGACCCATTTGCCGCCCTTCATGTCGGCGACCTGTATGCCCCATTCGTCGCCTTTGCCGCCGACGTTCTTGCTCATGCCATCGGTGACCATGAGAGTGCCGTCCGGGCTGACAGAGGGATGAGTGCCGCTGAGCACGGGGACGTCTTTGAGGCGGTCGTATCTGGCGGAAATGTCATCGACATTGAAGATGATGTTTCCCGCCTCGAAGATGTGCTTGGAGTCGGGTGTCCAGGCGGGATGGCCCCACTTGTTGCGCTGCCAGACGCAGGCGGCTTTTTCGAAATCATAGACAACGGTTCCCTGGCGATGGCTGGCTCCGCTGGACATGTAATTGTCTCCGCCATTGCCGGCGGCGACTTTGAAAAAGACGCGCTTCAGATCCGGGCTGAGGACGGGGAAGAAGACGGAGCAGGGCTTGCCGGCAAACTCCTGCTTCAGCCAGTCGCCGTATTTGGACTCGACCTCGCTGATCTTGGCATAGGTGGTGGTCTTGCCGGTGGAGGCGTCCCAGACTTCGAGATCGCGATAGGGGCCGGGGTTCCAATGGCAGCCGTACATGGGGACGAGATCGCCTTCGGGCTGGCCGAAGCCGACCTGGTGATTTTCAGCGATGACAGTCTTGGCGAGGGTGGCGACATCGATGACGACGACGCGCCATTTTTTGTCGATGACTTCGTGATAGGCCACTCGCTTGCCACCGGAGATCCACTGCTGGCAGGCGACACGGTGGGCGTCCTCGGTGTGGATGTTGTCGGCAAGGACGGTTTCTTTTCCAGTGGCACGCTCGATCATGCGGATCTCGCCGAGCTGGCCCTGAGGATCCGTGGAAGTGAAGAAGAGAACGCGGGTGCCGTCCGGGCTTTCGGGATTGTTGAGGTAGTAGCTGTGGGTGGTGTGGCGGCCCTCGATGGGGGAGACGGCCTTGATGGTGACGTCTTTGGACCAGGCGGCGACGGGATCGTCAGCGAAGGCGTGAAGGGCCAGCAATGGAAGGAATGCAGCGAGGTATTTCATGGTTGTGTCTGGAAGTGATTACGGTCTGGCAAATCAGGCTGTCAACTCGCGCATGACGCGGCCGTGCACATCGGTGAGACGTTGATCGCGACCGCCGTGGCGGAAGACGAGTTTTTCGTGATCGACACCCATCTGATGGAGAAGGGTGGCGTGGATGTCGTGAATGTCCACGGGATCGCTGGCGACGGCGTTGCCGAAGTCGTCGGTTTCACCGAAAATCATGCCGCCTTTGAAGCCCCCGCCGGCCATGAAGATGCTGTAGCCATTCACATGGTGATCGCGGCCGCAGGCGCTGCTGATTTTGGGTGTGTGAGGGGTGCGGCCCATCTCGCCGGCCCAGAGGACGATGGTTTCATCCAGCAGGCCGCGCTGATCCAGATCGCTGATGAGAGCGGCGACGGACTGATCGGTGATGCGCGCATTTTTGGCGTGGTTTTGAAGGATCTGTCCGTGCTGATCCCAGGGAGAATTGTTGCCATCGAAACTCGGGCAGGTGATCTCCACGAAGCGGACGCCAGCCTCCACGAGGCGACGTGCGCGAAGCGCCTGGGTGGCATAGAAGCGCTGGTGCTCATCGGTGGAATCCACGCCGTAGAGTTTGCGGATGTATTCAGGTTCGGCGGCGATGTCTGCGACGGCGGGCACCGCGCTCTGCATGCGGAAGGCGGTTTCGTAATTGGCGATAGCGCCCTCGATGATGGAGGAGTCGGAAGCACCGGAGGCAAAGGCGGCATCCTGCTGCGCGAGCAGCGCGAGTTTGCGACGCTGGATGAGGGCGGCGTCATGCGGAGTGATGTTATCGACAGGCACGCCTTTGGCGCGAACCATGGTGGCCTGATGGCTGGCGGGAAGGAAAGAGCTGCCGAAATTTTCGAGGCCGCCGTTTGGCACCCAGTCGTTGTTGAGCACGACGTAGCCGGGGAGGTTTTGATTTTCGGTGCCGAGACCGTAGGAGACCCAGGAGCCAAAGCTGGGCGCCTGTCCGATGATACGGCCGGTGTGCAGCAGCAGATTTTGCTGACCGTGAAGCGGGAGCTCGCCGACCATGGAGCGCACGACGCAGAGCTTGTCCGCCACCTGCGCGATGTGGGGAAAAAGCTCGCTGACCCACAGGCCGCTCTGCCCGCGCTGGCGGAACTCCCAAGGGCTGCCGAACCAGACGCGGCCCGCGTTTGATTGAGAGCGTTTGGTCACGGCTGCGCTGCCGATGGGCTTGCCCTCAAACTTTTTGAGCATCGGCTTCGGATCAAACGTGTCCACGTGGCTGGGACCGCCATCCATGAAGCAGAAGATGATGTTCTTTGCGCGGGCGCGACGCTGCATGGGCATGCCCGCCATGGCACGCAGCGCGAGCATGCCGAAGCCCGCGGAGGCACCTGCCAGAATGTGGCGGCGCGAGCAGAGGCGATGATCGTGGTCTGGCGGCTGCATGTCAGCGGTAGTAGATGAACTCCTTGGTATTGAAAAACGCATGAGCGAGGCGCTCCCATGCATCTGGCGTGTCTCCGCCGAAATCCTGCAGAGCGGTGGTCCAGCGTGCCAACTCAGCGGCATCTGGCTCGCGATTCAAGGCCTGCCTGAACATCTGGCGCAGGCGATCTTCGCGGCCGATGGAGGACTGCTTTGAAAAAGCAGCTGCCCAGGACTTTGCCATTTCGTTCACCAAGGGATCATTCAGCATGATGAGGGCCTGCGAGGGTACATTGGTGACATCGCGCCTGCCGGTGGGGAGTTTGAGGTCCGGAAGATTGAAGCCGACGAGAAATTTTGGCGGGTCCATGATGGACATCTGCAGGTAGATGGAGCGGCGGCCACCGCCATCGAGCGGGCCGCTGAAGAGGCGCTTGGCGGCGTCTTCGGCAGAGCGAAACGGAAGGACGGGGCGGCCATAGAGGCGACGATCGAGACGACCGGAGATCGCGAAGAGCGAGTCGCGAATGGCCTCGGCCTCGAGGCGCCGCGTGGGGTAGTGGTGGAGCAGGCGGTTGTCGGGGTCGCGTTCGCGCGCGGCGGCGGTGACCAGGCCGGACTGACGGAAGGTCTGGCTTAACACGAGGCGGCGCACGAGCTTCTTGGTGGACCATCCCTCGCGGATGAACTCGCGCGCGAGCCAGTCGAGCAGCTCGGGATGCGAGGGCTTGTCGCCAAGACGGCCGAAGTCATCCGGGGTGGCAACGAGTCCGGTCCCGAAGAGCCACTGCCAGACGCGATTGACATAAACACGGGCGGTGAGGGGATGCTCGGGGGCAAGCAAGGACTCGGCGAGAGCGCGGCGATCTGAGACCTGAGCGCGGGCATCCAGCATTTTCAAAAATCCTGGATGCACGAGCGCACCGGAGACGTCCACATTGCCCCGAACGTTCAGCGGGTAGCTGGCGTGGACGGTTTCGCGCTCGTCCATGCTGTTCACGGTTCGCGGAAAGGCGATGGAGGCCTCGATGCTGCGGTATTCGGCAAGCAGGTGCGCAAGTTTGCTGCCGGGCTCGGCTTTGTTTGGCAGCAGGCCGCTGGAAAGCAGCCAGTCGAGAACGGGCTGATCGCCGGATTGTGTTTTGCCGGCGCACCAGCGTGAAACTGCGGCATTGAGCCAGGCGGCGATGCGCTCCCAGGGGTCTGCGGAGGGAGCTGCAGCGACGGTATTTTCATACAAACCGGTGAATGCAGTTTGCTCATCCTGCGGGGCACCCGGCGTGTCGTGCGAGACGATGCCGCAGATGCTCAGCCAGCTGCGTTTGTCGTAGCCGAAATCGTCGCTCTTGAGGCCCTTGGCGAGACCGGTGCGCGGAGGGAAATTCGGATTCAACGAAGAAGTGGCGAACTCCACGGTGACCTGCTGCACGCCATTTTTCAACGCGGCGTCTGCGAAGGTTTTCCAGGCGGGAGTGACGTTGGTGTAGAGGGTGATGGTTTCGTTCTGAAACGCATGATCATCGACCACAAGCTGACCGCCGAACTCTCCGCCCGCGAGGTCCAGGCTCACCAATTTTCCCGGGACGAGATGCTCAGGTGGCATGCGGAGCGAGCCGGGCAGCTTTGATGACAAGGCGTGCGTGTGCCAGCCGCGAGGCAGAAGGCGTGACACTACGGCATCTCCTTCCAAGGCAATGAGGGGTGTGGCATCCTGGACGAAGCCGTGCTGCAGACCCTCACCTTCAACCACCCAACCGGCGGGGAGCTTTGCTTTGGCGGGATCTGCTAGGGGTTTAAAAGCGGTGTTGGCTTTTTGTGCAGCGGCGCGGGATTTGCGCCATTCGGTGGCTTTGGTGGAAAGCTCCGCGGGTGCCGCGAGCGGCGCACCGGTGCCAATTAACGCGGAGGCATGCGCACCAGCCCATTGTTTGAGGAAGGATGGCTGCAAGGGCTGCCGCCACGCGAGTGCGAGCTCTGCGGTGATGGCGGTGCGCAAGTCTTTGAGCTTTGCGATGGCGGCGGCATTCGCTTCAGGTGCATCGATGACTCGAGAGGTCCAGCGCGGGGTGGTGAAGAGGGCGGCGAGGGCATAGTAGTCGTGCTGGGAGACGGCCTCGAGCTTGTGATCGTGACAGCGTGCGCAAGCGACGGTGGTGGCGAGGAATGCCTTGGAGAAGGCGTCGATTTTGTTGTTCACCATTTCCTGGTGAATGCCATTGAACATGAGGCTGCTGCCGTGGCGGTGCTCGCCCAGATGGTAGAACATGGGAGCGATGAGGCTTTCGTTGGTGTGCGAAGCTGGATGGATGCGTGGCTTTGGCAGGAGGTCTCCGGCGAGCTGCTCGCGCAGGAACTGGTCGAAACCCAAGTCGTCATTGAAGGCGCGGATGAGGTAGTCGCGGTATTCGTAGGCGCCTTTGGCGGGATTGTCCCATTCGTAACCGTAGGTGTCCGTGTAGCGCACCACGTCCATCCAGTGGCGCGCGAAGTGCTCGCCGAAAGCGGGGCTTTGCAACAGCATGTCCACGTAGGCCTCGTCCGATGAGGGCGTGGTAGTGGGTGGCGGGAGACCGGTAAGGACGAAAGCGAGCCGTCTGCGGAGCACGGCCGGATCGGCAGGCGGTGCTGGCTGGAGATTGGCGGTGGCAAGCGCGGAGCGCACGAAACGATCGACCGGCTCCTTTGACCATGCGGGGTCGTCCACTGATGGCGGCTCGACTTTGCGCATGGGCTTGAGGCTCCACCAGTCGAGGCGTTTGTGGAACTCGACTTCCCAGGTGTCATCTGCGGAGAGGTCGCTGGCAGTTTGAGTCACTGAGGCGCGCGGGTCAGGCGCTCCTTGCTGAATCCATTCGGCAAAAACCGCGATCTCCGATGCAGGGAGCATTTTCTTGGGCGGCATTTTGATGTCCTTCTCCGCATGGCTGAGGGCCTGCATGAGCAGGCTGGCCTCCGGTTTGCCGGGAACGATGGCAGGACCGCTCTCGCCGCCTTTTTCCCAGCCGGACTTGGAATCGAGCGCGAGGCCGCCTTTGATTTTCTGACCGTGCGAATGGCACTCAAAGCAGCGCAGCTTCAAAAGGGGCTCCACCCTGGAGATGAAGATGTCCTGCGCTCTCGTGACCGAGGCGGCGAGGAAGCATGCGATGACGGCGAGTGACTTCATCAGTCTTGGGAATCAGGCGAGGGGAAGAAAGCTTATGCAGCTGAACCAACGTGGCGAGAGACGCACCTCTGTGTGGCCATCCCTTCAAAAAATGGTAATATCCGACCATTCGTGATGAAGACACTGCAGAAGAAGTTTTTCGAAGAAGTGGGCGACGTGCGCCAGCTGCTGGGCCCGCTGGAACGCATTCCGGGAGCTATGTTCATGATCAAGGATCTCGACTCCCGGTATATTTACATGAGCCAGGCGCTGCGGAGGGCGGTCCACCTGCCGGAGAACCTGGATGTGGTGGGCAAGACGGACTTCGATTTGTTTCCGAAGATCATCGCGCAGAGCTTCCGCCAGAATGACCTGCAGGTGTTCAAGCAAGGCAGACCGCTGCTAAACGAGGTGCACGCGGTGGGATTTTTCGCCCATGCGATGAAATGGGCTTATTCGAGCAAGTATCCGCTGCGCGACCGCAGTGGCAAAGTGGCCGGCCTCATCACGATCAACGAAGAATACAATGATGTGATGGGACAGGACGATGAACTGAACCGCCTGCTGCCGGCGATCGAATACATCTCAAAGCATTTCGCCGAGACGATCACGGTCGTGCAGCTGGCGAGGAGGTGCAGCTTTTCGGAGAGCCACTTCACGCGCATCTTCAAGCAGCGGATGAACATGACGCCGTATGCCTTTGTGGAGCAGGTGCGGATGTTTCATGCGCTGGACACGCTGCAGCACAGCGCCAGGAGCATCGCGCAGATCGCGCTGGACTGCGGATTTTATGATCCGAGCTCGTTTGTGAAGCGGTTCAAAAAATTCACCGGCACCACGCCGCTGCGGTACCGGCGTGAGCAGCAGGCGCGGGTGCAGTCTGCACGAGCAATCGCCTTGCCAGAGGCGCATCCAAAGGACGGTGGAATGAGGGATTGATCGAAATGGCGTTGAACTGCGCGTGCTTCCTGCTCTTGGTGGGGGCCGATGGTTCACTCTCTGCGCCGACTCCTGCTGGGCACCTTATTGATCATGGCCGCTGCGGCTGTGCTGCTGCTGTCTGATCTGGGATCTCGCGTGAAGACGGCGGTGGCGCCGAAAGGCGGGCGGACGATGCGGGTGGCGCTGCTGCAGCATGCGTCTCAGGCGATTCTCGATCAAGGGCGCGAGGGGATGATTGCGGGACTGAAGGAGAAGGGCTGGGAGCTGGGGAAAAATCTGGAGCTGAAGCTGTACAATGCGGAAGGTGACAATGCGGTGTCTCAGACGATCGCGAAGGAGATGGCGGGCGGCGGGTATGACCTGCTGATGACGATCAGCACGGTGTCTCTGCAGGCGGTGGCGAATGCGAACAAGGCGGGAGGGACGCCGCATGTGTTTGCACTGGTGTCCGACCCATCGGTGGCAGGTGTGGGTGTGAGCAAGACGAACCCGCTGGAACATCCAGCGCATCTGGCCGGTTTTGGGACGATGCAGCCGATTCCGCAGGCGTTTAAGATCGCGCGCGAGATGAACCCGGCGCTGAAGAAGGTGGGCGTGGTGTGGAATGCGGCGGAGGCGAACTCGGAGGCGCAGGTGAAACTGGCGCGCAAGGTTTGTGGAGAAATGGGGATCGAGCTGATGGAATCGACGGTGGACAATTCATCGGGTGTGGCCGAGGCGGCGGGGGCGCTGGTGGCGCGGGGCGTTGAGGCGTTTTGGATGGGTGGTGATGTGACGGTGATGACAGCGGCGGACAGCATGATCGCCACGGCCAAGAAGGGTGGCATTCCGGTGTTCACGGTGATTCCGCCGAATGTGAAGAAGGGAGCGCTGTTTGATCTGGGCGCGGATTATCCGGAGGTGGGCCGGCTGGCGGGAGTGCTGGCGGGTGAGATTCTAAGCGGGCGCAAACCGGCGGAGGTGCCGATCGTCAATGTGATGCCGGAGATGCTGGCGGTGAACCTGCAGGCGACGAAGGGGCTGCACACGCCGTGGCAAGTTTCCGAAGAGGTGAAGAAGCGCGCGAATCTGCTCATTGATGACAATGGTGCGGAGCAGATTATTTCCACCACGGTACCGAATCCTTCGGGGAAGAAGTGGAAGATCGCCATTGTGAACTATATCGAATCGGGTCCCTCGGAGGATACGATGGCGGGGATGAAGGAGGCGTGGAAGCGGAGCAAGCTGGTGGAGGGGAAGGATTACACCATCAGCTACCGCAGCGCGCAGGGAGACATCGCCTCGCTGAACGGGATTTTTGATGCAGTGCTGACGGACAATGCGGACATCGTGGTACCGCTTTCCACACCGACGCTGCAGTCTGCGCTGCAAAAGGTGCGCGACCGGCCGATTGTGTTTTCGGTGATCGCGAATCCGGTGGTGGCGGGTGCGGGGAAGAGTTTCACGGAGCACAAACCGAATGTGACGGGCGTCTCCGTGCTGGCACCGGTGAGCGAGGCGCTGACGATGATTCAGAAGTACTTCCCGCAGTACAAACGACTGGGCACCTTGTTCTGTCCGGCGGAGGCGAACTCGGTGGATCTGAAGGAGTCGTTTGAAAAGCTGTGCAAGGAGCGCGGGCTGACGCTGGAATGCATCGCGGTGAACACGTCGAGCGATCTGGCGGATGCCTCGCTCTCGCTGGTATCGCGGCCGATTGATGCGGTGGTGCAGATTTCGGACAACCTGAGCAGCACGGGATTTAACGCGATCGCGAAGGCGGCGCGGCAGACGCAGAAGCCGCTGATCAGCCTGAACAGCACGACGGTGCCGCTCGGTGCGCCGATTGCGCTGGGGCGGGATTACCACAACTGCGGCGAGGTGACGACAGAGATGATCGAGCGGGTGATCCGTGGTGAAGACCCCTCCAAAATGCCTTTTGTGCTGCCGCCGCGTTTGTTTTACAGCGCGAGCCCGGCGAATGCGGCGGCGGTGGGCATGACGCTGCCACCGGAATTGCTGAAGGAAGTGGACAAAGTGATGAAGTAAGTGACCCATGGAAATCTCCCGCCAAACCTCCGGTGACCTGATCATCCTGCATCTTGCGGGGAGACTGGATGCGAACTGGTGCAGTCCTGTGGAGTCCGCGCTTTCGAGTGCGGTGCGCGAAGGCGAGCACCGGCTGCATCTGGACATGAGCGCGGTGAGCTACATCAGCTCCGCGGGCATTCGTGTACTGCTGGCGTGCTACAAGCAACTGAAGGCGATCAACGGACTGTTCGGGGTGATCCGCCCATCGGAAGCGGTACGATCGGTGCTGGAGCTTTCGGGATTGCAGATGCTGATCACGTCTGAGATCGCGGCGAGTGAAAGCGCGGAGGATGCGGGGAAGGAGTTTGCTTCGGCGAGCGCGGCGTATGAGCTTTTTGCGCTGGGTGGCGGCGGGATGAAGATTGAGAGCGTAGGTGATGCGGCCCTGCTTTCCAAGGGAAGTCATACGCAGCCGGCGACGCGGCGCTTTGACGGCAATACCGTGGCGCTGGGAATTGGGGCGCTGGGTGGCAATTTTGCGGAAAGTGCCGGACGCTGCGGTGAGATGCTGGCGGTGGCGGGTGTGGCGGCGTTTCAGCCGGCGGATGGGTCGAGCAGGCCGGACTTCATGCTGAGCGAGGGAGCGCTGGTGCCGGAGGGGCAGCTTGTGCTGGGACTTTCGGCGCAGGGGGCGTTCGCATCGCTGCTGCGGTTTGAAGCGAATGATGAGGACCGGCGCATTGGCATCACGGAGCTCATGCAGACGGCACTGGAATCCAGCGGAGCGAATGCGGCGGTGGTCGTGGCGGTGACGGAGACGGCGGGGCTGGTGGGGGCGACGCTGAGGCAGTCGCCGGTGGCCGATGCAGGCACGCAGGGGCAGCGCTTTGAATTTCCGCAGATTCGTGACTGGCTGTCGTTTACGAGCGAGCGGTCGTTTCGTGACACGACGTCTTTGATTGTGGGTGTGGTGGCGAAGCCGGGCACTGTTTTTGAGGCGCTGCTGAGGCCATTAGCTAAGGGCAACGAACTGCTGGGGCATCTGCATGCGGCGGTGTTTCCATATCGGCCGCTGCGCAAAGGACGCATTGATTTGCAGCCTGCGGTGGCGGGTTTGTTTGACGGGCAGTCGCTGCAAAGCGTGCTGCACCTGATCTGCGATCCACGCGGATTCAACGGCGCGGGCGAGAGCGAGCTTTACCGGGGCGCGGTGTGGATCGCGCCCATCATCACTTCCTGAAGCATGACACTTCTCATTGGCTCATTGATCATCGGACTCATCCTGTCGCTTCTGGCGCTGGGGGTGCTGGTGTCGTTTCGGATTTTCTCGATTCGCGATCTCACCACCGATGGTTCCATCACGCTCGGCGCATCGATTGCGGCGGTTCTTCTGGTTCAAGGCACGAATCCCATCTTCGCAACGATTGCGGGAGCGCTTGGCGGCGCGGTGGCGGGAATGACCACGGGATTCATCCACACGAAATTCAAAGTCAACGCGATGCTGGCAGGCATCCTGGTGATGACGGCGCTCTACTCGGTGAATCTGAATGTCATGGGACGCAGCAATGTACCCCTCATGCAAGCCACGACTGTTACGAGCTATGGCGAAAAACTTGGCGAATGGCTGGCAGGTGGAAAAACGATTCATATCCTGGGATGGCCAGTGGCCGCTGCAGATGCGGCGGTGCTGATCCTGGCGTTTGGTTTTACGGCCGCTGCAGGAGGCGTGATGTTCGCTTTTTTTCGCACGCAACTCGGCACGGCGATGCGCGCCACGGGCGACAATCCGCAGATGATCCGTGCTCTAGGCGCCAATGTGGAGCGCAATATCATTCTCGGTCTTGGGCTCTCGAACGGCCTCGTCGCGCTTTCCGGCGCCCTGCTCGCCCAGTATCAAGGCTTCGCCGATGCTCAGATGGGCATCGGCATGATTGTGTGGGGTCTTGCGAGCGTCATCATTGGTGAAGCACTCACCAACACACGAAGCCTTGGCCTCACGATCATCGGCACTGTCATGGGCTCGGTGTTGTTTCGGCTTTTGGTGGCGATCGCGCTGCGGTGGGGGCTGAATCCAAACAATCTCAAACTCATTACAGCGCTGTTTGTTCTCGCCGCTTTGATTTTGCCGGGGCTGCTGGAAAAGATGAAACGCCGGCCCACCTCCTCTGCCACCTGAACTGAACCGTCATGCTTGCGCTCTCCGGCATCCGCAAAACTTTCAATCCAGGCACGGTCAACGAAGTCCGTGCGCTGCAAGGTGTTGATCTGATGATCGAGCCGGGGTCATTTGTGATCGTGCTGGGCATGAACGGCTCTGGCAAATCCACGCTGCTGAATGCGGTGGCGGGATCGTTTTATGTGGATGAAGGGAAGATTGAGCTGGCGGGGCATGACGTGACGAAGTGGCCGGAGCACAAGCGGGCGAAGCTGATTGGCCGGGTGTTTCAAAATCCGTTCAGCGGCACAGCACCGACGATGTCGATTGCGGAGAATTTTGCACTCGCGAGCAAGCGTGGTCATACACGCGGGCTGGGGTGGGCGCTGGCACCGAATTTGATGAAGCCGCTGCGGGAACGGATTGCCACGCTGAAGATGGGGCTGGAGGGTCGGCTGGATAATGCGATCGGGTCGCTGTCCGGGGGGCAGCGGCAGGCGCTGACGCTGCTGATGGCGACATGGCTGAAGCCGGAGCTGCTGCTGCTGGATGAACACACGGCGGCGCTGGACCCGAAGAGCGCGGATCAAGTGATCCAGCTTAGTGATGAGGTGATCCAACGCGACAAGCTGACCACGCTGATGGTGACGCACTCAATGCAGCAGGCGGTGAGCCTGGGCGACCGCATCATCATGATGCATCGCGGGCGCGTGCTGCATGACATTCGTGGTGCCGAGAAGAAGCGCCTGCGGCCTGAGGATCTGCTGGACCGCTTTGATGAAGTGCGCCGTCGTGAACTGCTGGATGAAAGCGCGGCGGCGATGCTAAGCGAGCTCTATATTTGATCTGCTGTGCCCGTGAAATCTGAGACTCTCACTATTGCCGCTGATCTCGCCGAACTGGCGCGGGTCATGCAGATGATTGATTCTTTTTGCGCGGGCACACCGGGGAGTGCGGCGGATGTGTCGTCGCTGCATCTGGCGCTGGAGGAGATCGTGACGAATGTGATCACGCATGGCTATGGGTGTGATGCTTCGCGGTCATTCACGGTGAGGCTGGAGTCGACTGCGGCGGATCGCATCCGTGCGGTGGTGACGGATGATGCGCCGGCTTATGATCCGCTGGCACGGCCGGAGTTGGATACCCAACTGCCACTGGAAGCGCGGCCGGTGGGCGGACTGGGGGTGCATCTGGTGAAGAAGCTGATGGATGTGTGCCAGTATGAGCACAGCGATGGAAAGAACATTTTCTCTATTGAACGGAAGCTGAGCAGCGGGGCGGGAAGCGCGGCGACAGTTCACATCGCCACCTCAAGGCTGGAGTCTTCGGCCACGCTTTCGCTCTCAGGAAGACTCGACGGGCTTTCGAGTCCGGAGCTGGAGCAGCAAGTGGCTGGGCTGATCGCTTCCGGCGTGCGCACACTGGTGTTTGATCTGGCAAATCTTGAGTATGTGAGCAGCGCGGGGCTGCGGGTTTTCATCATCGCGGCAAAGAAGCTGAAAGCGGCTGGCGGGGCAGCGCATTTCAGGTCGCTCACACCGGCGGTGCATGAGGTCTTCCATGTCTCGGGCCTGCTTATGGCACTCGGCGTAGTGCCACGAGAGTGATGTCGTCTGCCTGGGGTGCTTCAGCCTGATGAGCCAGCACTGCGGCGACGATGCGCTCCACGGTTTGAGCGCTGTCGTTTGAGCCTCCAGTCAGGCATTCTTGAATACGGCCGCCGCCGAACAGGGCACCTTTCGCATCCATGGATTCCGAGACGCCGTCTGAGTATACGAGAAGAGTTTCCAGCGGAGCGAGCAGGTGGCGCTGAGTGGCGAACTGAGTTTCTTCAAACACGCCGAGCGGTGCGGCGCGCGGGCCGTCGAGCCAGGTAAGACTGCCAGTGGCGGAGATGACTGCGGCGAGCGGGTGGCCGGCATTGGCCCAGGTGAGCTCGCCGGTAGAGGGATCGAAAAAGACGGCACAGGCGGTGACGAACTGCATGGTCTCATTGCGTTCGCAGAGGAGGCGGTTTACCTGCGCGAGGAGTGCTCCGGGATCGTTGACTTCGGGAGCCAGCGTTCGTACGGCCATGGCGGCGAGGGCCATGAAGACGGCGGCTGAGACGCCTTTTCCGGAGACATCGCCCACGAGGGTGAAGAAGCGGCCATCGGGGAGGAAGAAGCCGTCGTAGAGATCGCCACCGGCCTCGCGTGCGGGTTTGATGAAGGCGGAGAAATCCACACGCTGGCGCTCGGTTGCGTTCAGCGGTGGTGGGAGAAGGCTGGACTGGATTTCGCCTGCGATGCGGAGCTCGCTTTCGATGGCTTCGCGGGCGGCAGTCTGCTGCTGAAGGGCGGCGATGTGCTCCTGGAGGTGTTTGAAGAGAAACTCCGTCGCCTGCGCGACGGCGCCGACTTCATCGCTGCGTTTCGCTTCTTGTGAGACACCGGAACGGTTCCAGCCGGTGTCGGAAAAATCGCTGGTGGCGAGGCCGCGGAGTGCGTGAGCGAGGCGAGCGAGCGGTTCCTTGAGCTCCATGTTGCTGAAGGAGACGCGCTCGGCGAGCAGCGAAGCGACATGGCGGTGAAGGGCGATGGCGAGGTGAGGATGGCGGGCTTCGACTTCGCGCAGTTTTTCCGTGGTGAGACGCCAGAGTTTGACGTCGCCCACCGCTTCCACAGTGGCGGTGCGAGGTTCGGAGCGGTAGAGAGCCATCTCGCCGAGGAACTGGCCCGGGCCGAGGCGGCGGAGCTCGGAGCGGCCTGCGCCTTCGACTTCAAGCACCACGGCGAGCGTGCCGGACTCGATGAGGAACATGGCGTCTGCGGCATCGCTCTCGCGAAAAAGGACCTCGCCGGGTGAGAGGAGCACGGCTTGCAGAGATTCCATCCAAGAGCACTGACTCGCTTCATCTGGCGCAAAAGGCGCGAGTGAGGATGAAGGGAGGTGGGAGGGTGGAATCACATGGGTTGTTTCCCATGAGTGAGGGGTGGCTGCAACTCATTCGCGCCAGAAGAGGGACTCTTTGGGCACGGTGTATTTGACGTCCAGCTCCGGAGTCTGAATGAGCTCGCCTTTGCGATAGAGGGACTCGACGGCGGCGATGAGAATGCCGGAGGTGAGGAGAGTGCGCTCCACGGGATAGGGGGCGCGGTTCTCCAGAATCATGTCCTCGATGTGATGAATGAGCGGATTGAAAAAGTCCGCCGTGGTGGAGCTGGAGCCCGGCATGGGCAGGAACATCTGGCAGGAGGTGATCTCTCCCGTTTCGCTGTTGAGGCCGGCGTAGTTGAAGTCGCGCACCGGCAGCATGAAGAGCGTGGTGTGGAATCCGTCGCGATGCTCGATGAAGTAGGCGAAGGCGTCTGGGAAGGCCTTGCGCGCCCAGTCAAAGCTGACGGGCTCCAGCGGATATCCCTCCACAGGCCACGTGTGGCTGCGGGAGAGCGCGGCGGCGAGAAGGCGCTGAGTGTTCTTACGCGTAGCCGCATGCTTCCACATTTTTTCTCCACGCAGGGCCAGCACGCTTTTGACTCCAGCCTCGCCACCACGGCGGCGCTCGGACATGCACTGCGCCGTTTCGAGGCCGTGGTAGTCGTATTTCTCGATGCCGCCATAGCCAACGGCCACGCTCTCAGACAGCGGAGCCCCCCACGGGATGTCCACCGCAGGCAGACGGCGTGTGACGGGCAATGAAGAGCCGGCGAGGAAGGGAAAGCCGAGCCGCGTCGCATCGGCCACCATCTCGGTGCATTTGCTCCACTCCGTGGAGAGGTGCTTGTCATTAAAGACAGGCACGCTACGGCCGCTCGCCTCGAAGACTTTGACGATTTCTTTGAAGAACTCGTAGCGCGGGTAAAGCGTCTGCCCCTTTTCGTTTTCAGGATACTGACCGTGCTCACCGATGAGAACGACGCCATCCACCGCGAGCTTGCCGGTGCCGAGTGTCAGCGCATCGGCGATGCTGGAATAGATGGGGATGTGGTAGCGCTCCGAGCGGCCGCGCGCGAGGTCGGTGTCAGGGAACTGCGCAATATAGAGCGAGACGAGATCCGTGCGCGGCGGCAGCCACTGCCCGGCCCACACGTAGCCCATGGCGAGGCGGTCCACGAAATGCATCGCGTGCGAGTTCTTGAACATCACCGTGGCGATGAGCGCGATCTTTTTGCGGCCGGCTGTGGGAGCAGCTTGCGCTGCCACTGCAGTGGCGGCACCGGCCATGAGGAAGGAACGACGGGTCCAGGATAGAGTGCTCATGAGGAGGATGAGGGTGAGTCGGATTTGCTTTCCCAAAACAACCAAAGCGGCAGCACCGCGATGAGCGGCAGGCAGGAGGCCAGCATCAGCCCCTGGTCAAAC
This sequence comes from Prosthecobacter sp., assembly GCF_044222565.1. GTDB lineage: Bacteria > Verrucomicrobiota > Verrucomicrobiia > Verrucomicrobiales > Verrucomicrobiaceae > Prosthecobacter. The sequence goes on from NZ_JBGANA010000014.1 coordinate 198,558, forward strand.
GAGTGCGTGCGATCCGCCAGCCTGCCAAAGAACTGCTGCGCCTGCGCCGGCAGCACCCAGGCCACGACTCCGGCGATCCCGGTGATCTTTCCCTGATGGCGTCCCGAGAGATCCTGCGTGAAGGCATGATACAAAGGAAACACCCCCAGTGCCCCGGCTCCCGCGAGCATGAAGACCGCCAGCAGGCCCCAGCCATGCGCCAGCCAGGGAGTCAGTGCGCAGGTGACGCACAGCAGCCCGCAGACGGCAAAGACCATGACCCGCGCGGCATGCACAGACATCCGGCCCCGCCCCAGCCAGACAGCGAGCGCCCCGGCACCGATGCAGCCGACATCCGTGGCAAGATACCACGCCGAGGTGAACCACAGCGTCTCCGCCTCCGAATAGCCACGACCTTCCTGAAGAATCTTCGGCAGCCAGGCACGCAGGATCTGCCAGGTGGTGTTGATGCAGGCAATGACCACGAAGACGATGAGCATGCGGCGGATGAAGACAGGGCTCCAAAGACCCGCGCCTTCTGCTTGTGCTGACTTCTCATCACGCCCAGGCGCAGGCAGATCTGCTCTGCGCACAAGCGCAAACCAAAGCACCAGCCAGCCAAAGCCGGTGATGCCCACAACCTGAAAGGCCGTGCGCCAGCTGCTAAGCTCGGACGTCATGAGCGCGCTCATGATCAGCGGCGTTATAATAGCTCCCACCGAGGTGCCGCTCTGCAGCACGCTGTTGCCAAACGAGCGCTCCCGCGCGTCCAGCAGCGCACGCGTGGTGCGGATGCCGCAGGGCCAGTGACCGGCCTCAAAGAAACCCAGCGCCATGCGGCACCAGAGCAGCTCCTGCTCATTGTGCACAAAGCCCGTGGCCAGCCCGGCCAGCGACCACATCGTCAGCACGATGGCATAAAGCCAGCGCACAGAAAAACGATCCGCCGCCCAGCCAAAGACAATGGAACCCGCCGCAAAGGCGTAGGCAAACACGGCCTCGATGTGCCCATACTGCTCCTGCGAAAGGCGAAACTCCTTCGTGATGCGCACCGCCGCATTCGCCAGCGTCTGACGGTCCATGTAGTTGATCGCCGAGGCGAGCAGCAGCAGGCCGCAGATGGTCCATTTCCACGCCGCCGAACGATGCAATGGATTCGTTGTTTCGGCGCTCATGCTGGATGATAAGAAGCAAAAGACTAGGCCAGCAACTGATCCACCACCTTCGCCCCTTGGTTGTCCGTCAGCGAGGCGGCAAGGCCGTTGCGCTTGTAGGTGAGCTTGGTGTGGTCCAGGCCAAAGGTCTTCAGCAGCGTGGCGTGGTAGTCGTAGTGCTTCACTTCGTCGATGATGGCCTTGTGGCCAAACTCATCGGTCTCACCATGCACGTAGCCTTTCTTGAAGCCGCCGCCAGCCATCCACATGCTGAAGCCGTAGGTGTTGTGGTCGCGGCCCCATTTCTCGCGTCCGGCGTCGTTCTGCAGCACGGGCAGGCGGCCCATCTCGCCGCCCCAGTGGACCACGGTGGTGTCCAGCAGGCCGCGCTGTTTGAGGTCGATGAGCAGCGCCGCGCTGGGCTGGTCGGTGGCCTCGCAGTTTTTCGGCAGCGCCGTGATGAGCGAGCCATGCTGGTCCCAGGACTGGCCGGCATTGAGCACCTGCACATAGCGGACACCGCGCTCCACGAGGCGACGCGCGATGATGCAACGCGTGGCGTAGTCCTTGGTGATGGGATTGTCCACGCCGTAGAGCTTGCGGACGTACTCAGGCTCCTTGGAGATGTCGAGCGCCTCCTTGGCGGCGGTCTGCATCTTGGCGGCGAGTTCGTAGCTGGAGATGCGCGCCTGCAGGTCGAGCTCGCCAGGATGGGCGGAAAGGTGGTCTTCGTTGAAGGCGCGCAGCAGATCGAGCTGGCGCTTCTGCGGTGCACCCGCGAGCGAGGCAGGAGGATCGAGATTGAGAATGCGCGGCTCCGTGGCGCGCACCAGCGTGCCCTGGAAGAGCGCCGGCAGCCAGCCATTCGTAAAATGCTCGCCGCTGAAGGTGGGCAGGCCACCGGGATGGGAGAGCACCATGTAGGAGGGCAGTTCGTCCGTCTCGCTGCCCAGACCGTAGGTCAGCCATGAGCCCAGCGCAGGGCGGCCTGCGGTGATGCGTCCCGCATTCATGGCATACAGCCCCTGCGCATGATTGCTCACACCGGAGGTCATGGAGCGGATGAGCGTGATCTCATCCACCACCTTGCTCAGGTTTGGCAGCAGCTCGCTGAGCTCCATGCCGCACTGGCCGTGCTTGGCAAACTTCCACGGCGAGCCGAAGCACTTCGACGATGCCTGCGCGAGGTTGTCATACTTGATCTCTCCAGGAAATTTCTGCCCGTGATACTTGGTGAGCATGGGCTTGGGATCAAAGAGATCCATCTGCGAAGGGCCGCCCATCATGAAGAGGGAGATCATGGCCTTGGCACGCGGCTCAAAGTGCGGCTTCTTCGGCGTGAGGTCGTAGCGCACCTCGCCCGTAAAGCTCTCAGGCTTCACAGGGGCGGCGAGCAGGCCGTCCTTCTCAAGCAGCGAGGCGAGCGCCAGCGTGCCAAGGCTGTAGCCATTGGCATGCAGGAAATGACGGCGGGAGCAGAGCTGGGGGCGGTTCATTATTCGACGTAGAGAAAGCGGTTTGAGCTGCAAAGGATCTGGCAGAAGCTGGCCATGGCCTCCTGCGGCGGATTGGGCACGACGCCCTTTGGATGCTGGATGTCATGATGATACTGCACGAGCGCCTTGGTCTGCTCGTCCAGATAGGCAATGCCACGGGCGACATCAGACTGGGTGGCGGGCTTGCCAAAGAGCAGCTCCCACACGCGCTTGATCTGCTCCGTGCGGTTGCCGGGAGCAGCAGCCTGCAGCAGGTCGGCAAGTCGGCGTGAGCTGTCGAGCACAAAGGTGTCGTTCATCAGCAGCAGGGACTGCGGGGCCACGGTGGTCTGCGCACGCAGCTCGCAGTTCGGCGACATGATCGGTGCATCAAAGGTGTCGAGCACCGTGACGGGCTTGCTGCGGCGCACCTGCACGTAGATGGAGCGGCGGAAATCATCTGAGCCGCCGGGATCGACCTTGTTGAGCGTGATGGTGCTCTTGTCGATGCCGGTGACGACACGGCCCTGGGCATCGCGGCCAATGCCGCTCGGCGGACCGTAGCTGCTCTGCACCAGCGTACCCGTGACGGCGAGCATGGAATCCCGCAGTGTCTCAGCATCCAGTCGGCGCAGCTTGAAACGCGCATAGAATCTGTTTTCGAGATCGCCCTGCAGCGAGTCCTGATTGACGGAAGACTGGCGGTACGCGCTGCTCAGGAGAATGAGGCGATGCAGAGGCTTGAGCTTCCAGCCGCTCTTCACAAACTCATCGGCCAGGTAGTCCAGCAGTTCAGGATGCGTGGGCAGCTCGCCCTGGCGGCCAAAATCTCCCGGCGTATTCACGATGCCGCGCCCCATGTGATTCATCCAGAAGCGGTTTACCAGCACGCGGGCTGTGAGCGGGTGCTTGCCGCTGGTGAGCCACTGCGCATAGGCCAGACGACGTCCGCTGGAGCCGCTGCTCACAGGCACCGGCTTGAAGGGCTCGATCTGCGGACTGGCAAGAATGCTGAGCTCTCCCGGAGTCAGCGCCTGCTTGGGCTGGTCATGATCACCACGATTGAAAAGCTTGGTCGCCGGCACCTGCCCCTTCACTTCCGTCAGCGCCATCACAAAGCCTTCCGCAGGCTTCGTCTCGCGCAGCTTTTTGGCCTCGGCCATCTTGGCATCCACGATGTCCTGCTTCTTCTTGTCGTAGAGATCCAGCGAGTAGGTGGCGAGCGCGGAGGGATATTTTTTGATCAGCGCCTTCTGCTCCGGCGTCTGCTTGGCCACAGGCGTGTCACGGGCCACGCGGAAGGCGGCCTGCTCGGCCTCGGGCACCTTCTTGATCTCGACCTCGAAAATCTCATCCAGGAACTTTTTGCTCATCGCGCGGGCTTCGGCCTCGATCTCCTTGGCCTTCACCTCAATCTCGGCGGCCTTGGCGCGCTCCTGCGGGGAATACAGCGAATACAGGCGCTGCGCTGGCGCACGCCAAGACTCCCAGTTGTAGGCAGGATCCAGCACAGCGCGCAGGCGGTAGTAGTCCACCTGCGTGATGGGGTCATAGCGGTGGTCATGGCACTGCGCGCAGGCCACCGTGAGCCCCATGAGCGACGAAGTCATGACCTTCATCTGCTCGGCAATGACCTGGTTCTTCGCCAGCTTGGCATCATCCGGTGCGTCCCCGGTGCCATCCGGAGCCATGCGCAGAAAGGCAGTGGCGATAAGCTGGTCCGTGCGATGCGGATCCAGCACCGCCTGCTGATAGTCCGCATGCGTGGCGCCTGCCAGCTCATCTCCGGCCAGCTGCTCCTGGATGAATTCATCCCAGGGCTTGTCCGCATTTATGGCGCGGATGACGTAGTCGCGGTAGCGCCAGGCCTGTGGGCGAACGGAGTCGGCTTCAGAGTAGCCGTTGGAGTCGGCGTAGCCCACCACATCCAGCCAGTGGCGCGCCCAGCGCTCGCCGTAGTTTTTGGAGGCCAGCAGCCGCTCCACCAGCTGCTCGTAGGCCAGCGGGGACTTATCATTCACAAAGTCCTCCACCTCCTGCGGCGTGGGCAGCAGGCCGGTGAGATCCAGCGTCACGCGGCGGATGAGCGTGCGGCGGTCAGCCTCAGGGGCAAAGGTAAGGCCCTGCTTGGTCATCGACTTGAGCAGGAAGGCGTCCACCGGCGTGCGCACCTTGCGGTTGTCCACCTCCTTGGGCACGGCAGGGCGCTTCACCGGCTGAAAGGCCCAGTATTCGCGGTCATCGTCCGAAATGATTGGCCCCGGCGCGAGCGCCAGTGGCTCCGGCTTGGCCGTCTTAGCCCCCTGGGCAATCCATTGCTCGATAGTCGCCAGCTCGGCCGCGGAGAGCTGCTTGCCCTTCTTGGGCATTTCGCCGTTTTTGATCAGGCGCACCAGCTCGCTCTGCTCCGGACGCCCTGCCACGATGACCTGGCTGCCGCCATCCAGCTTCTGATCCATGAAGCGGCGCAGGCGCAGATCCACGCCACCCTCGGGTTTCTCCTCCTCGCCATGGCAGTGGGTGCAGTGCGCTTTGACGATGGGCCGCACGTCTTTCTCAAACGTGAGCAGGCGCTCCGCACCACGGGCGGTGACGGCGAGAGAGCAAAGAAAAACGGCAGACGACAGCTTCATTGAGGGGGGGGTAATAACCTACGCAGTGGAAACGGGATGTATTGCCAGGGAAAGTACCCCCAATCGCGGCGCGTTTGACACCTGCCGCGATGAAACTTTCCACCAGCCGAGCTCCAGCGCTGGGCCTGCTGACCCTGGCCCTGATCTCTCCAGCGCAGGCCGGCACCTATTTTTCCGACGAAGTCTGGCCCAAGGTGGGAGTGCAGGCCTGCCTGAAATGCCACAAAGCAGGAGGCGACGCCGAGGAGAGCCGGTTTGTGCTGCAGGACCCGGCGCGGGACCAAACGCCGGGGCGTCACGCCTCTCTAATTCACAACGAGGCCGCATTCAGCCGCATGGCGAAGTTGCTGAAGGATGGCGAGTCTCGGCTGCTGCTGAAAGCCACCGGCAAGCTGGAGCACGAAGGCGAAGAGGTGCTCAAGCCGGGATCCACGGGGTTCCGCATTCTGGAATCGTTTGTGAAAAAAGTGGACCTGCCACAGTCCCCCACGCCGGCAAAAGAAGCGCCACCGTTTTTCGCAGGTGTCTCCATGCTGGATGATGCACGCCTTCTGCGCAGGGTGACTTTGTCGCTGTCAGGAAGGCTGCCTACGGAGGCGGAACTGAAACGTCTGAACAAGCCAGGGGCGTTTTCCGAGATCCTGGATGCCGTGATGAAGGAGGACGCCTTTTACGACCGGTTGCGCGAAGGCTTCAACGACATCTTCCTAACTCTGGGCGCGGACGGCGGAGACAGCAACATACTTTCCTACGATCACTTCAGCAAGACGCGGAACTGGTTTCAAACCTACGACCTGAGCCACATCCAGGATGAAAAGGAACGGCGGCAGGCGGGCTACAAACTCGCGCGGCAGTATCGTGAAGCGCTGCTGGGCGAACCGATGAAGCTGATCGAGCATATCGTGCGCAACGACCGGCCCTTCACGGAAATCGTGACGGCAGACTACATCATGGTCACGCCCTACACTTCCCGTGGCTATGGCAACTTCGAGGAGATCAAAGCGCGGTTTAAAAATGCCGAAGACCCCTTTGAATACATTCCGGTGAAGCTGAATGCGCTGGTAGGGCGCAACAAGGCGGACAACCAGGACAGCGCTACGGGATTTTATCCGCATGCGGGCCTGCTCAGCACTTTTCAGTACCTGCGCCGCTACCCGACGACTGAGACGAACCGCAACCGCCTGCGTGCTCGCATGTATTTCCAGCATTTTCTGGGAGTGGATGTGCTGGAGCTGGCGGCCCGGGTGTCTGACGCTGCTGCCACGACCGCCAAGTACAAGGTGCCGACCATGGAAGCGGCTGAATGCGTGGTGTGCCACAAGACGCTCGATCCGATCGCGGGGATGTTTCAGGACTACTGGCGGTTTGAAGGCGTGTATGGGAAGCGCAAGGAGGGATGGTTCACGGATATGTTTGGCGCCGGGTGCGAGGGAGAGATACTGCCTGAAGGCGAGCGCTGGCGGGCCCTGCAGTGGCTCGGCGAGCATACCGCCAAAGATCCGCGCTTTGCCGTCGCGATGGTCGAGCATGTTTATTACATTCTCACCGGACGCAAAGTGCTGCTGCCGCCCAAGGATCTGGATGATCCCGGCTTCGCCGCAAAATACCGCGCCCATCAGGAACAGCGGGCTGTGATTGAGACCATCGCCAGGAAGTTTGCTAAAACCGGTTTTAATCTGAAACAGGTGTTCAAGGACTGGGTGGCGACGGACTTCTACCGTGCAAACGGGCTCACCACCGCTGCTCTGAAACCCGAACGACAGGCCGAGCTGGATGATGTGGGCATCGTGCGCATGCTCGCCCCCGAACAGCTGGAGCGGAAAATCGCCGCTGTGTTTGGCCGCCCGTGGGGCAGACTGAACGATCAGCTGGCGATGCTGTATGGCGGCATTGATTCGAAGGAGGTCACGGAACGAGCAGCGGACCCGAGCGGAGCGATGGGATCGCTCCAGCGCATCATCGCCAATGACGTGGCGTGCAAGGAAACCGCGCTGGATTTCAGCCGGCCCGCAGGGAAGCGGCTGCTCTTTGCAAACATGGAACCCGATGTGGTGCCTGGCACCGCCGATGCTGATGCACGAATCCGCCGCACCCTCACGCATCTGCATGAGCGCCTGCTGGGGCGGGTGGATGAGGCGGAGGTGGAGCGCAGCTTTCAGCTCTTCGCCGGGATCGTCAAAGATGCGGCGGAGCAGCGCCATGCCGCCGAGGAAAACTACTTTTGCCGCCAAGGCCTGGAGCAGCCCGTGGCCGATCCGCACTACACCGTGCGGGCCTGGCGTGCCGTGGTGACCTACCTGCTGCGCCAGTACGACTTCCTCTACGAATAACCCACCATGAGACGCGACTTTTTGAAATGCTGCACGCTGGCGGGACTGGGACTGGCCTGCCCCGGTGGGCGCGCCGCAACGAAGGAAGGCGAAGCGTATGAAGGGCCGTACTACGTTGTGTTCAACGCCTCCGGCGGCTGGGACACGACTTACCTGATGGACCCGAAGGGCATCCATGAAATCAACCGCCTCTATCAGGAAGGAGACATTCTCACGCAGGGAGCGCACAAGTTTGCGCCCACGGCGAAACATATTGCCGCGGGGATGAGCAACGAGGATTTTTACAAGGAGTTTGGCAGCGAACTGGTCACGCTCAACGGTCTCGACTACTCCGTGAACAATCACGCGCCCGGCGCGCGCTACATGGCCACCGGCAAGCTGGACAGTCTCGCCTATCCCACCTTTGCCGCGCTGGTGGCGGCGTGCAAAGGCCCTGCGTGTCCGATCTCCTACCTGACGTTCGGCAACTACTCGAACACCGGGAACGTGGTGGCGATGTCGCGCGTGCCATATCCGCAGTCGCTGCAGCGCATCGCCAACGCAGACTTTGTGGATGGCAATGTCCGATCTCCCTACCATGAGGACTTTGTGCTGGAGAGCATCAACCAGGCGCTGGATGAACAGCAGGCAGGCCGCGCCTCCCAGCCACGTCTCCCGCGTGTGGAGCGCGCGCAGAGCATGCTCTACTCGGCGCAGATCAACTCGAAGGCGATGCAACGCGTGACGCCTTACATTCCCAAGAACATTCCGAAGGAGCGGCTGTCACAGCAGGCCGAGATCACGCTGGCTTCATTCAAGGCGGGCGTCTGCGTTTCCGCAAATCTCAGCATCGGCCAGTTTGACAGTCATGCGAACAATGACGCGGACCAGATGAAGCTGATTCCGGAGTTTCTCGCGGGCATCGCCTACCTGCTGCGGCGTGCCGAGGAGCTCAAAATTCGCGACAATCTGGTGGTGATCATTCAAAGCGAGATGGGCCGCACGCCCACCTACAACAAAGGCAACGGAAAAGACCACTGGTCCGTGGGTTCCATCCAGTTCCTGGGTGCTGGCATTCGAGGGAACCGGGTGATCGGTGCCACGGATGATGGGCAGCTGCATGTGCCGCTGAACGCTCAATCACTCGCCATCGACAAGGACCGGGGGATTCGAGTGCGCCCCGAGCACATTCACCACGCGCTGAGGCAGTTTGCGGGGATCGAGGATCACCCGTTCAGCAAAAAATTTCCGCTCGGCGTGAAGAAAGAAGAAGTACTGCAGGGCCTGTGGGGCTGATGCGCGTCACTCCACGGCGACTTTGATGACGACCTTAAACACCTGCTCCGGCTTGTCCCACTCGACGCAGGGAGCGTGGGCGTCCTGCGGATAAAGAATGGCGAAGTGACCGCCGCTGATGTGGAGCGGGGTGACATCGGGGATGAGCTTCCAGAGGGCGGCCTCTTTTTCCTCATTGTAAGCCATGGTTTCCTCCAGCATGGCGGCGAGCGGTGCCCAGAGGATGGTCTCGCGGCCGCTGTGGATGAACTGGATGTCGATGTATTTGCGGTGCGCCTCGAACTTGGCCTTGTCCTGTGGCTTCGTTTCGTAGGTCTGCACGAGGGCAAAGCAATGGTCTCCATCAATGTCAAAACGACCGAGAGGCTGGGTGCCGTCCACGGTGCGGAGGTAGGCGAAGGCTTTGGCGAAGCGGGAGTTCAGGGACTCGTACCGGGCGGAGTTTTCGAGGGTGTCGAGGATCATGGCCCTATGCTGTATCGGAACATCATTCCTGAAGCAACCTTTCAATCTCGGAGACAACGCATCTGTCCAAGGCGCCTCATATGACGTAAGAAGAGTTCATATTGACTATGCCTGCGAGGCTGCGCATCCTCCGCCCATGAGAGCCGCATGCATCGTTTGCATATTTCTTGTGTCGATCATCACAGATATGAGCGGGATGGCTCGTGCGGCAGATTCGCTTGAGTTAAGGCGAGCGGCAAGACGAGCGCTCGCGGATGGCAACACTTCCCTGTATGCTGCTTTGTTGCAATCGGGTTTGGAGATTGATCAAAGTATCGCGGATGTGGATGAGAATGAATCCGACCCTGGTTTCACCGGTCTAATGTTTGCCGTCGCCTGGGGCAAAGACGAGATGATCGCCTGGCTGAGAGACCGTGGAGCAATTCCGGCCGTCGCCTCTGCGGAGAATGTCCGCCCTATTGATCTGGCGCTGGCCCTGAATCGGGACGACCTGGCGAAAATGCTGCAAGTGCCCACTGATCCTCCAGAAGAGGGCGAAAAAATGCCTCGCGCTGCCATCGACTTTCTGGGTGATTTATTCAGCATCCCTGAACCGCTGCAGGTGTTTGTATCCCTGAACGATGCGGAGCCGCCGGATGGGTTTACTCAAGCGATCGCAAGAAGGCGTGACCAAACATTCCCGATGTCGATGGCGAAGCACGATCCGACGCGCATGGTGACTCATGGTGACACCCGCGTGTGGTTTTCCAACCGGATCTCCGATGAGATGGGCGTGCGTCTTGGGGTGACCACGAAACCACTTCCCGCCCAAAATGGATGGGAAGTGGTATGCAAGCTCGAAGGACGTCCGGTGAAAGTGACTTCAGGGGTGGAAGCTGTCCCAATGCCGGTGGAGAAAATCACGGGCAGATTGATTCAACGCCATGGCTGGTGGGTGCTGGAGGGCCGGCAGCCAGCCCTGCGCAACCCAGTCCCAGCGCCGCCAAAGGCGGAACTTCGCCAGGCGGACCTGATGCCGCTCGCGGCAGAAACATGCTGGGTGGGGAACATCAGCCTGATGACGGCAATGATGGATGCAGGGGTGGACCCCGCCGCCGCCATCAATCCCGGAGATGATTATACTGACACGCTGCTGGAACGCGCTGCGACGTCAAGCAATCCAAGATTCATGGCCGCCATGCTCGAAAAGAAGCCTTCACTACGGGCAAACCATGGCCTGATCCGGAAAGCAGCGCAGCGCGCATTTGGCAGAGGCAATGAAGCGGCCCTTGCCTCACTGGAAAGACCTTTGTCCGGAGTTAAAGCGGGGGACTTTCCGGTCGAAATGATCAATGATCTGGTCAGTGAGAATGTTCTGGATTCCAAGGAGCCGCTCTTCTTTGAACTCAACGATGCCGATCCCGAAAAGGAGGTGATGGCGCAGATCCAAAAGAGCCTGCCTACTGCGGTGCCCTTTTCGGAGGCTGTGAGCGGTGCCTTCAAACAGGGAAAGGACGAGGTTTACGGCAGCAGCTACCAGCTGAAATCCACCCAGAAGAATGGCACCAAGATCGAGATCAAGATCAGCCCGGAGAAAGATGGTAGTTGGAGCTACTCGGTCCGCCAAACGCGTGGCTTCCTGGCCGGTGGCGGAACCAAAGGCCGCCTGGTGTCCAGCCATGGCTACTGGTTCACGCAAAACACGCAGTCATGGGACGAATGAAATCCGAATCTGCCGCGCTTCTGCGGTGATTATGAACCGATTGATCTAAAGCTCATCTTTTTCGGCCTGTTTCTTGGAGCCTGCCACCTTGCTTTGGCGGCTTAGGGTCAGACAACGGCGGATGGACAGGCGAGCTTCAACCCGGATACCGAAGTTAAAAGAAGCATCGTTTGGAGCTGAGAGCGTGGTTACTTGGAGTTGCGACACAAAAAGCACCCGACGACCATGCACCAAACGATGCAGGGGACATTGCACCCCGTTTTCAACTCCCGCCA
>NZ_JBGANA010000015.1:0-198754 GCF_044222565.1 Prosthecobacter sp.
GGCACTCCTGCCCGCAATGAGAACGTCCCTGCAGGCAGGAGTGCCCGCATCACTTCCATGCACCTCAGCGCAGCGCAATCCCCAGCATCCTCCGCCTCAACATATCCAGCGCCGCCTGTGATGTCAGCAGCTTGAACCGATCCCGCGACCCTGGCGAAAACTTCTTCTGAGCCCATGTCTCCGCGCCCTTCGTCGCCAGCGCGATCCACACGGTGCCCACCGGTTTCTCCGGCGTGCCACCCGTCGGCCCCGCCACACCCGTCACCGCCAGTGCGTGATCCGCCCCGCTGTTGCGCAGCGCTCCCTCCGCCATCGCACGCGCCACTTCCTCGCTCACCGCGCCGTGGGTTTCGATCAACTCCAGCGGCACACCCAGGTGCTGATGTTTCGCTTCATTCGCATACGTCACCCAGCCGTGGCCAAACACACGCGAGGCACCGCTGACATCCGTGATGCGGTTCGCAATCGTCCCGCCCGTGCAGGACTCCGCCGTGGAAACCCACTCACCGCGCTCCTGCAGCAGTTGCACGATCACCTCCTCAATGATGCGCCGGTCTTCCGAAACGATGCAGTCCCCCAGCGCCGCACACACCACGCCCGCCGCCTCGTCCACCGCCGCCTGCGGACCCGCAAGGCGCACATCCACATCGCCATTGCGAATGCAGTAGCCCAGATCCAGACCCGCGATCGCCTCCAGCCGCTTCTCCACCGCCTCCACGATATCCGACTCGCCCACGCCCGTCACTTTGAGATACAGCACGCGGCGCGAGAGACCGTCCGGCAGCCAGGTGCGCAGACGCGTTTCCACCTGACTCTCTACCATCGGCTTTAGCTCACGCGGAGGTCCCGGCAGTAGAAAGATATGCGCATTCCAGCCCAGCGCCGCGCTCAGCTCCTTCGGAAAGTACAACCCCGGCGCCGTGCCAAAAAGATTCGGCATCACCACCGCACCGCGCGGCACCATCGCCTGCCGTTGCGTGGCCAGGCTCACCGGCTTGCCACGCTTGGCAAAGTATTCATTCAGGTGTTGCATGATCTCCGCATTCAGCACCAGCTCCAGTCCCAGCAGCTCCGCCGTTGACTCCCGCGTGAGATCATCATTCGTCGGCCCCAGCCCGCCCGAGACCAGCACCACGTCCGCCCTCTCTGCCGCTTCTGCAATCGCCGTGCGAATCACTGCGCCATCCGGCACGATCGTCTGCCGCGCCACCTGCACCCCCAGCGCCGCCAGCCGCTGACCGATCCAGGCCGCGTTCGTGTTGATGGTATCCCCCAGAAGGAGTTCAGTGCCGGTGTTGACGAGTTCGACGTTCATGGATGAGTCTTTACGCGCGGTGGTGCCGTACGGGCAACCCTCTTTCGCTGAGGCACTCCTTGCCGGGCACTCCGGCACAGCAGGCGGGGCTATTCCGTACCGGGAGCGCCAGCATTTTGCTGGCTTCGGTTCCGGGGAAGGAGCTTCCGAAGCGCGGAGCCTGTCATGTGGCGAAACGCCTCGCCCGGAGCCGGCAAGATGCCAGCGCTCCCAGCACAGAGTTCCTCGCCCCCCTCTACCGCTTCTTCTTTCCTTTCTTCCCCTCCTCCGGCTTCCCGCTCAGTTTCGTCACCATGTCATCCAGCACCGCCAGTCCAAACGAGATCTTCTTGAAGAAGGACGTGTTGTTGGGCACCAGAACAAACCGTGGATGCTGCGACCACAGCGCCCTCAGTTTGTGGTCCAGCTTCACCGCCTGTTCCTGGCTCTCGTTTCTTACGGGGTTGTTCCCTTCAATGTTCATGTGCCCCATGGCCGCGCTCTCAAAAAAGATCACCGCATCATATCGTGCGAGCTCTTTCTCCAGCGTGGTGCCCAGGTCCGCAAAAAACTCCGCACTTCCTCCCGGCCAGTACGCCGCGCCGTCCACAGTCCCGCGATCGCACAGCAGGATCTGGTCCGGGTGCTGGGACACCACCACCTCCTCCATGTGAATCTGCACATGGTAGATCGCACGCTGCACCGCATGCACCGCCTCCGGCTGTTTTACCCGTGGGAAGCCGCCGCTGAACATCATCGTCGCCGCCTCTGCCACCAGCACCACGCGGTCTCCCATCTCCCGTCGAAAGAGATCTCCCGCTGTCGTCTTTCCTCCGCCGGGGCCTCCCGTCAATACAATGCGATAGGGGCCTCGGTCAGGATCTTTGGATTTGCGCGGCATGCCGGTAATGTGGTCGTGGCAGCAGCACGGCGTCAAGCTTCAGCGCAACTTTGCGCAAGCATGGCGTAGTGGCTTCTCTGCGATTTCGTTAACCTCGCTGCATGCTAATTCGCTTCCTTCCCATCTTGTTCATCGTCACCGCCTGTACGCAGCCGCCCACCACCAAGAGCGCGCGCGAGCACTACTTCCTCACGCAGGTGAAGCCCGTGCTGCAGGAGCACTGCGTGAAATGCCATAATGGCAGCCTGCCACCGCCCGCGCTCAATCTCATGACGAAAGTCACCGCCTTCAAGCGAAGCGCCACCGGGCGCGACTACATCCTGCCGGAAGACCCCGACTGCAGCCTGCTCATCAGCGCCGTTCAGCGCGGCGGCACGCACCCCAAAATGATGCCACGCACCGAGGTCAGCCTCACGGACGATCAGATCGGCATGCTGCGCGAATGGATCGAAGACGGCGCCTTTTGGCCCGAGGGCGCAGCCGGTACGCTGCATGCGCAAAAAAGCGCTGAGAATCCTTGATCGGACCGGCATGCTGCTTTCGCCCGCTGCTTGATTTCAGCAGGGGGCATCAAGGGGAGAGTGTGACCTCCGCCCAGCCCTCCTGGTTGTCGGGAAGCAGCCACAAAGTGCTGTTATCTCCATCTGTCAGCATGGAGCCACCGCGCTTGGCGTTGTTTTCCCATACGGCGCTCACGGAGACGGCCCCTTTCAGAGCAATGTTGCGTCCGCCCCGGATGAACTCGATTTCAGCCAGCCCGCCTTTGCCATTGACGGTGTCAGTTATCTGCACCCGGAGCCTCTCGGCCGTCATCGTCGGCACTGGAATCTCCACCTTGGTCTGCTTGATGGGGTCCCAGTCGATGCCGACAAACTTTTTGTTCCAGACTTCTCTGTTTCCCACCCACAGGCTCACGCTGATTTTCTTGGTCCCCCGGTCTGCTTTTCCTCCGTTGTTCTGATTCCAGATCACGATTTTATCGCTGCCCGCACTTGCTGTCGTTGCCGCTGGTGCAGGCGCCGCACTCGTTGCAGGCAGCGCGAGGGAGTCGATCTCCTTTTGCACAGCAATGGCACCATCCAGATCCCCCTTGGCGCCGAGCGATTTTTTCAAACTCTCCAGGTAAACTGCATACCGTGTGCTGACGGGTTCGGTCAGACTCTTGATCTGCTTCTGATAGTTCGCCCGTGCGCTGGTCAGTTCAGCAGGCTCGGCGCTGAAGCATGGAAACGAGGCGCTCAGGACAAGGAGCAACGACAGGGTGGTCACGTCTTTTGTCATAAGCTTTTTTGCAGACTACCACACCGGGTGGGGGCCCTGACAAGGATAAACTGGCACCACCATTTCTTCCTCAAGGCTCGGGCCCGCCTCCTCCCTCCAGCCCCCGCCACCATCACAATCATACCGCCCGCCAGTTATTTCGTATGCGCACAAAAATATCGCGACAGGGTGCAAAGCGAGTAGCAGCAAAACCCAGTCCCGTGCATCATCGTTCCATGGGCAAAGAATTCAGCATCACACCACAGACTGTTCCACACGTCGAAACCAAGCACCGCCGCATCTGCACCCCGCTGCCGCACCCTGACTCCATTCCGACTCTGGAGAAGCTGCGTCACTTCGAGCCCCAGTCCATGCGCGGCATGCCCCCCATCGTGTGGGACAAGGCCCTGGACAACGCCATCTTCGACAAATACGGCAACCAGTGGCTCGACTGGAGCAGCGGCGTGCTCGTCACCAACGCCGGCCATGCCGCCCCCGAAATCTGCAAGGCCATGATCGACCAGATCCAGAGCGGCCTCATTCACAACTACGTCTTCCCCAGCGAAGAGCGCGCCGAAGCCGCGGAACTTATCGCCTCCGTCTCGCCCGAGGGCTTGAAGAAAGTCTTCCTCCTCAGCACCGGCAGCGAGGCCACCGAATGCGCCATCAAGCTCAGCCGCAGCCACGGCATCAAGGTCGGCGGGAAGGAAAAAATCGGCATCGTCGGTTTCACCCGTGGCTTCCATGGCCGCACGCTCGCCAGCCAGCAGGCCGGGGGCATGGCCGGGCAGAAGGCATGGATCGTCAATGAAGATCCCGCCATCCTCAATGCGCCTTTCCCAGACGGCTACTGGACAGAAGACACCAGCTTCGACACCTTCCTCAAAACCATCGCCGACAAAGGCCTCACTGGCGACAACATCGCGGGTGTTATCATCGAAAGCTATCAGGGCGTCGGTCCCGACTTCGCCCCCGTCGAATACATCCAGAAACTCCGCGCCTGGTGCGATGAGCACAAGGTCGTCCTCACCTTTGACGAAGTGCAGGCCGGCTTTGGCCGCACCGGCAAGTTCTGGGCCTTCGAGCACTATGGTGTCACCCCGGACATCATCTGCTGCGGCAAAGGCATCAGCAGCGGCATGCCGCTCAGCGCCGTGATCGGCCGCGTGGAGATCATGGACCAGTTCCCGCCCGGCAGCATGACCAGCACCCACACCGGTAATCCCGTCTGCTGCGCCGCCGCCGTGGCCAACATCAAGAAGCTTCTCGCTGAAGACCTCACCGGCAACGCCGCCCGCCTCGGGCCCATCCTCTTGGAGCGCTGCAAAGCCATCCAGAAGCGCCACCCGCAGGTCGTCGGCAATGTCACCTGCGCTGGCCTCGTCGCCGGCCTGCAGATCATCGTTCCGGGCAAAAAGGAGCCAAACCACGATCTCGCCCATCGCATCATTGAGCTCTGCTATCAGCGCGGCCTTCTCCTCTTCGCCCCCGTCGGCGCCTGGGGCCAGACCGTCAAAATCTGCCCCCCTCTCACCGTCACCGAAGAAGCCCTCATCGAAGCCTGCGACGTCCTCGACAGCGCCGTGGATGACGCGGTGGCCGGGAAGTAGAAATCAAAAAGGGAATTCAAAGCTGCGAGCTGCGCTACCGGGTTATGCCGGGCGCAGCTTTTTGCTGGCGATGCTCAACACAACGCACGACACCGAAACCCATCTCCTCTACTGCGCCGATGCCGAGAACGAGCACCTGCTGGAGAAATGCGATTGGAATGCCCTCCAAGGCTTGCCTTTGGCATCGCCCGCCATTCGTGAGGCTCTCAATTAATAACGCTCCACCACTCTGGCATGCAAAACGCTGCCTTGCCCCATGACGTCTGCATTGAGACTGAGATGCAAGAGCCACCCCAGCCACCTCGTATTTTTACCACATGATCCGCCGCTCCCATTCACACATCGCCCTCCTGCTGCTGAGCACCGCGCCCGCCTGGGCGGCGCCGGCACCTGTGATGTTTGAGAAAGACGTGCGCCCCATCCTCAAAACGCACTGCTTTCAGTGCCACGGCGAAGATGGTGAGATGAAGGGAGGCCTCGATGTGCGCCTCGCGCGTTTCATCCTCAAAGGCGGCAAGGATGGCCCCGTTATCGTTCCCGGGAAAGCCGCGGAGAGCCACCTCATCGACCTCGTCAAAAAGGGCGAGATGCCCAAAGGAAAAACCAAGCTCAAGGATCAGGACATCGCCACCCTCGAAGCCTGGGTCGCCCAAGGCGCAAAAACCTCTCGCCCCGAGCCGGAAAAGCTCGGCCCCGAGCATGCCTTTACCGATGAAGAACGCGCGTGGTGGTCGCTGCAGCCCATCCATGCGGTGAAGCCCCCGGTTGAGAAAAGGGGCGCCACGAGTATCGACGCCTTCGTTGCCGCCAAACTCTCCGAAAAGGGCCTCTCCTTCTCCCCCGAAGCTGACCCCGTCACCTTCATCCGCCGCGCCAGCTTTGATCTCATTGGCCTGCCTCCTTCACCTCAGGAGGTGGACGACTTCGTCGCCGCCTACATCCAGAATCCACAGCTTAGCGTCGAACATCTCATTGACCGCCTCCTCGCTTCTCCACACTACGGCGAACGCTGGGGCCGTCACTGGCTGGATGCCGCTGGTTATGCCGACAGCGAGGGTTTTGGGGAGAAGGACCTCGAGCGCCAGTGGGCTTGGAAATACCGCGACTACGTCATCAACGCTCTCAACAAGGACAAGCCCTTTGACCAGTTCATCCGCGAGCAGCTTGCCGGAGATGAAATGGTGAAGCAGCCATACAAAGACCTCTCGCCAGACGCCATCGAAAAACTCGCCGCCACCGGCTTCCTGCGCATGTCGCCAAACGGCACCGGAGAAAAAAGCGATGCTGCCACGCAGAACGCGAACATCGCCGACACCCTCAAGATGGTGGGCACCTCCCTCTACGGTCTCACCATTGGCTGTGCCCAATGCCACGATCATCGTTACGACCCCATTTCCCAGGCCGATTACTACCGCCTGCGCGCCGTGTTTGAGCCCGGCTTTGACACCAAGGCCTGGCGCAGCCCTGCAGGTCGCCTCGTCTCCCTGCAGACAGAAAAGGAAGCCGCAGAAGCTGCGAACATCGAAGTCGAAGCCAAAAAGATCGACACCGCACGCCTCGCCAAAGCGGAGGAGTTCATCACCGAAGTTCTGGAAAAGGAGCTGGCCAAAGCCCCCGAGGCAGACCGCGATGCCCTGCGCACCGCCTACCGCACCGAGATCAAGAAGCGCACCGCAGATCAAACCAAGCTCCTTAAGGCCTGGCCCCGCGTGAACCAGCTCAGCTCCGGCTCCCTCTATCTCTACGACACCACCAATAAGACCAAGCACGCGGACACCTTGAAGAAGATGGCGGAGGAAGCCGCCGCCGTGCGCGCCACCAAGCCGAAGCAAGAGTTCCTCCATGCCTTTACCGAACTGCCGAAGAAGCCCGAGGCCGTGCCCGCCACCTTCATCTTCAATCGCGGCCAGTTTGACCAGCCAAAGGAGCAGGTAAAGCCCAGCGATCTCACCGTGCTCGCCGCTTTCCGGAAGATCGAGATCCCCGAGAAAAACGCCGCGCTGCCCACCACCGGCCGCCGACTCGCATTGGCCACGGAACTCACCGATGGCAAGCACCCCCTCGTCGCCCGTGTGATGGTCAATCGCATCTGGATGCACCACTTTGGCAAGGGCATCGTCGCCAGTGCAGGGGACTTCGGGCAGCTCGGCAGCAAGCCCACCCACCCCGAACTCCTCGACTGGCTGGCCACCGATTTCGTGGCGCGCGGCTGGAGCCTCAAGCAGCTGCACCGCCAGATCATGACCTCGCGCACCTACCGCCAGGCCTCCACGCGGGACGCCACGCGTGACCGCATCGACCCCGACAATGCCTACCTCAGCCGCATGAACGTGCGCCGCCTCGAGGCCGAGATCCTCCGCGACAGCCTCCTCGCCGTCAGCGGCAAGCTCAATCCGCAGGTCGGCGGCGCACCTGTTCCCGTCATGTTCAATGAGGAAGGGCAGGTGGTCATTGGCATCGACACCACGGACACCGCCGGCCGTCCGTCGGGAAAAGTCGTCCCGCTCAATGGCGAGGAGTTCCGCCGCAGCATCTACGTGCAGGCCCGCCGCTCGCGTCAGCTCGAAATGTTCGCCACCTTTGACGCTCCCATCATGGAGCCCAACTGCGATGCCCGCACCGTCACCACCGTCAGCCCGCAGAGCCTGCTGCTCATGAACAGTACCACCATGCGCGTCCACGCCCAGCAGTTTGCCCAGCGCCTCCAGGCAGAGGGCGGCAAAGACATCGCCGATCAAATCCGCTACGCCTTCAGACTCATCAACGGCAAAGCACCTTCCGAGTCCGACGTGCAGCAGAGCGTTGAGTTCGTGCAGGCCCAGACCGAATTCTACAAGGCCAATCCCACCCCTCTCGAAGTCCAGCTCGGCGTTCCATCCAAGACCCCTGGAGACCCCGCCTTCCTTGGCCTCACGGCCCTCTGCCACGCCTTGCTGAGCTCCAACTCACTGCTTTACGTGGACTAGCCGGCTGGCGTCACCCATTCCGTTTTCTCCAGTTCCAGTGTGGGGGAGAATACAGCAATCGGAAAGGGCTCCTCGTTGTCCGAGGACCAGAAATGGTCCGGCACCGTCGCAAATTGAAACGCGATGTTCAATCGGCCGTCCCCGCTCAGGGTGATTCCCTTGGGTGTCAGCGTCACGGTCTGGCACTCTTGCAGGGGATGCGGTGGCGTGAGAATCCGCTCCTTCGTAGCGGCGCCCAATTCGTCCCAGCGGGAGAGGAACTGCCGCCACAATGCGGCCTGGGTCTCAGACGGTCCGTCACCGCAGCCGTTCAGATTCACCACCTGGCCTGAGGGCAGCGCAGGCTGGGCATACCACGTCTTGAAATGGGGTAGAATCTCATAGTCTCCGAATGCGGGATGCCTGCCCTTTACCCGCACCTCCTGCCGTTTGCGGTTGGCGGACTCAAACAAAGACAGGGTCGCCAGCATCATCCCAAAGAGCGCGGCGCCCTGCAGAATGACACGCCCTGCGTTCAGCGCTGAAATCTCATAGAACGACTCGGACAGCGGCATCTTGATGGCGTACATTCCTTTCCCGAACAGCCACGCCAAAAGACACACTCCCACGCCGAGTATGCAGACCGTCAGAAAGCCGCACACAAAGACCACCAGCCACCCGCGCATCGTTGGCTGCTCAAAGGCACCGGCCTTGTAGGGTTGGGAAACCTTCATCTAGAAGATGCACGTCTGAAAGCAGGGAATGCTTGAAACCATGCGCTTCTATTTTTATCCAATCACCCTCGGCTGTGTCGAGCTTTTTCGGTTTTTCGCAACAACTTCGCTGGGATCAGAATAGGCGCCAGGCCCATGCCGCCAGCCTTCATCAAAATGGCTCGCAAAACCATTCGTCATTCCACGTTCGCCCTTCATCTTTAGACCATGGCCCAGGCAATCATGAACCCCGAGGAGGTCCGGCGCTTTGCGCAGGAGTTGAAACGTTTCAATACGGACATGCAGCAACGCTCCGCCTCCCTGCAGAGCCGCTTTGCTGCCCTCGGCGAGACCTGGCAGGATGCCGAGCATGAAAAATTCGCCGCCGAGTTCAACACCACCATGAAAGCCATCAAGCGCTTTATGGAAATGTCCGAGCAGCACACCCCCTTCCTCCTCCGCAAAGCCCAGCGCATTGAGGAATACCTCTCCCAGCGCTAAAGGCTGAGCACAGCCCCCCGACTGCTCAACGCAATCTGACAAAAGCGAACCGAGAACCGAGAACAAGCACTTCGTATGGCAGACCAGGCACGCATTTCCAATCTCGACTCCATCGAGGCCTTTCGCGCCGCCCTCATCGTTTTCATCAACAAGGCCCGCGTCACCCTCGACTCCGTTCAGGATTCGGTGAAAAAGACCCGCGGGTGGCTGCAGTCCGAGCAGCCCGCTTTCTGGGCCACCCAGGTTCGCCAGCGCCAGAACAAGCTCGACCAGGCCCAGCAGGAGCTCATGACCGCACGCCTGTCCGAGTTTGTGGACAATCCCACCTTCCAGCAGATGGCTGTTCGCAAAGCCCGCGCCGCTCTCGAAGAGGCCCAGGAAGGGGCCAAGCGCACCAAAGCTTGGGGGCGTGATTTTGACCGCACCATCGATCCCCTCGCTCGGAAAGTCGATTCCCTCCGCGATTACCTCGACAACGATCTGGCCAAAGCCGTGGCCTATCTTGTAGAAATTCAGAAAATTCTCCAATCCTACAACGAAACTCCCTCTGCTCCCCCGAGTTCCCCCACCTGACCTTTGTCCACTGCTCTCCGCACTTCAGCCACTCCCATCGGCTTCTCATGAATCTCATCCAAAACGCCCGCGAGCTCTCTGAGCACTGGCATGCCACCAAAGCCCATTGGCGCGATGCCAAGGCCCTGGAGTTTGAAAAAAGCTACCTGGAACCTCTGCCGGGTCTCATCACCAAGACCGGTGCCATGATCAACGAACTCGAAAATTTGCTCCGAAAGATCCGCAAAGACTGTGAACAGCACCCTTGACCTCCGCTCCTCGCGCATTGTTTCTCTCTACAACACCCTGCGGGAAGCCATCGGTGGCTTTGCCACGCGCAGCGAGCAGATCGCCCGCGAGATCCGCTCAAAGCGCTACACTGCGGAGCAGAATCACATCCAGCAGTTGGAGGCCTTTGACGCCCATCATGGCAGCACGGTCAGCGATGCCGCCGCCGAGTGGGACGAATATGCCAAGTCCATCCACGCACGCCATGCCCGGCGCACCACCTCCTTCAAGCGCTACGAGGACCGCATCCGCCGCGATCTCCAGGCCATGACCCAGAAGGAGCGCGAGCGCTGGCTGGGCCGCCAGCAGATGCGTCGCGTCAGTGCGGATGGTCTTCGCAAACGCGGCCTGCAGCAGCTGGATCTAGACTCCGATGCCCTGATCGCTCGTCTGAATACCGCCAAAGAACGTCTCCTGGCCGTTCTGAAGGCCTCCGGAGAGCGGCTCGGCCGCAAGGCCGCTCCCGAGCCTCGGGCCGGTCTTACGCTGGCGGACATTCCCGCCCGTATTGAGACCATCGAGGCGCATGCCCAAAATCTCGAAGATCAGATCGGTGCCGCCAAAGGAGGCGGCATGTTCAAGATGTTTTCCAAGCCCCGCGTGGACCTGCAGGAGCTCAGCCTGGCCGTTCTCGACTACGAAACCTGCCTGCTGGAGCTGAACGCTGCCAAGGACGCCGCCGCTGCACAGCTCCAGGCGGACTACGAAACCACCGATGCCCTGGTCACCGCCGAGTGGAATCGCGCCGATGAAGTGGCGGACAAATTTCGCAACGCCATGCTCAAGCGCCTGGCCACGCAGATCCCCGCCTGCATTGCCCGCAATGAGCGGCTGCTCGCGCGCAATCTTCACCGCTTCGAAGTCCAGAAAGCCGCCGCTCTGGCCCAGGTCGGCGGGCCGCTCACCCAGCAGCGCCAGCAGCTTGAGGATCAGCATGCCGCCTCCATGGCGGCCATGCACACCACCGCCCAGCAGCGCTGGACCAGCTTGAAAAAGGAGTGGGAGCAGACCGTCCCGCCCCTGCTCGCCGCCGTGGAGGAGATCACCCATGATCCCGCCGCGCAGCCTGAGGTCTGGACCACCACTTACACGCCGCACGAGCAGTTCCCGTACGCCGTGCGTTTTGGTGCGCTCAATCTGGACCTCAGCGCCCCTTCGGCCCTTTTTGAAAAGGAGACCCCCTTCCACCTCAGCGGCTTTGAGCGCATCAGCCTCCCGCTCGCTCTCGCCTTCCCGCAGGAGGGCTCGCTCCTCATCGAAACCGACGACGACGGCGGCAAGTGGGTGGCCGATGTGATGAACGAGGTCATCTTCAGCCTCTTCTCCAAGGCTCCTCCGGGCAAGGTCCACTTCACCATCATCGATGCCGTCGGCCTCGGTCAGAACTTCGCCGGCCTCATGCACCTGGCCGACTACGAGCCTGCCCTCATCAACCGCCGCATCTGGACCCAGCGCGAGCACATCGAGGAGCGCCTCGCCGAGCTCAATGAGCATGTCGAGAAGGTCATCCAGATGTACCTGCGCAACGAATACGCCACCATCACTGAATACAACGAGCAGGCCGGCAGCGTGGCGGAGAAATACCACTTCCTCGTCATTGCCGGACTCCCCACCGGATTCAATGAATCCTCCATGGCCCGCCTAAAAAGCATCGTCATGAGCGGGGCACGTTGCGGCGTTTTCGTCCTCATTCACTGGGACCGCCGACTGCCACTGCCGGAAGGTCTCAGCGCGGACGACCTGCGCAAAAACTGCCTTCGTCTCGTGCGTGAGAAAGGCGTGGTTACCTTCAGCGGCATCAAGACGCTGGAACTCGATCCACCGCCGCCGGACGCCATCGCCGCGGATCTAGCCCATCAGATCGGCCAGGCCAGCATCGACTCGAATCGAGTCCAGGTGCCCTTCAGTGTCGTCACCCCGAAAGAGATGTGGTCCGAAAGCACCACCAGCGAGCTTAAGATCGCCATCGGCCGCACCGGTGCCACCAAGCTCCAGTACCTCGCCATTGGCAAAGGCACCCGCCAGCATGCCCTCCTCGCGGGTAAAACAGGTTCCGGTAAATCGACCCTGCTGCACATCATCATCACCAATCTCGCACTCACCTGCAGCCCGGACGAGATCGAGTTCTATCTCATCGACTTTAAAAAAGGCGTTGAGTTCAAATGCTACGCGGACGCCCGGCTTCCACACGCCAAGGTCATCGCCATTGAGAGCGATCGCGAATTTGCCCTCAGCGTACTTCAGCGCATCGATGACGAACTCCGTCGTCGTGGCGAGCTCTTCCGCAAAGCTGGCGCTCAGGATCTGGCCGGCTACAAGCGCGTCCCCGGCACCGAGCCCATGCCGCGCTCCATGCTCATCATCGACGAGTTTCAGGAATACTTCACCGAAGACGACGCCGTCGCTCAGGGGGCCGCCCTGCTGCTGGACCGCATCGTGCGCCAGGGTCGCGCCTTCGGCATTCACGTCTTCCTCGGCTCTCAGACCCTCGGCGGTGCCTACACCCTCGCGCGCACCACCCTCGGCCAGATGGTCATCCGCATTGCCCTCCAGTGCAATGAGGCCGACGCCGCCCTCATCATGGACGACACCAACACCGCGCCGCGTCTGCTCTCTCGACCCGGCGAAGGCATCTACAATGACGCCGCCGGTGCCGTGGAAGGGAACAGCCCCTTCCAGGTCGTCTGGCTCACCGACGAAGAGCGGGACGGCAACCTCGTCAAAGTCTCCCAGTTCGCCAAAGAACGCGGCTTCGACAAAAAGCGCCCCATCGTCTTCGAAGGCAACATGCCCGCGGACATTCGGGACAACACTCTCCTCGCCGCCGCCCTCGCCACGCCGCCGATCAAAGTCCCGGTCGATCCCAAGTGCTGGCTCGGCATGCCGAACGCCATCAAAGGCCCCACCGAGGCCATGTTCCCGCGCCAGAGCGGCCGCCACCTCCTTCTCGTCGGCCAGAACGACGAAGCGGTTGCCGCCATCATGGGCCTGGGCATCCTGGCCCTCGCCGCCCAGCATCCGCGCGATCGCGCCCCGAAATTTTACCTCGTTCACAGCGCCCTCTCCGGCACGCCTGACTGCGAGTTCCTCGAAAGCATCGCGAAAGGCCGCGCCCAGATTTCTCAGGGCCACGAGGCTCCGGAGTTCATCGCCGAAATCCACGCCGAAATGCGCCGCCGCAATGACGAAGGCGGCTCAGGAGATCCTCCCATCTTCCTCTTCGTTCTCGGCCTGCAGAAGTTCCGCAAGCTCCGCTACGAAGACGATTTCTCCTTCGGCGGCGACGATGCGCCAAAGCCCGGCAACCAGCTCAACGACATCATCTCCGAAGGCCCGCCCGTCGGCGTCCATCTCATCACCAGCCTGGACACCCTCAACAACGTCAACCGCTCCATCAGCCGCAAAGCCGTCAGCGAGCTCGGTATGCGCGTCCTCTTCCAGATGAGCGCCAACGACTCCGCCAGCCTCATCGACTCCCCCAAAGCCAGCACCCTCGGCCTCCACCGCGCCCTCTTCTACAGCGAACACGAATCCCGCCTCGAAACCTTCCGCCCCTTCGCCTTGCCCGATTCCTCTTGGCTCCAGGAAGCCCTGCAATCCATCGCCTGAACGATTGCCTGATTAATCTCGGTTTAATGACGTTTTAATCACGCTTTATTGACCTTTTAATCACGTGCTGATACCTTGCCATAAGGAAAATGGCATGCCCTTCAGCCCAAATTTCAGCATCAGTCCCGCGACCGCCAAGGCTTTGATGGCGATCGAAGCCTCGCGGACAGCCGTTGACGGGCTTCCCATCAGTCCGCTGCTGATCGCCTCTCTGCGAGAGTCCGCGCGATTGCTTTCAACGCACTACTCGACCCAGATCGAAGGCAATCGCCTGACCCTTCCCGAGGTCAGGCAGGTGATCGCCGGTCACGGCGGCTTTCCTGGACGCGAGCGGGATGAAAAGGAGGTCCGCAATTATTATCTGGCCGCAGACAAGGCGGAGGCGGTGGCGATGCTTCAGCGCCGTCTCACTGAGAAGGACATCCAAATGCTGCACGGGCTGGCTTTTGAGGGCACTTTGAAACCCACCCCGTATCGGGACGGGCAAAACGTCATCCGCAACAGCGCTGACAACCGCATCGTTTACATGCCGCCGGAAGCCAGGGAGGTTCCAACGCTCATGCGGGAGCTGCTGGATTGGATCAACGAGGAGATTGAAGAGCAGAGGCTTCCGGTGCCAGTGATCGCCGCCCTGGCACACTACCAGTTCGCGACAATCCACCCCTATTATGATGGCAATGGCAGGACATCACGCCTCCTCGCCACCACGATTTTGCACCGCTGTGGTTATGGACTCAAAGGCATCTACTCGCTCGAAGAATACTACGCCCGGCACCTTCGCCGCTACTACGATGCTCTCTCCGTTGGCTCCAGCCACAACTATCACTTGGGCAGGGCGGAAGCCGACGTCAGCGGCTTTGTGCACTACTTCTGCGAAGGCATGGCGGATGCGTTTCTCAAGGTTCGCGCACGGGCCGAAACGTTTGGCGGAGATGCTCGCGGGGGAGTGGAATCGCTCATGCGAGAGCTTCGCCCATTGCAACGCCAGGCTTTGGGCCTGTTTGCTCAAAGCAGAGTCGTGACCGCCGGAGAACTGGCCAAATATTTGGGCATTAGCCAGCGCCAGGGCGCAGAATTCTGTGCCACATGGGCGAGGGATGGTTTTTTGGTCGTCGAGAACCCGTCCAAAAAAGCGCGAAGCTACCGCCTCGCACAACGCTACGAGGTGGGAGCTGCTTGATTCTTCACTCCAGCTCCTTCTCAAACGCCAGCAGCGCCTCCCGCAGCTTTGCCACTTCATCCGTCACCACCGCGAGAACTTTCCCCGCTTGCAGCAGATTGCCCGCTCGCGTGCATTCCGTCAGGGCGGACACCGCGTTGAAGGCCGGCGTTGCGGCGTAGTTCCCCACCAGTCCTTTGAGGGAATGCGCAGCATGGTGCAGCGCTTCGCCATCCAGATTGTGCAGCGCCAGACAGGCGTTCCCCAGCATCGGCTGTGACTCTTCGCAAAACAAACGGATCAGTTCCACCATCAGCGGGCCGTCTCCGATGTTCTCGCTGAACGTCCTCGCATCAAACACCGGTGCATTGCACGCGATGTCATATGGCAGGATCTCCGTGGGTTCATGACTGAGATCCGCATATTTTTCCAGCAGCGGATACAGCTCCGTCGCATGAATCGGCTTGGCAATGTAGTCATCCATTCCCGCGGCTAGGCATTGCTCCCGGTCGCCCTTCATCGCATTCGCCGTCATCGCAATGATGGGCACATGCTTCTCCGTTCCGATCTCGCCCTGTCGGATCGCCGCCGTGGCTTCCATTCCGTTCATCTCCGGCATCTGAATGTCCATCAGGATCGCGTCAAACGTGTGCGTCGCCAGGATCGCCAGGGCCTCGCGGCCATTGTTCGCCAGCGTCACTTCGTGGCCCCGGTCCTCCAGCATTTTGATCGCCACCAGCTGATTCACCCGCCCGTCTTCCGCCAGCAGCAGCTTCATCGGCGTCACGCCCAGGTGTCTGGCAGGTTCGTGGGTGCCCGCCGTTTTTTCATCCGCGATCACCCCTCCCATCGTGCGGCTGATCGCGTCAAACAGATCCGAATGCTTCACCGGCTTGGTCAGGCAGCGCTCGTACCCCAGGTCTTCCTCGCCGATTTGCGCTGTCAAATTTCCGCCCGAGGAAAGAATCAGAATCTTCGGCGCTTCGCTGCCGAGGCGCTCTCTGGCTTGCCGGCACACTTCCGCCCCGTCCATCTCGGGCATCATGTAGTCCAGCAGCATCAGAGGGATCGGCCGGGCTTCCCTCTGCGCCTCTTCCAGAATGCCCAGCGCCTCGGCACCGCTTGCCGCCAGGATCGGCCGCAGCTCCCATGTCTTGAGCATTTCCTCCAAAATCGTGCGGTTGGTCGCATTGTCGTCCACCACCAGCACCTTGAAGTCCCGCAGCCGTTCTGGCAGCAGTCTCGCAGCGTCTGGCTTCTGCGTCCCCAGGTCAAAAAGCGCCGTGAAATGAAAGGTGCTCCCTTTTCCGGGCTCGCTCTCCAGCCACATGCGCCCCTTCATCAGCTCCACCAGCTGCTTCGAGATCGCCAGCCCCAGCCCTGTGCCGCCATAGCGCCTTGTCGTCGAGCTCTCCGCCTGCGTGAAGGACTCAAACACCTGCGCCTGCTTTTCTTTGGCGATCCCGATGCCCGTGTCAGACACCTGCACATGCAGGGACACCTGGTCCTGCGTCAGGCTCTCCACCCGCAGCTCCACCACGATCTCTCCCCGCGGCGTGAACTTGATGGCATTTCCTACCAGGTTGAAAATGATCTGCCGCAGCCGGGTGATGTCGCCGATCAGGCAGTCCGGCACGTCCGGCTTCACCAGGTAGGCCAGCTCGATTTCCTTTTCCGCCGAGCGCAGCGCCAGCGTCTGCAGCGTATCTCCGATCGCGTCCCGCAGATCAAACTCGTGCCTGTCCAGGTCCATCTTGCCCGCCTCGATCTTGGAAAAATCCAGGATGTCGTTCAGCACCGTCATCAGTGAGTCCGCCGACTGCCGTACCAGATTCAGGTAGCCACGCTGGTCCGCCGTCATCCGTGTGTTCAGCAGCAGTTCAGTCATGCCGATCACCCCGTTCATCGGCGTGCGGATTTCATGGCTCATGTTCGCCAGGAAGGTGCTCTTCGCCCGGTTCGCAGTCTCGGCGGCCTCGCGTGCCATGCGCAGTTCGTCCTCGCTGTGGATGCGTTGCGTGATGTTGCGCGCCGCCGCATAGATCGCCGTTTTCGCAGCATTCGGAGCCGCCGTCCACTCGATCCACCGGTAGCTCCCGTCCTGGTGCCGGTACCGGTTGATGAAGTTTACCAAGTTCTGACCTGCGGCCAGTTCTTCGACCGCCTCCACCGTCTTGAACCGGTCTTCTGGATGCACAAACTCCAGGAAAGGCTTGCTCAGCATCTCCCTCTCCGTGTAGCCCAGCGTGGTGTAAAACGCCGGATTGATCCTCTTGAAATAGCCGTCCATTCCCGCGATGCACAGCATGTCCAGCGCCACCTGGAAGAAGGGGCCCAGACCGCTGCTCGCTTCTTCGGCCTCGCGCTTCGCCCGCACCAGTTCGTCCTCCACCCGCTCCCGCAGCGCCAGTTGCTGCTGCAGCTCCAGCTTCGTCTGCTGCAGCTCCGCCATGGACTTCTCCAGCAGCGCCTTCTGCGCCGCCAGAGCCGCGTTCGCCCGGTACAGCGCCTCCTCCGTCTCCTTCAGTGCGGTGATGTCCTTCGAGATCCCGCAGGTTCCGATGATGCTCCCGTCCGCATCGCGCAGCGGGATCTTCGTCACCAGCGCCCAGCCCGTGCGTCCGTCCAGCAGCAGCTTCTTTTCCTCCTTGCCCGCGATGGATTTGCCCATCCGCATCAGCTCCTGCTCATCATCAAACGCCGCCTGCGCCAGCGAAGGTTCAAAGTAGTCAAAGTCAGATTTTCCCACCACCTCCTCCGGATTCGTCTCGCCCAGGTATTCAGCCTCCGAGCGGCTCACCCTCACAAACGCCCCCTGCTTGTCCTTGAAGTAGATACGGTCGGGAATGTATTCCAGCAGGCAGCTCAGCAGCTTGTAGTGCTCCTGAATGCTGCTCAGTTTCGGCGCGCAGTCGGTGGATTTCTCCTGCTTTGCAGTGGCTGGTTGGGCGTTGGGCATCAGAGGTCACCTGCGGGTCACCCCAACCTATCACGGAGCAGCCCCTCGACAGCAAATGCAAAATCTCGCGCCCTGCATCCTGCGTCAAGTATCCAGCTTCTGGAATCGAGTATCCAGCATCTAGCTCCTAGCCCCGATACCCCTGCCACAGCCACTCCAGAGCATGGGGCAGGATCTGCGGCTTCGCCGGCCCGATGCCGTGGCCTGTGTTCAGGCAATACACATACTGGTAGTGGTAGCCCTTTGCCTTCAGCACTTTGGCCATGCGGTTGTTCGCGTCCACCCAGTCATGCATGTTGTCCCGCATCACATTGGGGTTCAGCAGATCGCGGTCGCCCACGGCCATCCAGATTCGCAGCGGCTTCACCGGACTCTCGGGAATGATCTTGCTGTGAAATCCCCACGCGCCATCCGGAGTTTCAGGGTTGAACGGCCACTGCTGGTTCACGAACGTCCCGGAAAACGTCAGCACCCGGTGGTACAAATCGGGGTGATACCAGGCCATCGCCAGCGCCGCCGAGCCGCCTGAGCTGTTCCCCATCGTTGCACGTCCTTCCGGATCCTTCGTCAATTTCACCCCGTAATTCCTCTCCACCCGCGGCAGCACTTCCGCCTCGATGTACTCCGCATACAGTCCGGACATCGTGTCGTACTCGCGCCCGCGCTCATGCCCCTGCGCATCGCCCCCGCCGCTTGAGACCATGATCGCGATCATCACCGGCACCCGCTTCTGTGCGATTAGGTTGTCCAGGATGTGCGCCAGATTCATGTCCGGCTTCCCCATCCCTGGACCATCATGCGTCACGATAAACGGCGCCGCCGTTCCCGGCACATACTGCGCCGGCACGTAAACCGTGACCGTGCGCTTGTAATCAATCGTATGCGTCTCCACGATCAGCGTCTTTGGATTCTTCGGGTCCACCGTGCCAAACACCTCCCGCGCGATCCCCGGGTTAAACAGCTTCGTCTCCTTCGAGTCGATCTGAAACTGTTGCACCTTCCCCTGCGGCACGCCTTCCACCACCTTCGTCTCCGGTGCCGGAGCGTATTCAGGTCCGATCACAAAATCCCCCTCCGCATCCACCGGCGGCACCGCGCCCACCTTGCCATCGAGCCTAGTAAACTTCGGCGCGCCCTCGGCATCCATTGCCCTCGTCGGCGGCTGCGGCCGCTCCGGCTTCTTCTCCTTGTTTTGAGCGATTACCGGAAGAGCAAGAGCCGCGAAGCCAAGGCAGAGCAGGGGACGAAATGAGATCATGAGGGTTGGAAGGGCCTGAACAACGCACCTCCGCCGCCCAAGCATTCACCAAAATCACAAAATCCCCCCCCATTTCCCTCACTTCATAATTCATAATTCCTTCCCTGCTACCCCGGCGCTCTTCGCCCAAACTTCCTCTCCAGCTCCGCCGTGGAAATCTGCACCAGCGTCGGCCTTCCATGCGGGCAGCAGTACGGCATCTCGCACGCAAACAGATCCTTCAGCAGAGCCTGAAGCTCCGGAATTGAAAGTACATCATTGCTCTTCACCGAAGCCCGGCACGCCGTCGTCGCAATCGCATCCTCGCTCAGCCTCAGCGTTGACGACTTCGAGCTCAGGCTGCTCAGCTCTTCGATCACCTGGTCCAGCCACGCCGCCGGATCATCCGTCTTCAAAAACGACGGCAACGTCTCCACCTTGAAAATGTTCGGTCCGAAGGGCTCGATCTCTATTCCCAGCCGGTTCAGCGCCGGCAGGTTCTGCTTCAGCAGGTCCGCATCTCTTGGTGTCGTTTGCAGTGTGATCGGCATCAGCAGCCGCTGGCATGGCACGCCACCCGTTTCCAGCGCACGGCGGAACTTCTCAAAGTTCACCCGCTCATGTGCCGCGTGCTGATCCATCATCACCAGCCCTTCTTTGCTCTCCATCAAAACATACAGCTTGTGCAGCACCCCGATGATCCGGAATTCCGGCGGCGCCGATGGTGAGGAAGCCGAAGATGAAGAGGCGTCTGCTGGCGCAGCCTCAGCGTCGGCCTTTGTTGCATCTTCCCTCCCACCTGCTTTCTCACTCTCCGTCTCTGCCTTCGCCGCAGGCACCACAACTCTCTGCGGCATAGCGATCGTTTCCACCGGCTTCCTCTCCGGCACGTCGTGCGCCGCACTCCATGAATCTTTTGCGGCCGGCCTTGCCAATGGCTGAGGCTGCGTCGGTTCCACATTGCGCAGCGGTGCCGTCGAAGCATCCACTGGCATCGCAAACTGCTCCTGGCGGCTCTCTGGCACCACCGGCGTCCGGGCCGCGGCAGGAGAGGGCAGGGGACTCCGTGCCGGCGCATGCCCGGTCGGCAGCTTCGCCGCATTCTCCAGAGTGTGGCTCACACTGCGGGAGATCGCATCACGCACGCTGTTCCCGTCATGAAACCTCACCTCCTTCTTCGCCGGATGCACATTCACATCAAACGCCTGCGCATCCATCTGGATGAAGAGAAACGTCACCGGGTACTGCCCCTTCATCAAAGCCGTGTGGTAGCCCTCGCGCAGCCCATAGGAAATGCTCGCGCTCTCGATCGGTCGTCCGTTCAGGTACGTCGTCTGCATCTGCCGGTTCGACCGGCTCATTCCCGGCCCGCCAATGTAGCCAGAAACAGTCACGCCACGCACCGTGGTTTCTTCCACCTTCAGCAGTCGCGAAGCCAGTTCATCTCCCACCAGTCCACGGATTCGCTCCAGCATGTCTCGCGTCGCTGGCAGGTGCAGCACCAGCTCGCCATTGTGCGTCAGCGTAAACGCCACCTGCGGGTTCGCGATCGCATGCAGCCGCAGCTGCTGCTCCACATGCGCAAATTCCGTGTTCTCCGTCCGCAGAAACTTGCGCCGTGCAGGCACATTGAAAAACAGCGACCGCGCTTCGATCACCGTCCCCGGCGCGCCCCCGTGGTCCTTGACGCCTACGAGCTTGCCGCCGTTCACCTCGATCTCCGTCCCCACCAGCGCCTCCTTCTCCCGCGTTGCCAGCCGGAAGCGCGAAACACTCGCGATGCTCGGCAGCGCCTCACCGCGAAATCCGAAGGTGTGAATCGCTCCCAGGTCCTCCTTGGTCCGAATTTTGCTCGTCGCGTGCCGCTCCAGACACAGCATGGCATCCTCCCGGTCCATCCCGCTTCCATCATCCACAATGCGTATCATCGCGATGCCCCCGCGCTGGGCGTGCACCTCGATGTGCCTTGCTCCCGCATCCAGGCTGTTCTCCACCAACTCCCTCACCAGCGCCGCCGGCCGCTCCACGACCTCCCCGGCCGCTACCTGGCTGGCGAGTGCGTCGGGAAGAATGCGAATTTTGGCCATGAATTTGGATAAAGTGTTGAGTGACAAGCGTAGCCTCTTCTGCCACACAAGATCGTCACCTTGGATGCCTGCTGGGGATTTGCAATCTCCGCACTTCGCCGTCATCCGCCCGTTTTTTTCTCTTGTCCTGTCCTGCATGATTTCTCTCACTTCCAGCGCTGTCGAACACCTCAAATCCCTCATTGCCGAAAAGCAGGCGGACGCCTCCACCGGTCTGCGTCTCCGTGTCGAAAAAGGCGGCTGCGCCGGCATGCAGTATGTCATGGGTCTGGACCACTCCACTCCAGAAGACACTGTGCAGTCTCAGGATGGCGTCTCCATTATCATCGACGCCGAAAGCCTCTCCTTCCTCCGTGGCAGCCAGATTGACTATGTGGACTCCCTCTCGGACGCAGGCTTCAAGCTTACCAATCCCAATGCCGCCCGCAGCTGCGGTTGCGGCACCTCATTCGAACCTCAGGCGGCTTAAATATAAACCTTTCCTAAATTCCATTTAAACTTCAGACTCGTTGATAACCGGCCCTATAAAGAAGCAAACTTGCTGCCAACTTATTCACAAAATTTCCTTTTCAAATTCCGTCAATATTGTAGAATTTGAACATTCTTAAGTTATAAATACTAAAATTTTCGCAAATCTGTCATGCAAATCCGATTTTTGAGCGACGGCAACGAGTACCGTTCATACGGTGGCGGGAGCTTTTCCAAGAAAAAAGACTCCGGCGGCATCTTCTGGTGGACCATTCTCATCACCCTCCTGATGGGCTTCGCCACTTTCTGCTGGTTCTTCAGTATCATGGTCTTTGCTCATCCTGAGAAGCCGTTCAACTACCGCGTCCTCGCACGCTTCGACAAGCTCGATCCCCTTCGCAAGTTCACCAACTACACCGTGCCCCAGGGCAAGTTCCTTCCTGCGCGTGACCTCCTTGCTGAGTTCTACTCCTTCAACAGCGAGCAGCTCGCCGTGAAGAACGATCTCCTCAAGCGTTCCTACATCCGCAACTACAAGCAGGAGCAGCCCCTCTACGTCAAAGGCAGCTTCCAGGTCATCAATGCGCGCCCTCTCACCGCCAAGGACGTCATCACCGAAGGCTGGGTCGTTCGCGCTCGCTCTGCGGACATCGAAGATGTGGACATCGAGATCGTGCTTCCTGGCAACAAGGATAAGGCAGATCCTTATCAGGCCGGCGACACTCTCGTCCTGGATCAGAAGAGCACCTTCGCAGCAGCTCTTCACGTGCAGAAGTTTGATCAGGAGCGCGTCTGCGTCACTCTCATGCCTCTGTCGTATCAGGGCTTCGTCACCAAGAACGGCAAGCAGTTCCCCATGTCGCCTCCGGCAAAGCTCAACATGGACGCCTACTGGCCTCTCACCCGCGACCCCGGTGCCGCGGTCCTCGAGGGGGCCGAGAAAGTCGTCTCCAAGCAGGGTTGAGCAAGCTTCCATCCCATTCCAAAGAGCGGAGGTCACCCCTCCGCTTTTTTTATGCACTCATCCTATTACATAATAGCATATAGAAAGTATAAATACCACTTCATCACTTTTCAAAGCACGCCAATAAATCCTTCATTCGCAACCACATCATCCCTTCTGAAATTTTTCTGCCCTGCGCCTCTGCTCGATCACCCCGCGCCCCCTCTCAACAAAATCTTCCTACCCCTAATCTTTCTACCAAAATTCTTCTGCTCCAACAGTCTCCCATTTTTCCTTTCCTCCCGCTCGTTCCTTGCATCCCGCCCTCTCCATGCCATTAACAAGGCATGCCCGCCGACTACACCCCCGCCACCATCGCCGATGTCCGGCGCTTGCGTGACACCTTGGATCAACAAGGAAAAAAACTGGTGTTCACCAATGGCTGCTTCGATCTCCTCCACGCCGGTCACGTCCGCTACCTTGAGCAGGCCCGCGCCCTTGGAGATGCCATGGTGGTCGCTTTAAACTCAGACGCCTCCGTTCGCGCCCTCAAAGGTCCGGATCGTCCCCTCAACTCTCAAAACGATCGCGCCGAAGTTATGGCCGCTCTGCGTGCCGTCGATGCCGTCGTCATCTTTGATGATGCACGCGCCACCGCCCTCATCGAAGCCATTCGCCCGCATGTCTATGCCAAAGGCGGTGACTACACCGTCGAGTCTTTGAACCGCGAAGAGCGCTCCGCCCTTGAGGCCGCAGGCTCCCAGATCTCCATCCTCCCGCTGGTCCCCGGTCGTTCCACCACCAGCACCATCAACAAGATGCTCGCCACGGACTGCACCCTCGCGAGCAACGCCAACGCCAGGCTGCGCCTCGCCGTCCTCGGCTCCGGCGCAGGCTCCAATCTCCGTGCCATCATCTCCGCCATCCAGGCCGGTACCCTGAATGCGGAAATCGCCATCGCTCTCAGCGATCAGTCCGAATCATCCTTCCTTCAAATCGCCCGCGAGGCCGGCCTCTCCGCTCTCTTCGTCGATGGCGGTGCCAACCCGCGCAAATTCAGCGACGCAGCCCAAAAAGAAATCTTCGAGCACCTCGAACGCGCCCGCGTGGATGTCGTCGTGCTCATCGGCTTCATGCGCATCCTCAAAGACCCCGTCATCAGCGCCTACGCCGGCCGCATCGTCAATGTGCATCCCTCGTTGCTCCCGAAACACAAAGGTGCCAACGCACCTCAGTTGGCCATCGATGCTGGCGATTCCGAAACCGGCTGCACCGTCCACCTCGTCACCGCGGAGATCGATGCCGGGCGCATTCTCGCGCAGGCCGCGGTCCCGGTAAATGCCGGCGACACCGCAGAAAAACTTCACGCCCGCATCAAGACAGAAGAACACAAGCTCCTGCCCAAGGTGCTCAACGAATGGCGTGAACTAGGCTTGCCCGTGCGAGGTGCGGGACAGCCATGAGCGGCTTCACGGGCACCCTCAATGCGCAGCAGCGGGAGGCCGCTACGCACATCCACGGCCCGCTGCTCATCCTCGCCGGCGCGGGCACTGGCAAGACCCGCGTGCTCACCGCTCGCATCAGCTACATGGTGAACGAGGGCATCAATCCCAAGAACATCCTCTCCGTCACGTTCACCAACAAGGCGGCCAATGAAATGCGCGAGCGTATCAAAGGCATGGTGCGCGACGGCCTCGGCAAAAAGGTTGTCGTCGGCACCTTCCACGCGTTCTGCGTCCGCCTCCTGCGCGAGTTCGCGGAGCACGTTGGCTACAAAAACAACTTTGCCATCTACAGCGCAGGCGAGCAGGAGACTCTTATCAAACGTGTGCTGCAAAGCCTCCTCGTCAAAGACGAAACGCTCGACCCCAGCATGGCCCTTATGCGTATCAGCAAGGCGAAGAACGCCGGTGAAGGGCTGGGCGATCCGGAGACGAATCTGGATGCTGCCGTCATGCAAAAGTACATGGACGAGATGCGCGGTCTCAACGTCATGGACTTCGATGACCTCATCATCCTCGGTGTGAAGCTCCTCGAAGAGAATGCCCAGGTGCGCGCCACCGTGCAGAGCCGCCACCACTATGTGATGGTCGATGAGTTCCAGGACACCAACTCCCTGCAGATGCGCCTTCTCCGTGCTCTCGTGCCTGCGCCTTACAACGTCTGCGTCGTGGGAGACGACGACCAGTCCATCTACGGATGGCGCGGTGCGGAGATCACCAACATCACCGAATTCGAAAACTTCTTCCCCAACCCCCACGTCGTAAAGCTGGAGGAGAACTATCGCAGCACCACGCCCATCCTCCACACCGCCAACAGCCTCATCAAAAACAACGCCGGACGTCGCCCGAAATCACTGTGGAGCCGCAATCAAGGCAACGATCTCGTCCGGCTCATTGCCAACGAGGATGACAAGGAAGAGGCAGACATGATCGCCAAGGAGGTGGAGACCGCCCACTTTGCCAACAAGCAGCCCCTCGAAGAGTTTGCCGTACTCTTCCGCACCAATGACCAGTCGCGTATTCTGGAGCAGGCCTTCCGCCAGCGCAAAATCGCCTACCGTGTCGTCGGTGCCCGCAGCTTCTTCGACCGCCGAGAAGTGAAGGACATTCTCAGCTACCTCAGTGTCCTTCACAATCCGCACGATGACATGGCGATGCTGCGCATCTTAAACACACCCACGCGTGGCATTGGCAGCGCCACCGCAGAGCTGGCGCGCGAGCGCAGCATGGAGAAGCACCACAGCATCTGGGTTGCGCTGTGCGATGAGGATTTCCTGCGTCAGATTCCCGAGAAAGGTCGCAATGCCATCCGCCTCTTCACCACCCTCATCGTCAAATACTCCGGACCCGCTGGCACCCCCGGCACCAATCTGGTGGACATGACGCAGGCCCTGATTCTCGAAATCGGGTACATGGACTATCTCAAAAAAGCAGCCAAAGAACCCGAAGACTTCGCCGGCTGGGAGAACGGCATCAATGAACTCCTCAAGAGCATGGCCAATCATGCCGAGCGCGATCGCGCAAGCGGCCTCGCCGGGTTCCTGGATGAAGTCAGCCTCAATGATGACCGCGAAGAAAAGGACGACATCGAAAAGAAAAAGGGCGTGTGCCTCATCACCATGCACGCCTCCAAAGGCCTCGAATTCCCCGTCGTGTTTCTGCCCGGCATGGAGCAGGGGATCCTGCCGCACAAGCGTAGCTTCGACGAAGGACGCGTCGATGAAGAGCGCCGCCTCTTCTACGTCGGCATCACCCGTGCCAAGCAGAAGCTCACCATGAGCTACACCCGCACGCGCATGAAGTGGGGCAAGGTGCAGAGCAGCATGCCCAGCACCTTTCTCAAGGAGCTCGATCGCAAATACGTTGAAGAGCTCGACTACACCAAGCACATGAACGAGACCACGACGCAGGAGGAAAACACCAATTTCTTCTCCGGCCTGCGCGCCATGCTCGCAGATCCGAAGTAACTACGCTTCCCAGTGACTCGTGATGCGGGCACTCTTGCCCGCAACAAAACCGCCGCCTCGCCCAAGTGCCCCGCATGTCGCCCTCCCGTCTCAATTTCCAGCTCGATGCCCAGGCCAGCGACTCCCGCGCCCGTGCCACCACGTTTCACACGCTTCACGGCACCATCCAGTCGCCCCTCTTCATGCCCGTCGGCACTCAGGCCACGGTAAAAGCACAGACGCAGGAAACCCTGAACACCTCCGGCTCGCAGATCCTCCTCGCCAATACCTACCATCTCCTGCTACGTCCTGGTCCCGATGTCTTCACCAGGCTCGGTGGCATCCACAAATTCATGAACTGGCCCGGCTCTGTCCTCACCGACTCCGGCGGCTACCAGATCTTCTCGCTGCCCCACTCACGCTCCATGACCGAAGCTGGCGCCGTATTTCAAAGCTACGTCGATGGCCAGCGCATCCTCCTCAGCCCCGAGCTCAGCATCCAGACCCAGCGCGCCATCGGCAGCGACATCATGATGGTGCTGGACCAGTGCATCCCTTCCACCGCCGACGAGGCCACAACACGCGCCGCCCTCCAGATTACCCAGCGCTGGGCCCTGCGCAGCCTCGCCGCACGTGAAGACTCCCCGCAGTCCATGTTCGGCATCGTCCAGGGTGCCCTCTACCCACACCTCCGCCGCGAGAGCGCCGAGGGCCTCATGCAGATCGACTTCGACGGCTTCGCCATCGGCGGCCTTGCCGTTGGTGAGGAAAAAAGCGAGCGCGAAGACGTCTGCGAACTCACCGCCGCCATGCTTCCGTCCGATCGCCCCCGCTACCTCATGGGCGTCGGCACCCCCGTCGATGTCCTCGAGGCCGTCCATCGCGGTGTGGACATGTTCGACTGCATCATTCCCACCCAGGTCGCCAAGCGCGGCACCGCCTTCACCTCCCGTGGCATCGTCGAGCTGCGCCGTTCCGTGTACAAATTCAGCGAAGACCGCCTCGACCCCACCTGCACCTGCCCCGTGTGCGCCACTCACACCCGCGCCTACCTCCACCACCTCACCAAAACACAGGAGCCCCTCGGCTGGACTCTCGTCGGCCAGCACAACATCCACTTCTACCACCAGCTCATGCGCGAAGTCCGCCAGAGCATTCTCGAAGACCGCTTCCTCCCGCTCTATCGCGAGCGCCGCGAGATCCTCCCCATCGAAGAC
The DNA here is from genome assembly GCF_044222565.1 of Prosthecobacter sp. GTDB lineage: Bacteria > Verrucomicrobiota > Verrucomicrobiia > Verrucomicrobiales > Verrucomicrobiaceae > Prosthecobacter. The sequence continues at coordinate 27,192 of NZ_JBGANA010000015.1, forward strand.
ATCGACCACCCCGTCACCCACCCGAAGCGCACCTCCGCCAAAATCCACCACGAAGGCGACTACGAGCTCCACGGCCAGCCGCCCGTCATTCTGCACACGCCCAGCCTCCGCATCATCCCTACCACACCACATCTCGATCCCGCCATCGAGTCCCAGCTGATCCAGCACCTCCGCCTACCTGCCGACTCACCGCCCCTCATCGTCTGGGACACCCACCTCGATGCCGCCGCCACCGCCATCGCCATCATCCTCCTCTACGAATCCGAAGCCGCCAAAGGCCCCGTCCGGCCCCTCCATCTCACCAGCTTCAGCGCCGATCTCTCTCCGTTAAAGCTCGCCCTCCACCACAAGCGCCACTTTCCCTACCTCCGCCACGGCGCTGCGGACACCCTCATCCGCCGCGATGTGTGGGCCTCCCGCTACTGCCCCGGGCTTCAGTGGACCCTCGTCAAAGACGATGCTCAAGCTCCCCAGGCAGACATCGTCATTCCTTAGTCACTTCAATGTCATGCGTCTTCGGCGCTCCCGGCTTATCTTCTGGCTTCTTCCGCTTGAGGAAATGCCCGATGTCCACGCCAAAGTACGCCAGGCAGTTGATCAAGAGCGCCGTCGCCGCCGCCTCGTCCAGGTTCCCAAACACCGGAACATTGTCCGGGATGAACTCCACAAAACCTGCTGTGATATTCAGCAGGTAAAGGGCCGACACAATGCCCGAAGCGAGCACCAGAAGATCACGAATGAATTTCATAGAAAAGGAAAAGGGCAGGGGATGAAGAATCTCACTGAATATGCCCCTCTTCCGCTCTCGACGCCAAAACATCCTGACCCCAATTTTGGAATCACCCGCCCGTGATGCAGTTAGTTTCGTCCTCCGTCGTCTTGCCGAAAATCGTTTCTGCCCGCACTCCGAACGTCCAAAAACCACCGCATTGTTCCAGCGCCATAAGTGATGCGGGCACTCTGGCCTGAAATTTCGAACGCCCCAAAATCCTAGCCACACCCCCGGTTCATTTCAGGCTTGTCCCACTCTCCTCAATCCGTCAGGATCACTCCACGCGCCTCGCATCACCGAGCCTCCACCATGCGAACACACCTTCTCCTTCTCGTCTTCCTCTTCACCGCGTCCCTCTCCGCCGCCGACCTCCCCACCGGCCAGGCCACCCCCGAAGCCGTCGCCTGCGATGCCGTCATGGCCTACATCAATCGCGACTCCAAAGCCTGGCTCGCCACCCTTGTGCGTCCTATCTACGGAGAAAAGGGCAACAAGGAGTTCGACTCCTTCAAAAAGCAGATGGCCGAGGCCGCTGATAAAGCCAGGACCGACCCATCCTTCCATCCTCCACGCATCATCAAAGTGCACAAAGCACGCCAGTTCTCCCTCAACGGCCCCGGTTCCGCCGCCTATGCTGTGGCATTGTTCACCGGCAACATGTTCGTCGACATCATCATCGAGCCCGCACCCGGCAAATCCGCACGCCTTCGCTACCACGTCCTAAAAGACAAAAATAACAAGTGGTACTTCGAGCCACGCCCCGACCTCTGCCCTCTCTTCTCCATGGGCCTCAACGATGAATCAGACTCGACAGAAGTCCTCTACGAATCCCCATGAAAGCAATCTCTTCATCACTTCACCTCGCCACGTTCCTCATCGTCGCACTGGCCCTGGCCGCCTGCACCCATCTCGAAGACGACACCACCGGCAAATCAGACATCTGTGAGGTCCATCACGTCCGCATGACCAAGCGCCCCCTGAGCTTTCGCCACGGCATGATCCCCATGAGCAAAGTGGAAGGAGAAAAAGGCTGGTGGAAGCACCGAATGGACCATTACCCCCATCCCGGCGACTGCATTCCCGCCACCAACATCGTCCTCCCCGGCCAGGAAAGCCGCGCCCTCTCCTTCGTCTGCCCCGTGTGCCAGCAGGCCCACGCCCGCGCACTCAGCTCAGGCCTCGCGCCAGCCCCCTAAGCCGCCTTGGCGCGTTGTTGCCTAGGTGACGCGGAGCGCGCACACCCTTCCGCCCTCATTCAGGTCATTCACTTTTGGAAGTCTTCTCTGCGGTCTTCTAATCTCTCGCGTTGTAAAAATCATTCCCCCCATTTTCTGCCCCCACCTCAGCGATGACCCTCTCCCAAATCGACCACCTCGCCCTCCGCTGCGCCTCCGTCGCTGCTACCAGCGACTGGTATATCACCACACTCGGTTTCGAGCACGTCTATCCCGGCCATGGCGGTGGCGTCCCCGTCATCCTCCGCCTCGGCTCCACCTTCCTCACCCTCTTCCCGCACAAGGAAGACGACCCACCCGCCAAAAACGGCCAAGCCTGGCACCTCGCCCTCCGCGCGCCCACCTACGCCGACTTCCAGTCCGCCCAGGCAGAACTCACCACCAAAGGCATCCCCTTCCAGTTCCGCGACCACGACATCTCCCACTCCATCTACTTCTCCGACCCCGACGCCTTCCTCCTCGAAATCACGACGTACGATCTCGAAAAGTAGTCCAGAGCTTTAGCTCGTTCCGGCATGCGTGCCCGCCTGCAGAAAAGGCACTCTCCCTCTCACTTCCCATGCTCGTCCACACCCACACCGAGCCCGGTGGCAAGCCCCTCAACGAAGACTACCTCATCGCTCGCCGCCACCCCTCCGCCCACGGCACCTACCTCTGCCTCCTCGCCGATGGCCAGGGCGGCCAGTCTCACGGCGCTCTCGCCGCCCGTACCGCCTGCGAGAGCGCTTGGACCCACGCCATCAATCAGCCGCCTCACACCCTCTCAGAAAAAGGCACTTGGTCTAACATCCTCCAGCGCGCCGATCATAAAACCTCCCTCACCGGCGGCTTCACCACCCTCATCGCCCTCAGCATCACACCAGATCTCATCGCAGGCGCATCCTCCGGCGACAGCAAAGCCTTCTTCAAACATCCATCACAAACCGACCTCGCGGAATGGACCAGTCACCAGCGCAAAAATCCCCCCGTCGGCAGTGAATCCGCAGACTTCGTCCCGTTCATCCACCCCGCCATCAGCGGCTCACGCCTCATGCTCCTCTCTGATGGCGTCTGGAAATACTCCGGCTACGAGGCCCTTAAACAATCCTTCGCCCTCCCAGCACCCTCCGTCCCCGACCATCTCCGCCAAGCTGTACTAAGCCGAGCCGGCTCAACACTCTCCGATGACTTCAGCATCATTACCATCGACATCGACTGAAGTTAAATTCCACACGCCCTAGCATTCCCGACCGCTGCCCACATTCGCTTCAGGAGGCGCAACCCTCATCGCGCCCGCCTGTTTACACCGCTCCCCCCCCCTTCAACCCATGATGAAAAAACCCATCTCAGCCCTCGCCTTTGCCGTTGCGTTCCTCGGCCTCAGCTCATTGGCCCAAGATTCCCAACCCGCCAACGACACCGCCACCGCCGCCCAAACCTTCCTCGCCACCCTTGACGCCGCCCAGCGCGCCAAGGCCACCTACGATTTCAAAGACGCCGCCCAGCGCAAAAACTGGTCAAACCTTCCCACCTCTTTCGTCAAACGCGGCGGCCTGCGCCTGGGCGATCTCACCCAGGCCCAGCGCGATGCCGCCATGTCTGTCGTCGAGTCCGCCTTGAGTCCCCAGGGCTACGCCAAAATCCAGGAGATCGTCGAGGGCGATGAATACCTCAAAACCCACAACAACAACGGCGGCCGTCGCCCACCACCCGCAGGCCCTCCAAGCGGACAAGCACAACAGCCGTCAGGGCAGGGGACTGCAGGCGGCGGCCCACCCGCCTCACCCAAAGGCCCCGGGAGACAAGGCGGCGCCCCAATGTTCGGCCATGATGAATACTACATCTCCTTCCTCGGCCAGCCCTCCGCCACCGCACCTTGGATGATCCAGTTTGGCGGCCACCACCTCGCCATCAATATCACCCTCGTCGGTACTCACGGCACCCTCGCCCCCAGCCACACCGCCGCCCAGCCCGCCATCTACGAGCTCGAAGGCAAAACCGTCCGCCCCCTCGGCGATGAAACCGACAAAGCCTTCGCCCTCCTCAGTTCCCTCAATGAAGCCCAGCGCAAACAGGCCGTCCTCGGCTTCGAAATGCACGACCTCGTCCTCGGCCCCGGCCGCGACGGGCAGACCATCCAGCCCGAAGGCATCCAAGGCTCAGCCCTCACCGACAAACAGCGCGAACTCCTCCTCGACCTCGCCAGCGAGTGGACCGCCATTCAGAGCGACGCTTTCGCCAAAGCCAAAATGGAAGAGATGAAAAAGCACATTGAAGACACCTGGTTCGCCTGGAGCGGACCCGTTGAAAAAGGCGGAGCCGCCTACTTCCGCATCCAAGGCCCCACCGTCCTCATCGAATACGCCCCCCAAACCCTCGGCGGCGATCCCACCAAGCACATCCACACCATCTATCGCGACCCCACCAACGAATACGGCGCTCAATGGTGGAAGCCATGAGACTACTCCGCCTTCACACACTGTGCGTGTCGGCTCTACTCGCACTCCCATCCTCCTCTTTCTCTCACCAACTCGACGAATACCTGCAATCAACCCTCGTCGTCATCGATCCCGCAACCATCCGCCTGCAACTCATCCTCACCCCCGGCGTCTCCATCGCCGACCACGTCATCACCTACCTCGACCCCAACGCCGACGGCATCATCTCGCCCGCCGAATCCTCCACCTACGCCACTCTGCTAAAGCGCGACCTCCACGCCCAGTTGGACGCACTCAGGCTCGATCTCACTCTCACAGCCTCCACCATTCCCAGCCCAGAAGAGCTGCGCACCGGAGCAGGCCTCATTCAGTTGGAATTCACCGCCTCACCCGGCTCCCTCGCCGCAGGCCCTCACACCCTCGTCCTGCAAAATCGCCACCTCCCCGCCACCAGCGTCTATCTCGTCAACGCCTCCAAACCCCGCACCCCCGAGATCCAGGTCACCCAGCAAGCTCGCAGCTTAAACCAAAGCATCAGCACCATCGCATTCACCTACCATCCACCCACCAATCCCTCTCCCTCCCTCACCCTCATCGCCTCATTCTCAGCCCTTCTTATAACCGCATCCGCATTCTTTTGGCGATTCCTCAGCCCAAGGAAAAGCGAACAGGCATAAGCGGTTGCCAAATTTCAAAACAATCACCCCAGCAGAGCCATTCTGTACTGGGAGCGCCGGCATCCTGCCGGCTCCGGTCGCGCGTCCCCACAGCCTCGACAAGCATGAACCTGCCTGGGCAGTTGGCAGCAAAAAAACGCGATGACAGTCACCCCGCCTTCGCCCAGCTTAAACTCGTCAGACCACTCTCTTCCCCTCTCGCCAACAACGCTTTCCCATCCTCTCTATCTCTCATGTTGTTCCTGCGACTGTTTTCACTGCCTTTGCTGCGCACGGGGAGACGTTGGAGCAGGTCCGCTTATTTTTGGCTGGCTCTGGCAGCAGGCGGATTTGTGAGTGCCATGTTATCGTCCGGCGGTGTTCGCTACGTGTTTCTGTGGCTTGCGAGTGTTGCCAGCTGTTACTTTTTCCTGTGCCTCATCGCCCATCTATGTCTGGAGTTGGGCTTGAGGAAACTGGCCCGGTCGAAATGCCCGCTCTGCCATCACGTCTTCGGCCGGGAGCATGCCGCCGCTGCGTTTGCGGCCCACACACGTTTCTGTTCAGAGTTTATCCGGGAGGCCAAGGGCGCATTCTCCATAGACCTTGGAGGGGCGTTTAGCTTCGTATGTCCTCAATGTTCCAAGTCTCTCTTCTTCGACTACATGGACATGCAGGATGTAATAGCAGGCGATGACGAGGAGGAAGAACATGAAGATTGCTCTTTGCCGCTCTAGAGTGAAAATTGGATCCATCTAAAAATGAAATCAAGCCGATGGCTAAAATAGTGCCAGATGCCAGCACGACGATGGCTATGCATCGAGCCACTGGCTTGCCTGTGATGGAAGCCAAGGCATTCATCATCGAAGAATCCCCTGAACTCGTCCGGCGTATTTTGGAGGGCCATCGTGTGCAGCTTATGACTCAAACGTGGGTGAGACTGCACGATCCGATCGAAGACGATCCGGTGGCGGGGGGGACCGTCCGGCAAGTGCTTGAACAAACCGGCTCTGAGATCGAGGCCGAACATGCTCATGAACGGCCGCGTGGCCTTTGTTATCTGATTTGGCACACCGCTCAGAAGCGCCTTTTGCTCGATCACGCCATTGTCTGGTATACTCCCGCGCAGATGAATCCTTGCTCGTGTTTCGACTGAACAGCTTGCGCTTTACTTCATAGTTCGAAGCCTTCCATGCACTCAACGTCCTCCTTAAACCTCCTTGTCCTCCGCTCGCCGGACATCGAACGTGCCGCCCAGTTTTACAGGCAGATGGGCCTCCTCTTCACCCGCCACTCCCACGGCTCCGGTCCCGAGCACTACACCTCCGAAACTGCTGGCATGGTCTTCGAGATCTACCCGCTCACCCCCAAATCCCACTCCACCACCGGCACCCGCATCGGCTTCCGCGTCGATTCAGTGGATCAAATCCTCCCTCTCCTCGTTCAAGTCGGGGCCGAGATCCTCACCCAGCCCACTGACTCCGAGTGGGGACGCCGTGCCGTCGTCAAAGACCTCGATGGTCATGTGGTCGAATTGCTAACGCCTTCCCCAGCCTGACTGCATCCCATGAAAAAGCTTCCACGCGTCCTCCTCATCACCAGCCTCGCACTCACCATCGCCCTCCTTCTGTCTCTACAACTCGGCTTCTGGCTCCCCGATATTTTAAACCCCTCTGAACACACCCTGGCCGAGCAGCACCTACCCACCGGACACCAGTTTCAAGTCGTGCAGTATTGGAATGGCATGGATTTCTATTCCACTGAACTGCGCATCACCACGCCAGACGGCAGCACCGCTTCCCACACCTTGGACGGAGACGACAGCAAAAGCTGGAGCCTCCCTCTGCTGATCGATGCGCCCCATCACACCGCCACGATCACACTCAGTGGCAATCGCGCGAAAACAGTAGATTGGAAATGAGAGCCACCGTCTTGACCGTTGACTCCTTGACCCTTTCCCCTCTACTTCTTCACCCACCCATCCTTCAGCGTCACCGTCCGGTTAAACACCGGCGCACCGGGCTTCGAATCAATCGGGTCCGCATAAAAATAAGCCACCCGCTCAAACTGCCAGTGACTCCCCGGTGCCGCATCCTTCAGTGAAGGCTCCAGCTTCGCCGTCACCACCTCACATGAGGCCGAATTCAGGAACTTTGCGAAATCGCCGTCTTCGCCCGCGTCAGCATCCGGCGTCTCCACCGTGAAGAGGCGGTCATACAGCCGCACCGTCGCATCCACCGCATGCCACGCGCTCACCCAGTGGATGATGCCCTTCGGCTTCGTGCGCCCTTCCGGCTTCTTCCCGTGGCGCGTCGCATCATCATACGTGCAGCGCAGTTCCACGATGTTCCCTGCGTCATCCTTGATCACCTCCTGGCAGATGATGCAGAACGCAAACTTCAGCCGCACCTCACCACCCGGCTTCAGGCGGTGAAAGCCCTCAGACGGGAACTCCATGAAGTCATCCGCTTCAATGTACAGCTCCCGGCACAGCGGCACCTGCCGCGTTCCCGCCGTCGGATCTTCCGGATGATTCTGCGCATCAAAATACTCCACCTGATCCTCCGGATAGTTCGTGATCACCACCTTGATCGGCCGCACCACGCCATACGCACGCCGCGCCACCTTGTTCAGGTCCTCGCGGATCGAGTGCTCCAGCAGCGCGATCTCCGTCAGCGAGTTGAACTTCGTCAGGCCAATCGTCTTGCAAAAGCTCCGGATTGCCGCCGCCGTGATCCCACGTCGCCGCATCCCCGAAATCGTCGGCATCCGCGGATCATCCCAGCCGTTCACCAGATCATCCTTCACCAGACGAAGCAGCTTCCGCTTGCTCATCACCGTGTACGTCAGGTTCAGCCTCGCAAACTCCCGCTGATACGGCGCCCCCGGCAGCCCATCCACGTTGTTGATCAGCCACTCATACAGCGGCCGATGATGCTCAAACTCCAGCGTGCACAAACTGTGCGTGATGCTCTCCAGCGCATCGCTCAGCGGATGAGCGTAATCATACATCGGGTAAATGCACCACGCATCTCCCGTGCGGTGATGGTGCGCATGCAGGATGCGATACAGCGCCGGATCCCGCATGTTCATATTAGGAGATGCCATGTCGATCTTCGCCCGCAGCACCCTCTCACCCTCCTTAAATTCGCCCTTCCGCATCCGGCGGAAGAGATCCAGATTCTCCTCCACGCTGCGGTCCGCACCCGCGCTCCGCGTCCCCGGAGAGGTCAGCGTCCCACGGTTCGCCCGCATCTCCTCATGCGTCTGATCATCCACATACGCCAGCCCCTTGCCGATGAGCTGCTCCGCAAATGTGTACAGCTTCTCGAAGTAGTCGCTCGCATAGTAAAGGTTCTCGCCCCAGTCAAAGCCCAGCCACTTCACATCCGCCATGATGCTGTCCACATACTCCACTTCTTCCTTGGTGGGATTCGTGTCATCAAACCGCAGGTGGCAGCGTGCATTCGGCGCATGCTCCTGCGCCAGCCCAAAGTTCAGGCAGATGCTCTTCGCATGCCCGATGTGCAGATACCCGTTCGGCTCCGGCGGAAACCGCGTCACCACCTGCCCCCCATTGCGACCCGCCGCCAGGTCGGCGGCGATCATTTCTCGGATGAAATCAAGAGAGGCGGTAGGGGTGGCGGCAGCGTCAGACATGGAAAATGAGTGAGGGCGAACGTAGGAGACGGAAGTTTAAAGTTCAAAGTTTAAAGTTCAAAGTTCGCCGTTCTCTGTTCCCAGTTGCACACGCCCCGAATCCGTTGTTTTTCCCCCCATCCATGACCCATTCCGCCCCAGCGCCCACGCACCTTGATCTCTCAAAGCTCGGCGAGCCCGTTTATCGCGGCTCCGTTCAGAATCTCTACGCCGTCCCAGACCACCCCGGCTACGTCGTCTGCGAGACCACCCCGGCGGGCTCCGTCTTCGACGTCGGCTCCATCTTCAACATCGAAGGGAATGACCTCAACCGCGCCATTTTCCGCCACGCCATGTACTCCCGCCTCGCGCAGCCTGCCACCTGGCAGCGCGTGAAGGCCGCCATCGAGGCCACCCCCATGGACCCCGCCTGGCGCACCGAGCTCCTTTCCGGCCCCATGGAGACCATGCTCGAGCGCGGCGCCTCCACCCATCACCTCGGCATGGTCGATGCCGTCACCGGCGAGATCGTCCGCGAGGGCCTCCCCGCCAATCCGAGCTGCTACAATGTCGTACGGCGCTTTCCCGTCATGCACCCGCCGCAGCGCAATCTCCTCGGCACCCACGTTTTTGACTACGCCCAGTTCCACCAGAGCGCCTCCTATGTCGTCCCGCTTGAGTACATCGTCCGTTTCGGGGTCACCAGCGGCTCCTCTATTTTAAAGAAATACCAAAGCCTCAGCGAAGCCGCCAAGCGCAGCTACGAGCAGGAGCTTGGCCTCAGCAAGCCCATGGGCGTCTGGGAGATGCTCGAGCGCCCCATCTACGATCTCACCAGCAAATACGAGCCCGAAGACCGCGCCGTCAGCAAGCAGGAGGCCCTCATCATGTCCGGCCTCAGCAGCCAGGATTTCCTCCACACCGTCAAACTCGCCATCCTCGGCGGCTGGGCCGTCCGCGAGCTTCTCGAATCCGCCGGCCTCCTCCTCTGGGACCTCAAGTGGGAGTTCGCCGTCGCTGATGAAGAACTCCTCTTCGTCGATACCATCGACGCCGACTCCTTCCGCGGCACCACCTTCCTCGATGTCGCAGGCCGCAAGCTCGTGATCCATTACAACAAGCAGGCCATGCGCGACTACTACCGCCTCGTGCACCCCGACTGGTACGCCGGCATCAACGAGGCCAAGGCCCACGCGCAGAAAGTCGGCACTCCCTTCAAGCAAGTCCTCAAAGCCGGACAAATCGAAGGCAAATGGCCCCACACCCCCGAGGTCGATCCCGCCTTCCTCGATCTTCAGGCCCGCAAGACCGCCCTCATCCGCCAGCACGTCGCCTCCGAGCGCGATGCGGCCTCTATCCGCGCCGATCTGCAAGCCACAGGCGAAGCCGAAGTGGAGTTCTACCGCCTCCGCGGCCTCCTCGATCAGCTCCTCGCCGCCAACGCCGTCGGATAATCACCGCTCTATCCCGTTTGACGGGGCCCCGGAATTGGGGCTGTGGTTCCGTCAGGGCATAGTTCTCCGTGCAGCGGCAGGCAGGGGTGGGATCATCCTGATCCCACACACTCTCACCTGGTCCATCATTCTCAAACCCGAGGACCCGGATGGTTTCTCCTCCACAATACAGAGGCGGCACAAAGTTCCGCGTCCCACGGTGGTCACACAAAGCGCGGGCAAATCTAAACTGCGCGTTGGATGAAACGGCACCGCAGGGAAAGGGAAGGGGACGGGAAACACTTCAGGTATAGCTGTCCCGCCGCCATGGGGGCAGCACATTTCTTGTGAGCCTCTGTTTCCACGCTCACCGCTTGTCTCCCTCCACGGTCATCACTCCATCCATTCCCCACACAGACGCCCTCTCAAAATCATCCGAAGGCCACAGCAGCCAGCTCAGCAAAGACGTCCCTTCGCACATCACCGAGATCCTGCAGTCATGGAATCCGCCTTTCGGCATAGGAATCTCCATCTTAACACTTCCAAAAGGTGCCACCCAGTGATCCATCGTCGAAGTGCACAGCGTCTCCACATCCCTCCGCCCATCGAGTTCCACCTCATACGCCGGAGTGTGATCGCTCACCGCCAGGTAGCGTATTGGCGTGATCCGGTCATTGATCAGTTCGCACACCATCCGGCTTGAGCCATCCTGATTTTTTCGGATTTCCCGCACGACAAGTCGCAGCTGCCGTCGGTTCAGGTGCAGCGCCACCACCTCAAACAGCAGCAATACCAGCAGCAGCAGCGTCAGCCATTGCATGATTTTCCCTCGTCTCATCAGCCGGGTACCACGTGCTCCACGCGTTCTTCTTGGGCAATCCTTGGGCGAACCTCCCGGCGCGAAAAAAGAACTCAAATAGAATGGATAAAATGCTTGCGCGAATCGCCAGAACGCTTATCCATCTCGCCCCCTTCTTCGGGAGGGGAAAAGTGATTCCTGAGTAGCTCAGCGGTAGAGCGGGTGGCTGTTAACCACTAGGTCGTAGGTTCGAACCCTACCTCAGGAGCCATTTGCAATGGCAGAGTAGCTCAGGGGTAGAGCAGAGGACTCATAAGCCTTTGGTCGGGAGTTCAAATCTCCCCTCTGCCACCACGATTTAACCCCTTCACATCGTGGTTGGCTCAAAGTCGTCCAGAGCTTCAGCTCGTTCCGGAATCGCACAATGATGCGTCGTCTCATTCGCTTCGCATATCGAACGCGCCCTCGAATCTGCCGCCTCAAGTTCGCGCGACCACAGCCCTTGCTGCTCGGAAGTGATGTGGGCACTCTTGACCGCACTGAATGTCCCTCAAGCATACGCACTGCGGTCATGAGGCATTCCACGAAGAACCGCGTCTTCCCCAGGGCTCACACGCAGGCAGGACAAAACAAACATCTGGCTGCCATGGCATGCAGCGTCCTTTCGGTCCCTGCCGCCCTTTTTGTCCTTCGGATCTTCTGCCGCGTCATTGTCATCCTCCCCTTCCTTGCCATGCACAGGCAAAACGGATATATTTTATTCGCATGTTTGCTGCGCGGGTCTGAATCCATGAAAAACCTTCGGCCATGATCCCGCTCTTGATCTCACTAGCCGCACTTTTCCTCGCAGGCATCTGGTGGCTCGATTCCCACAGCAAGCGCCTCCACTCCCGCCAGCTTTCCACTCTCGCCTCCATCACCTGTCCCAACTGCGGTCATCCTTTCGGCCAGACGACCGCCATCGCCTCACGAGACAGGTTCCTCGCTCAATGCAATGAGACAAGGCGCAGCCACCCAAACTGCAGGTTCAGCTTCTCTCCTATCTGGCCCGTTCACTGTCCCTCATGCTCAGCCACCTACGAGTTCCATCTCGATACCCTTGAACTGCGCTCCCCTCGGCCTCAATCACCCGCCGCCGTCTGACTCGTGCAGTCATCGCTCTCCATGAAATCAGCCATCGCCCTCACCGTCGCCATCCTCGGAGTGCTCCTCTCCATGGCGAACGGCTATGCCGTTCTCAAAACCACTCACGCTGGCACCTCCGCAGCTCAGGCCTTCATGCGATCGCCCGCTCCTGATCCATCCCATCTGAGCGCCATCGTTGGGGAAACAATCATTGCCGTCACCAGCCACGGATTCCTGGCCATCATACCAGCCACGTTGCTTTACGTCGCGCTCGCCGTTCTCCGGGTTCGTCAGCGCTGGTTCTACTCCTGCACCACCGTTGCCGCCATTTACTTCCTGCTCGTGCCTCCCTTCGCCACGCTTTACGGCATCATTCTGCTTGTCGCTCTACGCCGCCGAAAATCCGAATTCGGTGTCCCCGCCATCCCACCATCAATTCATTCCCCCGAGAATGAACCCTCATGACATAACCGTCATTCGATACCCCTTTGGCAGCGTAAGCCATTAGCAAACCGTGGCCTTCCATCCTCTCAGCCACCCCATCCTGCGAGTCACCGTTTCTCCACCGCCCCCGACGCAGCCACCCCGCCTCCCCGGCCTACCCATCGCCCCCTCTCGCCAAATCATAAATCATAAATCCCTGCCCCCACTCCCCCTTTGCCCTCGCCTGTCCCTCATCTATATTCTCCGCCCGATGCACCTCCCCATCCGCCCGCGCCGCAACCGCCAGTCACCCGCCATCCGCGATCTCGTTCGCGAGACCGAGCTCACCCCAGGCCATCTCATCTACCCCCTCTTTCTCCAGGAGGGTTCTGAAAACACCCCCATCGCCTCCATGCCCGGCTGCACCCGCTGGAGCATCCCGGGCCTCGTCAAAGAAGCAGGCGAAGCCCACGCCCTCGGCGTTCCCGCTGTCGTCCTCTTCCCACGAATTCCCGATGAACTCAAAACCCGCGGTGCAGAAGCCTGCCACGCGGACGACGGCCTCGTCCCCCGCGCCATCCGCGCCCTCAAAAGCGCCCACCCCACTCTCACCGTCATCACCGATGTCGCCCTCGATCCCTACAACAGCGACGGCCACGACGGCCTCGTTGCCGATGACGGCCGCATTTTGAACGACGAAACCGTCGCAGTCCTTTGCCAGCAGGCCCTCTGCCACGCCCGCGCCGGAGCCGACATCGTCTCTCCCAGCGACATGATGGACGGTCGCGTCGCCGCCCTCCGCGCCGCGCTCGATGCCGTCGGCTTCCAGGCCGTCTCCATCATGAGCTACACCGCCAAGTACGCCAGCGCCTACTACGGCCCCTTCCGCGGCGCCCTCGACTCCGCCCCCAAAGCCGGCGACAAAAAAACCTACCAGATGGACCCCGCCAACTCCCGCGAAGCCCTCCGCGAAGCCGCCCTCGACGAAGCCGAAGGCGCCGACATCCTCATGGTCAAGCCCGCCGGCCCCTACCTTGACATCATCTCAAAACTCCGCGCCTCCACCACCCTCCCCATCGCCGCCTACCAGGTCAGCGGCGAATACCTCATGATCAAAGCCGGTGCCGCAGGAGGCTGGATCGACGAAACCAAAATCATGAACGAATCCCTCATTGGCATCCGCCGCGCCGGCGCCGACATGATCCTCACTTACTTCGCTAAACAGTGGTCCGCCTCCTGGCGCTAAAGCCGGGAGCGCGGCACTCCGATGCCGCTTTGGTCATTCACGCATGCTGTGTGTGATTCGATGTGCGTGCCGCCTCCGTCCACCCAAAACCCCGGCAACTCAACGACGCAACTGCTCACCGTAGCCGCGTCCATCCAAGTCCGGCAGGCGCGCGGAATACATTCCACAGCACACCGCCTCCCCCCCCCAAATTCCGCATCTCCGCGCCGCAACCGCTCCACCGCAGCTGCACCCATCCAAGTCCCGCTGGAGCGCGGGTCTCCGAACCCGCAGCACTCCGCCAGCGCATTCCGTGAGTTATTCACTCTGCACGTCGCCACCACCCCTCCAAGCCCCATCTCCACCGGCCTTCGCTCCACCCCAAAGCCGTATTGTAGTACCGGCTTCAGCCGGTCCGGTTCCATGTGCGTAGTTCGGGCTTTTGCCCGTCCGATTCTTCGCCTTGTATTCGCACGTTGACTGCGCAGCTGCCAGCACTCCCCCCCCTCAAAAACTCTCCGCCATCTCATCCAGTTCCCGATTAATCCGCCCCTTCCACTCCGCTGAAATATCCAGCTTCAGCAGCTCATCAAACGTCTCAATCGCTTTGATCCTTCTTCCCGCAGCCAGCAGCGCCCGCGCATAGGCCTCCAGCAGATTGCCTTTGGAAGTCATGCTGGAGACCTTCGTGAAATCCGTGCCCTCAAACACCTTCACCGCCTCCTTGCCACGCTGCTCCTCGATCAGCAGTCTCGAGAGCGCCACCAGGCTCTCCACCCGCCACGCGTAGTTCGCAGGTGTGACTTGGATCGCCTGACGAAACTGCTCCTCAGCCTCCTTGCTCTTTCCTTCCTTGAGATAAAGCACCCCGAGCTCGCGCAGCGCACGTCCGCGCACCCCCGGCTCGGCACCGGGCGACTCCGCCGTCTTCTTCCATTCCTGCAGCTCCGCAGCCACATCCTTCTTCGCATGATGAATGCCCGCCAGAATGCCGTGCGCCTGACTGCGGCAGCGCACAGGCCACGCATCGACGTCCTTGCCCTTCACAGAGGCAAGCGCCTCATCATAGCGCTCAAAGTCTGCCAGCACCCGCAGCCTGGCGAAGTCACGATGCGCCGGGTCTTTCACCTCGCCCACCAATGCCAGCGCCTTCTCGGCGTTCTTCAGTGATTCAACCGCCATGTCGATCGCTAAATCCAGATACGTAAAATTCTCCCCCGCATCCTCGGTCTTCGCGGCCATCCCTTCGAGTTTCTGAATGGCTTCGTCGTAGCGCTTGTCCGCACGCAACCGCTTCGCCGCGCTGAACTGCGTGTAATCAATCGCGTGGGCCGAAACCCCAAAAAACACAAAGGCAGCTATGCTGATGATTCGATTCATAAAGAGATGATCACTTGAAGATGGCTTTGCCGAAGGAAGCGTCCCCCGGGATGTGCGAGGCATTCAGTTTGCCGGACCAGACGGAGAGTTCACGGCTGGTCTTCTTGCCGGCGTCGTCCAGGAAATGCACACGCCCGACATTCAGATACCACGTATCCCCGGTCTTCGGAGCCTTGGTGCGCAGCGTTTCAAACGGGATCACCGCCATCGATTCCCATCGGTTCTTCGCAGGCACCAGCTTGGTCTCAAACGACCATTCGCCATTCCAGCCCTCGTCATTCCACCCGTAGCGCGGATGCAGATAATCCGTGATGAACCCATGCTCCGCCTCGTTGAACGAGCTCTGCTCCGGCTCATAAGCAAAGTAAAAGTACCGGGCACGATCCCCGCTGGGAGAAACATTGATCACAATGCTCTCCTGCAGCCACAGCTCGGCATCATGCCCCCTTGCCGCAAAGTTCATCCTGTCCGCCGGCTGCGTGCCGCTCACGCGCACATAGAGATTCGCCTCGTCACACAGCACTCGGAAGCTCGTCGGAGCCTTCAGTGCTTCAGCCGTTCCCGAAGGCTGCAGCACATGCTCCGCGGACTTCGCCCAAAGGGGGGACTCAAGTGTCACCGGCCCGCTCACTCGCTCGATGCTGAGCGACAGGCTCTGTTGCAGTAAGGCCGTTGGATTCGCCCGCATCTTCGCCGTGTCCCAGTTGAACGGCGCCCGGTCAAGGTAACGCCCCGCATATTTCAGATCGCCCTCTTTCGCGAACCGATACGCCGGGTTCTTCTTTTTCGGATACTTCGCATCGCCATTCGCAATGCTCGCGATGAAGGCATTCCGCGCGTCAACGGCATCGAGCACCTGGGCCAGCGATGCCGCATTGTTCATCGCCTGATGATTGCGCCACGCGTTCACCACCAGTGACAGGTGCTTCAGGAAATCAAACTCGTAGCGCACGATGTCCAGCCTGCGTTTCACCTCGGGCAGCTGCGCCCCGCTCTCGGCCGTCGCCAGATCTTCCTCCAGCGCGTTGATCACATCCGGTGTCCACAGCGTCCCCAGCGCAAAGATCGGATCACGCCCCGACTGATAAGCATAATTCCGGATCATCTGCCACAGCTCCACACGCTTCTGCACGTTCGTGAAAAAGCGCCGCATCGGGTTCTCACTCTCGCGGAATGCCGCCTGCAAATACTCGTCAAAAAGCTCGCTCGCGCTCTGGCTGGTCGGATCAATGCCCAGCCGCAGATACACATAGATGTTCGGCCCCTCCAGCCCCCACTGCCCGCCGCCGGGGCTGCCATTCACCTGCACGGAATGCACGCGATTGCTTACCAGCAGCCGGCTTTGCTCCGCGATCATGCCCACCGTCGTCAGCGGCGTCAGCCCCACCAGGTGAAAGTTGCCCCAGTTATAAAGATACGCCGAAAATCCTCCCGGAACCTTGAGCTGGTTCCATGCAGCAAAGGCCTCCGCGTCCGAGTGCATCATTTCGATCACCACGTTCTCCGGAAATTCGCGAAAGCTCTTCGGCGGCTGAATGGTCGGACCGTAGGACGTCATCAAGATCTTCTTCCCCGGCCGGTCCTTCATCAATCTCAGCGCCATGTCACGGTGCATGATCCACAGCTTCTCACCCCACGCGGGATCATTGTTAAAGGCGATGCCATCCGTCGGCTTTGTCGTCGGCGCGATGCCATACAGCGCCGCGCATTCCTTGCACTGGCATGGCCGGTAGCCATCCGCCTGGCCCAGTTCCACCATGTCAAAGCCGTCATCACAGCGCGCCACGATGTGTTTGTAAATCAGTTCACGCACCTCCGCGTTCGAGAGGCAGAGCTGTCCATCTCCCGCCGAGAGCGCCGGCTGCCGCACGCCCGCCGTCAGCATGAAGTACTCCGGGTGCGCCTTGCCATACTCTTTCATGGGAACCGCTGATGGATGCTGGTGCCCGAACCGTGACCAGATGCGCGTGAAGCGCCGTGCATGGTTCGCGGTGTAAAACAGCTCCTTCCCATCGCGCATGTCATGCTCTTTGAAAAAGGGCGCGCTCTGCACATCCAGCCCCGGCGGCACATGAATGATCGACTGCGGCACAAACGTCGTGCCCGCCTCATCCGGCGAAAGGAACCGCGCCCCCACGTAGCGATGCACAAACTCCGCCACGCCAAACAGCGTTCCCTCAAACGGCATCGCCTCATCCCTCCCAGTGCTGCGCTTTCCCGCCAGCGGATCCGGTTCGTCGTTTCCCGCGATGATCACATCCTTGCCCACCACCTTGTGCACATACCCCCAGCCGCTCAGCTTCTTCATCTCCACTCCCTTCGTCCCCGCGAACTTCGTCGCTCCCAGATAGAATCCCGGCCGCGCCACCTCCACCTGCGATTCCTTCACCACGCTGAGCGTGATCTTGTTCGCCGCAAACGCCTGTTGCAGCAGCTCCGCCGCCCTCGTCACCGAAGACTCAGCCACAGCATTCGCCTCCACATCCGGCACCACGATCTGATACTTCGACTTCCCCCGAAAACCGAGGATCATGTCTTCCGGCGCGTCCTCATCATTCACCTTCGTCTGACCAAAGGCCGAAGCAGCGAGGGCGAAGAAACAAACGAGTAAAAAAGTCGGGCGCATGGTCGGTGTCGTGAGCAGAAAGTGGATGGACCCACGCAAACGTCATCACCCCCCACGCTTTGTCGTAAACTATCACTAACTTCTCTTTTCTTTAGGCCTCACGCACCATCTCCGCCACGTGCATCCCCTTGGAGGAGAGGGATCATCCTGATCCCTCAACGCTCCGCGATCATCCAGCGCCCCGAATCGGTGCAAGCCACGAGTGCAAAAAAGATTTGAAGGCCTCTTGCCAATGATTGGCAGTATCACCCCTCACCGAAAGCGAAACACCTTGAACATGCGCTCAAAAGCCTCGCTGTCCTCGGCGGTCAGGGTTCCTGGCGTGATGCTCACCAGGGACAGCATCTTCACTTCGTTGCACAAATAGCGGCTGCGGATGATGAGAGACTTGTTCCGCGGTGAGCTCGCCATGATCTCCACAATCGTCTGATCTTTCTCCGAGAGATCCTTCCTCGACAAAATTTCTCCATTCCGGACGTTGGCCAGGTTGCGCTGGATCTCCGCCTCAATGATCGCCTCACGCTGCGCCTGCGTCTGCATTGGCAGTTCGGGCAGCGCGTAATACATCAGGAAAAAAGCCGCGTTCCCCAGGTCCTTGCCAAAGCTCGACATCTGCCCGCGCCGCTCCAGCAGAAGCAGGTCCGAAGTCGAGTTCATCGCTCCATCCAGAGCCTCAAAGGAGATCCGTGGCATGGTGCTGCCCGCCGCGGCCGGCACATGGGCAAAAGTGGTCAGCGTGCTGCCAGGCCTCCCATCCTTCGCCACGGACTTGAGATCCAGTTTCTCCGCCTGCTTGCGCGCAGCCTCCAGAAACGATTGCGGTGGCTGAAGGGGAAGCTCGACATGAGACGCCGCCAGCAGATCGATGACCTTCACCGTCTCCATCCCCAGCAGCTTCGCGTCCGCGCCCACGTTCAGTTGAAATAGCACCAGGCAGGGCAGGGGATCAGCCTCCGCCGCATTCAGGCGCGTGCCGGCTCCATTCATTCCGCAAAAGACGCAAAGCAGGCTGGCAAGGATCGGTCGGAACCACTTCATGCCTGGAATCTGGAACTTCATGCAGCCAATTGCAATCTGCGAAGAACCGCGCATCCATACGTCTTGTTGCTGGCTGCACGCTCAAGGGCAAACATGCTGCCCCACACCCATCCGACGTAAAGCGGCATGCAGGCACAGGCTGTCACCGCCCACCCTTCAGCACGCCGTCACGCACTCCGAAACCACTGCGGACGCGGGTGCCCTCGTGCCCTCCTGTTCGCGCCTCCCGCCTCCGCGCCGAAACACCACCGCCACCAGCGACAGCGTCACCAGCGAACTCAGCGGCATCAAAATTGCCGCCAGCAGCGGGCTCAGATGTCCCATCAGTCCCACGATCACCGTCACAATGTTATACGTCACTGAAAACCCAAACACCGCATGCACCGCGCGCCGATGCGTCGCCGCAATCTCCAGCAGGCTCGTCATGAAGCGCATGCTGTGCCCCAGAAAATAAAAGTCCGCCTTGTGCTCCAGAAAGCTTCGTCCCGTCACCGGACTTCCGGCACAGGAGGCCGCGTCAAACGCCAGGCTGTCATTCGCCCCGTCTCCAATGTACAGCGTCCCCTGCGGCTCATGCGTGGAGATCCACGCCGCCTTCTCATCCGGCGTCAGGCTGTGCTCCCATTGTTCACGCTGCAGACCCAGCTGCTTCGCGATCGCCGCCACCTTTGCCTCGCGGTCTCCGCTCAAAATGTTCACCCGCAGCCCGCGCGCCCTCAGCGCTTCCACCTGGGCCAGCGACTCCGCGCGCAGCGCATCCTGAAAGCGGAAGGCGCAGAGCATCGCCCCGTCGCGCGTGAAGACCGCATCCGCGTTCGCATCCTGCGGTTTCGAGAGCCTCCACACGCACCCCGCATGCTCACAGCGCAGTCCCTGTCCCGCCTCCTCGCTCACCTCAGCATCCACCACCATGGCTCCCTCCGCCATGCCGCCCAGCGCATCAAACAAACTCCGGCTCACCGGGTGCAGGTTCCCGCTCGTCATGTGCCTCAGCACACTGCGCGCAGTCGCATCCAGCTCATCCAGCACCCCCGCATTCAGCAGCAGCGGATTCTCCAGCGTCAGCGTCCCCGTTTTATCAAACACCACCTGCCGCAGCCGTGTCAGCTTCTTCCACAGTCCCAGCGTCCGCACGAACACTCCTTGGTCCGCCGCGCGCGAGGCCGCGATGTCATCCGCCAGCGGCGCCGCCACTCCCAGCGCGCAGGGGCAGGACACCACAAACACCGAAATCATGACCTGCAGCGCCCGTGTCCATTCTCCGCTGTGCGCCCACCACCACACGCCGCCCACCACGCCCGCCAGCACCACCACCACCAGATAGCCGCGCAGCAGCTTCTCCAGCCGCAGGTCCCGCTGCTCACCACCGCGCCGCGCTTCCAGCAGCTTGTGCAGCGTGGACTCCTTCCATCCTTCCAGCGCCACCGCGTTCAGCGCCCGCGTTCCCGCGTTCAACGCTCCGGAGGGAATCATCTGTCCTCCACTCCGCGTGCACGAGTCACTCTCTCCGCTGATCCATTCCAGGCTGATGCACGCATGCGCATCCTCCAGCTTGGCCGCCACCGGCACCGCCTGCCCCGGCTTCACGCTGAAGCTCACGCCAGCCTCCAGCGCCTCCAGCATCTCCTTCTCAGGGATGGAAGGATCACGCAGCAGCTTTCGCCGGTTCCGCGTCACTGCCATCTGCTGCACCAGCCGTCCGGCAAGCATCAGAAAGATGAACATCGCCACAAAATCAAAATACTTCAGCCCCGCCTCACCGCTCATCCATCCGATCAATGATCCCGCATACGCCGCCACAATCCCAAGCGTGATCGGCGTGTCGATATGCAGCACCCCCGCGCGCAGCGCATTCCACGCCCTCTGCGCAAAGTAGCTCCCGCCCACCAGCATCGAAAGCGTGGCCGAAGCCGCCGCCACCAGGTCAAACCAGTGCGCAAAAGGAAAATCCGCCGGCATGCCAAAATACGCCGGCAGGGAAAATGCCATCGCATTCATCGCAAACGCCCCGCACACCCCCGTCCGCCGCTCCAGCCCGTTGTCGTGCGTCTGTCCGCCATCCGCCCGCTGCATCCCCAGCAGATAGCCAAAGCGCTGCAGTTCCTGCGCAAACTCCACCGGTTGAAATTTCCCCGGCTCCCACGCCATGCGCAGCTCACCGCTGGAAATGTCCACCTGGATCTGTGTCCCGCCCAGCTTCGCAAACACCCGCTCGATCAGCCAGATGCACGCCATGCACGAGAGCCCCTGCACGGACACTCCCATCTCCGCCGCCACATCCGTGCTCGCCCGTTTCGCCTCAGCGGCCAGAGCCGCAGTCTCCAGCCACGCATAGTCCTGCGGCCTCATCGCCTGCGCCGGCACCGGCGGCAGGTTGAGCCCCGATTTCAAATCATAAAAATGCTCCAGCCCCTGCTGCTGCAGCAGATCATAGACCGCCTTGCACCCCGTGCAGCAAAACTCATCGCTTCGCGTTTCTGGAACCGGTGTCCCGCAGTGCTGGCAATTCGCGTTCATATCTTTTTAAATTAGTTCAAGGCCTGGCGCACCCAGCGCCCCGGAAGCGCGGACATCCGGGTCTGCGGTATTCCATCATCAGCAAAGACTCCGCTCATCCACATCATCGGGAAAACGTCGAGCGCGCTGGCCGCATGCAGATTCAAAAAAGCAACCGCCATGCTTTCACCGCTCGCTGCGGCCTCAGAAGTCCGCGCGATGATCCTTTCCCACTCTAAGTATAGGTCGTTCATCGGAAAAATTTAGTTCATCGCATGGCAGCAGCTCGCCGCCTCACTGCTGCCAAAGTCCAGCGTGTCACGCAGCCGCCACGCCAGCACCACCGCCGTCACCAGCGCCAGGCCTCGCTGCACCTTGCGCATCGTGTCCGGTTGCAGTTTGCCTCCCAGCAGATGCAGCTGCGTCTGCGCCAGAAACAGCAGCGGCAGCGTCCCCAGTCCAAACGCCACTGCAAATCCCGCGCCCTTCGCGGCGCTCCCGTTCGCTGTTGCCAGCGCCAGCATCATGTAAAGCGGCCCGCAGGGCAGCAGCGGCGTCGCCAGTCCCAGCAGTCCCGCGCGCAGCGTGCTCTTCATCCGAAACGCCGCCGTCTGCACCCGCCTTAGGCCCGCTGCCAGAAACTTTGGCTTCGGCAGCCACTTGTCCAGCCCCAACCCCACACAGGCAAAGGCCAGCACCAGCATCCATGGCAGCACTATCCCCGCTCCATGCTGAAAAAACGCCAGCGGCACCGCGCCCACCATGCCCGCGATCGCACCCGCCACACCATAGGAGATCAAACGCCCTCCATGATACATCGCCGTGCTCCGCATAAACCCGCCGCCTTTACCCGAGATCGCCCACGAGCACGAAAGCGGTCCGCACATGCCCACGCAATGCACGCTCGTCACCATCCCTGCCACAAAGGCCGCTGCACTGGTGTCCACCTGCATCATGCTCCGATCAGATGCTTCAGCGGCACGACCTCCGGTTGGTTGTTCAGGGCGATGTAAAACAGAGTGCCCCACGCACTGAGCAGCACCACAAAAGCCAGCACCACCCACAGCCAGGGCCGGCTTGCGATAAAGCCTGTGCCGGCAGTTTCACTTTTGCAGATATTGGCGGGCATCGAGGTATTCATTGGTGTTAAGGGCCGCGTCCGGGCCGGTGAACTCGAAGGGCTTCGTGCTATACGTCTTCCCGTCCTTCGTGTCGGTGATGGTGATGCTGAGCTTGAACGGCGCCTTAAACGCATTCTGCGGCAGCGTGATCATGAGCGGCTTCAGCTCTTCGCCCTGCGCGGCGATCGTCACTGGTGCATCGGCGCCTGCGGCACTCAGCCCGGCGGGCACTTCTCCGGACAGTGCCAGCGTGAAGGTTCGTGGCTCATTGCGCTTGTTGATCAGACGCACCAAAAACTGGTTCCGCACGATCTGGTTCGTCACATAGTAAGGGGAGCCCTGCATGCGCAGCACGTTGGCCCGCATGGGCTCAATCCGGCTCGCTGAAAATCCAAACGCTCCCACGCCCAGCAGCAGAAGACCCGTGTAAAACACCGTGCGCGCCCGCACCAGGCGCGTTTTGCCATCATCGAATCCCTTCAGTGAATCATAGCGCACCAGTCCGGGCTTGCGCCCAAGCTTCGTCATGATGTTATCGCACGCATCCACACACGCCGCGCAGCCGATGCACTCCAGCTGCAGCCCGTTGCGAATGTCGATGCCCGTGGGGCACACCTGCACGCAGCGCATGCAGTTCACGCAGTCTCCCACGCCCGTTGTGCCCGCCTTGCCGCGTGGCTCGCCACGCTTCTTGTCGTAGCCCACGTTGACCGTATGGTCATCCACCAGCGCCGACTGCATGCGGCCATACGGGCACATGATCACGCAAAACTGCTCACGAAACCAGCTGAACGCTCCATACAGCCCCGCCGTCAGAAACAGCATCACCCCGAAGGCGATCATGTGCCCCTGCGGCGAGTGGTGCATCATCTCATACAGCTTTTCCAGCGACACAAAGTAGCTCAGAAAAATGTGCGCGATGAGCAGCGAGGTCAGAATGTACAGCGCATGCTTGGTCACCCGTTTCGCGATCTTGCCCGCCGTCCACGGTGCCGCATCCAGCTTGCGCCTTGCCGTGGCATCACCGTCGATCAGTCTCTCAATACGACGGTAAACGTGTTCCAGAAAGACCGTGTAGGGGCAGGTCCACCCGCACCACACCCGGCCAAACAACGCCGTGATGTAGAACAGCGAAAACCCCAGGCCCGTGACAAGAAAGAATCCCACCCACAGATCCTGCACCGCCAGCGTCAGTCCCATGAAGTGAAAGCGCCGGTTCAGCACGTCCAGAAACACCGCCGGAAACCCGTTTACCGGAATCCACGGCAGCGCCACATAGATGATGATCAGCAGCAGCGCCACCACTCGCCGACCCCTCGTAAACTTCCCCGCCACATCAGCCGGATGCAGCGTTCTTTTGCTTCCATCTTCGTTGATGGATCCAAGGGAAATCAGGTTGAGAGGGGAGAGTGGCATTAGAAATCCTTGCGGCTATTTCACGACGGTGGGTGCAGCTGCGGGAACTGCGGAGGCAGGGGAAGGGGCAGGAGCCGCTGGAGCTGCAGCCGCTCCCGCAGCGGATCCGGTGAGGGCAGGGGAGTCTGCTGCACGTGTGATCGGCTCGCCTTCCTTGTGCTTGCTCAGCACAAAGGCTACCACCTCGCTCACGCGCTTCATGCCAAGCACCTGCTCCCAGGCCATCATGCCTTTGGTGATGTCGGGCGAGCCTTTGCGGACAATTTTGAAGATCTCCGTCGGCTTGCCCCCGTGCTTCCATTCCTGGTCGCTCAGCGGCAGGCCCGGCAGCTTTGCTCCGGCCAGCGTTCCGTCCAGGTTCGGTCCATGGCAGCTGACGCACATTCCTTGCGTCATAAAGGTGGCCTTGCCAGCCTCCACCGCTGCGGTGTCGCGGGACAGCGCCCACAGCTGTTCGTCAGAGATGCCCTCCATCTGCTTGTCGCGTGCGACCTGCATTTCCGCCATCACCTTGTCCATCACGGCCGTGTCGCTGCTGCCCAGCCCCAGCTGGTAGTAGCACAGCCAGTGAATCACAAAATATGCGATGGCGATGTAGAGGGTGAAAAGCCACCAGTTCGGCAGCTTCTGGTCGTATTCCTGGATCCCATCATACATGTGATCGCGAAGTACGGGCTCGTTGTTGGAGGATGGCTTTTTGGAGTCCATGGTAATTTTTTTATTCGAGGGGAAGACGTGACATGTTCTCGGCCTTGTCCTTGCGCAGCAGCATTCCCCGCAGGGTCATGATGCCAAAGACGAGCACGGTGGTGGCGAAGGAGACGACCGGCACCACGAGGTGCCAGTTTTCATAAATGATGCGCTTGTACATGGTGGTCAGGAGTGGGCTTGGGGTTTACTCGGCGCCGTTCGCACGGCGGGCTTTGTCAGGATTGACCGGTGCCAGCGGGAAGGGCACGCCCTGTCCTTTCTTTGCCAGCGCCTCTTCCACCTTCGGCTGCTCAAACTGTCCCAGCTTCTGCAGGTAGGCGATCACCGCCACCATTTCGCTGTCCGGCCTCACCACGATGTTCGACTTCTTCAGCTCCGTGGCGATCTTCACGCCCTGCTCCAGCGCCTTCATCTTGATCTCCGTCGCGTCCATCGGCGGATACGGCACTCCCAGCTGGCGCAGCACGGCGATCTTCGAAGGCAGCGACTTTTGATCAAACGGCTTCGTGCTCAGGTGTGCATACGGCGGCATGTTCGACTGCGGAGACATCGCACGTGGATCCATCAGATGCTCGTAGTGCCACGAGTCAGGGCGCTGTCCGCCTTCACGTGCCAGATCCGGCCCCGTGCGCTTGGATCCCCATTGAAACGGATGATCATAAATGCTCTCACCCAGGCGCGAGTAGTCGCCGTAGCGCATCACATCCGGCACCAGCGTGCGGATCATCTGCGAGTGGCAGTTGTAGCAGCCTTCGCTCACATAGATGTCACGGCCCGCCAGCTCCAGCGGCTCATACAGCTTCTGCAGGCGGTCTTCCATGTTCTTTGCCGTGTTCACTGTCACAGTCGGGATCAGCTGGATCAGCCCGCCGATGACCACCGCCACAAACGTCAGCACCGTGAAGGGCAGGTAGTTGTGCAGCAGGCTCTCATACCACAGCGCCCACGTGTGGCTCGTCTTCTGAAAGCGCCTCACCGCCAGGAAGGCAAAAATGCATGCGCAGACCAGCGAGGCGATATCCGCACCCGGTGGCAGAAAGATCCAGCCAAACACCAGCAGCATCGCGCCAAACGTGCAGGCCGTCGGGTCGTTGAAGAATGTCTCCTTCATGCCCATCGTGTCGCTCGTGCCACGTTGCAGCACCGCCACTTCGCGCACTTCATTCACCGCCTTGCCGCTGCGGATCGTCTTCCACAGGTTCACACACATCACGATCCAGCCCAGCAGGAACATCCCGCCGCCAATCACGCGCAGCCCCATCAGCGGACGGATCGCTTGCAGCGTGTCCAGGAAAGTGTTCTTCACCGCCAGCCCGTCCGCGGTCACCTGGTTCAGCATCAGCCCTTGCATGATGCCGCTGATCCACATCGCCACCACATACAGCAGGATGCCCACCGTGCCGATCCAGAAGTGGAAGTTCGCCATGCTCACCGAATACAGCCGCGTATTCCACAAGCGTGGTGCCAGCCAGTAGAAGAGACCCGCCGCCATGAATCCGTTCCAGCCGAGGGCGCCGCTGTGCACGTGGCCGATCGTCCAGTCCGAGTAATGCGAGAGCGAGTTCACCGCGCGGATCGAAAGCAGCGGCCCTTCAAAAGTCGACATACCATAAAATGTCACACCCGCGATGAAGAACTTGATCACCGGATCCGTCCTCAGCTTGTCCCACGCGCCGCGCAGCGTCAGCAGGCCGTTGAGCATCCCGCCCCAGCTCGGCGCCCACAGCATCAGGCTGAAAAACATCCCCAGCATCTGCAGCCACTTCGGCAGCGCCGTGTTCAGCAGATGGTGCGGACCCGCCCAGATATAAAGAAACACCAGCGACCAAAAGTGCACGATCGACAGCCGGTAGGAATACACCGGCCTCTCCGCCGCCTTCGGCAGGAAGTAATACATGATCCCCAGGATCGGAGTTGTCAGGAAGAACGCCACCGCATTGTGCCCGTACCACCACTGCACCAGCGCATCCTGCACCCCGGCAAACACACCATAGCTGTGCGTCCAGCTCGTCGGGATCGAAAGATGGTTCACGATGTAAAGCATCGCCACCGTCACAATCGTCGCGATGTAAAACCACAGCGCCACATACAGGCTCGGCTCGTTGCGTTTGTGCAGCGTCAGAAAGAAGTTCACTGCAAACACCACCCAGATCACCGCCACCGCCACGTTGATCGGCCAGATCAGCTCCGCGTATTCCTTCCCGCGGGAAAGGCCCAGAGGCAGCGTGATCGCCGCCGCCACGATGATCGCCTGCCAGCCCCAGAAGTGGATCGCGCTCAGCGTGTCATTGCCCATCCGGCATTTGCACAGCCGCTGCGTGGAGTAGTAGATCCCCGCAAACATCATGTTGCCCACGAACGCAAAAATCGCCGCATTTGTATGCAGCGGGCGCAGGCGGCCAAACGTCAGCCATTCGGCCAGGTTCAGCTGGTGGAAGTTAAGCTGGCTGGCGATGAACACGCCTGCGAGCATGGCAACGACGCCGAAGATGATCGATGCCAGCATAAACTGGCGCACGACTTTGTCGTTGAACTCAATGGGTACTTTGGTGGCTGCGGTACTAGTCATGGGGAAACGGGGTGCGGGGTCGGGATGCTGGCACGGTCATCCGTGCCCCCTCAGGCTCATCGAGAGGCAGCAGCGCATCCTGTTCGATGCTGCCCCGCCGCCGCTGCACCCGCTCCGCCAGATAAAGGGCCGCAAACAAAACGGCGAACATCAGGCTGACGAAGATGGTGACGGCAAAAACTTCCATGAGGGATCGCGGAGCACTGGCTCTCGCTGCGTCCACAGAAGCGCAGATCCCTCCACCCTGCTCCCCCCCCTTTGGTATAGCCTCACCCGATCTTGTGGCACTGCGCAAAAAACGTGCAACGCGCAGCCACTTTCCCCACACAAACGCCATCGCTCCAGTTGTGGTCCACGCCGTGTTTGAAATACCTCGGCAAAAAGCCAGCGTCCTTGTTCCCGCACTGCGCGCCACGCTTCGGTCGTAGGTCGGTTGTGTTTGGCGCCGAAGGTCTTCCCATGCCTCATCACATCCTCCGCCAAACCGCCCGACTGCGAGGACGTCCGTACGCCGTGAAGCCTGCCGCACTCCAGCAGACATCCCTGGGAGCGCGGCACTCCGATGCCGCAGCGCTCCGCACTCCCACGACGCTCCGCACCTTCCCATGCCTGTCCTTAAAGCCCCCCTTCTGCCCACCGTCAGCGAGCCATCCATCCATCGCCCTCGCCCGCTTTCGTCCAGCGGTCTCGGATCGAGCCTTCCCATCACCTCAGCTTCTCACAAAAACGACACTCCCAGCGCTCCGTGATGAACGCCTTGCCGCGCCCTCCGCACCTCCCGCCACTTGAGATAAAGCCCCAGCGCTGTCACCGGCAGCAAGATTCCGCTCACAAACCCTATTTCCGTCATCACGCCGATCGCAAATACAATGTCCAGGTCCGGCAATCCATCCCAACCCGGCCGTCGCATTTCTTGGTCTATCCACAGGCCGTGTACCTCATTCAAGATCATCGCGACTGCCAGATGCCCAAGCGGAAGACACCACCACGGCGCATAACGCGCCATGGTTTAAACAATGCCCGCAAATACGAGCCACAGGCTGAGGCAGGCTGGAGTATTCGGTGTGTCAAAATACATGCCCCTTGGCTCACATCCCTCACCTCTTCTTCGCCTTTGCTTTCGTCCCGCCCGCCTTGGTGGTTCCCTTTCCATCACCCGCCTTCGCCTCACCACCCTTGGCAGCCTCACCCACCGGCGGCGTCACCGGCGTCAAAACAATCGGCCCCGTCGCCGGGCCGGGCAGGGGACTCGTCCCGGTACCAGCAGCAGCACCCGCTCCAGGCACAGCCGGCGTCCCCGAAATCGTTCCCGGTACCCCCGGCGTCGCCGCATCACTTCCTGCCGCCGTCGTCGCACCAGCAGCCGCACCCGTCCCGGTGCCCGTGCCAGCCGCAGCCGCAGCCGCAGCCGCAGCCGCAGGCATCGTCGTCACAGGCGCAGGTGCAGTCTCCGGCACCGGTGGCGGCTCCGGCTTCTTGAAGGGATCCTCCCACACATGCAGCGCATACCCCGCGCCCACCCCGCCCACTTCACCCAGCAGCGCCTGGCACTTCTCCTGCCACTTCGCCAGATCTGGCGCACTCCGTTCCTTCTCCGCCGTCCCCGGGAAAATCAGATACGTCACCTTCAGGTCACTCTCCGGCCGGACGTACGGCGTCGCTTTCGGATTCACCGTCTTCGCCATCAGCAGAGACGCCTCCCCCATCTTAAAGCTCGGTCCGTAGTCCCCGCAGATCGCCGGATAAATCTTCCCCTCATGAATCACCGCCGCATAGTCCCCGATCTGAGGCGTAAACTTGTTCTGGTCCCCATACCCCCGGAACAGCAGCGAGATCACAATGAACGGATCCTTCTCCGCGATCAGGCTGCTCCGCGCTTTAAATTCCCCGATCTCCACCTTCAGCTGGTTGATCATCACGCTCAGCTCCCGGTTCCGCGCCGAGCTCAGTCCCTTTTTCGAAAATTCCTCCTGCGCCTTCGCCAGCCGGTCCTCCCACTTCGCCAGCAGCGGGTTCGGCGTCTTCGTCGTCTTCGCCCACGCATAGCTCGTGAACGGCTGGTAGTAATCCGAAAGATAAATGTACTCAGCCAGCGTCGGCATCCGGTCCCCGTCCGAGCCATCCGCCACCACATCCATCTCAGACTGAATCAGCAGCGCCCTCCGCTGCGTCGCCGGGTGTGTCAGTTCCAGGATCGTCTCCGTGTCATAAAAATTGTGCCGGTCCAGGACCTTGTTCAGCCGCGTCAGATCATTCTGCACCCGGCTCGTCTTGTTCTCATACAGCTTGTGGTAGAAGCCGCTCACCTTGCTCTTCGTCAGCATCGCCTCCAGCCCCGGCAAAATCGCCG
This sequence comes from Prosthecobacter sp., assembly GCF_044222565.1. Taxonomy (GTDB): domain Bacteria; phylum Verrucomicrobiota; class Verrucomicrobiia; order Verrucomicrobiales; family Verrucomicrobiaceae; genus Prosthecobacter. Next base: position 56,623 of record NZ_JBGANA010000015.1, read on the forward strand.
GCAGGTTCTTGTTGATCCTGGACAGGTCCTCCAGCGTCTGGTTCGCCTTCGGCACCCGGATGCTCAGCTGAAACTCCGCCTTGTACGCCTCCGGATCCAGCCTCTCCAGACTCGCAAAGCCGCCCTCCTCCGTCACCAGCTTCGTCTTCACCGTGATCTCGTTGAAAAGCTTCGCCACATCGATCTCCTTGCGCGGAATGTACTTCTCCGGCAGCGGCGGCTGCACCTCCCGGATCACCTCCTTCGTCACTTCCTTCACCACCGGGATCTCCTTGATCACATCCCTCATCACATCCCGCGTCACCACCCGCTCCTTCGTGCTCCGCGCCGAAGCCACGATGTCCTGGATCCCCTTTTTAATCTTCCCCGCATACGGCGTAAACGGCAGCGTCAGCCCGATCAGCAGGGCCAGCAGAAACATCATTCGCAGCATCGAGCCAAAGCATCCCCGCTTCCGCTGCTGCGGTTCATACGGTGCTGGCATTTCCGGGTCGGGCAGGGGAGAATCCAAAGACATATGCGTGCAGAAATCTAATCTCGTTTCAGCCTCAGTGCGACTGTATCATCCTTCCTCCAGTCTGCCCTCTTTCAGCAGCAGCCGCCGGTCGCCCCGCTTCGCCAGCGTCTGGTCATGCGTCACCACCACCAGCGTCTTCTTCGCCTCATCCACCACCTGCATCAGCATGTCGATCACCCCGCTCCCCGTGCTCGCATCCAGATTCCCCGTCGGCTCATCCGCATAGATGATCCCCGGATTGTTGATCAGCGCCCGCGCGATCGCCACCCGCTGCTGCTCCCCCCCCGAAAGCTCCGTCGGCAGATGCTGCAGCCGCGCCGTCAGCCCCACCTTGTCCAGCAGTTCCCGCGCCCGCGCCTCCGCCTTCTTCCCCCCGATCATCGAAGGCAGCACCACATTCTCCAGCGCCGTCAGTTCCGGCAGCAGAAAGTAATGCTGAAACACAAAACCCATCACCTTGTTTCGCGTCCGCGCCCGCTCCGCCGCCTCCGCCTTATATAGAGAGCGCCCATGCACCATCACATCCCCCGAAGTCGGCTGCTCCAGACCCCCAAGCACATACAGCAGCGTCGTCTTGCCCGCCCCCGACTGCCCGCAAAGAAACACCTTCTCCCCCGCCGCCACCTCCACATTCACCCCCCTCAGCACCGGCAGATCATGCCCCGCTAAATGATATGTACGGTGCACATCGTGCGCGGCGAGTGGGGCTGCTTCCTGGCTCATGAATAAAAAAGGAAAAAGTAGGGGGCAAAAAACAATCCCCCACGCTCCCGCACACACCCCACCCCGTCAAGCCACGATCCCCCTTCCGTCGCTTCAAACTCACAACGCCATTCAAGCTAGGTATAAATGCCGGTCCGTAGAGAAAGTGGATGCCCTAGTTCCTCGCGACTCCACAAGGCGCCCTCATCACCGCCGCCTTTACGTAGTAAGCTGCACATGGGAACAAAATCCTATTAAACATAAGCGAAATATTTACTTGAGAGGACATGGTAGGTGAAATATTTCAAATCTGTCACCAAAAAGACGAGGCTAATGACTAGAAGATAACGGAATGCGCTGAGTGCATATCCGTGAAACCCTTAGCCAGTTTTTGACCTCCGTGAAGTCTCCCCTGCGTTCCCTGCTGCTGTCCCTCCTCATCCTGCCCGCAGCCGTTCATGCCGACACCACCGCGCCGATGTTCGCCTCCGGCAACACCCTGACGATTCATGGCGAAGTTTTCACCTGGACCGGTCCGGCCACCGAAGACGCCACCTGGCATTACGACACCTACACCAACGCCACGTCCCAGACGGTCACCGTCACCGGCATGCTTGGTCGTCCGGATGTCGCCACCGTCAGTGGTACCAGTTCCGCTGGCGCAGTGGACGGATATCTCAGCGCAGGAGTGTATGGCGACAGCCAGATCGACTTATCCGAAGATGCTTCCTGGCAGATCAATGGAGTGACCTACACTCATCACCACAAGCAGGGAAGTTACTCGGTGGGTTTTACCGATGACGTGACCTACCTGGCCTATACAGGCTTTGATGATTACAGCGGTCCGAATGGCAGCCTTCACCGCTGGTGGCTGGGTGATGAATCTCACTCCACCTTTTCCGGCGGCACCACACCCTTCTGCGGTCAGCAATCATTCACTGTATTTGGCAACATCTTCACCTACAATCCTGCCCAATCCACCAGCTACACAGATGACTACGGTGGTTCCATCGATGCAGGCTGGACCGACTACTACACTGGTTCCGGCGATAGCACACTGCAGGTTATTTCCACCTCTACCTACGGCACTCCTCATTACCAATTGAAAGTCTGGGATCCGCATCTGGGAAGCATGACGTCTAACGCAGTTTCCACTGTGCCCAGTAGTTCCCTCACCGGAATCACGTGGATCGCACGCACGGCCCCCACTTTTGCCAGACCGCAGCTATGGTTCGATGGCAAGTTGCTCAACTGGCAGTCCGGTTCCATCACTACGGCAGGCCTCGTTGCAGACACCTACGGCGGCGCTGGCGTCACACTCACGGTCAGCGCGCTCGCGCAGGACTATTTCGTCACCCATGGCAATGCCGCAGTCACCATTACCAGTGCCGGTGGCGGCACCGGAGCGCTCGGGCAGGATGGCACCTTTACCCTCAGCGGCCACGTGCTGCAAAATGCTGAGCCCAATCACAGCGCTCCATTGTTCACCGGCACCGCCACCCTCATCAGTGTGAACTACTCCGACTACGCCTTCGCCGGAGGCTTTCAGGACAGTCTGGGCAACCGCGCTGATACCTATGTCAACCCAGGCTACGGTACGCTGACCCTCTTGGGCACCACCGCAGACACACATCACGCCACGGTAAAACTATATCGAAGTGGTCTTAACTATTCAGGCACATACAGCAACGGAACTTTCTCCGTATCACAGAATGACATTTTCAAAGAGGATGACCAGCCGTCCATTTACGGCCCGCCCGCCTTCTGGGTCCGCGGCGAGTTATACCAGCAAAATCCCACCACCCCTACCAGTTACACCTCAGCTGCGCCCAACAACCACAGCCTCACTTTGACCGGCAGCAGCACCTGGACACTCGCAGGCACGGACGCCACCGGCGCTTTCAGCGGCACCTGCAGCAAGGACCCCGTCGGCGTCTTCCTCGTGCAGGCACTGGACCAGGCCGGTCAGCCCATTTCAGGAGTCATGGTGCCAGTCGTCGCAGCCAATGCCGACGGCACACTCCACCTTTCCTGGAGCGCCGCTCCCACCGGCATGCCCCCGGCCTTGCTCATGAGCAATCACACTTTTGTCTATCTCGGCACCGCCACAGAAGACACCCACACCGCCACCACCGCCGCCTACTACGGCAGCAGCGTGCTCTCAGATCAAACCCCCTGGCTCTTCAAACTGCGCACCGATGGCAGCACCACCACCCCCTACACTGCCACCCACACCAATTACAGCACCGCCACCAGCACCACCGGCATCTACAGCTCACAGACCCATCTGTTCCAGACCAGCACGCCCGCCAGCGGCTTCCCACTGCCAATCTACGGCGTCGATCCCAATGCCAACTATGCCTACTGGGGCCTTCTGCAGCCAGCCTCCACCACCGGCCTGCCCGCCACCTTCATCGTCAATGGGGACGTCTGGCGCTACACCGGCACAAATCAGACCACCGGCGTCTCCACCTATCTGGGCTACTACACCACCCTGGAAGGCATCTCCCAGCAAATGACCGTTACCGCCCCAGATCCGGCCACCGGTCTGCATGTCGTCACAGTCACCGACCCCGTTCAGGGCACCGGCAGCCCCATCACCGGCACCCTGAGCAATGTGCGCGGCAGCGCGCGCCTGAGCGATGGCAGCGTCGTTTACTCCGGCCAGTACAACGGTCAGCGGCTCGACTTTACCCCTCTTGGCAACAATCTCCAGTCCTTCGACGCCGACCTCGACATCACCGGCAGCGTGTTCAGCTTCGGTGCCCTCATTGACAATGCCGCCATGGCAGGGGCCGCTCTCCAGTTCCAGGACGTCACCATCGCCGGCTCCCTCACCGCCAGCCTCTCCAGCATTCTGGCTCGCCCTCTGGCCCAGTGGCAGTGGTCTCGCGCCGCAGCCACCAGCGGGCTGCCCCCTCTTCCAGTGATGAAGCTCGATGCCAGCAGCAAGCTCACCCTCTACGACCGCACCAGCGGGAATGCAGGCGTCGTGCTCGATCCTACACCCGGCGGCATCAGTACAATCAACGGAGTGCTCCGCGTGCGACCCGGCGGCGACATTGACATGGACGATGATTTCAAAACATCTCCCCCTGGCATGACTGCCCCGTGAGTAACAATCTGTGGCACGCCAGCACAACTTTAAGTCCAGCAAAGACTGGCCGTTAAAACGCAAATTACTTTTAAGCAATGAGATCAAACTCCTTCTGCTGCTTGCGCTGCAGCCTCCTCCGCGAAGTCATTGCGCTGCTGCTGTTCGTCGGGATTTCCTTGCAAACTGCCATTGCGGCAGCCCCCGGCTGGTGGACGACCCGCAATGTGCTCAGATCTAGTTCCTTCACAGATGACTATGCGCTCGCCAATCTGGGACAGCTCAAAACCATCGCCAGGAAAGCTGCTGATGAAATGAACAGCACGCTCTTGCCCATTGGCGCCGACACCACGATCACCAACATGATCGCTCAATGGACTACGCCCCCCAATGGGGTGATACGGGATGATTTTGCCGTCCTGACATTGGGCCAGCTCAAAACCGTGGCCAGGCCGTTTTATGACCGTCTCGCAGCCGTAGGCTCCATTCTGCCAAACACCTATCCGTGGACCGGCATAAACGCCGATGACTACGCACTGGTCAACATAGGGCAGTTGAAAACGGTGTTTGCTTTTGATTTGTCCGCTACGGCAATCCACAAGGCATTCAATGCTTGGGCGCAGCAGTACTTTGGCTCTACCAGTGTGGATATCGATGACGACTCCGATTTTGATGGATTAACCAACTTGGAAGAAATGCAGGCTTCCACAGATCCCACGAGACGCGACACTGATGGAGATGGCTGGAATGACCAGATAGAAGTGAGCTTTGGAAGCTCGCCTACGGATGGGACAAGCCTGCCCACAGCTGCCGCTGCGGCCCATCATCACACATACGATACTGACTCCTACGCGGCAAGCGACACTTGGTCTCTCACTGAAAACACCGGGGCACCGAATCCTAACAACCGCTGGTACAGCGTCCACGAGTGGTTCGACGCTTCAGGAAGCGGCTCGGTTTCTAAATTTTCCAGTGCTTCTCCATTCACTGCCCTGAAAAGCTATCCCAGCGGCGTTCAAGGCTCTGACCAGCATTGGCAGCAGGAAGGGCGCGCAACATGGATCGTGGACGCATACGATGCTCAGTTGGGGCCTGAAGAGGTTGTTCCCAACGGCTCGTGGTTTCCTATTATCAACCGTTGGGACAAGACGACTGGCAATACGGAGAAGGTCGGTTGGTCAGCCAATTGGAAGCGCTACCGCGTGCGTCTGCCTGCGCCCCTGTCAACTGCCTACGAAGAGACCTATCTCAAAATCACTTATCAGTGGGACACCGCTCATGCCGTTTGGACTCCGTACGACATCTGGGACATCTTCAGCGACGGCTACTGGACTTATCCTGACCCGACCGTCAAGTCGGTCGAATCCGTGAAGATGACGGTTAGTAAAGGACAGACCCTGGGCGACTGGCTTTATGTGATGCCCTCCACCAGCGACAATGAATTGCTCAGCGTTCATCTCCAGCCTGTGAAGATCCTGCCGGATGAATCCATGTATGACCCGGTCTTGGCAATGGGACTGGCGCCTTCACTATTCCTGTCAATGGCCGTGTCGGGCACGGCTGTCTCGAACAACCCTATAAGGGGGGATTTGATCGCCAGCCAGCAGGGTACTCAGCATTTTGTCACACCCAAGAAGACGGATGAGATATATTGGGACTATGTGACGCTCCGCGCCGAAGGAGTGACTGACGCAGACTATGACCAGAATGGAAAGCTGAAGTTGGAGTGGCACGGCGTAAACCCAGACGACCCCCTAGACACCAACTTTTTAGTGCCGATTCCTGGCGATCCACTTCGGATCAACGTGCGGCGCGACAAACCCCGCCACGCCGTCGTCTCGATTGGCCCCAAGGGCGGCAATCCTGCCGCCGACCAGATCAAAATGCATGTCTGGGTGGTGTGGACGGAGATAACGCCTCAATACTTCTCCGCGAACCAGGCGCTTGCTAAGGTTGATCGCACAATATCTGGGAGAAACCTTTCGGAGCGTGGCTCGTGGTTCAGGTATGGTTCAGTTAATATCCTGAACCCCTTGGGGATAATTGAGCGTCTAAACGGGGTGACGTTCCGTTTCCAAATCTTGCCACCATCGATTATTGGCAATGTTCAGAATGCCGACATTCCTAATTTAACGGGCCCAGCCGACGACAAAAAGCCAAACAACCGAGTGCCTGGCTATAACAAGCCTTCTCCAACGAATCAAGCTAGCCAATCTGTCAAAGCAGATTCGGCCAGAGACAAATGGGATGTTTCTCGGCAGATGCAAATAACGATAAAAAACCCACAGGGTATTCTTAAAAATGAGCTGGCCATCGAATGGCCACCAAAGTTCTGCGAAAAACAACCTGATACAAAGCCCTCAAAAGTTTTTTCCGACGTGACCCCTGTTCCGTTCCCATCTGGAAAACTCAGTGATGTGGAAGGCAATGACGACCCTCCTTTATCAACAGCTAATGATGAGGATGACAATCCGTATGTGGAAAGAAACATTCCCTACGATTGGCTCAATCACCCAGTAGGGTGCTTGTCATCTGTAGATAGTCCTTCACAAGGAGGACTGGAGAAATGGGGGAAGAAGGAGGGAGACAAGCTCGGTATCGACCTTGATTTTATCGAATTTGCCCGGGTTCAGCTTTGGGATAACATGAGAACTTCTGGACGTGTCTGGTTCCGTATCTCCGACCCAACGAAGGGGCGATGGCATCACAGGACTCACTTTCAGTTTAATATTCTCAATCGATGGGAAGATGACACAACCAACGGTAGCGATTCCAGTTTTTAATCAGCCACCAAGCCCGTATACTAACCTTTGATTTTCCATCTGATGAACGCCTTTCGCTCCCTGCTAATTCTCCTGGTCTTGCAGCTTGGCATGGCCTTTGCCCAGCAGCCTAACGCGAGTAAAAAAATTCTGGAAGGGAAGAGTATCGAGGAACTGCGCAAGTTCGCCGAAGGCTTGGGTGAAGGAAAAAGCTCCTTCGAATTTGTGGAAGCTGCTTATGCCAGTGGTCGGGATGAAGTTGTCGCATTGTGCTGGTCTCTGAATACCTGTGGCTACTGGTGCTTTAAACGATTGGAAGAAAGCCAGGATCCTGTGTTTCGAGACAAACAGGTGCTCATGATGCTGCGCAATAGTGGTGCAAACAGTGGCTGGCCAGACGGCGGCAGCGGCCTTCTCAACGGTGCACAGGCGACATTGATGCAAGCTTTGGGGCGTATGGTGAAAGATTATTTTCCTGTCTGGAATCCTGAATACTCGCTTCTCAATACCCCTGAGAAGCGTCTCGCATTTGCTGACAAACTCGAAGCACTCATGAAGGCCAAGCGTGAGCGGTCTACCAATCCCGTTCATAGCCCGGCCCCTGCTGCGGTGGCACCACCGAATCCAGCGCCCAATGCTGCCAGTCCGCCCAAGCCGCAACTGCCAGTGGTGGCTCCTCCCCTTGAGGGGCAAGAACCCGTGGCATGGGTTCCCTGGGTCTCAGCAGCAGCCGTGCTGCTGCTCATTGGTGGGTTTCTGGTTCTGCGTCGGCGGAAATAGAGGAAACCAAGCATTGGCCAAAAAGCGACAAGCTCGGCATCGACGCGGACCAAAGGGCGTGTCTGGTTCCGCATCTCCGACCCTGCTGATGGCCGCTGGCACCACAGGGCGCACTTTCAATTCACCGCTGGCAATCGATGGGAAGATGACACGACCAGTGATTCCAGTTTTGATCCACCAGCCACCCCTTGAGTTCCCCAATCTATGAACGCCTTTCGCACCCTGTTGATTCTGGTGGCTTCGCTGGCCGTCACGGCCCATTCCCAGCAGCCGAAGCCGACCTCCAACATCCTGCAAGGCAAGAGCATCGAAGAACTGCGCAAGATCGCCGAAAACTTGGGCGAAGGAAAAAGCTCATTTGAATTTGTGGATGCTGCTTATGCCAGCGGGAGGGATGACCTGGTTGCGTTGTGCTGGTCTCTGAACTCTTGTAATCATTGGTGTTGCCAGAGAATGATGGAAAGCCGGGATCCAGTATTTCGTGGCAAACAGATGCTCATGATGCTGCGTGACGGTGGGAGAAGCAATCTTTGGTTGGACGGTTATACCATGCTCGACGGTAGGCGGGCGATGTTGATGGAACATCTAGGCCGTGTGCTAACTGATTATTTTCCTGTTTGGACCATTGACTATACCTTGCTTGACAGTCCCGAGAAGAGGCTCGCGTTTGCTGACAAGCTGGAAGCCCTGATGAAGGCCAAGCAGCAGCAGTCCGCCAAGCCCACTCCCAACCCAGTCCCTGCTGCGGTGGTCCCACCAAATCCGGCACCCCCCACTGCCAGTCCACCCAAGGCGCAACTGTCAGTGGTGACTCCGCCGCTGGAGGGTCAAGAACCCGTGGCATGGATTCCCTGGGTCTCAGTAGCAGCCCTTGTGCTGCTCATTGTTGGATTTCTGGTTCGGCGTCGGCGGAAATAGCGGAAAAAGCGGGTCAGGCAAAAAATTGACAATACCCATTTCCCCTCGCCCCCTTCATCCCGATGGCTCCTTCGCATTCAGAATGTACCCGTCTGCAGGCAATCTCTCCTCAAACACACAGCAGTCTCAGGCATCCGTGTCAATCCGTGCCATCCGTGGTCCCACCTTCCGGCATCCCCAAACCCACCAACCGTCCCATCTCTCTCTCTCTCGCATCCCTCGCCCCACCTCCGGAAATCATAAATCATAAATCGTAAATCATAAATCCACCGCTCCTCTGCCGCACCGCCTCATACATCACAATCCCCGCTGCCGTCGCCAGGTTCAAACTCCGTGTGCCCTCCATCGGAATCCGCAGGCACCTCTCCGGCTCCATCACCGACACCGGAATGCCCCTCGTCTCCGGCCCAAACACCAGATAAATCTCCTCCGCCGCCCTCAGATCCGCCTCCCAATAGACCTTCTCCCCCTGGCACTCGATGAACCAGCAAGCCGCCTCAGCCGGGATCTCCTTCTTCAGCGTCTCCCAGTCCTCCCACACACGCACCTCCACCTCCTGCCAGTAGTCCAGCCCCGCACGCTTCAGCTGCTTGTCATCCAGGCAGAACCCCAGCGGCTTGATCAAATGCAGCCTCGCCCGCGTCGCCAGGCACAGCCTCCCGATTGCTCCCGTGTTATGCGGGATCTCCGGCTGAAACAAAACCACATTCAGCATCGGGCGTCAGCCTTTGAACACAAAAAACTTCCGGCAGATGAAGTTCACCAGAGTGGATGAAACAATCAGCAGCAACTGCGCAGAAAGAGTGCTGATGCCATACATCCGGATCAGTGGCGGCCCGGCCAGCAGGCCGATGGCAAAACCAACAGAGCTCACCGCTGTGAAATAAAGAAACTCCAGCACCCGGTGGTGCCTCCCCGGAGTGAACACCCACAGGGAGTTGGTCACATAGGCAAAAATGTTGCCAAAGAAAAAGGAGATGATGTTGTTGTAGGTCACGTTCACGGAACGCACCTCATCGGACACACCGCTGTTCACCAGCGCAGGAAACATCCCCCATCTGGAGAGGCAGTAAAAAATCGCTGTGGTGAGGGTCAGCGAGCCGATGCCACAGATTCCGTATTTGATGAACTGAATCAGCGGATCCGTATCGCGCGCATTCAGTCGCGCCAGAATCGAACGCCAGTTGTTATCACGTATAAATCGAAGAACCTCACCCAATTTTGAAATCATCAGGTGAGGCTCTCCGGGGATCGTTCCTCTGCAAGCAAAGGATGCGTTTCGATCAATAGTAATGGTAGCGGCCGTTGTTGTCGTAGTAGCCCCGCTGCTGTGGTTGGCGGCCATAGCCCGGCTGACCGTAGCCCTGCTGATAGTTGCGCTGGTCACGCGCATTGCCCAGGGCATTGCCGCCCAAGGCGCCGAGACCGGCACCGATCGCAGCGCCTTCAAGCCCACGATGACTTTGGGAGCCGATGATGCCGCCGACTGCAGCGCCACCAAGGGCACCCAGCACGGAACCCGTCTGAGCATTAGGACCGGAAGCGCAGGAAACCAGCGACACTGCGGTAAGGAGGGTAAGGAGAGTATTCTTCATGATGTTGAGTGGGAGTAAACGTACGATGCGGATGGCTGCTTCTTAACGATAGTAGTAGCCATTGCGGCGGTCACGAGCATTGCCGATGGCATTGCCGCCCAGCGCTCCGAGCCCGGCACCGATGGCCGCGCCTTCCAGGCCGCGTCCGCTTTGAGAGCCGATGATGCCGCCGACGGCTGCGCCACCGAGGCCGCCAATGACGGCACCTTGTTGTGCGCCCGGTCCGGTTGCGCAGGAAACCATGGAAGTGGCAGTAATGAGGGTGAGGATGAGGTGTTTCATAATGTTTGTTTTATGATCAAGCAGAATGCTTTGTCGTGAAATACGCCCGGTTTGTTCATAAAGAAAAGCAAAATCCTTTGTGCCGGGCTTGGTTCTGCCTTCAATTCGCACCTCCTGAAACCTCCGGTCTTGTCCGTCTTTCTTTATTTGACGCGCATTCTGCCAGAGCTTACAAAACCTCCCCGCCTCCTTCTCCAACTTCCCATGCAAGTGTCCCTTTTCCTTCGCAGCCTCTTTGCCGTCTCCCTCCTCAGCATTTCCGCTCTCCCTGCTCAGGCCGACCAGCTGCCACTCGATCACCCATGCGCCGTCATGGTGAAGAAGTACCTCACCGCCGTCGTGCAGCAGGACTGGAAGACCGCCGCCCAGATGCTCGTGCCCGCCTCCCTTGAGCGCCGCCAGCAGGAAACCGTCAGCATCATCCGTCAGGCCCCCACCATGACCGACGAGGAAAACATGCTCAACGGTTACAACGTCAAAGGCGTCAGCGACCTCGAAAAAATGTCCCCTCAGGAGTTCTACCAGGTGGACCGTGAAGCCTGGCACAAAAAGCTCAAGCTCACCCCCGAAGCCACCAAGCGGAAGCAGGAAACCCTCAAGATCACCGTCCTGGGCCTCGTCGATGAAAAGGACAAAGGCTACGTCCACGCCACCGTCCGCACCTCACAGGAAACCCTCACCGACCGCATCGAAGAGCTCTTCCTCATCTCCTTCGTCACAGATCCCTCCAATCCCAAGAACTACCTCATCTCCCCTGAGATGAAGGATCGTCCGGTCATCACCCCTCTGGACGGCTCCGCTCCGAAAGAGCCGAAGTAACCCGGCTTCATAGCAGCCCCCTGAGCTCGGACAGTTTCACCTTGCCGAGCTCGCTCCGCGGAATCCGTGGCACCAGCCGCACATCATGGATGTGCTCTAGCGGCCTCAGTGCGTTGTTGAGACTCGCTTGCAGTTTTGCCGAATCCGACACACAAGTACCGCTGACCGCCAGCACCAGACGGCTCTCTTTCCGGCCATCCGGCACATCACACACCGCCGCATCCGCGCCACTCAGCCCCAGCTGAAGTTTCAGCGCCTCGATCCGGTCCTGGATCGGCTCCAGCGCCACCAGCTCCCCCAGGATCTTCACGATCCCCGACTCCCGCCCCACAAACCGCAGGCAGCTCTTTCCTGCCGCGTTCTGCCAGATCTCCACCCGGTCCCGCGTCCGCATGCCATCAGCAGGTATGTCCTCCCAGCGCCACACACCGCCTTCCTGGATCGCATAGCCCCTGGCCAGCGCCGGGCCGCTCACGCTCAGCACGCCCTCCGCACTCGTGCGCACCTCCCAGATCGGCAGCACCTCCATGCCTCCTCCTGCGTCCCGTTGCGCCGCCACGCCTGAAGCCGTCTCCGTCATCCCATACGTCCGCCGCACCGGCCACCCGAGTTTCAGCGCCGCCTCCTCCAGCTCCTGGTTCAAAGCTCCGCCTCCCACCAGCACCACCCGCATTGTCCCCGGTGCCTGCAATCCTGCCGACACCAGGTCAAAGATCTGCGTCGGCACCAGAGAAGCCAGCGTCGCACCCGCCTCGGCGCACTTTTGCACGAAGGCAGCAGCATCCCATTTGCCCTCCAGCTGCGTCACCTTGCTCCCGCTTGCCGCTGAACGCGCCAAGATTCCAAACCCTCCCACGTGATAAACCGGCAGCGCCAGCAGCCAGTGATCACCTGCCGTGATTCCGAAATGCTCATTCACCGCCCGCGCCGAAATCATGAGCGCCTCCTTCGTCAGTCCCACCCACTTGCGGCTGCCTTCCGTCCCGCTCGTTTGAAAAAAACACCAGTCCCGCACTTTCAGCTCATCCCGGGCAAACTGCGCCAGACTGCGCCCTTCCTCGTCAGCCGCCGGCTGCGCGATCCATACACTGCCGTCCTCCCAGAAGGCGGGTTTCAGGATCAGAGCCGTCTCCATGGCAGCCCCTCCAGCACTTCGCCAAATCCCAGCCCGCCTCCGCTGCGGTCCGCGGACAGGTGCCCGCCGTGCGTCGAGATGCGCTCAAAGAACGCATCCTTCTCAAAAAGGTGCTCCGTGCACAGCCCGCAGTAGTCCAGCGCCTGTCCTTCAGACCAGGCCACGGCCGCCTCATACGCGGCAAACATCTGGCCCAGCCCATGATCCATCGCCGAGGTCAGCACCAGCGGGTGCTGCGGATGCGTCTGCGCCACCGTGCGCCAGTCTCGCCGTGCAGGCTTCACCACCACCGCATCAAAGCCCTCCGTCCCGGATTTCCAGGCCTTGTCCAATGCAAACCTCACGCCCCAGCGCTGGCGCATGGCCTCCCAGGCCGTCGCATCGTAGGGGAAGGGGTCTTCCACGAAGTCCAGGGCGCGGTACACCCGCAGTGGCATGAACTCGATGAACTTCTCAAACGTCAGCCGGTCCAGCACACCATTGAAGTCCACCCTCAACCGAACGCCCTGGGTTTCAAAGCGTTTGGCGCAGCCTTCCAGAAAGCGCATCGTTTCGCCATAATTCGCAAATCCCTTCGCTTTGATGGCGGGCCAGCCCTCCTCCAGTATGCGCTGCATCTGCAGCTCCGTGTCCGTGGCAAAACTCCAGGAATAGTGGCTGCGCGGGATCTCCAGCCCTTCGAAGAGGCTCACGCCGGCACGTCGTGCGGCACCATCAAGCTCCGCGCAGCGCAGCGCCATCGCCGTCACTGGTGTGGTGATGCCCTCGCTGAGCAGGCGAAGCTGCTCCTCCACCGGAGCATCGCCAAATTCCGGCCAGGGATGTACGCAGCCGTAGCCGCCGTCCACGAAGATCAGCGCCCCGGCAAACACCCGCCGCATGGACACCGCATTCAGCGCCACGCCGCTGCGCAGGAGGTACTCATGGACGTAGATCGGGGAGGACTGCATGCGGGAAGATACGTCAGCGCATCACATTCGGCGCATGTACAATGCCCCAGCACATCAGTCCGGCGAACAGGAGCAGCTGGCCCCCGCTCAGGGCCAGCAGGCGGTTGTGACCGGGTCCCGGTGGTTCGGCGATCACCCGCCAGCACACGAACAAGCCGATGGGCAGGGTGATCAATGGAAGCGAGAAGGCGCGCGGCCAGCCCTCCTGAAACCAGTGAATCCCCGCCACGTGCGCCGCGACGATGAGCAGCACGATCTCCGCACGTGCAAAGCCAATGCCCAGCCGCACCGCGAGCGTTTTCTTTCCCGTCTGGCTGTCTTCGGAAACATCGCGCAAATTGTTGATGGCGATCAAGACGGTGCTCAGGCAGCCAATCTGGAAACCTGCCACCACCGCCGCCACATACCATTCGCCGGTTTGCACGAAGGCGGTGCCCGTCACCGCCACGAAGCCGAAGAACAAGATAACAAACAGCTCGCCCAGCCCGCGATACGCCAGCGGCATCGGCCCGCCGGTGTAGCCGAAGCAAAAATAAAGCGAGGGGAGGCCGATGAACAGGATGGGAAGGCCGCGTGCCTGAAACAGCGGTATCGCCAGCACGGTGGCAATGCCGAGCATCAGCCATGCGGCGAAATTCACCGTTTTGGCCGAGGCCGCACCGCTGGCGGTGATGCGCCGCGGGCCGATGCGTGCCTGCGTGTCCGCACCTTTGATGGAATCCAGCGCATCATTGAAGAAATTCGTGGCAATCTGCAGCGCACCGCAGCTTCCCAAGGTGCAGAACGCGAGCGTCCAGTTGAAGGTCCCCGAAATTTTCGCCGCCAGCGCACAGCCAACCGCGACAGGCGCGATGGCAGCCCCGAGGGTTTTCGGGCGTGCGGCGGCGATCCAGTCGAGGAGATTGGGCATGGATGAAGAGTCGGGAGGTCAAGAACTAGTCAAGAGATGGTCAAGGCGTGGTCAAGGCTTGACTCATGACCCTCTTGACGATTCTTGACTTTGACTGAGTTCCGTCACTTCGGCATTTCGACCTGACCGTTCGACATCAGGTAGGAGATGAGGTTTTTGACGTTTTCGTCTCCCAGAGCGGTGAGCAGGCCTTCGGGCATCAGGGACACAGGGAGCTGCTCCTGCTTGGCGATCTGGGTGCGCTCGATGGTGAGACGCTCGGCGGGTGTTTGCACGGTGAGGGTGCGTTCGGTCTGCTCGGGGATGACGCCGGTGATGGTGCGGCCGTCTTTGAGATTGAGGACGCTCACCCGGAAGTCAGCGGGGACGACGGCGCTGGGGTCGAGGATGTTTTCGAGGAGGTACTTCAGGTTGTGGCGGTCGCTGCCGGTGAGTTCGGGGCCGATGGCCCCGCCCTGGCCGTAGAGCTTGTGGCAGGCGCCGCAGGCGGCCATGAAGATCATGCGGCCTTTGGAGGGATCTGCCTTCTTCAAAATGTCCGCAGTGAGGAAGCCTTCCCATTTGGCGAACTCGGCCTTCTTGGCTTCCGGCGTGTCGCGGATTTCGCCCCAAGCTTCGGTGAGCAGTTGGTTGAGCGATTCATCGCCGAGGCTGCGGATCTGGCGTGCCTGGAAGGGAGAGAGCGCGGAGGTGGGGACTTTCTTGGCCTTGATGGCTTCCAGCAGGGCCTTGGCGTAGCTGGGGCGGGAGGTCAGGGTGGCCACGGTGGCGGCCTGCTGCTCCTCGCTTCGGCCCGGCCAGGGATTGAGCATGGCCTTGGGGATGTTCGGGTCGTCGTAGGCGGCCAGTGCGCTGCGGGAGACGGTGCCGAGCACCTTGTCATTGATGAGTCCACGGATGACAGGCAGCAGCTCCGGCTTGGCGCTGCGGGTGAGGCTCTTGAAGGCGTTGAGGCGCGCATTGGCATCGCCCTCGGCGTTTTTCACGATGGCGACGAGTTCTTCCGCCGCACGGCCGCTGCCGAAGACGGCGGAGAGACTCTGAATGGTTGTGGCGGCCTTGGCTGCTTCTACTCCGCCTGCTGTGCGAAGAAACTCATCCCAGCCCTTGGGCTTCTTCGCGGTGCTAAAGCCATCGAGTCCCGCGGCCAGTCCGGCGAGCACATCTTCGCGCACGTCCTTCTGGTCCGTCATCAGCGCCACCAGAGCGTCCACGGCTTCTGGCTTCGCTTCGATCATCTCCGCGATGCGTCGTGTCACCAGACGGCGCACGGTGGGCAGTTTGGCTTCTTTGATCAACTGCACGCCTTTCATGGGATCAGCGGCGACGGCAGGCTCGATGCCATACCAGATCATGAGAGGCTGCTGGCGGTCGTTGGCGTCTTCCTCGTGTTTTGCGAGGGCGGTGGCGATGGGCCAGCGGTATTCGAGGGGAATTCTCTGCAAGCCAGAGGCTATCGCCAAGCGCACCAATCCTGATGTTTCTGAGGTTGCCAGTTGGACCGCTTCAGGAAGCAACTCTCTGAAAAGGTCTTTGGATGGATCTTTGAACCACTCCCCATTGGTCACGATCGCTTCCTTTGGTAGCTTGTGATCCTTCCCGATTTCCTGGGACCATGCGTCCCAGTTGGTGTTTGCAATGATGTGCACTGCTGCGGCACGAATCGATTCGTCGGGATGGCGGTATTTCCCAGACAGCAATTGCGTCGCGATAACGCAGGTGGTTTCTGTATCGATGGTATCCGCAACTCCAAGGCGATTGGTGGCATTGTGAAAGGCGATATTCGGATTTAATGCAGGGGCGACGTTTGCGACCGTCTTGATTTTTGGCGTGAGATCGTTGGACCTCATTTGCAATTCAAGACTGGCCTGTCTAACCCACCAGCTGTTTGGCAAGCCGAGGAGTTCGACCAGTTTTTCATCCTTCATCTCCGCCACATTGATCGGCGCCGCCTTCTTCTGTTCTCCATACACGATCTTATAAATCCGCCCGCTCGTCCGGTGGACGCCGTCGTTGTCGTGGCATTCGCCGCTGTCGCTCCAGTCGGAGACGATGACGTTGCCGTCGGGGCAGGTGAGGAGATCGATGCCGCGGAACCATTTGTCCTGGGCCTGCATGAAATCCGGCGCGTGCTTTCCGACGTAGCCGCAGCCCTGGCGCTCCAGTTTGTCCATGTTGATGCGGTTGCCGTGGAGATTGCAGGTGAGGACGGCACCGTGGTATTCTTTGGGCCAGAGGCCGCCCTGGTAGATGAGCATGCCGACGTGGGCGTGGCCGCCGCCGAGTTCGAGGGTCTTGTTGCTGATGCCTTTGCGGATGTCGCTCCAGCTTTCGGAGCCGGTGTCCCAGTGGAAATGGTCGGCGGTCTGCTCGATGATCTCATACACATGCGGATTGAGATGCGTGCCAAACATGCGGCGGTAGTAGGCACCGGGGATCACGTGCCAGAGGTGGCCGATGACGGTGTTGATCATGAAGAGGTCGCCGTTTTCGTTCCAGTCGTGGCCCCAGGAGTTGGTGCCGCCATGGGCGACGGTTTCCAAGATCTTCTGCGTGGGGTGGTAGCGCCAGATGGCGCAGTTCATTTTCACGCGCTTGTCTGAAGGAGTGCCGGGAGCGCCGACGCTGGAGGTGTCGGTGATGCCGTGGCGGCCGTAAAGCCAGCCGTCTGGGCCCCAGCGCAAGCCGTTGACGATGTTGTGGCCGATGGTCTTCACATTGAAGCCGTCGAGCAGCACCTCGGGTTCGCCATCGGGGATGTCGTCACCGTTTTTATCCGCGATGAAGCTCAAGGTGCCATTGTGCAGCACCCAGACGCCGCCGTAGCCGGTCTCCACGCTGGTGAGGTAGCTGCCGCCTTCCCAGAAGACCTTGCGGCCGTCGTGTTTGCCATCGCCGTCCTTGTCCTCCAGGATGATGATGCGGTCGCGCAGCTTGGTGTCCCAGCGCATGGGGTTCTCGGCGTAGGTGTAGTTTTCCGCGACCCAGAGGCGGCCCTTGGCATCCCAGCTCATGGCGATGGGCTGCTGCACGTCCGGCTCGGCGGCGAAGACCACGGCTTTGAAGCCCTTGGGAAGCTGCATGGTGCGCGCGACTTCTTCCGCTGGCATGGGATCGCCTTTCTCGGTGTTTAAGGGCTTGGGGAACTCGTCCGCATGCAGCGCGGAGGTGAGGAGGGCGAGCAGGGAGAGAAGCGTGGTGGGGCGCATGAGAAGGCGGGATTTTTGAAGCGGGGGAGACTAAATCGCAAATGAGAAGGCAAAGCTGGCAGGAAAAGAAGCGAGCAACCGCTTGAGAGTATGGCATGCATGCCATACTTTGTATGCATGAAGATTACCATGCACATTGATGATGCCCTTCTGGAGCGGGTGATGAAAGCTCACGGCATTCCCAGCAAGACCAAGGCCGTGGACTTCGCATTGAGGGAAGTGGATCGGAGAAGCACCCTGAAGCGGCTGGCGGAAACCAACCTCGGCCTGACGGAGAAAGAAATCCTTAACGCCTTTGATGACGGCTACAACGTCATCGAGATGCGTGTGGCTGAAACCCCTGTGACCTATGCAAAAAAGCCCCGTACTCGTCGATAGCAGCTTTTACATCGGCATGACGCGGCAGGGGAAGAACCCGCTGCCGCTGCTCACCTATCTGGCAGTGGACCGAGATCTGGCGATCTGTGGCGTCATCCGGGCCGAGGTGGGGCGGGGTATTCGCCTGCCGAAGGTGCGGGAGGCTTTCCATGGCTTTTGGGATGTGATGATCAATGTGCAGACGGACAGCAAGCTGTGGCAGCAGGCGGAGGATCTGGCGTGGAAACTGGACGGCAGCGGCAAGATACTGCCGCTGACGGACATCGTCATCGCCTGCTGCGCCATGCGCCTGGGGGCCACGGTCCTCACGCACGACCACCACTTCCTGGAGATTCCGGGCATCCATGTGGCGATGAGCGGCGATGATCTGTGATGCATGGAAATGCTCGCGTGGCGCGTTTCTTGCACCACACTCTGTCATGCGCCCCTTCCACCTCCTGCTCCTCACCAGCCTGCTGCTGGGCCAGGCAGACGCGGCCCCGAAATCCAAGTCCGTTCCCAAGCCGGCGGCCAGGGCGCCTTCTGCCGCACGCACGGCTGCCGAACTGGCGGAGGTGATCCGCCCTTCGCTGGTGAAGATCACCCAGCTAGGCCGGGAGGGCGCGGATGGTATCGGCTCCGGTTTCATCATCCGGGAGGATGGTCTGATAGCCACCAATCTGCACGTCATTGGCGAGGCGCGGCGGCTGCAGATCGAGATGCATGATGGCACGACGCATGACGTCAGCGTGGTGCAGGCCAGCGACAGCCATCTGGACCTGGCGCTTCTGAAGATTGAGGCCAAGGGACTGAAGGCGCTGCCGCTGGGAGACTCCAGCAAGGTGCGGCAGGGGGAGCCTATTGTGGCGATGGGTGCTCCGGAGGGATTGGGATTCAGCATCGTGCAGGGGGTGCTCTCCGCGACGCGTGAGATCGACGGCCGGCAGATGCTGCAGGTGGCGGTGCCCATCGAGCAGGGGAACAGCGGCGGACCCTTGCTGGACATGCAGGGGCGGGTGCTGGGGCTGCTGACGTTGAAGTCGCTGAAGACTGACAATCTGGGCTTTGCCATGCCGGTGAACGAACTGAAAACGCTGATCGAAAAACCGAACCCGGTGCCGATGTCTCGCTGGCTCACGATCGGGGCGCTAAACCCCAAGCTCTGGAAGACCCACCTGGGTGCGCAGTGGACGCAGCACGCGGGCATCATCCGTTCCGAGCTTCCTGGCTCCGGCTTTGGCGGGAGGGCGCTGTGCCTTTCCACCCACAAGGTCCCGGAGGAGAGCTTTGAGATCGCAACGACGGTGCATCTGGATGACGAGGGCGGCGCCGCCGGTCTGACCTTCTGCTCTGACGGCGAGGAAAAGCACTACGGCTTTTATGCCTCCGGCGGCAAGCTGCGACTGACCCGTTTCAACGGTCCGGATGTGTACTCATGGACGATCCTGGCGGATGTGCCGAGCGATGCGTACAAGCCCGGAGAATGGAACGCGCTGAGAGTGCGGGTGGAACCGGAGCGGATCCTCTGCTTTGTGAATGGAAAGAAGGTGATCGAGAGCGCTGACACGGGGCTGCGCGGCGGCTCCGCCGGGCTGTGCAAATTCAGGACCACGGTGGCGCAGTTTCGCAACTTCCGCATCGGCACGGACTTGGCTGAAAAGGCACTGGAACCGGAGGTGGCCTCCAAAATGCGGTCCAAGGTGGAGGAATACGTCGCCGATGCCACCAGCTCTGAGAAGACCCTGGAGGGGCTGCTGGAAAGCCCCGCCGCCGCCAAGCGCGTGCTGGTGGAGCAACGGCGCAAGCTGGAGGAAGAAGCGACCAAGCTGCGGGATCTGGAGCGCGAACTGCACCGCCGCGCGATGACAAAGGAGATCCTGGCGGAGCTGGCGAAGCCGGAGCCTGAGATCAACCTGCTGCGCTGCGCGCTGCTGCTGGCGCGCCATGACAACCCCGAAGTGGACATCTCCTCCTACCTGACGAGCTTCAAGGCGATGGTGCTGGATCTCAAAGAGGATCCGGAGATCAAGGCGGGGACGATCCCGGCGGTGAAGCGCCTGAGCCGCTACCTCTTTGAAGAGAATGGATTTCACGGCAGCCGCGGTGACTACTCCAGCCGCTCCAATAGTTATCTGAACGAGGTCATTGATGATCGCGAAGGGCTGCCCATCACGCTGAGCGTGCTGTATGTGGAGCTGGCCTCCGCGCTGGGGGTGCAGGGCGTGTTTGGCGTGCCGCTGCCAGGGAAGTTCATGGTGGGATTTCGGGATGGACCGGAGGGCGAACTGCAGCTCGTGGATGTGTTTGAGCATGGCAAGCTGGTGACGGTGGAGCAGGCGGCGCTGGCCCTCACGGAAGACGGCCGCTTTCCGGAAGATGCGCTGGCGCCCACCACCAAGCAGACCATTCTGCTGCGCATGCTGCGCAACCTGATGAGCAGTGTTTTTGACAACAACCACTCGCTGCGGGAGTCGCTGCCGTACCTGAACCTGTTTCTGGCGATCGACCCCAAGGCCGCGCCGGAACGGCTCACGCGCGCGCAGATGCGTCAGCGCTTCGGAGAGAAAGCGGGCGCGCGCGAGGACGTGAGCTGGTTGATCGAGAATTTCCCAGAGGGCGGTCCGCCGGAAGTCATGCAGCAGCTGGATGTGTGGATGCAGTCGCTGAGGGAATGAGGAGTGGCACGGACTGCCAGCCTGTAGGTTTGGGAAAGGGCGTGAGCGAGGGGGCTGGCTAGGCGCAGACCCACAGGCTGGCAGCCTGTATCACGTTCAGAGGTGCTATGGCACGGGTTCGCCGGAGCCGGGGTAGATCCAGCGGATGACCTGGCCGTCGCGGATCTGGGCCTGGGCTTCGGCATCGAGCGGGCCGCAGAAGGCGATGGTTTCGTACCAAAGATTGAGGGTCCAGGTTGGCTTGTCGTCGATGGTGGTGGCCTGCGGACTGCCCCAGCGTTTGATTTTGGCGGGCTTGATGTCAGTGACCTGTCCGGAGCGCATGCTGGCCAGCAGGAGGTCGTAGCTGCCGTCGGCATTGGCTTTGGGTTTGCCGAGGGCATCCACGGCGTGGGGCATGCTCGCTGCGGTGATGGCGCCGGATGCGAGCTTTTGCTTCCAGGCGGCGTGTGCCTGCTCAATGCGGCCCTTTTTCCAGCGCTCGTAGGAGGCGCGGACCTGGGTGGGCATGTCGGTATCGTGCACGAAGATCTGGCCGCGTGCCTGGGAGGTCTCCGTGGGGGCTACGAGGAGGACATTACTCTGGGCGGAAAGAGCGAAGGCTGTGGAACCAGCGGGGAGAGTGGAGGCACCGCCTGCCATGCGCAGTTGCACGGGCTTGCTGAGCTTGACCTGACGTGGAAAGGCGGTGGGAGGGAAGACGGTCCAGTTTTTGGTCAGTTGCTCCAGCGGCTCGATTTGAGGAGGTACGAAACCATCACCGGATTTGACGAGTGGGGCAGGGGAGTCCGTGGACGGACGCGGCACCCGCTCGGTGCGGATGGTGGTGGAGCGTGATGGCGTTTCCTCCGGGAGTACGAGGGGCGGATTTTCAAACACGATGCGACGGCCCGCAGGCGTGAGGAAGCGGTCATAGATCAGAAACGCCGAAACAAAGATCAGCAGGGTGATGAACAGCGCTTTCATGGCTTAGGGCAAGCTAAGCACCAGAACGGATGCAGGCAAGGGCGTGCAGAGCCTTGCTCATTGCGGAAGGCGAACTAGCATGGGGGCTCGATGCTGAAACACCTCCTGCTGCTCTGCCTTTTGATGGTCGCGGCCCAGGCTCAAGATCTGGGGCCGGCCAAGGATGACCCTTCCGTGCCCAAGGACCGTGACACGATCCTGCGCATCCAGATTTTTCTCGACAAACATCTCTTTGGCCCCGGCAAGCTGGATGGGGCGATCGGCGAGTTCACCTACAAGGCGGTGGTGAACTACAACTATGCGCACGGCTTCAAGGACCTGTACAACTGGACGCGGATTCAGGAGGCTGCGGAGGCGGAGGTGCCCGTGATTTTTGCGGCGTTCAAAATCCAGCCGGTGCTGCCCAAGTATGTGACGACCGATCTGCCGGAAGATTATGAGAAGGCGTCGGTGTATCCCTTCATGGCCTACCGCAGCATGCTGGAGCTGATTGCGGAGAGGTTCCATACGGATGAGTCTTTTGTGGGCGTGATCAATCCCGGCAAAAATCTGGCGGCGCTGAAGCCGGGGGACATCATCGTGGTGCCCAATGTGAAGTCGTTCCGCATCGAGGACATCAAGCCGATGCAGAGCTTCAAGAACGACCCGATGCTGAGCAGCCGCACGATCGTGGTGGATACGACGGAGCGCATGGCGGCGATCTACAGCGACAAGGAGGAGATGCTGGCGGCCTTTCCCATCACGCCGGGGAAGCCACAGTTCATCCCGGTGGGCACGTGGAAGGTGATGACGATGATGGCAACGCCGACCTTTCGCTATGACAAGCAGTTCCTCGAAGAAGGGGTGCGCGGTGAGGAGGCATTTCAGATTCCGCCGGGGCCGAACAGTCCCATCGGGGTGATCTGGTGCGGGCTGAGCAAGTCGGGCATTGGGCTGCACGGCACTGCCATGCCGCGCACGATTGGGCGGACGCGCAGCGCGGGGTGTGTGCGATTTGCGAACTGGGATGCGATAAGACTGCCGGGGCTGATCAGGCCTGGGACGCGGGTGATTGTGAGGTAGGTGGAAGTCTGACAGGAAGGGGATCCAGGCTCTTGGTTTGGGCGTGGTGGATGAAGCGAGAGCGTGTGGGATCAGGATGATCCCACTCGTGCCGGAGGTGCTGCGCAGCTTTCAGGCAAACGACGGCCTGCGAACTGCGTAGAAGACGGAACCGCTTTTTTCATTACTTTTCCATCATGCGTATTCTCATTGCCGGTCTCTTTCACGAGACTCACACCTTTCTCGACGGGTTGACGACGCTCGCTGATTTTCAAATCAGGCGCGGGGATGAGCTATGGGCCTGCAAAGGGGACTCATCGCCGCTCGGCGGGGTGCTGGAACTTGCGGATGAGTTTGGGTGGGAGATGATCCCGGCTGCTGACTATCGCGCGCAGCCTTCGGCAACGGTGGCGGATGAGGTGATCGAGCAGTTCTGGGATGATCTTGATTCCTATGTCAAGAAGGGCTGCTATGACGCGATCTACCTGGTGCTGCATGGGGCGATGGTGTCGCAGACGATGGTGGATGTGGAAGGTGAGATTCTGCGTCGTGTGCGTGTGATCACTGATGTGCCGGTTTTTGGCGTCTTCGACCTGCATGCCAATTTTTCGCCACAGATGGCTGCGCTGGCGGACTGCCTGGTGGGCTATCGTGAGAATCCGCATACGGATGCGCGTGAGGCGGGATTGATTGCCGCGCGTTTGCTGAACCGTTGTCTGACCACGGGGCAGCGGCCGCGCATGCAACTGAACAATCCCGGTATCGTCTGGCCACCGACGGGAACGGGTACAGCGCAGGACCCGATGCTGACGCTGGAAGCGATGGCGCGGCAGTTTGAATGCGAGAATGAATCACTGTGGGCGATGAACATTGTGGCGGGCTTCAGCTTTGCGGACACGCCAGATACGGGAGTGAGCTTCGTGGCGTGTACGACAGCGGATGCGACGCCGCAGCTTGAGGCGCTGGCCAAGCGTGCGCATGAACTGACGCATCTGGGTCAGATCACTGATCCGCCTGCGGATGAAGCTCTGGCGGGGCTCAAGCCGCTTCCTGCGGGACTGACGGTGCTGGTGGAGCCTGCGGACAACATTGGTGGAGGTGCGCCGGGGGATTGCACGGGTTTGCTGCGCGCGATGATTCGCCATGGCATAGAGAAGGCTGCGATCTGCATCGCTGACCCTCAGGCGGTAAGTGAGATCGAGGCGGGGGCGCGTGTTATTCAACTCGGTGGCAAGGGCAGCAGGCTGGATGCGGGGCCGCTGGAACTTGAAGTGGAGCTTGTTGCCTTGAAAGACGGGCGATTTGAACTGGAGGACAAGAACAGCCATCTGGCCAGCATGTGCGGCGATGTGTTTGACATGGGGCGCTGCGCGGTGGTGAAGCATGCGGGGATTACGATTCTCATCACGAGTGTGAAGACGCCGCCGTTTGATCTCGGTCAATGGCATAGCCAGGGGATCGAAGTAGAGGCGTTGTCGGTGGTCGCGGTGAAGGCTGCGGTGGCGCATCGGCGTGCGTATGACAAGATCGCGGCGCGGATGCTGTGGGTGGATACGCCGGGGCCGTGCAGCAGCAATTTGGCGGCGTTGCCGTACCGGCATTTGAAGAGTTGAAGTAGAGCCGGAGTTTCAAGTTTAAGGTTTGAAGTTTAAAGTTGTCCGGAGGCTTGTGAATGGGGTGACGTAACTTTACCCCAAGAGGATTTTTAGTTCGGCGTGATGAGGTGTGAATCCACACCGATATGAACACTCATGATCCACATCAGCCGACATCTCCTGGTTATACTGTGCCACCTGGATGGGAGAGGTTTCAGCCGCCGCCGGCTGTGGCCGAGCCTGTGCTGACAGCGGTGCCAGTGGAGGATGTTGCGCCGCAACCGGTGAAGATGCAGGCGCGGCCTTCAGCGCTGCGACGTGTCTGGCGGCAGATGGGCGGAGGGTCGCTCATGCTCAGCATTGCGGTGCATGTGGGGATGCTGCTGCTGGCGGGGGTGATTTTGGTGGGGACGCAGATGACGAAGAAGGAGATCGATTTTATTCCTGCGGGGCAGACGCAGGCGGGCGTGGAGGCTTCGCAAGCACTGGAGCATCGCGTCAGCACCAAGCGGCAGGCCTCAATGGCGAAGAAGCAGCCGCAGACACGCCTTGTTGTGGTTGGCGGAGAGGGGGCTCCAATCATGGATGCTGTAGGGGACGTGCCTTTGCCGGAAGGTGGGAATGGAGGAGTCGGTGGATTTGGTAAGCTGGGCACTGAATCGCTGATGCCAGGACTCGGGGGCACCGGACCTTCGGCTGTGGTCCTGAATCTTCCCAGCACGTTTGGCGGGCGCTGCTCGGTGCAAAGCCGTCTGGAAAAGCTGCGGCAGAATGGAGGCACGCCAGAGTGCGAGGCTGCAGTGTCGCGCTCGCTGGCGTGGCTGAAGACACAGCAGAATGCGGATGGTTCGTGGGGGCGAAACAACAAGGCCGCGATGACGGGGCTGACGCTTTTGTGCTATCTGGGCCGTTGCGAGACGCCGGACTCACCTTTCTATGGCGACAATGTGCGCAATGGCATGCTGTATCTGGTGGAGCTGGCGCGGAAGAATCCGCAGGGCATTGTGGCGGAGCAGCCGATGTCGAATTCTGCGACGTATGAGCATGGCATCGCGACGTATGCGCTGGGGGAGATGTATTCGTTTTATCGCCTCGGCAACCGCAGTCTGCCCGGATTGCGCGACACGTTTGAGAAAGGCGTGCAGACGATCATTGCCGAACAAAATCGCAAGGGCGCGTGGACTTATGGCGGCAAGGATGCGGGGATGCCGTCCGCTTACAACAAGGAGAGCGGCGGCGAGGATTTGTCCGTAACGGGCTGGCAGTTTCAGGCGCTAAAGGCCGCGAAGCATTCGGGTTTAAAAATCGCGGGACTGGATGAGGCGATCAAGCGCTGCTGCGATTACCTGGAAACCAAGCAGACGAAGGACGGTGGCTTCGGCGTGACGAACCGTGATTCTCACTACAACCAATGGAGCCTCACCGGCTGCGGCGTGCTGGGTTTGCAAACGCTGGCGCACAACAAAGCGACGGCGGTGAAGAAGGGCATTCGCTTTCTGCGGGAGTTTCTGGCGGGCGAGCCGCTGGACTGGGAGCGCAACTGCAACCTGTACTGCTGGTATTACTACACGCAGGCTTTCTTCCAGGCTGGAGGAGATGACTGGAAGTTTTACAACGCGCAATTCATGCCGCAGGTGCTGGGTGCACAGCTGGCGGATGGATCCTTTAAGCGTGGGCGGCCGAACTGGCCGGCGGGTGATGCGGCGGATGCGATTTACCGGCAGTGCCTATGCACGCTGCAGTTGGAGGTTTACTTCCGCTATCTGAAGGTCGCGGATCGGGACGAGGGGTCGATCTTTGAGCGATAGGTGGATTCACCGGCTCAGACTGCGCCATACGGCGGGCAGCCTTTCGCGCACCAGTTTGGCGCTGTTTTTTGGGATCAAAGCGGGGGACATGGGGACGTTCTTGGTGTCTTCGAAATCGTGATGGCCGGGGCTGCGGGAGTACTTGTAGTCTTTGTCCAGGCTGCCATCTCCTGAGAGCTGGATGCCGACCTCCTCCACGCGAGGCACGGAGAGGTAGAACTGATGATGATCGAGGAGGCAGACTTCGCCGGATTTGAGACGGAGTTTGGCCTGGGCGAGTTCACGGAAGAGCTCGCGGGCGGTGGCTTCTGCGGGATTTACAAAGGTGCGCTGCTCGGCGATGAGATCGCGAAACGCGTCCTCCTTGCGCAGAGCGGCGAAAGCGGTGTCGATCTCTTCTTTGGCCAGAGGGTAGTGCGTGCACCCGAGCACGATGGTTTGCAAAGGCGCGGTCGGTTTGGAATCTCGATAGGCCTCGGCCAGAGAGCGGGCCTCCTTCAGTGCGTAGGCAGAGACAGAGTCGGGAAAAGCGGCGTCTCCTTCGATGGCACCGGCCAGCGTGGGGCTGCCCTGCTGGGCGATGACGGGCACGCTCTGACCCGCGCGGCCGAGCGTGCTGGTGATGGTGCGCGGATACACCTGGCTGGAGCAGGTGCCGATGGTGGCGAGGATGCCGATGCCTCCTGTCGTTTTTGATTCCAAAACACCGCGCGCTCCGGCCTCCACCACGCCGATGACGATGACGGGCACCTTCCATGCAGCGACCGCCTTGCGGAGGTCTTCGAGGCCGTAGGCGGTGGCGGTGTTGCAGGCGATGACGATGGCTTTGACGGGTGCCTTCTGGTAAAGAGGTTCGGTGCCCTGCGCGGGCCAGAAGCGGCGGCCCAGCAGAAAGACGGCGTCTTTGAGAATGAGTTCACGGAGGTAGTCGGTGCGATTGACGGCGGAGTAGTTGCCGTAGGGCATGTTTGCCTGGTCGCCGAAGTAGATGAAGCGCTCCTGGGCGAAGTCTGGCACGCCATCCGCGCCAGGCTGCAGGGTTTCGTTGTTAAAGGTGTCCAGTGTGAGCAGCGCCTCCAGCACCGTGAGCCCGCCGATGCCGGAGTCAAACACGCCGATGGGCAGATGGCGTGTGGCCTCGGCATCGTCCCAGGCGCTGGCGTCAAAGCTGAAGGCGGCCTTGCCATCCGCATGCGCACGCGCGTGCTCGATCAAATCAGCGGAGTGAACCGCAACAGCGAGCAGGAGCAGCGCGGTGAGTATTTTCATGGGAAGGGCTGGCGGAGAGGGGGTAGGTATGTACGCAGCAGGCATGCCAATCACGCGTGAAGTCGGTCTCATGAAGGAACAATCAGGGCGGAAGAGCATGGCAATGGGCGCAGTGGGGCGGTGTGCGGCAATGGCAAGCTCTCAAATACGCAATCCGTGACGGCGGATCTTGGCGGCGGGGGGAATAATGAATGCTGGCAGCAGCATTTGCCAAACAGGCAGCGGAAGATTTCAGGAATGCCTCGGGGGCCTCACGCAAACGCAAACAGGAGCCGCCCAAAAAACACTGCGGCCACCATCCCCACAAAGTCCGCGGTAAGGCCCGCGACGAGTGCGTGGCGGAAACGGCGGACGCCGACGCTGCCGAAGTACACGGTGAGCACGTAGAAGGTGGTCTCCGTGGAGCCGTAGAGGATTCCTGCGGTGAATTTCACCATCTCGCTCAGGTCCGGGCGGGTGAGGATTTCATTGAGGATGCCCTGCGCGCCAGAGCCGCTGAGCGGGCGCATGAGCGCCAGTGAGAGCAACTCCACCGGGAAGCCCAGGGCGTTCAGCACGGGAGCAAGCGCATACTCCAGAAGCTGAAACGCGCCGGACTCACGCAGGATGGCCAGCACGGCGAGCATGGCCACGAGATAGGGCATGATGCGCACCGCCACCTGAAAGCCCTCCTTGGCACCATCCACAAATTCTTCATACACCTTCACCCCGCGTGCCCAAGCCACGCCTACTGCAAGGATGAGGATGGCGGGAATGGCGAGGCCGGAGGCACCGTCCATGACCCGGCGCCAAACCGGGGGCTCGGCTTTCTCCTGCGTGGCGGCTGCGGCCTTGGCCTCCTCTTTTTTTAAAGCGAGCGTCTTTTCCGCATCTGCCTTTCTTTGCGCGGACTGCGCCAGTACTGCCGAGAGGCCAGTATGGTCGAGGATGGACTTCCGCCAGTGTGGCGGGCCGAGCTCCAAAGCTGAGACGCCGATGAACAGGGTGGCCAGCAGCATGAGCCAGAATCTGGCCAGCGGCGAGATGCCTGCGGGCCTGGAGACGGAGGACTGGGCTTCGGTGACGACCTCATCTGGCTGAGCGGCGAAACCAGGCAGACGCTGAAAGCTCTTGGCCGCGATCACCGCCGCAACCGAGGCGCAGGCGGTGGCGAGGATGGTGGGCACGATGACACGGAAGCTGTGGCTCACACCGGCGGCGTTGAGGAAATTCATCGCGGTCATGGGGATGAGAGTGAAGGCGCCGGTGTTCAGCGCCAGAAAAGTGATCATGGCATTGCTGGCGCTCTGCTTGTGGGGATTGAGCTCCTGCAGATGGCCCATGGCCTTCAGGCCCAGCGGGGTCGCATTGTTGGAGAGGCCCAGCATGTTGGCGGAGAGGTTCATCACCATGGCGCTCATGGCCGGGTGGCCGGTGGGCACGTCGGGAAACAAACGGCGGAGCAGGGGAGAGAGCAGGCGGACCACGGCCTCCAGCACGCCGGCCTTTTCCAGCAGGCGCAGCACCCCGAGCCAGAACATCATCATGCCCGCCAGCGGCAGGGCGATGCCCATGACGGCCTTTTCCGCGCCTTTCATCGCGGCATCGATGACGCTGGCATCTCCCGAAATGCGCCCCACCAGGCCGGCAACCAGAAGTCCGATAAAAAGGAGGGTGGCCCAAATATAATTCAGCATGGCTGTGGCGGAAAGTGTGACAACGTGGTAGCCAGATGCGGCGGCAATGCGTAAACGTTTCTGCGCTGGCCTCAAGTGCCAAGTGCTCTTCCATTTTACTGCACGTTCCTGATTCTTTCTTCGTTCACTTCATCAATGCCCTGTCCTATCCAGCTCGCCAGCAAGCTCAGTGGCCTCAGCCAGCATGTGATCCGCATTTGGGAGAGGCGCTACAGCGCATTGAGCCCGAGCCGTACAGGCACGAACCGGCGCATGTACTGTGACGAGGCGGTGAAGCGGCTGAAGCTGCTGAAAATGCTCACGGAGAACGGCCACCGCATCGGTGGTGTGGCGCGTCTGAGCACGGAGGAGCTGGAGCAGCTGGCCCAGGGCACCGTGCCCGTCGCTCGGCCGGTCCCCGTGATTCCTGCGGATCCTACAGCGCCGAGTTCTGCCGATGATCGTGTGCCGCAAGTTCCGGCAATGGAGCCCGCACATTATGTGGAGTCCGCCATCGAAGCGGCAAAACGCTATGACTGTGAGGGACTGCGGAAGATGCTGCTGCAGGCACGCCTGCAGTATGGCCAGCGCGGCATGCTGCACCAGGTGCTGTGCCCGCTGATCGTGAAGATAGGCAGCAACTGGCAGCATGGCGAAATGCGCGCCAGCCACGAGCACATCGCCACGGCTGTGATCCGGGAGCTGCTTCTCACCCCGGTGCCCGGCAGCCAGACTCCGGCACATGCCCCGGAACTCGTCGTCGCCACGCCTGCGGGAGAACTGCACGAACTGGGAGCATTGATCGTCGCCGCCTCAGCGCGAGACCTGGGCTGGTATGTGACCTACCTCGGCCCCAATCTGCCGGTGGAGGAAATCGCCGCGTGTGCCCTGGCCCGGCACGTGACCGCCGTGGCCCTGAGTGTCGTGTACCCGGAAAATTGTCCGGTCATCGTGGAGAAGCTGCGCCGCATGCGCGAGATGCTGCCACCGTCCATGCGCTTCATTGTGGGCGGTCGTGCCTCTGAAAGCTACCGGGCCAGCCTTCCCAACGAAAACATCCAATGGGTGCACTGCCTGCACGGCCTGGACGAGGCCCTGTGCAAGAATCAGCTCTGAGGTGGGTTGCACACGGCGTGAGCAGCCTCTAGCTTGCGCTCCCATGCTTCTCTATCGCACCACCACCGGCAGCTACATTCAGACCGCAAACTCATGGCACGCCGTGCCCGAAACGAACTGGGATGCACTGCTTGAACTCGTGGGTTTGTCCGCCTACCTCGCGCAGATCGCCGCCACCTCTCCAGCCGTGGAAGCGCCGGCCGCTGAGACGATTCTGGCTCCCATCGTTTCCCAGGAAGTGTGGGCCGCGGGGGTCACCTACTTCCGCAGCCGCACCGCACGCATGGAGGAGAGCAAGGACGCCGGCGGCGGCAGCTTCTATGACCGCGTCTATGCCGCTGAGCGCCCCGAGATCTTTTTCAAAGCCACCCCTCAGCGTGTGGCACATCCCGGCCAGCCCATGCACCTGCGCAGCGACTCGAAATGGATGGTGCCCGAGCCGGAGCTGACCCTCTGCATCAACAGCCGTGGCGAGATCATCGGCTACACCGTTGGCAATGACCTCTCCTGCCGCGACATCGAGGGCGAGAACCCCCTGTACTTGCCGCAGGCCAAATGCTTCAAGCTCTGTGCCGCGCTCGGCCCCGCCATCCTCATCCAAAACGAAGCGCCCGCTCCGACCACGCGCATTCATTTGCAGATCGACCGCGCAGGCGCACCGGCCTTTGAAGGAGAGACCACGGTCTCCCAGCTCAAGCGTACTCCCACGGAGCTCGCCGGATTCCTCTTCCGCGACAACACCTTTCCCACCGGCACTTTCCTCATGACCGGCACAGGCATCGTCCCCGGAGACGAGTTCACCCTGCAAAGTGGAGACATCATGAGCATCACCATCGAAGGCATCGGCACGCTGGTGAACCCGGTGGGGTGATGCGAATGCCCTTTCCAACACCTATGCGGTTGCTGTAGTTTTCTTGAAAATGGGCGGTCGAAACTCCCCCGGTCGCCTTTCAAATGCTGGCGTTGGATTCCCATGAAAACACTCTTCTTCAGTTTGTTGTGTGCCGGGCATCTTTTTTCGAGTGAACTGCCTGAGGACACTTCGCGGCATTATGAGATCCTTCAAGGAAGCAGAGTTCTCGTGGTGCCCGTGGCACAGACAACTGATTTGGACCTTCGAGAAACCAGGCTGACAGCCGTTGAACTGCTGCAGTTTTTTCCTGAAGGGGACAAGACGACATTCGCCTTTGAGCACCAGGAAGAAATCGTGGTGGGTGTCATCTTAGGGCGGCGATTGTTTGTCTATGGCAAGGACTGGGGCGATCGCAAAGGCTTCAAATTTCGGTTCTTGGGGCAGTGGCTAAACAGCGAGGGGCGGCCTCTGGGGGACTTCTTCGCCTTCCTCAATCCAAGTCCGCATATGAATCCCAGACTCCAGCTCGTCTGGCGGGGAAGAGACAATACGGTGCCAATGCCGATGACGAAGATGAGCAAGAAAGGTGGGTTTGGGTTTATCAGCTACGATCTGGCTCCGCAAATGCCGGACGAGGCCCGTTATCTCAAAGTCCGGGTGCTGAAAGAGCTGGCGGAGCAGGATCCAACGATGGAAATTCTGGTTTCAAAGTCTCACTTCATCATGGAGTTGCCGGCGATTCCATGATGGCTGCGGTGATCAATGGCCTGCCGCAGTGAGGAGAGGAGGCGGCCTCGCGGTTGGAATTATGGCGGCCACATCCCAACGATGCTGAGAGGCCCACGCACGAACACTGGACGAAACCGCATTTCTCTTTTAGAGACTTACCAACCATGACACTCACTGGACATCACTTCATCGCGGGCCGCGAGGCTGCTCCCCACGGCCATCTGTTTCACGCTTACAATCCCACGACGGGTGCGCAGCTTGAGCCTGCGTTTGGAGATGCCACCCATGCCGAGGCGGATGAGGCCATGCAGGCTGCGGACGGAGCCTTTGATGCCCTGCGTTTTGCCACGCCGGAGACGCGTGCCACGTTGCTCGACACCATCGCCGACGAGATCACCGCGCTAGGCGATGCCCTGCTGGAGCGCGCCCATGCGGAGTGCGCCCTGCCTATGGCCCGCCTCACTGGAGAGCGCGGTCGTGCCATCGGCCAGCTCAAGCTTTTTGCTGCATTGATCCGCGAAGGCTCCTGGGCCAATCCATGCGTGGACCACGCGATCCCGGACCGTCAGCCTCTGCCGAAGCCGGATGTGCGCCGTGTGATGATGCCCATCGGCCCAGTGGTTGTCTTTGGTGCTTCCAATTTTCCCTTCGCCATTGGTGTCATCGGTACGGACACGGTCTGTGCGCTGGCGGCGGGTTGCCCGGTGGTGGTCAAAGGCCATCCGGCCCATCCCGGCACCTGCGAGATGCTGACGCGTGCGGTACTCAATGCCCTGCACAAAGTTGGTCTGCCTGCGGGCTGCTTCTCTCTGGTGCATGGCAAGTGCAATGACATCGGCACCACTCTGACGAAGCACCCGCTCACCCAAGCCGTGGCCTTCACCGGCTCCCTGCGCGGTGGTCGTGCGCTGATGGACGTGGCGGCCGCCCGTGCGCACCCGATCCCGGTGTATGCTGAAATGGGTTCGGTGAATCCGGTGTTTGTGCTGCCCGGCGCACTGAAGGAGCGCGCCTCGAAAATCGCGGAAGCTTATGTCGGTTCTGTGACGATGGGCGTGGGCCAGTTCTGCACGAACCCCGCCGTGGTGCTCGGCTTGAAGGGTGACGATTTGAACCAGTTCATCAGCAATGCCGCCGCTCTCGCGGGCAAGGTAGCTCCGCAGACGATGCTGCATCGTGGCATCTGCGAGGCGTACGATGCCGGCACCGCCGTGTGGCAGACAGTGAAGGGTCTGCACCTGGCCGGGCAGTCTGAAACTCCGGCGAGTGAAAAGGCCTCGCAGGCCGCCTGCCGCATCTTCACCACCACGATCGATGTGCTGGAGTCCAATGAAGAACTTCGGCGCGAGGTCTTTGGCCCGTGCTCCATCATCACCCAATGCGCCACGCTGGAAGACATGCTGCGGTATGCGAACAGCCTTGAAGGCCAGCTCACCGCCACCCTGCACGGCACCGAGCAGGATCTGCGCGACTTCGCCCCGCTCGTCCGCGTGCTGGAGCGCAAGGTGGGCCGCATCATCTTCAATGGTTTCCCCACCGGCATCGAGGTCTGCCCCTCCATGCACCACGGCGGTCCGTACCCTGCCGCCAGCCACAGCTTCTTCACCAGCATCGGCACGGGAAGCATCTACCGCTTCGTGCGTCCAGTCTGCTACCAGGGCTTCCCGGAGGAGGCGTTGCCTGAGCTGCTGAAGGATGCGAATCCGAGAGGCGCGATGCGCATCGTGGATGGCGGGCTGACGCGGTAAGGAAAGTAGTTTAGAGCTTTAGCTCGTTCTGAGAGACCTCTCTTCTCACAGCATCAGCAAGTCATGTCGGCTTGCTGATGAACCACGCTTTTTGGAGTGCGGTCGCGGAGCGAAGAATGAGCGGAGTTACCGCTTTCGCAGGCTGTGCGGTTCGGAGGCGGCGTGTCCCAACCGAGCACAGTGCCGTCCGTGGTGTGCGTCGGGGCTTTGAGTTTATGAATGCCAGGAGCCGCTCGAAAGCGGTAGCTCCGCTGCTGGCTTGCGCCGTACATCTGCGCGACCGCAATCCAAAAGCTCTGCGCCTCCACACGGCGGCAGAGTTGAGTATCGGAGGCGATGACGGCTCAGGGGGCGTTTCCCAGAACGAGCTAAAGCTCTGGACTACTTTCTTACCTCTCCTTCTTCGTATTCGACGGCGCGTTGAGAAATTTGCGCATGTCGTTGAAGATGCTGTTCGGACCCTCCTGCGACTGCGCGTGGGTGCGCACGCCTTCGAACCATTCCTGGGTGCTGGGAGTGTGGGCCTTGGCTACGGCGAGGAGAAGTTCGAGCGTGATCGGCACGGGCTGGCCGGTGTGAATGGCGGCGGAGAGGGCAAGCTCGGCGGCGCGGTCAAAGACCCACTTCAAATCGGCACCGGAGAAGCCGTTGGTGGCTTCGATGAGTTCCGTGGTGTCGAATTCGGCAATGGGCTTGTCCTTGGCCAGCAGTTCGATGATCTGCGCGCGGGCCGGGGCGTCCGGCGGGGCGACGAAAATGGCCTGGTCAAAGCGACCGGGGCGGCGGAAGGCGGGATCAAGCGCCCAGGGCTGATTTGTGGCGCCAATGACGAGGATGCGCTGGTTCTCGCTGCGGATGCCGTCCATCTCATGCAGGAACTGGTTTACCAGATTGCGCATCTGGCTCTCGCGGATCTGGCGGCGGTCCATGGCCAGGGAGTCGATGTCATCAAAGACCAGAACGCAGGGCGCGTTGGCGCGGGCGGTTTCAAAAATCTGGTGCAGATTGCGCTCCGTGCTGCCGAAGTAAGGGTCAAAAATCTCATGCAGGCCCACGGAGAGGTAGTTGCAGGGGACTTCTCCTGCGACGGCGCGGAGGATCAGCGTCTTGCCGCAGCCGGGCGGACCGTAGATGAGGATGCCGCCGCCGGTTTTACGACCGTAGGCTTTGTACAAATCCGGGAACTGCAGTGGGTAGGTGATCTTGAGGCGGATTTCTTCCTTGAGCTCCTCCATGCCGCCCACATCGGCGAAGGTCACATTGCCGCGCTCGGGGTCGCCGGGAGCGTAGAAGGTTTCGGGACGCCAGTCAAAGGGAGGATCCTCAAAGGGGTCTTCGAAGAATTCATCCTGATCTCCACCACCGGACATAGGTGCTTCCTGGCTGGCCGGTTCAGGGGCCGGGGCAGGGGCGGTCTTGCGCGCGTCGCGGGCGGTGCGTCCCAGTTCGCGCTCCAGAGCGGGATCGCTCATGGTTCCGTCAATCTGTGCGGCACGGTCAAAGTGCTCGATGGCCTTGGAACGGTCTCCTTCGCTGAGGTACACGCGGCTCATGAGCAGATGCGCCTGGGCATTGGTGGGCTCCAGAAAGATGACGCGTTCCGCACGCACGGCGGCGCCGGATGTGTCTCCCTCCATGAACAAAACCTTCGCTACGCCGAGCATGGCATCCGTCTGGTCCGGATCCAGTTCCAAGGCGCGGGTGAAGACCTCGCGAGCCTCATCCAGGTGGAGTTCTTCAAGGCAAGCACGACCGTAGAGCAGAAGCAGCGACAGGTTGTTCGGTGACTGAGTCAGAGCGTCCCGGAGTGCGGAGGAGGTTGGCATGATTTTGAATGTAAGACAGCCGCGGAGGCGATCCTGCTGAGATTTAAGTGCGCACAGAGCATGCCGCCAATGATTTCTTGGTACAGCTTCTGCCAAATTGAGATGCGAGAGCGGCGGCGAGGGGTGGCGCCGTGACGCCAGCGGATCACGCTTGATGTTTGGGTGTTACGAATGAAGATAAACGGGCTTACTGACCCGGACGCCGATGAAAGCATGCCTCCTGACATTACTGCTGCTGGGAAATGCTCTGCCGGGCCTGGCGTCAGATGCCGCCGAGGATCCGCTGCTCTCTCCTACGATGGTACTTTGCCTCAGACCGATACGGATGGCGCAGCAACCCGGACTGCAGGAAGCGGTGGAAACGGTGAAGCGTCTGGAAACCTTTTCCAAGACGCAGGAAGGAATGAACAAAAAGGCTGTGGATGCTCTGGTATTCATTTTCAGAGACCTGTATCAAAAGGAAGAGGAACTGATCGAAGCGGAGAACGCCCTGGCAATCGCCGAGCGTCTGGCAGGGGCCAAGGATGACCTGGCCCAACACACGGAGACCGTTGGCAGTCCGCTCTCTGGGCCGAACCCCGGTCTTGCCAAGATGATTCGCAAGGAGGGCGCGGACATCCGTGGCAAGGCGACGCGCCGCCATCAGGAGGCGCTGAAGCTGATGAAGGAAAAAGTAGCCGCCTACAACATGTCTGTGGGCTATTTCCACACCCAGGGAGACACCGAAGTGGTGGTTGCTCTGGCCAGTTCGCTGTTTGCCGTAGTGGACCGGCACATGCCGAAGTTTGAGTTCAAGCCCACCGTGTCTCGGGAATGGGTCGAGAAACAGAAGCGTGAGGAGTCATGATGCCGGACATGCGCTGACAGGAGGCGTGTTGGGTACTCCTGTCGCAATGGGGCAGGCCAAAGCGCTCCACGGAATTGCACGCGCAGCGATGGTTTTCAAACACGGCCCAGGCTTCACGGTGAGGACTGGTGCGAGCCATCCTCACCGGCGTGTCGTTCATGTGGCTACCACTTCTTCTTGAAGCCGCCGCCACCGCCGAAGCGATTGCCGCCACCGAAGGGGCGCTTGGGAGGCCCGCCGAAACCACCGCCGCCGCCGCCAGCATCTTCGCGTCGTGGTCCGTCGTCGCCACCACCACCACCGTAGCCGGGGCTGGGGCCTTCGCCTTCGCGCTGCTGCCAGGGCTTGCTGCCGAAGCCGCCTTTTTTGAAGCCACCGCCGAAGCCGGGCTTGTTGAAGCCACCACCCTGACCGCCGAAGCCTTTGAAGCCTCCGCCGCCACCACCGTGGCCACCTTTGTTGAAGCCGCCACCACCGCCGCCGCCGAAGCCGGGCTTCTTAGCGAAACCGCCTCCGCCGCCGAAGCGCTTGGGCCGCACGCCGCTGATGTTGTCGGGGCGGTCCGCATGGTCCATGCGGATGTCACGACCGCGGATCTGCGCGCCTTTCACACCTTCGAGGACAGACTCCACGTTGTCGCCTGGCACTTCGACGAAGCTGCACTTTTCCAGCACATCGATCGCGCCAATGCTGCCCGGGGTCAGGTCTTGAATGGTATTATACAGCATGCCAGCGATGTCCTGCGGACGCACCTGGTCCATGCCGCCGACGTTGATGAACAGGCGCACCATGCCAGAGCGCGGGCCTTTTTGCACCCAGCTGCTCTGCTTCTTGGGCAGAGGACGCTCATCTTCTTCGTCGGAAGTGTCGTACTCGTTGTCAAATTTGGCGGGAGCAGGTCGCTGGGCCGGGGCCGGAGAGGCGGCCTCGTGATTGGTGGGTCCGGCGTCTTCTTCGCCTTCTTCAGCGCGGCTTTCCACGGCGGCTGGAGCCGGTGCCGAGGCTGGAGTTTCGGCAACGGGGGCCGAGCTATCCGAGGCTTCGGTGTTGGGTTCAGTCGAAGCCGGAGCGGGGGCAACCGCAGAAGCGGCAACGGGTGCAGCGACAGGAGCCTGAGCCGGAGTCTGTGCTGCGGCAGGAGCGGGACGCGGGGCAGGGGCTGCCTGCTGCGGACGCGGCTTGGATTCAAACTTCTTGCCAGCGCGATCTTCCACGATCGCCTCGGCCTCGCGGCCCTGGTCTTTCATGAGCAGATCCATCAAGGCGCTCGCGATCTCCGTGGGGGAGAAACCAATGTCCAGCAGGCGCTGGATGCTGTGCTCGTGGTTGGTGTAGCTGGCACCTTCCAGCACTGCTTTCACCTTTTCGAAAGTCTTGTCCACACGCGTGGCCTCCAGCTCTTCCTGGGAGGGCACCTTGGCACGCTCCACGCGGATGTTGATGAAGCGCTGGATGCGCTGCATGAGGTAGATTTCACGACCGGCCACGAGGCTGAAGGCCTTGCCGCTGCGCCCGGCACGGCCGGTGCGGCCGATGCGGTGCACGTAGTCTTCGGCGTCATACGGCAGCTCCAGGTTCACGATCAGATCGATGTCGTTCACGTCAAGGCCACGCGCGGCCACGTCGGTGGCCACGAGGACTTCCACGTTGCCGCTGCGGAAGTTCCGCATCACACGCTCGCGCATGGTTTGATTGATGTCGCCATGCAGGCGGTCGGCGGCGTAACCACGGGCCACGAGGGCGTCGGTGGCATCGTCCACGGCGCGCTTGGTATTCGCGAAAACGATGGTCAGGCGCGGGGCCTCGATGTCGATCACGCGGCAGAGCACTTCCAGCTTGGAGCGGCCCTGCACTTCGTAGTAGCGCTGCTCGATGGTGGACACGGTCAGCGCCTTCTGCTGAATGGTGATGGTGGCCGGGTTGTTCGTGTAGTTTTCGACGAGACGGCGGATGCGCGGCTCAAACGTTGCGGAGAAGAAAATGGTCTGGCGCTCCTTCGGCACGGCGGCCATGAGGCGGTCGATGTCATCGCTGAAGCCCATGTCCAGCATTTCGTCCGCTTCATCAAAGACGAGGGTCTTGAGGGCGTCGAACTTGATCAGGCCTCGCTCCATGAAGTCGAGGATGCGTCCTGGGGTGCCGACGACGATCTGGGAACCGCTCTGCAGCGCGCGGATCTGGCGGTCATAGGAAGCGCCGCCGTAAACGGGCGTGGCGCGCACGCCTTCTTTGAAGGTGGCCAGCTTGTGGATTTCCGCGCAGACCTGCATGGCCAGCTCGCGGGTGGGGCAGAGGATCAGGGCTTGCACCTGGCGCTTGGAGCCGTCCACGCCTTGCACGACGGGAATGCCAAAGGCCATCGTTTTGCCGGAGCCAGTCTGGCTCTGGCCCACGACGTCACGTCCAGTGATGGCCACGGGTATGGCCTCGGCCTGGATGGGTGAGGGCTGCTCAAAGCCAAGAGATTTAACGGCTTCAAGAAGCTCGGGGGCGATTCCCAATTCAGGGAAGGTGTGGGTACTCATAAAAACAAACGAAACGTAACCCTCAGAATTTGAGGGGTGTCATACTGTCACAAGCGGAGGATATAGCAAGGAGTTTGATCCTTAGCTCCCGGGGAGAGGGCGCAGACCTGAAGAGCCATGCTTCTTCAGAAGACCTCGTGCTTTTCAAGAGGCTCCCATTTGAGCTCACCCTTTACGTTGCCAGATTTTGCCCCCATCTCGACGAGCGCCGTCCCTTTGTAATATCCCCACAACTCCGGTGATGTCTCGACTTTTGGCACCACTTTCGGCACAACGTTACCGCTGAACTCGATCTCCAGATGGTCCTCATCGATCCACCGCTTAGGAGAGATGTAGTAAAATCGCCCCATCTTGAACACATCTCCGTAGCGCTCCTCAATGGCCTTCACCAGCACGTCCAGGTCCAGCTCTATCTCCCCTGCTGGGTGTGAGGCTTGGGTATACACCGCCACATCGCTCCCGCGTTTGTAAAGGCGCAACAGACATATCTTAGTGCCGCTTGGCGACCACCGAATGCCCTCAGCCACCTCCTTTAACGTCTCTTCCCAGCGGTCCTTCTCCATGTCCATCGGCTCACTCGGGACCTCCAGCGGTTCCTCCAGCACCTCGGGCTGCCCGTTCGGCCGCCGCTGCAGCGAAATTCCGGATGCAGTAACCAGTACCCGCGCCTTGCCATCCGGCCCTGGCACCACTGCTTGCGCCCGCCCATCTGGTCCTGGAGCGACTCGTGCGCCGTGAGGATCTCCGGGTACCGTTGCTACGCCGGGCGCGTGCATGGGGGCGGGCTTCGTCGGCACTGCCACTTTCACGGGCGCGGGTTTCGTTGCGCAGGCCGCCAGCAGGCTGCCCCAGAGCATCAACGTCCGTTTCATCGGCATCTTCATGGACTGACAACGAGGCGCAGACCATGGCCTGGAATCAACCGGTTTTTCCAGTTGGGCATCGCATAAAAAAGCCATTCTCCACCATGGACGGCTGCAAAAGCCCTTCTAGAATCGCGTTTCCTCAGCCAACCAATCTGCGGGCGTGCATGCCCGTACCCCAACCATGTCCACCGCTTCCGCTCCTTCGTCGTCATCTCCCACCTCCCTGCGCAACGCCGTCATCCGCCTCGCGGGCAATTCGCAGGACGGTATTCAGTCCATCGGCGGTTTCCTGGCGCGTCTGGCCGGCCGCACGGCGCAGGAAGTGATGACCTACATGACCATCCCGTCCACCATTTCGGGCGGTCCTTCCATTTTCCAGGTGCATCTGGGCTCCGGCGAGGTGCTCCATGAGGGCGACGAGGCAGACGTGCTGGTGGCCTTCTACAAGCATAGCTACGAGAACCACATCGCCGCGCTGCGCGATGGCGGCATCTGCTTCTACGATACTGCGGACATGACGCCGGAGGATGTCAAGAACGAGCGCGGCATCATCCACATAGGAGTGCCCTTTACCTCCGCCACGGTGGAGGCTGTGGGCGGCTCCACGCGTGACCGTGGCAAGAACATGTTTGTGCTCGGCATGGTCTGCGCCGTCTTCAATCTGGACAAGGAAAAGCTCGTGGGCATCGTCAGCCGCCAGTTTGGCCGCAAGGACGAAAGCGTGCTGCGCAATGCCCTGCTGGCCTTTGACGCTGGCTTTGCCTACCAGGTGGGCGAAGTGGAGAAGTTCGCCTTTGTGCCAGGCGAGGCCCCCGGAGGCCACCGCATCAGCGCAGACGGCAACCAGATGCTCACGCTGGGGCTCATCGCCGCAGGTGTGCGCTACGGCTCTGCTTACCCGATCACCCCATGGTCCTCGATCATGGAAACCCTGCGCGCCGAGCTGCCGAAGTATGGCGGTATCTACGTTCAAGCCGAGGATGAGCTGGCCGCCGTGGCCATGACCATCGGCGCTGCTTTCGCAGGGCATCTTGCCATCACCGGCAGCGCGGGCCCGGGCCTCAGTTTGAAGATGGAGGCGCTCGGTTACGCCAGCATGGCTGAGATCCCGCTTATCGTCGTGAACGTGCAGCGCGGCGGTCCCTCCACCGGTCTGCCCACCAGCGTGGAGCAGTCCGACCTCATGCAGGCCATTTATGGCAGCCACGGCGACAGCCCGCGCATCGTGCTGGCGCCGAAGGACGTGGAAGACTGCTTCTACATCGCTCTCGAAGCTGGCAAGCTGGCGAAGAAATACTCCTGCCCCGTCATCATTCTGAGCGATCAGGCTCTGAGCAGCCGCATCGAGGCCTTTGAAGAGCCGGACCTCGACATGCACTGGGTGGAGCCTGAGCTGGACCTGTCCACTCGCCCCGCCGACTTCAAGCCTTACCCGCTCGATTCCATCACCCGCCACGCCCCTCCCGGAGCCAAGATGGCCGGCGGCAAATATCCCATCTCCACCGGTCTGGAGCACGATGAAATGGGCCACCCCAGCGGCAGCCCGAAGATGCACACCTTGATGACCGCCAAGCGCCGCAACAAGCTGGTGCAGCTTTCCAAGGAACTCCCGCTGCCCGAGATCCACGGCGACCAGACCGGCGATGTCCTCGTCATCGGCTGGGGCAGCACTTATGGACCCATCAAGGAAAGCGTGGACCGCCTGCGCGCAGAAGGCCACAAGGCCGGCGCCCTGCACCTGCGCCACCTGCACCCCATGCCGGACGGCCTGGACGGTCTCTTCAAAAAATTCAAACACGTGGTCTGCGTGGAGATGAACGACTCCGGCCTCTACGGCTACGGCCAGCTGGCCACCCTGCTGCGCGCCAGCCTGGCAGATCCCCGCATCAAGTCCGTGTGCAAAACCGACGGCCTCGCCTTCCGCATCCGCGAGATCGTCACCGGTGTGGAAAAGATCATGGCCGGTCAGTCCTGAGCCAGTTTCGCTGCATCCAACAACCTTTTATTTTTCCAACCATCATGTCCACCGCCCTCGACACTCCTGCCGCTCCCGTTGCGGACAAGCTCACGAAAAAAGCCCTCACTGCCGACCACCCCACGTGGTGCCCTGGCTGCGGCGACTTCGCCGTGCTGAACATCTTTTATCGTGTGCTGGAGAAGCTGCAGTATCCGCATGAAAACATCGTCTGCGTGGCCGGCATCGGCTGCTCCAGCCGCTTCCCGTATTTCATGAACACGCACGGCATCCACTTCATCCATGGTCGTGCGCTGCCGCTGGCCACCGGCATCTCGCTGAGCCGTCCGGACGTGCACGTCTTCGTCTTCGGCGGTGACGGCGACGGCTTCTCCATCGGCGGCAACCACCTCAACCACGCAGCGCGCAAAAACATCAAGCTCACCTACGTCATCATGGACAACTTCGTCTATGGCCTGACCAAGAAGCAGACCAGCCCGACGAGCCCCATCGGCTTCAAGAGCAAGACCGACCCCACCGGCAGCATCGACCGCCCCATCAATCCCATGCGTCAGCTCCTCGCCAGCGGCGCCACGTTCATCGCCCGCACGCATGCCGCGCAGGTGAAGCACATGGAGGCCATGTTTGAGCGCGCCATTTTGCATGATGGCTTCAGCGTGGTGGAGTGTCTCAGCGAGTGCGTCATGTTCTACGCCGGTGCGTTTGACGACAGCACGCCCCGCAAAGGCGGCACCTACGACCTCATCGACGAAACGCAGCACGACGTCACGGACGAGACCGCCGCCTTCAAGCTGGCCGAAAACCTCGCGCCAGGGAAATTCGGCGTCTATTACCAGGTCAACCGCCCCACCAAAAACGCGCTGGAGCAAAAGTGGGTCGATGAGACCCAGTCCAAGCTCGGCGGTGTTTCGCAGAAGGACGTGCTGAAGAAGCGTTTTGAGGCGATGCGGTAGAGGCGCTTTGCGTTGAACTCCAAGTGGGAGGTTTGCAGTTGAAGGTTCGCTGGAGTTTTCGGCGGCTCGGTGGGGTGCTTGCTTCATGGCAGCCGGCATCTCATTCGTGCGTTTTCACCGGAACGAGCTAAAGCTCTGTACTACTTTTCCCATGCGCATCCATACCCTCGATCTTCGCTTCATTGGCATTCCCGGCCTCATCGCTTCCTACCTCATCGAGAGCGGTGGCGAGTATGCGCTGATCGAAACCGGGCCGGGCTCCACGCTGGAGACTCTGCGTGCGGCGATTCGTGGTGCAGGCGTGAATGAAGCGGCGATAAGGAAGGTCTTCGTCACCCACATCCATCTCGATCACGCCGGTGCTGCCGGATGGTTTGCGCAGCAGGGGGCCACGGTGTACTGTCATCCGAATGCAGCGCGGCATTTGATCGATCCTTCAAAGCTGATCGAAAGCGCGCGCATGGTCTATGGTTCTCAGATGGATTCGCTGTGGGGCGAGATGCTGCCTGCGCCTGCGGACCGCGTGGTGGCTTTGCAGGACGGTGAAAAGGTGCCGCTCGGAGGGGTTGAGATCATCGCCTGGGACACACCCGGGCATGCGCGGCATCATCATGCGTTCGTCATCGGCGATGTGTGTTTCACTGGAGACGTGGCTGGGATGCGTCTGGAGCACAGCCGCTACCTTTCCGTTACTGCAGCACCGCCGCAGTTTGACCCCGTGGCTTATGGGCACTCGTTGGAACGGCTTCTGGCCGCGAACTTCAAAACACTCTACCTCACTCATTTTGGCGCGGTGGAAGATGTGGAATGGCATTTGAAGCACTACCGTGATCGTGTCGCCGAAGTCTATGAGCGGGTGGCGGCCGACTTTCAGGCGGGAGTCAGCGCGGAGGAAAACCGTCTGCGCTATGCCGCCGCTGAGCATGCGATCGCCATGGCGGATGGCGTCGATGAAGCGCTCTGGCGGAAAGGGGAGGATGCCAATGTCACCTCCATGTGCGCCGACGGGGTGCGCCTCTATTGCGAGAAAGGACGCTGAGAGGCGGGACGTTTTCTGACGGTCCGGTTGTTTAGCCATTTACCAACCCAACCGCCAGCATGACCAAGCTCTGGCCGCACTTTTCTGCATTGAGGTGCTGAATTTCAAAAAAATTCCTTAACCATTTCAAAATATTGAGGTAAGCTTACAAATTCTTGCAACGGAGTCCCCTTTTATGAGTAACCTCGCTTTCGAACTGGAAAATGGCCGGGAGATCAAGGCATCTCCTATTCACGGCATCTCGGTTGGTCGCACGGTGGAGTTTTCCGCCGCAGCGGCTGATGCGCAGGCGACTTACGAGCGCTGGCACGCGGAACTCCAGTCTGTCCAGGGGCAGCACCGGTCGCGGGCGCTGGAACTGCAGCAGATGACCCGGCTGCATGAGCAAAAGACTTCAGAGGTGAACCGCCTCCTGAGCCTGGAGGCCAGCATGAATGAACAGCTCTCCAAGCTGAACGGGCACCGCGAGCTGCTGCAGGGACGTTTGCAGGAAATCAACAATAGGTATCTGCAGGAGCAGGGCCGGCTGGAAAAAACGCAGCAGCAGCTGAGCGAATGGGAAGGGCACAAGCAAGCCATGGAGGCGCAGGTGGCGGCCGCTGCCAAGCAACTGGCCGGTCTGAAGGCAGAGTCCGCATTGCTGAATGAACGCAGCTCGGAACTCTCCGACCTTCTGCAAAAGGCGATCGATGAAGTGACCCGCCAGCAGGAGCGCATCGTCGAGGCACGCGGGGTCGTGGTGCGGCATGAAACGCGGCAGCAGGAACTGACCATCAACATCGCGCGCCTGGAGGTGAACGCGCAGCAGATCGAAGCGAACGTGAAGCTCAAGCAGGAGCGGCTGAACTATCTGGAAGAGGCGGGCAGCAGGGCCACGGGGCACGTGGTGGATTTGACCGCGCGCTACCAGACTCTGGAGCAAAATTTTGCACAGCTCACCGCCCAATGCCGTGAGAGCGAGGCCTCGCTGAATCTGACCCGCGGTGCCATCGCCGATGAGAGGACTCGACTGCAGGAAATACGTCAGGCCGTGGAAAAAACGGGCCGGCACCACACCGATCTCGAAAACGCCATCAGCGATCTCGCCAGCCAGCGCGAGGCCGCGGCTGCTGCGCTCAATGACATCCATGCCGAAGCCGATCATCATGAAGAGGCTTTGCTGCTGCTCCGCCAGCAACGGGCGGAAAGTCAGCTCGAAATGGAGGATCTGCTTGATCGCGAGAAGGCGGCGGCGCAGACCCTGCTTGCGCGCCGTGAGGAAGTCGCACGCGCGGAAGAAAAACTCGGCATTGCCCTCAACGAATGCGCCGAAGCAGCCGCGCAA
This sequence comes from Prosthecobacter sp., assembly GCF_044222565.1. Classification (GTDB taxonomy): domain Bacteria; phylum Verrucomicrobiota; class Verrucomicrobiia; order Verrucomicrobiales; family Verrucomicrobiaceae; genus Prosthecobacter. Next base: position 101,463 of record NZ_JBGANA010000015.1, read on the forward strand.
CTGGCAGACATGGGCCGCAGCGTGGCGGAGCAGCAGACGCTGGAAGCAGCCGTCGTGGCGCGGATGAAGCAGCTGACCCTGGAGGTGGCGGATCTTGGCACCAAACGCCAGGAGCTGGAGAAGCAGATTGCCGAGAAAGAAATCTCACTGGCGGAGCTTGGAGAGAGGCATCGCGCGCTGGGAGCGGAGATTGTGATCTTGGCAGGCACCCGGCAGACCACGGCTGAGGCTGTGGAGGCGTGTCGCGCGGAGCTGGCCACCACGGAGCAGCGGCTGCGGAGTACGCAAAATGAGTGTGACGCCGCCGAAAAACGCCTCGCTGCGCTCAATCAGACCCTGCAGGCGCGCACGGAGGAGGAGGCCATCCTTGGCGACCGCATCCACGCCCTTGAGCAGAAATCACGGCAGCTGGAGAGCCAGACACAGGATCAGACCGGCGCACTAGAAAAGCTGCGCCAGGAGCGCATCGGGGCGGAAATTGAGCTGCAACGCCTTGGCCAGCAGCATGAAGAAGTCGGCATCCGGTTGGAAACACGGCAGACGGAACTGGACGCGACCACAACCAGCCTGCAGCAGAAAACTTCGGAGTGTCAGCAGACGGAGGAGCGGCGCATCGCCCTGAATCACGAGGTGGAAAACCTGCTCATGCGGCAGCAAAATCAGGAGGCCATTCTGCGTGAGATCGAAGCACAGATCGCCCGGCGTGAGCAGGAACGCGAAGCCGCCAACACGGCAGCGCGTCAGGCCCAGCAGGATCACGAAGCCGCCACCGCCAGCTTGGTGACGGTGCGCAAGGAGCTTGCTGATCAGCAGGCCAGCGTCACCGAGACCACTGCCAAGCTTTCCGAGCTGCAGTCCCGGGTGCAGGCGACCGAAAACAACCTGACAAGCACCCGTGTGACTCTCGCCGGCCAGGAGCAGAAGCTGGTGGAAACTCGCGGTGCGCTCGATGCCGTGACGCAGGAACTTGCACTGGCGCACGACATCAAAGTCACACTTGAAGCTCTCACCTCACGGCAGGCGAATGTCGCGGCGGCGGAGCAGCACCTGGGGGATCTGAAGCAGCAGATCGAGACTGCCTCCCAGCGCCGCACACAGCTCGACGCAGTGCTGAGCGAAACCACCCAGCAGCTCGCCACGGCGACTGCGCGCTGCGATGCCGTCAATCATCAGGAGACCGAATCACGCCAGCAGGTGGAACTTCTGAGCGCGCAGGAAAAAGACCTGCGGCAGGAAATTGCGACACTGACCACCTCCGCTCAGCAGGAACGGAGCATGTACGATGAACTGCGCTCCCTCTCCAAAGAAGCCCAGCGCGTGCACGATCAGGAAAGCGCGGAGCTTTCCACGCGGATTCATCATGCGCGTCAGCAGCTTGCCGGCTGGGAGGCGCAGATTGCCTCGTTGCTCGACTGGAAAGAGCGCATGGACAAGAGCCTGAAACTGCAGCAGTCCGCCGAGCCTGACTCCGCGGAGGCGCGCAACGCCATGCATGAAGTGCACATGACCTTGGGCGCGCTGCGCCACCTCGTGGAGCAGATTCAGGCCAGCAAGCTGGAGGCTCCCACGCCCTCCGCAGCATCTGCCGTGGTCGAAGTTTCCACCACCGCTCTGCGCGCCAAACTTTCAAGCGCCGCACTCACCACATCGGGCATTGCGACCGGATCTTCCTCGGGCGAAGGCCGGCAGACCGGCGGATTGGGCCGCCTGCGTGAGGAACTCCAGCGCGAGGAAACCCGCCTGCACCTGCTGCGCCAAAACGCCCGCACCCTTGAGCTTCGTGCCCGCGGGCGGGCCCAGTTGATTGCGAACTCGGACGAGCAGGCTGTTCAGACTCCCGAGGCGCTGGAAGCTCAGGCCAACTGGGAGGCCAAGGTCAAACGTGCGGCACTCGACGAACAAAACCTGATGGAAAAAATCGCCGCCTTGAAAGCACAGATCGCCGAAATCCGCGGTGAATATCAGGCGCAGCTCGCCGCAGGAAAAAGTGCCGCGTGAAAAAGTAAGGTGAGCCCAGACTGGATGAACGGGCGCATATGAGTGGAGCCGCCTGACGGCGCATCGCTACGACCTTGGTCGTGGGCGCCGTCTTGTGCTGACGATGCGCGAGCGTGCGCTCAGCTGCATCTTGCGGCCCACCACGAGCAGGATCATCAACACCACGGCGCGGGTCATCCACCAGCGCTTTTCACCAGTCGCTTCAGCCGCTGCCGCTTCCAGCGCGGCCGCGACTGCCGCGGAGGGTTTGACGGAGCCGGGACCTGCCGCAGGGCCCGCTCCGGGCATTGAGGCTGATGATCCTGCCGTCGACATGGAGGCAGCAGGCACCGCCGCTGATGTGGATGCCAGGGCCTCCGGCGGGGCAGGGGATGATCCGGAGCCAGAAGCAGAGTCTGGCATGTCAGCCTTCGCGGCCTTTTTGTCCGCTTCCTGCTCGAACGGGTCATCGGCGTAACCGGTGTCGTAGAGGTATTCGGGTTCCTGAACGCTGAAGGGCACCTCCTCCACGCGCCCGTCCTGCTCAAACACGCCGCGAATGGTCTGCATGGGGCCGGTTTGCTCAAAGATCTCGAAGCCCAGCCAGAAATCCTCCAGGCGTTTGCCATAGATGACCTGGATGAAGGTCACGTCCATTTTCCTTCCGGAATAGTCCGGCTCGGTCATGGGAGGTGTTTTCTCCGGCTCCGGCCACAGCGCCTCAAAACGCACGCCAGCCCCCAGCGATGCCTTCTGCTGATTGATCTCGATGTGAACATGCTGGTTCAGATATTCCGCAATGCGCGGCTGTGCCGCCGTCAGCTCCGCCATGCTGATCTTCGCATCCCCATCCGCATCGATCCCCACAAACCGTGACAGCGTGAGGATGTTGAACGTGAAGCGAATCTCCAGCTGATGCGGCTTGGGACGCACGCGCATGTCGCTCTGATCCGCGGGGTGACCCAAAGCAGCATGACAGAGGATGAATGCTGCCCAAAAGCAGAAGCACTTCATGCCTGAGGATGTTGGAAGCGGCGCCATCGGATGATGCCATAAACGAGCACAGCAAGGGAGAGGGCAACAAAAAGTACTTCGTCCCACAGCCGTCCGTCTGATCTCTCAACCAGATTTTTGAAGGCGCTCATCGCAGGCTGGGCAAGTGCAAGGAGTGCGGTAAAAACCGCGATTGCTGCCCAGCGGAACAAACGACTTGCCAGTGCCTCGGCAGAGGTCACACTGATAAGACCAAAGCCGACTGAAAACATCAGGCACCCTGCCTGCAGCGACCATGGTTCTTCTGGATAAACGGCCAGAATCCAGGCGGTGAGAGCCGGTCGTAAATCTTCAGGTTTGGGATACCAGATGTATTCGGAAATCTGGATCAGATTTCCGGCGGCAAAGTGGGCGATAAGCAGAAACCAGCCAAACAAAACGCCGTCCACGACAGCCATCAGCCGTTGTTCCCAGCGTTTGTTGGGTTCACTGGTCATCAATCATTCCAATGTAATCCACATCGGCGAGACCCACACGAGCTCGCCGTTCGTCTGTTCGCCACGGAAGTAGTAGTAGCTGGTCTTGCCTTTCTCAGGCTTCGGATCCGTCCAGGTGAGATCGATGCTTTTCTCCTTGGAGATGGTCATGGGGATCTCGACGTTGTCCTTGATCATCGTGACCTTCTCAAAAGGCATGGTGCCGACGAGCTTGAGCTTGAAGGTGGGCGCGCCTTTGACAGAAAATTCGTCCCCCATCATGCGCTCTTTGCCGTCGGCGGCGGTGCAGCGGCTGTCGGCGATGATGTTGTCAGTGGCACCGTAGGTGTGGCGCTGGCGCATGGCTTTGATGATGCCTTCGCGGCTGTAGTCCTCGGCCAGGATCATGGCGTAGCTGATGTGCGTGCTGCCGTGGTCGCTGCTGCTTTGAAAGCTGAACTTGTAGCCTTTGGCAAAGGCATCGCTGATCCAGCCGCCGGGCTCCCAGCCGCCAATGGCGTCGTTTTCAGTGGGGCAGCGGGGGCAGCCGGGGTATTCGTAGTTCTGGCGTGCGCCCTGATAGACTTCCACCATCGGCTCAAATTCGCCGCCCCAGTTGCGCCAGTCGGTGCCCATGGTGCCCACGCTGGTGTGGCTGGCGCAGACGCCGTTGAACTTCTTGAGGTATTTGTAGAGCATGTTGGTGTCCGGGGCAGGCTCATGCACGCGGGCGTCGCTGATGGGCAGACGGGGCAGGGTGCGCACGCCGCGCTGGGCAAAGACCACATTGCGATGGCCTTCCGGGTAGCTCACGCTGCGCTCGTAGCTGAACATCGGCGTGAAGGCCTTGGGCAGGAAAAAGGCGTCCGTCGTCTTCTGTGTCAGCCACCAGGTGTACTCGCGGCCGCCGCCATTGTCGTGGTCACCATTGCCGATCCAGTCCATGGAGGCGGCGTCGATGGCGTAGCGCCACATGTCCTCCAGCGGACCGTCATTGGCGCCGTCTCCGCTGATCTCGGTATGGCGGTGGAATTCTCCACGCAGGATCTGCCGCTCCGTGCCGCCAATGGTGGAGCGGAAGCTGCGGATGGCGCTGAGCTCCGCGCGCTCCGCGGTGGTGCGCTTGCTCGGGGCTGGATTGTCCAGCACAGCGGCGCTTAGTGGCTTGAGCTCGTAGGCTTTAACATTTCCAGCTGCGTTCAGGCGGCTGAAGTAGACGTCATTGTCAAAGGGGTCCTTGCTCGCGTCCAGGGAGGCATTGCCGCCTTTGCCGCCTGGCGTTTTGGCACGGTTGAACTCGGCCATGCGGTCCTGGCGGTGGTCGCTGCTGTGCGCCACGAAGAGGTTCTTGGGGCCGGAGGCGAGGGCGGGCAGATTGTACAGCAGGTTGTCGCTGTGCGGGATGGCGATGGGCCCCACCCACTCCTTGCCATCAAGATAGGCCGCCACGCTGCCCCAGGTGCTGCCCAGAGGACCACGGAAGCTGTTCAAGCGCGTGCGCGCGATGAGCCAGATGCGCCCTTCGGAGTCGCAGATGATGCGGCCGAGATTGTTGTAGGTCTGCGGGCCATTGGCTTCGGCGTGCGCGCCCGGCGCTCCTCTGCGCTCGGCCGGACGCTCAAAGGCGAGGCCGTCCGGAGCTTCCGGGCTCTTGGCCGGAGCGGGTGCGGTCACATCCGCACCACGGCCTTTGCCCTTGCCTTTTTTGCCAGCGGCACGTGCGGCCTGAGCGCCCGGAAGCGCATCGGCGATGCTGCCCTGCGGCTCCTGCAAGGTCTTGCCGTCCCACACCACGATGCCGATTTCACGATTGCGGTACAAGCCGATGCCATCATTGCTGTCGTAGGCACCCCAGTCCTTGCCCCATGTCTCGCCGCTTTTTTCAAACGCCACCCAGACCGCGCCCTGAAGATCGTAAGCCACGGAGGCGCGTGCCTCATACTGTGCAGTGTTCGCCACGGGCATGGGCTTGAAAGGGCCGCTGCCATTTGCGCCCAGCATGCACAGCCACACATCGTAGTCGCCCTTTTCATAGGTGTCCCAGCCCAGCGCAAACTGCCCGCTGCCCTCGGCACGCGGATCGGTGCTGAGAGAGGGATTCCAGCAGTTGCCGCTGCTGTTTGAAACCGTCTGCGCCGCCGCCCATGCGCCATCCAGATGGGTGCGGGTGCGGATCTCAAACTTACCGTCCTTCGCCGCCATCCACGCCACCATCACCGTGCCCTTGGTGGAATACGCTGCCACCGGGCAGAGGTCATTGCCGGGGGCATTGGAGAGGTTTTCCACCGGACCCAGTTTCTCCTGTGCATAATGACGCGCCAGAATCTCGAAATTGCCGTCCAAGCGCTCGCTCCACACGATCCACGCACCTCCATTGCCGTCGAGGGAGACCGCAGATTTATAGATGTCGCGGCCTGTTTCCGTGACGGCGATGCGCTCCTCCTCCCATTTGTTCCCCTTGCGAAGGTGCAGCCATAGCTGGTCGCCGCCCACGGGGGTGGCGAGGTAGGAGAAATCCTCCGGCTCCTTCTCCAGGCGACGGGCACGTTCATCACGGTCCAGGCCGGGAGTGAAGCTTTGGTAGATCAGAAATCCGTGGCCGTTTGGACCGACGGCCAGGGCAGGGAAGTCATCGTCCGTGCGGTCCGGAGAGAGTCTGCGCAGGTTGAAGGCCGTCTGCTGCACCGCCACGCGTCCATCCATCAGGTCCAGCGCCTCCCCAGGTGTCACATCGGCCAGCTTGAAAGTCACGTTGCCCTGGGCGGTGGTGACTTCCACACTGCTCTCCGGGGTGATGTCCTTGAACTTTACATACACTCCGTTTTCAAAAATAGGGCCCAGTTGCTTGGCCATTTGCCCGATTTTCTTTGGATTGTTGCCACGCGCGCCTTTCGCTCCTGCACCCGCCGGAGTGCGGGTGGAGACCTTCCACGAGGTCTTGTCTTTGACGCCATCCTGTTGCTCAAAGCGGTAGCCAGTGACCTCGGTGACCTCCCCGGGTGTCACCTTGACGCTGCCATCCCAGACAGTGCCGGCTTTGTCATTGAGGCCGAGCTGGATCAGAAGCTCGGTATCGGCGGCGGAGGCAAGACCGCCGAGCAGGACGAGAGGGAGGAGGATGGATTTCATGGCTGGGAGCGGCGTAAAACGACGCGATTCCGCCAATCTCGCTCGGAGTTTTGCAGAAGATTTTGCGGGGATGTTCATTCCGGGATTGACCTCCGTGCTGTGAACGGCCTAAAACGATAAAACTGAAATATTGCCATCCGGCAGTTGGTCAAAAAACTGCTTGGATTGCGTATGTTCAGGGCCGTGCGCGCTCCGGCTCCTCTCATCTGACATCCCTAACTCCTCCAATACACCAAATACCACATGAAGAAGACAGCACTCACCCTCCTCCTCCTCGCCACCAGCCTTGCCACCGCCAGCGCGGACGATGTCATCAAAGGCGCGATGAAGAAGAATTGGAAACCCGATGACGCCGTCGCCAAGAAAGTCGGCAAAGGCGAGGCCACTGACGCCGAACTCGACAGCCTGATCAAATGCGTGCAGGCCATCTGCGCCGCCACACCGCCGAGGGGAGAAAAGGCCGCCTGGGTGGAGAAGTGCAAGGCCATGGTTGCTGCTCTGCAAAAAGTGAAGGCCAAGGACGCCGCTGGCATCAGCGAGTTCAAAAAGGCCAACGACTGCAAGGCCTGCCACAACGTCTTCAAGCCCGCCGCCAAATAAGGCTCGCCAGACCAGACCCGTCTTCAGCAAGATTTTTGAGGCCCCGTTCATCTGGACGGGGCCTTCTTTTTTTCTGCTTCTTGCGTGTCCGGGCAGATGCTCCAATATCCGCCAACCATGCCCACCACGTACCACATCGTCCCCACTGAAGCTCACAACGCACTCGTCCGCGCCGCCTACCAGCACCGTGGCTACACCCAGGCGGAGGCCGAGGATGGCGCACGGTTTTGCGAGATGGCCTCGGCCCATGGCATCCGCACGCACAATGCCATCAAGGCCCTGCACCTGGACCACCTTTTCGGCAGTGCCACCGGCGGTTGCAAGCCAGGCGCAGAAATTGAAGTCATCAAAAAGAACTTCGCCGCCAGCGAAGCCTGGGACGGCAAGCTGAAACTTGGCCAGAGTGTGGCCTTCAGCGCCATGGAGCGCTGCATGCAGATGGCGGACAAATACGGCATCGGCCAGGTCAGCGTGGACAATGCCTTTCACTACCTCTGGGGCGGCGGCTACGTGATGGATGCCGCGAAGAAAGGCTATATCGCCTACACGAACTGCACCTCCACTCTCGGCGAAGTCGTCCCCTTCGGTGGCAAGTTCCCCGTGCTCGGCACCAATCCTCACTCCTGGGGCCTGCCCACGCAGGACGCCTGCGGTTTCCCCATCGTGATCGACTGGGCCACCTCCACCGTGGCCATGGGCCGCGTGCAGCAGCTCAAGCGTGAAGGCAAACCCCTGCCTCCCGGCGCTGCCGTGGACAAGGAGGGTAAACCGACCACCGACGCCAATGAAGCCGCCTGGCTGCTCCCCTTCGGAGCGCACAAAGGCTACGGCCTCTCCCTCCTCATCGAAGTCATGGGCGGCATGATCGGCGGCGGCATCCCCACCCTGCGCGGCGGCGGCGCGCATCCCGATATCAAGAGCAAACCCTTCCCGGCAGGCGAGAAGCGCACCTCATCCTTCTACTTCCAGGTCATCCACCCCGACGCCATCAGCACCGGCCTTTTCTCCAATGGACGCAGCTTCAAGGAAAACGTGAAAGTGGTGATCGACGACATCCTCGGTCACGGCAATGAAAACTGCATGCTCCCCGGCCAGCCCGAAGCCCAAAACGCCGCCCACACCGCCAAAGCCGGTGGCCTGCTCTTCAGCACCGCGGAAGTCGAAGCGCTCAATGAAATCGCCGATGAGGCAGGCGTGCAGCGTTTTGATGTGGCTGCCTTGAAGACCTACGACGTGCCGTGATAGATTTGGGGAATGGGAGTACTCCGAGCGCGACCAGCCTCATGGAGTGCTCCAGTTCTCTGGATGGTCCGAAAACACCCTGCACGGACAAACTTCAAAACGCTCGTCCCCGTTTGGACGAGCGTCCTTTGTAAACGAAGGTGCCTCAGTAAATCATCGCATTGTCCGGGGCTGTGGTCTCTTCCACATTCGTCACTTCGATGATTGGCACGGTCTGCGTGCCTTCCTTCTTATAGTTCATCTTGCCGACGACTTTGACCCAGGTCATGTCTTTGATCTCGGGGGCTTTTTTGCCGAAATCGACGGGCACGGAATACGGACGGGCATCGGCGGCGCAGCATTGCACCAGCATGCGGAAGATGCGCATGCGGTGGCCGTCGGTGTTGTTGACCTTCTCCGGCAGGATTTGCGCCACGGTTTCGACCATCTGGCCGGTCAGCACCTTTTGGATCTCGGTGTCGCCACCAGTGTAGTACAGCTCCGGCACTTCGAGAATGAAGTTGCCTTCCTTGCTCTGCGGCACCTGGCGTTTGAGGTCTTCAAAGGTGAAACTGCCCTGGTTCTTGGCAGCCTGTCCCGGAGGTGGCATCGCCTTGGGTGGAGTCTGGGTTTCAGCGGCTGCGGCAGAGGCTGCGGCGACTCCTGGAGGCGGCGTTTTAGAAGCAGGAGTGGTGGCGGCAGGCGGTGTGTCCACCACCACTGCAGGAGTGGGCGAGGGGGCGGCCACAGTTTTGGGTTCGCTCTTGGCGGCCGCGGCCATCTTGCTTTGCAAAGAGAACTGCTCCTTGCGTGCACCGGTGCCGTAATTGGGGTTGTAGAAATTTTTGTTCAGGACGGCTTCCTTGCTCAGCTTGTCTGGTGAGAGCACGGCGGCAACCGTCAGCGGGATGGCAAGAATGGCCACGGCAGTCAGCCGTCCGCCCCAGCCGCCTTCTTCAAGGATGCCGTGGGCATGGTCGTGGGGTTCGTTCCCATGCGAATGGTCGTGGGCATGGCCGTGATCGTGGTCATGATCATGGCCACAGCAGCCGTGCTCATGCTTGTGTTCGTGCGCATGCCCATGGTCATGCTTGTGCTCGTGATCATGACCGCAGCAGCCCTCGTGGCCGTGTTTGTGCTCATGCGCATGGTCGTGGCCACATCCGGCATGGTGCTCGTGGTCATGGTCATGACCGCAGCCGCCCTTGTGAGAATGATCGTGGTCATGATCATGGTCGTGGTCGTGGTCGTGACTATGATCATGGCTGCAACAGGCACCCTCATCCTGGGAGTAGGTCAGCAGATTGAAAAGCGCCAGCACCACCATGCCGATGCCCCCCGTCAGCATGAGCGGGCGGAAAAGGCCGTCGGATGCCAGGTAGCTGTCCACCCGGCCGCTGATGTAGAAATACAGCATCACGCCGCCCCAGAGGATCAGGAGCAGCACGCTGAGGAGATGAATGACGAGGCGTTGGGCGTTCATGGCGTGAGTCAGGGGATGGGGGCTTGGACAGCAGCGGCGGGTTTTGGCTGAATCTTATCGAAGAGAATGACCCATGGGGGCGCCAGGCAGGCCACGAGCACAAACATGCCCGCGCACAGCCACAGCAGGAACTTCCGGCGAAACACCGCCGAGTACATGAATACGAGCTTCACATCCAGCATGGGACCAAAAACTAGGAAGGCCAGCTTGGCCGCACTGGAAAAGGCCGACATCGGTGCCGCGATGAAAGCGTCCGAGGTGCTGCAAAGCGCCAGCACAAATGCCAGCCCCATGAGCGAGGGGATCGCCGCCCAGTCCGTGCCGGCCACCATTTCCACCTTCGACTGGTCCACCTGCGTGTTGAAAACGCTCGTGATGAACACACCCACGGAGAAATACATCGCGGTGTCCAGAAAGTCGCGCATCGCCGTGCGCATGGCATGCACCAGACGGGTGTTGAAGGGCAGGGGGGCTGGCTCCTCGGTCGTCGCAGCAGCCCTGGCCATGCCGGCCGCCACTCCGGCGGTCAGCACCTCCTCGGGCTTTCTCCTCAGCAGCAGAAGGCCGATGATGACCGCGATCGCATACCCCAGCGAAATACGGGCCATCGCCATCCCCACGCTGCCCAGTTCCCCGGCCTTGACCTCCACGTTTTGAAACGCGCTCATCGTGCTGAAAATGACGATGGGGTTGATGATCGGCGCACTGACCAGATAGGTGATGGCACAGGAGAGCGGCAGCCCCTTTTGCACCAGGCGGCGCACCACCGGCACCACTGCGCACTCACACACCGGAAAGATCAGGCCCATGAAACCCGCGATCAAGGTGGACAGCACCCGGTTCCTGGGCAGCATCTTTTCCAGCATCTTGGAGGGAAGAAACGCGGCGATGAATCCTGACATCAGGGTCCCGATCAGAATGAAGGGCGCACCTTCAAAGACAATGCTCAGGAAGGAGTAAAGGACATCGCCCGTGCGGCTGGAAGCGGGCAGTTCGGCAAGAAAAATCATGGGGTTGGGTGGGAGAGTCTTAAACGCTCCAAAAAGGCAGGTTCAAGCGGGAAAGAAAGACGGAAACGACGAATGTCGATGCTGGGAAATGACGAATACGCGATTGAGATTGCTCCGGCGCCACCTTTTTGCTGCAATCACTCCATGGACGAGTCGCCAAAAAAGCGCTGGGGCTGCATGCAGTGGAGCCTCGCGGCAGTATGCCTCGTCATGTTGGCAGGTCTCGCTGGGAGTGTCTGGATGTCCATGTTTGGCCCGCGAATTTCAACCCAGGGCAATCAGATGAGAGCTGTGCTCAATTGCAAACAGATCATTCTTTCCCTCCAAATGTATGCTCGGGATCACGACGCGACCTATCCTGACAAAAAGGAAACCCAATTTCATTCGGCCAATCAGGTGTTTCGTGAACTCTTCAGGGAGGAGATTATCAACGATGAGCGCATCTTTGGCTGTACTGCCAGCCCCTTCAATCCAGACAGGGACATCGGGCAGGCACCGCTTTTTGACCGCGCCCTGACTCAGGGAGAGTGCCACTGGATGTTGCTGAAAGGTCAGAGTCGCGATTCACATCCCAAAACCCCCATTGTAATCGAGAATAGCCTCACGCCAGGCTGGCCGCCGAAATGGAGTCTAAACGCGCGTGGCACACGCGGCAGTGCCTGGCCTAACCGCAAGATCGTCATCGGTCGCAATGACGGCTCCGTTGCCGTGGAGCGGCTTCGGGAAGACGGCACCATGGACTGGCACTCCCCAGGAAATCTCGGCCCGGACGGCAAAAGCTGGATCGACACGCTGACGCCCGAGCAACTTGCCAGACTCTCCTACTGGGACATCGAGGAGAAATAGACCCGCATTGTGCCTGCCTTGCGCATCCATGGGCAGGATTTGCGATGGCCTATGAAGGCCGGGGGCGTGTGCGTTGATGGGGTAACGCGCACCAACTCCACACCGACTCCTATCCATGAAATCGATTCTCGCTCCTCTGCTTCTCAGCCTTGCCATGACCGCCACCGTGTTTGCCGCGTGGCCCATCAACGATGAGTGCCCGGTGGATCACAAGGCTTCCCGCCCGATCTATCGCGTGAAGACGGACGAAGGCTTCGTTTCCTTCTGCTGCACGGAGTGCATGCAGAAATTCGCCAAATCCCCGGGGTCCTATCCGGTGAAGAAGAAAGAAGTGGCGAAATGACGGGGCTTTGCCGTCTTGGAAGATAGAATCCCGTGTGCGAACTGCGTTTGTGCCGGGAACTTTCTCCCAACGGCATGCCTACCCATCCTTTCGATCTCAGCCAGCGTTCCATCTGGGTCTTCGGCGGCGCGGGTTACCTCGGCGCTGCGGTCGTCACCCAACTGGCGGAGATGCAGGCCCGCGTTCTCTGCGTGGATCTGGAAGATCGCGCTACGCAGATGGTTGCAAAAGCGGGCTTGCAGGCGCAGGTGTCAGCCGCCTCGCTCGATGCCTCCGATGTCTGCGCATTGGAGGCGTTTGTGCAGGAGCAGATCGCCGCGAATGGTGTGCCGCAGGGCTTGGTGGTGATGACCTATGCCTCCACGGCCAAACGATTTGATGACCTGACTGCGGCAGATTTTGACATGGCAAATCATGGCAATCTCACCGCTACCTTCGCCCTCGCACGGGCCGTCGGCCGGCAGATGGCGGAGCTGGGCCGGGGCGCCATCGTGCTGTTTTCCAGCATGTACGGCAGTGTTTCTCCCGATCCCGCGGTGTATGCCGCGCCGATGAATCCAAACCCCGTGGAGTACGGTGTAGGCAAAGCAGGCATTCAACAGATGGCGCGCTATCTCTCCGTGCATTGGGGCAGGCATGGCGTGCGCTGCAACAGCATCTCCCCCGGCCCCTTTCCCAATCCCTCGCTGCAGCTGCAGCAGCCGGAATTTATCGAACGTCTGGCGCAAAAAGTGCCGCTCGGCCGCGTGGGGCAGGCTGCGGAGATCGCTGGGGCAGTGACCTTTCTGCTGAGCGATGCCTCTTCATTCGTCACCGGCCAAAACCTGGCCGTGGATGGTGGCTGGACGGCATGGTGAAATATCACAGCGTCTCGCCGCGAATCATCTTTGGCATCAGTCTTATCGCACGCGGTGGCAGAGTGCCGGTTTCAGCCAGCTGTCGTGCCGCTTTGCACACACTGCGTGCAAACTGGCTGGTGTTTGAGGCATAGCGGGTTGCGGCGGGCACCGTGTGCTGCAGAAAGCCTTCGTCATCGCGCGAGATCACCGCGATGTCCTGCGGAACGCGTTTGCCACGCTGCGCGAGAAACATCAGCACGGTCACCACATGCAGCGCCCGCGCCACCACACATGCCGTGGGTGGACGCACCGAGTGCAGCGCCTTCTCCAGCATGGCGCACAGGTTTGAAGCGGTGCCGTCATGCAGGATCACCTGCAAAGCCGCTGCCTGGCTGCTTGCCAGCGCCTCACGCAGTCCCTGCTCGCTCTCCAGATCACCACCGTAATCTCCCGTGGGCCGGATGAAGGCGATGTGGCGGTGGCCTTTCCTGCAAAGCATGCCGCCTGCGTGACGGCAGAGCGCACGATAGTCCGTGTCGATGGAGGGCAGGCTGATCTCTGGCGCGCAGGAGCCCACCACCAGGCAGGGTACATGCTGGCGCATGAACCAGCTCTGCACCGGCGCCAGGGAGCCAAACAGCAGCCATGCCGCCGCCGGAGAGCGCGTGGTCAGCGCCTCCAGCGCTCGCGCTGGTTTGGCGGAAAAGCAGGCCGTGCTCACGTGTACTTCGAAGCTGAATCCAAAACGGGAGAGCTGGTCGCGCAGATCATCCACCATCACGACTGTGCTGGGAGACATCTCCAACAGCGGGCGCGGAGAGATGAGCGCGATCGCCCTGGAGCGTATTGTTTTAGACGCTGTTTTGGCGGCCAGCTTGATGCGCCGCCGCTGGCGGACCGCCACCTCCACGCTGCCTTCGCGCTCCAGCTCCTGCAGCGCCTCGCGCAGCGTGTGGCGGCTCACCTGAAGGCGTTCGCACAGCTCGCGTTCTCCGGGCAGATGGCCCTGCCAGTGGCCTGAGAGGATGGACTCGCGCAGGCTCTGCGCTGTCAGGGTGACGAGCGAGACTCGCTGTGGAAGCCGTGGGCTGTCGGGTGTGGCGGAGTGCATCTGGTTTGGACAACAGACCAGAATCAAGGCCTTGTGACAAATCGTTTCGACTGCCTCTTCTCCGCAGCACGCATGAAACTCCTCGCACTCTGTCTCGCCTTCGCCTGTCTGGCCCGCGCCGAAAGCGTGGTCACTTTCAATCTCGACCCCACGCCGGACAATCCGCGCAATTCGGAGGGCTCGTTTGCCACGCTCGCCTCCGGGCGCATTATTTTCTGCTACTCCCATTTCTACGGCGGCGCCCATGATGAAAGCCCGGCACGCATCGTGCGCATCCATTCCGATGATCAGGGCCGCACCTGGAGCCAGCCCGTCACCGTGGTGGAAAACAACGGCGGCAACAATGTCATGAGCGTGTCCCTGCTGCGCCTCGCCAGCGGCAAGCTCGCCATGTTTTACTGCATCAAAAACAGCTGGCTCGACTGCCGGCCCTACATGCGCGTCTCCACTGATGACGGCGAAACCTGGACCGAGCCGAAGCTGGCGCTGCAGGCACCGGGCTACTTTGTGATGAACAACGACCGCGTCATCCAGACCAGCAAGGGCCGCATCATCATTCCGCTGGCCTTCCACCGCTCGCGCGGCACGGACCCCACCACCAGCAAATCCTGGGACCAGCACGCCATTGCCATGTGGATCTACTCCGATGATGAAGGAACCACCTGGACCGAATCATCAAGCTGGTGGGCCATGCCGGTGCCGAGCGGCAGCGGACTGCAGGAGCCGGGTGTCGTGGAGCTGGCGGACGGCTCGCTCTTCTCCTGGTGCCGCACGGATCGCGGCGCGCAATACGGCTTCTATTCCAAGGATGCTGCCAAGACCTTTTCTCCGCCAGAGCCGACCGAGATGAAGTCTCCCAACGGACCGGCCAGCATCAAACTCCTGCCCGGCAGCAGCGATCTCCTGGCCATCTACAATGATCACTCCGGCAAGTTCCCGTTCCCACCTAAAAAGCGCAATCCCTTCGTCGCTGCCATCTCCACGGACGGTGGCAAGACCTGGCCCCAGCGCAAGCTTATCGAGAGCGATCCCGAGGGCATTTACCATTACACTGCCATCCACTTTGTGGGAGATGCCATGCTCATCGGCTATTGCGCAGGAGACAGCAAGGTCGGTGCGCTCAACCGTCTGCGCATCCGGCGTATCACACTGGACTGGCTGAAACAGCTCTGATAAACTTCCGCACGCATGCGCCTGCTTCTACTCCTCCTCTGCTGCTGCGCCAGCACGCTCGCGGCGTCGCCGCTCAAAATGGCGGAACTGCTCGCCTCAGGAAAGGAGCCGGTGCGCATCGTATGCATCGGCGACAGCATTACCGGCGTGTATTATCACAGCGGCGGTCGCCGCGCGTACCCTGAGATGCTCCAGCTCGAGCTTCGGCAGCTTTACCCTCAGGCACAGGTCACCGTGCACAATGCCGGTCGCAGTGGCGATACGACCACCGGCGGGCTCAAGCGTCTGGATGCAGACGTGCTCGTGCACAAGCCCCACCTTGTGACGATCATGTTTGGCATGAATGATCTGGTGGGCACCCCTGTGGGAACCTTCAAAAAGAATCTCCACGAGATGATCGCACGCTGCCGAAAAGCCGGTGCCGAGGTGCTTTTGTGCACCCAGAACTCTGTCGTCGAGACTCCGCAGCGTCCCTGTGCCCGTCTCGCGGAATTCACGCAGGCCATTCGTGACACGGCGCAGGAGGAAGTGCTCGCGGTCGCCGACTGCTTCGCGGCATTTGAGGTGGTCCACTCAGCCGATGCTGCCGAATGGAATCTGCTTCTCAGCGACACCATTCATCCAAACATGGCTGGGCATAAGCTGTTTGCGGAAACCCTCGCACTGGCCATCACCGGGCAGACAGTTTCTCTCCGGGACATCGGCCCGCCCATGCCTGCGCTCCCTCGCACCTTTGCCAAGCTCAAAGCGGGTGAGCCCATCCAGGTGTTTGCCATGCCGCCGTATGATGCGCTCATCGCACCCGCGATAAAGCGCCTGTATCCCGCTGCTGCCGTCAAAGTTTCGACATGGCCAGTCGAAGGCCAGTCGCTGGCACAGCTGGAAGCTGCCGCGCGCAAGGTGCGCAGTACCCAGCAGGATCTTGTGATCATTGCCATTCCTGTCGAGCTGCCACTCAAGAATGAGGCGCAGTTTCATCACGACTATTCATGGGTCATGAACTGGTCCCTGAGTTTTGGCCTGCAGCAGTGGGATGTGGTGGCGGCCCTGCCTTCATCGGCCAGGCCAGTGCTCAACGCTGAGGAACGCCGCCGTGAAGCATTCGCGCAGCGCCTCATCAAGGCGCAGGACCTTTCCATGATCTCACGTAGCAATGGGGACGAGTCATCCTTGCCCGAAATGCTTTTCCGCTGGCTTTCCCGGAATCAGCCCTGACTTGGATTCGTGCTCACGGCGGCATCTTTTCAACGACACATGGAAAGAAATGTTCGTGGGACTCGCTGATGTAGTGGCGGCCGGTTCATGCTGAATCGTCCAGTTCACGGCTGTCTTCCATTCATCTCTGCTCATGAAAGCCCTGCTTCATTCCGTCATCGTTCTTTTCACCCTCTGTCTGTGGCAGTCCGCCCGCGCGGATGATGCGGTGCGCATTGCCACCTTTGATGTGGATGCCACGCCACCGCTGGGCGCTGCCATGGCCTATGATCCGGTGAAGCGTGTGGACGACCTCACTCTGCGCTGCCGTGGCATCGT
This sequence comes from Prosthecobacter sp., assembly GCF_044222565.1. GTDB lineage: Bacteria > Verrucomicrobiota > Verrucomicrobiia > Verrucomicrobiales > Verrucomicrobiaceae > Prosthecobacter. The sequence goes on from NZ_JBGANA010000015.1 coordinate 118,197, forward strand.
CATCCTGGGAGGCGGCCAGCCTGTTGTTCTCTCCGCGGTGGATTGGATCGGCATCGCCAATGAAGGACACGACGCTTTTCGTGCAGCGCTCGCTGAGGCCGCTGGCACCGTGCCGGGTCGCGTGGCCGTGCACACTCTGCATCAGCATGATGCGCCCGGCTGCGACTTTACAGCGGAAAAGATCATCAAGGAACTCAATGTGAAGGGCTACACACGCTTTGAAGGCACGTTTCACCGCCAGGTGATCCAGCGTGCGGCAGACGCCATCGGTGCCTCTTTGCCAAACGCCCAGACCGCCACCCACTACGGCTACGGCGAGGCCGTGGTGAAGGAGGTGGCTTCAAACCGCCGCGTGGAGCGCACACCTGAAGGCAGGGTGGGACGCATGCGCGGCAGCAGTTGCAAAATCGAAGGGCTGATCGCGCTGCCGGAAGGTCTCATCGATCCCGTTGTTTCCGTGCTCAGCTTTTGGAATGGAGAGAAACCCATCGCCGTGCTCAGCGCCTATGCCTGTCACCCGCAGAGCTACTACCGTCTCGGCATTCCAAGTCCTGACTTCCCCGGTATCGCTCGCTTCATTCGCGGGCAGGATGTGAATGCGGCGCTGCATGTCCACTTCAATGGTGCAGGCGGCAATGTGGCCGCGGGCAAATATAACGACGGTGCACAAAGCAACCGCATTATACTCGCCACCCGTCTCGCCGCTGGAATGCGGGAGGCTTATGACAAGACCGCAAAGCTACCTCTCACCGCCGCAGACATAGGCTGGGGCAGCGTATCTGTGAAACTTCCACTGTCTCCCCGGCTGGATGAAGATGATTTGATCGCCAAGCTCAAGGCCACTGAAGCCAAGGGCTACATCTCCTTTGCCGATCAGCTCGCCTTCGTGCGCCGCAGCAAGGCTGGGAAGGAGATCGACATCACCTGCCTGCAGGTGGGAGATTCCCGCATGCTGCACCTGCCTGGTGAGCTCTTTGTGGAATACCAGCTCGCTGCCAAAGCCATGCGCCCGGATCTCCACGTCATGATGGCCGCCTACGGCAACTACGGTCCTGGCTACATCGGCACCGCCGCCGCCTATCCCGAAGGCGGCTACGAAACCGGCCCCACGTCTTCCAATGTGGCTCCCGAGGTGGAGCAGGTCTTGACTTCAGCGATGCAGCAGTTGCTTGGAAAAAAGCCGTGATGTGGAATGTCTCACCCGCATGACCACAGAGGATCTCCTGCCACGCCTTCAATCCGCCGGCCTGATCACCGGCACCGACATTTGCGTGACACCGCTGACCGGCGGTGTCTCCAGCGACATCGTGCTGGTGGAATCGACCACGCAGAAACTCGTCGTCAAAGCAGCCCTCGAAAAACTGCGCGTGAAGGATGACTGGTTTGTCGATGTCTCGCGCAATCGCGTCGAGCAGTCCTTCTTTGAGTACGTCTCGCCCATATTGCCCGCCTCAGTGCCTCGCATCCTCGGTGGCGGTGATGGCTGGTTCGCCATGGAGTACCTCGGCGATGCCCTGCAGAACTGGAAGGCTCAATTGCTCGCAGGCCACATCTCCGCCGATACCGCCTGCATGGCTGGCGAGGTCCTCGGTCGCATGCACGCCTCATCGTGGAATGATCCCGTTGCTCATGAGCGCTTTGCCACTTTGCCAAACTTTCAGGCCCTGCGAATCGATCCCTACTTGCTGACCACCGCTGAACGCGTTCCTGATGCCGCCCCGTTTCTTCGCGCGGAAGCCGCACGACTCGCGGAAACCAAACTCGCTTTGGTGCACGGCGACTACAGCCCCAAAAACCTCCTCGTCGGACCCGGACGCCTCATCGTGCTCGATGCCGAATGTGCCTGGTTTGGCGATCCCGCCTTTGACGCCGCATTCCTGCTCACTCATTTGCATCTCAAGGGCCTGCTGAATCCGCAAGCGCTTCAACTCATCCCCGCTTTCTGGTCCTCCTACACCGCAGCCTGCGGTCACGATCTGGAACAGCGCACCGTGATTTTGCTGCTCTGCCTCCTCCTTGCTCGCGCGCATGGAAAATCCCCCGCCGAATATCTTTCCGCTGAACAACGGGACGTCGTCACGCGTTTCGTTCTCTCCCATTTATCCCGACCGCCCTCGATTGCCGCGCTCACGGAAGCTTGGGCCGCACACACATGAAGATCACCGCATTAGACGCCCTGCAAATTTTCGACAGCCGTGGCAATCCCACCGTGGAAGTCATCGCCACTCTGGTAGACGGCACCTGCGGCCATGGCCTCGTTCCTTCGGGCGCTTCCACCGGACAACATGAAGCGCTGGAACTCCGTGATGGAGACAAGAACCGATTCCGTGGGAAATCCGTGTTTAAAGCGGTATCTCATGTGAAAGGCGAGATCGCCTCCTCCGCCATCGGCCGGGACGTCTTCGATCAAGCCGGACTGGATGCCGCTTTGATCGCCCTTGATGGCACTCCCGGAAAATCACGTCTTGGTGCCAATGCCATTCTCGGTACCAGCATGGCCGTGGCGCAGGCGGCGGCAAATGTGAAGCGCATGCCGCTGTTTGAGTCCCTTGGCGGCGGGCAGGGGACCTTGCTGCCGCTTCCCGAAATCCAGATCTTCGGCGGCGGCAAACACGCGCAGGGCCGCATCGACATTCAAGACTTCATGATCATGGCGCTCACCGCCAAAACTTATGAGGAAACACTCGAAGTCACCGCGAATGTCTTCCACGCCGCCGCCGAGGTGATGCGCGAGCGCGGACTGCTTGCGGGTGTGGCGGATGAAGGCGGCTACTGGCCCATGTTTGACCGCAATGAAGACGTCTTCGATGCCCTCATCGCTTCCATTGAACGTGCGGGCTACACTCCAGGGCATGAGGTCGGCATCTCGCTCGACATTGCCGCCACGGATCTCTTTTGTGACGGGCATTACACCCTCGGCCTGGAGCAGCGCCGCTTCACCTCAGAGCAGTTCGCCGCGCTCATGATCGAGTGGGTGACGAAATATCCCATCGTTTCAATCGAAGATCCCATGGCCGAGGACGACTGGGAGGGCTGGAAAATCGTGCGCGAGGCCATCGGCCACCGCTGCCAGCTCATCGGCGACGATCATTTCACCACGAACATCTCACGCATCGAGCGTGGCATCGCCGCACACACAGCCAACGCTGTACTCATCAAGCTCAATCAAATCGGCACCGTCACCGAAACCATTGCGGCCATTCACCGCACGCAGTCTGCAGGCTGGCTGCCCGTGGTCTCCGCCCGCTCTGGCGAAACGGAGGATGCCTTCATCGCCCACCTCGCCGTGGCCACCAATGCCGGCCAGCTCAAAGTCGGGTCCTTCAGCCGCAGCGAACGCATGGCCAAGTGGAACGAGGTGCTCCGCATCCAGCGCCAGCTCGGCTCACGTGCTCGCTTCGTTGGCGCAGGACTCTTCGCCTCCGCCGGCATCCAGCTACCATGAACAGGATTCTCTTCGCCCTCTTGCTCGCTGTGGCAGGCACCGAGGCACGCGACATCCGCGTCGGCCTCGACAAAGATGCCCCCACCATCGCGCAAGCCATCAAGGCCTCACTGCCGGGAGATGTCATTCATCTCGAGCCGAAGGTTTATCACGATTACGCCGGCTTCTACGGCAAGAAAGGAGAGCCAGCCAAACCCATCACGCTGGATGGCCATGGTGCGACCCTGGAAGGCAGCGATCCGCTTGATCCCGCCACTTGGACGGAGGTGTCTCCCGGGCTCTTCAAAAACGACGCCCTGCTGCCCCGGCTCGATGACGCCGTGATCGGGCGCTGGTTCTTCCTGTGGAACGGCCAGATGAACCACATGGGCCGCACCTCCAAGGGCAGGGCCGCACCTTTAAAGAAGCCCGAGGATCTCCAGCCTGGCGAATGGACCTTTGTCAAAGATCCCTCACGGGAGAAGCCGCCATCGCTGCAAATCTACGGAGCCTTCTATATCAGGCTGCCTGCGGGGCAGAAGCTCGCCGATGCCATCATCCGTGCTCCCGTGCGCAGCGCCGGTGTGCAGATGGGCGGGGACAATGCGCATCTCGTCATCAAGAATCTCACCGCCACCCACCCCTACAACGACGGCTTCAACATTCATGGCGACTGCCGCGATGTCGTTTTTGAAAACATCCGCGCCATCGAGTGCGGCGACGATGGCATCAGCGCCCACGAATCCGCGCAGTATCGCGTGGATGGCTTTGTCAGCATGGGCAACAGCACCGGCATCACCGACACCGGAACGGCGCAGACCAGCTACAATCGCGTCTTTCTCGCGAACAACATCGGCTTTGATCTCTTCTTCCTTGATGAAGGACGTTACACTCTCACCAATGCCCTGGTGCTGTCCTCCGCGCAGAATGCCCTCACCATCACGGGCCGCACGAATGGCGACTGCTGCATGAAAATGGAGAATGTTCTTATTCGTCGTCTTGCCAAACCCCGTCTGGGCAATGTTACCACTCGTGCCGTGCTGGAGGCAAAAAACTGCACCTTTGAAGGCATGGACGTCAAAGTCGCAGGCAGTGCCACCTGGAACAACTGCCTCGTCAATGACAAGCCGCTGCCTGAAGGCAGCAAGGCCACGGGTGCTGATGTGTCCGGACTGCTGAAACTCATGCCCCAGGATTTCAAGCCGTGAAAGCCATTCTCTTCCTCCTGCTTGCCGCCGAGATTTTAGCGGAGGATGCCAGGCCCGTCATCTCCGGGATCTGGATGATGGGCCAGTCCTTGTGCGATGGTTCGGAGTCGCTTCCCATCGTGACTGAAAAGGACAGCGGCTGGGGAAACCTGGCGTTCCAGCGCGGTGTTCGCACCTGGCTGCCATCTGATCATCCCTCGCTGCCCGCGCAGCGTGAGGCAGGGCATTTTGCTTTCACGCCCCTGTGTGCGCAGGCAAACGGCGGCCTCGGAGAGACTGCCGCAAACGGCATCGCAGATCATTGGCTCGCTTCTTTGGTGTCGGGGGACAAGGCCTTGGTCGGTAAATCCGCAGCACCTTTTCTCGTAGCATGTGCAGGGCAGGGTGGTCGGCAGATTCAGGAACTCTCCATCGCTGACCTTTCGACGGATGCCCGTACGCCGGCTTCACGCCAGCACGGTGGCGGTTATTATAAGACCAGCCTGGATGACGCCCGCCGCGCCGCGGCGCAGGCAAAGGCCGTTGGAAAAGAGTTTCGCATGGCCGCGCTGTATTGGATGCAGGGAGAAGGCAATGGAGGCCCCACCGGCGGGATCGTTCCCTCTCGGTGGGACGCCGAGCTGCCCCATGCCGAAGGACTCGCATGGTATCGCGATCAGCTCACCGCCTACCGCCGCCAATGGTCTGCGGATCTATGTGCCATCACCGGGCAGAAAGGCGACCTCCCGCTGTTCACCTACCAGACGCTGGGCCCTGCGGGAGAGGCCCAGCTTATGGCGGCGGATGCGGATGCCTCCATCTTTCTCGTGGGGCCGCATTACGCTGTGCCCAGTGCCATCAACAGTCGCACCAAACCTGGACGCCATGGCGATCCCATCCACCTCGCCGCTGATGGCGAGCGCTGGTGGGGCGAGCAAGTGGGCAAAGTCATGCACCGCGTCCTGGACAAGGGCGAAAACTGGCAGCCGCTGCGCCCACGCAAAGCACGGCTTGAATCCAAACGCGACAGCATCCTCATCGACTTCACGGTTCCTCGTCCGCCTTTGGTGCTCGACACCGTGTTTCTCGCCAGGCAGGAGATCGCTGCCAAAGACGGCTTCACATCGCTTGCAGGCTTTCGTGTTCACGACAGCGCGGGGCAGCCTGTTACACTTGCCGCCGTCGAAGTCAGTGCTCCCACACAGGTCCGTCTGCGTCTCTACACACCGCTTCCTGAAGGCAAAAAATGCCGCATCAGCTACGGTCATCCCTTCGCCGCGGCCCTCGGTGTGATCTCCAAACTCACCGAGGGGGCTGCGCCGATGGCGGAAATGGAACTGCCCACTTCGTTATCTGCGCTGCTGCAGCCACTGCTCGCGGAAGGTGCCTTTTTCGTCACCAGCATTTCCGGTCCGGTGACCCGTGTTCCTATTCGCGCGGTAAGTGAACTCAACGGCACCACCACGCTGCGCTATCTTCCCGGTGAGCTCCGCAACGGCGTGAAATTCGAAGTTGGTCAGAATGTTGTGGCTCAGCGCTCGTTCAGCTATGGCAATCTGCGCGACTCCGACCCCGAGTCCTCGGTCCATAGGTTTGCCGATGCCACGTTTGGCACCCGGGAAGGCCTGCCATATCCCTTGTGGAACTGGTGCGTCCTCTTCTCGGATTTCAGCGTGGATTAGTCCAAAGTGCTATTGGAGCAAGAATCAGAGCCGCCTGGATCGTTCTAACTATTCATCCATGAAGCGCTCCCTCCGCACTCTCAGCTTCCTTCTGCTCATGCATCCGCTCCATGCGGCCGAGCAGGTCTTTTTTGCCTTTGATGACCACAACATTGCCTGGCAGCACAATCTCAAGCTCACGCTGGAAACGGCACAGAAGCATCCTGGGAATCCGGTGCTGCGCAACGGTCCGCCTGGATCTCCGGACCACGGTCATGCCATTCTGTATGGCACAGTCCTCAAGCAGGGGGACGTCTTCCGCATGTGGTATCTCGGCATGCACGAGCCACAGGTCGTCAAAGGCCAGGCTCCCGGTTGGTGGCGGCCCATGTGCTACGCCGAGAGCAAAGACGGCATTACCTGGATTAAGCCTGAGCTCGGGCTCGTGGAGTTTAGCGGCAGCACCAAAAACAACATCTGCCTTGTCGAAGGTGAGCCGTGGTCCATGACCCGGGTGAACGACTTTCTCTCAGTGCTCTATGAACCTGATGAGCCCGATCCCGCAAAACGTTACAAGTGCGCATTCATCGCGCACATGCCCATCGAGGACGTCAAAGGCGGACGCAGCAAGATCGGCCCAAACGAGAAGCGCTGGGGCGCTTTCGTCACCGCCACCAGTTCGGACGGTCTGAAATGGAAGTGCGTTGGCGACCGTCCTGCCAATGCCGGTGGCGAGCGCTTTGAAGTGAGCAGCCTGTACCGCTTCGGAGACTTTTACTACGCCACCGGACAGCTCCTCAGCCCGTGGTCATGGCGCGCGGATGGCAGGGACATCGGGCGCGATATGCTGGCCTATCGCTCCCCAGATTTTGTGTCTTGGTCAAAGGCCAAAGCCTTCTCTTACGCACGTCCCGGTCAGCTTTCCGACCCGCCGGTCAAAGGCCAGCAGATGCACATGGGCGCAGGATTGTGGAACCGCGGCAATGTCATGGTCGGTCTCCACGGCATGTGGCAGGATGCCGGGGAAAAGCCGCCGAAGGACAAAAGCTGGAACTACGGCGTGCGTGTGGATCTCGGCCTCATGATCAGCAATGACGGCGTGCATTTTCGCGAACCGGTTCCGGGATTCCAGGTCATTCCTCGGGGCAGGGAGGGGGAGTGGGATGATGTCGCCATCCTGCAGGGGCATGCGTTTGTGAATGAAGGAGACAAGACGATGGTCTGGTATTCTCATTGGAACACAGGAGGTGACCTTGAGAACATGGACATCGGCCTCGCCACCCTGCGCCGTGATGGCTTCGGCTCCCTCTCCTGCAAGGTGGCGGATGAAGAGGCTCACTTCATCACCAGTACATTCACCGCCAGAGACATCGCCCTGAACGTGGACGGCGTGACGCCAGAGTTGCCGCTCACCGTTGAGTTGCTGGATCATCTGGACCATCCGATTGCAGGCTATTCGTGCAAAGTATCCACCCATGGCATCCGTGTGCCTCTTCCTTGGGCCAAGCCACTTCCGGCGGGCCGGAAACTCGCGCTGCGTGTGAACTTCGCTCCCGGCAGCTCAGCAAAGGTATACGCGGTCTACCTGAACGAATGACAGTCGGCTTTTCGCCGATGCTTAAAATTTGATACGACCGCTTTCCTGGACGTCTGCGTAACAGGAGGTTCCCGAGGTGGACAGATGAGTTGCGCGCCAGGATCAGCCGAAGTTTATCGTTTTGACCGAGGGAGATTTTACTGGAAAAAGGGTGCCTGCACTGGACTATAATTTTACCCAAGATCATTTTTTACCACGATCATGCCACAGTTGGACACTTCTTTCAGTATTCTCCGCTTGATAGCTTTGTCTGCAAGCCTGCTGGCACCCACGCTTGCAAGCGCTGCGGTTTACGAGGTGGGCCCAGGCAAAACGTATGAGGACATCGGCTCCGTTCCCTGGCAGGCGTTGGCTCCCGGCGATGTGGTACGCATCAACTGGCGCAAGCAGCCCTATCATGAAAAGTGGGTGCTGGCCTGCCGTGGAACGGCAAAAAGCCCCATCACGGTCAGCGGGGTTCCGGGGCCGGGTGGCAAGCTGCCCGTGATCGATGGTGAGAATGCAATGACCAGCCCCATGGTTCAGTACTGGGGCGAGGAGCGAGGCGTCATCAAAATCGGCGGAGCGAATGTGCCGGCGGTCACAATGCCCGCGCACATTGTTCTGGAGAATCTAGACATCCGAAATGGAAGGTCTTCTTTCAGCTTCACCGGCAGGCGCGGTCCCACCCCGTACAAGAAAGATGCCGCGAGTGTGAACGTCGAGATCGTGGATCATCTGGTTCTGAGAAACCTGACTTTGCACGGGAGCAGCAATGGTCTCATGATCAGCCCGCAATCAAGAAATGTGCGCGTGGAGCGCTGCCACATTTATGACAATGGCAATCCTGGCAGCATCACGGAGCACAATGCCTACACCGAATGCAACGGCATCGTGTTTGAGGGCAATCATTTTGGACCGCTGCGCACAGGTTGTCTGGGCAACAATCTCAAGGACCGCTCCGCGGGTCTGGTGGTTTCCTACAACTGGATTGAAGGTGGCAACCGGCAGCTTGATCTCGTGGATGCCACCGGCAATCCGGAGCTTAATGCATCATCTTCTTATCGGGACACGTACGTCTTTGGCAATGTCTTCCTTGAGCGCGATGGTGATGGCAACAACCAGATCGTTCATTACGGCGGAGACAGCGGCAAGACCAATGGTTATCGCAAAGGCGTGCTCCACTTCTATAACAACACCGTCGTCTCCACCCGCGACAAGCCCATCGCTGTGTTCCGCCTTTCCACAGCCAATGAAACGGTGGACTGCCAGGGAAACATCCTGCATGCGACCACCAAAGGAAAAAACCTTTCCCTCGTCTGCAAGGTCGGTGTGCTGAAGATGGGCAGGAACTGGCTCACTGAAGGCTGGATCCCCACGGAGGATGAATTCACGGGCACCATTGAAACTCTCGTGCCTTCTGACGTGGGAGCCGATCCTGGCTTCGTTTCTCTGGCAGATCAAGATTTCACCCTTGCTCCCAATTCGCCTTGCCTCGGCGCGGCGCCTGAGCTTGCCCGGGGGCTCCTTCCGGTGCTCTATCGCTACGTCCGTCACCAGCAGATCGAAAAGCTGCCCGCCGACCAAAAGCGGAACATGGGAGCGGAATAAAGCCTGGTGGGTCTTTTGCCATGAATCTCCGCCGAGCCATCCTCCCTCTCCTGATTCTGACCGGGGCATGCTTCGGTGCGTCGGTGGCCCCGCAGCTGCAAGATCCATGGGATGCGGGCTATTCCAATCTGGACGCAACCGGGCCGCATGTGCTGGGCTGCTGGAAGTTTGATGACATGCCGCAGACCGATGCCTCCGGCCGCGGTATCAGCCTGTCTGTTCACCCCTCCTCGGCGGTTCCGGATGGACGTTTCTACGGTGGGCTCAAAGGTAGTCCGCATGTCAGAACCCCGGCAGCACTGCCACATCTGTCTCCTAATGGAGCATTCTCCGCTGAAATGTGGGTGAAGGTGACAGACAGTGCTCCTGCTGCGCAGGCGGCAGCCTGTCTGCTGGACAAACAAGGCCCACAAATGGAGGACTTCTGCTGGAGTCTGCTGCCGGCCGACGAGCGCGGCCTGCGTCAGATAATGGTTCGCCTTGGTTATGGAGCGTTTGTCAAAGAGCATGTCTCCATCCCCGTTGCTCTTCCACTGAACGAGTGGCGGCATCTGGCTTTCACTTATGATGGAGCTGGCAAAGTGGTTTTCTTTGTCGATTCGCAGACCGTCGGCGAATCTTTTGCGGAACGCTGCGGCGCAACGCAACCCGGTCCTCAGCCGCTGAGCGTGGGGGCCACCATTCCCGGGAACGCCTCGTTTCCTGGCGTCATCGATGAGGTGCGCCTCTGTTCGGGAGTGCGCGAATTTGCGGCATTCGCGTTGGAGATTATCGGCACGTCTCATGTTTGGGAGCGCTTGTCGCGCTCCAATTCGATGCAGATCAGATGCGCCAATCTCCGCAAGCAGCCTTTGCGCGGCATGGAGATGACCTATGTCGTTGATGGTGTTCCTCAGTCATTCATTTTTCCCGATCTCGCTCCCGGGGCTGCCAATGTGAATGAATTCGGTCCGGACACAGCCCTCAAGCCCGGCACCTACACGCTGGAGGTGGTCATGGGCAGCGGCACCACGCGGGTTAGCCGCAAAAAAGACTTCAAGATCATTGGCAGGAGTAGGCAGATGTTTCCCGTCATCATGGACGGCGTCGGCCCGAGCGACCTGCCGTGGTTGGCGCCGCTGGGTTGCACGCACTGGGCTGGCATCAGCAACGACGACGCTCCCTACGCCGGCACCGCCGACAGACAGCGTCCTCCGCTGGTGCAGGCAAAGCTTGAGGAGGGGCTGCTGTCCGGCCTGAAGGCCGTTGGTTCGGTGAATTATGACAAGCTCATGCTCGCCATGAAGCACATCAAAGTCGGTCGCGATGGCAAAGAATACTCTCCGCCTGAGCTCAATGTGGCCAGTCCGGAGGCCGCCGCCTTCATGTTCGGCTGCGGCAACATGTTCACGGTCTATTACCGTGCCAACAATCTGTGGTCTGGCGTCATGATCGAGTCCTCTCTTGGCAAATCAAAGCCGGGCTTCAGTGCCAAGGAGCAGGAAGCCTACCGTACTTTCAGCGGGCAGGACATTCCCGCGGAGGTTCAGGGCGAATCGGTCAACTGGCGCATGATTCCCGGGTTTCCGGAGAATCGCATGGTATCGAATGATCATCCCATCCTGAAATACTACCGCTGGCTGTGGTCCGAAGGCAATGGCTGGAAGGAACTGAATGACACCTGGCGCCGATCCTATGATCGGCGCAAGCAGGATCGTGATGAAACCTGGATCATGCATCACCCCTCGGTGCGCCAGCCGTCAAAAGCGGGTGCTTACAGCCTCGTCACGAACATCGGAGACCAGAGCATGGATTCTCGAAACCCTCTGCTGGCAGGCCTTTGTGCGGATCAGCAGGTCGCCATGAGGGCTGCGCATGGAACTGAAATGGGCATCTATGGCATTGTCCCGCTGAGCTGGGAACGCAGTCTGGTTTCTCCCCCGGGGGCTGAAGGCACCGTGGATGCCATCGTGCAGGCGGATCGGACCGCGCAGTTGCAGCGCATCACCATGGCCTCCGCGATTCTGAAGGAGAACGTCTGGATGACGATGTCCCGCCCGGTGAAAGCCCTTGTGCTTACCGACGGCTTTGCCCTGCGCCCGGCCGAGAAGGATGCATCATATAACAAGTTCAGCACCACGCATCCTCAGGCCCGCTCTGCTTTGAGCGATGTTGCGCAGCGCTTGCTCCTTCCGCTGGGACCCATGCTGGCAAGACGACAGGCTCTGCGTTCTCCGGTGGTCATGCTGGAGAGTTTCACCTCGCAGGTCATGGCCGGCCGCGGTCTCTATTGCAGTGGTTCACCAAGCACTCTGGCAGCGTGGCAGGCCCTGCAGCATGCCCACATTCAGGCAGAACTGCTGTATGAGGAGACTCTACTTCAGGGCGGTTTGGATGACCGCAAGGTCCTGTTCCTCACCGACTGCGATGTGCTTCCCGTCAGTGTGGTGGAGAAAATCAGGCAGTGGCAGGAAACGGGCGGTAAAGTCATCGCAGACGAGCATCTTTGCTCGGCGCTCAAAGCAGATGTGGTTTTGACGGATCTGGCAGCACCCGCCACAGCGGCAGTCGCTGCCCCGGGCAGCAGTCCACCCGCGGACAATTCGGGAACACTGGCCCAAGACCTTCCACGGACGCAGCCTTTGTGGGAGAGGCTCGCGCAGGCCTGCAAAGACTGCGGCTGGCAGCCAGCGCTAAGCTGTGACAGCCCGGACATCATACTGCATGCCAGCAAGACGGGGGAGGCGACCTGTCTTTTTGTCATGAATGACCGCCGCGAAGCCGGCACCTATGTCGGTCAGCATGGCAAGGTGATGGAGTCCGGTTTGCCGGTGGTTGCCAGCCTGAATCTTGGTCAGGAAAAAATGAACGTCTATGATCTCACTCAATCCCGTTTCCTGCTGCCGAAGCGCGAGGACAGCGGGCTCATCATTCCCTTGCAACTCGGACCGGCGGAAGGCCGCGTGCTGCTGCTCTCGCCTTCTCCGTTGATCGAAATGCAGCTCGATGTGCCGGTGGTCGGCACCTGCGGAAACGTGGCCGAGGTGCGCATCGGTCTCACCACCTCGGGCGGCAGTCCCATGCCTGCGGCCATCCCGGTGGAGGTTACCATTCGCGATGCGGACGGCGCTCCTGCCGAGTTTGAAGGATATCACGTCGTGGACAATGGCGAATTGATCCTGCGTCTGGATCTCGCCAGAAATGAAACGCCAGGAATCTGGGAGGTGCGTGTGCGCGAGCTTGCCTCCGGCATGGAGGCCGTGAAGTGGATGCGGGTGAGCCGCTGAGACCACGGACGCGATTGCACAACGAAACATCCGCGCCTATCTGACGGCGCATGATGAAAGCATTCTCTCTTGAAGGTCGGACAGCATTGGTGACAGGTTCTTCGCAAGGCATCGGTCTGGCCCTGGCCGGCGGTCTGAACGCCGCTGGCGCAAATGTTCTCTGCCACGGTCTGACTGAAAGGCCGTCAGGTTTTCCAGCCTGGGCCGGTTATCTTTCCTGCGACCTCTGTGCGCCAAACGCCCCCGCCGAGCTGCTGGCCGCCGCCTTTGTCCAGGCTCCTGGACTTGACACTCTCATCTGCAATGCGGGCAGTTTCTTCGACGTACCTTTTCTGGAAATGTCTCGCGAGCGCTGGGACAAAACCGTGCAGCTTAACATGGCTTCTGTCTTTTTCACCGTGCAGGCCTTTGCCCAACGCCTTGTGGCGGAGAAGCGCGGGGGCTGCGTTGTGATCACCTCTTCGACCAATGGCTTTCAGGCGGAGGCGGACTCCTGCGCCTATGACGCCAGCAAAGGCGCGCTGGTCATGCTCACGAAATCGCTCGCCGTGGCACTTGCGGATCATGGCATCCGAGTAAACGGCGTGGCGCCGGGCCTGATCAAAACGCCGCTGACCTCGCAGCTGCAGGATTCGCAGGTGCGGCACTACGAGAAAAAAATCCTCCTGGGCCGTCTCGGTGTGCCGGAGGATGTGGCAGGCGCCGCCGTATTTCTGTGCTCTGACGCGGCCAGCTATATCACTGGCGAGACCATCATCATTGACGGCGGTCTGACGACGTGGCAGATCGGCCGGAGGTGAGCAATCCCGTCATCAGGGTGATCAAGGTGCCAAGCAGGCTGAACCAGATGAAGGAGACCACCGTCGCCGGTTTGGCGGTGGTGAAAGCTCCGTTTTGATAAAGATACAGCGCCAGCAGCGCTACAAATCCCACGATGCAGCCAATCAGCGCACCGCGTGTGGTGGCCTTCTGTGTAAACATTCCCAGGAAGAACAGTCCGAGCAACGGCCCGCCTACAAGGCCCATGACCGTGTTCACAGACTCCACCAGATTCCCGGACATCACGGACACCGCGAAAGCCAGACCCACCACGATGATGCCATAGATCACGGTGATCAAGCGGGCGTTGCCTACTTGCTGCACATTGGATTCCACGCGGCCGATCTCGAGGCGTTGCTTGAAATCCACCACTGTGGCTGAAGCCATGGAATTCAGCCCGGCGGATATCGTGGACATGCTGGCCGCATAAATCGCCGCAATGAGAAGTCCCGGCAACCCTGCGGGCAGTTGCGTCACGACGAAGTAGGGCAGGATTTGATCTTCTTTGGCGATCAGTCCTGCGGCCAGCGGGTCTCCATGCGTTTTATAAAACGCATAGAGCACCAATCCCGTGCCGTAGAAAAGCACCAGCACCGGCAGAAGCAGCAGGAGCTTGATCCAGAGAGACTGCTGCGCCTCCCGCAGGCTCCCGGCGCTCAGGTAGCGCTGCACAGACACCTGGTCGGTCGCCATCTGCACCAGATGAAGGAACGCTGCCGCGAGCAGTACCGACCAGAAATTCACCCGCTCGGTCATGCTGAAGGAGAAGCTTAAATCCATGAGTCCGTCTGACACCGCGGTATGCCACACGCCACCGAGCCCACCCGGGATCTTTCCGGCCGCGACCATCATGATGGTGAGCTGTCCTCCAAACAGCACGATCAGTTGCAGCACATCCGTCCAGATCACGGCCCTCATTCCGCCGAGTGCGGTGTAAATCGTCGTCAGTGCTCCGCTCGCCAGAATGGTGATCCACAGCGGTATGCCCGTGACTTTTTCCAGCGCCAGTGCAGGCGCGTACGTCGCCGCTGCCAGCCAGAGTGCCACGCGGAAAATGAAGAAGCCGGAAGCCAGCAGCCGGACGGAAAGCGAAAAGCGCTCTTCCAGAAACTGGTAGGCGGTAAAAAAGCGCGACTGGTAAAACTTCGGCAGCATGAACACCGCCGCGAACGGTGTGGCGATGAAAAAAGCCAGCATCACGTAGCCGAAGTCGAAGCCGTTCTTGTACACATCCGCAGGTCCGGAGAGGTAGCTGATGCCTGAAAACAGCGCCGCCAAAATCGACATGCCCACCAGCGTGCTGTTCATGCCTCGGCCCGCCAGGAAGTAGTCTCCGAGTGATTTCGAACCCCGTGCCGAAAGCAGTCCCACCCCAACCGAAGCGCTGAGGTAAACGCCGAAGATTGTGTAGTCGAGCCAGGAAAAGTGAGTCATGAGAAGCGGCGTCAGCAAAGTATAACGCACCGAACTCAAGGTGTTTCTGGTCTGTTTGTTGAACCACGGCATTCAAAAGAAGAAATGCCCCCGGTTTGACGGTACTAGAGATCATGAAATCTGCTGCCCTGGCACTCCTCTGCTCCACGCTCTTTGCTTCATTGGCAGGCCGCCTCCAGGCTGCAGACTGGGAACCCCTCCCGCCGCTGCCGGAACCAAACGGAGGATTTGTCTGCTGCACCGCCGCTGGTAAGATCTCCATCCTCGGCGGCACCAACTGGAACGGAGGTGTCAAGAACTGGCTGAAAGCGTTCCACGAATGTGACCCGTCGGTCATGCGCTGGACTCATGTACGAGACCTTGTCTCGCCGGTTGCGTATGGATTAAGTGTTCAAAATGAACCAGCGGTCGAATTTCTTGGCGGCAGCGATGGCAAGGCGCCCATCCGCAAACTGCTGGTCGTAAATCCAGTGGAAACCATCGCCTTGGAGGGACTGGAACTGCCATCCGCTGTCGTATTGTCAGCCGGTGGCATGGTGGGAGAAAACATTGTTTTTGCGGGCGGAACAGACGACGCGGCTAATATCTCCGGCGTCACCAACAAGACTTTTGAAATCACCAGGGAGGGGGTGCGGGAGCGCGCAGTGTATCCAGGCAAACCTTTTGCTGTGGCTGCCTCCGCCGTGGTGGGAGATGAACTGTTCGTATTCGGCGGAATGAACTACGTTGAGTCCACGAAGGACGTGGTGAATTCGGCCGAAGCCCATGCCTTCTCGCCAGCAAAAAACGCATGGCGAAAACTGCAGCCCCTTCCTGCCGCCGCTCGTGGCATGTCTGCCGTGGCTCTGGACGCGCAGCACATCTACCTCGCTGGCGGTTATACCAGCGACTTCACGGCGGATGCGCTGATCTACGATGTGAAATCAGACAAATACATCAAGGCAAAGCCGCTGCCTTACGCCGCCATGGTCGCCTTGGTAAAGCTCGATGGCTTTCTTTATTGCCTCGGCGGCGAAGACAGGAAGCAGTCGCGCACCAACAAGTTCTTTCGCATTCCGCTCAAGGATTTGCGCTGATTCATTGGACCTGCCCCGTCCGTTTGGCTGCACGATAGGTTTCGATGCGTTGTTTCGACTCGGGCGTCAGCCGGTCCAGTTGCAGATCAAACGTCTGCCCGTCTTCGCGTTGGATCATCACGGTGTCTTTGGTGAGTGTCAGCACCTTGGCGCGGATAGTTTTTCCATCGGTGCTTTGCAGCTCAATCATCTCGCTCACGGCCTTGCTTTCAGGCAAAGCAGTGGTGGGTTTCTGCAGGACTGTCCGGGCAGGCACTGGAGCCTTGAAAACAGGCGTGCCATGGGCATCGGCCGATGCTGCGTCTTGAGTGAAATACATCCACGCAAAAATAGCGCTGCCGCAAAGCACGATCACCTGAAACACGATCTTCAGCCGCGAGCCTTCTATCGCAGCATCGGCCGCAGGCATACGTTCGTCCGGCGGTGCCGGAGGATACAGCTTCGGATGCAGTTTGTGCTTGGCTGCCTCCCAGGCGTTCTGATGCGCGTTGCCGGCAGGCCCTTCAAACACAGCCTTGATCAGGTTGCTCGCTCCACCCCGTGTCGGAGGTGCCGGTATCTTGAGAAACTCCAGGACCGCTTTCTGTTTCGGCAGTATCGGCTCTTCGCGCCAGGCTTCTCCCGAATGGTTTGCGGTTGCCTTGGGCGGGCTGTCCATGGTTGGTCGGTGTTGGGTGTCTCGCTTCGCTGGCCCTCGCTTGTCTAGGGGCTGACCCGCATCTTCTGAAACGGAACGCTCTCGCACACCGCGAGGATGATGTCCTGCATGCGGTTGCCGGAGGCTTTGGCTTTGCGCTGGATTTCTTCCACCGTGGGCTTGTCAGAATATTCGAGCCCGCGTCCCAGGGCGTAAATGAGAAGGTTGTCGGCCAGGTTTTTCACAAACTGGTCGCTCATGTCGCGCACGAGAATGCTGCGCAGTTCGGCCAGGTTGGCAAAGGTCTGTCCTCGCACCAGCGAGCCGGAGGCGTCGATGGGCTGTTTTTTTTCTTCATCGCGCCAGCGACCGATGGCGTCGTAATTTTCAAACGCAAATCCCATTGGGTCCAGGAAGGCATGGCACCCGGCGCACGAGGCATTGCTTCGGTGCTCTGCAAACTGCTGCCGCAGCGTCATCTTGCCAAACTGCTGCTTCCTTTCATCCAGCGGCGGCACACCGCCCGGTGCCGGTGGCGGCGGCGTGCCGAGGATGTTCTCCAGCAGGTATTTGCCACGCTTCACGGGAGAAGTTCGCGTGGGCGTCGAGGTCAGCGTGAGAATGCTGCCCTGTGTAAGAATGCCGCCGCGGGGCGTGCCCTGCAGAGAGACCTTTTGAAACTTCTCTCCCTTCACACCCTGCAGTCCGTAAAACTTCGCCAGCTTCTCATTCACAAACGTGTAGTCCGCATTGAGGAATTCAATCACGCTCAGGTTGTCGCGCAGAATATGGTCAAAGAACGTCTGCGACTCCTTCTTCATCGAGTAGCCCAGTCCGCCCTTCCACTCAGGAAAGCGCCTCTGGTCCACATCCACGATGTCCATGTCCCGCAGTTGCAGCCACTGCCCGGCGAAGTCGTCCGTCAGACTGTAGGCGCGATAGTCGGCGATCATCCGCTTCACCTCAGACGCCAGATTTTTGCGCAGTTCGCCTTTGGCCGCCAGTTGCAGCAGCTTGTCATCGGGCGGTGCGGACCAAAGGAAGTAAGAGAGCCGCGAGGCCAGGCTGTGTTCATCGATCAAAGCCACGCCGTTTTGTGACGCTCCCACCGGCGTGGGAGAGCCGCGGTAGAGAAATCCAGGAGACATCAGCATGCCGCGCAGCACATACCCCATCGCATCCAGCGGCGGCAGATTCTCCTTCAGCCCCAGATCCGCGATGCCGCGCCACTTGGTTTTTTCCACCTCGCTCATCGGGCGGCGGAAAAGCCGCTGGCCCAGCTTGTCCACGAGGCCGTGCATGTCGGCCACCGCAATGCCGCCAGGCTGGTTCACCGGCCCTTCCACCGTCAGCTGGTGCAGCCAGAAGTTGCGGTCGTCTTTCGTTTTCTCATCGTAATAATCATTTAGAAACCACACCTGGATTTCGTGCTTGCCCGCAGGCAGTTCGACTTCCGCACTGAACCACTGCGGCGTCTGGTTTTTGGCGGTGATGGAAAACGAGCCTGCATTCTTCCCGCCAATGCGCACGTCAAACTTCGCCGGTTCCGTTCCGGCCTGCTGCGCGCCTGCCTTGATGATCAGGCGATACTTGCCCGCCATCGTCAGATCGATGTGATGCTTTACGTAGCCGTTCATCGCCAGCTCAATCGTGCCCGTGTCGCGGTGGGCATTCCCCTCGCCGTTTTCGAAATCCTCACCGCTCAGCTTCATCGCAGGCAGGCCTGCAGGTTTACCATCCAGCAGCCACTGCACCAGACGGGTGCCGCGCGGCGGCAGCAGTCCGTCAGGGCCTTCCACATCGATTTTGTCCAGCGCCAGATTGCGGTCGCGCTTGTCTGGATCTGGATTCTGCGGATCGGCAAAATCATTGAGGAACTTCACCACGATCTTATGTTCACCGCTTTTGAGCGGGATTGTTTGCTGGATGGTCTGCCAAGGGCCGTTGGCACCGCGATAGGGCGCCGTCACGTCAAAAGTGCCGAGATCCTTGTCATCCACCAGCAGCGCCACTTTCGCCGCATCCGGTCCGGCCTGGGTCGCGGACAGGCGAAATTTCAGCAGATAGTTGCCGCTCGCGGGCGCGGTGAATTTAGTCGCGGCATCCGCATTGCTGTGGAACCAGCGCACCCCATCCCACTCCTTGGTCTCGCCTTTCTGGTTCCAGAATTTCTTCGCTCCCAGCTCCAGGTCCAGCCGCTCCACATCGGAGGTGTCCATCGCCTTTTCCGCCACGGCATTGGCCGCGCGGATGTACTTTTCCATCAGCATCGGGGAGATGCTCAGCACATCACCGATGTTGTCGAATCCGTAGCCAGTGTCATCGGGCGGAAACTCATTGGCCGGTTTCATGTCCACCAGCAGCAGATCGCGCACCGTGTTGTTGTACTCCGTTCGGTTCAGGCGCCGGTAGGTGATGTGTCCAGGATCAATCTTCTGCGGATCAAAATAAAACACCGTGTCATCGATCCATGCCACGATCTCATCGCGTTCGTTGAGCGGCGGCTTCTCCTTTTTCTCCGGCGGCATCACATGCGTCACGAGCTGCTGACGTGCATGGTCCCACAGCACCTTGTCGCCGATGAGCTTCGAATATTCGGGGTACTCATCCAGCGCAAAGTCTCCTTTGTCCGTTCCATCGCCGTGGCAATCGTAGCAGTATTTTTGCAGCAGGGGCAGGATGCGCTTGTTGTAGGCTTCCTGGCCGCGCTCGGCGGCGGTCAGCAGGCAGGGAAGGGCAAGTGTGGACGCGAAAAGGAATCGACGAAGCATGAAAGGGGAATAGGGGGGTATTCTTGAATACGCTCCCAAAGTGGCAGGGATTTCGCCGAAACCAACGACGCATTGTGCGCGATTTGCGGTTGCGTGCGCGCGGGCATGCGCTGATGAAACGCGCCAGTTTTTACTCATGTCCCAATCCGCACTCGAAGCCGGCAAAGCCTTCCTAGCCGAAAACGCCAAAAAAGAAGGCATCACCACCACCGCCAGCGGTCTGCAGTATCAGGTGCTCATCCCCGGCACCGGCAAAAGCCCGAAGGCAAAGGACACCGTCGTGGTCAACTACCGTGGCACCCTGCTCAATGGCGTCGAGTTCGACAGCTCCTACCTCGCCGGGCGTGAACCTGCCGAGTTCCCCCTCAAACGCGTCATCAAAGGCTGGACCGAAGGCCTGCAACTCATGCAGGAGGGGGCGAAATTCCGCTTCTTCATTCCTTCCGAACTTGCCTACGGCAAACGTGGCGCGGGCATTGACATCGGTCCCAATGAAACCCTCATCTTTGAAGTCGAACTGCTGAAAGTCTGGGAGGACTAAGCGCGATTTGCTCTGTCCATGAACCAAATCGACCTCAAGGACAGAGTTGCCATCGTTACCGGCGGCGCACGCGGAATCGGCTACGCCATTGCAGAACGCCAGTTGCGCTCGGGCGCTGGCGTCTGCCTCTGGGACATCGACGCCGCCGCACTCGAGACCGCCAGGGCCGAACTCTCGCCCCTCGGCAAAGTTCATACCGCCACCGTGGACCTCACCAGCATCTCCTCCGTGGAGAGCGCCACCGCCTCCACCATCGGCGCCTTTGGCAGGATCGACATCCTCGTCAACAATGCAGGCATCGCCGGCACCAACGCCAAAGTCTGGGAAACCGACCCCGCCGAATGGCAGCGCGTCATGGCCATCAATTTGAACGGCCCCTTCCACTGCTGCCACGCCGTTGTCCCGCACATGCTCAAGGGTGGTTACGGCCGCATCGTCAACATCGCTTCCATTGCTGGCAAAGAAGGCAATCCCAATGCCGCTCATTACAGCGCCTCCAAGGCGGGCGTCGTCGCCCTGACCAAATCTCTCGGCAAAGAACTCGCCACCAGCGGCATCATCGTCAATGCCGTCACCCCGGCGGTCATCGAAACCGATATCCTCAAGCAGCTCACCCAGCAGCACGTGGACTACATGCTCTCCAAAATCCCGATGAACCGCTTCGGCAAAAAGGAGGAAGCCGCCGCCCTCGTCGCCTGGCTCTCCTCCGAAGACTGCTCCTTCACCACCGGTGCCGTCTTCGATCTCTCCGGCGGTCGTGCCACGTATTGATCAGTTTGGACTCCGCATCGCGTACTCTGCGCATGTCCTTGATTTCCGAAGAAAACGCCAGGCCCGGCTCGCGCGACTGGCAGCTCTCCCGCATGCGCCTTGACAAAAACGAAGGCATCCGCACTTCGTTCATTGAAGGCTACTGCTCGCGCCAGTCTGTGAAAGCAGGCGAAGTGCTGGACATCTTCGTCAGCACCCGCCCTACCGCACGCTTCAAGCTCGAAATCTTCCGCACCGGCTACTACGGCGGCTGCGGCGCGCGATTGATGGCGGAGTACGGCCCCTTCGAAGGCAAAGAGCAGTCCGTACCCGAAGTCGGAGCCAGCCGCCTGCGCGAGTGCCGCTGGGAAAAGACTGCCAGCATCACCATTCCTCAGGACTGGCTCAGCGGCGTTTACCTTGGCCGGTTCACCACGCTTCCCGCATCACCCGACGAGCCCTACTGGCAGAGCTACATCGTTTTCATCGTCAAAGACGACCGCAAGGCCGACGTTCTCCTCCAGTGCAGCGACAACACCTGGCAGGCTTACAACCGCTGGCCGGACACCTTCTCACTCTACGATGACGGCGTCAGCCCCGGCATGGTAAGCCCGCCCGGCATCGACATCAGCTTTGATCGTCCCTACGGCAAGTATCGTCAGATCTACGAAAACCCCCAGTCCGTGGGCAGCGGCGAGTGGCTCTGCTTTGAGTTTCCCATGGCCTACTGGCTGGAGCAGCACGGCTACGATGTGAGCTACTGCTCCAACAGCGACATGCTCACTCCCGAGCGCGGCCTCAAATGCAAAGCCTGGATCAGCGCTGGCCATGATGAATACTGGGACGTACGTCAGTATCACAGCGCCATGGCCATGCGCGATGCAGGCGTGAATCTGCTCTTCCTCTCCGGCAACTCCGTCTGCTGGGTCAGCCCCTTTCGCGATTCTTCCACCGGCAAGCCAAACCGCATCCTCACACGTGACGCACCCTATGGCGGCCTTGCGCGGCAGAAGAAGTTCGATGAGCTCAAAAAGTTCGTGGGCCACACCACCGGCCCCGATGAAGGCCTGCTCATGGGCGCCATCAATGTCATACCTGTGAATGGCGGAGGGGACTGGATCTGCACGCAGCCTGGTCACTGGCTCTTCGAAGGCACCGGCATGAAAAAGGGCGACTCCATTCCCGGCATGGTCGGCTGGGAATATCACGGCGATCCCGCCAAGATCTCCGGCCTCGAAGTCATCGCCGGTGGCACTGCCTGGCAGGGCGGCGTAAATCCCCAGCAATGGACCGCCACCATCTATCCCGGGCCTAAAAACAACTTCGTCTTCAACGCCGCCACCATCTGGTGGGCACAAGGCCTCAGCAAACCTCCCGGCCACATGCCCGTCTGGAGCCATTACTCCCGCCCCCACGGCCCCGACTCCCGCGTCCAGCGTATCACCGAAAATCTGCTCAAACGCGCACTTGGAGGATAGCCGTCCCGGCTGTCCATGGAGGTCAGGCATCCTGCCTGACTCTGGCGGCGCAAGCTTCCCTCACGCCAAAATCGCCTTCGCAACCTCTCCGCTCACATCCGTCAGGCGGAAATTTCTTCCCGCATACCGATACGTCAGCCGTTCATGGTTGATCCCCAGCAAATGCAGCACCGTCGCATGCAGATCATGCGTGCCGATGATCCCCGTCTCCGCTGTGTTCCCCATCTCATTCGTGCTGCCATAAGCAAAACCGCCTTTCACCCCGCCGCCAGCCATCCACATCGTGTAGCCGCCGCCGTTGTGGCCGCGTCCATTGTACGGCTCATTGTCATACCCGCTCCCACGCCCAAACTCACCGCCCCAGATGATGAGCGTATCCTTCAGCATGTCCCGCTGCTTCAGGTCCGCGATCAGTCCTGCGATCGGCTTGTCAATCGACGTGCACTGCCTTGCCAGATTGTCGCGCAGCCCGTTGTGATGATCCCATCCCGGTGAAGTGAGCTGGATAAATCGCACACCCTTTTCCGCCATCCGCCGCGCCATCAGGCACTGCGTTCCGAAGCGCTCCGTACTCCCATCATCAAGACCATACAGTTCACGAATGTGCTGCGGTTCCTTGTCCAGATCCAGCACCTCCGGCACGCTCGTCTGCATCTTGTACGCCAGCTCATAACTCTGGATGATGCCCTCGATCTCCGGATTCCCCGGATCACCGCTCAGCATCTTGCGATTCGCCTTTTGGATAAACTCAATCTGCTTCCGCTGCTGCGCGTCGCTCAGCTTCCCATTGCTCAAATCCGGCACACCACCACCACCGGTGCTCAGCCGCGTACCTTGAAACGTCGCAGGCAGAAAAGCCGAGCCATAGTTCATCGCGCCGCCGTTGTCCGCCGCCGGGTTGATCGTTACAAACCCAGGAAGATCCTCCGCCTCCGTCCCCAGCCCATACACAATCCACGCCCCCATGGAAGGCCTCACAAACGTCTCGCTGCCGATGTGCAGCGCCACCGTCGCCATCTGGTGCGCATTCGTGCGCGTCTGCATTCCATTCAGCAGGCACAGGTCATCCGCATGCTTCGCCAGTTCCGGAAAAGCATCGGAAATCATGAGGCCGCTTTTGCCACGCGGCTTGAACTCAAACACACTTCCCATGTACTTCTGTACCTTGTTCGCCTCCGCCTTCGCCAGCTCCGGCTTGTAATCAAAAGTGTCCAGGTGGCTCGGTCCGCCCTGCATGAACATAAAGATCACCCGCTTGGCCTTCCCGGGAAAATGGGGTGCCTTCGGCGCCAGCGGATTGATCGTCTTCGGCGGCGCCGCAGCACCCGCCCACTGCTGATGCAACGCATTAAACGCCAGCCAGCCGAAGCCTGTGCTGGTGGATTGGAGGATGGAGCGGCGGTTGATCATGGCAGGTGTTTAAGATGAAGCTAAAAATGACGGATTAAAACACATACCTGAACTCCGCCGTCCCCAGCAGCGCCTGCACCAGAGATGCCAGCCCAAGTTCGCGCTTCAAAGCCTCCGCGTCGCTCAGTTCATCGCTGGCAGGCTCCCGGTTCAAAACCAGTCGGTAAACAGCCTTCACGTCGTTCTTGGCTTGTTCGGCAATTTCTCCTGCCATCTCTTCCACCATCGCGTTGTTCATAAAAAACAAAGCCTGCGGAGCCACCGTCGTCACATCCCGCTGTCCCTTGATCTGCGTTGGTCCAGGAAAATCAAAGGTGCTGAAAAGCTCCGGCACATTGTCCCGCACCACCGGCAGATAGATCGTGCGATACGGCTCCTCAATCCCCAGCAAACCACGCGTCAGCCCATGCCGCCCTTTGCCGCCGGTGCCCGCCACCTGGATGCCCTCCGGCCGGCCCAGCGTCAGCTTCCCGGCCAGTTGCATCAGCGTGTCGCGCAGCGGTTCCAGCTCCAGCCGTTTCGCATTCATCCTCCACCGCAGTTTGTTCCCAGCATCCGGGTGTTCAGGATTTCCAGTGCTCGCCAGCCGGTACGTCCGGCTCAGCATCATCGTACGCACCATCTTCTTCACCGACCATCCGCCTTCCACAAACCGGATCGCCAGATGATCCAGCAGTTCAGGATGCGTCGGATCGCTCCCCGTGATGCCAAAATCATCCACCGTCCGCACAATCCCTTCGCCCATCAAATGCTGCCAGATGCGGTTCACCGCCACACGGGAGGTGAGGGGATGCGTCGGCTGCGTCATCCACTGCGCCAGTTCCAGCCTTCCGGACGACTTTGCCGGAATCTTCGGCAGCGGCGGCAGGGCAGGCATGCCGAGTTTTCCACGATCCGGCGCCGCCTTGCGGTCATGCGGATCTCCACCCACCGCAAGCTCGCAGTCCTGGATCTCACCATCAATCACCCCCATGCAGAAATGCGGATCCACATCATAGCGGATCGTCGTCTTCGGATTTCCCAGCGCACGAATGTCATCCATCGAGTGAATTCCCTCTGGCAGCTTCTGCGGCGGTCCTATCGCCTCATCCAGCTTCGTCGGCAGATCCACCAGCATCTCCGGATCCACATAGCCCGAGCCGTTCATGTCACTGCGATTCGCTTGTCCCGGCAGCGTCCGGCTGCTGTAAAAGATCCCCGCCAGCGCATAATAATCCTTCTGGCTCACCGGCTCCGTTTTGTGGTCATGACATCGCGCACAGCTCAGTGTCAGCCCCATGAACGCACGCGATACCACATCGATCTGATCATCCACCTGATCGAGTACGAACTGCTCATAGTCTCCCTCCTGCAGATTCACGCTGCCCAGTGCCAGCATGCCCGTCCCCACAATCTGGTCGCGCTTCTGCAGCACCGTGGTAGCCGACAGCAAATCTCCTGCAATCTGCTCCGCCACAAACCGGTTGTACGGCTTGTCCGCATTCAGAGAATCAATCACCCAGTCGCGATACTTCCACGCGTATGTAAACGGCGCATTCCACACCCGCCCCACGCTGTCCGCATACCGCACCACATCCAGCCAGTGTCTCGCCCAGCGTTCACCAAAGCGCTCCGACTGCAAAAACGCATCCACCACCTTCGCAAACGCCACATCATCAGAGGCCGCATCCCGCACAAACCGCTCCACCTCCTCCTGAGTCGGAGGCAGTCCCCGCAGGTCAAACGACGCCCGTCGGATCAGCGTCTGCCGCGATGCATCACCGATCGGGTGCAGATTCTCTTTCTCCAGCCGCGCCAGTATAAACCGGTCAATGTCATCCTTCGGCCACGCCGCATCCTTCACCGCTGGCGCCGGATACCGCACGATTCTCTGATAAGACCACGGCGTCGCATTCTCATACTTCTCAGCCGCCGCCAAAGGAAAACACATTCCAAAAACAAACTGCATCACTAGTAATGAATTCTTCATGGCTCGGAACATTAGTGAATATTAGTGTTCGATTAGTGGTTGAAAAAATCAGTGCGCTTTATCGCTTCGCCTTCAGCCACGCGCACAGCGCCTTCACACCCTGCACAAAGTCCAGGCTGTAAATCACACCGCCCGCCGGGCTCGTTTTTTTCCCGTTCGCATCACGCATCCATCCGCGCTCAGCATCCGTCGCAGCCCACGAGCCATCCGCCTTCTGCTCCTTCAAAATCGCCGCAATATCCGCCTCCGTCGGTGGCGAGGACCATCGCTCCTTCTCCACTCGAGGAAATACCACAGGCTCTCCGCGCCCGATCTTCTGCCGAAAACTCTCCAGCGCATCCAGCTCGCTGTCCCATTTCCACCCGTAGTTAGACGAAGCCTTCTTGTCCGAATACGTCAGCACAAATCCCTTCCCCCCCTCGCCCCGCTCAAAGTACAGCGGCTTGTTGGTCTTCAATTCATAGTACCTCGCGATCCTCCCATCTGGCAGCAGGGACTTCCGCAGATACGCAATCGCACGCGGCAGCGGCGCCAGATACTTCTTGTCTCCGCTCGCCGCCGCCAGTTTCAGCAGCGCCCACATCGCCGACTGGCTTTCGCGTCCGCACAGCGCACTCGGCTCAAAGGCCCGGCTCCAGGAGGGATGCATCTCCGCATCATACTGCTGCGCCCACGCTGGCTGTGGATCCGGCATCTGAGCGGTCACCAGAAAATCGCCTCCACGCTTTGCCGCCTCCAGATACTTCGCATCTCCCCGCAGTTGCCACGCCAGCAGCAGCGTGCTCATCAGTGTCGCATGCGTGTTGTCGTTCAGTACATAGCATCCGGTGAAATCCTTCGGCCAGGTCCGCGGCCAATCCGCAGGATAGTTCGCAGCCTTGACCGGATACATCGCCACCGGCGGCGGCGAGCTGGGCCACGTCTCCCAGTTCGCACTCCACCCGCCCGCCGGATACTGCGTCGCCATGATGGCGCTCAGCGCAAAATCCGCCGCCTCCTTGATCTCCGCATCCTTCCCACCCAGCGCGTGATTCACCCTTACCAGCAGTCGCGTCGCAGCCTGCGACACATCATCATCAAAGGTCGAGTAGTTGTTCTTGTTCTGGTGCCGTTTCCACACATGCCAGCCACCTTCGCCTTGAGGCATCTTTTTGCGCTCGATGAGCTTTCCAGTCTCATCACGCCGATAAAGCTGCGATCCACGGTTCTTCGCATCAAAATGCCCCGAGTAATCCCACCCGCCTGAGCAAAGCTGAGTCCTCGTCACCGCATGCGCCGCCTCCACCGCTGCGGCCAGGCACTTCTCATCCTTCGTCGCCTCATACGCATCCAGCATCGCCATGCCCACCGCAGGCGTCCCCGGCGGCTGAATCCAGATCGTGTCCGCACCCGGAATGCCCTCTGCCTCGCGCAAAGTGAAGTCGGCGCTGTAACGGTACACATAGCCGCCGTGTGCCGCCGCATGAGAATGATAAAAGGATACCGCCTTCGTGACCGCCGCGGTGATCTCCTGCGGCGTCGCAGCATTCGCAAGCGGCGAAAAAGCGAGTGCCGAGATCAGAATGACTGATGATTTCCTCATAATGAGAAGAGTTGGGGCTGCAAAGAAGGGGCCGGATCAAAATCAAGAGCCGTGCCGTGGTTGTACTGGAAGTGTGATTCCAGTGCTGGTGAGAAGAGATCGTTTAGAACTTGTGATCCGTGTCTGGCTTGAGACTCATGCCACATGCAGGGCTTTGAAGATGCGCTCTATGGGAGGCAGAGCATAGTGTGCGGCTACATCACTCCGCCTGAATCCCCACGTTCTTGTTACCGTTGTCGCGCACGGCATCCACCGTGTTGTTCATCGCGCTCATCGGCACATCGCCTTCGCCGATTACGATAATCTTGGCGCCTGCATGCTCGGGAAGAAACGTGCTCAGGTGTCCGCGCAGGCGGTTCATGGCCACCTCTTCATCTCCCACCATCACAGCCTCGCCTTTCTTGATCACCCGAAGAGTGATGGCCTTTTCAGATCCCGTGGCCTTGTCGCCATCACGGGCACCGGTCTTCTTTCCGCCTTCACCGTCGCGCATGCCGGTCTTGCTGCCACCTTCGCCATCACGGGCACCGGTCTTCTTTCCGCCTTCACCATCACGCATGCCGGTCTTGCTGCCACCTTCGCCATCACGGGCACCGGTCTTCTTTCCGCCTTCACCGTCACGCATGCCGGTCTTGCTGCCACCTTCGCCATCGCGGGCACCGGTTTTCTTTCCGCCTTCACCGTCACGCATGCCGGTCTTGCTGCCACCTTCGCCATCACGGGCACCGGTCTTCTTTCCGCCTTCACCATCACGCATGCCGGTCTTGCTGCCACCTTCGCCATCGCGCGTCCCCGGCTTTTTGGAGCCGCCATCACCTTCACGCATTCCCGGCTTCTTGCTGCCGCCATCGCCATCACCGCTCTTTTTGGTGCCCGTTGCAGCACCTTCTTCTCCTGGCGCGGCCTTGCCTTGCTCGGCAGCGGGCGCTCTGGCACCATCCCGGCTCCTCTCTTTCGCAGGCACTTCCTTTTCAGCCGCGCGGGCCGTGGTGAATGAGTAGCAGACGAGTGCGCTGAGCGTGACGGCGAGCATCAGTTGCAGTACAGGCTGGCGGGCGGTTGGGTGGGCGATCATGTGAATGCGTTGGCGCAGGGTAGGGTGGTTGCGCACACATGGGGCCAACCCTGCCATGGCCGGAGGTGCGATAAAGCTTTCTTGAATCCTCAGAAGCGTGTGTCCGTAGTCGATCCGCTCCGTGGGCGAGAGCATCTCCAGCGCGCCCGCATCGCAGCGCAGTTCGCGGTCCGCCTGAAAGCGCGACACCACAAACCATACCAGCGGATTGAACCAATGCAGCGCCTGCACTGCTGTGGCCACCCAGTTCCAGATCAGGTCATGCTGCTTCACATGCAGCAGTTCATGCAGCAGCACATGTCTCAGACTGTGCTCGTCAAAGCGCGCATCCCAGTCTTCGGGAAGCAGAATGCAGGGCTGCGAAATGCCCACGATGGCAGGCGTGGTGCCCGCCGGCATCAGAAGCACTCGCACAGGCTGGCGAATGCCCGCCTTCTGTGACAGGCTGGCCACCAGGGCACGCAGCAGCGCAGCCGTCGCTGCCGGACGTTTTTGCAGTACACGATTGAAACGATGCTGACGATACAACGCCGCCGCAATGACCAGCGCCGCTCCTGCCACCCACAACATGAGCATCAGGGTAAATGCGGACGGCATTTTCACAGGGGCAGCAGATCCATGGGCTGCAGTTATAGTATCAAGGCTTCCAGTCTCAGCGGCCTTCACCGCCGCCATCGCCACTATAGGCTGGGCCGCTGGTGTTTGAATGAGGGGGGCTGCTTCCTGCTGCTGAAACCATCCTCCCAGCCCAAACCCCGCTGGAATAAAAGCAGGCAGCATCAGTTTCGCTCCCACCAGCATCCACAAACCGATCCGCCACGCAGGACTCAGCCGCGTTCCCAGCATCAGCCGCAGCCCCAGCACCGCCAGGATGAGGAGGCTCGCTTCCAGCGAAGTGCGCAGAAGCCAGTGCAGGAGGGTGTCAGCATTCATGGAGGTGCTACTTTTTAAGTTTCTTTTCGGCCTGACTCAGCACTTCACGCAGCGCGGCCAGGTCATCTTGCGTGACTTCTTCACGATCCATCAGTCCCGCTACAAAGGGGGCCAGTCGGCCGTTGAACACGCGGTCCAGGAAGCTCCGGCTTTCCTCATGCTGGCACTGGTCCTGGGCCACCGCAGGTGTGTAGCGAAACTCCCGCCCCACCGCTTCCACCGCCAGCGCCCCTTTGTCCGCCAGTCGGCGGATCAGACTCTGCACCGTGCGCGGCTTCCAGTGCAGCCGTCCCTCCAGTTCCTTCACCACCTCCGCCAGCGTGCTCGTGCCACGATGCCAGAACACATTCATCACCGTCCATTCGGCGTCGGAGATCTTCGGGGCGGGGGGAGTGGGAGTGCGGCGTGCCATGTTAGGATTACAAACGTGATCCGAGGATTACGCATGTAATCCGAAACGGCAAGAACTTTTTTTCAAGTGGTCTTTCCAGTGCGAGGAATTCGAAGAATGGCTTGCCACTGCCCCATTCCGCAGCACAAAACACCATCACATGGAAAAACTCATCGTACACGGCGGCGCTCCGCTCAAAGGCCGCATCAATATCAGCGGCTCAAAGAACTCTTCGCTGCCCATTCTCGCGGCCACGCTCCTCACCAATGACACCTGCACCATCCGCCGTGTCCCTGATCTCAGCGACACCAACTACATGGTCCGCATCCTCGGTGAACTCGGTGCCGAGGTCGAGCGCGCCAGCGGCGTCGTCGTCGTCAAGGCAGAGAAGATCAAATCCGTCGCTCCTTACGATCTCGTCCGCAAAATGCGCGCCTCCATCTGCGTGCTCGGCCCGCTCACCGGTCGCTTGAAAGAGTGCACCGTCTCCCTTCCCGGCGGCTGTGTCATTGGCGATCGCCCTGTCGATCTGCACCTGAAAGGCCTCGAAGCCCTCGGTGCGCAGATCACCGTTGAAGGCGGCGACATCTACGTGAACGCCAAGAAAGGCTTTAAAGGCGGCCCCATGAATCTCATGGGCAAGCACGGCTCCACTGTCCTCGGCACCGACAATGTCATGATGGCCGCCGTCCTCGCCAAAGGCACCACCATCATCGAAGGCGCTGCCGCAGAACCTGAAGTCGAGGACCTCGCCAACTTCCTCATCAAAATGGGCGCAAAAATTGAAGGAGCAGGCACCAACCGCATCACCATCGAAGGCGTCAAGGAACTCCACGGCGCTGAGCACGTCGTCATCCCAGACCGCATCGAGGCCGGCACCTTCCTCGTCGCCGGAGCCATGCTTGGCGATGGCGTCACTCTCAAGCGCGTCATGCCCGAGCACATGAAAGCCGTCACCGATGCCATGATCAAATGCGGATTCCCCATCGACATCACCAAGGACAGCATCACCGTCAGGCCCAATCCTAACGCCAAAGGCTTCGACCTCACCACCCTCTGCTATCCCGGCTTCCCCACCGACATGCAGGCCCAGATGTGCGCCCTCGCCTGTGTCATCAATGACACCAGCACCATCACGGAGACCATCTTCCCCCAGCGCTTCATGCACTGCGCCGAGATGAAGCGCATGGGCGCCAATATCGATCTCCAGGGCGCCACCGCCCGCATCCGCGGCGGCAATGTCCTCAAAGGCGCCCCCGTCATGGCCTCTGATCTTCGCGCCTCCGCAGCCCTTGTCCTCGCCGGTCTCGTCGCCGAAGGCAAAACGGAGATCAACCGCCTCTATCACATCGACCGCGGCTACGAACACCTCGACGACAAACTCGCCGCCCTCGGCGCCCAGCTCGAGCGCGTTCAGGACAAGTAAGGCCCAACGATCAAGGAGTGTTCAAGAGGTCAAGGCAGAGCGTGCTCTGTTGAAGAACATTGCTTGTCCAAAGCGAGGCAAACAATCCATTGCGGCCGCAAACCTCCCGGAGCGTGGCAAACCGACTCGTGCAGTGGTCCGCACTCTCCGAGTGCGGCTTTGGGCAGCCGAAACACGCTGGGTGACCTTTCATGCCACGGAGCGGCGCCTCTCCACCTGCTCTCCTTCCGAAAGCGCGTAGCGCTGGCACAACCGTCGCCGTGGGTGCCAGCCCACGGAACCGCATCACCCACACCTCCCAAAGGTCGTGGAACCGCGTAGCGGTAGCACAAAACGCCGCCATACACTGGCCAGACTGCGCCAGCGATAGAGCGGCTTTTTCAAACACGGCCTGAGGCAGCGTGCCGTGTGTTCACAACGCATGGAGCTCCTCATTCATCTTAACCACGGGTGCGACGCTATAACGACATTTGGAAAATCCGAATTCCGGATTCTGTATCAGCGCCATGTCAGCGTCTCATCAGCGGTTCAAATCCGCTTCCTTTCCCCTCGGTATTCGACTCCGGTAAATCCGTGTGGCGGCGCCATGCAGTCACGTTTGAGACCATTCTCTGCTCCCTTTGCCTCTTTGCCCCTCTGCGGCAAAATCGAACATTCCTACGGCTTTCAAACCGATACGACACAACGCGTTTTGAGAACCGGTCTAAGTGACAGTGTTGGGAATCGGCATCTTTCCCCCTGCCGCAAAACCTGAAGAACCCAAATCAAAGTCTGAATGACTCACCTCCCCAGCCTGCGTTTACTCCCGCATGACCAACCGTCGCCGCTTCCTGCAGTCACTCTCCGCGCTCGCCGCCGCTCCCGCATTCGCGGCAGACGCGTCGCCGTGGAAGCTGAACTACATGCTCGCTTCCTCCATGTATGGAAATCTGCCGCTCGCAGAAATCCTCCCCGAAGTAACGAAAACCGGCGCCACCAGCATCGAGCTCTGGCCAAAAAAACACGCCACCCAGCGCGAAGAGATGGACACCATCGGCCACGACAAATTCGCCGGCATGCTCAAGTCCCACGGTCTCACCTTCGGCGGCACCACCCGTTATGATCTCGGGCCCTTCCGCCTTACCGATGAAATCCCCGTCGTGAAAAAACTCGGCGGCACCTTCATCGTCACAGGCGGGGCAGGGGACTACAAAGTTACCCCGGAAAAGCTCAAGCTGAACGTCAAAGCCTTCGTCGAAAAGATGAAGCCCCATGCCGCACTCGCCGCCGAAAACGGCGTCACCATCGGCATCGAAAACCACATCAACAACCTCATCGACACCCCTGACTCCCTTCGCTGGCTCGCCGATGACATCCGCACCATCCCTGGCATCGGCATCGCCCTCGCTCCTTATCATCTGCCGCAGGACACTGCCCTCATGGCAGATCTCATCAAGCACATCGACCAAAAGCTCACCCTCTTCTATGCCTGGGAGCACGGCATGGGCTGCTCCAAGCCCATGCCCAAAGACGAAGAACTCCAGCAGATGCCCGGCCGTGGCAAGCTCGACTGGAAGCCTCTGCTCCAGGCCCTCAAAGCCATCAAGTTCACCGGCCCCACCGAAGTCTTCATGCACCCCACTCCCCGCGGCATCCCCATCATGCCCACCGCCGCAGAGACCACGGCGGAAATCGTGAGAGCCAAACGGCATCTCGATAGCCTGATCAGCTGATGCCGCATTTATGATTTACGATTTATGATTTATGATTTGGCTTCGCCTAGATCGTAAACCGTGACAAAAATAGCCCCACTCAACTTTCCCCAGCCCATTCATCTCCCCCGCACTCTCAAAGTCCCCCACATCCGAAATCATAAATCATAAATCATAAATCATAAATCATAAATATGTCAGACGCCAAAGTCCTCATCATTGTCGGCGACGCCACCGAAACCGTTGACACCCTCTATCCCTTCTACCGCCTCATCGAAGGCGGCTACAAGCCCGTCGTCGCCGCACCGGAAAAGCGGAAATACCAGATGGTTCTGCATGAAATCAAGCCCGGCTGGACCATCACCAAAGAGTGGGAAGGCTACAGCATCGATGCCGACATCGCCTTCAAGGACATCAAGCCCGAAGAATACGTCGGCATCTTCTTCAGCGGCGGCCGCGCACCCGAGTACATCCGCGAAGACGCCGATCTTCTCCGCATCACCAAATGGTTCTGGGAGAATAAAAAGCCCTGCGCCAGCGTGTGCCACGGCGTCGAAATCCCCGCCCGTGCGGACATCGTCAAAGGCCTCCGCATGGCCACAGTCGCCAAGTGCAAGTTCGACCTCGAAATCTGCGGCGGCATCTACGTCAACGAACCCTGCGTGATCGATCAGCACATGTATTCCGGCCGCACCTACCACGACTCCGGCCACTTCGTTCTTCCTTGGATCAAAGCCCTCGACGAAGAGAAGAAGCGCATGGGCCTCTAACTCAGAATGTGTATGGCCGCAAAACGACGCAAAAACGCAAAATGAACACCTCAAAACTCTGGCCCCTTTTTGCGGCTTCTGCGTTTTTTTGCGGCCATCTCCAGGCCCATCCTCTCCAGGCAGAGCCCATCAACCACGCCTTCGTCTCTACCTTCGACCGGTTCAACATTCCGCAAGACCCGGACGAATCTCTCGTCAACGGCGGTCTCCTCCTCCTTGCCGAACTGAACTGCACTCAGTGCCATGCGGTCCCGAAATCATGGGAGGAGCGCCTCAAGCCCAAGCCCGGCCCGGATCTCAATGGCGTCGGCTCGCGTCTCGATCCCGATACTCTCTGGCTCTTCATCCGCAGCCCTCAGTCGCGCAAGAAAGGCACGCAAATGCCCGGACTCTTCCACGGAGCCGAGGGCGATGACGAAAAGGTCGAAGCCCTGGTGGAATATCTCTCCACCCTCAAAAGCTCGCCCGCTCCCATGCCTTCGGGCGATGCCGAGCGCGGCAAAGAGCTCTACCACAAAGTCGGCTGCATCGCCTGCCACGAGCCCGCCAAAGATGCGCGCCCGCCCAAAGTCGCCGCTGACGCCGAAGTGGAAAAACCCGGTGAGGCCTCCGTGCCCATCGCTCTCGCCGATGCCTACGACTTCCTCACACTTGCCAGTTTCCTCCAGAACCCGCTGCACTCCCGCCCCGCTGGCCGCATGCCAGACATGCGCCTCACCGCCCAGCAGTCCTCAGACATCGCCGCCTACCTCCACACCGGCCGCACCATCGAAAAAGCCACCACCCGCGCTGCCCTCAAGCTCCCAAAACAAAGCGCCGCCAAAGGCCGCGATGTCTTCCAGCAGATGAACTGTGTGGCATGCCACACCATCAGCTCCGTCGGGGCACCTTTCTCCCCAGTTTCTCCGCCGGTAAAAGCGATCGCCCCCAAACCGCTCAAAGATCTCGCACCAGCCAAAGGCTGCCTCGCTGAAAAACAACTCACCGGCACCCCACGCTACGACCTCAACGATCTCCAGAAACGCGCCCTCACTCTCGCACTGGCACTCATCCAAAAAGAAGATGCCCCCAAGCTCACCGCTCATGAAAAAGTGGACTGGCAGATGACTCGCCTCAACTGCTACGCGTGCCACGATCGCGATGGCAAAGGCGGCCCTGAAGATCCCCGTGCGCAGTATTTTGGCGTAAACGATCCCGGTGCCGAGTCCCTCGGTCACCTCGCCAATCTTCCGCCCAATCTCGACAAAGTCGGCCGCAAGCTCACCCGTGCCTGGTTCGAAAAAATCCTCTGGGGTCAGGACGGCAGCGTCCGCCCCTACATGGACACCCGCATGCCCAGCTTCGGTCGCGAGCAGACCGAAATGTTGATCCCTTCATTCAATGAAGCGGACGCCTTGGAAAAGCCATTCAAGATCGACGTCACCGGGCTCGCCAAACATCACCGCGCAGAACTCGGGCGCCAGCTCCTCGGTGCCAAAGGCCTCGCCTGCGTCGCCTGTCACGGCCTCAAAGATCGCAAATCACTTGGCCCGCCCGTCATCCGCCTCACCCACACCACCGAGCGCCTGCAGCCTGAATACTTTAAAGAACTCCTTCTCAATCCCCAGGTCACCCAGCCCGGCACCGTCATGCCGCCCATGTTCATCGGCCGCAAGACCGCCGACAAAGACATAGAGAGCATCTGGACCTATCTCCGCGAAGTCGAAGGCCAGCCCCTCCCCGAAGGCCTCATGTCCTCCGAAGATTTCGAGCTCAAGCCCGACCAGCAGAAGCGCGTCATCATCTTCCGCAGTTTCATCGAAGGTGCTGGCACCCACGCCATCGGCGTCGGTTTCCCCGGAGGCCTCAATGCCGCCTTCGATGCCAAAACCAGCCGCTGGGCAGTCATCTGGAAAGGCCGTTTCCTCGATGCCATGAGCAACTGGCAGGATCGCTCCATGCCGCCCATCAAGCCCCTCGGCACCGATGTGAAGCCAATGCCAGCATCGACCAGCGAACGCACCTACGGCGGCTACACGCTCGACAAAGCCGGCATCCCCACCTTCCGATATATCGAAAACGGCCAGCAAATCGAAGACACCCTACGCCCCGTCAAAGACGGCTTCGAGCACATCATAAAAACGAACGGCAAAGAAACCAAGGAAGTGCTGTCATGGTAAAATCAATCACAAAATGGCAGAGAACATCCATGAAAAAACTCTGCTCCCTCTGCCTCTCTGCCCCTCTGCGGCTAATCCTTGGTCTCCTGGCAGTCGCTTCGACATCCCGCGCCCAGGACCAGTCCGACTATTACCACATCGAAACCTACGCCTCTCCCCCAGGCGTCAATTTCGAAGCCAGCGGCATCGCCATCCTCCCCGACGGCAAACTCGCCGTCGGCCTCCGCAAAGGTGAAGTCTGGATCGCCCACAATCCCACCAATACCGCCAGCCCCGACTTCCATCTCTTCGCCACCGGCCTCCACGAGATCCTCGGCCTCGCCTGGCATGACGGAGCACTTTATACCACCCAGCGCTCCGAAGTCACCAAGCTCCGCGACACCGATGGCGACGGCAAAGCCGATGAA
This sequence comes from Prosthecobacter sp., assembly GCF_044222565.1. Lineage (GTDB taxonomy): Bacteria > Verrucomicrobiota > Verrucomicrobiia > Verrucomicrobiales > Verrucomicrobiaceae > Prosthecobacter. Next base: position 154,241 of record NZ_JBGANA010000015.1, read on the forward strand.
TATCTCTGCGCCTCCACCGGCTGGGGCGTCTCCGGCGCCTATCACGAGTACGCCTACGGCCCCGTCTTCGACAAAGAAGGCAATCTCTACACCTCCCTCAATTCCAGCATGGGCAAAGCCTGGAAGGGCGCGGGCGAAGAAGCCACGCACCCCCTCTGGCGCGGCTGGGTCGTCCGCATGACGCCCTCCGGCAAGCTCGAGCCTTTTTGCGCCGGCTTCCGCAGTCCCTGCGGCATTGGCGAAAACGCCGAAGGCGACATCTTCATCACCGACCAGCAGGGCAACTGGATCCCCACCACCCCTCTCTTCCACGCCCGCAAAGGCGCTTACTTCTCCCACGCCGAATCCATCCCCGACGCCCAGCGCCCCGAGTCCCCGGTCAAAATCGCCACCAAGCAACCCGATGGCATCACCGTCGCCGAAGCCATGAAGACCGTCCAGGGATACACGCCCGCCGCCGTATGGCTCCCCTATGTGAAGATGGGCCAGAGCGGCACCGGCATCGCCTGCGATCTCAGCTCCGGCAAATTCGGCCCCTTTGAAAAACAAATGTTCCTCGGCGAATTCGTCCTCTCCGGCGTCAACCGCGTCTTCCTCGAAAAAGTGGGCGGCGAATACCAGGGCGCCTGCTTCCCCTTCATCGATGGCCTCCAGTGCGCCGCCCTCGCCCTCAATTTCCTCCCTGACGGCTCCCTCGTCGTCGGCCAGTCAAACCGCGGCTGGAACAGCAAAGGCAACCGCCCCTTCGGCCTCCAGCGCATCGTCTGGACAAAAAAGCCCCCTCTTGAAGTCCAAAAAATGGAGCTCGCCAAATCCGGCTTCCGCTTCACCTTCACCCTCCCCTTGGACCAGAAAACCCTCACCACCCTCACCGGCAAAAGCTATACCTACCCCTTCCAGAGCAAATACGGCGGCGAAGAGCTCGACACCCAGCCTCTCTCCATCCAAAGCGCCACCCTCAGCCCCGACTTACTCACCCTCGAAGTCAAATGCTCCGAACTCCGCCCCGGCTACGTCCACGAGTTCGAACTCCCCCAGCTTAAAGCCAAAGACGGCACCCCGCTCTGGCACCGCATGGCCTACTACACGGTGAACAAGCTAAAGTAGTCTAGAGCTTTAGCTCGCTCTGGAAAAGTACTCGTGAGCTTTATCGCACTCTGTAAAGCGCACCACTCCATCCAGTCCGCCCTTCCCACTCCCGCGCCTATCCTCCCCAAAAAAGACATCGCTTTTACCCACCCACCTCAGGTAAAAGCACGGCATGAATTTTCTCAAATTCCTGCCGCCATGCCTGGCGCTGCTCCTCCTCGGCACGCCACTGCTCTCCCAGGAAGAAGCGCCCCGCATCCGCATGACCTACCATGGCAGGGAAGTCCACTTTCCTCAGGATCCACGCCAGTTCAAAGGCTGGCGCCATTACGGCCAAAACACCCCTCTGTGGGAAGTTTCCGCCGAGCTCCCCAAGGACGTCTTCACCTTCGCCCGCCTGAGCTACCCCCATCGCCGTGGCGGCCGCTGGACCGCAGACTACCCCGAGGCCGATCTCAATTTCTCCTTCCGCCTCCACCAGCTCACCTCCGTCCAGGTCAGCCCCTTTCCCGTCATCCTCGACATCGACGCCGAGCGTCTCCGCCACCATCCCTTCCTCTACGTCTCAGAGCCCGGCCACATGGATCTCACCACCGCGCAGGCCCGCATTCTCCGCGACTACATGCTCAATGGCGGCTTCATCATGATCGACGACTTCTGGGGCAACGATGAATGGAAAGGCTTCGAGCCCATCTTCAAAAAAATCTGGCCCGACCGCGGCTACACAGAGCTCCAGCCCGACCACCCCATCTTCCACTGCGTTTACGATCTCCCCACACCACCCCAGATCCATAGCAACGTTTACTGGCAGGAAATGAACCAGCATGGCAAAACAAACATGCACAACGAGATCCGCCCCGAATCCGCCACCCCTCACTTCCGCGCCGTCTTTGATGATCGCCACCGCATGGTCATGCTCATCTGCCTCAACAACGACCTCGGCGACGGCTGGGAGCAGGAGCAAAGCGATCCCTGGTACTTCACCCACGTCTCCGAAAAACACGCCTACCCCCTCGGCATCAACATCGTCTTCTACGCCCTCACTCATTAGCTCAGTGAATCCATTTTCAATCCGATAGACGATAGCGCTGCCAAAACGGTTCTCCCTCTCCCCGCCATAAAACACGGAGAAATCGACGGCATTTCTTCGGGGAGAGGGTTGGGGTGAGGGGCGGGCGGAAACCCTTCACTAGCATGAGGTGCCCGCCCCACTCACTTCTCCGGCACCGTCACCACATCCCCCGCCTCCAGCACCTTCCCATTGCCGTTGGGAAGATCCAGCACCGTGGCTCGCGCCGCGTGTTTCGGTCCGCGCCTCAGCTCCACCTTCGTCGCATCCGCCCGCTCGCTCAGCCCCTGAGCCTCTTTCACCAGATCCCCCACCGTCATCCCCGGTTTGAAAGCGTACACGCCCTGGCGCTTCACCTGTCCCACCACCGTCACCGCAGCGTCCGCCACCCGAACGTCAGCCGTGACGTTAGTCTTCGCCACCTCTTTCCCCGCCTCCACCACATCCGCCTCGATGATGAAAAACATCAGGTCCTTCGTCTTCGGCATCCGGCTCGTCAGCGGCGTCGCATCCGGACTTCCCAGCCCGCCAAACACCACGCTCTGCCCCGGCTTCATCACAAAGCTCGCAGTCGTCTTCATCGTGTAAAAAATCGGCTGCTGAATCTTGTTTTCAGACACCACCTTGCCCTCGTGCGTGATCGGTGCGCCATAGTCCATGAACCCCTCAAAGCTCGTCGCCTCAGGGGTCACCTCCAGAAAGAGGTTCCCGCCTTCCTCCAGCGTTGGCACCACCTCCATCTTCACCCCCACCTTCTTCATCTCAAACGCCGTCGGCGTCGTCGGGATCACCGGCTCCTTCTGCGTCGCCTGCTTCGGCGGATCAAACTCCGTCGGATAGATAAACTCACGCGCCACCTCCACCGTCGCCTTCGCACCGCTCCGCGTCGTCACCGAGGGCGCGCTCATCAGCTCCACACCCTTCTGCTCGCTCAGCTTGTGCAGCAGCTCCTTGGTTTTTTCCTCAGTTAAAAGACCCAGGCTCTGCAGCCCCGGCGGCTGCTTTTCATCCAGCACCAGCCCCATCTCCGCCAGCACCGGCGAATCCTTCGGAATGCTCACAAACCGGCTCCTCACCAGGATCTGCCTCGGCACCTCGTTCGTCGCTGCCGCCCCCGCCTTCGTTTCCGTCTTCCGACACGCACTCAGCCCCGCCAGCACAAACACCACGCCCAGCATCGGCACCACCATCGTCATCTTTTGCATCAAAGAATAGCCGCATCGTCCGCGACCCGCCTGCACCAGATTCGTCAGCCTCAGCCGCATCGCCTTCGCATTTGCAGACACCGCCATCGCCATGGCCAGCGCCAGCGGCATCCACGGCCGGGCCCGCGAAGCACCTCCGCCACCTCCCAGCCCCGCCACCGCAGCCAGCAGCTCCTCCGCGAAATCCTCCGCGCTCTGCCCGCTGCGCTCCAGCGCCACATCATCACACGCCTGCTCCCGCGCCCTCCCGCACGCCCTCAGCACCACCCACACCAGCGGGTGAAACCACAGCAGCAGCGCCGCTACCGTCGTCAGCAAAGTAGTGAGCACATCCCCGCGTGCGATGTGCCCCAGCTCATGCCTTAGCACCAGCCGCAGCCGCCCCTCCTCCCAATCCGCCGCCGCCTCCGGCAGCAGCACCGTCTTGGTAAAAATCCCCCACGTCATCGGCACCGCACACCCCGCGCTCATCCGCAGACAAGCCTTCGGCAGCGACAGCCCGAGCCCCTCCGCCTCCTCGTCAAAACACCGCTGCATGGTAGGATCTACCACAGTTCGTGCTCCCACCCGCAGCCTCCGCAGCGACCACGCCGAAAAACCCAGCACCACCGCGCCAGCTCCCATCCCCGTCAGCCACAGCACCGTCCACACCCACGAAGCCCGCGCCTCATCCTTCGGCAGCGCCACCGTCACCACCGAAGCAAGCCTCGGCCGCCCACCGCTGTAATCCACCTTCGTGGTCGTCAGCGCCCCGCTCCCCTCCATCGCCCCACCCTCTCTTACCCCCGCCTTCTCACTCCACGGCATCCGCCACACCGGCGCCACAAAACTGCACCCCATCACCACCGGAATCAGCATCAGCACCGAAGCCAAAATAAAGTGCCTCCTCGCCGCCGCCATCCGTCTCCCCAGCATCATCACCACACCGCCAGCCACCCCCATCACCACCGTCATCTGCAGCCCCACATCCACCAGCCACCCCGGCGTAAAAGTATAGATCGATTCCAAGTTCATAACAGTCATCTCCTTGTTTGTGTTCGTGGTTAGATCTGTGCCTTCAAATTCGAAAAATCAGCCCCTCTGGCAGCGCCGCGAGCGCGGCACTCCGATGCCGCCTCACTCCGCATCCACCCCATGCCCCGCATCTCTCCACACCCTCCATGCCCCACCGTCTCCCTCAGAGAGAATGCGCTGTTCATGGCCCGATGCGTTAGCAGTTTGTAACTCATAAAATCAGTCCCTCATCTCTGCGTTTTTCAAAACTCTGCGGTGTAGAAATCCGGTCTCCTTAATCGTGTTCGTCCCGAAGCGTTCCGCGTTCATAGAGGTATGCCTCAGTGTTTGGTGAATCATAAAATCAGTCCCTCATCTCTGCGGTCTTCTAATCTCTGCGTTGAAACTCAGGCCTTCTTAGACTTCTTCCCCGTCTTCGCCTGCGCCAGGAACTCCCTCAGCTCCTCCACCTCCCCCTCGCTCAGCCTCGTCCCCGGAGCACTCAGGTACGCCGCCAGCGCCTGCGTCAGCGATCCCCCGAAAAACGTCCCGATCACCCGGCTCAGCGTGCTCTGCCCCACCTCCTCCCGCGAGTGCACCGGCGCATAGATAAACTCCCGCCCCTCCTGCCGGTGTTTGAGCTGACCTTTCCCCTCCAGGATCGTCAGGATCGACCTCAGCGCCGCCCGCGTCGGCGCCTTCTCCATCCCCTCCAAAATCTGCGACAGCGTCGCCTCCCCCTGCGCAAACACCAGGTCCATCACCTCCCGCTCACGGCGGCTCAATTGAGCAATTTTCTTCATGGGTTGAATTTTCAACCCATGAAGGCCTTCGAGTCAATATCAAAGATTGAATTTTCAATCTTTGAAGCGGGCAAGGCTCTAAAGCCCTAAAGCGCATGCTGGTTTGTGATGGCTTCTTCTGAATAGCCCTATAAAAATTTAGTTATGAACGATGGTGGATTTTGCCTGAGGCAACGAACATTGGCCAATTATGCTCTCACCGAAAAGAAAGTTATGAAAACAAGCACAAAAGAGCTTCTCCTATTGCATTTGTTGAGGATAGGACTGATCGCAGTTCGTAACTTTTCTGCATCCTCTAATCGCAATGATCAGCAGCAAGTAATGCTAGAGGAATGGGCTGAGCTTTGTCATATGGTGCCGCCTCTGTTGATGTCAGATTGTGATGAAAGAGCCGTAAAATATTTTATCGAGGTTCAGGGAAGAACCTTTTTGCGCGACTATCCATCAAAAGATGATGTCAATTTTATTCAAGTTGCAGAAATCTTGGACGAATTAGAAGCAATGAACTCATGAGCCAACCCACAGCGAGCATCATTGCTTCGCATCCGCCACCGCATACATAACGCGGCTCTTCCACCGCCTCGCTCCAGCCCCAAAGGGGCGACGTAATATAGCCCAGGGCAAGCGAGCCTCAGCGAGCGCCGCCCTGGGTTTCAGTCCTCATGAGTGGGAAGCAAACCCAGCACTCCGCCACACCTAGCGCCGACCAGCAGCGTCAACAAGGATCCCCGCCACACCTTGTCTCCGCGATCAGCCCGCGCTCCAATTCAGAAATCCTGCAACATCCGATCAATCCCAAAGGAACAGAAGATCAAAAACAAGATTCAAGCTCTGCTCCCTCTGCCTCTCTGCCCCTTTGCGGCAAAATCGAACGTCCCCAAACCCATCCACTCACCAGCTCGCCACCACCTCATACGCATACCCTCTCAAATACTCCGTCTCCGGAATCGTCGCCAGAATCGGATGATCCGGCCGCTGCGTGTACGTCGTCACTCGCCTCAGCGTCTTCTTCGCATCCACCGCCGCATCCGTGATGCTGCTGTGAAACTCGCTCGCACTCACATGGTGCGAGCACGTGAACGTCGCAAAGATCCCGCCCGGCTCCAGCATCTTCATCGCCCGCAGGTGGATCTCCTTGTACCCTCGCAGCGCATCCTTCACCGAACTCTTCGTCTTCGTAAATGACGGCGGATCCAGGATGATCAGATCATACTTCGTCCCCGCCGCCTCGTTCCGCTTCAGGAAATCAAAGCAGTTCTCCGCCACACACTCGATCTTCACACCCGCAATCGCCGCATTCTGCTTCGCCACCTCCGTCGCCGGCTCACTGATGTCCACCGCCGTCACCTCGCTCGCACCTGCCAGCGCACAGGCCTGCGCAAACCCGCCCTGATTGGAAAAGCAGTCCAGCACCCGCCGACCCTTCGCCAGGCGAGCCACCTGCTGATAATTGTCCAGTTGATCCAGATACAGCCCCGTCTTCTGCCCCTCGATCAGGTCCGCATGAAACGCGCTGCCCTGATACCGCACCACAAACGGCTCTGGCGTCTCCCCACTGATCACACCCTTGACCTGCTCCATCCCCTCAGCCTTGCGCACCGCCACCTCATTCCGCTCCACAATGCCCCGCGGCTTCAGCACATCATTCAGCGCCTGCACAATCAGGTCCTTCCGCAGATCCATCGCCAGCGTCAGCGTCTGCACCACCAGAAAGTCGCCATAGCGATCCACAATCAGTCCCGGAATGCCATCAGACTCACTCCACACAAGGCGGCACAAATTCAAATCCACCCCCGACTCCTCGCGCACCTTGATCGCCCGCTGAATCCGCCGCGTAAAAAAGTCCAGATCCAGGTCCTGCCGCCGATACGAAAACAGCCGCGCCGAGATCTGCGACTGCGGATTATAAATCGCACTCCCCAGCGGCTTCCCCCTCACATCCTGCAAATGCACCACATCCCCCGGCTTCGGATCCCCAAACCTCTTCTGAATCTCCGTCGCATAAACCCAAAGGTGACCGTGAAAAAGACGCGCGCGTGGCTGAACAGTAAGAGTAGGCATGGTTGAAGGGAAGGGGAGTAAGGTTGTTAAACAGGATTGGAGGAGATGTTAAAGCGCTTCGCGCAAATGACGAATGCCGAATTCCGTCATCCGTGACAATCCGTGCGACCCGTGCGACCCGTGGTCAAAAACTCCGGATCTGAACCACGGATTTCACGACCAGCACGGATCAATCCAATGTTTCGGCCTCCGTCATCCGTGACAATCTGTGAAATCCGTGGTCAAAAACTCCGGACCTAAACCACGGATTTCACGACCAGCACGGATCAATCCAATGTTTCGGCCTCCGTCATCCGTGACAATCCGTGAAATCCGTGGTCAAAAACTCCGGATCTGAACCACGGATTTCACGACCAGCACGGATCAATCCAATGTTTCGGCCTCCGTCATCCGTGACAATCCGTGAAATCCGTGGTCAAAAACTCCGGACCTAAACCACGGATTTCACGACCAGCACGGATCAATTCACTGCTTTAGTTTCCGTCATCCGTGACAATCCGTGAAATCCGTGGTCAAAAATTCCGTATTTGAACCACGGATCTCACGACCAGCACGGATCAATTCACTGCTTCAGTTTCCGTCATCCGTGAAATCCGTGAAATCCGTGGTCAAAAAATTCCGGATTTGAACCACGGATATCACGACCAGCACGGATGAATCCAATGCTTCAGTCTCTCAAGCAGTAAGTACCCATCATCCCGCCACTGCCACCACCGCCTTGATCACCCGCGACTCCGGCAGCAGCCACTCCTCCATCTTTCCCGGCAGCTCCTCAAACTCGCACCGGTGGCTGATCCACGGCCTCGTATCAATCTGCCCGCTCTGAATCATCCCCAAGATCCTCGGAAAGTCTGACGCCACCGCATTCCTGCTCGCCATCACCGTCAGCTCCCTCCGGTGAAACAGCGGATCATCAATCCCCACCGGCTCCTTCGTGATCCCCACATACACGATCCTCCCCGTGAACCGCGCAAACCTCAGCGCCCCGCTCATCGATCCCGCGTGGCCCGTCGCATCAAACACCACCTGAAACGCCGCCTCATCCGGCGCCGTCGCCACCACCTTCACGCCCGGATAATTCTGCTCCACAAACAGACGCCGCGCCGGGTTCAGTTCCAGCACCGTGATCGCCGCCTCCGCCGCCCGCGCAAACTCCAGCACCGTCAGCCCGATCGGCCCCGCGCCAATAATCAAGACATCATCACTCGGCGCCACCTGCGCCCGGTTCACCGCATGGCACCCAATCGCCAGCGTCTCCACCAGCGCCAGTTGTTCAAAGCCCAGCGCACTGCACACATGCAGCTTGTGCGCCGGCAGCACCATCCGCTCCCGCATGCCCCCATCACAGTGCACCCCCAGCACCTGCAACGTCTCACAGCAGTTCGTGCTCCCACGCTTGCACGAGTGGCACGTCCCACAGTTCAAGTACGGCTCCACCGAGCACCGATCCCCCGCAGCCACATTCGTCACCCCATCGCCCACCGCCAGCACCTCCACCCCCAGCTCATGCCCCAAAATCCGCGGAAACTCAATGAACGGCATCTTCCCCAGATACCCGCTGAAATCCGTCCCACAGATCCCAATCGCCCGAATCCCCACCAACACCTCCCCAACTCCCGGCCCCTCCGCCTCTGGCAAAGTCGTCCATTCAAAAGTCCTCGCAGCAGAAAGAGTCAGCGCACGCATACCTCGGAGGATAGGCGTCCCGCCTGTCCGGTCTATCCCATAATTCCTCCTCACAACAAACAATCCACCCACCTCATAGTGGTCCGCTCAGTCCCCTGAGCGGCTCGCCCGTCCCTCAACCTTTCTTTCCCCCCGCGCTCCCGCACCAAACAGTCCCCTCTCAGAACCTCCGGGAAATTTTTCTACCCCAAATCTTTCTACCTTCACTCCCCTCCGACTTTTTCCTTCTTTTCCCTCTTTCGGCCAACCCCTTCCGGCTCCGTCATCACCTCACCAAATACTTCCCACCCACGACCCCAATCTCCGGCACCCGCTTCTCCTTCTCAAAAACATCATAGCCGCCCTGCAGTCCTCGCCAAAACTCCACATGCTGGGCATCCGCTTCCTTCATCCTCTCCTCCGTCATCCGAAACGGAAAACAATGCACCGGCACACTCCCTCCACCCTTCACCGCCGCCTCCACCACCAGATAGATCTCCTCGATCACCGCATCCGTCATCGCAAAGCACCCCACACTGCACATGTCCCCATGCACCATGATCAAACTCCCCGTCCGCTTCTGCGCCAGATCATACGCATTCGGATACCCCACATTGAACGCCAGGTGATACCGGCTCGCCGGATTCAGCTGCTTCTGCGCCACACTGTAAAACCCCTCCGGCGCCTGCAGGTCACCCTCCCGCGTCTTCGGTCCCAGCGTCCCTGAAAAACACGCGATCGGATAACTCCGGAACAACCGCCACTCCGCCTTGTCAGCCACCTTCATCCACAGTTCCAGCTCACGGCTCTCCTTGAAAATCCGGATAAACACCGGCTGCCCCAGCCGGCACTGCTTGGAGGCCAGTTCCTCATTAAGTCTCGGCTGCAGCCGCTTCCGCACATCACTCAGCCGCTCCGCCGCAGGCAGTCCCTGCCACTTCTCAGCAGCAGGTGGGGCGGGGTAGGGCAGGGGCATGTCGCGGTGGGTGATGATCTGCATGGCGGGTCGGATCCAGGCTTCGGCTTTCTTCATCAAAGAATCTTCACCCTGTCTTGGGGGGGCATCAGCTTTTTGAACTGCCGGCTGCTTGGAAGTCGGGCTCCGAGCCTTCGATGAGGAATGCGAAGGCTCAGATGCACGCGCAGACGCAGTGCTTGCCGCAGGCGGACTCAGTTCGTTAAACGCCAGCTTCAGCACATGCCCGCACAGGACAAGCATCCCTGTTACAAAAGTCGCGATCACGAAATTCATCACGCGCGCCTTTTTCATGCCAGTTCCTCGTTCAGGCCACGGGCGCTGGCGCTAGTGAAGGCGGCGGCTGCTTGCCCCTCACAATGTTCATCGCGCCGTTGAGTTCACCCCCGGGCTCGATGGAGACCGACCGCGCCGTCACATCTCCATTCACCGATCCGCCACCACCAATGAGCACCGGCCCGCTGCTGTAAATCGTCCCCGTCACCCGGGCCTGGATCTCCACCTCGCTGGCATGCACGGTGTTCAGGAAGGCCACGTCCGCCCCTTTCTCCACCACAAAACGGTGGCAGTGAATCTCACCAATGATGCTTCCCGTCGTGCGGAAGGTGGCGTCTCCGGAGCACGTCACATTCGCTTCAATGATGCCTTGGCATACCAGATCACGGCACATCACACTGCTGGCGGAAAGACGCCCGCGCTTGCGGATCAGCACATCGCCACGCGTCTTGATTGGCTGCGTGGAGGTCATGTTGATCTCCACATCCTCCAGTGAAATATAAGCCCCGCAGGCAGGGCAGTTGGCGGACTTGGCGGAGCGCCCGGTCTTGAACTTGTGACCGCAGTCAAAGCATTCCGCGTCCTTGAAATACTGGTTCCGGTACATCCCCTGCTCCTTCATCTTTTGCAGGGACGTCGCAGTCTGCGGCGCGGGGGCAGGCGTTGGGGGAGGGGAGTTGGACTGCGGACGGCGCATGCTCGCAGTGCTCGCCTCAGCCGCCGGAGCAGGTTCAACAGTCTCCGCTCTCACTTTCGGCGCTGCATCGGCAGGCGGAGGCAGGTTCTGGCTTTGCAAAAAGGCCCCAAATCCCTCGGCGGCGGTCAGGGGCAGTTCCACTTGGCTCTCAGGCACTGGCGCCTGCACCGGCTCGGGTTTCGCAGCCGCCGGTTTGGCCGGTGGCGCTTCCTTGGCAGGAGCGGAGGCTGCAGGAGTGGGGGCCGGACTGGCAGGAGCCTTCTCCGTCGCCCAGTCATCTCCCATGCCGGCTCCTGAGCGGGTCACGGCCGAGGCAATGACCCGGCGTTTTTCCACGGTCAGGTGCACTCCGCATTTTTTGCAAAATGTGGAAACAACGAGGCGGGGGGGCAAAATAAGACCGCCCCCACAAAGGGGACCCCCAAAGAGTGTGTTGTTTTGGTGGGGGGGGACTTTTGTTTCAGCTTTTTTACCGACCTGGGACTGACCCATGAAGGTGGCGCCTTCTTCGATGGCAAGCGTGCCGGCTGCGATGTCACCCACCAGGATCGCGTTGCTCTTCAGCTCGCAGCGTTCCTGCACGGTGATGTTGCCTTCGACTTTGCCGAAAATGATGACGGAGCGGGTTTTCACTTCGCCCTTGATCAGAGCGTTTTCACCCACGGTAAGGCTGCCGTCAGAAATCACTTCGCCTTCGATTTTACCGTCGATGATGAGATCGTGAGAAAACTTGATGGAACCTTTGATTTCGACGTCGTTGGCGAGAACGTTTTTACTGGTGGTCATGACGGGAGCTTGATGTGAGCGTTGGGGTTGTGCAGCGGGAGCGGATGCGGTGGAGAGAATGGGTGCGCGCTCAGCTGCTGGAGCCGGTGCGTGTGCCTCGGAACGCCTGTCTTCCTTTTGCCCTTCGGGTTGTCCAATGATTTGCCTTAACATGAGGTTTAAAATATAGCTGGCTATTAAGTTGAGTGTCAATCTTCGGCTTGCTTATTTTTTGTCAGTTTGGTGTCAGTGTGTTGTGGCGCGGGGTTGCTTTGGGTGGGTTTTGCGGCTGTATCTTGTCATGATGGAATCTGTGTTTATCACAGCCGTGGAGACGGCCTGTGTTTTGGGGTTACGGCTGGAAGACTGCCTCACCGCTCTGCGTCAGCGGCGCGGCGGCCTCTCCCTGTCCGCCTGCCTCGCAGACACGCCCTTCGCCTCTCTGCTGGCAGGCACTCTGCCTTCACGCGAACCTCTGAAAGGCCGTCGCTACGGCGCAGCCAGCAATGCAGCCCTGCAAACAGCCTCCTCAGCCGTCCGCCGCGCTGGCTGGAGCCAGGACGATCTGCGCCAGTCCTGGCTGTTCGGTGCCAGCAGCCGTGGCAACGCAGGAGAAATGCTGGGAGTGAATGCATCACGCAGACCTCTCCGCAAGTTCAGTGCCAGCAATACCATGCACTGTGAAATACCTGCCGCCGTCAGCATCGAACTCGGCATCCGCGGCCCCTGGCAGATGATTTCCAACGGCTGCTCCTCCGGCCTCGATGCTCTCGGCCTCGCCTGGATGGCCGTGGCCAGTGGCGCCGCCCCCCGCGCCCTCGTCGTCGCCGTCGATCTCCCCCTCATTCCCGCCCTCCTGCAGGACTTCCGCGATACCGGTCTCCTCTCCACCAACGGCCTCAACGACCCCTTCGCCCCCACCACCAGCGGCTTCTTCCCCGCCGAAGCCGCTGTGGCCGTCACCCTGGAACGCAGCACCTCAGGCCTCTGTCGCCTGGAACACTACTCCGCCAACAGCGACGCCTACGACACCCTCATGATCCCCGCAGACGGCGGCGGCATCGAATCCTGCCTGCGCGCCGCCATTCTGGCAGGAGATCCCGCCAAAGTCGTCGCGCTCTGCCCCCACGCCACCGGCACCCTCAATCACGCCCGCGTCGAGCCTCCCGCCCTCCTCCGTGCCCTCGATGGCCGCAAAGTCCCTCTCCTCCCCCTCAAGCCCCACACCGGCCACACCCTCGGCGCCAGCGGCCTCTTGGACGTCGCCCTCCTCGCCCCCTGCATGGCCGAACGCTGCCTCCCCGCCACCCTCCCCAACCTCACCCCTCCTGCCTGCGGCCTCCCCCTGATCGAGGCCCCCTTCCACCTCGCCTCCGGCGACCGAATCATCAAACTCGCCTCAGGCATGGGCGGCCACAATGCGGCCGTATCCCTCGCGGTCATCTGATTCCGTGCTTGGCACCGGCGGCGGATTCGCGAATATCGCCCACCGCACCGCATGACCCGCCTGCCTCTCTCGATCTCCATTATCTCTCTCAACGAGGAGGAAAACCTGCGCCGCTGCCTCGCCAGCGTGGTCGATCTCGCCGAGGAAATCATCATCGTCGATTCCGGCTCCACGGACCGCACTGCCGAAATCGCCGCCGAGTTTGGTGCAACTTTTGTGCATCAAGACTGGCTGGGTTACACCGCCCAAAAAAATCACTGCCTCTCCCTCTGCTCCCAACCCTGGATTCTGGCGCTCGATTGCGACGAAGAAATCACCCCCGAATTGCGGAATTCGATACACAACTTCTTCAAAAACGGCGATGACGAACGCTTCGATGGTGCCTGGATGTCCCGCCTCGTCTGGTTCATGGGCCGCTGGATTCACCACGGCGACTGGTACCCCGACCGCAAAATCCGCCTCTTCCGACGCACTGAAAGTCAATGGATTGCAGACGGCGGAGGCCAGGTTCACGAGCGCCTCGACGTTGCAGGGCCCTGCACCACGCTGCAGGGAGACCTCCTTCACTACTCCTTCAAAAACATCCAGCACTACCTCATCAAGCACGTGCAGTATTCGACCGTCTTCCTGCAAACCCAGCAGTCCAAAGGAAAACGCTGGTCCCTTCTCCACACCCTCTTCCGCCCTTGGTGGCGCTTCACCCGCGCCTACATCCTGAAACTCGGCTTCCTCGACGGTTTCCCCGGGCTCTGGATCGCCGCCGCCACCGCCTTTTTCACCTTTGACCGTTACAGCCGCATGTATGAAAGCGCAGCAGAGAGCAGGAAGAGGCAATAAGATGAAACTCGCCCTCATCCATCCGCAAATTATCCGCGGCTCCGGCGTGGAGAATTACCTCATCGAATTCGCCAAACGCCTCTCCACTGCGGGTCATGAACTGACCTACATCACCACCCTCACCACTCCTGAAACCGGCGCCGCCCTGCCGGGCCGCTGGGAGTTGCAGCCCCGCATCCGCGGCTCCGCCACCATGCGGATGTGGCACTTCAACCGCCTCGCCCCCCGCGCCGCTGCGGGCGTGGATCTCAGCATTGCATTTGGCCGCACCTGCTTGCAGGACATCCACAGGAATGGAACCGGATGCCACCGCCTTTACGGCAATCTGCTCCCCCTGTGGCAGCGCCTGAGTGTCAAGCACCTCTACGAACTCCATCTCGAGCGCCGCCTCTACACTGGCCGCGAAACCAAACGGTTTATCTCAAGCTCCGCCCGTGTGGCCGCCCAGTTGCAGGGCGTTTACGGTGCCGATGGCGAACGCTATCGAATCATTTCGCCGCCTGTGGAAACCCATCTCTTCAAGCCGGCGGAGAATCGGGCGAACACTCGCGAAATCATCTGCAGGAAACTGCAAACAGATGCAGCAAAGCCGGTGCTCATCTTCGTCTCGCTCAGCCATCGTCGTCGCGGATTGGAGCCTTTGCTGGAGGCCATGGCGAGGATTGACGCCACACTCTGGATCGTCGGCAAAAGCCTCAGCTCCGCTCTGCGTGAGAAGGTAAACCGCCTCGGCATCTCCTCCCGTATCCGCGCTGTGCCAGTCACGAGTGATCTCGTGGAGCTCTACCAGTCCGCCGACTGGTTTATTCATCCCACGCAGTATGATGCCTTTTCAAACACTGTGCTGCAAAGCATGGCCTGCGGGCTTCCGGGCCTTGTCTCAGTCATGGATGGTGCTGTCGATCATGTGCGCAACGGAGAGAACGGCCTCATGCTCTATCACCCGCAGCAGTCCAAGGAACTGGCCGCCCGGATTCAGGAGGCTCTGGCTTATGATGTTCCAGCCTGGCAGGCCCTCTCCGCCGCGGCACGGGAGACCGTCCAGGCGCTTACCTGGAAACGCCACATGCAGGAGTGGGCGGAGGTTCTTGAGGGAAGATAGTGCGGCATCTTGAGAATCGCTGCCTGCTGTCAAAGAACAACAGGCAGCGCTCTCGCGTCGCTTCATTCACTCACGGAAAAAAGCGGTGGCGTTCCGCGCCTTCGTAGCGGCCTGCGGCGAGGCAGCAGTTTTTGAAACCGGCGGCTGGAACCGCAGGGGCAGAGATCCTCGCGGCCGAGTTTCTCTTCCAGCCACTTGTCTCCGTGGACGATGCGTACGCCGCGTTTGACGCGTGTTTCGCTTGGGTAGCCTTTACGACGCTTGCTGGAGCGTTCGAAAAAAGGATGCCTGTTCGTATTGATCAATGTTGTTTTGCATAAGGCCCTCCTGGTTTGGTTTTGGGACCGGAGGCTGGTGCAGCCATTGACTTTTTCAAGCCGTATGTTAAATCATCACCGCGTCTTATGACACCCCGCGTTCTCAAAATAGTTTCTTCAGCCCGGCTGCGGCCAGGGCTCGGGATGACTATGTCATAGAGACAGAGGTCAGATTTTGCTGCTATCCCCGGGAGCCCTGAATGCCGTCAGTCTGCATCAGGGCCTTTTCATGTCCGGGGAGCAGCACGTTCCAAACTTCGAACATCTGACTCTTATGAAACTCAATACGACTGACACTGGCCGCATCCGCAACATTGGCATCGCCGCCCACATTGATGCTGGCAAAACCACGCTCACCGAACGCATTCTCTTCTATGCAGGCGCCATCCATGCGTGTGGAGATGTGCATGAGGGCAATACCACCACGGACTTCTCGGACATCGAGAAGGACAAAGGCATCACCATTTCCTCCGCCGCCGCGCCCTGTACATGGACGCAGCGCTCGGTGGAAGGACTGACGCGTCTGCATGCGGGCCAGCCGCACCGGCTCAACATCATCGACACACCCGGCCACGTGGACTTCACAGCCGAGGTGGAGCGCTCCCTGCGCGTGCTCGATGGCGCTGTGGCCGTGTTTTGCGGCGTCGGCGGTGTGCAGCCGCAGAGCGAGACCGTCTGGCGACAGGCGGACCGCTATCGCGTGCCTCGTGTGGCGTTCATCAACAAGATGGATCGCCAGGGGGCCGACTTTGCCCGCGTGGTGAATGAACTGCGTGCCAAGCTGGGCGCCAACGCCTGGCCTGTGCTGCTGCCTTGGGGCGCGGAGTCCGCACTCTGCGGCCAGATCGACATCATCGACGAGCATGCGCTGCGTACGAATGCAGAATCGCCCGCTGGATTCATTGTGGAAGACCTTCCTGTGGAATGGCTTTCCGCCGTGGAAACGGCCCGGCGTGAGCTGATCGAAGCGCTTGCCAATCTGGATGATGAGATCGCCGCGCTGTGGATCGAAGGCCAGCCTGTGCCTGCACAGGTGCTGCGTGCCGCGGTGCGTCGTCAGACCATCGCTGGGCGCTTCGTGCCTGTGATCGGCGGCAGTGCGTACAAGCACATCGGCGTTTCGGCGCTGGTGGATGCCATCGTGGACTTCCTGCCTGCTCCTGCCGAGGTGCAGCGCACGCAGGCCATTGAGGTTCCGTTTGCAGCGCTGGCTTTCAAAGTCGTGCGTCATCCGCAGGCGGGGCGTCTGGTCTATGTGCGTGTTTATCAAGGCACGCTGCAGAAGGGGGCCTCGCTCCTGAATCCGCGGCTCGGCAAAACCGAGCGCTGCGGCAGGCTGCTCCGTGTCTTTGCTGATCGCCGGGATGAACTCGAAAGCGTTCAGGCGGGCGACATCTGCGCAGTCACAGGTCTGCGTGACTTCAGCACAGGGGACACCCTGTGCCTGGAGGACCACGTGATCATGCTCGAGCCGCCGTTGTTCCCTGAACCCGTCGTCAGCATGGCCATCGAGCCTGCGAAATCCGCCGACCAGTCGAGGCTGGCGACCGCTCTGGGACGCCTCAGTGATGAGGACCCCACTTTCCGTGTGCGCACTCATGAGGAGACCGGCCAGTGCCTGATTTCCGGCATGGGAGAGCTGCACCTGGAAGTGATCCGCGAAAAACTGCTGCGCGAGCATGGCGTCGAAACGATTGCTGGCGCACCGGAGATCGCGTGTCGCGAGACCATCACGCAGGCGGCTGAAGCCGACCATTTGCTCAAAAAGCAAAACGGTGGCTCAGGCATGTATGCGCGGGTGAAGCTCACCGTTGAGCCCCTGGAGCGTGGCTCGGGCATCGTCATCGAAGACGCTGTCGTCGGTGGCACCATTCCGTCGCATTTCATGGGCGCAGTGCGTCGTGGCATCGCCGAAGCTGCTGTGGCCGGACCTCTGGCCGGCAGTCCGCTGGTGGATGTCCGCGTACGCATTGTCGATGGTGCCTTCCATGCGAAGGACTCGAATGACCAGGCCTTCCGCATGGCCGCTGGAGAAGCCCTCCGCGAAGCTGTGCGTCAGGCGGCTCCCGTTGTGCTGGAGCCTGTGATGCAGGTGGAGTGCGCCGTTTCAGAAGAGCATCAGGGAGACATCCTGGGCGATCTGAACCGCCGCCGTGCCCGTGTCATGAACATCGACCATCGTGGAACCGAGGCGGGAATCCTCGCCGAAGTGCCGCTGGTGGAGATGTTTGGTTATGCGGGCGCCATCCGCAGTCTGTCCCGCGGCCGCGCCAGCTACTCGATGGTGCCTGCTTCCTATGAAGTAGTGCCGGAGTCGGTGAAGGCGAAGTTGGTCAAGGGCAAGTGAACCCTACGGCGGGGCCTGTTTTCGAAAGAGAGCAGGCCCCGCTTTTTTTGAGTCAAGAGGTCAAGGTGTAGTCAAGAGGTCAAGACGGGCTGCCGATGAGCGTGAGTGCATGGGCTTCGGCGAGTGTGGGGACTTCGGTCTTGGCCAGCAGGCGATGAATCACGCTCTCGGGCACGTCGGCTTCACGGGCTTTGTTCTGCTTCAGGATGGTGGCCAAAGGCGGCTCGAGATAGATGATCTCGATGCGGGCGTGATAATCGGCAAAGAGGTCGATCCAGCGTTTGCGCAGGGAGGTGGTCAGATTGGTGGCATTGAAGGCGAAGTCGCGATGAGCGCGCAAGTGCTCACGGCATTGCTCCCTCGCAGCCTGGATGACATGGCCTTGATTGTCGGTGGAGGAGACATCGAGTTCCTCGCGCACGGCATCCAGCGACACCACGGGAAGCCCGCGCCGGTCCCTGGCCAGCCAGGTGTCCTTGCCAGCACCGGGCAGGGCACTCATCATGGTGACAGTGCAGCGTGGCTCCTCGTGCGGTGTGTAGTGGAGGCTCGTCAGTTCATCGCGGTGGTAGAGAAAGCGCGCCTGATCATTGGCAAAGGGATACTCTGCCGTGAAGCAAACTTGCTCCAGGGCCGTGTCCCGCCAGAGGTGCAGGGTGTCTTCCGGTCGCGACATTTCCTCGGCATGGCGGCCGCGCGTGTCTGCCAGGGCAAAGAGGTAGAGCAGTCGATTCGAAAGCAGGCTGGAAAGCTGGATGACGCTGCGCTCGGGATCGCGCGACTCCAGCAGGTAGGGAGGCCGCCCGTGGTAGCGCACGAGATTGACGATGTGCTCCCGTGTGGGCAGGTCGCAGGCGAGTTCACGTAGAATTTGGCGGGTCATCGTCGCACCCACGATGGAGTGTTTCGGCGAGCGAGTGCGGCCTGTTTCAGGATCGAGCATGGTTGTGGCAGGCTTTCCCGCATCGTGCAGCAGCGCCACAAACAGCAGCATGATCTGCTCCAGCCGGCTCAGGTCAGGATAGTCCGCAAGCCGCGTGACCTGTTCATACACCATGCCCGTGTGCGTCCACACATCTCCTTCGGCATGCCACTGGGCATCCTGCATGCACTGGCGCATCGGCCCGGACCAGGACTGCTTTCCGGCCCAGTCGAAAATCGCGGTATCACTCGCCTTCAGCACGTCGCTCCAGTTTTTCATGACCAGATGTCAGCACCTTCCGCGAGCAGGTTGGGCACCATCTGCTG
Organism: Prosthecobacter sp.; assembly: GCF_044222565.1. Taxonomy (GTDB): domain Bacteria; phylum Verrucomicrobiota; class Verrucomicrobiia; order Verrucomicrobiales; family Verrucomicrobiaceae; genus Prosthecobacter. Next base: position 173,138 of record NZ_JBGANA010000015.1, read on the forward strand.
GTGCTGCCAGTGCTCGCTCTGTTTCACCTTTTCCACGAATTCAGGGCGAACGATCTTCGCGCGCCCCGTGGCTTCGCCATCGGCCTCAATGCGCAGGTACAGGCCCTCCATGCGCGCGTCTGTGCCGCCTGTCAGCGGATTTTCAAACTCAGCCTGAAAGGCGGATTCTTTGATGATCTCCAGCAGTTGCTCCTGCTTCGCAGCTCCTGTGTGTACCACAGGCACCGTGTGCACGCCGGTGCCTTCGAGCAGGGCCAGCCTGCGCTCCAAAGAGAGGAAGCAGCCCGCCTCCTTGTCATAAATGTCGAACTCAAAGAAGTAATGCGGCAGCGCCCGGTAAAAGACGCTGTGCTTCGCATAGAGCCATTCTCCGAAGAGGATGAAGCGGTCTGCCAGCATGCCCTCCAGCACGGGGCGTTTCACCGCCACCCACTGCTTGAAAAGATCATACTGCGGGTGCATGCCCTCCGTGATCTCATGCCCGCGGCATTGCAGCACCATGCGCCCCGTGCCGGTGAAGTGGATGCCCACGTTCGTGCCATCCACTTTCTCCTCCACGATCAAAGACGGATTGGCGATGAACGCCGCGGAATCCTTTGCCCCCATATGGCGATCGTCCTCCGTGCCCTTCGAACCAAACAGGTGCGGGGTGCGCGGGTATTTGATAAAGTCGTCTCGTGTGGCACCCATGGCGTGAGGGTGAATGCAACGGCTGGTGGTGGCAGTTGATTAGAAATTTTTGCAGCCAACGTTTATCTGCGTGAGCTGAGGAGGACTCTGCAGGCGGAATCTGGCCGCGTGTGTCAGCGCCTTGTTCCATTCTTCCTGCAATCGTTGTCGATTCAGGCTCACCTTGGTCTTGCCAGCTATTCCTTGGATGGTTCCACAACAGCCCGCCCGGTCTTCAAATCATAGATGATCCGGCACTCTATCCCGTCACCGCTCTTTGCAGTGTTGCTTCCCTTCAAAGTAAAAACCAAAGAACCACTGTTTCCACTCCATTCCCAGTCCGTGATACGCGTATGGTAAAGCTCCTTTTGTTTCAATCTCGAAGTCTTGTCCGAAACACTCCACAGGAGATTATCGAATCCAAGAACCTCAAGGACACGCCCGTTTTTCTTGATTTGATAGAGCATGGCAACATTGTCTCCAGATCCAGTCTTCTGCACTCGCAGCAGCCAGTGTTCGTCAGGAGAGATGCTGTAAACCCCGGGCCAGCTAGCCCCGGCCAGCCGAACGGCGGAGAGCTTGGAATTGCTGAATCGAAGCGTTTCAACAAATTCGCCTTCTCCCCGATCTCTGTCCCCTTCATAGGATTGAGCCACCTCGAACCGCCCGCTCGCTGCTTTCACCGCAATTTCCTCTTCAGATTGAGCGTGCAATACACTCATCATTAGGGTGGTCAGGAGCGCTTTCATGTGTCCTCATTATTGTTTATGGATCGGTGGCTGCTAGGTCCATTTGTATCCCAAAGGTGAATTCAAGTCACCATGAACATGAAAATCTCCTTCACCTTCTGCTGCACCTGCTCCTCAGTCCATTCAGGATGCTGCAGCCTCAACTCTTCTGCTTTGACCTTGCGCGCATCCCAGTACATCTCAGACGCTATGCGCAATTTCTCTGCTCCTGTCATGCTCCTCAGTTTGGCGATGTATTCAGGGGTAAGGGTGGAGGCCATGGCCGGATGGTAAAGGCTGGCTGGCGTGTTTGCATGAAAAAAGGTGGCCGATCTGTACAATGCAGGAGACTTGCCATTCTGAGACGGGGCGAGTAAAGTCAAAAGCGTGGTAAATGACCTGACGGAACCTCTGAAAAAGCGCGTGGGCGGCAGCCTTTCGCGTCTGTCGCCGTTTCAGCGGCTGGAGATGCTCCGGCGCAATGCGCTCCTGCTGCGCGGAGGCAAATGGTCGCCACCTCCCGACGACGGGACACTGGTAAAAATGGTGGTTGGACTTGTTCGGTGTGCTCCGCTCAGGACTGAATGACGCGGGCGCCGCGCTGCCAGGTGACGTAGGACCAGACCCAGTGGAGGAAGACGATGATGCGGTTCCGCATGCCCATGAGGAAGAGCAGGTGGATGAAGAGCCACATGAGCCAGGCTGGAAGGCCACGCAGATGCACGCCCCCTACACTGGCCACGGCAGCGCTCCGGCCGATGGTGGCCATGATGCCTTTGTCGAAATAGACGAAGGAATTGCGGGGAAGAGTGGTTCCATTTTCGATGATCGTTTTGGCGATGAAGCGCCCCATTTGAATCGCTGCCGGACTTACGCCCGGAACGCGGACGCCTTTGGCATCTGTCAATGAGACCACATCGCCAGCGGCGAAGACTTCCGGATGACCCGGCAGACTCAGGTCTGGCTGCACCTGGATACGGCCTGCGCGGTCCAAAGGCACCCCGCCTAGCGTGCGCGTTACTTCGCTGGCTTCCACTCCTGCGGCCCAGATGATGATGTCGGACTCAATGCGTTGATCCCCGATGAGAGCGTAGCCTGCACCGACCTCTTTTACCGGAGAGTTCAGGTGCACCGTCACACCAAGCTTCTCCAGACGCTTCTCCGTGTAGTTTGGCAGCGTGCCTGGAAAAGTGGTCAGCAGCTTGGGGCCAGATTCAACGAGGTGGATCTTGGCCGAACTCGGATCGATGCGTCGGAAGTCGTCTTTCAGCACCACTTTGGCCAGTTCGGCCAGGGAACCTGCCATCTCCACTCCGGTGGGGCCGCCACCGACCACAACGAGCGTCATGAGGTGTGCAGTTTCCTTGGGATCTTCCGTGGCTTCAGCACGCTCAAAGGCCAGCAGCACTTTTTTGCGGATCGCCATGGCATCGTCCAGGCTTTTCAGTCCCAGCGTGTGCTGCGCCCAGTCGTTGTGTCCGAAGTAACCCGTCTTCGCGCCCACGGCGATAACGAGGTAATCATAATCCAGCGTATCATGGTCTTTCAGATGAACCTGACGTGCAGCCAGATCGATGGTGCGCACCTCGCCCATCAGCGTCGTCACATTCTTGCGGTGGGAGAGTATGGACCGCAGCGGCTGCGCGATGTCGGTCATGGCCAGTCCCGCCGTGGCCACCTGATAGAGGAGTGGCTGGAAGAGGTGATGGTTCCAGCGGTCCACCAGAGTCACTGAAAATTGGTCCTCTGGAAAGCTCTTGGCACACTCCAGACCGGCAAAGCCACCGCCGAGAATCAAAACGCGTTGTTGTTTCATGCCGCCATTAAAGCATGACGCGACGACACGGCAATTTGTGATGGCCCGGTCTGTGCATCGGGGAATGGAGGATGCTGGTGGTTTGAGTGCACAAAAAAGCGGCTGGGTTTTCCCAGCCGCTTTCGCGAGGTTTGAGAAGAACCAGTTGCGGCGCAACTGGGCAACTTTTAGCCGATGACTTCAGGCCATTCTGTGTGGAACATCTGGCCTTCGGGCTTGTCGGTGCGCTCGTAGGTGTGGGCTCCGAAGAAGTCGCGCTGGGCCTGCAGCAGGTTGGCGGGCAGGCGTGCGGCGCGGTAGCTGTCGTAGTAGCCGAGGCTGGCGCTGAACGCAGGAACGGGGATGCCGTTCAGGGTGGCGATGCTCACCACTTCACGCCAGTTCTGCTGGGTCTTGCTGAGCACGTCCTTGAAGAACGGGTCGAGCATCAGATTCGCAAGGCTGGCGTTGGTGCGGTAGGCGTCTGTGATGCGGTTGAGGAACTTCGCGCGAATGATGCAACCCCCGCGCCAGATGGCGGCGATGCGGCCGAGGTCGAGCTTCCAGTCTTTCTTCGTTCCCATGGTCTGGATGAGGTCCAGGCCCTGGGCGTAAGAGATGATCTTGGAGGCATAGAGGGCGTCGTGCACTTTCTTGACGAGTTCCTTCTTGTCCGTGGTGATGTTCACGGTCGGACCGGTGAGCTGGGTGCTGGCGGCGACGCGCTGCTTCTTTTGGGAGGAGAGGATGCGGGCCTCCACGGCGGCGTTGATCGTGCTGATGACGACGGCGTTTTCGGCGGCGTTGAGCAGCGTCCACTGGCCGGTGCCTTTCTGGCCGGCCTTGTCCACGATGAGTTCCACGATGGGCTTGCCGGTCTCAGGGTCCTTCTGCTCCAGAGCCTTGCCGGAGATCTGAATTAGGTAGCTGAGGAGGTCGCCTTCATTCCACTCATTGAAGATGGCGGCCATCTCGTCGGTGGTGAATCCGGCGTTCTTGAAGATGTTGTAGGCTTCGCAGATGAGCTGCATGTCGCCGTATTCGATGCCGTTGTGGATCATCTTCACATAATGGCCGGCACCGCCGGGGCCAATGTGGATGACGCAGGGCTCACCATCGACCTTGGCGGCGATGGATTCGAAGATTGGCTTCATGACTTCCCAGGTGGAAGCAGGGCCGCCGGGCATGATGGAGGGGCCTTTGCGGGCGCCTTCTTCACCGCCGGAGACGCCAGCGCCGATGAAGCGCAGGCCTTTTTCCGTCAGGTAGGCGTCGCGGCGCTCGGTGGTCTGGTAGAAGCTGTTGCCGCCGTCGATGATGATGTCGTCCTTGTCGAGAAGGGGGATGAGCTGTTCGATCACGGCGTCCACGGCGTCACGGTCGCTGTCCTTCACCGCGGTGGATTTCACCATGATGTGGATTTTGCGCGGGAGGGCGAGGCTCTGCACGAATTCTTCCAGGGTGTGGCAACCGACGAGGGCCTTGCCAGGATGCTTGGCGATGAATTCATCCGTCACGCTGGTGGTGCGGTTAAAAACGCTCACCTGGAAGCCGCGGCTTTCCACGTTGAGAACGAGGTTTTGGCCCATCACAGCGAGGCCGATCAATCCGAAGTCACTTTTTTTGCTCATATTAGGGGTGGCAGACATAGCTGCCCGCTCCGGCTTGGCAAAGGGGAATTTCCTCATGGCTGGCATGAGCGGGATTGATGGAAAAGGGTGGAAAGAGGCACGATTTAGGAGTTGTGCCGCGTCCCTCGATTCGGTTATCTCATCGGCCTCACATTTTAATCCTGTATCCTTATGCAATATTTCGTGGCTCAGAACGGAGAAAAGGTCGGTCCATTGGAAAAAGAGGAAGTGCTGCGCCGCCTCGTCGCGGGCGAGCTCAAGCCCAACGACCTTGGCTGGCATGAAGGGCTGGCGGAGTGGGAGGCTTTGTCAAAGCTGATCCCGCCGCCGAGCGCTGCCAACTCCGGGGTATTCGTCCATGCCGGAGGTCAGCCGCAGATGGCAGCGGTGGCTTCGCAGGGGACTTCGGGCCTGGCGATTGCGAGTCTGATCTGCGGCATTTTGGTTTTTCTGACCTTTGGACTGGCTGGCCTGCCAGCGGTGATCTTGGGGCACCTGGGCCTTTCGAAGATTCGAAAATCCGGGGGTGCGCTGAAGGGGAGCGGAATGGCCATTGCCGGACTCGTCATGGGCTACCTTGGCTTTGGCCTCACTATCATCGCCGTCCTGGCTTCGCTGGCAGTGCCGGTCTACAGCAGGGTGCAAAGTCAGGCCTACCAGATGAAGGCGGTGAACAATGCCAAGCAACTGGTCATGGGCTTGAAAATGTATTCCCAGGACCACGATGGCAAGTACCCCCCCTCGCTCGAAACCCTGTTTGATGAACAGATTCTGGTCGATCGAAAGCTGCTTGAGTTCACTGGCATGATGAATGTCCCAGGCCAAGGCTGGGACTATCGCGGAGCAGAACACACGGATGCCGACCCAGGCAACATTATCCTCTTGATCTCCAAGCAGCCAGATCTCAGCAAAAAGAAAATCGTTGCCCGCAATGACGGCTCGGCTTCCGTGGAAAAAGCGAGTGAGGTGCCCTGAATGGGCCAGAGGAGAGCGTTTCTGAGTGGGTCGAAACGAGGCTTGCTGACTCGCTTATTTTCTGAATGAAATGGGCCGCACTTTCAAGGTGCGGCCCACGCTTATCCGGCTCTCTCAGCCGGAGCTATTCAAAGGTTCACGGCACCGGCTGGCCCTTCGCCCCGATGCAGTAGAGCGAAGTCGCGGTGCGCACGTAGATGCGTTTGTCTCCGATGGCGGGCACCGAATTGACCGGGCCATCCAGCTTGCTGGCACCGAGCTTCTCGAACTTCTGACCTGCCTTGATCACGATGAGATCGCCGCCCGCGGTGCCTTCGACACGCTCTTCATAGATGATTTTGCCGGTCTTGAACTCGACGCAGCGAAGGATGCCGCCGTCGCCGAGAAGATACATGTCGTTTCCGATGACCAGCGGGGAAGGGACGTAAGGGAGGCCTTTGGGAATATCGAAGGGCACTGCGACCGGTTTGCCACTCTTGAGGTCGAGGGCGGCGATCTCCTTGACGCCGCCGCCGGTGCCGAAGGTGCAGAAATAGAAGTCATCTTTCAGCACGCCTGAGCCGAGGCTGCGCTGCTTGTAGCCGGGATTGTGCTGCCAGTTGATCTTGCCGGACTTGAGATCAATGCCCATGACGCCGCTGCCGGTGTCCGCGCAGATGATCTCCTTTTTCCCGCCCTTCAACTCATGCACCACCGGGGTGGAGAAGGTGTTGAGGCAGTTTGGGATGTCCAGCTTCCAGGCCTGCTTGCCGGTTTTGGCGTCAAGCGCCACAATGCAGCTCGTCCATTTCTGCTGCTCGGGAACTTCGGTGTAAATTTTGCCGTCGCGCTGCCAGTCGAACTCGCTGCGCACAATCATGAGGCCATCAACAACGATCGGCGAGATGCCGGTGCCGTGTTCGTGGATGTAATCTGCCACGTGATCATTGCGCCAGACGAGCTTGCCCGTGTGATCGAGTGCGAGGGCCTGAATATTGGTGCCGCTGCTCCAGTTGATGTAAATGCGCTCGGCATCCACGAAGGCGGAGCTGCTGGCAAAGGTGTTGTAGGTCTTGTGGATGTTATGAGGGACAAACTCCTCATCGTGTTTCCACATCACTTTGCCATCTTTGGCGGAGAAACAGATAACCGCTCGGTGGTTTGGGCCGGTTTCAGCGGTGACGATGACTTCGTCCTTCCAAAGCACGGGAGACGACCAGCCTTTGCCTGCCTCCACTTTCCAGAGAGTGGTGCTTTCGTCCACGACCGAAGGCAGGCCGGTGGTTTCAGCGACGCCCGTGCCATTGGGTCCACGGAAACGGGACCAATCTGCGGCGGAAAGTGCTGAGGACGATAGAAGCGTGAGGAGAGCAAAAGTGAGTTTCATGAAGAGTTGGAAACGTGAGTGAGAGGCGAAAAATTACCCAAACCGGCCAAACAATCGGGAAGATGTGTGAAGCTAGGAAAGAGGCGCGAGTTCTGAACTCCCAGGCAGGGGCGATTCCGCGCCAAGGGCATTGGGGGAAGGGAGCGATTCAGTGACCTGCGGCAGCGGATCAAGCAAAGTGGGTTCCGCGGCAGGTGATGCGGGCGCTGGTGACTGTGGAGCCGCTGGCTCCCCTTGCGGAGGTTCCTGGGAGTGGAGGTCGGCCGTAGGGGAGGCGAGCACGGATTCGGCCGGAGGCAGTTCTTCTGGAGAACCGGGAGAGTTTGCTTCAGCGACAGGGGCAGGGGGCACTGCAGCCTCCGGAGGTGCGGCGGGTTCAGAAGAGGGGGAAACTGGAGCAAGGGTGGAAGGCAGTCCCGGGCTGGCCAGAGCCGCTTTGGCTGTTTTGGCCGTTTCGAGGGCCTCGCTGAGGCGGTATTCGAGTTCGGCAATCTTGTAGCCGTCTTCACGCGCACGTTTGCGTGATTCAGCCTCCACATGCGTGAGTTTTTCCTCCAACTCGCGCAGTTTTTTGTCGCTCGTAGCCGATGGGGCGCCCGGAGTAGGGGCGGTGGCGAGGCCCACGGCGTTCATGAATTCCTTCTGCACCATTTCCGTGCGGGCCTCGGCGGCTTTGAGGGCGCGCTGGAGGTTCGCGACTTTCGTCTCGGCCTGCTGGGCGGCCTCGCGTGCCTTTGCGAGTTCGGCTTCGGGTCCGCCGGCTGCGGCGTAGGCGGCCTGCTCGTCCCGGATCTTCTTCAGCTCAACGGCCGTCTCCTGCATCTCCATCTTGTGCTTGAGCACCATTTCCTTGGCATCGAGCATGCGTTTTTCGAAGTCAGCGGCGCGGGCGTTCGTGGCTTCGATGGCCTGTTCCTGAGCCTTCACCCGGCCCTGTTCCGCGACAAGCGCTGTTTCGAGATCTTTGATGCGCGACTGCGTGGGTCCCAACTGGGCGGCGATCTCACGGGTGGACGCCAGCTCTGCCTCCAAGCGGGTGATCTGCTGGGAGGCGTCATTGGCCCGGCGCTCGGAGACCTCGCGGTGGGTGCTGAAACGCTGCTGCAGGTCCGCCAGGCTGGCGGCTGCGGTTGCGCTGGCCCGGGCATGCTCAGCCGCATCGGCGGCCGCCCTGGCTTGCACGGCCTGCAGCGCTGCGTCGGACTCTGCGCGCAGCTTTTCCAGTATAGCTGCGGATTCGCCCGCCTGCCGTTTCAGCTTGGAGCTCATGACCAGCCACAAAATCAGCGGGGGCAGGCAGACGGCTGCGCCCACGGCAGCAATGATTTCTGGGGAAATAGGGCCGGTCAAGGCCAGCATGGCATGGGCAGACGTGATTCCTGCAAACATACCCACTATATGAACGCTCCCTCTGTGTTCTGTCCAGCACGCATTGCTCCTTGAGCGCACGACAAAGGTGGCTAGTCTGCGCCCCCTTTCCCCAAAACCAACCCCATGTCCAAGTTCAACATCCTCATCGCCGGCAACAACGACCCCATTTCGAGCAAAGGCATCGACCTGCTCAAAGCGGAGCCGTCTTTCTCCGTCGAGGTTAACATGAATCTCAAGGCCGAGGACGCGATGATCGAAGCCTCCCGCAATGCCCATGCCATCATCGTCCGCAGCGGTGCCAAGGTGACCGCCAAGGTGATCGATGCCGCTCCGAACCTCAAGGTGGTGGGCCGTGCCGGTGTAGGCGTGGACAACATCGACGTGCCGGTGGCATCCAAGCGTGGCGTGGTGGTGATGAACACCCCCGGAGGCAACACCATTTCCACCGCCGAGCAGGCCTTCACCCTCATGATGGCCCTCTCCCGCAAAACGCCTCAGGCGCACGCCACAATCGTTGGCGGCAAGTGGGACCGCGCCAAGTTCAAGGGCACTGAAGTCTATGGCAAGACCCTCGTTGTGCTCGGCATGGGCCGCATCGGTGCGGAATTTGCCAAGCGTGCCCAGGCCTTTGGCATGAGCGTGGTGGCCTATGATCCCTACCTTTCGAAGAACCGCGCCGAGAGCCTCGGTGTGACACTTTGTGAGGATCTGGACGCCGCGATCGTGCAGGCGGACTACATCACCATGCACATGCCGCTGACGGCTGAGACGAAGCACATGATCAATGCCAAGCGTCTCGCCACGCTGAAGAAGAGCTGCCGCATCATCAACTGCGCCCGTGGTGGTCTCATCGACGACGCCGCGCTGGCCCAGGCCCTGACGGACGGCACCATCGCCGGTGCCGCGTTGGACGTCTTTGAAGTGGAACCCCCGCCCGCCGACTACCCGCTGCTGAGCGCTCCGAACACCGTCTTCACCCCGCACCTCGGCGCCTCCACGGAGGAAGCCCAGGAAAACGTGGGCATCGAAATCGCCGAAGTGATCAAGGCGCACCTGCTGCAGGGGACTGTGGTCAATGCGGTGAACATGCCGAACGTGGACCCCAAGGTTCTGTCCGAGATCGGTCCCTTCCTCAAGTTTGGCGAACTCCTCGGCCGTCTCGTCTCCCAGTTTGCTCCGGCGCGTGCCAATGTGGTCCGCATCAACTACAGCGGCAAGGTCGGCAGTGGCGACACCACACTCATCTCCCGTGCCGTGCTCAAGGGCTTCCTGGAGCGCGCGGTGGGTGCGGAGCAGGTGAACTATATCAACGCCAACGGTGTGGCCGAAAACCTCGGGCTGCGCTTCACCGAAAGCCGCCTGACCGAGCCGAGCGAATTTACCGACCTGATCGAGGTCGTGGCGAAAAATGACGGTGGCGAGTCTGCCAGCATCGCCGGCACCTTCTTCGCCGGAGAGCCGCGCATCGTGCGTGTGAACGGTCATCGCATCGAGGCCCGTCCGCAGGGAACCTTGCTCTTCATCGAAAACATCGACCGCCCCGGCATGATCTCCGCCTACAGCACCACGCTGGGCAAGAACCAGGTGAACATCGCCGACATGAGCCTGAGCCGCGACAAGGAGTCTGGCAAGGCGCTGACCCTCCTCACGCTCGACTCCACCCCGGGCGCGGAAGTCATCGCCGAACTGGAGAAGCTCCAAGGCATCAGCAAGGTGCATTGCGTGGAGGTTTAGTCCTCCGCGAAAGGCAAGTCCTGCAAAGCAACACAATCCACAGCAAGGGGCCCATCAGCGGCCCCTTGTTTTTTGGTGAGGCAGGGCAATCTGCTGCGTAAGAGTGCAAGTCCTTCGATCATGAACACCGCAGACTCGATCTCCAGCCGCCGTCGTTTTCTTATTTCCAGCGCCACAGCTGCTCTGCCGGTTTTGATGGGGCCAGCGAGTGCGGAGGATGCTGCTGTGCCGCAGTCGGTGGCGGAGCTGTGGGCGGACTTTGATCCGCGCAAAGATCCGCTGGAGGCCGAGGTCATTCGAGAGTGGTCGGAGGATGGCGTGGTGCTTCGGCATGTCCGTTACCTCATCGGAACCTTCAAAGGGAAGAAGGCGCATATGGCGGCGGTGTATGGCTTTCCGCAGCAGACAGGCGGGAAGATTCCTGCCGTCATGCACATCCACGGAGGCGGGCAACGCGGTTCTGTCGCGGAGGTGAAGCTGCTGGCTTCCCGCGGATATGCGGCGCTTTCGGTCAACTGGGGCGGCAACGGAACGGGCAAACCACCGTTTAATGCCTGTGAAAAAGCGGAGCCCGGCGATCCCAACACTGACTGGGGAGGGGTGGATCCCTCTCAACTCAATGTGCCAGGCTACAGCTCCATGCTTCCAGGGCCAAAGCAGTTGTATGAAGACCGGGAGCACCCGAAAAATAACAACTGGTATCTTCTGGCACTTGGCTGCCGTCGTGGGCTGACTTTCCTGGAACAGCAACCTGAGGCGGATGGTGAGCGTCTGGGCGTGCACGGCTACTCCATGGGTGGAAACCTGACCATGTATGTGGCGGGAACCGATGCGCGGGTGAAGGCGGCGGTGCCTGGGGTGGGCGGTCAGGGCTGGCGCTGGCAGGAGCACGTCTTTGGCGGATTCAAGGCGAGTCCGCAGGATGTGGTGAAGGGGAATGTGGAGGTGTTTCGGAAGACGCTTAGCTTTGAAAGTTATGCACCACTCATCGGCTGCCCGGTGCTCCACCGCAGCGGCACGAATGATTTTCATGGCTGGATGGATGATGTGTATCGAACCAATGCGCTCATTCCGCAGCCGACGCGGTATAGCTGGGCTACGCACCTGAATCATCGGCTGACCCCGGCGGTGGCCGCCACCATGCCGCTGTGGTTTGACCAGCATCTCAAAGGAGGCACGCCTCTGCCGGATACACCGAAGAGTCAGCTCATCCTCACAACTGGGCCGAGCCTGCAGGTGTGGCCGGCTGCGCATCCGTGGCCGGTGGAGCGCTGCGAAATATTCTATTCAACCGATGACGATCCTCGCGCCCGCTTCTGGCGAAGCGCGGAGGTGAATGCTCTGTCTGGCGGAAGCTTCACGGCGGCACTGCCTTTGCACACGCTCGACACCGCACTGCATGCGTTTGCCAATGTCTATTTCACTCTTCCGCAGCCCGTCTCTCTCTCGGCGCTGGGCGGCTATGGCTCGCCAGTAACGGCGGTGTGCATCAGCACCCTGTTGCACAGCCGGAGTGCTGATGAATTGCGCAAGGCTCAGGTGCCACTCAAAGCGCAGGCCAGCCGCGTGATTGACGACTTCAGCCACGGTCTGCGCGACTGGTATGTGCTCAATCAAGGAAACAAGGTGCATCAGCAGATGTGGACACGGAAAGTTACCGATCCGCTCTGGCGCGGACCCGATGGGGCAAAACTGGGCATCACGCTGAAAATGCCCAAGAATAACGGGATGGCGTTTGTGCTGGAGGAAAACGAGTGGCGCAGCTACCGCGGTCCGCGGAAAACCTATGTTTGCAGGCAGGAAATCGTGGGTGCGGAAGAGGCGCAGACAGTGATTCTCACACTGAAGGATTTCACTTCACGTGAAGGCGTTCCTCCGCAGAGCTGGGCTGAGATCGATCAGCTCGGCATCTGCGCCCGCTTTGTGCAGAAAGGAGATGCCGAGGCACAGCCCGCGACTTGGAGCGGCCCGGCTCCTGAGCTTGTCCGAGTGGCATGGATCTGATGCTGGGTTATTCCATCAGCCACTTCACCGAAGAGCCCTTGGGTTCTTTGCCTTCTCCTTTCACCCATTGCGGCAGGCTGGCCTGAAGGGAGAGCATGCCGGGCAGGTCCTGGTATTTGGCACCACCGGGCAGGAACATGGGGTCGCGATAGTCCAGCAGCTTGCCGAAGCGGAAGCCGTGGGTGTCAATGGCTGCGCGGTCAATGGCGCTGCCGGCGAGGGCGCGTGCGGCAGCGGCGATGGGGCCGGTCTGTTCTCCAAAGGCGGCGAGGCAAACCGTCTTCGGACTTGGATGGCTGCCGACCTTGGTGTTGCGAAGGAAGGTGGTCAGAGTCAGCACGTCATGCACACGCTGAGCGTAGAGGGCGTTATTGTAACCGTAGGTGTATCCGGCAAACTCACGGGGATTGGCCACCACACGGTTCTGTTTTCCTTCCGCGCCTCCTTGAAAGAGCAGATCTACTCCCAGCACGGCGGTGCCGCCTGCGACGAGTTCCTTCACTTCCTTGCTGCCGGAGATTCCAGACTTGCCTGCGTCATCCAGCCAGATGACCACACGTCCACTCCACTGCTTGGGATAGAGCCAGGAGACGGCCAGTTCTTCCTGATAGGTCTTGTTGGTCAGCGTGCCGCTCATGGCCAGGTGGTCGCCCTGGTCCTGCTTGTCCTTCAGGGTCCACTCGACTTCGCCAGCCTTGTCGTAGCTGCGGCCGATGACGGTCTCCAAACCCTGCTGCAGCACCTTGGGTTCAGCCTTGCTCAGCTGCTTCTCGGCATCGCTGGTCAGGTAGGCGAGCAGTTTGCGTTCAAATTCGGGATCGGCGGCTTTGGGGGCGGGGTGCTTGTCGTCCCACACCGTGAGCTGCTCTCTGGTGAGCGGCTCGTAGTCGGTCTCGATCACCGGAGAGGGGAAGCCCAGCTTGAAGTGCTTGTTGACGAAGGTGTAAAACGCGGAGCGGGTGACGGCGTTGTAGTTGTGCGGGAAGTGCTCGCCGCGCAGGAGGAAGACGTTGTCTTTTTTTCCGAAGGTCGTGTACAGCTTCTGTAAATCCGGGAAGCCCTTCGTGGCCATTTCCTTGGTCCAGTCGTTGGCGGTGTTCATGCCCTGCGGCTTGGGTGCGAAGAGTCCCGCGAACTCCACATTTCCCGTGCCGATGCGCAGCAGGGAGGTGTTTTCGCAGGTGCAGCCGCCCTGCATGGCGGTGCTGACCATGACGCAGGGGAAGGAGAGCTTGATGCGGTCATCGATGGCTGCCAGCAGCATCGTCTGCGTGCCGCCGCCGCTCGCGCCGGTGATGGCGGTGCGTTCCGGATCCACCTCTGGCAGCGAGAGCAGGAAGTCGAGGCCGCGCACAGCGTTCCAGGTCTGCAGGCCCATGATGGACTGCAGGTGCGCCTCCGCCTGCGGGCTGAAGAGGCCCCAGTTTGCCGTGGTGTTCATCTCCGGCCGCTGCTTGGCAAAGGTGTGCACGACTTCGCGCGGGATCTGCACCGAGTCCGAGTCGCTCAGCATGTCCCACTGCCAGACGATGCAGCCCATGCGTGCGAGTTGAACGCAAAGGGACTGGAAGATGCTTTTGCCGCCGCGCTCAAAGCGTTCGCCACCCGCGGCGATCTCGGCGCGCAGCTTGGCGTCCGTTTCCAGGGAGAGCCGGGCGTCCTTCCAGTGTCCGTGGGCAAACAGCACCCCCGGCACCTTGCCCTTGATCTCCTTTGGCTTCCACAGACTGCCGGTCACGTAAAAACCGGGCGCGCTCTCAAAATAAACTTTCTCCACGGTGAAGCCGTCTCCCTCGACTTTTCCATGCACGACGGCGTTCAGCGGTGTCTTCGTGGGCATGGGCCACAATCCCTCGGCAACCAGAATCTGCCTCCGCACGCTCTCCTTGCGCGCGTCCCACTCGCTGAGGGAGGAGGGCGGATTGAAGGGGAAATAGCCGTTCAGATCCTTGGGCGGCTGCAGGCGGCTGTCTTCAGCGCTGGCCATGGTGGAAGCAAGCGCGAGGGCGAGGAGAGTCAGTTTGAGATTCATCGGGTTGGGTGAAGAGAGAAGGGGAAGAGCTACGGTGCGAGGGCGGCAGGTTGATCAGCCGACGGCGAATATTCAAGCAGCAGTAAAACGAGCCGAATTTTACGCATGCACGCTTCAGGCGGGTTTGACGGAAGTTGACATGGCGTTCCATTTGTCAGCTATTGTTCGGCATGACTTCGCACTTTGCCCCGTCCCTTCGGCGCTTTGCTTTTGCCATGGCCTTGGCTGGCGCCGCGGCCAGTCTCACCGCCGGTGATTTCACAGCCGCGGTCAGCGAAGCCAGAAAGACTCATTACAAGTTTGCGCCTATTGCGGCGGAAACGCTGGTGATGGACGACAAGCTCGATGAGGCCCTGCAGGTTTTCATCAAGGCGGTTCCGGACGCCAAACTGACCGCCGCGGACTGCATGGTGCTGGGCGAGTTTTTATTCCGCCTCGATGACGTGAAGTCGCTGGAATACTATCGCCGTGCCAACGACCTGCTCCCTGACGAACCCGAGACCAATCTGGCGCTGGCGAAGAGCCTGCACCGCGCCGGCAAATTCACAGAGGCGGAGATCCGGTACAAGTGGTTTCTCGCCAAGGAGCCCGAGCTGTTTCTGGCGAATGCGATGAGGGCGGAATGCCTGGCAAGATTCAGAAAAGGCGAAGAGGCTCTGGAGTGCTGGCAAAAGGCCGGCCCTGAAGACAACAGCACTGGCATCGGTTACGGCATCTTCGAAGTGCATGGCCCGGCAAGTCCTCTCCGGCGCCGAGCCGACCTCCTCAAGGCTGTGAGGGAGGGGCAGACCGCCAAATTGGAGGATCTCGTCGCGCTATCCGCCGTGTGGGACCAGGACTGGTGGAACGCCAGTGTGAACAAGGCCTTCCTGGAACGGGACCTGGCGATGGCCAAAAAGCTGCTGGCAGGCGAGCCGCAGCGCCTGGCCGAGCTGAATTTGTACGCCAGAACCTATCTGGAAGAGGTGAACGCCGAATGGGTAAAGAAAGAACTCGATGCCGGCGGCTGGCTCATCGGTGACAAGGGCAGGCTGCCCGTCAGCGCTCGTGTGGCGGAGCGCCTCATCAATCTGGCCGTCAAATACCGCCTGGCAGATGTGCCCACGCTTCTGTCCCGCTTTGAAAAAGAGCTGCGCATGCGCTCCTTTGAGCCGGACTCGAATGATCTGTGGGCCGTCAATCTGCTGGCCGGTTTGATGATCAATGCTGGCAAAGCACGCACCATGGACATGATGGCTGTGAAACGGGCAGGGTGGATGAAGTACCACGATCCTGCCCTGGCCTCAAGCTTCCTGGCAGACAAGCTGAACCAGAACAAGCTGTCCTACAAAGATCTGGACCTTCGACGCGCGCTCACCGAATTTCCCCAGGACAGCATGCTCTGCATGCTGGATGTGCTGACGGCCAAGGATGCAAGTGAACCTCTTCGCGAACCCCTCCTGGCCGCCATTCCTGCAGAATTTGCCCAACTCTCTCCCGGCATGGGCACTCGGAGGGACATCTCCCAGCTCAACGGCCTTTTTAACATGCTCAAAGAGTACCTCGACATGCAGGTCGTGAAGTGACGCCATCCGGCCGGCCGGCTTGCTCACTGACGGAATCCCAAATCGTCCGCAAGGCGCAGACATTCTGCCACCGGGCGCAATCCCTGCGATGGCGTTGCGTGCCTCAGGCACATCGCCGCGGAGCACATGGCGAGTTTCAGGCGCTCGGGGATGGACCATTCCTCATGTGTGCCGTGCAGATACCCTGCTGCAAAGGCATCTCCCGCCCCGGTAGCTCCCACAATGAATCCGCGCGGAAGATTCAGCGAGGAATGAAAGTGGACGCCGCCCCTTCTCTCCGCGACGAAGGCTCCCGTTTCAAAGTGGATGACCACCTCGCGTCTGACACCTCCTTGAAGCAGGATGTCCGCAGCGTCCTGCAAACGCCCAAGGTCCACCGGACCGCCGCGCAGATCCAGGCCCGTGGCGCTGCCCGCTTCGATCTCATTGAGGATGAGGAAATCGGTGAAGGGCAGGGCGGCTGCCGTGATCTGCCGAAACTGGGGATAGGAGGAACTGACCAGATCCACGCTGGTGAGAAGGCCCGCCGCCTGCGCAGCCTCCAGCACACGGCTCGCGACCGTGCGACCGTCGTCGAGCAGCCTGTCCATTTCGGTGAGGAGCATCAGGTAACCGAGGTGGAAAATCTTCGCCTGTGTGCGGCTGAAATCAAAGTGCTCCTCGCCCAGCAGCGCATTGGCACCCCGTTGATGAAAGAACGTGCGTCTGCCGCTGCCGCTGACCGTCATGGCGTCTGTGTAGCTCGTCGGAGCGCGGTCTGTCTGATGCAACTGCGTGATGTCGATGCCCGCCGCCTCGCAGTCGCGCCTGATCCATTCTCCATTCAAATCCGTGCCGACAAGACCCGCAGCAGCCAGCGGATAACCACACTGCATCGCGGCAAGATCTTTGAGAACATTGTATGGCCCGCCCCCATTGGAAGACGTCTCGCTCTGGATAAAGGCCAGCATGTCCTGCTCCGGCCAGGCATCGATCAGCTTGACGTGATCGATGATGAAATTGCCACCGGCAAGGATCCCTGTGCGTGTCGTCATAGGAGATGAGGGCGGCGGTCAGGAGGTCAAGGCAGCGTCACGACAGATGGTGGGAAGAGCTGAAAACGTCTGCCAGAAGGGCCTGCATTCTTTTCAATACAAGATCACAAAATGATTTCCTTCCGCATAAGCGGTGCTGAAACCCCAGACTGGCACGCCCGCTTTGACACCTCGGTTCGTGGTCGGTTTTCCCGCCGCGTCCAGCACCACCCAGGCAAGTTGGCCGCCTTTCTGCCAGCCAGTGCCGATGCTCCAGCTGACCAGAGTTTCACCGGCAGCATTCACTGCGAGCGCGGGATGGCGGGATTTGTCCTCCGAGACGGCGAGTGCCCCAGAGGTGGCGTCCAGCAGAGCAGTGTAAATCCTGCCTTCAGCCTCCCAGGCCGCACGCGTCTTGGCTCCGGCAGCAACGACGCTGGCGCTGCTCATCGGGCACATATTGATGGCCCATGGTCCGACATTCCGATGCTGAAAGCTGGCCCCGCCGTCGGTGGAGGTCATGAGGGTGATGTCTCGCTGCCCCATGGTGCGCGCGGCGCGGTACAGTGTCAGCAGCTCCCCGCCGGGGGTGACGAAGGTTTTGAGAGAGCAGCACGCGCACACTCCGGGATCGTCCTCATTGGCAATCTGCGGCCTTGAGAAGTTCGCGCCGTTGTCGGTCGATTTGAGGACAAAGACCCTGCGGTTGATTTCGCCGGGTGCCGCACCCGCGGGCGCCCCGTGCCACACCACAAAGACCTCGCCTTTGGCGCTAGCCGCGATGGAGGCCCCGCCGTCCAGTCCCTGAGTGTCCGACTTCAGGTCCCGCTGTTTTTCAAACGTGGCGCCCCGATTTAACGAACGGCTGTAAAGGAGGGGCGAGGGCTGGTTTTTGCCCCCGGGGCCGTTCCACACCACGTGCACAGAGTCGTCTTTCCCCACCGCGATCTGCGCTCCACGGATGGTCCCCATGGCCACTGCGCTGCCGGGAGTGCTGTTGATCGTGCGCGGAGTGCTCCACTCGGAGGTGCCGGCCTTTTTGCTGACATAGCGCACGTCGCCGCCCTGAGGCGCACCTTTTAGATAAACAAGATGCAGCGTGCCTTCCCGCGTGGCGACGATCTGGGGCTGCACGCCTCCCTCTGGCACGCGTTCGAGCAGGACCTCCGTCCCTCGAGCAAAAACTGGCAGCAGCAGCAGGGCAAGGATGCTTTTTTTCATGGTCGGAACTTGGTTAAACTCAGGCGAGACGGAGCGAATAACGCTCGCCGTGGCGGCTTAACTTCAAGGGCGCCCCATAAATCTCGCTGAGATGGGCGCTATGGAGCACCTCATCCTTAGTTCCCGACGCATGCACCCGCCCGTCCTTCAGCAGCAGGCAGTGAGTGATGCTGGGCAGGATCTCTTCCACGTGATGTGTCACCATGACGAGGGAAGGGGACTTCGGCTGGACCGCGAGGGACTGCATCCATTGCAGGTAGTGCTCCCGCGCCACGGGGTCCAGCCCCGCGCAGGGTTCGTCCAGGATCAGCACCTGAAACTTGGCCATGAGCGCGCGGCAGATCAGCACCTTTTGCTTCTCCCCCTGGGACAGAGGTCCCCACAAAGCCTCCCGCAGGTAGGAGCACCCCACCTGCTTGAGCAACCGGGCTGCTTCCCTCCGCACGGCGGGTGGTGGGATCTCGATGAGGTTTAGCTTGGCCTCGCGCCCGCTGGAAATGACGTCGATTACGGGTTCACTGCTTTCCAAATAGGTCGAAAGCGTATTGGTGACTAGGCCCACGCGGCGGCGGACCTCCCGCCAGTCATCATCGCCAAAAACGCTCTCGCCGATGCGCAAGGTGCCGCCCGTGGCACTGTCGTAGCCAGTGATGAGGTTGATCAGCGAGGTTTTGCCGCAGCCGTTGGGGCCGAGGATGCACCAGTGCTGGCCGGCCTCCACCCGCCAGGAGATTCCTTTGAGGATGGGACGGCCGCGGCGGAAGGTGAGATCAGTGACTTCGAGAACAGGGTTGGACATGAGTAAAGACTCTTGAATAACGAACGCGAAAAGTCGAATGGGGAGTGGTTTTGTACGCTTCGGCGCTCAACGCGGGCAGATTTTGTCCTTTTGATTTTTCTCCCGTGACAAAAATGACCATCCTGCTAATCTCATATCTGTATTCTGAAAAATGTCCGTCTTCCCAGCAGACCAATCTCACTGCCCAACCATGATCGATGTTTCGCGCCAGCCTAGGCATGCGCGTGTTCGTCGTTTCAATGCCCTTCGTACTGAGATGGAAAGCACCCTGCAAACCATGAGACCTATTTTCTGCGCCGCCTTGGCTCTGGCCGCTTCCTCGCCTGCATTTTCCCAGGCCCCGCCTCCTGCGGCACCCGCAGCCCCTGCCGCTCCAGGAGCATTAAACATTCAGCAAGAAACCGAGGCATTGGTCAATGCGGCCGGCGCCCTGTTTGCCGAAGCCAAGTATCAGGAGGCCCTGGCCAAGCTCGCCATTGCCAAGAAAAATCTGAACAACAAGCCCTTCGAAAGCATTCTCTTCACCGAAGGCGCGTGCTATTACAATCTCAACGACTATCCGAAGGCGATCGAGGCTCTGGAGGCCTACGTGAAGGAGTTCCCGACCGGTGGCGCGATCATCGATGTGCGCATGGCTCTCGGCCGCTCCTACATTGCCAGCAAACAGGAGGACAAAGGGATCGAAGTCCTGACGGATGTGGTGCGCAACTCTCCGGAGAAAAAGGCCGAGGCCGGTCTCATCATTGCTGACACGCTCAACAAGCAGGGCAAGCAGGACGAGGCGCTGAAGATCCTCACCAATGTGATCGAAGGCGGCATCCGCAGCGCTGAATCCATCCAGGCGGCCATGCTTGCTGCCAACATCTACGTGGCCACAGGCAAGCTCGATGAAGCCACCGCCCTGATGGACAAGGTCCGCAACTTTGCCTCCGGCGGGGACAGCATCGCCCAGATGAACAACATCTATCTCAAGCTCGGCGATGAGATGATGGAAAAGAAGGCCTACAAGGAGGCCCTCGGCGCCTACCAGCTCGTGCGCAAAAAGGCTGAGATTTCACGCATCCAGGCTGATCAGATTGCAAAGCTGGAAGGCCAGCTCAAAACCGCCAAGGGCGTGCGCAAGGATGAGATCGAAACGAAGCTCAAGGCCAACCGCGAGATCATGGCGGAGATCGAGAAGCGCACGGACTACGATGCGTCTCTCTACTATCGACTGGGGCGCTGTTATTACGAAATGGGTGCGCCCAGAGAGGATGGCGCCGGAGACCCCTCCCGTCTGTGGCAGGCCATCCTAGCCTTTGAAGTCATCGTCAATGAATACAAGCAATTCCCTCAGCGCGACAAGTGCCTCTACGGCTTGATTACTGTCAACGCAGCTCTCAAGCGCATTGAGCAAGTTGGCAAGGAGTGCACGGAATTTGTTGATCTGTTTCCAGACAGCGAAATGGTTGGAGAAGTAGGGATGATGAAGGGCATGATCCTTTATCAGAACAAAAAATCAAAGGAAGCGATCATCGCCTTGAAAGATGCCATGCGTGCGCCCAAGGCGGACAAGGAACGTCTGAGCTTTGTGATTGGCAGCATTCTTTTCGAACTGCAGAGCTTTGATGAATGCCGTCAGAATTACGAGGCTCTGCTGCAGAATTACCCGCAAACGATTTACAAAGACGATGTCCAGTATCGAATTGCCCTGACGTATTTCTATCAGAACGACTATAAGAGTGTGACGAAGGCGCTCAAGACTTACATCAAGGATAATCCCAAGGGGCAATATGTGGTGGATGCGCGCTACCGTCTGGCTTTCATTGATTTCCAGGGCGGAGACAAGAAGAATGCGGAAGCCGAGCTCCTGAGCATCATCAAGGATGCTCCGAACGACCAAAATATCGGTCAGGTTCACGCTCTTCTGGGCGACATCTACAATCAGCGGGCTGACTATGAGAATGCAATGGTTCATTTTGCCGCTGCCGTGGACAAGGCCAAGACCGATGACGTGCTGACCTATGCCCTCGACCAGCTCACCGACCTGTATGTAGGCGCAAACAAGTGGAAGGAGCTGGCCGAAGTATGGCAGCGCTACTACAACACCCACAAGGACAATGAAGATCTCTCGCTCAAGGCCATTCTCTGGATCAGCCGTGCTCTGATCAAAGATGGAAAGGTGGAGGATGCCAAGAAATTGCTGGCGGAGCACATCAAGACCCGTATTCCAAATGTCGCCAATCAGCAGGTGGAAGGTCTGATTCAGCAGTTGGTGACCATCAGCGCTCCGAAGCGCCGTCGTGCCACCGCAGCCGCTGCCCCAGCCCCGGCTCCCACCGATGGCGCGAAACCGGCAGACGGCACCAAGCCAGCCGAGGGTGCCGCAGCGCCGCCTCCTGCTCCTGAGCAGACCTTTGAGGAAGTGGAAAAGCAGCTGGAAGAACTTCTTTCCCCTCCACAGGCCGCCATGAATGGCACGGCGCAGATGCGCATTCTGTTTGCCAAGACCTGGCTGGCCAAGACCATGAAGCTTCCCGACAAGGCGGAGAAGTATTTCAACATCATCATCGAGGTGGCAAAGCCTGACGATCTCAGTCCGATGCTTCTGGCCACCGTGGGTGACAGTGCCCGCAAGAAGGGCGACCTAACCAAGGCCGAAGCCTGCTACACGCGCCTGAACGAACTCTTCAAGGACAGCGAGTACGCCGATGGTGCAGCCGTGGGCAAGGGCGAAATCGCCTTCGAAAAAGGCGAGTACGACAAGGCGCTGGAACTGTTCCGCGCTGCCCTGTCCGACTACCCCGGCAGTTCTCGTGTGCTGGATGCCACTCAAGGGGAAGCCAAAACGCTCTTCAAGCTCAAGAAGTATGATGAAGCGAAGAAGATCTTTGAGCAGATCGCCAACACCAAGGAGTGGCGCGGCCATGCCACCGCCAACGCCCTGCGCATGCTCGGTGAGATCGAGGCGGCACAAGGCAAGCATGAGGCATCCATCGCCTATTTCCAGCGCGTGTTCATCGCTCACCAAAAGTGGAAAGATGAAATGGCCAAGGCCTACCTGCTGTGCTCGAAATCCTTTATCGCCCTCAGCAAGAAGGAAGAGGCCAAGAAGACCCTCGAGGAAATGCTCGCCCGCAAAGATCTTGAGGGGCAACCCGAAATGAAAGAAGCAGAAAAGCTGCTTGGCACCCTGTAATTTCATGCGAACCCACACCACGACCTCCATGCGCTCGTTCGCCCGTTTTATTCTCGCCTTCGCTTTTGTCGCAGCCAGCTCCGCCTTTGGCCAGGCCATTGTGCTCAAGGACGGCAACCGCGTCTTTTCCTCCGAGTTCTCCATCCAGCCGGATGGCAAGATCGTCCGCACCATTCAGATCGGTGAGAACAAAGCCACCAGTGTTCTGGACAAGAAGAACATCGAATCGCTCGAATGGCCCTATCCCGCTGAGTTGACCGAGTCCGCCGATCTGCTGGCCAAGGGTAAGACTGACGATGCCATCGCTGTGCTGAAGAAGGGCCGCGATTTCTTTGAGCACTTCGAAGGCATCGAAGGCAACTGGTATGTGGACATCTATTTCGCCTACATTGAGGCTTTGAATCAAGGCGGAAAGTTTGATGATGTGGTGAAGTCTCTGCCCGCCCTGCGCGCCCTGAAACTCAGTGACGCCCAAAAGATGCGCCTCCGCATCATTCAGCTCGATATTGAACGCCAGACCAGCAGTGACTACATGGGCGTCATTGTGGAGGCGCAGGGTATTTTGAAGGAAACCGACGATTCAGCCATCTGCGCTTCTCTTTGGGCCATCATTGCCGACGTTCATACCCGGAAAAAGGAGTGGGAGAAGGCCCTGCTGGCCTACCTGCGCATCCCCGTTTTCTACGGCACCCAGATGCAGCGCGTTCCAGAAGCAGAGCTCAATGCGGCCAAGACACTGGTCAAAATGAAGCGCTATGAGGACGCCAACGCGTTCCTGGCCCGCATCATCGAATCTTATCCCGGCTCCACGGTGGCCGATACCGCAACAAAGGAAAAAGCCGCGATTGCCGGAATGAAAAATGTGGACGAGGAAGCCGCCGCAGAAGGCGATGCCAAGCCCAAGGAAGGTGAACCCGCCAAAGCCACTGAGACAAAACCCAAAGCCTGAACAATCTCCCAATGCAAACCAACACTGCCACCACCATGACCCGCCATATCTCCAACGGCCCTGCCCGCGCGTTCCTTTGCGTCCTGCTGGCCCTCGGTGTATTCACCTCGTTCAACCTTTTTGCTCAGGAGCCTGCGCCTGCCGAAGGCGCTGCCGGCGGCGAACCTGCGACGCATTCGCTGATCGACCGCTTCATCGAAGGTGGCTGGGTGATGTATCCCATCACCGCCTGCTCCATCGCTCTCGTCTGGCTGACGGTGGACCTCTGGATGCGGACCGGCATCAAGAAGATGGCCCCTCCTGCCCAGGTTGCACAGGTTCAGGATCTGTTCCGTGCCGGTGACTACGTTGGCGCGTACCAGTTCTGCAAAGGCAGCCCTTCTGCCTTTACCAACACCACCCGTGTGGCTCTCAGCTTCCTGGGTGATGGGCATGATGCGACTGAAGGCGCCCTGTTCTCGGAACTGAACAAGGCCAATGCCTCCATCCAGACCCGCATCAACTACCTTTCCGTTATCGGGGTTTGCACCCCCATGATCGGTCTCACCGGCACGGTGACCGGGATGATGAGCGCGTTCGCCACCCTGAAGACCAGCGGTGCAGGGGACCCCGCCAAGCTTTCCGGAGCTATCGGTGAGGTGCTCATCGCCACGGCTTCAGGTCTCTTCATCGCTGTGCCTGCCTTCATGTTCTTCTATTTCCTGCGCAATCGTCTTCAGGTTTCCATGAGCGGTCTGCAGGAAATCTGCACCTCCCTCTTCCGCAAGATGCCCTACTCTCACCTCAAGGACGCACACGTCGGCGAAGAAGAGTTCTACGCCGCCATTCCAAACTGGGTGGCTGGTGAAGGCGCTGCAGCAGCGGCATGATTTCGGCGGCATTCTTTTCCCTTCTTATCAACCCTTGACCTTCTAACAATATGGGCGGCGGCGGCGGCGGTGGTGACGGCGAACCGGAGTTTCAAATCGCTCCGATGATTGACGTGCTCTTGGTGTTGCTCATTTTCTTCATGAGCATCACCTCGGCGCAGGTGTTGAGCATCGACAAGGAGATCCAGCTCCCGGTCGCTGAAGATGCCAAAAAGAAGGAAAAGAATGTCATGAACGAGGCCGCGATCAATGTTCGCTGGACCAACGGCAAGGCTCTCATTCTCTTCGAAAACAACACTTACGAAAATACGGAGCCGCTGGTTGAGAAACTGCGTGGCCGCAAGGAGTCCAACGCCAAGTATCGTGTGGTGATCCGGGGGGACAAGCGTCTGCCCGCCATCGAAATCCAGCGTGTGATGAGCGTCGTTGCCCAGGCGGGCATTGATGACATCTCCTTCTCCGCCCTGAACAAACCCTAATTATTCAGTAACATGTCCCATGGCACCAAAAAGCCCCGTGAAATCGAACAGGAACAGCTTGCTGTCGGCTTTCAGATTGCGCCCATGATCGACGTGGTGTTCGTCATCATGCTTTTCTTCATGGTGATGGTGGGTTCGGTCAAAGTGGAACGCGAGCTCAAGAGCCAGCTTCCAGGACTTGCCCCTCCCAGCGCGGACGCCCCCCAGGAACTTCCGGATGAGATCACCGTTGGCGTGGAAGAGTCCGGCGCTGTGACCCTCAATGACGAAGAATTCGACACGGGCCGTCCGGACAAGAAGCTCCCTACTTTCACAGACACTCTCAAGCGTCTCAAGCAGGAGGCTGACAACCGCCAGGCCAAGGTGATCGTGACCATTCAGGCGGAAGAACAGGCCACCTACGAGAGGGTCATCGATGTGCTCAATGCTTTGGCCGTGGCCAAAGTCGCCAACGTGACGTTCACCGTGGGTAGCGACCCTGGATTCTGATTTCTGACTTTTTTGATAGGTTCCACCCAATAAACGGAACGGCTGTTTCGTGGTGTTATCTTGTAGAGTACTCTCGCCCATGAATCCCTCGCAGCCAGGTAGCCCGCAAAATCCGCAAAATCCTCAGCAGCCAGCGCATCCCGGTGCCACGCAGCCATTGCCACCAGGCTATGTGCCGCCACCGGGCTACCCGCCGCAGATGCCTGGATATCCCCAAGGCTATCCCATGCCACAGGGCTACCCGCCGCAGATGCCTGGATATCCGCAGGGGTATCCCATGCCACAGGGCTACCCGCCTCAGATGCCGGGTTATCCGCAGGGTTATCCCATGCCGCAGGGCTACCCGCCACAGATGCCGGGTTATCCGCCAGGGTACGTTCCGACGATGCCCATGCCGGCGATGATGCCGCCGCCCGCGCCTTCCGCAGGTGCGGTTCCCGCGCCCGCCAAACCTGCCAGCGCCGCAGTGCCCGTGGCCATGCCGGTGCCGGCTGCCGTGTCACCCGCCATGCCTGCTCCTTCAGGAGCCACACCTGTGATGCCGGCGCCTAGCGCGCCGATTGCTGCAGCGGTCCTCGCTCCCACCGATGAAGCAGAAGCGTCAGTGGTGGAGCACCACGAGGGAGAGGTTTACCATCCCCCGGCGCTCACCCACATCGAAGTGGGGCCGCCGCCCAACAAGTTCGTGCAGATGTGGCGCAAGGCCGGTGCCAGCTCCCTGCTTCTGAGTATCCTCGTGCACGCTGGTCT
>NZ_JBGANA010000044.1:0-27538 GCF_044222565.1 Prosthecobacter sp.
AACCTTGGACTCCGTGACAACGGCCGCGCCGGTGGGCCCGAGGAAGCGCGGCCAGTCATTGCCTGCGGCAGAGAGAAGCGTGGGTGTGGCGAGGGAGAGGAAGGTAGCGGTGGCGAAGGCGCGGGAGAGCGGGTGCATGCGGGGAGGAATAACCCGGGGTAAGGGGGAAAGTTACGTGGTAACGAGCATGAGGTGGATCTGATGCCATGATGCGCCAGGCATCCGCAATCGAAGCATAGGCAAGGTGCTGGCGGAATGGAATGACAGTGGCCCTGCTCAAAAGCCACTGAAAGGACATGCATCAACACGGTTGTTATTGTTCCAACAGTCATTAAACTCCTCAACATGACCGCGACTCTGGAAGCCGATCATCACAAGCTCTCGCTCTCTGAAGACGTTCTTGCCCAAGGACACTTCAAAGATGGAATGGAGTTTCGTGTGATTCTGAAGCCGTCAGGCGCGATGGTGCTGAGCCCCAGGCACCCACGCCAAAAATCGCTCGTCGAACATCTGCGTGGGCTGCAAGGACTTGAACTTGCCCTGAACCGTGAGGTTCTAGGCCCGCCCCTTGATCTATGATCTACCTTCTGGACACGAACGTACTGTCCGAAGGCATGAAACCGCATCCTGACTCCAAAGTGATCGAGTGGCTGGATGCGCATCAGGAAGACTCAGCCATCAGCGCGCTTACTCTTGCTGAACTGGCCCGCAGAGTGGAAGCCGTAGCCGAGGGAAAGCGAAAAAATGAACTTCTACGACTGCTGCGATTCATGCAGGAGGACTTCGCCGATGTCATTCTGCCATTCGACGATGCTGCCGCCTGGGAATGGGCACGCTATTGTAAGCGCGCCCATGAAGAAGGTCGTTCTGTGGCCGTCATGGACAGCCTGATAGCCGCAACGGCTCTTGCTTACGGTCTTACCATTATCACGCGAAACGTTGCTGACTTTCCCGGAATCGCTGTGATTGATCCGTTCGCCACATCTTGATGTGGGGGCAAGTTCCGGACCGGAGCGCAATGCGCCAAGTTGCGGCGCAACTGGCCTGCTTTCTCACACCACCGCCGGAGCCGGCTGCGGTGCTTGAAACGCGGACATTGAAAAGCGCTTCATCAGGCTGCCGGCGGCGACGTAGCCGAAGCCGAAGAAGAACAGCAGCAGGAAGGGGATGCTGCCCCACTGGCCGCGCTGGGCGGCGAGGGCGATCATCCAGCCGAAGTAGCCGGTGAGGAGGACTTCGATCCAGATGGCGATGGATTTGCCGGCCTTGTAGCGGGAGCGCTGCTTGGAGGCCTGGGCTTTGTTTTCCATGCCGTATTTGGGCGTGCGGACAAATTCGGACGACTGGTTCAGCAGAGCTTCCAGCACGGCCTTGCCGTTGTTGATGCTCATGCCGATGCCGAGGGCGAGCAGCATGGGGACATACGGCAGGGTTTTGAGCCAGCCGTATTTGCCCTGCGCACCCTGGGCGGTCATGTAAAAGATGATGACGCTGAGGGAGGCGAAGAAGAAGACGGGCACATCCACAAAGACGGCCTTGTGCCAGGAGCTGCCCATGACGAAGTTCGCGGGGTACATGAGCACCAGTGTGCAGAGGGTCAGGAGGTAGGCGAAATTGGAGGTGAGATGCGAGGTGGCCTCGATCTTGAGCCGCAGGGGGATGTCGCTGCGCCAGACGTCCATGAGGATCTTTTTGCAGACCTGGATGCTGCCCTTGGTCCAGCGGTGCTGCTGGCTCTTGAAGCCGTCCATGTCCGGCGGGAGCTCGGCGGGGACGACGACGTCCTTGAGGTAGATGAATTTCCAGCCCTTGAGCTGTGCGCGGTAGCTGAGATCCAGGTCTTCGGTGAGGGTGTCGTGCTGCCAGCCGCCGCCGGTTTCGATGGCCTTTCTGCGCCAGATGCCTGCGGTGCCGTTGAAGTTCAAAAACTCGCCGTGGCGGCTGCGGGCGGTCTGCTCCAGCACGAGGTGGCCGTCCAGGAAGAGGGCCTGAAGCTTGGTGAGGAGGGAGAAATTCTTGTTCAGGTGGCCCCAGCGTGCCTGCACCATGCCGACTTTCTCGTCGGTAAAGTGGTGGATGACCTGCTTGAGGTAGTCCGGCGCGGGCTGGAAATCGGCGTCGAAGATGCAGATGTACTCGCCCTTGGCGCTGGCCATGCCTTCGTCCAAAGCACCGGCCTTGAAGCCGTTGCGGTTGGTGCGGTGGCGGTACTCGATGTCGTAGCCCTGCACCTTCAAATCGGCGGAGAGCTTCTCGGCGTGCGCGGCGGTTTCGTCCGTGGAGTCGTCCAGCACCTGGATCTGCAGGCGGTCGCGCGGGTAGTCCAGGGCGCTGACGGTGCGGAGGAGATTTTCCACGACGTGGAGCTCATTGAAGATGGGGAGCTGCACGGTGACGACGGGCAGATCCGTGAACTCGCGCAGGGGCACGGGCACGTCTTTGCGGTGCTTCCAAAAATGGTATAACACCTTGATTCTGTGCGCGCCAAAGGCGGACAGGGCGGTGAACACAAGTATATAGCTGGTAAACCAGAAGAAATTATCCCACACAATCATATCGGGAAGGGGAGGCAAGGCACAGGGGCGCAACCAATCTCCACCAGTCACAAACAATCAAGCAGCATTTCGGGTGCCAGCCATGGCGGGTTTTTTGCCTGTCGTGTGGGTCAGGGCGCTACTTTGGGGGGGGAAGAAGGGCGGGGTTTGCTGGATCTTCACGGCCATGTGGTGAAAAAAACCTCCTGAACGCCGTGGCAAATGAGGGCTGTGGAGCGCGGGCCTCCGAGCCCGCAGCGGGTGGCAGACCCATACAGGCCTGGGTTTCGCTCCCTGCGCGTGGCAGGCACGAGCATTTTGCGCAGCGGGTGTGGCGCGCAGGTGAGAGCGGGAAAGAAAAAAGCGGAACGGCTGAGTGCGGCGGGGTGCTGCGGGCTCGGAGGCCCGCGCTCCATGGCGCTTTGACAGGCCGCACCTGTGCCCTCTTTTGACGAAAGACCCCAGGCGAGTGCCACCTCAATTCCGCACCACTTTCACGCGCATGTACCGCTGGGTGCTGCTGGTCATGGGCTGGGAGTCGCGGACGATGAGCTGGGTGCTGGTGTTTTGTTCGGTGACGAGGCCGGCGCTGCTCCAGCTGAGGGGATTGCCGATATCGCTGGTGGCTTCGACGGTGAAGGTCACGTCGGTGGCGGCGGGGTTTTTGGGAATGGTCATGCGCAGGTATTTGTCCGTGCTGACGGTGGCGGTGTCATACACCACCGGGGAGCTGTTGGTGGCGAGGGGCGCGGTGCCAAAGGCGTACTCCAGCAGATTCGCCTGGCCGTCGCGGTCGGCGTCGTAGTCCTGGGCGGCGTTGGGGTCGGCGAAGCCGGTGCCGGTCCAGTTTTGCGCCTGCCAGACTTCAAACTGCTTGGTGTAGCCGGTGAAGGCGAGGTCGCGGTAGGTCTGCGCGCTGCTGTCATCGGCCGTCAGGCGCAGCACGTAGCTGCCGGGCTGCGCGAGCGTGGCGGTGGTGTCCGGCAGGGTGGCATCGGCAAAGTTCACGGCGCCGGGGCCGCTGACCTTGGACCACAGGCTGGTGAGGGTGATGGGCGTGGGGTAGCTGTCGTCCGCGACGGTGCCGTGGACGGCCACGGGGGTGATGGGCCAGGTGGCCATGCTGGCAAAGCCCACCACGGGGCCTTTGTTGAGCGGTGCGATGGTGAGATTGCTGAAGGTGCAGGTGTTCGTGCCCACGCCGCTGGCGTTGTTGACGTAGAAGCCCACCCACACCGGTGTGGTCATGATGACGGTCTGCGGCTGGCCGATCTGGATCCACGTGCCGGGACTGCCGGAGGCATCCGGCGCGCGGTAGGCGGTGATGCTGTTGCCCTTGCGGGTAAAGCGGACCCAGTTGCCTGCGGAGATGCCGCTGGGCACGCCGCCGCCGGCACCGCCGGCCAAGGAAGTCCAGTAGTAGCCGTTGTAAGCCCCCTGCGGCATGCGCCCGAGGTGGAGCTGGGCACCGTTTTCCAGGCTCTCCGCCACGCGGATGCCGCCGCTGGCGCTGCCTGCGCCGGAGCTGAAGGAGACCAGCCGCGTGGTGACGACCATGTCCCCGTAATACTGCCAGCCATGGAAGTAGCCGGTGGTGCTGCCCACGATGGTGTAGGTGCCGCTGCTCAGGCTGCCGCTGCCGGCTGCGGCGGGGGTCACGGTGGCGTCTTCGCTGACCAAGGCGGGGCCGGTCTGCGCGGGGGTGAGCGTAAGGTGGTCAAAGATGCCAGTGGCACTGCCGGCGGTGCTGTTGTTGGTGGTGGTGAGGCCGTACTGCGCGGCGGCGTCCATGGAGATGGTGGTGGTGGTGCCCAGCTGCACCCAGGAGCCGGGCGTTCCGGCGCTGTCCGCGGCGTAGCTGGCGGTGATGCCTCCGGTGGTGGCATTGCGCTCCAGCTTGAGCCAGAGCGGAAGCGCGGGTGCAGCCACGGAGGCCGCCAGGGCGTCCGTGGTGCTGACGGTGGTGCGCGTGCGGAACTGCAGGCCGCTGCCGGGCACCAGGCCGAGCACGGCGCGGTTGCAGGCACGCAGCATGGAGTCGCGGATGCTCACACCGGAGAGCGCGGTGGTGGAGCTCAGGCTGGTCAGCCGCGCCACCACGGAGCCGTCTCCGCTGATCTGCCGCATCATCACATGCGCCTGATCGCTGCTGGTGGAATAACCCGCCCCGGTGCCGGTGACGGTGTACTGCCCGCCGTAGTCGATGCTCTGCCCGCGCCGGGCGGAGGAGGGCCCGAGGTCATGGGTGATCCAGTCTGCCGCCACCAGCGCGGAGCCCACCACCACCGTGACCTGGTCGCTCACAGTGAACTGCGTGTCCGTGGCGGTGATGCGCAGGATGTAATTTCCCGGTGCAGAAAAGGTGACTCCCGTGGTGGCCGCCGTGGGATTCTCAATCGTGGCGATGCCCGGCCCGCTGATCTGCGACCACTGCTGGGTGACCGCCGCAGGCGCGCCATCATCGGTGATGGTGGCGCTGACGATGACGCCGTTGCCATTGGCCACCAGCAGGCCCTGGGAGCCGGGGCTGTTGATGAAGAGCGTGGGCGGGCTGTCGTTGTCGGCGATGGTCACATTGCCAAAGGAAGGCGTGCCGATGTCATAGCTGCCGGTGTTCAGGGACAGCGTCACCTGCTCGTCCCCTTCAGTGTTGCCGTCATCCACCGGGATGATGGGGATGGTGTAGGAGCTCACGCCGCTGGCCAGGGAGATGGAGGTGGGCACATTGACGTTGCCGGTGGTCTTGTAGTCCGTGCCATTGGCGGCGGTGCCTGCCACCACCAGACTGACCGTGAGCGCCACATTGGTGGGCGCGGTGCGGGTGATGGTGAACTGCCCGGTGCCGCCGCTTTCAGACGCGGTGGGATCAGACGCCGTCAGCGTGACCGTGCTGCGGTCGTCATCGAGGAGATTCACCGTGGCGGTGGTGGGGGAGCCGAGGGTGTAGGAGCCGCTGGCCAGGGTGAGGATGACGGTCTCCGTGCCCTCGTTGGTGGTGTCCGCCACTGGCGTCACATTCACGGTCACGCTGGAGGCCCCGATGGGGATGGTCTGGGTGGTGGCGATGGCGGTGTAATCCGTGACGCTGGTCGCGGTGCCGCTCCGGGTCAGGTTCACCGTCAGCGCGGCGGCGGTGCTGCCGGTGCGGGTGATCGTGAACTGCCCTGGGTCCAGCCCTGCTTCAGAGGCGGTGGCGTCATTGGCCGTGATGCTGACCACCGGCAGGTCATTGTCCGTGATGGTGAGGGTGTGCTGCGTGGTGCTGCCCAGCTGCAGGCTCGCGGGATTGGCCAGGGTGATGACGATGGTCTCCGCGGCGTCCACAACGGCGTCATCCACGATGCTCAGCGGAATAGTCTTCACCGTCTCCCCGACGTCAAAGCTCAGCGTGCCATCGGCCAGCGTGTAGTCCGTGCCGCCGCCTGTGGCGGTGCCACCGGTGACGGTGTAGTCCACCGTGCTGGCCGCCGTGGCAGGCGAGGCCAGGCTGACCGCCAGCTCCACTGCGCCGGCGCTTTCCGCGACGGTGCTGGTGGCGGCGGCAAATCCCACGTACGGATTCGCAGGCGGGCTGTCGTCATCCACGATGGTGTAGCTGAAGTAGTTGGAGGTGCCGCTCACCGCCGCGCCGTTGGCATTGGAGAGCAGGAGGGTCACCTGGTTGTCCGGCTCGTCCACGGTGTCGTTTGCCACCGTGAGCACGATGTTCTTGCTGGTCTCTCCGGGGGCAAAGGTGAGCACGCCGGGCGGCAGTGTGAAGTCAATGCCCGTGCCAAAGGCGGTGGTGAAACTGTAAACACGCTGCCCCTGGCCGATGCTGGCGCTCTTGATCCAGCGCCCCACCATGGTCTTCGAGTAGCTGTCGCGCGTCTGCCGCATGAGGATGCCCGCCTGCGAGGTCGTGTCCCCACCGGTCAGGGAAGTGACGCGGGCGATGAAGGTGAAATCTCCGGTGACGTTGGTGGCGGCAAAGTGCCCTTCGTCATTCAGATTGGTGCCGCTGCCATTGAGCGTCCAGACTCCGCTGCCGTAGCTCTCGCTCCCCTGCTCGTTCACAAAGCCGATCGTGCGGCCCTGCAGCCCTCCGGCGCCGACGGGGCTGCCATTGAGCGAGACACTGTCAAAGGTGCCGGTGGCCACCTGGCCGTCCGTCGCTGCGGAGACGCCCAGCCCGACCATGATGGTGGGGCTCACGGAGATGGTCTGCGCGGTGCCGCCGCTGGAGATCGCCCAGGTGACGCCGTCCTTGGAATTCGAAACGGTGAAGACATCCCCCACGCGCGTCATGCGGTACCACTGCGGCAGCACCGGGGTGCTGTAAGTGCTGGGCGAATTGGAGACGGCGTTCAGGGTGGTGCGGTTCAGCGTGTAGAAGAGGCTGGTGCTGGCCGGGGTGGCCAGGCTGGCGGCATAGACGGACCCGGCGGCCGTGGTGGAGCGCAGCATCACCCCGATGCGTGCGCTGCTGCTGGTGGTGCCCATGGAGACCACGCGGGCCGTGACGGTGCAGTCCGTCGCATTGGTGATGGTGGAATTCACGTAGCAGAAGTTGTCCGAAGTCGAACTGGAGGATATTCCGACGCCGGGCGTGCTGAAGGTGTACACGCCGCTGCTCAACGTATGCGTGGCCCCGGTGGCGGTGCCCACGATGGACCGCGTCTCCGTACCGACGGTCGCCCCGGCGGTGAGGCCGGTGATGGAGTAGTTGTCGATCACCGCCGAGGTGGCCGTGGTGCTGCCCGCAGCGGCGACGATGCCCGCGAGATAGCTGGTGTTCCCCAGCCCGGTGACGGTGAAGCTGCTGCCGCGCTGCGTCCAGATCGTGCCGTCATTGGACTCGAAATGCGTGATGGTGCTGCCGCTCTTCACCAAACGCACCCAGTAGGGCAGCCCGCGCACGCTGCTGGTGCTGCTGGTGTTCTGGCTGGTGCCGTTCACGGCGTACTCCACGGTCACCGGTGTGGACTGCGCCGGCGTGAGGGTCACGGGGATGTTCACCGAGGTCACGCTCTCCAGTCCGGAGGAGCCGGGGGTCGAAAAGGCCACCGTGGCCGTGGCGGTGTCATTGTCCGCGATGTACATCACCGTGCCGGGGCTGCTGCGGGAGTAGGAGCCGGGGGCCAGGTCAATGGTGATGGTCTCGGTGCCTTCAAAGATCGTGTCATTGATGATGGACACCGGCAGGTCCACTCCCAGCGCCCCCGCCGGGATGACGATGCTGCCGGGCAGCGCGGTGTAGTCGCTGCCGCTGGTGGCGGTGCCGCCGATGGTGTAGTTCACCGTCAGCGCGGCGGTGGTGCTGCCGCTGCGGGACACGTAAAACTTCACCGGCGTGGTGGAGGCCCCCTCGGTGAAGCTGCTGCTGCCGGAGGTGCCCACCTGCGTGTCCACAAAGACCGCGTTGGTGTAGTCGTTGTCCTTGATCCACATGGTGGCGGCATTGGTCATGCCGTAGGTCTGGTAGGTCGGGGTGGGGCCCACGGTGAGCGTGAGTGTGAGCGTCTCGAAGTCCTCCTGCTCCACATCATTCGTGGCGGTGATGGTCACATCCTTGGTCACAGTCGCGCCGTTGTTCAGCGTAATCGAGGTGCCGGTGAGCGTGTTCCCCGTGCCGCTGACGCTGAAGTCTCCGGCGGAGGCGGTGCCGCTGAGGTCATAGGTCACCGCCAGCGTTCCCGTGCCCGTGCCGCCGCGCGCGGTGATGCGGAAGATCGCGGTGCTGCCGCCTTCCGTGGCGCTGCCCATGTTCACCACATCCAAATAGGGCAGGTCAGGCGAGTTGTCGGTGATCGTGATGGTCGCCGTGCCAGTGTCTCCCAGGATGTAGTTGGTCGCGTTGGCCCCGAGGTAGAGCACCACCTGCTCCGGCCCCTCTCCCAGCGTGTCAAACCGTGGCACGATGGTGATGCTGGCCTGCGTCTTCCCGGCGGGAATGACCACGCTGCCAGGCATGGCCTCGTAGTCCACGCCATGCAGCGCCATCACCCCGGCATTGTACGTGCCCGCAAAGGCATAGTACACGGTCAGCGCCGCGCTGGTGTCTCCGCTGCGCGTCACCACAAAGGTGCCGGTGTCCGCCTTGGCTCCTGCCACGGTCAGGTCCACCTCTGAGGCGGTGGCGTCCGTGGCCGCCACGGTCACCGTCTGCGTGTCGTCATCATACACGCTTGCACTGGCGCTGGCAGCGGTGGGATCCACCAGGTAGGCCGCATTGGCCGTCAGCGTCACGCTCACCGTCTTCAACGGCTCGGACACGCTGTCATTGATCGGCGCGATGTTCACCGTGGCGGTGGTGGAACCTCCCGGAATGGTCACGGTGCCTGGCAGCGTCGTGTAGTCCGTGCCGTTCACCGCCGTGCCGCCCACTGTGTAGGCCACGATCAAATCTCCTGTCGTGGGGCCGGTGCGCGAGAGCGTGAGCACCGCCGGCGTGCCGATGCCCTCCAGCGCGGCATTGGCCGTGGCGGTGATGGAAACCTTCGGCAGCGCCGTGTCGTCATCGGCGATGGTCACCGTGGCTGTGGAAGGCAGGCTGACGAGGTAGCCATTGCCAGACCCCAGCTGCAGCGTGGCCGTTTCGGGCCCCTCCGCCAGCGCATCGATCACCGGCGTGAGGGTGATGTCCCGCGTCTCCGATCCGGCGGGAATGGTGAAAGTGCTGAAGCCGTTGGAGCCGGCGACGTAGTCCGGGGAGAGCGTGTAGTCCGTGGTCTTCGTGGCGCTGCCCAGCGCGGTGTTCACATTGACCACCAGGTCCTGGCTGGTGTCCCCCGTACGCGTCAGGCGGAAGGTGCCCGCCGTGACCGGTGAAAGCTCATTGGCCGTGGCATTGGGCGCGGAGATGGTCACCACGGACTGCGCCGTGGCCTCAAAGTCCGCACCCGTGAAGCTGGGGGAGACGGTGATGCTGTTGTTAAACAGCTCGCCAAAGCTGTAGCCATACAGCAGCGGCGTCAGGGTGTAGGTGTTCGCCGTGAGGTTCGGGATGGTGTAGTAGCCGTCGTCATCGGTGATCACACCATTGCCTCCGTTCGCGGTGATGACGACGTCCGAAAGCCCCTGGCCCAGCAGCGTGACGCGGCCGCTGATGGTGTAGGTGCTGGAGCTGCCCACGGTGATGAGCTGGTTGCGCGTGCAGGTGCCGCCCTTCATGTCGCTGACCGTGCAGGTGACGATGTAGCTGCCCGCCGAGGTGAACTGGCGCGTGATCACAGACGAGTTCGGAGAGACGATCTTGAAGGAGGTGCTGCCAAAGTGCTGCCACCCGTAGGCCAGCGTGTCGCCGTCCGCATCGCTCGCGGTGGCGGTGAAGGTCACGGTGCCGTTCAGCGGCACCACACTGGCGGAGGCCGCCAGCGTCAGCGTGGGCTCGTGGTTGCCAGGAAAGCTGCCCATGTTCACCTGCACGTCCATGTAGCGCGGGCTGTCATTGGTGGCCACCGTGGTGATGTGGATGCCGCTCTCCGTGTCCGAAAAAGTGCTGCCCAGGGAGATGGCCGCGTCTTCCTTGGCAAAGGGCGAGCCGTTGGTGGTGTCGATGAGCTGCACATTGCTGCCGCCGCCGTTCGGGAAACGCCAGCCCAGGACCAAGCCGCTCTTCATCCACGGCGTGGTGTCAAACAGCGAGCGCACCTCCCCCCAGTAAACGCGCTGCGAGTCCTTGACGATGTTCAGCGCGTAGCGCCGCTTCGGGTCCAGCACGCCCTGGTCAAAGGCATGGATGCGGTAGGTGCCGCTCTGCGTCACCGGCTGCAGGAAGTTGCCGGGAAGCCAGCGGATCTGGTTCTTTCCCTGCGCGTTGTACTGCCCGGCGGGGTAGCTGCCGCTGTTGCCCATGATGTCGTAGCTGTCCCCGTACTCCTGGTTCACCCCGTTGCCGATGCTGCTGGTGCCGGCGGTGTCCCAGAAGTTCGCATGCGCAAGGCCGAAGCAGTGGCCGATCTCATGCGCCCACAGGCCCACGGTGTCTCCGCGCACCCACACGGTGCTGCCGCCGCCCAGGCCGCCGTAGCTCTGCGGGCCGCCGTTGTGCCGCAGCACGGTGCAGTCGTAGTCATTCCAGTCAAAGCCCAGCTTCCGCGCCTCGTCCCGCGCCTCCTGCATTTCCACGCTGGTGCCGCTGATGTCCCCGCCGTTGCTGGTGTCCCGGTTCACATACCAGGACTCATTGTGCTTCAGCTTCACCGGCGGCGTGACCACCCCCGCCAGCGAAAGGCGGCCGTAGGAGGACTTGGAGTAATGGTCCGCCACATCCCGCAGGGTGGCGTACAGCGCCGCCTCGGTGGAAGGCACGCCATTCTGGTCCGCATACGTCATGGGGATCACGATCACCTTCACATTTCCCAGCGCCGGCGTGGGCGCTGCGGGCAGGATGCCGGTGAAGCCAAAGGCCCCTCCCGTGACGCCTTCTCCCATGATCATCAGCTGGTTCTTCACATCGATGTGCATGGCGCTGCAGAAGTACACCGTCTCCGTGGCCGTCTCCACCGCAGGCGTGTCCGCCGTGATCACGTCCGTGACGGCGTCCGCGTTTTCAAACACCTGCTTGCCCGAAATCGGGCAGTCCACCACGGCAGGCTTGTCCGCAGGCGGCACCTCCCCCACCTCCAGCGTGCGGGAGGGCTGCTCATTCACCGCAAAGTCCGCGTCCACCGCCACGCCATTGAGCGAGGCGCCGGCCGTCCAGGTCACGATGGACTCGCGCCGCCCATACACATAGGCGCGGTAGGTCGGGCCGTTCTGCAGCTCCACCTCTCGAAACGTCAGCGATCCCGAAGGCAGCGGCTCGCCTTCCAGAGGCGTGCCCTGCAGCACCCGCAGCACGCCGATGCCGTTCACCCGCTTCTCCAGCAGATCCAGCACCTCGAAGGGCATTTGCTGCCGCGTTACCATGGGGACCGCGCGCGCGAGGGCCAGCCTGGGATCGTCCTTGATGAGCTGCTTGAACACCGGGCGTCTCGCCTGCGCCAGCTCCACCCCCTCCTTCACCATCTTTACCCGCGCCGCCTTGTCCGCCTTCAGGTATGCCACACTCCAGTCCGCAAATCCCTGGACGGGATCCGCCACCACAGCCGCCGCCGTCACTGGGGCAGCGGCAGCGTCCGCCTGCTGCACCGTGCCTGCCACCACCGCCTGCTCCACCACCAGCGGAGGGGTGCGCTGCTGCGTCCCTTTGCCCTGGCTCGCCACTGTTTTCCTGAGCGGCTTTCCTCCCGGGTCAGCGGCCCGGAAAAAGTACAGCGAAAGGCTGACGACGGCGCAAATAGCGACGGCAATACCGAAGGTTGGTTTGAAACGCATGAATCTGGTTGGAAGGAACGTGCCATTCCAAACGAGACCGGTTCTGTTTTATTAGAACCCACTTCGATATTTCGGAATGGCATGTCAGGAATAATGCTACCGAAAAGCGCCCCCCGGGGTCAATGCAGAAATGGACAGACTGAAAGTCTGTCCGCCAGCTCCAGCCCGGCGCCTGGGGGAGGGTGACTGAGGCCCGGCCCTCTTACAGTCTGGCCTCACGCACTAGCACCGCCGCCTGCCCAACTGCGCGAACGCACTTCGTGGGGGCAGCCGAGGTTTTCATAGTACTATTCAAATCTGTAATGCCACACGCTTCAACATTCGCTCTGCCCTCAGCTTCTCTTCAGACCCCACTTCATTTTTTGCGTCTTTTTGCGCCTCTTTGCGGCTCTTTGCGGCTAACAATCATCACCTCCCCTACCTCTTCCGCAGCACCAGCAGCACATCTGCATACGCATCGTCAAACTTCCGTGGCTCGTTCAGGTCATAGGTGAAGTCATAGCACTCCAGGTACTCCAGCTCCGGCACCTTGCGCAGCAGCGCCTTGAGCTGGGCGGCGTTGTAGGTGCGGAACTGCCAGCGCGTCTCCTGCGTGTGCGTGCGGCCGGCATCGGTGATCTTCAAACGCGTGCGCAGATTTTCCAGGCGCGACTTCGGATCCGCCGCCCAGGTATGCGTGTTGCACACCACGGCGATCTCCCCGCGCCGCGCCACCCAGCGCTCGTGCTCGTCCTCCTCGCGCTCGTAGTCCGTCAGGTGCAGGCCCAGCAGGAAGACACCGCCCGGGCGCAGCGCCGCCGCCACACGCCGCAGGCACTCGGCGGCATCCTTTTCCTTGAGCAGGTACTTGAAGGTGCTGACGAGGCAGTGCGCCAGATCAAAGCCGCCCTTCACGCCCTTCGGCAGCGTGAAGCTCTGCATCCAGTCCTCCCACAGGCGTGCCTTCAGCCCCGCCGCCGCCAGCCGCTCCTGTGCAAAGGCGATCATGTGCGCATTCCCGTCAAAACCGCTCACCTCCCAGCCGCGCCGCGCCATCTCCAGCGCCAGCCGCCCGCTGCCACACGCAGGCTCCAGCAGCCGATGCCCCTTCGCCGGCGTGGCATACTTTGCAAACGCCCCCTCCAAAAAATCCGCCTCCCGCACCGTGCCATCATCAAAGACGATGTCATAGTAAAGGGGCGTGTCATACCAGTCGCGCAGTGTGGTGGCCATGCGCGCATGATGGAGCAAACCAGGCGCTGTGCGAGAATGGAATGAGGAATGTCATGCGCACAGCCGCACCCGCAGGGGGGGCTGCTCCTTCATCAGCTCTTCCTCTTCCTCCTCCTCTTCCTCTTCCTCTTCCTCTTCCTCTTCCTCTTCCTCCCTGTTCCGAGGACTTCGAGTGGCCGAAACGTAAACGCGACGCCCCCTGCCTCCCCAAACCAAGGGAGGAGGAGTAAGAGGAGGAGTAGGAGGAAGATTCCGCCTTCACCTCACCTGCTCACACAACGCTCTGCCGCCCTCGAGCAGCACTTTCATGCGTCCAAAGCTGCGATGAAGGGGGCCGTTCCCTGCGCCGGCCGCTCAAAGGCGGCATCCTCGATGCGAACTTCCTCAAAAAAACCCTGCGGCCACGCTTCCAGCCCGGACTCCTCCTCAAACATCACGATCACCCTGCATTCGCGTGACGTTCCCCCTGGAACGGGCCGGCCCAGAGTCAGGTGCCGGGCATCCTCCAGTACTGCGGTGGATTCAAAAACGCTCATGCCCCAAAGATGGCGGCTCCCCGCCAACCTTTCAACCCGCTTGATTCAGCCTGCGCCTTCCAACCACCGCAAACCACCGCAAACGACCGCAAACGACCGCAAACCAGCGCAAACCACCGCAAACCACCGCAAACCACCGCAAACCAGCGCAAACGACCGCAAACGACCGCAAACCAGCGCAAACGACCTCAAACTCCCCCTAGACACCTCCCGCGCTCTCCGCTCCAATACGCCCCGCATGAATCTTCCCTCCCTGGCCGGACTCATCGCGCTCGCAGGCGCGACCCTCGCATTCTTTCCCGCAACCACGCACGCACAGCAGGCCCCCGCGCAGCCCGCCGCTGCCGCTGCCGACGCACCCGCTGCCGCTGGCAATGCCACCGACGCCCCCGCGCAGCCGGCCACCTTCCAGTTCAAAGACGGCGACCGCCTCGTCCTGCTCGGCAACACCGTCCTGGAGCGCGAGCACGATTACGGCTCCTTCGAGCCCCGGCTCGATCTCGCGCTCGGCGAAACCAAAGTCACCGTGCGCAATCTCGCCTGGAGCGGCGACACCGTCTTTGGCCATGCGCGCTCCTATTTCGGCCCGCCCGAGGAAGGCCTGCAGCGCCTCTCCACCCACCTGGAAATGCTCAAGCCCAGCGTCGTGCTCCTCTGCTACGGCAGCGAGCTCGCCTTCGAGCGCCTCGGCGCGCTGCCCGACTTCCTCACCGGCTACCGCAGCCTCATCGAGCTCATCCGCGCCAAGTCCCCCGGCGTGCGCATCATCATCGCCACCCCGCCCCCGCTCGAGACCCTGCCGCCCCCGCTGCCCGACCTCACCGCCGAAAACAAAAACCTCTCCTCCCTGCGCGATGCCTTGAGGAAATTCGCCCTCGCCCAGAACGCGTATTTCATCGACTGGTTCGAGCTCATGGGCGGCCTGCCCAAGCCCGGCGTCATCCGCCAGCCCCTCACGGAAAACGGCGTGCACTACACCCGCGCCGGATACGAAAAGCTCAGCGCCAGGCTCATCGAAGGCCTCGGCCTCAAGCTCCCCGAAGCCCCCACCCCCGCGCTGGAAAACCTGCGCCGCGCCGTCATCGCCAAAGACACCCTCTTCTTCAACCGCTGGCGTCCGCACAACGAGACCTACCTCTTCGGCTTCCGCAAACACGAGCAGGGTCAAAACGCCAAAGAAATCCCCATGTTCGACCCCCTCATCGCCCAGGGCGACGAAGCCATCCAGAAGCTCAAGGAAGAAGCCCTGCAGCAGGCGCGCAGGCCGTGAGGAAAAAGTACTCGCGAGCTTTAGCTCGCTCTGGAAAACGCGCCGCCACGCCCCAGCCCTGCTAGCCGCCAATCGTCCTCGTCCTCGATCCTAGCGCGCCGCTGGGGCCAAACCGTTTGCAATCGTTTGCAATCGTTTGCAATCGTTGGCGATGGTTTGCGATGGCTGAAGCGCCGCGGCACGCGCGCAGGCCGTGAGGAAAAGTAGTCCAGAGCTTTAGCTCGCTCCGGCGGTCTGCCACCTCCAAGACCCGCCAAAAAGCCCCTGCCAACAAAGCGCCCCGCCGAAGCCAAATCGTCCTCGTCCTCCTGCGATTCCACCACACCCACCGCAGGTAGGGCGGCTTGTCCCAAGCCGCCGCGGTCCAGCGCGGTGAGAGCACTCAGGAAGGACACCCCCACTCCGCTGCTGCCATTCACCACTCGACCCCGCCATTTCCCCACGCCGGAGGGCTGGGGACAGCCCTCCCTACCTTCTCACGCTGGACGTGCGAATACCCACCGCAGGTAGGGCGGCTTGTCCCAAGCCGCCGCGGTCCAGCGCGGTGAGAGCACTCAGGTAGGACACCCCCACTCCGCTGCATCAACGCCCCCCCACTTCCGCATTTACATTTTCCCCGGCTCCCGTCACGATGATCCACGCCGATGAAATGCCTCACCTTCATCCTCATTTCCGCCGCCCTTCTGGCGGCAGGGATCTGGGGCTACGTGGCCTTCATGGATCGCGGGACTCAGCCCGTCGTCATCACCCTGAAGCTTGGGTATTCCAGCCCGCTCTCGCGGCAGCACTTTGAGCAGCTGGTGCTCTACGCCACCCGAAACCCGGACTCCGAGCAGCGCGTTTTCATGGATCCGCCGCCATCCCTCAGCGAGCCAGAACGCAAGGTGTGGAGGCTCGATCCCGCCACCTTCGCCGGCTTCAAACTCCAGGTGCGCGATGAACTCGGAATCCTCATGCCGTGGAAGCGCGAGGTGCTGCACACGGACTTCGATACCCTCCTCCGGCAGGGCCGCAAGGCGGACATCACCGTGGGAGGCAACACCGCCCGCGTCTCCTTTCGCATCGGCGACCACAAGCTCGGGGAGCCGGACTACTGGCGCCACACGCTCATCGGTGGCGATGCCTTCCTGCTTGAACCGGACGCACAGGGCACCCAGGGGCGTCTGGTGATGCGCACGCTCCTCAAAAAAGACTGCACCTGCCAGTTTGCCCTGATCTCCCCCGGCGACTACCGCGTGGAGCTCCAGAACTCCGCCGGCGCCGTCATGCTCGCCGGCCCGTTGCACATCCCGGGCGACTCCCAGCTGATCCAGAACCTCGAAGCCCAGGTGGAGCGGCCCTAGCGCCAGCAAAGCAGCCCTGTTCCTGCGGAACAAGGAGCCGCCCCGCAAACACCCGCTGCTTGGGATCACCGCGCCCTGCAGCAGGCGCGCAGGCCGTGAGGAAAAGTACTCGCGAGCTTTAGCTCGCTCTGGCGGTCTGCCACCTCCAAGACCCGCCAAAAAGCCCCTGCAAACAAAGCGCGCCGCCGAAGCCAAATCGTCCTCATCCTCCTACGATTCCACGACACTCACCGCAGGTAGGGCGGCTTGTCCCAAGCCGCCGCGGTCTGCCGCGGTGCAAACACCCAGGTAGGACACCCAACACCGCTCCTGCCATTCACCACTCGCCCCCGCCTCTCCCCCACGCCGGAGGGCTGGGGACAGCCCTCCCTACCTCCTCGCGCTGGGCGGGCGAATATCCACCGCAGGTAGGGCGGCTTGTCCCAAGCCGCCGCGGTCCAGCGCGGTGAGAGCACTCAGGTAGGACACCCCCGCTCCGCTCCTGCCATTCACCACTCGCCCCCTCCACCTCGCCGCCGACTCCGAAAACATCTGGTACATCACCGTCCCGCTCGAGCGCCCCTAGCAAGCACTGCACAAGCCCCACCGCACCGCATGCCATTAAATGCCATGCCATGCCATGCCATTCAACCCCACCACAACCGCCAACTGGAAACCAAGAACCGCCCACCGTCCACCGCCCCCTCCCCATTCCAAACCCCGCCCCATCTTCCACTCGCAACTCCCCGCCAGCGGCTACCCTTTCCTGCATGAACCTCAACGACCTCGTCTTCACCGGCTTCAACAAACGCGTCGCCGCGCTGCATCGGGACACCGGCGCCGTCGTCTGGCAGTGGACCGCCCCCTCCGGCAACACCTACACCTCCCTCCTGCTCGATGGCGACCGCCTCATCGTCAGCGTGCACGGTTACATGTACGCGCTGGACGCCGCCACCGGCCGGCAGCTCTGGTCCAATGCCATGAGCGGCTTCGGCTTTGGCGTGGCCAGCCTCACCTCCGCCCGTGCAGGCGCCATCGCCGCCACCACCAGCACCACCCACCTCACCAACGCCGCCTACCACGCCACCAACAGCCGCAGCAGCACCTGAGCGCCACTGCGCAGCAGCGCAAAGCAGCCTTGTTCCTGCGGAACAGGGAAGCGCCCCGCAAACACCCGCCCCGCCGCGTGCCGCCTCTTACCGCTCCTCGCACTGCCTCACACCGCCATCTGCAACCCGCATCCCCCGCTTGCCACCCTCACACCCTCTGACTACCCTTTCCCCATGGGGATCAAACAGTCAGGCGAATGGACCTTTGTGCCCGACCCAGGCCATGAGGAGCGCGTGCAGGCACGCTTTGAGCGCACCGCTCCGGTAGCCGCCGGACGCACCGAGCAGGAGTTCGCCGCCCTCACCTGTCCAGAATGCCAGGGTCCCCTCCGGCTGAGCGTTCACCCCCCTCCTCCTCGTATTCCATCTCTCCTGTCCTGCCACCACCCTTCATCTGAGCTTTCACGGAGAGTTCATCCACAAGAGAGACTGGCATAAGAAGCATGTAACCTTCACCTGGCTCGACGACGAACCGTTCAGCACCTGAAGCCTCCCTCCATTTCAAACTCAAACTCAAACTCAAACTCAAACTCAAACTCAAACTCAAACTCAAACGCGAATGCCCAGGAATGACCGCGAAGAACCGTGAATCAAAATCCCACCCGGCACCATTCATGAAAATTCGCGGACTTTCGTGCCCATTCGCGCAGGAAGCCCCTGCCGCTTCTTGAAAAGCATTTCACGAGTTCCACGCCCCTGACCTTTTGCGTCTTTTTGCGCCTCATTGCGGCTGGCACTCACCCACCATCCTTCGTCGCCCAGGCCGCAAAGAACACTCCGTCAACAATCGTCAACCACCGTCAACGGCCGCTTGCGGCCCTTCAGCCACCGCCTTCTCTTTCTCTCCCGCCATGGACGTCTTCACCCCAGCCAAGCGCAGCGAGGTGATGAGCCGCATCCGCTCCACCGGCAACGCCGCCACGGAGCTGCGACTGCGCGCCCTGCTGCGGGCCGAGAAGATCACCGGCTGGCGCAGGCACGTGCCCCTCGCCCTTCCCCCAGTCCCCAGCGCGTCCCCGCAGGCTCGCAGCCGCGCCAGCGCCAGCACCAAAGCCAGCGCAAGATCCCGTGACGGCGCTCGCACTCCATCCAAGACCAAGACCAACACCAAGACCAAGAGCACGGCCAAAGACGCAGTCAAAGTCAGCGGCAAAAACAAAGCCAGCGCCCAGGCGAAAGCGAAAGCGAAAGCCAGTGGCACCGGCACAGTCGCAGAGGCAGGCACCAGCACGATCACAGGCACAGGCAAAAGCCCAGGCAAAGCCAATGCCAAATCCAAAGCCAAATCCAACGCCAAAGCCCAGCCCACGCTCCGCGGCAGCCCTGGGGCCCGCGCCGCACAGGGCGCACGGGGCCTGCGCAAGCCCCGCGTCCGCCCCGACTTCGTCTTTCGCGCCGAGCGCCTCGTCATCTTTGTCGATGGCTGCTTCTGGCACGGCTGCCCCACCCACGGCACCCGCCCCCGGCAGAACCGGAAATTCTGGGACGAAAAGATCGCCCGCAACCGCCAGCGCGACCGCCTCGTCACCCGCCAGCTCCGCCGCCAAGGCTGGACCGTCCTCCGCCTCTGGGAATGCGCATTGGGGAAGAAACGGCTGCCCCACACGCTGGCGCGGGTGCACCGCGCTCTGGGAAAGTAGTCCAGAGCTTTAGCTCGTTCTGGAAACGCCCCGTCCACCTCCTCAAAACCCCGGCAACTCACGCCCTCCTCCAGTTGCCGTCATTTCCCCCCTTTTCAAACCCCTCCGCCCTCCGCCTTCGAACGCCCCAAGGACGGCGCACCTTTTGGATCGCCCTTGCCGAAACAGACCCATGACCACGGTCCCGGCGCAGCGGTTCCCTACCATCCCAGACGTGCCGCAGCACGGGTAGGGACGCGCTGCGTCCG
Source organism: Prosthecobacter sp. (assembly GCF_044222565.1). Lineage (GTDB taxonomy): Bacteria > Verrucomicrobiota > Verrucomicrobiia > Verrucomicrobiales > Verrucomicrobiaceae > Prosthecobacter. Next base: position 19,172 of record NZ_JBGANA010000044.1, read on the forward strand.
CGTCCGTAGAATCCTTCCTCCCAGCGCAGTCTGCCACCCATCGCACTCCCCCTTTTCCAACCCCTGACGCCTCCCAGCCCACTCACCGCGAGCCCACCTCCTTCCTCCTCAGTTTCCCCGCCTCCACGTTCCCTCCACGCCGCCGCCACGGGGGAAAACGGCCCCGTCCACCTCCTCAAAACCCCGGCAACTCGCGCCCCCCTCAAGTTGCCGTCATTTCCCCCCGCCATCCTCCCCATCCGCTTCCTCCTCCTGCGCCTCACTGCCGCTGCTTGCGCTTGGTTTCCTCTTCCTGCGCAGCCTACAGAGCACCTCGTCAGCTCCTTGGTTGCCGGTTGCCCACCCTATATTCTGGCTGTGGCAACCGGCAACCAAAGGCCACGGGAGTCGGGCGAAGGGGGGGCTGCGAAGGGTTCAAATCTTGGCCTCACTTGACTCATAGTCCCTAGACTCATCGTCCAAGGTGGTCGGCATGAGCCAACGCCACCGTGCCCTCGATACATTTGGGCAGAACATCCGCAAACACCGCACTGAGAAAGGCCTTTCCCAAGAAGCCCTGGCCGACAAGGCCGACCTCGATTCCACCTACATCAGCGGCATCGAGCGTGGTGTCCGCAACCCCAGCTTGCTTAGCATTGTCCGCATCGCCAAAGCGCTTGGCTTGGACTCGGGAATCCTTTTCCAGGGGGTGAAGGCGTGAGTCCCACGGTTCTGGAACTTTGTGCCGGTGGAGGTGGACAGGCTCTGGGTTTCGAAATGGCAGGATTCGAACACGCGGCTGCTGTGGAGTATGAAGCCAAATTCTGTGCTACTCTGCTCGAAAATCGGTCCCAGTGGAACGTCCAACACACGGATATCCGGAAGTTCGATGGCTCGAAGTTCCGTGGTGTGGATTTGGTCACTGCGGGGGTGCCTTGCCCGCCCTTCAGCGTGGCTGGCAAACAGCTTGGTTCTGACGACGAGAGAGACATGTTCCCCGCTGCATTAGAGATCATGGCGAGCGCAAAGCCCCGTGTGATCATGTTTGAAAACGTACCTGGACTGGCTGCCGCAAAGTTTACCGAATACAGGAGCAGCCTTTTTGAGAAAATTAGGGAGTTGGGATATGAGCCTGAAGGACGCCTTATCCAAGCGGCGGACTATGGCGTGCCACAGCTGCGGCCTCGGTTCATCATCATAGGAATGAAGATCGCTGATTGGAACCGTTTTGAGTGGCCAATACCAAGCTTGGATGCCAAGACGGTGGGAGAGACTCTGGTTGATCTCATGGGAGAGGATGGGTGGAAAGGGGCTGTAAACTGGTCGAAGCTGGCAAATCGAATTGCTCCAACACTTGTGGGAGGCTCCCGTCTGCATGGTGGCCCAGATCTGGGACCAACGAGGGCAAAAGCACAATGGAGGCTCCTGGGGGTGGATGGAATGGGAATAGCCAACAATCCTCCTCCTGCGGACGCCCCATTGGACCACGTTCCCAAACTGACAATAAAAATGGCGGCCCGTATTCAAAGCTTCCCCGACTCATGGAAGTTTGCAGGCGGTAAAACTGCAGCCTACCGCCAGATAGGTAACGCGTTTCCTCCATTAGTTGCCAAGGCTCTGGGCACTTCCATTAGCGCTATGCTCAATGGGAAGCGCTCTAAAACCAAAAAGGCTGAGGCAGCGCAAATGAGGCTGCTGGAGAAGCCAACGGAATATAAAACCACCAAACGAAAGGCACGGAAATGAGCGAGGAGAAAAGCACTGTGATTCAAGCAGCACGGGCCGAGTTTTTGGCTGCTCTTCTAAAGAAGGATCTGAACATTGATAGCCAGGGAGTGGCAAGCATTGCCGATCGTGGTAGCGACATCTCCAAGAGCATTTCCAAAGGCCTGATTGCACGCATTGGAGAGGCAACAACAGCGGAGAAATCCAGCGGCCAGACTGCGGGTAAAGGGTTTGAAAAAGCAGTGGCTGACTTCCTTAGAGCGACCTTTCTGGCGCTGCCACATCTCCGTCCCGGTAAGTGGGAGGTTTTCCATGGAGTGGATCGTTCCAAGGTGCGCATTTCCAACTACCAGCAGTATAATCATTTGGTCCGGCTGGCGGAAAAAGCGAAGCTTGATCCAGATCTCCGCGCAGTGCTGGGCGGCGACTACTTCATCGAACCGGACGTGGTGGTGGTCAGACACTCAGAAACCGATGAGATCATCAATCAACCCGGCGCAATTGTGGACAAACATTGTTCACTGCACACTCCATTGCGGAGCAGTAATGCATCTTCTTTTCCCGGTCAGTTTTTACACGCCAGTATCTCGTGCAAATGGACCATTCGAAGTGATCGAGCACAGAATGCGCGCACTGAAGCGCTGAACCTGATCCGCAATCGCAATGGGCATGTTCCCCACATTGTGGCCATCACCGCCGAGCCTCTCCCGAAAAGAATTGCCTCGATAGCTCAAGGAAGTGGTGATTTAGACTGTGTATATCACATCGCCCTCGAAGAACTCCGTGCAGCAGTGAGCGAGTGTGTTGGGGGCCGCAGAAGTGAACAGGATCAAGACCTTGAGATGTTGATAGCCGCCAAGCGGCTTCGCGATATCTCCGACCTGCCGTTTGATCTGGCGATCTAACAAATATCTGCGAGGTCAGCCAAAATGCCCCTGAAAACGTCATCCCCGTGGACTCGTGACGAACTGTTGATTGCCCTCAATCTTTATCACAAGCTTCCTTTCGGGCAGATTAACGCCCGACTAGCGGTGATCATTGAGGTGGCAGAGAGATTGGGCCGTACGGCGAACAGTCTGGCTCTCAAGCTAGCAAACCTTGCCTCTTTGGACCCCGTCCAGCAGATGCGTGGAATCAAGGGGATGGTTAAGGCAAGCAAGATGGACCGTCTGATGTGGGCGGAGTTCCATGCGCATCTGAACGAAGCTGCGCCGGAGAGTGAAGCAGCCCTCCGCAGGCTGTTTAGTGTGCCGGAGGATTGCGATCTCCAGGTGGTGCCGAAAAAAGGACTCGTGGTACGCAGGACGGTGCCCTCCGGCGACACGGAATACACTGCAAACGTAAAGCTCCGCCGTGGCCAGGATTACTTTCGAGAGTCGGTGTTCAATAACTTTGGCGGATGCTGTGGAGTGTCTCGCCTTGCTGTGCGGGATTTGCTGGTGGCTTCGCACATTCTCCCATGGGCGTCATACCCCGCCGAACGGCTGAATGTGCGCAATGGTCTGTGTCTCTCGCGCCTTCACGATGCAGCTTTTGATCGCGGTTTGATAGCCTTTGATCAAAATCTCCGGCTAGTTCTATCGCGAAAGCTTCGCGAGGAATTGAGCCAGGAGGTGATTGCGGATTATTTTGGCAGGTATGAAGGGGAGATTCTTCATCTGCCCGATGAGGCGGTCCCACCTGATCTGGCATTTCTGGCCAAACATCAGGCGGTTGTTTTTGATCGCGCAGCATAGAATGCAAGCGTACTGAGGGTCTTTTCTGTCTCTGGCCCGGTTTCCACATGGCAACCAGACACCCCTTTTCGGTTGCCATGGGTTTGGCTTCAGGCCTTCGCGGAAATGCCTCTGCTTTCCACTTGGTGCCACATCGTGCCACCCATTGCGCCTAAAACCGAGGGGGGAGGAGAGGCTTGGTTGCCGGTTGCCAAAGTCAAAACATAGGGTGGGCAACCGGCAACCAGAGCTGCCGTGCGGGGACTTGGGCGGCGGATTTTAGCTGTCGTCATCCTGGTCGTAGTCGTCGTCATTGTTATCGCCGAAATCGTCATCGCTGGCGTGGACGCGTGTTTGACCGCGCCCTTTGGACGGCGGGGCTTTGGGTGGCAGGAGCTTGTTTGCGCCGCCGCTGAGACGGCCATCCTGCAGGGCTTTGCGCGCCCATTTGCTGACGGTGCCCTTGTTCTTTTCCATCATCTCCGCGATGTCCTTCTGGCTCGTCACCCCCTCCAGCACGTGCTGGATGAACTGCTCGTATTCGGAGACCTGCGCCAGCTCGCAATGGATGTTCGTCTGCCCGGTTGCATCACTGGTAAAATGCCACAGCAGATCCGGCAGGGGTTCGCCGGTGTTGCGGGAGGGTTTGGTGAAGTGGCTGACGAATTTCGCGCCGGGGTCGCCTTCCTGGCGGGCGTCGCGGAGTTCGAGGATCCAGGAGCAGGCGTCTTCGCGCTTGGTGTGGCCGCGCATGAAGCCGTTGCGGCCGGCGTGGTGGATGACGATGACGGTGATCTTCCGCCGGCGCAGCTCGAGCAGCCAGTGGGAGATGGGCTCGTAGTCCATGCCTTTGTTTTCATCGATCCCGCTGGCCAGGGAGCTGAGGTTGTCCAGAATCAGGACCTGGTAGCCCTGCTGCACCATGAGGTCGGTGAGGCGCTGGCGGTCCTCGGCTTCGCCGATGTTCAGGCTGCTGCTGTTTTCATTGAAGAGGTGCTCGTGGTGCAGGTGGTGCACCTGGGAGAGATCCAGGCCGTGGGCGCGGTATTGGGTGAGCTGCAGCGCCATCTCGCCATCCACGTAGAGGACGGGGATGGGGGTGGTGTCTGCGCCAGAAAGGGAGGAAGAGGAGGAGGAAGATGGACCGGCGGTGCCGGTGCCGCTGCCAGCCTGCCACAGGCCCAAGGGGCGGCGGCTGGAGATGGCTCCGGGCAGGGCCATGGCCATCCAGGTCTTGCCCACGCCGCGCGGGGCGAAGATGTAGCCCAGATCTCCCTGGCACAGCCAGCGGTCCAGCAGCGCGGGCCGTGGCGGGATGACGAGCGCTGCGAGCTGCTCTGCGGTGAGGACAAACTGCGCCAGCGGTGGCCGTGGCGGCGGCTGCTGGGCGGGTGCCGCCGCCTGCCACGGATACGTCTGCTGGGGGGATGCGGCGGGAGAACCAGAATGTGCCATGGGCTGGTAGTTCGAGAGCCCGCTGTTGCTGCCGCTGCTGCCGCAGCCGAGGCCTGCGCCGCTGGGCGGTGCGCCCGGCATGGCATTGAGGGTGGGCAGGTCGCCATGGCCGGCCGTATTTCCGCCCGCAGGGCTGCGGCTGGTGCTGCCGGTGCTCGTAGGTGCGTTCGTGGTCGTGTTTGTGGCTGTGGCCGTGCTGGTGTGGCTTTGACCCGAGCTCGGGGCGTGGCTTTGGCTTTGGCTTTGGCTTTGGCTTTGGCTTTGGCTTTGGCTTTGGCTTTGGCTTTGCCCGGTGCTCTGGCTGCGGCTGGGGTGCTGCGCGTACAGGGCGAGCTCTTCGGCGGTGGGGATGAAGGGTGTGATCAGGCTCATGGTCGTGGTGGTGTTGTTGTGGGTGTTATGTTGTGCGAAATGTGAAACGAGTGGTAGTTTGTGGTATGGGGTGGAAAATGGGGCGCTTCCCGGGGCTTCGTCTTCGTCTTCGTCCTCGTCCTCCTGCTCGTCCTCGATCCGATGGCGTTGGCGGGGGCTCGGAGGGTGCGAGTCGTGTTAGGCGGGCTTCGCCGCGTTTGGTCCGGTTTGTGGGGCTCGGCAGTGTGGGGACGAAGGGCACGCTGGTGTCGAGGACGAGGACGAGGACGAGGACGAGTTCGAGGACGAACGGGATGCAGCGCGAAACGGGAGGCTAGAACGGGGGATCAACCTCGAGGTCGGGATTCGGGAAGAGGCTTTCGCGCACGATGGTGGCGGATTTTTCGTCAAGGCCGGTGGTGCAGTCGTTGAGGTCCTTCACCGGCTTGCCGTCTGTGCGGCGTAGTTCGGAGAAGTCAAAGGTGTCCACGGCGCAGCCTGCGGTGTGCAGTTGCACGGCCCACATGCGGGCGCTTTGCAGGCCGCCGCCGTCGGCATCGGCATGCGGGTAGATGCGCACGCGGCGGCCGCGCATGAGCTGCAGAGCGGCGGCGTCCATGCGCGTGCCGGTGCCGCGCCCGAGCATGGCCACGGGCAGCACGTCCCAGCGCTGCAGCTCATGGGCGAAGTGCAGCGCCGCCAGGTAGTCCGGGCCGCCCTCCACCAGCAGCAGGGTTTTGAAGTCCGGCACACGCCGCAGCACCGCCGCGCCGAGGGGCCAGCTTTTGCGGGAGCCGCGCAGCGTGTGCGCCTTCCGGCGGCCCAGCGGCCCCGCTGCGGGGAAGGCCTTGCCATCCAGCCGCCGCGCCTCGGCGATGCGGCCCTCCGCATCCGTGAGCAGCCAGCAGCGGAAGCCCTGCACGATGGCAAAGGTGAGCGTGCGCAGCGCCAGCGCCAGGGACACGGCCTCCGGCGTGATGTGCCGCGTGTCCGCCACGAGCTGGCGGTCCGCCTCTGTGCCGTTGTGCAGGGGGATGCTCCTGCTTTCTTCAGGCGCTGCAGCCTGCTGCTCTGCGCGCAGCTTTTCGGGCATCTTCACGGCGCCTGCGGTGGAAGAATCCGCCGCAACACCGGGAGGGCATGACTGCGCTGTGGGCCTGGCGTTTGGCGTGCCTTGCCGGCTGGAGGTGGAATGGGTTTGCTGCGGGCGCGGGCGCGGCTTTGTGGGCACCTCGAGTGGGATGCCGAGCATGTCCAGAAACACGCGCAGCGCCTTGCCTCGGCTGATCTGCCGCGCCAGGGCGATGAAGTCGATCACGTCTCCGCCCTGCCTCGTGGAGAAGTCTTTCCACAGCCGCCCGCCCTTGTAGATGGAAAAGGAGGGCGACTTGTCCGGCCTGAACGGCGACCGGCACGTGGCCCCCGGCTGCCCCTCCAGTCCCAGCCTCCGCCATGCCTCCGGGATGAGCAGGCGCTCCTTCAGGGCTGGTATGTCGTGCTTTTTTGTGGTGTGCTGTTTTTGGTGGGTGGTGGTCATGGGCGTGGGGGGAGGGTTTGCGGTTGTTGGCGGTGGTTTGCGATTGTTTGCAGTGGTTGAACGGAGGGCGGTGGCGTGGTGGCGTGGCGGCGTGGTGGCGTGGTGGCGTGGTGGTGGTTTCCTTCTCTTCCTCCTCCTCTTCCTCCCTGAGTCCGGGCAGTCCGGGAGGAAGAGTAGGAGGAAGATTGATGGGCGTAGGCAGCGGCTGGGGTGCTCTTATGTGGTAGGAAGTGGTATCAGAAAGCCGCAGCGGGCCCGGCGGGGATGTGCATGCCGGAGTCGGGCTGGCCGTGGGTGCGCAGGGCGTGGCGCACCTGCTCCAGCTCATAGCGCCGCACGCGGCCCACACGCACGGAGGGGATGATGCGGCGCTGGTTCCAGGTGGTGAGCGTCCTCCGGCTCACCCCCAGCGCCGCCGCCAGCTGGCGCATGGTGAGGAAGGCGGCCGCGGGCGCGGGGGCGGGGACGAGTGTATGAGGCACTGCCGGGGCCGGAGGCTCGGCTGGTGCAGGAGACGCTGCTGTGGGCTGTGTCAGGACCGGTATCGTGACCGGGGCGGAGGCTGCGATTTCGGGCGGAAGCGGAGACGGTGTTTCGTGTGTCATGGTCAATTTCTTGGGTCCACTTTTGGGATTGCAACTGGCGCAAGGAGGGGAAGCGGGTGATGAGAAATGACGAATGACGAATGGTTGGGACGCGAGGAGGAGCGGACGAGTGCTGTCGCGGCATGCGGCGCTGACTTTTAACTTTAAACCTGAAACTTGTAACGAGGTGCCATGGCCGAGGACAGCCGAGAGAAGCGAGACAGACGACTGAAAGGAGCCCGGAGGGTGAGCTTAGCGAATCAACTGAGAGCAGGAGGACGAGTAGGAGGACGAGGACGATTTTGCTCCACAGCCACGTCTTGACTGCTTGACCATTCCTTGACCTCTTGGAGTCTTCCCAACTTTTTCATGGCCCTCAAAGCAATCATCTACAAAGCCAAGGTCTCTCTTTCCGACCTGGACCGCAATGTGTACGCAGACCACGAGCTCACCATCGCGCGGCATCCTTCTGAAACCGAGGAGCGCATGATGATCAGGCTGCTGGCCTTTGTGCTGAACGCGCCGGAGAACAACGACCTCGGCAAGCTCGAATTTGGCAAGGACATGTGGGAGGCGGACGAGCCCGCGCTGAGCCAGCACGATCTCACCGGCCTGCTCATGCACTGGATCGAGCTGGGGCAGCCGGATGAAAAGAAGCTGGTGCGCCTGTGCGGACGCTCAAAGAAGGTCAGCGTGTACAGCTTTGCCAATACCGCCGCCACCTGGTGGGCCGGACTCGCGGGGAAGTTCACGCGCGTGAACAACCTCCACGTGTGGCAGATCCCCGCCGCGGAGAGCCAGGAGCTTGCGAAGCTGGTGGATCGCTCCATGGACCTGACGATCACCCTTCAGGAAGGCGTGCTGTTTGTCGGGGAAGGGGACCGCACGGTGGAAATCAGGATGGCGAAGCTGTGTGGCGGGGAGTAGCCGGTGGGCGGTGAGCGGTGAGCGGTGAGCGGTGAGCGGTGGGCGGTGGGCAGTGGGCAGTGGGCGGTTGAGTGTGTGATTGGGGCGATGGGAG